>CAXXHG010000028.1:0-44406 GCA_963666315.2 Binatia bacterium
GGGCCATGCCATTGCCCAAGAAGACGAAGAGCAAGAACTCTTCATCGTGAATGACGAGGAAAATGGCATCAATAATTTGATTATTGACTGTGAGGATCCTTTGCTCATCTTGGAGCAGGTGATTATGCCCGTGCCCGGCGACCCCGGTGATCTATTCCGGCGTTTACTGCAAATGAACCGTCTGCTCGTACACGGGGCATTTGTGCTGACCGAGGACGCCCAGACCGTACTCTTTCGCGACACACTGCGCATAGAGAACCTGGATAGCAACGAGTTGGAGGGCTCTATTGAGGCGCTGAGTCTCGCCCTGGCAGAGAACGCGGAAGAATTACTCTCATTCAATAAACGCTAACCCGAATCTGGAGGAATATATTATGGCAGGACTTTTTCAACGACTCTTTAAAATCGGACAGTCTGAAGCGCACGCGGCATTGGAGGGTCTGGAAGATCCGATCCGTATGACGGAACAGGGGATACGCGATCTGAAGACAGATCTCCAGGCGAGTATGACAAGCTTGGCCGAGGTCAAAGGAGTGGCCATTCGGCTCAAAAAGGATGCTGAGGGCCATAAAGCCATGGCCGCCGAGTATGAACGCAAGGCGATGATGCTGCTCCAAAAAATGCAAAGTGGGGGACTCAACCAAGCCGAAGCGGAACGGCTTGCAACTGAGGCCTTACATAAGAAGGAAGACGTGAGCCAAAAGGCTGCGCAGACGCTGAAGACCTGGGAGAGCCAAGACAGCATGGCCTCTCAGTTGCAAGGCAAAATCGAAAAGCTCAAATCCACGGTGACCAAATATGAAAATGACTTGATCACACTAAAGGCGCGCGCCCGCACCGCGACTTCGACAAAAAAGATCAATCAACAATTGGCCAAGATCGACTCTTCCAGCACCATCGCCATGCTGGAGAAGATGCGCAATAAAGTCGAAGAAGACGAGTCCTTAGCCCAGGCCTACGGCGACCTCGCAGATATCGATAAGAGCGTGGACAATGAGATAGACGCCGCCCTGGCTCAGGGAGGCAGCGTGGCGACCAGTGACTCCTTGGCTACACTCAAATCGAAGATGGGCATTGCGGCGTAAACGATTACTCCCCTCTCCCTAGCGCCCTGCTAGGGAGAGCAACTGTGTGAGCAGACGCGGGTGAGGGTCTCTTTCGACTCAACACTGCACGAACGCATCCACCGCACTAATTCCCGTCAGACAGAAAACCACCTTGTAGCTGAGAAACAAAGAGTAGAGAGCCGCGACCGGCCATCTTGTAGGAATGGACGGTAAGCGCGCAATTTCTTCTATTCTTGCAGGTAAATTCCCCCGTTAAAGAAGGTATGTTTACTTCACTATTACTCTTTGTAAACTTCCCCTTCTCTGTCACTTTACACAACCTCAGTGAAGTGAGTTCAGATCGACATGTTGTGATTATTTTTCTTTGATTGCCGTTGCGGGAACAATTCAAGCGACAGAATCACAACAATGATGGGAATTACGAGGAGGTGCTGACGCATAAACAGAGCCCCGCCACAATGAGAACAAAAGCCATTAAAAACCAAGACGAGAAAAGAAGGAGATGAAAATAAAAAATAAGAACATCTTCCGTATCATTCCGGCAGCCACTCTGACTGTTGTCCTATGTTGTCCCAGCGTGAGTCAAGCCCAGCCGTCTGATCCCCCTGTCATCGATCGAAACGGCCATTCCCGGGCCAACGTTGGACTAGGGGCGGCCACCCGGGATGACGAGGTTTTAGATCTCCTGCTGCGCCACAACGTCACACCCCGTGCAGTCTTCATGCAGACTCCTGGTGGGTTTAGCGGGGCACACCGCAACAACGACGGTCAAGATGCTCAGACATTGATCGAGGAAGCACGGGCTAAGACGGCCGAGTCATTCGAGAACAGCCTTGAGGGCAACCTGGTCCGGCTGCGGGACTTGGCGGAGACGTATACGGAGGAGGACATAGCGGCAAACGAGGATGCCCGGAATCAAGCCCGTTCACTTTTGATCCATCGTGCGGCCTTCGAGGTCAGTCTCGCGGCGGCAAAGAATGGGTCTGAGAAGGACTTGTTTTGAGCTGTCGGATGATCTCAATGCCACTGAGGCTGGGCAGCCTCGGGTCAGTGACCATGATCGTAGGTTTCAACGTCTTTGCTTTCTCTAGTTCTTCTCTGCCACAGGCAGCCTCGCCTACCACCTTTCTGTCCTCTAACTGTGCTAGAGCGTTCAAGCACCCTTGACGGACAATGCTATGAGCATCGACGAGCAGCACTGTTTTGCATGCCATAACTTACCTTTATACTTCCTTACAGAGTGCTACAGGAAAGATTGAAAAGATGGTCTCGTACCGGAGCGTGGAGTGGTGATTTCGAGCTTGATTAAATAGGATCTATCTCTATTTCTATTATCCGTCTTGTCTTGTACACGGTCTAACAAAAAACACAAGATACAGATGCCTCGGAGCTACTGCTGGTCGACTTGGAAGGTGTCGTCAGTTTCAGTGGGCTCTAGGCAATTGGTATTTTCTATGCTGGAATAATGGCCCCCTAAAGGCCTAGGTTATGAAACTCTCGAAATACAGCGACGGGGGACCCACCCCGGCGCTACGCGCCACCCCTCCCCAGAGGGGATTGTTGGGATCTGTTGGGATTTGAGGGGGGTTTTCTGATTAAACAAGAGCCTGCAAGAGCCTAAAGGAGTCCGCCGTGTCTCTGTGGAAGAAACTCTTCGGTAAGAAAGACGCGCAGCCGGAAACAGACCCGCTGCATGATTTGACGTTATCTAACCTGAAAGTCGGATATCTGCTCGACTATGATCTCAAGACCTGGGAGGTCAAGAGCCATAATCGCTATGATTTCGAGGGGACGCGCAGCGACGAGTGGGAACTCGATGCCGGAGATGATGGCTGCTATCTGGGGCGCGAGGTCGATGATGAAGTTGAATGGAGCATCAGTAGGAAAATAAATATTTCAGACCTTGGTCAAGCTGTTCGCGACCACATCAAGCAGCACGACGACCCCCCCGAAGAAATAGAGTATCAAGGCGTCCGCTATCGGTTGGAAGAGAGTGGAGCCGGACATTACTACCCTGACGACCGCGTTGCCGGTGATGAGATGATCTATTGGGACTACACGGATGCGGATGAAGACAAGATTCTGACCATCGAGCAGTGGGGCGAAAACGAGTTTGACGCCGCGGTGGGTAAGTGGGTGAAGGAGTATGAGTTCTCGAGTATTTTACCGCGGGAGCAGTCCTGAAGCCCATCCTTTGCAATGCCGCAAGAGCCAGACGCTCCATAAGTTTTAGCGGCGTATCCTCCACGCATTCTCTCATTCCTCAATCAGTAAGAAAAGAGCCGTAGAGTCAAGGCGGTACAGGATTTGTGGAGGCCAGCATGAGATACACAATGTGGTCTTGGTTCCTTATCTTGTTGGGAGGGCTTGGAGTCCTCATCGTACTGAACCTTGTGATTCTAAAGTTTGTGGTGGGCGATGGGTTCGACCGACTGTCAGAGAAGGAGCGAGCTGCTGCACAAGAAGTGGTCAGTGAGCTTAATATTACTTGCCTAGACAATCCAATCGCGCGCCTCCTAACTCGCCAGATACGGGTTGTTGAGGTACATTCGTAACGGGCTGTGCATCATCGCAGCCAGGGAGCGAGGGATGGGTTGCCGCCCGCATAGCATCTGGATCGATGTTTGCGCCACACGGCTTGCTCTATAAGAATAGCCAAGACTACCGGATTGTTATCGAAGCATACACGTTGTTGGGGATTCCACTATTGAAAATCTTCAGCTGTTGCAATGGTTCCGTTTCCTGTAGGCGGAGCGGAGATAAGCGAATCCACGATCCTTACTCCTCACGACATCGGGGAGCTGTGATTGAACCTCAACGGACTAATTTTTCCCAGGCAAACATTGGATACGGGCATGCCATCAGCGATACCGAAGTCATAGAGCTTCTGGAGCGTTACAATATCAAGCCTCACGTGGTCTTTATGAAGACTGTCGGCGGGTTGAGTGGGTCACACCGTTTTGACAACGAAAAGGAGTTTGCAACACAGATTGGCGAAGCACGAGTTACCGCGGTCGAGACATTCGAGATGAGCCTTGAGGACACGCTAGTCCGGCTGAAGCGCTCTGCCAGCATGTATACGGAGGAAGAAGTTGCTGCAAACGAGGGGCTCCAGAATATCGCACGTTCGTTTCTGAACTTTCGTCCGGTCTTTGAGGCCAGTCTTGCTGAAGCCAAGCAGGCTAAGCCTCTCATTTATTCTGTTGAGGTAGCTGGCGTTCCAATCTCGATTGAACAGCTGAGCAACGATAAGAAGCTCAAGACGTTCCAGCCAGCTATAGAAGAAGACGGCGAGATCGCAGTCCCCCGTCCAGTAATGCCCAACCCATTTCAGGTGGATTATCTTGATCCGAACGTTGAGGGGATGAGCGCCAAGGAGCTGTACCAACGAATCCAGGCACTGGGGGGGGGCAGCTCCAGACTCATCCACAACTATGGAATTCTAAGAAGGCAATAGAGGAGGAACGGGCTCTGACCTACATTTTCGGGGCAGGCATTAATACACTTCCCACCTGCCCTGCTTATAATACTCATGTAAGACCGGTCGACTCTCCCGATTAATTTTTATCTTGTCCGCTCCGTCAAATACGCCTTTCCCAAAGTGGACCATCGAGATCATCGCATCATGGTTCATGAAGCGTGTTTCCACATCCTGGAAGGACAAGCGTTGCACGGTTTCTTTAAGCGCCTGAGACTCCATAAGCTGGTCATCCACGCCTAACACAAATCCCCATTCTCCTAGCGTTGGGATGTGGTTGTGGTACGGCAAGGTGCTGAATCCTGCTTCTTGCATAGTCTTTTGGATGCATAGAAATGCTTGGCGCGAAAAAAATGGACTGGTTGCCTGAGTCACGATAGTGCCGCCGCGTTTGAGATGCTTTTTGCATAAACGATAGAAGTTCAGCGAATACAGGCGCGCTAACTCGACCGAGTTCGGATCGGGCAAATCAATAATAATCGTATCGAATAAATGGTGTGTGTCTTGTAAAAATGCGAATGCATCCACGTTCACCACACTCACCCGCACGTCACTGAATGCGTTTTCATTCAACTGGACAAAGATGGGATGCGAAGCGGCCAGCGCCGTCATAGCAGGGTCGAGATCAACCAGCGTCACTTTTTTTACGGCAGAGTATTTCAGGACCTCGCGCAGCGCCAAGCCATCGCCACCACCGAGTATCAACACTTCTTCTCGATTGCCAACCAGCGAGAGAGCCGGATGGATCAAGGGTTCGTGATAGCGCTCTTCATCGTAGCTGCTGAATTGCTCGTTGCCATTGATATACAGCCAATAATCGTTGCGCCAACGCGTCAGGACAAGACGCTGGTAGGGCGTTTGTTTGACCAGGATAACGGTGTCCTTATACAGCGCCTGCTCACCAAACAGCACGATCGGTTCGGCCAAAAAAAAGAGACCGATAAGACCCGCGCCCACAACGGCCCAGGCGCCACTCAGCAGCCGGGGGGCGGCGAGTAAGGACCGAAAACGAAAGAGAAACAGCGACGCAATACAGAAGTTCACCGCACCCAGAATCACCGGCGTATAGCTGAGCCCCAAGTAGGGCAGCCCCACAAACGCAAAGAACAGTCCACCCAGCAGTGCCCCGTAATAATCCTTCTCCATGACGGAAGAAATATTCACTCGGAGTTCTTCGTAGGCGGCATTGACCCGAGTGATGAGCGGGATCTCCATCCCGATCAGCAGACCAATAGCAATCCCGAACGGATAAATCACCAGGCCGACGTTATTGAGAAATGGAGAAAGCGCATACGCCGCAGCGGCAGCACTGGCGCACAGCAGGGACAGTGAAAACTCTAGGACGGTGAATGCGTCCACCAGGTTTTTTCCCAGATAGCGACTCAGATGACTGCCTAGGCCCATGGCGAACAGCATGAACGACATCATCAGCGTCCACTGCAGGACCGCATTCCCCAGAAAATAGGTCGCAAGCGTGCACAGCACAAACTCCGCGACTATGCCCGCGCACCCAGTCGCGAACAGGCAGAGTTTGAGGAGGTTAGAAACACCACGTGATGAGGAAGGACGCACTCACGTAAGAGAACATCTCAATGCAGGCCGCACCGAGATTGGGTTGCTCATACTCGACTAATTCAGCCGTAATCGTTGTTCCCGGCAGAAGAACTTTGTCGGTGGCCAGTCGGATAATCGGGAGCGCCACCAGACCAACCAGGGCCAATGATCCAAACGTCATCAGATGATCTTGCCACGAAAAGAAGTCGCCACTCACCGCGTAGCGCAGAATATTGCCCATGGCGATGAGTGCCCCGGCAAAACTCACACCGACGGCGACGTTATCCTTTTCAATTTCGTCGTGGATGCTATACGGCGTGATCCAGTCATACATAAAGGCAGTCAAGATCAGCGCGACCTGACCCAGCCCCCAAAAACCGATGGCAGTCCAGACCGTACCGCCCTCACCCGAGATCGCGCCAAACAGTATGAGTCCGGTGGCAGCATACACCCCGCCAACGGTGATGCCGGTGCCCGCGTTCTGATCCTGGATAATCTCCTTGGTATTGCTGAATCGGTACAGAATCAGACGGTCACTGACTATGGTCGAAATATTGAGCAGGACAATGGCGAGTGTCCCATAGAGAAAAAGGTCGAGCACGTCATCAACCACGCCGTGAGACGGCCCGACTATGGCGCCCCCTATGGCAAAGACCAGCCCAAAGTAATAGCCAACCAGAGCCAGCGCGAGGGCGATATTTTTGTTGCCGATCAGTTCTTCATGCACATGGAATTCGCGGTGGGCCAGGTTAAAAACCAGCGTCCCGACCCAGAACAATACGTAGGCACATATGAGGTAGACGACGGCAAGGATGAGAGCATCGATAGTCATGGGTCTATTCGTAATCGCCGCCTATTTGCCAAAGCCAAATCCCCGCGACCGAACCGGCACGCTACTGCGCCCCAATCGATTATTGAATTTCTGCCTGAAGCGTTGCCGTTTGGCGACGTCGCGTGACCGGCGACGCTCAAAAAACGACGATTTCCTTTGCTGTGTCACCGTGCCGCGCGTCCCGTATTCTTTTCCGGTCGGTCCATAATACGGGCGGCCGCGCGAGCGAGTGCGCTCGTAGGAGTTATAGTCGCTGCGAAAGATCGATCCCCGTCCCAGGCCGAACATGCTGCTCATGAACGCATACTGGCCGTAAAACGCCCAAAAGGACGTACCACTATTATTCGTCTGCCACTGTCCGTAACGAGCATTACCGACATAGCCATACCCGGCCGGATGCGGGACATTGTTTTCGCCGTCGGGTGTTTTGGACGCGAGCGTCATGCCCAGGAAATTCTCATTGGCGCGGTATAACGACTCCGGCACCTGCAACCAGTCCGTTGTCCAGGATTTCTCGCCCTGCACAACCCGGTACTGATGGAAGTAGGAAGAGATAAACGTCCCCTCCTCGCGCATATCGGCAAGAATGATGGAATATTCGGGTGCAGAGGAGAGCTGTGCTTTCAGTTTGTCCAACGGAGTGGCCGATGGCGAGCAGCCGCCAAGGAGCACGGCAAGACAGCAACCCAAGCCTATCCTCCAGATCGTCTTCCGCATGCCTTGAGAGGCTGTTCTTTTAATCCCCAGCATCGTGCTACTCTGCATTCCCACAATGCAGGAACTTTCGCACACCGTCAAGCAAGTCCATACGTCCACGAAAGCATCCACGTGACAGGCCAACATCTTTTCGCCGATCTGTATGAGATTGACGCCGCGCTGTTGCGTGATGAGGCGACGCTCATGCAAGTTTTTCGCTCGGCTCTTGAACGCTCAGGCTTCTCTATTTTGAATCAGGTCAGCCATCATTTTCCAACCGGCGGTCAGGGTGTTAGCGGTATGTTTTTACTCGCGACCTCACACGCCACTTTTCATACGTTTCCAGAGCGCGCCTATATGGCCATCGATGTTTTCTCGTGCGGAGGGGCTGATCCAGGAGCAGTCCTCGTCCTATTAAAAGACGCCCTGTCTCCACACCGGGTTCAAAGCAAGATTGTAGAGCGAGGAGACAGCCGGATTTAGTGATTTGACTTCTTCTGGCTCTCAGTAGTCTGCGCCGGGCTTCCCTTGCCCCAGACCGGTCTTTTCGCTACGTCATTGGCAGTCAAAAAGGAGGGATGGTTATGAAATACGGTTTACACTTAGCTGGGGGCGCGTCGGTGTGTGATCGGAAGGTCCTCATGGATGTTGCCAGGATTACCGAGGAGGAAGGGTGTGACTCTCTTCTTATCGGTGATCATATCGTCTTGCCCAAAAAAATCAGCTCTCCTTGGCCGTATGAGAAGTATTACGACGGTAAGCCGAACTATGACGTCTACACCAGCATGGAGTGGTTAGACCCGTTTGACACCCTCGCTTTTGTCGCGGCGATCACAGAGAAGATCCGGATCGGTCTGAGCGTGCTGATCGTGCCGTATCGACACCCTTTTGACGTAGCCCGACGGGTCGCCACCATCGATGTCCTTTCCGGCGGGCGGTTTATTCTTGGCACCGGTGTTGGTTGGCTGGAAGAAGAGTTCGATCTCCTTGGCGTCCCGTTTCAGCGTCGCGGCAAGCGCACGCGTGAATATATTGCCATGATGAAAGCGTTGTGGACCGAAGACAGCCCACGTTTTTCGGGTGAATTTGTTCAACTGCAAGAAGACGTCAACGTCCTGCCTCGTCCCTTACAAAAACCGCATCCGCCCATCTGGGTGGGGGGCGAGTCAGTCTACGCACTGAAACGCGTGGTTGCCTTTGGAGATGGCTGGCATATTGCGTTGCTTACCTTTGATCAGATTCGCCCTCTGTTGGATCAACTCAAAAAACTCGTGGATGAAGCAGGTCGCAACTATGATGATCTCGAATTGACGGCCATGACCGACCCAACCCGCACCACGCCAAAAGATATCAAAACCTACCGCGACCTTGGGGTCAAAGTCTTGTATATGGTCCCCTTGAGTCGAGACCCGGATGGCATTGCAAAGGAAGTGCGGGCGTTTGCCAAGCAAGTACAGGATGTATCGTAAATTCGTCGGGGCAACGCATGCATTGCTCCGACCCGTACCGAAAGGGATAAGAGCCATGCTCAGCCGCGACGAAATCTCGACCGCACTCGCCAAATGGGGCACAGCCTGGGAGGCCCACGACCTCGACGGCGTCATGGACCTGTTCCATGACGACATTTATTTTGAGAATTGGACCGGAGGCTGGGTCCGAGGGAAAGAGAACCTGCGACTGGCCTGGACGCCTTGGTTCGCCGATCACGGTGGATTCACGTTTACCGACGAAGAAACCTTTATCGACGAAGTCGGGCAAAAGGTCCTGTATCGCTGGCAGCTCGATTCGCCGTCCTTTGAAGAAGGCTGGGAAGACAAACACGAAGCCCGGCGAGGGTTGGATGTGATCCACTTCAAAGACGGCAAGATTATTCAGAAGCTGACTTACTCAAAGACAACGATCGAAATTGGTGGCGAGCGGGTGCGGCTGGTGCCGGGGCGGTAGTTCCTCGGTGCGCAGGGCGCACGCTACGATTACTGATATAGCGAAAGACAGATTGGTGTGGCATGCTTCCAGCAATCTCAACCGTACTTTCATCTCAAAGGAGGGCCGTATGGAATTTAGTCTGACTGTGGCAACCAAGATCGATGACTGGCAGCTGATCAAATACGCCGAAGACTTGGGTTATGACCGTGCCTGGATACCCGATTCACAAATGATCTGGTCCGATTGTTATGCCACCATGGCACTCGCCGCTCACAACACCTCCCGCATTAAGCTCGGAACGGGGGTTGCCATACCAGGCACCCGCCTGGCCCCGGTGACGGCCCACTCGATCGCGTCGATCAACCAAATTGCCCCGGGCCGCGTCTTCCTCGGTATTGGAACGGGCCACACCGCGATGCGCGTCATGGGCATGAACCCGATGAAAATTCGCGACTTCCGAGAATATCTGCGGGTGGTCCGCACCCTGCTGCGGGGCGAGGAAGTCGAATATACGCTCCACGACACAACGCGGGCTATCCAGTTTCTGCACCAAGACCTGAAGTTCATTGATCTAGAGCATCCCATTCCCATTATCGTAGCGGCCAATGGACCCTTAGCCCTCAAAGCCGCAGGCGAATTTGGCGATGGGCTGGTCTCGGTCCTCAACGAACAAGAAGCGGTTCTGAATCTCAATATGGACTATGTAGGCCAAGGGGCCGCCCGGGTCGGCAAAAACCTGAGCGACTATCATACCGCCTCGCTCACCTCAGTAGTGGTGCTTGAGCCGGGTGAAGATTTGACCTCTGATCGCGTCATCGACGAATGTGGCTCTTGGGTTTCGGCCGTCTTACACTTTACGTACGAAATCTATGAATTTACGGGCAAAGAGGAGATGATCCCGCCCTCCATACACGACGTTTGGGACGAGTACTGCGCGTATGTAAAAAAGATGGAAACACCGGCTGAGAAACGATATCTGCAGATACACAATGGACACTGTACTTTTCTCGTACCTGAAGAACGCCGCTTTATTACCCCGAAGGCGATCGAAGGCTCGTGCGTGATTGGGACACCTGACGAAATTATTGAAAAACTGCGCAACGCGGAAAAGAACGGCTTAAAAGAAGTCGCCCTTCTACCGCCTATGGCCAGCGCCCGCAAGGTCCTGGGCGATTTTGCCGAGAAGGTCATGAAGCGCTACTAGAGATCTGCGCATGGGAGACAAGGGCGGTCCGGGGGCATCGGGTTACAGATGGTTACAGCTTGCCCGGATCGCCTCAAGACTTAACCATCCCTATCCATTCCGGCGTTCTCACAAATGACCTTGAGGCATTTACGGGCGCGCCATTCGAGTTGACGCACCCGCTCTTTGGTCAATCCGAGACGCGCACCGATCTCTTCCAGCGTCAGGGTCCGATTCCCGTCAAAGCCAAACCGCAGTCTCACGATTTCTTCCTCGCGTGCCGGTAGGTCGGTTAACACCTCCCGCAGCTTCTTGCCCAGACTCTCCCTGACCGCTTCTTCTTCCGGAGACAATATGTCAACCTGCGCGATCACGTCCCCCAGCCGACCCTCTTCTCCTTCTTTGAGTGGGGCATCAAGCGACACCACCGTGAGCGGTGTATCCGGCAAGGCTCGTGTCCCCAACGTTTCTGCAGCAGCCTCGCGTAACTCTTCCTCCGTTGGTGCGCGGAGCAAGGCATCTTCTAGTTCAGAGGTTAAGCGCAGGAGACGGCGCTGGTCGGCCTGAACCGTCGTCGGAGTTCTGATTACGGCACCCCCATGAAGTTGCTGAGCCCGGCTCATCGCCTGCCAGATCCACCAGATCGCATATGTCCCGAAGCGAACGTCTTTTGCAGGATCGAATTTTTCAATGGCTCGCATCAGCCCGAATGCACCTTCTTGGACCAGGTCGAGATATCCTATGCCTCGATCTTGATAATGCCGAGCCAGATTAATCACTAAACGCAGATTGCGCCGAACGAGTTCGTCACGACATCTCCGAAAACGCTCTAGTCGCTCTTGGATGTCGGCGAGGAGCGTCGCCCATACGCCCACGCGTCGGCTATCACCTTGGTCGTGGGCACGTTCGAGTAGAGCGACAACCTCACGTTCGGAGAGTCTACCCCACGGCTTGATTCTAGCGCCGGTATTGTCGCCCGTACTGACTAAATTAGCCAGTGCGGCTCGGTTTTCCTCAAGCACGGCAAGCAAGCTTTGCCACGCTGCTCGCGCTTGTCGTGTTAACCTCTGCTCTTCAGATTTCTCCAGCAGCGGGGATGCACTCGCATCGCTATACAAGAGGTGTTCAAGTCCGAGCAGCACAGTCCGCTCCGGTTCTGCATCCGCGGCGTCCGGCGCGTTGTCATACTGCGGTCGACCGTGACCGTTCTGACCCCTGCCACCCTCTTCCGTCCTCTTCCTGATTAGGATGGGCGGCCGCTGCACGTTCTCTCCCCTCCTCCGGGTTTAGTGCTCGCGTATACACGGTGCGCGTGCGCAGGACGTGCGTCCTGCGTGACAGTTCCTCTAAGCCAATACTTCCACCCGATCCCCCACCGAGACGGATCCCTGCGTTTCAACCGTCGCATAGACACCCAGATTGTGATTTGCGTCGCGCACCAGTGTGCGCATAATCCGCGGATCCTTCGGCAGATTGGCAAAGCCAAGGGTTGTCATCACACAGCGCATACAGTTCATCTTAACGTTGAGGGTAATCTCACCGATACGCAACTGCTTGCCGGGCCAGTCCGTCTCTACAAACCCTGCGACGTCTTCCGTTGCAATCAAAACATTAGGCCGAAAACGACGGGCATCGATGAGGGAGTCCGGAGCCAGCGACTGGAGCTTTGTCAGGGATGCATCGGTTACCAACAGAAGCGGAAACGCGTCGAAATACGTGCCGGGTGGAGATTCGTATTTCATGATCTCTTCAGGTAAGTCGGATAAATCCGGCAACGGCTCGTTCGCCTCTATGCCGAAGACCGATCGGAGCTCTTGCTCCAGGTTGTCGTGGGTGGGCTTCCCGCGCCGATAATGATCAAGGTTCTCCGCAGGCTGAATAGGCCAAATTGAAACCTGATGATCTAGCGCTCGGCTGAGTTTCGGTGCCGCGTCCGGCGCATTAGACAAGAAGGTCGTCCCATCCGGTAGCGTGATTTCAACCGGTCCGGTCTGCTGTGCAGTCGGGTTTTGAGGATAGCGTGCCTGGCACTGCATGAGGGCTGGGATTTTTTTTGCGCCGCGGATACCGCCGCGCACTTCGTCTCGTACCGCCCAGCCCCGATCACCAAGCAATCCTTGGGAACCGACTAGGGCACGGTCGAGGAGCTCGCCTATCATACTCTTAAAGGGGTAACGCCAGATCTGCTTGACTGTCCCGACATGCATAGGCTGCTCTCCTCACGCGTTGGACATTCCCCGTGCTGGCCTGCGGCTCAGGCATGCGTCTCCGCTCCACCATGACTCGGTGTCTGTGGGGCTAAGGGCACAGTCCCGGTTGCACCGCCAAAGCGAGGCACCTCATCGCCAATGACAGTCCAGTCGGCGCGGTCAAAAAAATAATAATGCGCCTGCGGTTGGCGGTCGATGGGACCGTGGAGATTTGCCAGGACGATATCGATGACATCCGGATGGCTGTCGGACTCACAAAACAACGAGCTGCCACATTGATCACAAAATGACGGCTTGCCGTGATCCGAGGAGGAAAAGGCAGCCAGATGATCGGGTCCTGCGGTCAGGCTGAACTGCTCTACCTTCACCCCTATCCAGGTGACATAGCCCGTACCATACGCCCGGCGACACATGGAACAGTGACAATGACCACAGAAGAGCGTGGGCAGAGTAAATTCAAACTGGACGGCGCCACGCAAGCAGGCGCCGTGTACAGGAGTCGCTCTTTCCATCTGATCGTCCATAGGATCCTCCTTTATCAGGCTGGACAATATCTTATCTGTGAGATAAAGGAATTCGTGTCGGCCGACAACCCAAGACGGCGCTACTGAAAACGCGCTCCGCCGCTCTGGTCTGTGTAGCATTCGTCATCAATATACAGACCACCGTGTAAACGACACGTCTGCTCATCACGTACGGCAGGGTTGGTATCAGGCTTATAACATTGTTCGTTGTAAAAGACGCCGCCTTGGGCTTGACAGCGGCCGGCCTTGCCTTCCGCTTGGAGCATTTCCTGGTCAATCCGCTGGTTGAACTCGGTCATTTTTTGGTTCCACTTGCTCTCAGCATAGGTGCACGAGGATCCAGCCAACAACACCAAACCCACCGTCAGGAAGAGAAGAGGCGATACGGAGTTTTGATGGCCCTTGGGGTCCAGCATATAGCCGACCTTAGCGCGTCAGAACTGCACCCATGCTATTGCTATCCTATTGGAGGACAGGTTCCAGGACAGGAATTGGATTCGATTGGACTACCTCAGCCATTTCGTATAGCAAGGTTTGCGTCTCGTCCCAGCCTATGCACGCATCGGTTATCGACACTCCATATTCGAGGCTGGAACCCTCTTTCCAGGTCTGGTTGCCCGGCTTGAGATTACTCTCAAGGAGAATACCCATCACATCGTATTGCTGCTCTCGACGCACCGCCAGAACGTCACGGCAGATCTGCCCCTGACGCGTGTAATCTTTATTCGAGTTGCCGTGAGAACAATCAACCATAATCGATCGGGCAATCCCTTCTTTGGCAACGAGCGCCGTCACCTGAGCAAGATCTTCCTGGCTATAATTGGAACGTCCGCCGCCGCCGCGCAAGATTATATGACGATCCGGATTGCCTAAGGTCTTGATCATGCAGGTGATACCATCGCCGTTAATACCTAAGAAGCGGTGCGGATGTCCGGCTGAGATCATGGCATTGATCGCACCTGAGACTGCACCCCCAGTCGTATTCTTAAAACCAATAGGCATGGACAACCCGCTCGCCATCTCTCTATGGATTTGGCTTTCAGTGGTGCGGGCACCTATGGCCGCCCAGCTCAACAAATCTGCGACGTATTGCGGCGTCACCGGGTCCAACAGCTCACTCGCACACGGCACGCCGAGATGGTTAATCCGCAGCAGAATTTCCCGTGCCAACTCAAGGCCGGTCGGGATGTCACACGAGCCGTCAAGATGCGGGTCGTTTATCAGCCCCTTCCAGCCCACCGTTGTGCGCGGCTTCTCAAAATACGTCCGCATAACAATGACCAGCTGGTCTCGGGTTGCGTCAATAACAGGCTTCAGCCGTTCGGCGTATGCATAGGCCGCTTCAATGTCATGAATAGAACACGGCCCGACCACAACCAACAACCGCTGTCGATCATGACCGTGCAGGATATCGCAAATGGCTTGCCGCGTGTGGAGAACAGTCCCAGCCGCACCCTCGGTGAGCGGGAGTTTGGCTTTGATTTCTCGTGGAGAGACCAAGGGCGTCATCGTCACCAGATGAGAATTTTCGATTCGTTCAGGCATGGCATGTTCCAAAAGAAAGGCAGGCATACAGCCTGCCTGCTCGTGTTCTTATTTTGGGCTTGAGCTGTTCACCGAACGACTCAAGGCTACGGCATAACACGTCTTTTCGACGAATGCGAGAGCCTATCCTACCCGGATAGGTAGGGCCGACTCGCTATACTGCGAAGCATCCCGCCAGCAGTATGAGCGGGCCCAGACAACTTTAGAGTCTGGAAATACCATGTTGAGAAAATCCATGAAATACTTCTCAGCACGCTTGGCACTCGCCCGTGTAGGGTGCGGCTTGATCAACTCTGCGGCAACGAACAATTCCTCGACCATAGCCGGATCAAGCTGTACGCTCAGGCGGACTCGGCCCGGAGGATCAGCGGATGAGCATAAACAGATCTCGAAACTGCCTTTGAACAGACGCCGTGCTTCGTCAGCATCGGACCAGAACGAGAGGGCGAGAATGATATCGGGTTCTTCCAGATACAAGGCCGAGAGGACAACGCCTTCGTGTGTGAACATTTTCACACGCCAGGAGACCTCGGCCAAGGCAATACCAAACGGTTGGATACGACGATTAAACTCTCTCTGCGGGACTTCGACCTCCAGCACCACTCCCATGGACTCCTCCTCCACATACCACAGCTCCACCACACCACGGAGCAACTCCACACATCCACATCATGACAACACCACTAGAAATGTTGTCTGTTCTTAATTAGAGGATATCATCTTAGAAGTAAAGTCGCATCCCTCCTTCCACCGAGCCGCGTTTCATCGGTCCCGAGCGAGCTCGGCGTACCGGCCTCCAGCTCTATGGCCATATTGCGCAGGCACCACTCTGGGCGACAAATGAAACACGCCGTATCCTCTGCTACCATAAGCATCAACTGTGTGGGGGAGCTATGAGTACTAACGACAAGAAGATCATCTTTTCACTCGTCGGCGTGGGGCGGGTGCATCCACCCAAGCGCTACGTTCTCAAAGACATTTACCTGTCTTTCTTTTATGGGGCTAAAATCGGCGTGCTCAGGCTCAACGGCTCCGGTAAAAGCAGTCTGCTTCGCATTATTGCCGGAGTCGGCACTGATTATCTGGGCGAGATCACATTTGCGAAAGGCTACTCAGTTGGTTTCCTCTAACAAGAACCTCAGCTCGATCAGCACAAAACAGTCAAAGAAATTGTTGAAGAAGGCTGCCAGGAAGTCATGACGCTGCTGTCCGAATACCAAGCGGTGAGCGCTCGCCTCGGCGAGGATATATCGCCCCAAGAAATGGAGCAGCTGATAGAACAACAGGCCCGGCTCCAAGAAAAAATTGAAGCCGTTGATGGCTGGCAGATCGAAACCAAGCTCGATATTGCCATGGACGCCTTACGCTGCCAGCCACCGGATACTCCAGTTAACATCTTGTCGGGCAGGGAACGGCGCCGGGTAGCCCTGTGTCGCCTGCTCCTCCAGGAGCCTGACATTCTGCTGCTTGACGAACCGACGAATCATCTTGATGCCGAGTCCGTCCAATGGCTCGAACATCATCTTCAACAGTATAAGGGCACCGTCATTGCCATCACCCGCGATCGGTATTTCCTGGATAATATTGCGGGCTGGATACTCGAATTAGACCGTGGGCACGGGCTTCCCTTTGAGGGCAATTATTCATCCTGGCCGGAGCAAAAACAGACCCGCCTCGCACAGGAAGGCAAGGCCGAGAGCAAGAGACACAAGACCTTAGAGCGTGAACTCGAATGGATACGTATGTCCCCGAATGGCCGCCAGGCAAAAGGAAAAGCACGCGTAACACAGTATGAAAACCTCTTGGGGCAAGAACACGATCAACAGGCTCAAGATCTAGAGATTTATATTCCGCCCGGTCCTCGGCTGGGCGACGTCGTCTTAGAAGCACAAAACCTGAGCAAAGCCTTTGACCAGAAGACCCTGTTTGAGGACGTCAGCTTTATGCTTCCACGCGGTGGCATCGTCGGCGTGATCGGGCCCAGTGGTGCTGGCACACATCTTGGCCTTTGAAGGGGAGAGCAAGGTGGTGTGTTTTGAAGGCAATTACAGTGCATACGAAAAGGACTGTAAACGCCGCCTTGGCAAGGACGCCGATCGTCCGCATCGCATTCGATATCGGAAGTTGACCCGGGACTAGAAGAACTATTTGATACACCGCGTTACTGCAACGACTGCAACACCGGCTGCAATACCTTCCAGACGTTGTTAGCAACTATCTGATGCCCTTCCGCGGTGGGGTGTATCCCGTCAGCTAAATTGAGGTCCGGTCGCCCGCCAACATCTTGGAGTAAAAAAGGAATGAGGGCCGCACCATTAGCTTGGGCCAGCCGCGGGAAAACGTCTCGAAATTGAGCCGCGTAGTCACGGCCAAGATTGGGCGGCACCAGCATCCCGGCCACAATAATTTCTACGTGTGGATATTTTTTTCTGGTGCGATCGATTATGCCTTGGAGGTTGCTATAAATGGTTTTCGGATCAATTCCTCGGAATCCGTCGTTCACGCCAAGTTCCAAGAGTAGGACGTCAACCTGTTGGCGTAAGAGCCAGTCTATGCGGCGCAGTCCGCCCGAGGAGGTTTCGCCACTCAGGCCCGCATTGATCGTTTTGAATTTCCAGGCCTTAGCATCAATCTTTTGCTGGAGTAAAGCCGGGAATGCCTGGGGCCTCGCAAGTCCATAACCCGCCGTCAAGCTATCACCAAAACAGAGCAGGATACGTAGCGGTGTGTCGCCTTGGCCGAGCGCGTCCCCCGTCCAACTCCCAATAAAAAAGCTACTGAGCCACACCAACACCACAACCCGTCGAAGCATGTTTCCGACCTTTCAGCAGAAAGTATTTGAAAACTCACCGTACACGTCACTGCGAGCTAAGCGAAGCAATCTATAGTGGTAAAAGCGAAAACTCTCATAGGGGAGTAGTTTTTACGATGCGGTTCGGCAGCTTGATAGGCGAGCCGGCCAAGCTGGACCGGACCACGGCACCATAAGGATATATTGATCTCGTATAACAGGCACTATGGAGACTCCGCCCCTCCTTGAGGTTCAGCAGGTTACGAAAACCTATCGCACCGGAACGCACTCGCTGACGGTTCTGGACAATGTATCGTTTTCCATCCCGGCCGGTGCAACCTGCTGCATCGTGGGACCATCAGGAAGTGGGAAGACAACCTTACTCGGACTGTGCGCGGGATTAGACCGTCCCAGTTCCGGGTCCGTCATATTCGATGGGATGCGCTTCAACGATCTCAATGAGGTTGAACTTGCCGCTGTGCGCAGCCGTAGCGTTGGTTCTGTTTTTCAGACGTTTCAACTTATCCCGACGCTCACGGCAGTAGAGAACGTCATGGTGCCGGCTGAGCTGCAAGGGAATACGCAGGCACACGAGCGCGCAGCCGGCCTGCTCCAGCAGGTGGGTTTACAAGATCGACTCCAGCATTATCCAACCCAACTCTCGGGCGGAGAACAGCAACGCGTTGCGCTGGCACGGGCTTTTGTGAATCGGGCGAAAATTTTGTTTGCCGACGAGCCGAAAGGCAATCTGGATGAAGAAACCAGCCAAACCATTATCCCCCTCCTGTTTGACTTAAACCGGAGCGCTGGAACGACGTCGATCCTGGTGACGCATGACTTCGACCTAGCGCAACAGACGCAACGAGTCATTCGTCTCAAGGGTGGAGCCGTCTTCTCGGACACGTGTCCCCCATGAGCACGGCCCGACCTTTTTCGCCCAGACCCTTTTCCTATAGTTGGGCTTGGAAAATAGACTGGCGCGATAGCTGGGCGAGTCGGAAACGTCTCCTTTTGACTCTTTCGACAAGCGTGTTCGGTATTGCCGCCCTGATTGCGATTACGTCGTTCGAAGCCAATGTACGCGTCGCCATTCAAGATCAGGCCAAAACCCTATTCAGCGCGGATTTTGTCATCAGCAGCCGTCAGCCGTTCTCTGCGGAAACAGAAGCGTTAATGCGTACCCTAGGCGGACGGCAAACGCGTGAGGCCACTATCTCATCTATAGTCTATTTTCCGAAAAACGGCGGGACTCGATTGGCTCAAATACGCGCGCTGAACGGGATTTTTCCTTATTATGGACGATTGGAAACAGTCCCGACTGACGCCGCGCAGCGATTTCAGACCGGCCCGTACGCCATCGCCGATAATACCCTTATGCTGCAGTTTGATGCCCAGGTTGGGGATGCCATCAAAATTGGCGCTTTTATTTTTCAGATTCTCGGTACGCTCAAGAAAGCGCCGGGTGAGGCTGCGGCAGTATCGCTGGCCGGTCCGCGCCTGTATATTTCTGCGCGCTATCTGGATCAAACCAAACTCATTCAGATGGGCAGCCGTCCGCGCTACAAGGTCTATTTTAAATTAGCCCCAACAGTAGATCTTGCCAGATTCCGTGCACAAGCATCTGGCGCACTTTGAGCGGCATCGTCTGGCAAGCGAAACACTCCAGGAACGCCCCAGCAGTATTGGCCTAACGTTGGAAAATCTGACCCAGTATCTGAATCTTGTCGGCGTTATAGCCCTACTCCTGGGCGGTGTGGGCGTAGCCAGCGGCATGCAAGCTTATATCAAACATAAACTCAGTACAGTCGCGATTGTGCGCTGCCCCGGCGCACCGCCCCAGCAAATTTTTGCAGTGTATGTCATCCAAGCGGGTTGCCTGAGTGTTATTGGGGTTGCTGTGGGCGCCTTCCTGGGCATTGCCATTCAAACGATTTTACCTCAAATTATGCAAGATTTTTTGCCTGTCCGGATCAATTTTTTTGTGGCGTGGGAGGCCATCCTACAAGGCATAGCCGTGGGTCTGGGCATCGCGCTGCTGTTTGCTCTGCCGCCTCTCCCGTCAGTTCGCACGGTCTCACCCCTGCACGCACTGCGCATCTCAGCCCTGGATCTTGCTGTGACAGGCAAGGACCCCTGGCGCCGTCGGCTGTATGTCGTTTTGGCGGCGAGCATACTCGGGTTTGCCGTCATGCAGACGCGCCAGTGGTCGCACGCGCTCAGTTTTGTTGCCGCTCTAGCCATCGCAGGCGGACTGTTAGTACTGACCGCACATGGGCTGACACGTCTGGTCCTAGCCTATTTCCCCTCGGGCTGGACGTTTGAGTGGCGCCAAGGCTGAGCCAATCTGTATCGTCCTCAGAACCAAACGCTCACCCTGCTCCTCTCACTCGGACTCGGCACGTTTCTCCTGCTCACGCTGTATTTGACACAATCTATGCTGCTCAAAATGTAGAATTATCCGGCGGCGCCAATCAGCCCAACCTCATCCTCTTCGACATTCATCCGGATCAGGAAGCCGCCGTTGCCCACTTAGTCCGCTCCTTTCATCTCCCGATTCTCGAAACTGCACCCATTGTGACCATGCGTCTTTTGACGATTAAAGGGCGCGCTATTGCGGATATCCGCAGAGGCCCGGACGCTGCCGATGCCGAGTGGCCGTTGCAGCGGGAATATCTTGCGACGTATCGAGCCGAACTCATCGACACAGAATCCCTGGCTGCCGGCAGCTGGCAAGGACAGGTTGCTGCTGCGGATGAGGACCAGCCCATCCCCATTTCTCTTGAGCAGGAGATTGCTAAAATACTATGGGTGAGCGTCGGTGATGAACTGGTCTTCGATGTCCAGGGTGTGCCGGTAACGACTGTGGTGGGAAGTATCCGTGCCGTCGATTGGCAGCGTGTCCGGCCGAATTTCTTTGTGGTGTTTCCCACCGGCGTCTTGGAAGCCGCGCCGCGCTTTGTCGTGTTCGTCAGTCGAATTGAGGATTCGGCACGGCTTGCGGCGGTTCAACGCGCCGTGGTACAGCAATTTCGGAACGTGTCGGCGATTGATCTGGATTTAATCCTGCAAACGTTTGATACTTTGTTAGGCAAGATAACCTTTGCCTTTCGGTTTATGGCTTTCTTCAGCCTAGCAACCGGATTGGTTGTTTTAGCCAGCGCCGTCAGCGCAGGCCGCTATCAACGCCTCAAAGAAAAGTGCGGCTGCGCACCCTGGGGGCAGCCCGTTCGCAACTCAAACGCATCCTCTTTATCGAATATTTATTTCTAGGCAGTTTTGCGTCTCTGGCCGGAGTTTTACTCGCGTTATTGGGCAGTTGGGCGCTGGCCTATTACTTATTTGAAACGGTTTTCGCACCCGACGTAGCGGCCATCGTGGGTAGGGTTTTCCTGGTCGTCAGCCTCACCATAGGGATCGGTCTCTTAGGGAAACGAGGGGTGTATGACCGTTCTCCGCTGGAGGTGTTGCGAGATGATGTGTAGACAGAAAAAAGGGCATCTTTCCGGAGAAGACGCCCTCTCTCCAATGGCAATAGCATTACGTTCTGTCTCTCGTTCTCTGATATCCCGTCCTGTCCGCAGATGAGACGACGATCCGTCACTGCGTCAGCTACCCGGGGCTTTTTCGGAGTCCGCGTTATCTCTAACCTCGCGTTTCTTATAGTCATGATGACTATTGCAGCGCCATCATGACTCGCTCTATTCGAAGAGTTCCGTCAAGGTGGACGTTAGGCAGTCTGAGGCTGATCTCGCCTTGTAGAACAGACATCGCCCGCAGACAGCAGGCCCCTATAGTCCGGCGGAATAGCATCCCCCATAACTCACTTTCTATGATATATAAAAATGAGGGTTCTTCAATGGTCGCGTGCCATCTTCGCCCTCCGCACTCGATTGGAGGTTGCGGGTGTACTTTTCGTCCTACACCCGTTAGCTCGCTGCCGTCAAATTTTTTTGTGGCTTATAAAATTGAACCCTAGAGGTCTCGATCTAAGCCGCGCTTAGCAATGATTTCGCGCATAATCTCTGCGGTCCCACCGGCAATCGAGGCCTGCCGAATATCACGGTAAAATCGCTCAACCGCAAACTCTTTCATATAGCCATAGCCGCCATGCAGCTGGACACACTCGTATGCAATCTTATTCGCAAGGTTACAGCCATACAGCTTTGCCATAGAGACCTCAGTACTGCAGTCACGTCCGCTGGCGAGCACATCGGCCGCGTAATATGTCAGTTGTCGGGCGGCTTCCAATTCCGTCGCCATATCAGCCAGGCGATGCGCCACGACCTGATGATCGAAGATGCGCTGTCCGAACGTCTCGCGCTCACGTGTATATTTGAGCGTATCTTCGAGCGCTTGTTGCGAGGCACTCACAGCCATAATCGCCGCTATCAGCCGTTCGTCTTGAAAATTCTGCATGATGTAGTAGAAGCCCTTGCTTTCTTCACCCAGGAGATTTTGGCGCGGCACCCGCATGTCTTCAAAAACCAGCTCACCTGTGTCTGAGCTATGACAGCCCATTTTGTCCAGTTTTTTGGCGAGGCTAAATCCAGGTGTATCCCGCTCGACAAGAAACAGGGATATGCCACGCGCCTGCGCGTCTTTGTCGGTCTTGGCCGCTATGCAAAACACATCCCCGTGGACGGCGTTGGTAATGAAAATCTTGGAGCCATTGATGACGTAACTATCACCGTCTCTGACCGCGGTCGTTCGCATGCTTGCCACATCAGAGCCGCCTGAGGGCTCGGTGACACCAATAGCGCACACTGCCTCGCCCGTTATCATAGGGCGCAAATATTTCTCTTTTTGCTCGTCCGTTCCATTCCGCGCGATATGTGTTGAAGACATATCCGTATGCACCATGACACTCGTCGGCAAGCCCAGAGCCCGACAGCGACACAGCTCTTCACAGAACACGAGCGTCATCCAAATGTCACCACCACTGCCCCCGTACTCAACCGGGTGACGTATCCCGAGGAAGCCGAGCTCGCCCATGCGCCGGTAAAGAGATTTGGGGAAAAGACCTTCGTCTTCCCATTGATCAATATGAGGAGATATTTCTTTGCTGACAAAGTTGCGGACTTGCTCACGGAATATTTGGTGGTCTTCACTAAAGAATCGAGATGGCGCCGTTAGCATGCGTATTCTTAGCCTCCTGTTGTCATATCGGACTGAACCTAGACGCTGCCCTTCAACCGGTCAAGATAATCAGACACTACGCGAGTTACGACGTCTTGGATTCGAGGTCTAAGCGTTTTGTCGTCTGGATAAACCGTTCGCGGAAGCCTGAGGCAATATAGAGTTGTTTGGCAACCGTATTCTGAGACAACACCAGGAGGCGCAGCGTAGTCGCGCCCCGCTCGCGTGCGTACTGCTCGGCCCGTGACAGTAGCGCTCGTCCGAGTCCGCGTCCCCGATACGGTGTCAACACTGCTAGGTCTGAGACATAAGCGAATCCTTTGGGAACCTCGTCCGGGTCATTAATTGTCATATGAGCGTATACACACACAAGAACCCGACCGCCTTACAAACACCTGCCCGGCCCACCTCTCGCACCCGGCAAACATCAGCTTGAGATACGCATCGGCAACCTCTTCACCCCGAGGGAGTTCAGGTTCAAACTCGCGTTCCGCTTCTTGGAGTTCGACGAAACAAGCGCGTACCGCGGGCGCATCTCGCTGAGGGTCATAGTCTCGAACGCTAGCCATAGCGTCTCCCCTTTCACAGCATCAGCATTGATTACGCTTTGATGAGACGGAGAGAGGCGAGGTTTCAGGCGAGAAGATTATTGCGCACCACGTTGAGTTGAAGCCGCGCGTAACCGCGCTCTTCGGCCTCTAGATGCTCGGCGATTTCTGTGTGTATCGTCGGAAGCTGGCGCCAGGGAATTGCTGGCCAGGCGTGGTGTTCCGCATGGTAGTTCATATTCCACAGCCACCAGCTAATGAAGGGCGAGGTCAGCATTGTTCGTGTTCGGGCCAGGATAGACCCTTCGTACGGCAATCCGGTGTGCTCCGTTGTGATCCACAGCACTTGGAAAACGTGGCCGATGAGGGCTGCTAAAAGAATCCAGCTCATGCCGGAGGGACCAACAACAGCCGCAATAATAAGCGCGAGCCAACACAGGCCAATAATGCGGGATTCCCAGGCCAGCCTCGGGCGTTGCTCAATTGAGGGTACCCAAGGCGCCCGCTCCTCCCATTGCGCATAGGACAGAAACGAGAAGCGCACCAGGATGCTGCCCTTCAGGATAGTCAGACCCATACCGGAGGCCATCATCAGCCAGCCTTTCAGACTGGTTGGCCAGCGGGCGGGCTGACTGGAGGCAGTCATGAGTTCGGGGTCTTTTTGCGGGTCCTGGGTGTGGCGATGATGCTCAAAGTGAAAGGCACGGTAGACGGCCGGTGCCATTCCAAACGGAATCCCGGACAGCCAAGCGCTAATCTCGTTGAGCCGCTTTGATTGGAATGCGGTCTGATGCGTACACTCATGGAATGGAGCAAACAGGGTAGCCCAGATCGCTCCAAGCAAAACCGTCACAGGAGCCGCAACAAGGGGCACCCCTGATACCCCCACGACGAAACCAACGCACAGGAAGAAGGCGCTGAGTTGCAACGTCAATCGAATAATAGAAGGAAGGTCACGACGCTGCTGCAGCGCTCGGAGCGTCTCGCGGTTGAGGAGCGGCCGATGTTCAAAGCTCTCGTCCACGCGGACACGCTATAACCGCCCCCCATAATCGTCAAGGGAGAAAGAGCGGTACCAAGATATGAGAGGTCTTGTCAAGAAGTGTAGAAATACAATAGCGGCACAGTTGAGAAAAGAGAGGGAGTCCGCTGCTGGGTGACGGACTCCCTTCCCGTGCGTGCAGGTCGCTACAGGCTGCAGCCTCTGCGGTGGTCCTCCACCATCACGCCCAGCAGCAGCCCGGCTAGAAATCTGCCCAGCAAGCCGCGTAAAGCCAGGTCAAAGTCGCCCAACGCTAACCCATGTAAGTATAACTCAGGCAGCAACTTGCCCACCTGCTTGGTGTGGCGTTTGAACATGGGGAGGACTCGACTTTCAAACCGCTCCGGCAAGTCTCGGACACGCGGACGGCGGACCGTGATCGTCCCGATTGGTGTACCTAACTTCCGCGGCTTCCCGTGGCCATTGCGATACCCCATGGACGCCGGGCTGGTCTTGCGGCGGGCCGATTTAGGCCGCCCTAATAGCTCAGTAACCTTTTCTTCCAGCAGAGTTTGGATGAACTTCTGGATATGCTCACGGACATACTCTTCCAGGTGGTCCCAGGATGGGCGAGACGATGACTGTAACGATGTGACTGGCCGTGTCATGGTGGCTCCTCTTTACACTCCAGGGGCAGTTCGGTTTTATCCAATCTGGATATGCCACCTGGCGCTACTTCCACACCGTTTGGTATTACCTCAGATATGATGATTGAGAGTATTAGGCGTTACTCCTTTTTCTTTCATGGCAGCGCGCCAAGCTCACACGTCGGAGACCATCACATCCCTCCCAAGCCGTCTATCCGTCTTTCTCCTGCTCTCACGAAAATCTAACCAAAATCTTACAGGAATCTTATGACTTAGAGACGATGGGGGCCTATCCTTGTGTCACTGGAGTAGTTGAAGGAGTAGAGGGTGCTGGAGCAGGGTTATACTGAAGAAATATTCAAACAGTTCAACAACTAGATGATGCAACAGGCAAGCCACTGCCGCAACCAACTAAACAAGAAGGAGAGCGTGACCCATGAAACGAATTCAAGGGTGCAATCTGTGCTTCACCGCCATTTTCTTTTTCCTCGTGCTGGGCGTGGGAACAGGCACGGCCACAAGTCAAACGGACTCAGCAAAGGACTACCAACAGCCGAACCTCAAACAAGAGCTTCAGGAGGTGGTTGAGCATTACCCGCTCGTTGCGCACGCCAACTCATCACTTCTAGATCACCAATCTTCTGCTCCCTGCAATCTGGACGACGCGTGCTTTGTCTCCTACCAGGACTTTTGCCTGGCTAGCGGTCGCAATCCCACGTATTGCCTCGAGAATGCCCTAGCAGCTTGTTGCGAACAACCGGTACTAGCACCGCCGGGGACCGCGCCCTGTCCGAGCGGAGAGCCGTTGCCCGGGAACGTCGTGACAAGTAGTTCTGAAGTGTTCACGGCTGCGGCGAAGAGTCTCCTGCCTGCCTGCAACCTCCCCGCGGAGTTCGGCCGCTGTAGTTGCATCCTCGACGAACTCCAAACATCGTGCGACATCGTTAATCGCAGCCTGGACGCCGGATTCTGCATGAGAGTGGTGGAGTAGGAAGCGGTGATCGGGTCTGCAGAGATGCCATGGCTTTGGCGCTGTGGGGGGGGCCTTACCAGTGGATACACGGGGGCAGTCCGTGGCCAAGGAACCCCACTTCCCCTCAACTGCCTTCGTGAATTCGTTATCCGAGGCGCCCATCAGGCTAGTCAAGATCCGTCTCTCCGTACCAGACATTGCGCTTCGCACGCAGGTCAGGTAGGCGGGCGGGAGCTGGTATCCGCAGGAACGCATCGGGGAGCTCAGGTATAACCACGCCGTGCACTTGTGGCGGACAAGCCTGATCGTGGGACATGGTTTGTAGATGTAGATACATCTGCTCGTACTTTAATTAGAGTTAGCTGTTATAATCTGTGGCCTGTATTTTCTCTCCGGTAACAAAGTTGTACGAGTCGATAATGAGCTGGGATGTCACTTCCAGTTCTTGCATGGACTGCGGGGTATAGAGCATGACAAACCCTTCCTATCCTTCTCGCTGACCAGCCCAAAGATGTCGGATTGCCCAGCCTGCCTGCACTGCTTCGTCGGCACCTTTTGGTGCCAGTGAGACATGCAAACTGCCATCGGGATGGATGTGGGCGAACTCTCGCTCAGCGATAATATTCGGGATGGACAAGAGTAAGGCTATCGCCTAACCACAGACCCCACGCGCCAGGTAAAGAGATGATGGATGGGCGCTTCTCGACCCCAGGCAGGATATACACCCGTCGAAACAGTTCGGTGTTGACTTCTGGCACGGGTTCTACCCCAATCTGGATGTGGGGGACACCTGGTGTCGTTTTTGGTCGTGGGCTGGCCCGCTGAGGTAAAGGAACGTCATCTTTCCCCGTTGTTTCGCCGGCAGCTACGACTATCACCAGCATTACGAACAAGATTATTTTTAAAAACAGGCGGTTTCTCATTTCACATCTCCCTTGTGTTTGACACGGTTCTCCAGCTTTGTTGAGATTGTCCCATCCGGAGGCATGGGAAGACGGCAAAATTATGGAAAAAGTTTCGATATTCGTGGATGTTCAAAATATCTATTACACCACAAAACAATGCCACAACTGCCATTTCAATTATAATGCGTTTTGGGATTATGCCACGGCAAAGAGAGAAATTGTCACCGCCATTGCTTATGCCATTGATAGACGCGATGAAAAACAGCAACAATTTCAAAAGATACTGAGAGGAATTGGGTTTGAAGTAAAACTCAAGCCGTTTATTCAAAGACGTGATGGCTCAGCAAAAGGGGATTGGGATGTTGGTATCACACTCGATGTGATGGAATACGCACAGAAATCAGACGTCGTGATCTTGGCATCTGGAGATGGCGATTTTGATGTGTTGGTCAATAAAATCAAGAAAGACTTCCGTATTTCCGTTGAAATATACGGCGTCCGCCCACTTACTGCTGACTCATTGATTCGGGCGGCATCAAAGTTCGTACCAATTGAAGATGACTTGCTCCTGAAGGTCGCGAGGTAATACAGAAAAAGGCCTACCCATTTATTTACGAGGAGGATTTTTCCGGGCTGCTATGAGCTGGTCTATCCTTACCTGTATGAGTCCTTTTTCCACCTCGGCGAACTCGGTCTTGTTCAGCAGCTGTATTCGTCCCTCCTCACCTATTTCCCCTCTTCGAAGTTTTGTAAAAATCAGTCGGGCCGTTCTCTCTCGCAACTCTGCCACTCTGATATCAGTCCTTTCATTGTCCAGGGCTCTTATCCGCTCGAGTACCGACTTCTGGTCCTGCAGAGACAGCTCGGCTGCCTGCATCTCGTGACGAATCGTGGCGGCATCTAATTTTCTGGTACGCAGTCGTCGCCACAGGTCCAGCACAAGTTGGTTTAGTTCCCTCTTCTGCATAATGCCCTTACAAGAGATGGCCGTATTTTTTAGGAAAATTCAGCCTCTCAGTATGGCTGCCTATGACCGCTGAGGGACGGTGGAGGAAACAAGAGCGCCGGTTTCTATCCCATACCGAAAGATGTGGCGAACAGCCGAACGGGGGGAGATATTGCTCAGATCCGCTAGCCCCGATGGGGGGAACTCCCAGCGACTCAGATCTATTCCCAAAGTGCCCAGACACCGCTGCAGCGGCTCGACCGGCATACCGAACACATACAGCCTGACCCGAGTAGCGAAAAGAGCGCTGAGAGCGGCCAGCGTGCCGCCTTCGACTTCTCGATAGAAGCCCTCTTCAAAGAGTTGGATCAGGTTACTAATACCCAGCGCATAGCCTATATACTCTTGTTGAAACCGCACGAGATATTCAGTCAGCCGAAAATTTTCGCCTATCCGTGACACCAGCACGTGTCGCCCCAACTGATTCAGACGCGCAACCCGGTGCAGCACCTCTGCCGCTGCCGGCGTCTCGGCTCTCGAGAGATTGGAAAGAGTAATTTCCGGCACCCCAATCGGAGTTCTTTGGCCGTTGCCGACTTCCTTTTTCAACTCCTCGGTTGCCACGGAGAGCAGTTCTTCATACACGCTCTCACTTTCCCGAAAACCTCCCCGCTCGATGACCACGGGCCGTTTATAGAGCGCATCGATGGGTGCTATAGGCAATCCGCCCGGCTCAAAGAGGATGGCGCTGCACAGCGGCACCTGCAGGAGTTGAAGATTCACTTGGCCCGATTCGCACGCAGCAAAGGTCGGACCGTCTACGGACAGATAGTCAACTTCTATCCGCTCCAGCGACAGATCATCGAGCAGCGCGGGCAGAAAAGCGCCCAAGTCCTCTCGCAAATAAAATGCCCCGTAGATAACATTAATACCCAGAATACCCAGCGCCTCTTGCTGGAGCAGATTCGTGGCATCTCGCATATGGGCATGAAGAATAATGGTGTTTGGTTGCGAGCCGGGCACGGACTGGAAACGCAATCCCAGCCAGCCGTGACAAATATTGGTGCCATAGTAATTTTGCGCCGAGACCGTGCTGGCAAAGGCGAAGAAAGTCGTTTCTGCGCCTCTCTTCTCCTGCAGGCGAGAGACAAGCAAAGCGAATTCGCTTTCCAGCATCCGCTCCAGCCGCTCCTGGGAAACATGCCTGCCCACCTGCCCATAGCGCTCATCGCTGACGGTCATGTCGTAGGCAGAGACGGTTTGCGCCACCGTGCCCGACGTTGCCCCTACCCGGAAAAACCATGCGGCAACTTCCTGGCCGGCGCCAATCTCAGCTATCGTGCCGTAGATATTCCGCGCGAGGTTGAGCGTGAGAGCCTTTTGATGCGTATCGAGTGTGTCTTGCGGCATATCCAGTGAGGGAGTTTCTGTACGCTATTACCTCTCCACTATTGAGGCTTCATCCACGATGAAAGTGACACAGTTTGCTAAATCAAGGAACTTCTCTTCATCCGGTCGGATGATTTCTATATAACGGGGTTCAGTAAACGCTTTTTGCAGTTCGTCCACACTCTCGAACCAGATCTCCGCGATCCCATCGTACGCCGGGATGGCTTGGGGCGGGAATAATGCGCTCAGGCCTTGTACGGTATGCGACTGGATATATTTGCGAAAATAGCGGCTGAACTCCGTTACATCCATGACCAACGGCGCGTGCGTCTCTTCCCAATACTGATGAAATTCTTCTTCCGACATGCTCGGCTTACGGCGCAAACAACCCATGAGCTTAACCATATTCGTGTCTCCTTGTATCCATTCAGCTCTGCCGCATTAGATGCGGTTCGTAGTCCCCGCCAACCCTACCACCCTCGACTTCGAAGCAGAAGCCTCCACCGAGGCAGATTGTAAGAAGGAACTCCGCCAGCGGGACCGAGGCGGGTTTTATCTCGTGCGTATAGCGGCACACTACCTCAAAGTTATGTCTCATCAAATCGTATACCCGCCATTCGGACTCAGCACTTGCCCCGTGACATAAGCCGCGTCGTCCGACGCCAGGTATAAATGTGCACCAGCAATGTCCTCCGGTCTGCCTAGTTTACGCATGGGAATACGACGAACAAAATAATCAACGACTTTGTCAGTTGCCGGCCCTGTTCCTTGGCGCACCATAGGCGTCTCAATCAGGCCAGGCGCAACCGCGTTGACCGTAATCCCAGAGAGCGCATACTCCCAGGCTAACGAACGCGTGAAGCCGATAATCGCCGCCTTTGCCGCGGCGTAATGGGCGTTCTGCGGACCACCCGTCATCCCGGCGACCGAGGCAGTGTTAATGATGCGGCCCCATTCTGCCTCAACCATATCCGACACCACAGCTTGGGTGCACAAGAATGTTCCCTTCATGTGGACGTCCAACATGCGTTGCCACTCGTCGGGAGAGATATCGAGAAAATTTTTGATTTGGGCAATGCCGGCATTATTGACCACAATAGTAATCGGACCGAAGCGCTTGCGCGCCGCTGTCACTAAGGCGTCAACCTCGTCCTTTTTGGACACATCCGCACGCAGCGCGAGCGCCTTTTTTCGTTTGGATTCGCCATTGATCTGTGCCGCCACAGCTTCAGCCCGGCGCAGACTGATGTCCGCCACGATCACGCGTGCGCCGGCTTGGTGAAAGGCGAGAGCCGTTGCCTGGCCCAGCCCGGATCCCGCGCCTGTTATCAGTGCAATTTTTCTTTTGAGTCGCATATCAGCACCACTTCGTATACAGACCGCCGTTCGGACTCACAATCTGCCCCGTCATAAACCCCGCTTCCTCGGATGCCAGATACGCCGCAGCATAGGCAATATCTTCAGCTCCGCCCAGCTTTCGCATAGGTACCGTCTTTATTATCCGCTCGACCCAGCGCTGCGAACTTTGTCGCACCATGGGTGTATCAATAGGTCCCGGCGCGACAGCGTTCACCGTCACCCCGGTGCGGGCCAGTTCACTCGCCATGGCAACGGTCAGCCCGGCAATTCCGGCTTTGGCCGCACAATAGTGCGCGACGCCTATGCCGCCCGTGAACGCGCCGGTCGAACACGTACTGATGAGGCGGCCCCAGCCACTCTCGAGCATGTCGGGCAGAACGGCACGGAAACAGTTATACGTCCCGTTCAGGTGGACATCAAACATGCGGTCCCATTGGGCTTCGGTCAGATCGGCAAAGGACACCAACTCGCCAATGCCGGCATTGCTAAAGAGAACGTCGACCCGGCCCAACTCCTGTTTCGTTTGCGCAACCGCAGCCTCAAGCGCGGCCAATTGAGTGACATCAACCTGCAGGGCAAGTGTTTTTCGACCCAACCGAGAGATTTCCTGAACCACTGCCTGTGCTCCATCAAGATTAATATCCGTCACTACCACGTCTGCTCCGCCTTGGGCTAAGACGATGGCCGTGGCGCGACCTATGCCCGATCCAGCCCCTGTCAAAAACGCCACTTTTCCCTCTACACCGGCCACCTTACGCCTCACTTTCTGCTGCTTCAGCCTGTTCTGCCATTATAAACTCCGCCAGGCATTTGCGCATGACGTTCTCATCAATGGCAATGGTCAGGTTTCCACTCGCATCAACGGTATAGCGGGCTTGCTTATCCAGCTCCATTGCCAGACGAGAGAGCAGGACATTTCGCCTGGGCCGGTCGAGTCCAGCCTGCTTGAGGTCTTGTCCACAAACCGTTTGGATTTTATCGATGACGCCTTTGTGCTTTTCGATATAGAACATCGAATGACCGATTACACATTGACCGAACTGGAGTATTGTATACTGCCGCCCCCCGCGTTGCTCTTGAAAGCTGCGTTTCGGCGGGACAGGAAACTCCTGAATGTGGGAGCGAATCCACACATCTTCAGGATCGGGCTCCTCTTCACAGAACATCAGGTTGATGTGCTGCATGCCACCGGGTTTGGGATACATTTCGATGAGCATCAGACCTCGGCCCCAGAGGCTGTCCACAAGGCACAAGGGCGGGTTTTATACCCGCCCTTACGGACCAATAGACAACGCGTTCGTAATGAAAGACGTAGCGCGCTTGGGCTACGCTTCCGTCCGTAGCTCGACCACATTACCATCCGGGTCGCGCACAAAGATCACCGGGGGCAAGCCCAGTTCCGGCGGCGGAGCAAATTCTTGGAATTTCACCCGCCGTTTCTTGAGCACCCGCTTGGCCTCTTCAAGGTCTTCGATCTGCACCGCAATGTGGGGACCTATACCAGGCATATCCTTGCCGGCCATCTTATTGCGCTGGCCGATGATATGGACCTGCGTGCCGTCGACTTCATACCAAATACCAGGAATGCCCTTGATATTGGGACGTTCGATCTCATCAAAGCCGAGAATGTCCCCATAAAATCGCCTCGCTTTTCTGACATCCGTAACTGGAACCCCGGTATGGCGGATCGATTTCGCCTTAATCATTTTCCCCTCCTTTCGGGTATGGTGTTACTCTCACAAAAAGCTGTATCAGCCTGCGTGTTGAGCGACAAGAGGAAAGAGACAGTTTCAGGGTTTCATCGATAGAGGAGCAACTCATGCACATCGTATTTAACGTAATCTTCTCAGCCTGCGTCATTAGTTTCGTGGCCTGGCTTTCCGGGCAGGCGCCGCGTTTGGCCGGTTTCATCATCGCCCTGCCGCTCTCGTACTGGCAGCACGGCAGTGCTGTGATTTCGGTTCACCTGGCAAAGAGTATCTTTATTGCCGTGCCGGTCTCGCTGGTCTTCTTTATTTCCTTTTTGCTCTCGGGTTATTTCAAACTTACATTCTGGCAAGCCTACGGCGCGGGTTGCGCCCTACTCTTCTTTGGCTACCATGCGCATCGGCTGTTGGTGCGGTTCTGAGGTCTGTAAAACGGAATGCGCCGTCTGGGACATTTTTGACCGCAGCAGTAACATCAATCCAGACGCGCACAGCAGCCCAATGCTCACCCCAGTAAATCCGAGGCGATAACTCCCGGTCGTATCATAGATATAGCCCATGCTGATCGGGCCAATAAAACCACTCAGACAAATGACAGTTTGATACAAGCCGTAGATCACACCGTAGGCTTTCATCCCGAATATACGGCCGATGACCAGCGCGGTGAGTGGCGTCGTCCCGCCGAAGAGTACTCCAAAGCAGACAATATAGCCGGCCATTGACATGACCGGGCCCGCCCAGAGTAGGCAGGCCATGCCTATCGCTCCAAAGGCGTAGCAGACGGCAGCCAGCCGGAAGACATCGTGGCGGTCACTAGCCCAGCCGAAAGTCACTCCGCTTAGCACGGCAAAGCCCAGCAGGATACTCACCAGGAGAGCCGCCTGCCCTGGCGGGAAGCCCTGGTCGGTAAAATAGGGATACTGATGAACCATAGCCGAGAACACGCACGTATACGCCAGTAGATACACCCCAACGAGAGCCCAAAAGCGACCGCTGCGCACAGCGTCACGCGCGGACATGCCCGCGTCAGCGCCCTCCACGGTCGCCCCAGTCACCGCTGCCCCGCGCGTGTCTCCGTCGGGTAAGAGTGTAAGGTCTGCGGGTTTATTACGTATGAGCCAAAACAGCACGGGAGCCAAAACGACCCACATGACTCCACCCAACACAACCAACGTGGGCCGCCATCCCAGGCTGTCAACCGAAGACGCAACCACAGGCGTGAGCAGCAACCCGCCGACGGATGATCCGATCATGGCTATGCCCATAGCCCGACCCCGTTTGCGGACAAACCACCGGGAGATAGTGACATTGACCGGAATATGGGCAAGCGCAGTAAACGCCACACCCGCACCAAGGCGGAGTACATACAATTGCCACAGGCTGGTCAGACGAGCCAGCAGCATCAAGCACAAGCCGACAACGAGAGCAGCGGGAACCATCACCGCACGGGCGCCATAGATGCCGACAATACGCCCGACCAGAGGTGCGGCGACAGCAATCGCAAGCATAAAGGCGGAGATACCGCCGGAAACCTGAGCCCGACTCCAGCCGAACTCCTCAGTCAGAGGCTTGAGAAATATGGGGAAGGACAGATTACCGATACCACCGGCCATAGCCATGCTGACAAAGCATGCCCCGACTACCCACCAGCCGTAGAAAATTTTTGAAGACTCGCGCCGGCCTCCGCCGCCATGCCTGCCTACCATTATTGATACGATAGAGTCTGGGTCCCCTACCCGTCTAGCGCCCGACTCTTCAACGGCCTTCAGCAAATAGTCCGCATGGCCCTATATATTTATTCTGAAAATCCGAAAGTATTTATGAAGGATGCTCTTCTTCTGTAGCTCTGCGCCTTACAATAGATTGTAGCGCAAATATGGCTCACTCTGACGAACATGCCCCCCTGCAGCCTATTCTTGAATTTGCCCCCATCGGCCTATTTCAGACTGTTGTACAAGGCGTTTGTGTGTATACCAATCCGGCCTGGAAAAAAATTACTCGGCTTTCAACAACGGAAAGTCATACCTGGACCCAGCATATAGATCCAACCCAGCGCGACGTTGTGGCTGCAGCCTGGAACACCGCAATATGTGAGCGGCAACCGTTTTCCTACGAGTTCCGATTCGTGAGACCGGACGACATCGTCAGCTGCATTATGACGAACGCGAGACCTACCTATTCGCCATACGGGACGTGTACGGGCCATGTGGGTACATTTGAAGACATCACGAGTCGCAAGTGGGCTCAGGAAGAACTCATCGATTATACTGAGGCTATTGAAGACGCCCAGCGTCAGATCGGCCAACAGGCCAAGGAGCTCCGAGAGGCGAAGGAAATCGCCGAACAAGCAACACGGGTGAAGTCCGAGTTCCTGGCCGGCATGAGTCACGAGATTCGTACCCCGATGAACGGCATCATCGGTATGACCAACTTATTATTGGACACGGCATTAACAGCCGAGCAACGCGACTATGCCGACACCGTACGCGCTTCGGCAGATGCATTATTGACCGTCATTAATGACATCCTGGACTTCTCTAAAATCGAAGCCGGGAAGCTTTCCATCGAACCCATTCCATTCGACCTGTATGTCGCGATCCAGGAAGTCAGCGACCTCCTAGCCCCCAAGGCTGCAGAGCAAGGTCTCGAACTCATCGTGCGTTATGGCCATAACGTCCCTTCCTACGTTGTCGGCGACCCGGGGCGAATCCGCCAGATCATTACCTATCTAGCGGGTAGCGCTATTAAGTTTACCCACAGCGGTCACGTCCTTATCCACATCGAGGTAGAAAACCAGCAGGCAGAAAACCAAAACGATGCGTACGTTCGGCTGCGCTTTGTAGTAGAAGACGGCGGCATAGGCATCCCTACGGATGCACAAGATCAGTTGTTCGAGAAGTTCACCCAGGCAGACGCATCCACTACGCGGAAATACGGGGTACCGGACTCGACCTGGCTATATCCAAACAATTAGTCGAACTCATGGGAGGTGAACTTGGGGTCGAGAGCACCCCAGGGACCGGCGCGCTCTTCTTCTTTACCTTGTCCCTACCCGTGTATCACACCCCAAGTACGCAGCCAGATTCAATCATCGATCTGTCTCAGGTTCGCATCCTCATTGTTCAAAGACACGCCTTGGTACGTACCGTCTTACAGGAACAGCTTGCCCAGTGGGGAATACCCTCGACCAGGCTTACTTCCGGACCGAAAGCCCTGGATGCATTGCAAGTCGCTCAGGCCGAAGGCGATCCCTACCACATGGCGCTCGTGTCCGATCATATGGTTGGATTTGATGCAGATACTTTTTGCGCCACGATCAAGAATATGACGACCTTAGACGAACTCAGTCTGATCCTGATGGCTTCAGCCGGAATACACAGCGACGCCGCACGTTTAGAACAAGCAGGATTTGCGGGCTATCTCACGCAATCGTATCCGTGAATAATGACACACTCGATCATTAAGGCTTTGTTATCCAACAAACAGAGTAAACGGCTTGCCGTTCAAATGTACCAGCATTTGCGGCAAGAGGAGTCGGTGATCCTGGGCAAGAACACGGTGAGCAATCTCGCGATTGATTGCCGGAACGGGGGCGAGTCCGTCTATCTCACCTAAAGTGAAGTAAGCAGCCCTATCTACCTCGTGCAGATCGGGTCGCGGCTCTCCACTGACAGGCTTCATCAGCAGGACGATATACAGGCTGTTACCGATATCAGAGTCATAACGGTTGCGTAGGCCGATCACACCTTCCACCTGTGCCGTAACCCCGGATTCTTCTTGGACCTCACGCACCACGGCCTGCTCAATGGTTTCCTCGGGTTCAACAAAGCCACCCGGCACCTGCCAGTTCCCCCTACCCCGCCGCGAAGCACGCCGGACCAGAAGCAGACGCTCATGGCAAACAACCGCACCGCCAACGCCGAGGTTGTAGCCGGTGTTGTAGTGTTCGGGGATAGACATAGCTGCAATCAGAGGGGCTGACTACAGCTCCATCGGTAGTCCTCTACATTGACATATTCCATACTGAATAGCCTTACTTCTCTTTTGAAGGGCATAGCATACCTACCCCATCCGAACACCTCTTTGGATGAGAGTATGGGAGACTTGATCTCGTGTCACCTCGCGGTTAGTTTCTCGTGGAGGAGTTCCGTATGACAACACAGGCAATTACACGCCATCCCTTCTCATGGTTTCTGGTCCTGGGCCTCGGTATCAGCGGATTTCTCATGTGGTTGATCTATTTCAACCCAGCCGCAACGGCAGAAGGAGATTGGGTCACGCTGCTACCGGCGGCGAATTCGTGTTTTAACGCGCTGTGCGCGTGTTGTTTGGTCGGCGGCTTCATCAATATTAAACGCGGCAATCGGCAAACGCATATGCGCTTTATGCTTGCGGCCTTAGGCTTCTCGACCCTCTTTCTCGTCAGCTATATTCTGTACCATTACTTCCACGGCGATACCGCCTTCCCTGGCCAAGGCCCGATTCGCATTGTCTATTTCTTTATTTTGATTAGTCATATCGTCTTGTCTATAGTCACCCTACCGCTGGTATTTACCACCGTCTATTACGCCGCCCGAGGACAGTTTGAGTCCCACAAAAAGATTGCCCGCTACACCTTCCCTATCTGGTTATATGTCTCCGTCACCGGGGTGTTGGTGTACTTTTTTCTCCGGGCGTATACCTAGGCGAGGGGCGGGTAAACGTATCAGCCCCCCTCTATATATAGCGACGCCGACTTTATTTTTCGTCCTTTCTGTGTCTCAGCTCCTGCCCAGAGTGGAGCCGACTCGGAGGTCTGGATGGCCCCAGTGTCTGGCGACGGTCAGGCTCAAGCCGAGGCATGCTGGCTGGTACTGTCGCGCCGTCTTAGATCAACCGTGACTGCTAGCGTCTCATCGAGAGCGGATAGCATGCGGATCATCCGGTCTAAGGTGAATCGGCCATAATCGGCATTGCGCACGCGGGAGAAATCTGCCGCCGCAAAGCCCATGGCTTTGGCTGCATTGCGGACAGAAAGTTTCCGGCCTTCCAGAATGCCTATAATCTGGGCGGCTAGCCGCCCCTTGGCTTGGCGGATATCGGCGTCTGAATAGCTCAAGTCCTGCCAGATATTCCCACTGCCTGTGATCACTTCCACTTCTTTCTCTTTAGCTTTGCTCATGTGTTCCTCTCCTTCAACTGCTTCAGACGTGACCGGATCACCTCTACATCGACCTTCGAGGTCTTAATGTCGGTCGTGGATTTCTTCTGGGAGCTATGGTCCACCCACAGCATGTCCCCAAGCTGCACGGCATGACTTCTAAATGTTGTAAAATTCAACAACACCTGTCAACAATATTCTCTTAGTCCCGTAGGTCGGATTAGCGGAGCGTAGTCCGACACTTCCAGCAGACGCCTCCCATGTAATATCGACGAGCCTTTGTCCCAGGGGGGAACCTACTTCTTCAGTGTGGTAACCGAACAAAGACGAAAGCTGTTGGCCGATGAGGGGATTGTTGGGATGCTGCGCGAGGCGTTTCGACAAGGCAACAAGAAACGGCCCTTTACGGTCAACGCTATGGTGATCTTACCCGACCATCTCCACTGCATCGGGACCGTGCTGTTTGCTGATGAAGACTATCTCACTCGGTGGCATTTGATCAAAACCTGGGTGGCCAAGCATTACAAGACCCGCCTTAAACGCCTCTTGTCCCAGCTCAGCAATAGCGGGCTAAGCAAGCAGTGTGGCAGGCTCTCTATTAGGAACACGTTATCCGGAACGAGACAAACTGCCCACAGCATGTGGAATACCCTCATTATAATCCGGTGAAGCATGGGCATGTCCAGAAGCCCTGGGATTAGCCGCATTCGAGTTTCCAGCAGTATGTGAAGGAGGGAGGATGTTGGGCTACGCTGCGCTAACCCAACCTTCCATGAGGGTCGTCAACCTCCGCTGGTTCCTGCGTGCCTCTCTGCTCTCGTGTCTCCTCCGACTGATGCCCAGGCAGTCCACGCTGGCTCGGTGTCGGGGTCGCGCGATGGTCCAGAGGTGAGTCTGGAGAACCTTCTATCCGGGCCGGAGAATTCCCGGCCCCCTATGCCACATGCGCAGTCCGCGCGGGTGCGACCCCGTTAGTCAGCGCCCCCTCTACGAAAACGGTCTGAGCGAACTCACCCAGGTTGGGTCCGGGCACTGACGCCACCGGGCGGGCGGCTCGGGCGCTTGTCCCTTAGGCTGGCGTGAGCACGGCCCCCGCCGGGAGCTGTCCCGTTTCCAAGTACCGCCACAAGGCAACACCTTCCGCGCTAGCGCACGCTCCCAATGCGCCGCAACCGGGTCCCGCCGTGGGCAAAGCGGCGCTGAAACCACTGACGGAGGGCATTCTGGGGTTGGTAGCGCAGCCAGCACCAGCTCAGCTCTATCATCAGCGTGCGCACACGCCGGTTGCCGGCCTTACTAATCCCTTGCTCGCGCTGGCGCTCCCCGCTCGCATACGGCGTGGGCGTCAGCCCTGCCAACGCGGCCAGCTCCCGCCGATTCCCAAACATGCGCCAGCCAAGAACTCCATCCCTAACCCCCACGCACTTTGCCACCCCACCGCCCGCAGCTTACGCAGCTCCTGCACGACCCCCAGCGCGCCCGTCGGGGCCTCGGCCACCCGCTGCTTTTGGAGCGCCTCTAACGTTTGCACTTGGCGCTGCACCACTTGACACCGTTCCCACTCCCGTCGCAGCTCCGCTTGTAAGTCCGAGGGCAGCGGCTGCCCGTCCCAGCTTCGCAGGCCACGACCCGCAATCTTCATCTCAACCAGACCCCATTGGGGCTCTACCCGGCGACTGCTTCTTGCAGCGAAGGACTGCGGAGGGAGACGCTGACTTTCTGTTTTCCCTGTGACACACGCAGAAAATGGTTGAGGAATCACGCTCATACGGCCAATATCGGCCAATGCAAACAAGCCTTAATACAGATTCAGGGCACCTCCTTGGGAATAGTCATGCTTTTGCCTGTGGGGCGAGGAGGCAAAGCAGATTCCCCCAAAGGTTGGAGATTGACTGTTTGCATTAACTAATGTGGGGATACTGAACGGTATTGGCAAAGCCAAACAAAATCGATTTAGAGTCGCAGAGTGATGGGCTCCAGCGCGTCACTGGGCGGCTGGACTGTGCCAATAATAACCGCCTGGTCATACCCCAGAGACTGAAGCTCCTGAACACAGGCTGGTGCTTGATCCGCAGGCAGGCTGGCCAAGAGTCCGCCTGCGGTCTGTGGATCAAAGATGAGGGGATAACGCGGATGGGGTGAGACCTGTTCAATATCTCGAATCGCACGCCGCAGCCGAATATTCTGCGGTTGCAGGGATGAGAAGATCCCCTGTTCAATGACATCCAGGGCACCGGGAAGAATGGGCACTTGGTCAAGGCGCAGCTCAACATCGACTTCTGACGCACGGACCATTTCCACCAAATGCCCCAGCAGGCCAAATCCGGTGACATCGGTCATAGCCGTGGTCTTGTATTTGCGCAGGCATGCCGACCCGGCACGATTCGACAGACACATCGAGACCAGGGCGGTTTCGATCCAGCGGCTCTTGGCCTTACGGCGCATATCTGCAGCAAACAAAGCTCCCGTGCCCAAGGCTTTGGTGAGGACGAGCGCCTGACCAGGCTGCATGCCGCTCTTTTTCAGTACCGTGGCCTGATCAGCCAGGCCGTTGATCGCAAAGCCCAGTGCCAGCTCACTGCCTTCACTCGTATGCCCGCCGACGAGGGCCGTGCGCTCTTGATTCAGGACGGCGATAGCGCCGGCCATGAGCTGGGTGAGCTGATCTTCGACCTTATGTTCCAAGCCATACGGGATGGTGACCATGGCCAGCGCGGATTGCGGCTCAGCCCCCATGGCGAAGATGTCGCCCAGGGCGTGCGTGGCCGCAATTTTGCCAAAGATAAACGGGTCCTCAATAAAAGCCCGAAAAAAATCCACGGTCTGGACTACGACTTTTCCTGCCGGCACGGACACAACGGCAGCGTCATCCGGCGGGTGCAGGCCGACTAAGACGTCCGGCCGCTCGACTGGTTGCAGCTGGCTGAGCGCACGGGTCAGGACGGAACTGCCGACCTTGGCTCCGCAGCCGCCACAGCGCATGGCCAGGGCGGTGATATCCTTGATCACCTGCGGGTCGGCTAAGCGCGGATCAATATCCGACTGCTCGTCGGCGGCCTCGTCCATTGCGGGTAGCTGGTTGTATTTTTGAACAAAGCGCCGGTCTATCCAGTCCTTCCACTTCCACACCCAGCGTCCTTCCAGGGCCCACCCAGAACGTGACGCAACGGCGTATTGATCTCCGGTTGAAATCAAACTCAGAAATTGCTTCTGGGGCGTAAACGGTTTCAGGGCGAGCCCGCGCACAGAGCGGCGCAGATTATCTGCCAGCGGTGGACCTTGGCGGACAGCAAACACGCCGGATTTTGGGCGGGGATGATGCACCACCGCCGCAATATCTCCGGCAGCAAACACCTCGGCATGAGAGATCGACTGCAGACTATCCCGGACTGCGATAAAGCCGTGTTCATCGGTCTCCAGCCCCGATTCCCCAGGCCAAGTGGCGGCGACAGCCGTCGTGACCCACAGGACTTCATCCAACTCCAGAGGTGTTCCATCCGGGCAGAGAATATGTCCGCTAGACGCATGCGTCACCTGGCAGTTCGTTTTGATTTCAATATGGCGTTCATTCAGAATGCGGCGAAATTTGGAACGAACGCGGGCATTATGCGTGGGCAGGATATCGGCGGCGCCCGTCACGATATGGAAGACCAAGTCGCCAGTTGACCTGTTTTCCTGAACAAGTAATTGCATCAGGCGGTACTGGACGGCGAGGAGTAATTCAATACCACCCGCTCCACCCCCGATCACCCCGATGTGGGTCCGCTCAGTGCGTGCCAGGCACCGCTCGCGCAACTTTTCCCAGTGGCGCCAAAAGCCGTCGATAGGTTTGACCGGGACGCCGACTTGCTGTGCACCGGGAATATTCATCATGGCCGGCGCAGAACCAATATTGATCGACAGCACGTCATACGGCACCGGTGGACGGTGCCGGCAGCGGACCTGTTTGCGGCTGAGATCCAGCCCGATCACTTCATCATGAAAAAAGCGTGCGCCGGCAAATCGAGACAGCGGCCCAAGATCTATATGCGCGTCGTCAAATTCATAATGCCCGGCAATATACCCGGGCAGCATGCCCGAATACGGAGCGTGCGTGTCGCGACAGATAAGTGTCAATCGCAGCCCAGGCAACGGCTGCATGCCGAATTTTTTGAGGACCGTAACGTGACTGTGTCCTCCACCTATGAGGACCAGGTCTTTAACGACCGGAGTTTGACTTAATTGCATGCATACGCTTTCTCAAAGATAGAATGTCTCCCCAGTCATATAGGCACAGAAAGCGAGAAGAAATGGGAGTAGGACCGAGAGAGTGAATTTTGTCCTCCTCTAAAGACCGCGCGTACTCGCCCTTGTCCCAATTTAAGCGGAATAAGCTGTCTGAGGAGGAACGGAGTCGCAGCGCCTAAAAGCTTCTCCCCTCTTGGGAGGGAATTATATACCTTACTTGACAAAGAGCGGCACAGGTGGTAGCTGTGCACGATTATGTGGCGTGGACGCCTACTTACCCTCGTGGGGCTGCTTGCCGGTTGGGCGGGTAGCTTTATGGTGGAGCCATTGTTTCCGTTAGGTGATCCTCGATGGTCCGTGTTCCCCATTGCTTGGATTATCTTGGCTCTCATTTTGTACAGAAAAGAGATTCACCATTGGTTTTCATCGAAGCCCTGGTCAAGAAAAAAGCATTTCACGGGGAATGCCCAACCGACAAGGTTTCATGTCAGCATGCCCCCGGCCACAGGAACTACTACCCCACCTTCGCTATGCTTCAGGCTCCGACACCATGCCTTGAATCTTGTAAGGAAGGTATGGGGCAAGGATAGAACCGAAGAGTGACAGTTGTAGTGTCTCATCAAGCAAGGGCTCGCCCTGGACGCAGGGCGAGCGGCTCATAATTACCCAGCAACCGGAGCCGACTTCTTTGTGTCTTTCGGGAGCGGCGTTTTAGCCCCGCCAAACATCTTGTGATCAGCCTGGCGGAACATCGCCGTTGCCAGTTCGCGTGGATCAGTCGGCATAGGCCGGTTTGGTTGCTTCGCTCCCTTGGTGGATTTCGTCTTCATCGCCTTTGCCATCATTCCCCCTTTTTCAATCCCGTAAGCCGCTGGCTTTCAATTTGGCAATAAACTGTTCTTGTGATTTCGTCCCCTTCATCGAGTTACATGCGTTGCAAAGCAGTTGCAAGTTGTCGAAGTGGTCACTTCCGCCTTTTGACTGTGGAACGATATGGTCAATGGTCATGTTACGAAATGGGAACATGACGAGACACCCCGTGCAAATCCCCTCTTGCTTGCCATAGAGCGTATGCTTGTGCGTCCGGTAGTTCGGCAACTCCCCTAAGTCCGTCCGGCGGGGAATGTCTACCCGGTGGTTGATATCATAGAACAGCCCCATTTCCTTTTCTAAGCGGACCTTAACGAGCTTTGCCGCCAAGGAGGAGATGTCAATCCCTACCCATTGCCTCCCCAGTCTCTCGGCAGAGATGCAGGCCGTCGCGCACCCTGCAAAAGGATCAAGAATCATATCGCCGGGGTTGGAACTGGCTTGAATGATCCGGTCTAGTAGCTTCAGCGGCTTTTGGGTGGGATACCCTAAATGCTCCCTGGCATTGAGCTGGAGTTGGGGCATGAAAAAGGCGGCATTCGGAGGAGTCCCTTTTCCCATATAGGACTTCGCCCCTTTGATGATCTTATACCGGCCCCCTTCGTCTTCCTTATCATAACGCGCTATGGTGAGTGGACGGTAAGGCTCGGTGATTGCTTCCCAATTAAAGTGATATTCATTCCCCTTACTATAGAAAAGGATCAGATCATAGTTCTTTTTATACGCGCGTTTACTCGCATGAAAAGTGGAGTATTGCCAAACCAATTCATTTCTAAAATGTTCCCACCCGAAAATGGCATCTAGCGCGATTTTCAAGTAGTGCCCCGCAGTCGGATCACAATGCAGGTACAGACTGCCCGTAGGTTTTTGAGCACGCGCTGTAATTCCAATAACCGCACTGCCATCATAATCAGATACGATTTCATGCTCTTGCCGTGGCTTAATACAGCGGCGTCAATAATGGCATATAACGTCGGCTCTTTGTCCGCGATTTCCCCGTGCCATGCCTCGTCTACGTCACTCAAGGTCCAGGTATCTTTGAACGCTGCCCCGGCTGCCTGTGATCCGATCGGCGCGGAATAGTTCTTGTTAGAATTGAACGGCGGGTCCAGGTAGATGAGGTCTACCGACTCGGAGTTCATCCCCCTGAGAATGTCAAGATTGTCTCCGGTCCAGAGGGTGCGGTTCTGCCAGTTGGGCTCTGCCATGTATTCCTCTATGCAATCAAGTCCTGATACCGTAGGCGCTTCCCACTCATGCCCAGCGCCATCAGACTCATTTGATCGATGGTGTCTAGGGGGCGGGTATTGTGACGGCCTGAGAACTCGTTCACATAGCGGTTTAAGTGCTTTACACTCATCTTGTGGTAGGTGCCGTAGTAGCCGCGCCTCAAGGCAGCCCAGAAGCTCTCAATGCCGTTGGTATGCGCTTGTCCGTTGACGTACTCACCTGCGGAATGCTTGACCGCCTCGTGATTCTCCAGGCCAATGTAACCGCCGTGCTCGTCCGTGTAGACCTTCGCGCCGGGAGCAATCCGGGCATTCACAAAGCCTTGTAAGGTTTCTTGGTTCGTGTGCTCGACTACCTTTGCCTGAACCGTGTTTGTCTTTCTGTCCTTCATGCCTACGACGGCTGTCTTGCCTACTGTCCCGTTGGCGTTCTTGATCTTCTTGTCAGCGTGCTTAGTGGCGTTGCGGCCACCCAGGTAAGCCTCGTCAACCTCGACTGGTCCGTCCGCCTTTCTTCGTCCAAGTTCCACGCTTCCCGTATCC
>CAXXHG010000029.1:0-25000 GCA_963666315.2 Binatia bacterium
ATGGATCACTCCGTGATAAAAATGATCCCGAGACTGCTCCCCATCGGGGGTTTGTTGCGTGTCTTTTTCCACGGTGAGGCCGATTAGGCAAAGAGCATTTCGTGCACGGCCTTGCCTGTGGGCACCATGGGAAAGACGCCTGCACTCTTGGGAATGAGGAGCTCAACCAAAACCGGCCCCGGCTCTGCAAAGGCAGCCTGTAACGTCGCGGACAGCTCGGACGTCTTTTCAGCCCGGAACCCCTTGGCGCCATAGGCTTCGGCGAGTTTCACAAAGTCCGGCATGGCCTCCATATACGAGTGTGCATAGCGTTCTTCGTGAAATTTTTCTTGCCACTGTCGGACCATGCCCAGATAGTGGTTGTTGAGTATCACAACTTTGACCGGGACCTGGTACTGCACGGCACAGGCGAGTTCCTGCATATTCATCTGGATGCTGCCGTCACCACTAATCACCACAACTTGGCGGTCGGGCGCGGCAAAGTGCGCACCAATGCCCGCCGGCAAGCCATAGCCCATGGTGCCCAGTCCGCCAGACGTCAACCACGAGCGCGGCCGATTAAACGCCATCATCTGAGCGGCCCACATCTGATGTTGGCCCACGTCAGTCACGACGATGGCTTTGCCCTTAGTGAGCCGGTTAATCTCTTCGAACACCCCCCGCGGAAGGATTTCACCGTTCGCGCCCTGCACATCATACGGGAGCGGCCTTTTCCGTTTCCAGTCCATGATTCGCTTATGCCAGGCGGCCCATTTTTTCTGACTCGTCGCCAGTTGCTCTTGGCTCTTCACCTTCGCCAGCATGACCTGCAGCACTTCTTTGATGTCGCCCACAATGGGAACATCGACTCGGATATTCTTACTGATAGACGAGGGATCAATATCGATGTGGACTATCTTCTTCGCTTTTGGTGCAAAACTATCTGTCCGGCCCGTCACCCGGTCGTCAAAACGCGCGCCCACCGCAATAAGCGCATCGCAGTCCTGCACCGCCATGTTGGTCCAGTAGCCACCGTGCATACCCAACATGCCGAGGCACAGCGGGTCATCGCTGGGATACACCCCAAGGGCCATGACCGTCGTGGTAATGGGGACCTTGAGTCCGCGGACAAGCTGGGTGAGCAGCTCGGCTGCACCAGACCACTGGACTCCACCGCCCACATAGAAGAGCGGACGTTCGGCCTGTTCGATGACCTCAAGCGCCCGATCAATCTGCCGGGCATTCCCCTTGAGCGTGGGCTTATAGCCTCGCAAACTGACTGTTTTGGGATAGGAAAACACGGCTTCGTTGTTTTGCACATCCTTGGGCAGATCGATCAAAACCGGGCCGGGTCGGCCACTGCCGGCAATATGAAAGGCTTCTTTAATGGTCCGCGCAATATCGTTCACATCACGAATCAGATAATTGTGCTTGGTGCACGGACGGGTAATGCCGGTCACATCGGCTTCTTGAAACGCATCGTTGCCTATCAGATTCGTCGGCACCTGACCGCATATGACCACAAGCGGGGTCGAATCCATATAGGCATCGGCGATACCGGTGACCGTATTCGTCGCCCCCGGCCCTGAGGTTACGAGAACCACACCGGGCCGGCCTGATACGCGTGCATACCCCTCGGCCATATGCACAGCACCTTGTTCATGCCGAACCAGGATGTGACGCAGGGCCGGGTTCTGCACTAAGGCATCATATGTCGGCAAAATCGCCCCGCCAGGGTAACCAAAGATGGTATCTACCCCCTCGGCTAGCAGACTTTCAATCGTGATCTGTGCACCAGTCATTTTTGCCATTTTTGCCTCTATCTCTTCTCACCCGACACGTGATTATACGGGGGCCGGGGAAAAACGCAAGGAAATATATACGACTGAATATTCCCTTGACAGAATAGCTCAATCTCCGCTATTTGTTAGTCCCTGGTAACTTTCGACCTCGATACATTCGGTGGAGCTAGGTATGGAACTCGACAACCTCGACACCTTGGATATGCATATCCTGTCCGTCTTGCAGGACAACTGCAAACTTCCCCTGGTCAAAATCGGTGAACGGGTGGGTCTGTCCGCTCCATCCGTCATAGAACGCATTAAGAAGCTGGAAGAGGGCGGCGTCATACGAGGCTATACCGCTATCTTAGACGCGCGCAAGCTGGGGAAGGATATTACAGCGTTTATCGGAGTTTCGATTAACCATCCCACGCTTATTACGAAGTTTGAAACAAAAATTGCTGGTTTATGAAGATATTCAGGAATGTCACCATGTGACAGGCGAATACACTTTACTCCTCAAGGTCAAAGCCAATAATGCCACCAGCCTTGAGGAACTCATTCGCCAAATTCGCTCCATTGAAGGCGTTGAACGAACGGAGACCTCCGTCGTCCTGTCTACATACACAGAGGGCTTGTGGTTGGCACTCGAATCTCAGGACGTTTTAGAAGGCACGCGGCGCGAAGAGAACGGGACTGTATCGTTGGCGCTCAAGGCAAGACGCAGCGCATAGCGCTATGCGCTGCGTCTCAACCCAGATCGAGGCAGACCTCAGAGTTGAGACTAGAAGGCGAGCTCGGGGATATAACACACCAAGAACGATTACGGCAGCATGTTGTTGAGTGAGGAAAGGGCTATAAAAGGGCTATATATGACACACGCCGGTATGCCCCGCAAACAAGGACTTTACGATCCACGTTTTGAGCATGACGCGTGCGGCATTGGTTTTGTCGTCAACATTAAGGGCAAACGGTCGCACCGCGTTCTTGAACAGGCCTTAACTGTTCTCATGAACTTGGATCATCGTGGCGCACGCGGCTGTGAAGAAGGCACTGGGGACGGCGCGGGCATCCTGCTCCAGGTTCCGCATGATTTTCTTCAACACTCCTGCGAAGGGCTGGGATTTCAGCTCCCCAAACCCGGTCAGTACGGCATCGGTATGGTCTACCTCCCCCCGGACAGGGAGCAGCGGCACCAGTGCGAGCGTATGCTCGACACCATCATACGCGAGGAAGGGCAACAGGTGCTGGGGTGGCGGAGCGTTCCCACTGACAATGCGTACTTGGGAGAAACAGCAAAGGCGTGTGAACCGTTTATCAGCCAGGTTTTTATCGGACGCAATGCTACCCTTGGCGGCGACCTCGCCTTTGAGCGCAAGCTGTATATTATCCGCCGCCGGGTCACCAATGCGATCCGGTACGGCGGTGTGCCTGGTGGGGAGTATTTCTATATTCCCAGCATGTCGTACAAAACGCTCATCTATAAGGGCATGCTCACCCCGCAACAGCTTGAGACCTTTTATCCGGATCTATCCGACCCGCGCGTGGAGACCGCTATTGCGCTCATCCATTCCCGCTTCAGCACCAACACCTTTCCAAGCTGGGAACGCTCGCATCCCTACCGTTACCTGATTCACAATGGCGAAATTAATACGCTCCGCGGCAATGTGAACTGGATGCATGCCCGCCAGGCGATGATGGCCTCAGAGCTGTTCGGCGACGACCTGGCTAAGGTCTTCCCGGTAATCTTGGAAGACGGCAGTGACTCCGCAATCTTTGATAACTGCCTAGAGTTTTTAGCTTTAAGCGGCCGCTCGCTGCCGCATGCCATAATGATGATGATCCCGGAACCGTGGGAGAATCATAAAAGCATGCCTGACGAGAAGCGCGCGTTCTACGAATACCATAGCTGTCTGATAGAGCCGTGGGATGGTCCGGCCTCAATCGCCTTCACAGATGGGACGCGGGTCGGTGCGGTACTAGACCGGAATGGACTGCGCCCGTCTCGATATTATGTCACCAAAGATGATTTGGTCATTATGGGCTCCGAAGTCGGCGTTCTGGAAGTAGAACCAGAGCGAGTTTTAGAGAAGCGTCGTCTGCAGCCCGGCCGGATGTTCTTAGTTGATACGGAGGAAGGGCGCATTATTAGCGATGAAGAGCTGAAGCAGGCGGTGGTTTCCGCGCAGCCGTATCGGCAGTGGTTAAACGAGCACACCGTCTATTTTGACCAACTGCCCAATATTCCCGAAGAGCAACCGGCATATGACCATGACCCCACCCTCCAACGCCTCCAAGCATTTGGGTATAGCTTTGAGGACCTGCGGATCAATATCGGTCCTATGGCGGTGAATAAAATCCAACCGATAGGCTCGATGGGCACCGATACGCCGCTCGCGGTTCTGTCGGATAAACCCCAGCTTTTGTACAACTACTTCAAACAGATTTTTGCCCAGGTCACCAATCCGCCTATCGATCCGATTCGGGAAGAGCTGGTGACTTCAACAACGCTGACTCTGGGGCCTGAGGGCAATCTGATCGGGGCTCGGCCGAACAGTTGTCGCCAGGTCCGGTTATCTATTCCGATTCTGAAAAATTCGGAATTACAAAAGCTGCGTCAGGTTGATCTGCGGGGACTGAAAGTCGTCACCTTGCCGATCCTTTTCAATCCGACAGCAGGACAAGCTGAACTTGAGCACGCACTCGAAGAACTCTTCCAAGCCGCGGACAAGGCCATTACAGACGGGGCGGCCATTCTGATTCTGTCGGATAGAGACGTTGATCAGAAACGTGCGCCGATGCCTGCCCTGCTCGCCTCCTCCAGCTTGCATCATCATCTCATCCGGGCGGGCACACGGACACGTGTCGGGCTCGTGCTCGAATCGGGCGAGCCACGCGAAGTGCATCACTTCTGTCTGCTGCTGGGGTACGGCATTCAGGCCGTTAATCCCTATATGGTCTACGAATGCCTGCATGACATGATCGGCGAGGGCATGCTGACGAGTATTTCCTATGCTGACGCCGTCAGTGGCTATATCAAAGCTGCCGTCAAGGGTGTGGTCAAAGTCATGTCCAAGATGGGGATTTCTACGATTAAGTCCTACTGTGGAGCCCAAATTTTTGAAGCCGTGGGTCTGGGGCAGGAGCTGGTCGATAAATATTTTACCTGGACCCCGTCTCGGGTGGGCGGGATTCAGCTGGCCGAAATCGCGCGTGAAGCCAGGCAGCAACACGCCAAGGCCTTCCCCGCCATTCCAGTCCGTGGCCGGACTCTCGAGGTCCATGGCCAGTATCAGTTCCGCAAAGATGGGGAACTGCACTTATTCAATCCACGCACCGTCCACCTGCTTCAAAAGGCGTGTCGTACGAATGACTACGCAATCTTTAAGGAATACGCCCGACTCATCGATGACCAGTCAGAACGGATGGCCACGCTGCGCGGCTTGCTGGAACTCAAACCCGCGCCAGAGCCCGTTCCGCTTGACGAAGTGGAATCGATTGAAGCCATCACCAAGCGCTTTAAGACAGGAGCCATGTCGTATGGCTCCATCGGCCGGGAAGCGCACGAATCGCTCGCCATTGCCATGAACCGCATCGGCGGCAAGAGCAATACCGGCGAAGGGGGCGAAGACGCAGCACGCTATACGCCCGACCCGAACGGAGACTCGCGCAACAGCGCCATTAAGCAGGTTGCGTCAGGGCGCTTTGGTGTCACCAGCGAATACCTCACCCAAGCGCAAGAACTCCAGATCAAAATGGCACAGGGTGCCAAGCCGGGCGAAGGCGGAGAGCTGCCGGGCAGGAAAGTCTATCCCTGGATTGCCAAGGTGCGGCTCTCAACACCTGGGGTCGGTCTGATTTCGCCCCCACCCCACCACGACATCTATTCTATTGAAGACTTAGCCCAGTTGATTCATGACCTGAAAAACGCCAACCACAAAGCCCGCATCAGCGTCAAATTGGTCTCTGAGATCGGCGTTGGTACCATTGCGGCCGGCGTGGCCAAAGGGCATGCCGACGTTGTACTCATCAGTGGCCACGATGGCGGGACAGGCGCCTCGCCACAAACCAGCATTAAGCATGCGGGTTTGCCGTGGGAGCTCGGGGTGGCGGAAACACATCAAACGCTGCTGCTCAACAACTTGCGCAGCCGCATTGTGATTGAGACAGACGGGCAGCTGAAAACCGGACGCGATGTCGTGATCGCCGCCCTCCTCGGCGCAGAAGAGTTTGGCTTTGCTACAGCTGCCCTCGTGTCGTTGGGTTGCATCATGATGCGCGTGTGTCACCTCGATACCTGCCCGGTCGGAGTGGCTACCCAGAATCCGGTGCTGCGTAAAAAATTCACCGGCGACCCGTCGCATGCGGTCAACTTCATGCATTTCGTTGCTCAGGAGATGCGGGAGCATATGGCCCAACTGGGCTTTCGCACTGTCAATGAAATGATCGGACGGACAGACAAAATTGAACCCAGACAGGCTATTGAGCACTGGAAGGCCAAAGGCTTGGATTACACGGACATTCTGTACCAACCCGAAGTTGGGCCGGAGATCGGTCGCTACTGTCAGATTGCCCAGAATCATGGACTAGAGAATTCGCTTGATAATCAGACCCTGCTTGACCTTGCTGAGCCGGCTTTGGAGCGCCAAGAAAAGGTCAAAGCCACCCTGCCCATACAGAACGTCAACCGGGTAGTAGGAACAATCGTAGGCAGTGAAATCACGCGTCGTTACGGCCCTGAAGGGTTGCCTGAGGATACGATACACTTTCATTTTCAGGGTTCTGCCGGGCAGAGTTTTAGTGCGTTTGTGCCGCCCGGTATGACCCTTGAACTGGAAGGCGATGCCAATGATTACCTCGGCAAGGGCCTGTCTGGAGGGAAAGTCATTCTGTATCCACCAGCAGGGTCCACCTTTGTCCCGGAGCAGAACATCATTGTTGGCAATGTTGCCTTTTATGGCGCAACAGCAGGCGAGGCATATATCCGAGGGATGGCCGGCGAGCGCTTTTGTGTCCGCAACAGCGGTGTCCGGGCAGTCGTAGAAGGCGTGGGGGATCATGGCTGTGAGTATATGACCGGCGGCCGCGCGCTGGTCATAGGCGAGACGGGACGAAACTTCGCAGCCGGTATGTCGGGCGGTATTGCCTACGTACTCGATGAGAATGACACTTTTAGTGATCTCTGTAATCTTGAGACGGTGACACTCGAACCCCTGGAAGAAAGCGACCTGGATGAGGTCAGGACGATGTTGCAGCAGCATGCCGCCTATACCCAGAGCGCGCACGCCTTACAGATTCTTGCTGACTGGGATGAGGACGGCCGGAAATTCGTCAAAGTCTTACCCAGAGATTATCAACGCATGCTCACCGCAATTGCGCAAGCAGAACAGGAGGGACTTATTGGGGAGGATGCCGTCATGGCCGCTTTTGAGGCCAATAAGAATGCAGCCGCGCGCGTCAGCGGCAACTAATGACAACTAATTATTAGATTCAAGACGACGAGCAAGACGCACAGGGTGAGTGAAGGAAGAGAGTATGGGGAAGCCGACCGGGTTCATGGAATATCAGCGTGAGTTGCCATCAGACCGCTCACCGCTGGAGCGCATCAACGACTGGAAGGAGTTTCACCAACATTTCCCTGACAGCAAGCTCCAGCAACAGGCCGGGCGGTGTATGGACTGCGGTATTCCGTTCTGTCACACCGGCACACTCATCGGTGGACTGGCTTCAGGCTGCCCGGTTAATAATCTCATCCCTGAATGGAATGACTTGGTGTACCAAGGACTGTGGCGAGAAGCGCTTGAGCGGCTGCATAAGACCAATAACTTCCCGGAATTCACCGGGCGGGTCTGTCCGGCGCCGTGTGAAGGGTCATGTGTTCTGGGCATCAGCGATCCAGCGGTGACTATTAAGAATATTGAGGCTTCCATTGTGGATCGTGGTTTTGCTGAAGGCTGGATCACGCCCCAACCGCCTCAGAAACGAACGGGGAAGAAAGTCGCCGTTGTGGGCTCGGGTCCGTCAGGACTCTCCTGTGCGGCACAGCTCAACAAGGCGGGCCATTTGGTCACGGTGTACGAGCGGGCCGACCGAATCGGTGGGCTGCTCATGTACGGCATCCCCAATATGAAACTCGATAAAGCTCTCGTACAGCGGCGCATTGACATTCTGGCCGAAGAAGGCATCACGTTTGTCACAAATACCGCCATTGGCGTCGATATCCCGGCCACGCAACTCCAACAAGATTTTGATGCCGTCGTGTTGTGTAGTGGCGCAACCAAGCCACGCGACCTGCCGGCGGCAGGACGCGACCTGAAAGGCATTCATTTTGCGATGGAGTTTCTGCACGCCAATACTAAAAGCCTCCTCGACTCGAACTATACCGATGGTGCGTATATTTCCGCCACAGACAAAAATGTAATCGTCATCGGCGGTGGTGATACCGGGACTGACTGTGTGGGCACGTCGCTACGGCACAAATGCAAAACACTCACCCAGTTTGAGATTCTGCCTCAGCCTTCGCTAGAACGGCAGCCGGACAATCCCTGGCCGGAGTGGCCGAAGGTTCTTCGGATTGATTATGGGCAAGAAGAGGCGGCTGCCCGCTTTGGCGACGACCCACGGATTTATTTGATACAGACCGAGAAGTTTGTTGCGAATACTGACGGCCACGTGAAGGAACTGCATACGGTAGAGATTGAGTGGGCGAAAAACGAGAACGGCGCGTTCATTCCAAAACCCATATCCGGCACGGAAAAAGTGTGGCCGGCCGATCTCATCCTCTTAGCCATGGGCTTTCTTGGCCCAGAAGATCCCATCTTGCAACAACTCGACGTTGAACGCGACCCTCGTTCCAATGCGAAAGCTGTGTACGGAAAATACCAGACCAATGTAGACGGCGTGTTTGCGGCCGGAGATATCCGTCGAGGACAGAGTCTGGTAGTTTGGGCCTTTAACGAAGGACGCGGCGCGGCCAGAGAAGTAGACCGGTATCTCATGGGCGCAACAGACCTGCCGTAAGGGAAGTACACTAAGGGAAGCAGACTGCCAGCCGATCGTTTCTGCATACCGTTCGAGAGGAGTATAGGCCACGCAATCTATCACCGTGTATTCAATGGACTATTGAGGCTTCTGCACGGCAGCAAAGGCTTTGCTGACAAAAAAAGGAATTCCATTCGAAGACATTGATGTCTCCGACGATCCGGCCCTGCGCGAAGAGATCGCCCAGCGCTCGGGCCAGCGAACCGTACCCCAAATTTTCATTGGTGACGAGTCGATCGGCGGATTCATGGAGTTGCAGACACTGGAAGTCAGCGGCGAGTTGGATGACCTCCTGGCTGATTAAAGCATGGCGAAGCAACGCTTCACCCATCCTCTTTTCCCCCTCTCTTCGCTTTTCCTGTCTGAGAGACCTTGCTATATCTCCCCCTACATTAATGTAAGGAGGGGATGGCATGGCGCTCTATCTCGATGAAGTTTGGCTAAAAGATCCGAGCCCGGAGCGGATGAAAGAATTCGTGCGCTTGATCGGCTCAGCCGCAAAGAATCCAGCCTCAGTCGGCGCGCCCCAGGAGGTGCGTTTTGTTGCCGGACCTTGGGCATCGAATGAAGAAGCAAAAGTCATATTCGTTGTTGATATCCCGGATCATACTCCGACCTACCAAATTTTCGGCAGGCTCCTTTCAACAGGCTTAGTCGAAAAACGCCGTCTCACTCCGATTGTTGAGTGGGGCGAGGTCGAGAAGATGGTGGAGCAATTGTAGCGATCCATCATGAGGATTGACCCGGCTCAGGGCTCATCCACAGTCAGCCGCTGGGGGGAGGTTGGACCATCTCCAGAACGATCTGGTCAGAGTCCCAAAAGTAGCAGGTGTAACCACCCTGGTTGACTCCTGCGGTGATGGCGTTGGGTGGCGAGAAGAAATGGACGCCATCGGCCTTGAGCTGCTCGTAACGAGAGTGGATGTCTGTGACTGTGAGTGCCAGGTGAGCCTCGCCGGGATTGCATATATCCGGCTTCTGCCGCTTTCCCTTTGGGTGAACGTACTCAACTAACTCAAGATCGTGGCTCGACACACCACGAGGCTGCCCCGGGATTATGAACTGGGCCACCTTTAGGTGGGCGTTCTCATATCCAACCAGGCGGCTCGTATATGCATTGGCCTGCTCCTGGACAAGCAGCAGCTCGAGTCCGAGCTGCTTGTAGAAGGCAATTGATCGCTCAAGGTCTGAGACGGTCAGGCTGAAGTGCCAGACGCCCAACATGGCAATCTCCTCATCGATACTTCCCCTCAGCTGCTTCCACTCAGTCAAATGCCAGCCCGCCGCACACGTTGAGCGCTTGGCCGGTGACATAGCTCGCCGCATCCGACAGGAGAAACCAAATAGCCTCCGCAACCTCCTGGGGACTTTCGATGCGTCCCAGTGGAATAGTGTCAGTCAGACCGGCGAGCGATTCTTCTACGCTGATGCCTCGTCGTGCCGCACGTTCGACATGGATATCACGAGTCATTGCGGTCTCTACCACTCCGGGGCAGACCGCATTCACGTGGATGTCGGCAGAAGCAAGACTGACGGCAGCGGAGCGGACCAAACTGGTGAGACCGGCTTTGCTGGCTGCATAGTCGCTGCTATCGGCACGTGGGCCGCGCCCGGCCACTGACGCAACCATCACAATACGGCCGGGCCGGTCAGCCTCGACAAGGTGACGAGCGATGGCCTGGATGCTGAAGAACGCGCCGGTCAGATTCACGTCGAACGTCCGACGCCACTAACGCGGCGACAGCTCAAGGAAGTCGCCGATGTCGACAATGCCGGCGGTATACACAAGCCGACTGACGACACCGAACTCGGCACGCGCCTGATCAATCAAAGAGGCATCGGTCACGTCGACGCTTTAGGCAAGGGCCGGTGTGTTGAGACTCGCGACACTCGCCTCCGCGCGCACATAGTCGATATCAGCAGCAATAATAGGGAAACCTTGGTCGGCGATCTTGGCGACGACAGCGCTGCCTATGCCCCCGCACCCAATCACCACAGCTGCTCCGTCAATGAACTCAGGTGACTCATGCCCTGCCATCGCATCCACTCCTAGCGCGACCAAGCGCTGTGACCGAACGACCTAGGCCTGTGAGTTTGGGCAGTCTACACAGAAAATCATATACGCCTCTCAGCAACAGTCTGTAGCTGCCCCTTAAGCCGACACTTCACACACCACGCAGACTTCAGGATCATTCTGTTCAGCCAGAATACGATCCTGTTCGGTTTGGTATTGTGGCGTATCAAGGCGTGAAATGCGCGCATCTCCGTCATTCATGGCTGAGTCTTTCCAGCTGTCATCTTCAGCCCAGCGAAAGGGCAGCTGGCTTGATTTTCCCCGGCTCTTTGAGCGAGCTGAACGCGTCGAGGGCTTCGATCAGAAATCTCTCGCTGGAGATCGGGCTCATGCAGTTTTCCGGTCGTGTGGCCGAGCTCATAGTCGAGAAAGGCGGCACGAGGCGGATGAACCGACTCCAGGATGTCCAGCGCACTGCCCATACACAGGGTGGGGATGCCAGCCGCCTCAACAGTACGTGCGATCAGTCCCACGGACTGATGACACACGGGTCAGACAGGGACCAGAAGAGCCACATCGACCTGTTCAGCCCTCAATTGTTCGGTCAGTCGAGGGGCCAGTTCATCCCGCACTTTTCGCGAAGAATAAATTCCACCCATGAAAGTAAAAGCGTTGTCAGCCAGTTCACCGATCACGCCCTCTTTTTCTAATCGACGCAGCGTATCAATCGGAAAGACTACGTTGGGATCCTGCCGGGCGTCGGTTTGGTCATAGGCAAAATGAGCCGTACGCAAGTCAGCAGTTTTGACATCCCGGGGAATGACTCGAAACGAAAAATCGTCTTTGGTGTGAAAGGCCACCTGGCCGGTGACATAGATACCGCCGGAGGCGATCAGCCCGAGGCGACACTCCGCTAGCGGCTTTGTGAGAGGTGTCCACGGCGGGACGTCTTCATTACGCACCCATCGATACGTCTTATAGTCGAGCGCGGCGTAATTATCGGTAATCCGTTTGATGTAATCGACTGGCAGCTTCTGCATCGGCACCTCCACAGGATTCAGGGTTCAATCTGTCAGTTTTCACCGGGGAAGACAACGGCTAAGCAGGTTTAAAAAGATTCCTCCAGGGGAGTGAAGCGTTCGAGTGCGGCAACCAACGGTTCAAGCTCGTTACTCACCGTATCCCAGACAACATCGTCATCAAAGACGGTATAGTCGTGTACGATTCTGTTCCGCATACCAATAATCAATTTCCAGGGAATGTGGGGGTTGGCTTTTCGAAATTTCGTGAGAGATGCCACGGGCAGCTTCTCCGATCACTTGAATGAGATGCACCAACGCCAAACGAAGCGTTTCATCCTGATCAAAAGCCACCCGGTCTTTGCCTTCGACTAATTGCAGCGCTTTTCGCGCCATATCCAGCATATAGCCGACGTATAACGCATCACCCTTCGGCATACTGCTCTTCTGCCTCAGCTAAAACTTCATCCCGAATATGGCGATTCAACGACTTAAAAACTCAGCAGATCTACCTTCCGTCCGTCGAAAAATTGTTCAAGCTCTTCCTCAATGCTGCCAAGTCGAATGAATCCAGGAACATTCCCAGGGACAAACTCGACCAATACGTCCACATCGCTGTCAGGTCGAAAATCTTCGCGTAGAACGGAGCCGAAAAGTGAAAGTTTGCGGATATGATGGCGACGGCAAAAGACTGCCAGTTGTTCTTTAGGGATAGATAGCTGGGCTTTCGATGTCATAGTCTCACCCGTGACCTTGGTTTCTTGGAGACAGACGCTGTCGGGGAATTGCTGAAGAGAAAGCCAGTCCAGCAATCGTTCTTTACGAGCACGGATTGAGTTGACATTCCAGGTGGCAATGCGCACGGGCTCAAGAACGCCGCCTTTTCTATGCTGCTGTAGGCGGCGTCTCAGCGTCAGCTAAGAGAGCCCCCTGGAAACCAATCTTGCCGTAGGTGAGACCCGCAAAGGCCGGGACGGTTTTGGTCAACTCGCCAAACACATCTGAAATGGAAACCGAGTCTGGACCGCCCAGCTGGGTACTGAGCAGGGCAAGGGCCTCCCAACCTGCTTTGGCTTCTCCCGGTGGTGGAAATGCTGCTGAGAGGCCGCTGAACGCGGCCGGCATGGTTGGTACACGTGCCGTCTGTCTCAGGCGCAGCGCCGATGGGCAGGACGACGTAAGCGTACTCCGTCGTATCGTTATAGTCTGTGTCGAGCAGAATAACTGTCGCATCGCTCAGTGCTTTGTCTATGCGCTCTTGACCAAACGTCGTCACTAAGTCCGCGCCAAAGACGAGCACGACTTTGACCGTCCCATTTTCTACTGCGGACAGAACCGCTTCCGCTTCTCCCCCCCCATTGAGCAGGCCCAAGCTTTTGAGTCCTTGTGTATTCGGGTTCTTATCAGCATGGATGAGAAAGTCATCGTGGAAAGCGTCAGCAGGGGACCAGGACAGACCGGCAATGTGAGTCGTACCGACTTGTTCTTTGAGCAGCCGAGACACAAGAAAGGCTTCTTCGTTGGTTGCCTTTGCCCCCACAATTGCCGCAATGGCAGCAGGGCCGTGTTCTTCTTTCGCTTGGAATAGTATGTTGGCGGCCTTTTTTGTGGCCTCAGCCCACGAGGCCACCTCAAAGGACGATGCACCCCGCACTAACGGATTGGGAATCCGGCTGTCCTGCTGGAACGACTTATACGAGTTGCGCCCTTCGGTCACACATCCAATACTCATTCACCGCCAGATTCTGGCGCGGCCGAAAGCGGTATATCTCACCCTGGCGGTGGTAGATATCGATATTGCACCCAGTGGCACAGCGCGTACACGTTGACGGGGTTTTTTCGAGGTACCACACGCGTGACTTGAAACGAAAGTCTTTACTGGTCAGCGCACCGACCGGACACACGTCTACGACATTGCCGGAGTACGGATTGTCCAGTTTCTTGCCCGGGAAGAGACTAATGCGAGAATGATCGCCCCGGTCAAATATCCCCAGCTCGCCCGTTTTCGTCACTTCGTCCAGAAAGCGGGTGCAGCGGGCACACAAGATGCAGCGTTCCTCGTCGAGCACGACTTCCGGCCCAAGATCAATAACCTTACGTTTATGAACCTTGGCCTCCAGCCCCATCTCGCTCGTATAGGCCCCGTACAGCATGTAATAGTCTTGCAGTTTACATTCGCCGGCTTGGTCACAAATCGGGCCAATCAATCGGATGGTTAATCAGGATAAATTCGAGCACGGCCGCCTGCGCCTGCTTGGCTCGTTCGCTATTGGTTTTCACCACCATGCCGTCGGAAACACGGGTATTACACCCAATCTGGAGCTTGGGCATTTTTTCAATTTCCACCAAGCACATGCGGCAATTGCCCGAGATGCTCAGCCCGGGGTGGTAGCAGTAGTGGGGAACTTCAATGCCTGCCTGTTCGGCAGCCTGGATGACGTTTAGACCGTCTTCTACTGTAATCTCTTGACCATCAATCTCTAGCGTGGGCATGAAAACCTCTTGGGCAAAATTCTTGGGATAACTAAGCAGCGTCCGACTGCAGCCCGGATTTCTTCAGCGGGCAGCCGGCGTGGGTGATATGGGCGACAAACTCGTCGCGAAATTTTGTCAGAAAGCTTTGGGTCGGCATAGCCGCAGCATCAGCCAACACACACACCGTGTTGCCCATCATGTTGTTACAGATCCGATCGATCAACTCGAGATCGTCGGCTTTGGCGTTGCCCTCTTCGAGCTGGACCAGAAGTTTGTGCAGCCAGCCGGTCCCCTCGCGACACGGAGAACACTGGCCGCAGGATTCATGATGATAGAAGCGATCGATAATCTCTAGCGCACGGACCATACAGGTGTCTTCGTCCATGACCATGATACCTGCGGTTCCCAGAAACGCGCCGATAGCTCGCATGGAATCAAAATCCATGTGGACATCAATCTCATCTGGTGTCAAAACGGGAAACGACGAACCAGCCGGCATGACGGCCTTGAGTTCTTTCCCCCCACGGATGCCGCCGGCATAGTCATAGATCACTTCGCGTAAGGGCAGGCCCATGGGTAGCTCATACAACCCCGGTTTCTCCACGTGGCCGCTCACGCCGTAAATCTTGGGACCAGGGCCGCTTTCGGGGCCAATAGACTTAAACCACTCCGGGCCGTTTTTGATAACGGACGGCAGGCAGGCCAGGGTCTCCACATTATTGACAATAGTCGGGCAGCCAAACAGGCCATAGACCGCTGGGAACGGCGGTTTGATGCGTGGATAGGCACGTTTACCCTCAATCGACTCAATCAGTCCGGTCTCTTCACCACAGATATATGCCCCAGCCCCTCTGTGGACATACACCTCAAGATCAAATCCTGTTCCAAAGATGTCTTTGCCCAGCAAGCCCTTGGCGTATGCATCGGCAAGGGCTTCTTCAAGACACTTCGCGCCGTAGGCAAACTCTCCACGAATATAGATGTATGCCGTGTGGGCATTAATTGCGTAGCACGTGATGAGCATGCCCTCTAAGAGAATATGCGTGTTCCACTCTATAATAGCCCGATCCTTAAAGGCGCCTGGCTCGCTCTCGTCCGCGTTGCAACACAGATAGACGGGCTTATCTGAGTCCTTGGGTAAGAAACCCCACTTTACGCCTGCTGCAAACCCCGCGCCACCTCGCCCACGTAGATTCGAGGCCTTGACCTGCGCCGTCACTTCTTCGGGTTTGAGCGTCGTGAGCGCCGTGCGGGCCGCCGCATATCCGTCATGGGCTAAATACACGTCGAGCTTGTGAATGTCAGGGATATTCTCGTGGCGCAGCAATACATTTTCAGCCATTCGTCCGTCCTTATTATAACAACGAGAAAGGGAACATTAATGAGAAAGGAAATTCCACCTGGAGCCAAGATATCGACCCCGGTTTTTAGTGTCAAATGGCCCTCGTTAGTCCTGGTCAGTCCGGATCAGTCCGGATCAGTCCGGATCAGTCCTGGTCAGTCCGCCATTTACATTTCCAGGACCCTCTGGTTTAACATCCGCCAATGAGCGACTTCATTCTCCTGTGGGTCCACGTACTCGGATTAGCCGTTTTCTTTGGCAGCGGGGTGACGTTGCTGGTCATGTTGCTGCCCCCTGCCGCTCAGATTGACGATCCGGCCGAGAAGCAGACGTTTTTAGCCAAAGGGCTGAAATATTACAATCCTCTCAGTATAGGCTCGCTGGGCGTGGTTCTCATGACCGGTGCCTGGAATCTCACCTCGTTCAAAGCAAAGCCAGGCTTATCCTTCTTCACGCCAGAGGGCTATCTATCAGACTTCGGCAGCCTGCTGAGCCTCAAGCTGCTCGTTGTGTTTTTTCTGATTAACGTCAGCGCTGCGGTCTCCCTCGGTATGGGCCATCGCATCGTTCGTACTGAAGTGCGCGGAGAAGCCTTTCCACCTGACAAACTTGCCGGTCTGCTCAAACGCATGCAGATTTTCACCATCCTCGCCCTGGCGCTTACCGCCTGGATTGTGTGGATCTCGCTCGATATGACGCGGATTGGATTGCTGGTGTCGGGGGCAGGATCGTAAAATGAGGAAGGGCGCGACGAATGGTACCTTGCCTCTCAGCCTGAGCTTATTGCCGCACTACTTCCCCGACCAGCGCGGTGGGCGTTTTTCTATAAAGGCCGCTACGCCTTCACGGAAGTCCGGCTCAGTCATCATCCGGTCGATCAGACTCCGTGAATGATGGACTGCTGAGGCCGCGTCTCTGTGCAAGTCGGTATAGATTTGGTTCTTCGTTTCCCGCAACGACCCTGGCGAAACCCGGGAGATCATCTGCTGCACATAATCCCTGGTGTGAGGCAGGAGTGCGTCAAAGGGCAGGACTTTATTGACCAGCCCAAGCTCATACGCCTCTTCCGCAAGGAAAATTCGGCTGGTCAGTAAAATATCATTCGCCCGTGTAACACCCATCAGTCGCGGCAGCAGCCATGACAGCCCAAACTCAGCCGGGAGGTTGAGCGGGCCGTGGGCGGTCGTGAATTTTGCGCCTTGCGCTGCAAAGCGAATATCCGCATAACACGCCATCGCCAGCCCGGCTCCAGCCACCGCCCCGTTAATGGCAGCGATAACAGGCTTGGTCAGGCCGAATTGATACACAAAGTCCGCATCAAATTCAGGTCGCACCCCATAGCCGGGGTTTGCCATCTCTAACGGCGTACCCGGATCGTACCCCCCTTTTTCAACATGGCCTGCAAGCGCACGTGCATCCGCACCAACACAAAAATCTTTCCCCGCGCCAGTCACTATAATGGCGCGTACTGCAGGGTCGTTCTCCGATTGCTGGATGGACCACCGATACTCAACATGCATTCGGCCCGTCCATGAGTTTCTGCGCTGTGGACGGTTGAGGGTGACTGTTGCGATCCTATCTCTGACTTCGTAGCTGATGACTTTGAGTTCCATGCAGGCTCCTTACCGTCGTACGCTGTCCTCTTGTTCGCCCCAGTTATTCGCGAGCGTCGCAAACTCCTCGAGACTTAACGTTTCTCCTCTGCGTTGTAAGTCGATATTTGCTTGGTGTCCGATCATCGTCAGATCGGCTCCGCCGACGCTGCGCAAGGCATTGCGTAAAATCTTTCTGCGCTGATTAAAGGCGGCCTTCACAATGCGCCGAAAGAGATCGGTATCTTTGACCTCGACCCGCGGAGCGTCTTGGAATACGAGCTGAATCACCTGAGAGTGTACCTTTGGGATGGGGAAAAAGCTGCGTGGCCCGACCCTGCAAACGGACTTCGCGCTGGCATACAGCTGGATCAAGACCGATAAGACTCCATACGCCTTGGTTCCCGGAGACGCGGTAATGCGGGCCGCCACCTCCTGCTGGAGCATAACGGTTACGACTCGGAATAGTTTGCGGTAGTCGAGCAGACGAAAGAGGATCGGCGTGGCGACATTGTAAGGCAAGCTTGCCACGATTTTGAAAGATTGGTCGTGGAATAACTCATTGAGATCCAGCCGAAGAAAATCAGCTGGAATAACCTGCACCTGTTCGTGGTTGCTAAACCGCTCCGTCAACCGTTGGGCCAGAGTCGTATCCATTTCGACCAACGCCAGACGGCCCGCTTTTTTGCTAAGCGTCTCAGACAGCGCACCAAGTCCAGGACCGATTTCTAATACCGCGTCTTCAGGATTAATATCTGCCGCAGTAACCATGCGCTCGATCACTGCGGCATCAATGAGAAAATGCTGCCCCAGACGTTTATGGGGCCGCATACCCAGTTCGCTGAGGGTGAAATGGGCTTGTTGGAGGAGAGTAGGCACAAGAGGCTTTCAGGAGACTAAATTTTTACGCAGGAGACTAACCTTCACGAATGCTCTAAACGGAGGACGGCAGAGGCATTCAAATCTAATCCAGAACGCTGCCCCGCGGCAAGACGCCACGCACCGGCAAAGGCAATCATTGCGGCGTTATCCGTACACAGCTTCAGCCCAGGGAAAAACACCTGCAGGGTATGCCGCTGCCCAACCTCAGCCATACGTTCGCGCAGCCGTGAGTTAGCCGATACGCCGCCTGATACGGCAACGCGCGCAACGCCACTATCACCCGCAGCCCGCAGGGTTGTGTCTACCAGCATATCAACGATGGCCTCTTGATAGCTGGCCGCGATATCAGCATCGCTGTATTCTGCTCGCTGCGGCGAAAGAAGGAACTGACGCAGTGCGGTCTTGAGCCCGCTATAGCTGAAATCGTACTTGGCATTCTTCATACGGGCGCGAGGAAAGCGGAACGCCTGCGGATTTCCCTGCTTGGCGAGTTGATCGATACGCCGTCCACCCGGATATCCCAGGCCAAGCATTTTAGCTCCTTTGTCGAAAGCCTCCCCAGCCGCATCGTCGCGGGTCGCCCCAAGCCGCTGATAGTCTCCCCAGTCACGAGCGAGATAGAGGCTGGTATGACCACCAGATGCCAGCAAACAGACGAAGGGGAAGGCGATGTCTTGTTCAAGCTGACCGGCCAGAAGATGTCCTTCGAGATGGTTCACCCCAATAAGCGGCAGATTTTTAGCAAACGCCAGAGACTTCGCAAGCGACACACCAACAAGTAGCGAGCCAACCAAGCCCGGCCCGGAGGTCACCGCAATGCCACCAATATGGTCAAGGCTGACATCGGCTTGCCGCAGTGATTCATCTAGCAGCGGGAGAATATTCTGTATGTGCTGGCGAGAGGCCAACTCCGGGACTATTCCGCCGTATGGGCTATGTACGGCATCCTGCGAAGAAACCACATTGGATAGAATTTGGCGCCCATGCACAATGGCCACTGCCGTGTCGTCACATGAAGATTCTATGCCGAGGACGGTAAGATTGTACTGGCGGGAAGCCTTCACCCTGCGTCATCCTCCGGCAGTCGGGCCAACGCACTCAGAGCACGCAGATTCTGGGGAGAAAATTCCAGACAGCGTTGATAGCGCAGCCGCGCCGCAGCGTAATCTCCGGCATCTTCGTGGATCGCGCCTTGCAGACAGGTCGTCTCCCCCAACCAGTCAACATTGTCTTGTGTTAACAACAATTCCGCCTTGAGTAAGAAGGCTAAGGCTTGGTTTGCATCGCCCTGGTCAAAAGTCATGCGGCCGAGGAAGTAGTACCCATACGGTTGCAAGGGGGCGATTTCGATTGCCCGTTCAAAGAGGATGCGCGCACGCGCGAAATGTTCTCGCCCGAATGCCGTGCGTCCCTGTTCTACGAAGCGCAATGCCACGCGCTCTTGTGAAGAGAGCCTGAGCGGGGCAGGCACCAGGGGTGAGGCCTGCTCCGCTAAGGAGCCCGGACTCGCTAAGCCTCCGCCCTCATTTTCCTGCGTCTCGACCTTTCCATTTTCTTCGCCAAAAGGGTGTGAAGAAAATGGCCCGTTTTCAGCGTAGACAATCTGACTTCCGTGTGTCCAGAGAAAAATTAAACACACAGCTAACCAGACAAGTAGGGGTCGTATCAGCAGTACTAGAAGAGCTGCCACCATGGTTTTGCTCGGTTCGATGGGTCAAGCGAAGTTTCAATGACAACGGCTTGCCACGGGCGCAGAGACAAAAGGATGCCCTTTTCAGAAGTGGTTTGCGGTGGTATACGGTGGCGGGAGGGCAACGTCGTGCGGACTGGCGTACGGCGCACGCTCCCTGGAGCATGGCTCCCTGGAGCGTGGTAGGGGCACGAAAGAATAGGCTCTTGGCCGTTAGGGAAGGCTTCCTGAATGACCTTTGGGCAGGACGGTGTTGCACGCAAACCCGTTTCTTGATCAACGGCGACAAGAGTGACGCCCGGCGGCGGCAAGAAGGCAGTCGGCGGCGTCCCTGCCGTCGCACGTTTCATAAACTCCGTCCAGATCGGCAAGGCGGCCTGGGCGCCGCCCAGTTTGAGCAGCGGTGCATGCTGGTCAAACCCCACCCATACAACCGCTAACAGGTCTGGCGTATAACCAACAAACCAGGCATCGCTGTAATCATTTGTTGTTCCCGTCTTGCCTGCGGCCGGTCGCCTAAATCCAAGCCCACGAGCTCTTACACCCGAGCCGTGCGCCATCACGCCTTCGAGCAAATGGGTCAAAACATACGCATCATCCGGATGAATCCGCTGTTCAACTGTAAGCGTGCTCTGTTTAAGCGGTTCGCCGTCCGGATTTGTTATCCATTTGATAGCCGTTGGTGCGGTGAAGATGCCTTGGTTAGCAAGCGTACTATACGCTTGCGCAACCTCAAGAGGGGTGACCTCTGCAGCCCCAAGCGCCAGAGAGGGGTAAGCCGGTAAAGGGCTGGTAAATCCAAGACGCAGTGCCGTGTGGCGGATCGGCTCAAGACCGACTTCCATAGCAATACGAGCCGTAGCAGCATTCAGCGATTTCGCCAGCGCTTTGCGCAAAGTCACCATCCCAAAGTATTTGTCTTTATAGTTACGAGGACTCCATTCTTTATCCTCATAGAACCAAGTGAATGGAGTATCATTGATAAGGCTGGTGGGAAGAAACCAGCCGTCTTTGTGGTTCCGCTCTCTTTCAAGGGCAGCCAGATAGACCACCGGTTTAAAAACCGATCCTGGCTGCCGGTGTGCTTGCGCCACGCGATTGAACTGAGAGACTTGGTAGTCCCGCCCGCCGACCAGAGCCAAAATCCGCCCTGTCTGCGGCTGAATGGCAATGAGACACGCCTGGAGACGCTCTTCCGGAGTCTCGCGTTGCAACTTTGGATGTTTTGTTTCGAGTTCGGCTAATCCCTTCTGAATCACGTCGCGAGCGATGTGTTGGAGCCGCATATCTAATGCGGTAAAAATATTGAGCCCGGCCTTTGTTAATATTCCAACAGGATAGGATTTTTCGAGCTCTTTTCTGAGAAAGTCTACAAAATATGGGGCTTTGTTCTTTTCAAGCGGAATCCTGCGTCGCCCGAGAGTCTCTTGCGCCGCAGCCTGGGCCTCTTCCGCAGTAATATCACCCAACTTGGCCATTCTTTGTACAATCTGGCTACGACGCCGGATCGCACGCTCAGGGTGGCGGTTCGGCGCATAGCGATTGGGCGCTTTGATCATGCCTGCGAGGAGGGCCATCTCGCCCAGCGTTAAATCACGCGGCTCTTTCCCAAAATAGAAGCGGGCCGCCTCCCAGATTCCAAAAATACTCTTTGCTCCGCGCTGTCCGAGGTAAATCTCGTTGAGGTAGTTCTCCAATATCTGCAGCTTAGAATAATGGTTCTCTAGGATAACGGCCATGCATACTTCGACCAACTTCCGTCGTAGCGTCCTTTCCTGGGAAAGAAAGAAATTCTTAATGAGTTGCTGAGTAAGCGTGCTCCCGCCCTGTACGGTGCGTCCGGCAACCACATTTGCCCACCCAGCACCGAACACCCGCCACAAATCAACGCCTTGATGCTCAAAAAACCTTTGATCTTCAGCCGCAAGTAATGCTTTGACCAGTAGCGATGGCACCTCATGGAATTTAACAACACGTCGTTCTTCCCACGCTTGGGCATAGAGACGAGTAATGATTTCAGGTTCGGTCTCTATAAAGAGCAACCCAGTCCCATCATCAAGGTCAACCACATGTTGGATGTGTCCCTCGTCTAAGTAGAGCGCAATCTGACGAGCGGGCCGCTGTCGTCCGGGGTAGGTGGATTCACGCAAGAAAATATGTACTTCTCCTGTTTCGGAGTCATACCAATAGTCTCCTCTTGCCTGAATATTTTTTTCGACCCTCTGGTAATCAAGCCGTTCGAGTTGTGCAAAAAGATCCACGTCCGCGATACTGAGACCGGGATAGAGGAGTAAAGGCTGGGCATAAATCTTAGACGGCACCTCCCAGCGATGGTCTGAGAAACGAGTGATGACTTCGTGTTCGAGCTTGTGGTAGAACTGCCAGCCAAGCACACTGCCCGTTGCCAACAATCCGAGGAAAACAATCCCTATGATACCCCAGAATATTCGTTGCATATGCGTATCTAAAAAAGAGTCTGTATCAGCTCGATAGCAATAGACAGCACCTTCTGCCCAGCGCGAGGGCGCTAGCCAGAGAATGCGGGATCGTGGAGTACCCCTTAGGTTTCCTTGACTCAGCGCTAGGGAGAACGCTCTTTTTTCTTCAGTTCAACATAACGCATACGCAAGTCAAAAAGGATGCTCTCCAGCATTTGCGCTTCACCAGCATCGAGATTCCCCACAGCCTTCCGCTGTAACATAGCAATCACATCAATCATTTGCTGCGCAGCAAACAGGTCAGTTGAAGCAATCTGATCTGTGGCAGGAGGGACTTCGCCCAGATACATAAGCGCCTGCGTACTGAGTCCGAGAATGAAACTCGAAAAGGTAATCTCGACCGGAGGGGAAGAAGCAGTCTCTTGAGGATCATCTGACTGCGTCGTATCGGGTGTTGGAGACTCTTTTTCTGGTCCGGCATCTCTTTTCTCATTCGCTGCTTCGGCTGACCCAGGTTCTCCTGATTCAAAGGAGAAACGCCGTCTATCTGTGACACGGAACCCTCGGCTCTGCTCTTGTTCATCTTCTCTCTCTTGGCTCTCTTCGCTCTCTTGACTCATCGTGACCCTCCTGCGTCCGACAGACCCGACATATATATGTAGTCACACTATAGTACGTTCTGAAATTCGTTGACAAGTCAGTTTGCTCCTCCTGCGCTTCCACTCTAGTGGTCCAAGAGATTGATGACGTGCTGTACAGGTATTTCTTCCAGAGAGATACCTGCCCTATTCGGGTTCTCTTTTCTATAGGTATGATTCCGGACGACGGTGATGGCCCCTCCCAACGGACGCCATTGCTCGGGTCGAGTCGGCCCAAATACCGCGATCCCACGCGCCCCGACCGCTCCAGCGAGGTGACTCACCCCGGAATCATTTCCAATGTAGAGAGTTGCTCTACTCAGGATGCTGGCGACCTGGGCGATATCGAGGGAGGATGCTACACGACCAAAGCACTTCCAGTAGACTTCTTCTCCCGTCTCAGCCGGACCCAGAAGAATGCAGACGCGTTGCCCCTTTGTGTTCGTCCACCACTGTGCCACCCGTTCGTATCCGCCTGGTGCCCAGCGCTTTTTTGCTCCGCCACTTCCGGGCTGGATGACCAATATCCGCGTTGAAGACCACCCATTCCGTCTCCAGTACTCTTCTCCCCACTGCTGCCACTCCTCTTCTAGCTGGAGAGAAGGGGGGAGACCTTCTCTTATTCCGATACAGCGGAGATAGTACGTACTCGCATGACATTCGGTCTGTCCAGAAAAAAAGGGGAAAATGTGGACCCGACCAGGACAATACCGCTCAAGGTTTATTCTGACACTCGGGTACAGAGAACCAGACCACGAAAAGACATCGCTGATTGAAGAAAAAAATGGCCCGAGTCGTTCATCTTTCGAGTCAGAAGGAGGAGTAAACAGGTGGGCAAAAAAACCACTCTCGATCGAAACTGTTTGCAGCGCAACTTTTTGCGGAAAAGAAGACAAAGCCCCAAGAACTGCGCCCGTCATCTCCTGCCCAGCTACGACCAGTTCCTTTCCCCGTGTTCCAAGAGCTTGCAGGGCGGGCAGAAAGCAGATGCAGTCGCCAAGACTGCCAGGAAAAAGAACGAGGATACGCGCCATGTCCAAATTGACTTTATACTTTCACGTCGGTAGCGTGTGGCTGAGTCAAAAATTCCCAAACACTGCGGATGCTTGTTCGTTTCACTATGCCTACCTCATGCCAAGTAGCAAACTCCCTGCTTGACCTTATAGGGAATACGCCGGTCGTAAAACTCCAGAACATTGCTGATCCCGAAAGCGCAGCAATATGGGCAAAGCTGGAATCCCTCAATCCAGGTGGAAGTGTCAAGGATCGGATTTGCGTAAATATGGTTGAGGCGGCCGAACAGTCTGGAGCCTTGACTCCAGGGATGACAATCGTCGAGCCGACGAGTGGGAATACAGGCATCGGTTTAGCCCTGGTTGCCGCAGTGAAGGGGTATCAACTCACCCTGACCATGCCGGACACGATGAGTGAAGAGCGCCAAAGCCTCCTTGCCGCCTATGGGGCTGATCTTGTCTTGACGCCGGATAGCAAAGGCATGCACGCAGCGATTCAAAAAGCACGAGAGATCGTATCAAGACAGCCTCACCACTTTATGCCGCAACAGTTTGATAATCCGGCGAATCCTGAGGTTCATCGACAGACGACGGCTCAAGAGATTCTCCAACAGATGCCGAGCATTGATGCCTTGGTTCTTGGCGTCGGCACAGGTGGCACCATAACCGGGGTAGGGGAGATTTTGAAACAAGAGCATCCGCATATACAAATCTTTGCTGTCGAACCTCATTCGTCCCGAGTTCTTGAAGGCAAAGATCCCGGATATCATACGATCCAGGGTATTGGGGCAGGATTTATCCCTCCCATCTTGAACACTGAGATCTACGATGAAGTCCTCTCCATATCAGACGAGGAAGCAACAACCTACACGCGCAGACTTGCACGGCAAGAAGGCATTCTCGTCGGCATTTCGTCAGGTGCAGCATGTGCAGCAGCCGTCCGCGTCGCGAAAAATTTAGGCGAGGGGAAGACGGTTTTCACTATCTTTTGTGACACTGGAGAGAGATATTTGACAACCGATCTCTTTCACGCTGAAGGTATATAATATGAAGATTGGAAAGAGCTGTGATCTCGATTCTCGCCTCACACAAAAGA
>CAXXHG010000029.1:32500-47264 GCA_963666315.2 Binatia bacterium
CCACAAGCCGCACCGTCCTGATCGAGAACGGCATTCTCAAAGGCTATCTGCAGGACCGACTCAATGCCAAGCTCATGAATATGCCTCTGACCGGAAACGGCCGCCGGGAGAGCTTTGCACATATGCCGATGCCACGGATGACAAACACCTTCATGCTCCCCGGCGATGCAACGCCGGAAGATATTATCCGCTCTGTCCCAAACGGCCTGTATGCCGTCTCGTTCAGTGGTGGTCAGGTTGATATCACAAGTGGGAAATTCGTTTTTTCAACGAGTGAGGCCTACTTAATCGAAGACGGCAAGGTCACGCGGCCAATCAAAGGCGCAACACTGATCGGTAATGGCCCAGACGTCCTGACCCGCATTTCCATGGTAGGCAACGATCTACAGCTGGACGAAGGTATCGGCACCTGCAGTAAAGAAGGCCAGTCTGTCCCGGTTGGCGTTGGATTACCAACCATTCGTATTGATGGACTGACTGTCGGCGGAACGCAAGCATAAGGGCCACTATGGAGCTTGAGGAATTAGCAGCAGACATCCTCGACCATGCCCGCCGACTGGGTGCGACAGCAGGCGACGTGATCATTGCGACCGTAGAGTCCTTCTCCGCTAGCGTTCGACTTGGCGAGGTGGAAAATATCCAGAATGCGCAAGAGAAACGCATGGGGCTGCGCCTTTTTATAGGACGGAACAGCGCTCTTACCTCGACCGCAAATTTCACTCGTGACGCCCTGCAGTCCTTTGTCGAGGGGACGTTAGGCTTAGCGAAAGCCACTGCCGCTGATGAATTTTCCGGTCTGCCGGATAAGACAGCTCTCGCCCAAGATTCGCCAGATCTCGATCTTACGGATCTACAGTCCGCGCTCACACTGGAAGAGAAGCTTGCGCTCGCAAAAGAAGTCGAGGAAGCCGCGCTGACAAGCGATGCGCGTATTACGAACTCAGAAGGAGCCGAGTTTTCCAACGCAGCGCGAGAGATCTTATACGCAAACTCGCTCGGCTTCTGTCGCACCTACCGGACCACCAGTTTCTCACTGAGCGTTGTCCCGATCGCCTCCCAGAATGGGAGTATGCAGCGAGACTACTGGTATTCGTCGCACCGCAAGCTCAAGGATCTTGAAACGGCAAAGGCCATAGGCCAGAAGGCCGCAGAACGGACCGTACGTCGTCTTGGGGCGAGACAGGTCAAGACCCAAGAAACTCCTGTCGTATTTGAGCCAGAGATGGCGGCAAGCTTACTCCGCCATCTGGCCGGAGCTGTTTCTGGCTCAGCCTTGTACAGAAAAACATCTTTTCTGCTCGATAAGATTGGCGAAAAGATTGCGGCCGACGGGGTCTTCATCGAAGACAACGCTCGCATTCCCTCAGCTCTGGGCTCAAAACCTTTTGACGGCGAGGGGCTCCCCACCCGTCAGACCATGGTTGTTGAAGACGGCGTACTCAAGAGCTATCTGCTCGATACCTATTCTGGGCGCAAACTCGGTCTCCAATCCACCGGAAATGCCAGCCGCTCTTTCGCTGACGCGCCCTCGGCCGGCCCATCAAATTTCTTTCTCCGGCCCGGCACGACCGCGCCGGAAGAAATTATCCGATCAGTTCAGTCGGGTTTATATGTCACGGAACTGTCCGGATTTGGGGTGAATCCCATCACAGGCGATTATTCGCGTGGGGCTGTCGGATTGTGGATTGAAAATGGAGAACTCACCTATCCGGTCGAAGAGATCACCATAGCTGGGAATCTGCTCGACATGTTCCAAAACATTGAATTGGTCGGCAATGACTTGGAACGACGTGGGACTATTTCGGCACCGACGCTCAAAATTTCACGCATGACTATCGCCGGCGCGTAGACGGCCTTTTGCCAAAAACGGACGCGAAGACTAGGCTGAGCCCTGCGTGCGACAACAACTCTACGACTATCTCATCAATCGGCCTGGTGGGGCTACATCAGCCGAACTCCTCAACGAGATCTTCATCTCAGGTGCAGTTTCGCCGTTTCCGTCTCAGCGCGACCCCGAACTCGGCTCCCGTCTTCTGCATTCATCCCTAGGCGCAGATCCCAATTTTTCCTACGATCCAACCACAGATTGTTGGTCGCTCACACTCCATACCCACTTGCAGCAGCCAATTCAGGATACTCAGTTTATCGTTCTTGACTTGGAGACGACCGGACTCAAGCCTGGCAAGGCGGCCATTACAGAGATCGCAGCTATCCGTGTGGAAAAAGGATGCCTGGGAGAAGAGTTCCATACCCTGGTTCATCCAGGCCGTCGCGTTCCTGTTGCCATTACCCGACTCACCGGCATCACCGATGAGATGCTGCGCGACCAAGCGCGTATTCAAGAAATCTTCCCTCAGCTCCTTGCTTTTCTTGGCTCTGCCGTCCTGGTCGCCCACAATGCCGGCTTTGACCTCGGCTTTCTCAACTTTGATGGGCAGCGCCTTGTGTCCACCCCCCTCTTCAACTCCTCGGTCTGCACTCTCAAGCTCGCTCGACGGCTGCTCTCCGGCATTCGGTCTCGCTCCCTTGACTCAGTCGCTGCCCATCTCGGAGTTTCCTACCCCACCCAGCATCGCGCCTTAGAAGACGCCCGGGTGACCGCCGAGATTTTTTGTATCTTCCTCGAACAGCTGGCCGCACAAGGCATCACCACACTGGGGCAGCTGATTGATTTTCAACATAGTGCCCGCGATGGACGGCGCTTTGAGTTCTTTGTTCCCCGCTCGACACTCACCCACCTGCCTGAGGGCCCGGGCGTCTATCGCATGCTCGATGTCGAGGGCGAGCTACTCTATATCGGCAAAGCTAAAAATCTCCACCGCCGCGTCAATTCCTATTTCACCAATTCGTCCGGACATAGCGACAATGTCCTCGACTTAGTCCGCCACGCACGCGAAGTGACCTACGAACAAACCGGCTCGGAACTTGAAGCTTCACTGCGCGAGGCTGAGCTGATTCGCACGCTCAAGCCACCCTATAACCGTCTTTCCAAACATCTGCCGCGAGTCGCATTTCTCAAATTGACCGTACGAAATGCCTATCCACGTCTCTCAGTGACGGCAAAACCGAGTAGTGATCGGGCCATGTATGTGGGGCCATTCCGAAATCGAGACTTTGCCGAACAGGCCCAGCGGTTACTTGCGCGGCTGTTTGGACTGCGGACGTGTCAGGGTAATCTCTCCCCTGCTCCCGAGATCTCCCCGTGTCTGAGTGGCCAGATTGGTACGTGCACGTCCCCCTGTGCAGCCCACGTTTCACAGGAGACTTATAGTGAACAGGTGCAGCGTTTTACGGCTTTTCTCAATGGAGAAGCCACACCACTGCGAGACGCTCTTGTCGAGAAACGCGACCGTTTGGCCGCCCATTTACAGTACGAAGGTGCCGCTCGCCTGCAGCAAGACATTGAACTCCTCGACCACATTCTGCATTTGCACCAACGCTTTCACTGGATCGTGACCCGGGCCAATGCCTTTCTTTTGCTGCCGAGTCGCCAAACCGGCGCGGCCCAAGCCTATCTCGTTCTTAATGGACGTCTGATCGACAACCGTATCGTTTCCGAACCTTGCGACTTGGAACACTTTGCCGCTCTCGTCCAGGAGCAGTTTGCGCGTGACCGCGATGTCCCGCTGCGCCCACGAGAAATTGACGCCAGCGTCATTCTGGCGGCCTGGCTGCGCGATCCGGGCCACGCTCAAAGCGCAGTGTTCTCGATCAAAGACGCCTCGACCCTACGCACCCAACTTGACGAGATCGAGATAGCCCTGCAGGACCTGCAACGCGTGGAGCCGGTATAACCTTAAGACACACAAAAAAGAACATTGACAAGTCGTGTGAAAACCGTCGCGAGCGCAGGGACTTGCGACCCCACTAGCCAGCCCCTATAGTTTGCCCATCATGACAGCTGTCCCGGTGACAACTCAACTGCAGACATTACTCAAACGGTCTGGTCCGGCTCTGATCCTTGGTGCACACGATGCCCTATCGGCCAAGCTTGCGGAAGAGGCGGGATTTGATGCCATCTGGGCTAGCGGCTTTTGCATTTCCGCCGTCAACGCCCTCCCCGATGCCAATATTCTCACCATGAGTGAAACCTTGGATGCCGTCCGGCGTATGAGCGATGCAGTCACTATTCCGGTGCTGGCCGACTGCGATAACGGCTTTGGGAATGCCATCAATGTCATGCGAACCGTCGCCGAGTACGAACGCGCCGGAGCAGCAGGTATTTGCATTGAAGATAATATTTTTCCCAAACGCTGTAGTTTTTATACCGGCGTACAACGCGAACTGGTGTCCATTGAGGAGCATGCCCGAAAGATCCAGGCCGCTAAGGCCGCGCGCCGCGACCCTGATTTTGTCATTATTGCCCGAACCGAAGCCTTTATTGCCGGTTGGGGCAAACAAGAAGCGCTGAGCCGGGCGCATGCCTACGCTGACGCGGGCGCGGATGCCATTCTCATCCACTCTAAGGCAGCCACATTTGAAGAAGAACTCAAGGATTTTGCAGCAAGTTGGGATGGCGCCTGCCCACTCGTATCCGTCCCGACCACCTATGCCAGCGTCACGGCTCAGGATCTTGCTGCAGCCGGCTTTCAGCTCGTGATATTTGCCAATCAAACCCTGCGAGCGGCTGTCACCGCTATGCGTCAGGCGCTGGCCACCCTCAGGCGGGAAGAACGACCAGCGGCCGTTGATGAACAGATAGTCACGCTTCCTGAGATCTACGACCTGGTTGGAGTCCCCGCTCTTCAAGCCAATGAGAAAAAATTTTTAGTACCGGGTGGGCATGACGTCACCGCCATTATTATTGCTGCCGGGTTTGAGGAAGGGCTGCTGCCGCTGATCGAGGACCGGCCCAAAGCCATGCTCGAAATCAAAGGCAAGACGCTCCTAGAGCGGCAGATTCAGGCCCTCAACGAGTGTGGGGTCAAAGATATTGTCGTGGTACGCGGCTATCATAAAGAGCAGATCGATCTGCCCAATATTCGCTACTACGATAACGACCGTTTCCGCGATACGGGCGAGCTGACCTCGTTGTTCACGGCCAACTCAGAAATGTCAGACCGCTTTCTCTTTCTCTATTCGGACATTCTTTTCGATCCGTCTATTCTCGAAAAACTCCTCAAGTCCCGGGCTGATATTAGCATTGTGGTAGATCGTGCCTGGAATGACCATGAACGGACCCGGAAAGAACAGCGAACAAAGAAACCCGACCTCGTCGTGACCCCCCAGCCACCCCAAACTGGCTATCGTTATCTCCCCACAGCAGAAGCAATACCCCTGGCACGAATCGGTCGCCAACTCCCGCTAGACGAAGCCGACGGTGAATTTGTTGGGATGGCAATGTTCTCGGCAGCAGGTGCCCAGACCCTCTGCACGGTCTATCAGCAGGTCCAAACGCGAGACTTCTCTCGCGGCTTCCATGAAGCCGGCTCGTTGGAAACTGCGGCGTTCACCGATATGCTGCAGGAATTGGTTGACCAACAACATGAGGTGGCGTGTGTCGATATCTATAAGGGCTGGCTTGAGATCGACACCTTTGAAGACTACCGACGCGCGTGGGCCAAGATAAAATAGGGCAAAGTAGCGGCAAAATAGGAGCACCGCAGCAACGAACAATCAGTCCTTGCAGTTCTTGGCTACAGTTCGAGCGGAGCACACGGATGGACCTGCAGCGAATCGACGCACTCATCACAGACGAATACGCCTTCTTCCTGCGCGCACGAAACAGCTGGAGTCTCACCGCAGGACCGCAAGATCTTGAGCTTGTCGCGCATGCTCTGCGCGTCCTCCTCCACGCTCGAACTACGCCGGATTTTCTTGATGACTATACGGCCCTGGTAGCCTGCCAAAACACCGCTGGCGGCTGGAGTCCGTTGTCCTCCGATACTGACAGCACCGTGTGGGTGTCTGCCTTCTGTGGCCTCATGCTCATTCGCGCGAATCGTTTCCTCCACCACGATCACCTCACACGATCGGTCCAGCAGGCCATCGACTATTTTCTCGACACCCAGCACCAGGACGGCCGTTGGGTTGATCCGGCCTGGGCCGACCTCGATACGACCAGCCATCCGGTGAGCTTTTTCAATGTGGTGATGGCTCTCGGCGAAACGCACCGTCAGCCAGAGGTTCAACGGGCCTGGGAACAGGGGCTACGGTTTATTATCGACAACCAAAGCCCAGACGGCGGCTGGTACGATCAGGAGTTTCACCCGTCAGGGGTTGAGATTACCGCGCACTTGATTCAGGACGCCCTAGTAGCAGACCTTGTCATTGATCGTCGCGTCAACGGGGTCCGAGCATCCTGCACCAAAGGCGCTGCTCGGCTGAGTGAGTGGCAGGCGCAGGCGGGTTCATGGGACGACGAAAATATTGATCACACGATGGACTGCACCCGGTCTCTCATGTTGGTGACCCGCATTCTCGCCGAAAGCTCACATAACGATACGATTATGCGCGGTCTCGGCTGGATCATGAACAACAAAAACGAGCACGGCTGGGGTGATTTTCCCGGCATGGAGACTAACCTAGAACGCACCTGTGACGGTCTCGATACCATGCTCAAGTATAAAGCCTACTGTCACAGTGAAGCGGACGCCGTCATCAAACTCTGGGGCTACCTCCGGTAGGGACTACCTCCCGTAGGAACAGGCACGCGCGAGGTTATGCCGTCTTCGGAGCCAGCCGCTTCCACAAATCATCGCTGGGTTGAAGCCTGCACAATAGATGCACTTCCGCCTGGAGAACGTAAGCTCATCAAGATCGACGACGTCGAGATTGCCCTATTCAATATTGACGAGACAGTCTTTGCCATCAAAAACCGCTGTCCCCATAGCAGCGGCCCGCTCATCCGTGGCTATATAGATAATGCAGGCGGAATTAAGTGCCCGATGCATGGCTGGCGATTTGATCTCCGAACGGGTGAAAGCAAGCGTCCGGCTCATGCGACTGTCTATCAGGTCAAAATCGAAGGCGGAGATATTTATCTTGCGCTTTAGTCTAACGAAGCAGTAAAAGCACGGCCTATTCCAGAAACTGCTTGACCCAAACACTCCCCTTGTGCTGAGACATCGTCTCTCATTCACCCTTATCGAGCCATATCCCGTGTCAAGAAACGGAGGTTGCCTCATTATGAAAAGCATTCTCATGAAAAACATTCCCCTTTCCTTATTCTTTGTGCTGACCTGGGACCAGGTTGTCGCCCAGGAGATCACGCCTCGGCGCCAGCCGGGTGCCGATATGACGCTCTACACCCCTGAACAGCACCGGCACTATGACGGTCACTTTGTGTTGTCGGCCGGCCGAATCTATCAGGTGGGCCGGCATACTGACCCAGCGGGTTGGGACCATATGGGCAGTGATGCGTCAAACGTGCACCCGGTGGAGGGGACGGTTGATATCGATGTGGACGAGATCAAAAATACGGGTCACTTTGTCGCCCGGCTCACGATTCCGGAAGGTGACCTTATCCTAGAACTCGACCGATTTCAGGAATTCAGTCCCTGCCAAGATGGTGGGCTCGCAGCCTACCTGTACGAGCACGGCGATGCGGGCTGTGGTGACACGAACTGGCCTAAAACGTTTGTCTATATAGCTGGTTGGGGTTATGGGCGGGCAACGCTCAATGCAAAACCGCTGTATGAGAATTACGAAATGCACTTCATGGTCACCCAGGGCATTCGCGACCGGGAGACGCTGCAAGTGAAATATCCATCCCCAGATAAGCAGACGCTCGCACCAGACAAGCAGTCACCGGCCGGGGCGGTCAATCCCGCGGCCGTGCAGTTAGACTTCTACATTCGCAGCCCCGAGGTGGACCAGCGCAACCACCCCACCCGTCAGGTCTTCGACCATTTTTTTGCCATGGAAGTGACGTGGAAGTAATGCGCTGGAAGTAAGGATCGCTATTCCCCCGCCGCCGCTCTGGCTAGAGCGAGATAGCGTTTCTGATCCTCTGCCGTGGCAGGTTGGTGACGCACGTCTCCTTCCCCCCCCCATTTCTCGCGTCCAGGCGGCGAACTCCAATTGAATCCCATCCGGATCAAAAAAATAAATGGAGCGGACAAAGGTAGACGCGTTGACCGTAGGGCTGATTTGCGCACGCGTGTCATCGTGATTCATGATCTCAGTCACCTCGATGCCTTTGGCGGTGAGCTTCTCACGATACTCTTCGATTTTGTCCAGCGACACATCGAACGCAACGTGGTTCATCGAACCGTGGGCCGTCGTCAGCGAGCCCTGACCCGCGAGCGCCTCGGGCGCAGCGATTCCAGGGGCCGCCTCCGGTGCGTCCGGGAACCAAAAGAAGGCCAGCGAGTCGCCATTGCCGATATCGAAGAAAAAATGCTGCCCCATGCCGTTGGGCAGATCGATAGTCTTGGTTAGCGGCATCCCGAGGACGTTTGAGTAAAAGTCTACGGTTTGCGCCATATCCTTGCAGACCAGAGCCAGATGATTGATACCTCGCAATTCGAACTCTGCGTTTTCTTTTCGTACCATTGGTCTCCTCCTTTTCCGACAGTAGTGAACGCCCTGTAAAACCGGAGGGTCCTTGTGTCATACTGACATGAAACCATGTCCCCAGTTAATCCTTTTATAATGTGAGCTGAGGGTATCATGCCAGATACACGTGAGGCCAGAGCTGAACTCAGTCCATTAACCGAGGGAGAACGTCGAACCCATGACGAGTTGGAACGGCTGGTAGAGGAGCGCACGGCAGAGCTAGCCCAAGCAAATGCTGCCCTGCAGGAATCGGAAAAGCGCTATCGGGCGCTGTCGGAAGTCTCGTCTGATTATGTATTCATATTGGCCGTGAGGCCGAACGGGCAAGTTTTCCAGGAATGGGCAAGCGACGGGGTAAAGCGCACCACAGGCCACAGCCTGGACGAGCTGAACCAGCTGCGCTGGAGGAGCTTTATTGTTGCCGAAGATATCCCCCACCACGCGGAGCATCTTCGAAAAACCGTATTGACGAATCAGCCGACCACATGGGATTCGCGGATCATCACCAAGGCGGGAGACATACGCTGGTTGCATTTTTACACACAGCCCGAGTGGGGTGAGGCCCGTCCTTAATCTTCAAATGCGGATCTTTTTCATTAATCTTAAAACTATTGAGGGCGAGCGAATTGTCGCGGTTGAGGATTTGGGGCGGGGTCAAATAATCGCGCAGATTGATGCTCATAGAAAAGCCTTTCCCAGCTTGGCCATATTCTGCACAAAGCTCATCACACCGACATCAGAAGGGAAGTGATCCAGCGCGTCGAGTTCAAGCTGTCGCTTGGGCACCTGCAGATCTGCGTCGTCGGGAGCCACGGCAAATGATTTTTTGGTGATGGCGGCAAAATCATACGGATATTGACTGAAGAGCTCGGGCACCTCCTCGGCTGCACGAGTGAGCTTTTACGAACGTTGCATGTCTTTCCAAGCAAAGTTCTGCTTGAGCCGCTCTTCGTAGGACTTGAGTCCGCGCGCCGAAAAGTCATCGTCCTTATGTGCCTGGATGATCGCCTCGGCCGCCAACAGACCGGACGCCATGGTCATTTTTGTGCCTTCATGAAACAGCGGGTTGGCATTCACAATGCCGGCAGCTCCACCGATCACAAGGAGTCCATCCGTCACCAGACTGGGCAGGTCTTCAGGGCTGAGTTCGGGAATCAGGTGGGCAGAATATTCTTCCGGCTTGGTGCCGCGTAGCAGCGGACGGACACACGGGTGCAGTTTGAATGCGTTGAGCAGATCGCGCGGCTGGACGCCAGTTTTCTTGCGCGCCTTGAGGGCGTGCAGCGGACATGCCAGCCCGACCGATAAGGTGTCTTTATTGGTGTAGATAAAGCCCGCGCCCATAATGCCTTGGACCGCTTCCCCACCCAGATATTCGATTGCGGTTCCCTGATCACCTTCTAAATTAAAGCGGTCCTCGATGACCTCGCGTGGCAGAGAGACAATCTCTTTCACCCCCAGCACCACACTCAGCCGGAATTTATCACGCAGGCCGGCCTGCGCCACCGACCGCCAGGTCCCCGGCCACTGGGAAGCCGCTCTGATGGTATTCGCCCACTACGGACCGGCCATCCTGACCATGCATGAACGCCACTCCCCGGTCCTCCTCGCGGCCCGACCGCCCAGCAAGGCGGCTCAGCCCATGGCCCGGCTGATGGTCCAGCTCCTCAAACCCTTGCCCCAAGCTTGCGCCAAACCCTGACCTTCGATAATGGCACCGAGTTCGTCCAGCACTACCAATTGCATCCCCTGGCCATTCAGACCTTCTTTTGCGACCCCCATAAGCCGTGGCAGAAGGGCGGCATTGAAAATGCCCTTGGTCGCATGCGGCGAACCATCCCGCGCAACACCGCCCTCGCCACCCTGAGCACAAACCGCTTTAATGCCCTCATCCGTGCCTACAACAACACACCCCGAAAATGTCTTGCCTACCACACTCCTGCAGAGGTTCTTTTACAGCAACTGTTGCACTTCAAATGTGAATCCACACCCCACTCTTTACTGGCTTGAAAAAACCGCCTCTGGGCCGAATTGAGCAGCGACACCACCCGCTGAAAAACCGAAGGAGCAGATTCTACCAACGTAGCCCAGACCCAGAAGACCAGCGAAGGTTCGGTTCCGGCGTAGCGTGTCTGTTCGGAAAAGGGTGAGGCCCATTCCCTGAGCCGCCCTTGGACCGGTGCGTGCATGGCATGAAACCAGCGCAGGGAGTCCGCCCGCTCTTGAGCAGTCCCAAACAGTATTACGTGCATGAAATCCAGCGTCCGCAAGAGGCGCCCGAACGGGTCAGATAAGAAACGACTATGGTCTCGAACAGCCGCCGCGACGAGAGGGTGAGCGAGTTGTAAGAGGAGCGCACGCTGGCCTCCGAAGAGAGTAACCGCGACATGGGTATTGATGGCATTAAAAGTCGGTGGGGAGACAATCGGCCCATCACCGAACACAGGAGCAGAGAGCATGCCTTGCTGTCAAGCAATGTGTTGGTGGGAGTAGGACGCGATGAGACATGCGTGAGGCAAAATTTTCTGAAAATTGTTTATCTGACGAGGAGCACCCCAGCGCAGACAGAAAAAACTCTTGTAGGCGAGATAGCCTTCCCACTCCAAGCGCAATTTCTTGTACGCCCTGCGATAACTCGACAATACCTCCATTCGTCACCACAACGCTATGCATCCCTGCGCGTAGTATAGCTTGACAGTGGAGCTCCTGAGCAGATACCGTTCCTAAAAATTTCCCTTCATATGTGAGTCTGAGCGTGCAAACACAGAGTGAAATCGGTCCACGGGTGAGCGTTAACCAAGTATCATGTCGTCCTGATCCTGACTCTGACCGATGGCTCGTAGCCTGGCAGGACCGGATAAAACTGGACGAAAACATTGTCATCCGCCGCATGTTGGACGTGGCAGGCGTAACACTTTTCCTTAGCAAAGACCTCCGAGGCCTTTTGACCACGCTGAAAATCAAAATACGCCCACCCCTCACCAAATTGGTCGTGATCTTTGACCGCAACTTCCAGCGCTATTTTTTCACCTTCAAAATGTCCACCCTTATTAATGGAAGCTTCGCTTACCGGCTCGAACACGGCCAAGGCCAGCATGGTCTTTTCCGGGAAGGTGCCCGTTGCCACATATTGGGCGTACGCAGCGGGGGCGAGGTAGACGTTCCCAAACTTGCCAAGTTCGTCCGCCGTCTCTGACGGCTCCTCATACGTCATACCAAGGGATGCCCCGACAAAGACCCAGGTCTGGTAGTCCCTCGCGCGAAGAAGTTTGCCCTCGTTCGTCAATTGCGGCCCGGCCTGTACAGCCGGCGCTTGTTCGTCCACTTGACTGAGACGTAGGCCCACGAGCATAAAAACGCCAACTCCTACCAGCATCCAGAGTCTTCGCACGTTTCTCTCCTCAGAAATTCGAGATAGCTATTCCACGCCGTAGCAATGATAGTCCACAAGCACAGAAACAGATATACGCAGAATCCAAGAACACATCCTGCCGTGCGCCCTGGAGAAATAATCAGGAAGAAAATTGGTGCAGTCAAGTTGTCGCAGAAAACGCAAACAGTGGACAATGCAACGTAGGCGGAAGAAAGTCTTCAGCTTTGTGTCGACAAATACGTCTCAGCCACGGTGCTCCAGTACTGGACGCCTATCGGCATGACCTCGTCATTGAAATGATAGTATGGATTGTGAAGATGACAGGGGTGCCCATCCTTACCCGCCCCTCCATTGCCGATGAGTACGTAGCAGCCGGGACCTTCAGCGCGTCTAGTTGTTCATCGTTTAATTCAAACTCCAGCTTCAGCGCACGATAGGTCATCCGCCCAGACTCTTGGAGCAGCGTAATCGTTTCTTTGACGATTTCCGAGAACTTCACGGACGGGACTCCCCTGCTGAACCTGCAGAGATAAGAGCAGGAAATGCGGTGAGGGACAAGTCAGCGCAGAGATAATTTCGGCGTGTTGCCCATGCGCCCGCTGGTCCAACAGCAGATCTCTTGATTACAATTGGATGGACTTATTCTTATGGCCCGCCCACTTCGGCAGATCATCGGTCATATCCATAACCCGCATCCCGTAGAAAATATGACACGTGGGTTTGAAGCTCGGTGGAACCTGGGGCGGGTGCCCAAAATCAAACAGGGCGGGAAACGCCAGCCACATCGTGCGGCCTTCATCCGCAATCAGCGTTCCACACACGGCACAGCTGACTTTGCACGGCAAAATGCGCTCATGCTGATGAAGCGCGCCATTGTAGAAACGGAGCTGAGCGAGGCCTTGCGTGATGCGAACGTGGCGTTTGTGAAAGATGGCCGCCCACTGCATGGGCGCGCCGTGCAGCTTCTGGCAGACCACACAGTGACATATTTTCGCGTCAACCGGATCTGAGCCTACTTCGTATTGGACGGCCTGACAGTGGCACCTGGCGTGGTATTTTGCCGTAAACGTCTCATCTCCAATCGACGCAAATGCTTCTCCAAATTCTTTTTGCATAAGGACGCCCTCACTCACCCCTCACACTAGGAGAATTTTGCACCCGACCTCAATCACTTGACAGCGTGGCCCGTCCGGCTCTGCGGGCTCCCGCTACTCCCCCGTAGGGGGGGTCAAGGTGGCCTCGGCCAGGCACACGAGCGAGCCCAATTGATTGGTGCCGCGCACGGTACAGCCGACCTGATGGTGATCTCCCCTGGCCTGTGCCGGCGTCACCTCGCCCTGCAGGGTCACCACATGTCCGGCCCGAAACGGCTCGATGACGCGCATGAGCAAGCGGCCGCCGGAGTAAAACGCGGACAGCGGAAACGATAGGGTGAGCATCTGCTCCACGTAGGACAGAGTGGCTGGCCCAGCATTGACGGCCCCACCAAAAATGTTTTGGCGTGCAAACGCCTCATCCGTATGGATATTGCTCGTCATGAGCCGGCCCGCCAACTGGACATTATTATAGCCCAGAATCGTGTCCTGGCTCTCCGTGACCTGGAGCGCCGGCAGCGGGGTGCCCACCGTGGCATGCTCGGCCGTCAGCACGCGATGCGCTTGGGCCACGGGGTGCCCAGGCTTGACCGTAGCTCCCCCCGTCTCGGACCCAGCCGAGGCGGGCGCGGTCTTCTGCCCCTGGGCATAGGCGAAGATGCACGTGTAATCGTATTCTGCGACCATGATCCCGCGCTGGCTGACCGCCTCCACGTGAAAGGTCACAAACTTGCTGCCACGTCGTTCATACTTGTCCAGGATCCGACGTGTGGCGGTGATGCAATCGCCGACCACGACCGGCACATGCCACCGAATGTCGCACTTGGCAAACGGCGTCTGGCGGCGCGCGGTCTTGGAGTCTTCGAGCGCCACAAAACCGTTGTTCGCCGCCAGGTCGTAGCGGAGCAGTGGCGCGTAGGCCAACACCATGCTGGGCATGGCCAGGACTTCGGCTGAGTGTGTCGCATCGTTTTTCTGATCCAGTTCCGACCCACGAACATATTGGGTGGCACATACGAACGCGTGCAGCGTGTCCAGGGTGATGGTGACCGTGGTCTCGGTTCCGGTCTGACCGATGGCCACTGCGTCATAGTCCCACAGCTTCTCGTGCTCGTTTGGCAGGCGCACCTCCCCATCGTTGCTCGTCCGTCCGGTGCTCCAGCCTACGGGAGACTGCTCCCGGGTGCAATTTGCGGTTTTGTCACCAAATTATTGAGGTGATGTTGTCACGTTATCACGGACCGGTCGAGCTTCCACACTGGCGAAGGAACAATGGACATTTAACGTATCAGCCATAGCAGCGGTTCATTGCTGCGCCCACGAATTCATGCCATGATCCGATCAGTCTCAGCACTGGTGGCGGAGAATGTGTCAAAAGCAATGAGCGTATCAGACGAATCGCAATCCAAGCGTGCCCGCCGCATCCAGATTACGTTCACGGACGAGCAGGAACAGTTCCGTACGACGATTCGGCGTTTTATGACTGAGAAATCGCCTCCGACCGAAGTCCGACGCCTGATGGACACAGCCGAAGGGTACGATCCCGAGATCTGGCGCCAGCTCAGCGACCAACTCGGGCTGCCCGGGATCCACATCCCGGAGCAATACGGCGGTGCGGGGTTCGGCATGGTCGAGCTCGGCATCGTGATGGAGGAGATGGGCCGGGCGCTGCTGTGCGCCCCGTATTTCTCCACTGCGGTGCTCGCCGCGAACGCGCTATTGAACGCCGGCACCAAAGCCCAGAAAGCTCGTCTCCTACCCGATCTGGCAAGCGGCGCGCGGCTCGCCGCACTGGCCG
>CAXXHG010000030.1:0-69503 GCA_963666315.2 Binatia bacterium
TTCCTACCAACTTGTCTATCATGCGTTTTATTTTCGCTCCATACCCTGCCCCTCTGGTGTGGCCGTTGCGGTCCAGCCCGTGCCTCTATATCGCCTTTAATTTTGCCCCTCCCACCGTAAGCGCACCAAACCATAATGGATATCCATCCCCCTGTCAAGCCACACTTTATGCCTATCATAGGCCCTTTTTACCGACCGTGTAGCCCGGCCCTGTTGGTTGTACGTTCCGATACCACTGCCCGTCTTCCAGGCGCACCCAGTCTTCGTGGATTTTCATCGAAAGCGGAAGATCTCCCATCGCCGGGAGGATGAGTTGGTATTGCACGTCCACCTTTACCTGCGCCTTGTTTTCGTGTTTGTCAACCACGTCAATGCTGTACGCTTTGTATTTGAGGGTCGGTGCCCGCGCGCGCACATATTGCGTCACGGTCATCTCTCCACTATGTGCATAGGTTTCGTAGGTATAGGCTGCAATGTCATCCCCCTGGATACGCGCTTCCCAAAATGCTTGCACTCGTTGTTGTAGCGACTGCGCACCCAGCGTGGTCTGCTCAGACTGGCACGATCCGAGGAGTACAGACAGTATGACGAATCCACATACGGAGCCTCGCCCAGCGGACTGATAACACAAGGACACCCCCATCAACGCATGCTCTCTTCCCACCCTTTCAAGGATTGGGAATCATTGTAGTTTAAGGCCGGACAAGGTGTCAAGTCTAAATTCCTTATCGTGTCTCGATGGTAACGCTGACCAGAGGTGCTCCAAGCGTCGCTAGCCCAGCATACAGTTCGCTCATCGTCAATGGTCGGCCGACCAGTTGGCTTGAATCATGCATCTGACTCAGAAACTCTATTTGTGACATTCACAAGCGTGAAGAGATACTTCCAGCCAAAACGGTATCCTGAATATGGCCTTGTGGATCATATACTTTGCCATCCATACCAAGAAAGACAAGTGCCCCCGTCGTCTTATAAAAGGGGACCGATCCGGCAGGCAGCCCGGTCGGCACACGCCCATCCCAGGCCGGCAGGGCCGCATTGGCAGCCGTGTCATACCAGGCCGGCAGGCTGGTACCAGGCACGATTTTCCCCTGACTAAAACCATACGGCGAATTCCGCAGCGCCAGCGCGGCCTGGGCCTGGCGAGCCCCGTGACTTTCGAAATAGAGCGGATACGGATCTTGCGGCGCACCGCTAGAGTCAATCGAGAGTCCTCGCACTTCACTTACAGTGAGTGGCCAGCCTGCTTGGGAGACGTTTGTTTGGACCGCAGCCATAGCATCAGCCACACTCATGCCGTTGGCATCCGCGACCGCGGACCCGAACGTGTTGTCGCGGATATAGCCGGCAGTATCCCACACCGTGCCATTCGAAGCCAACCAGCCCAGGCTACTGCTGGCGGTATAAAAAGGCACCGCGTTAGTGGGCACGCCTGGGGGCGTATTGCCATCCCAGCTTGGAATGCGGGCCGGATCGATCACGCCGGTCGGGTCATCCAGCCCGACCCAGTTGGGCACATTTGTCCCAAGCGCGACTTGGCCAGCGTGGATTCCCTGCTGAGGAATCTCCACGTCATACGCATAAATGTCCGACCACAATCCGTTTCCGTAAGGAGGCTCAGGGAGTTGACTACTCGGCGACGGGGCCGAAGTACCGTCCGGGGAAGAGACGGGGTCCGGATGGCTGGGAGGCGTTTGGTCAGCAGGTGCACCCGCGACTGCGGGTGCTGTTGGGCTGGTATTGGAAGAGCTTCCCCCTGCTCGTGCATCCTCAAGGAGCCCCTGTACGAGTGCGGTGAGCATGTCTGCAAAGTCCTTTTGCAGTTCATCTAGAAAGGGTTGCAGCACTTTTTCTAGATCTTGACTCGGAATCGACACGCTTGGACTAGTACCAATCGGACTGGTTTGGCTTAGCATAATACCTCCCGCGGCCAGGGCTCTGGCCTGCTCCGGTAAAAAGCAAAAGCAGTGCCAGAGAAACGGGCAGTATAGCGGAGTAAAGAGGCTGGCTTCTGGCTCGGCCCATGCAGGCAATGTATGCAGTGGAAAATTTTGCCGGGCATAAGCTGCCGTATTGGCTCCAGATTAGCCTCACCACCCAAACATGAAGGAATCTGTAGTGAGCAAACCGCTCTTTGAGGAGAATGCGCGCTTCCCGAGCAATCTAATGAACGCGCTGTCTTCCAGGCACGCGCGGACATAAGCAAGACCTGGGTTATTGTCAATTCCTTAGGGAAGGGCAATGCCGGGGGGGGGGACCTCCAGGATTTAGGAGGGCGAGGCAGCGCTACAACCACATATCTCCGAAAATAGTGTGAAACAAAAAAGACTATCAGCCATATAGAGACTTTCTGGACTAATCTACAAGCACCCTTCTACTCTTTCCCAATCCGGGCCATTTTGCTCGCGTACTCACGCACCCGCTGCCAGTCGTATTCACGATACAGCTGCATCTTTTCGGCTTCCATGGAGCCTTCAGCGTGCAAGGCAAGCACGGCATTGTAGCCACCAAAGTCAGAAGTCGTAATGTCCTGAATCAGATTAATGACCTGGAGCCGCTCCTTGCCCGAGGTACCCTTCTTGCCCTTCATATATTTCTCAATCAGTGGCCCGGTTTCTTCGCTGCGGAGATCTTCAACTGCGGGTGCAGTCACCAGAATACCACCGGCCAGGTCCTGGACGTGGGAGAGGGCTTGATGAAAACCGGCGGCAAAATGGTGCTTGGCAATATTCACCGTGGGTGGGTTGGGGATGACCATACCGCGGTCGGTGGAGCGGGCTTTTATGCACGCCATATGGGTCAGTGCGCGAGTGGTCTCGGCATAGCTGGCCAGCCAGAATAGCTTTTCCTTTACGTGCGCGGCCTTCTCGATGCCGTTGTATTCGGCCATGAGCCGCGCCGCGCCAGCCAAAAGATCGAGGAATGGCAGTTTATACGAAATCGCAGTCAGGCGATGATACTCAACGAACGACAAGTGCCATCGGACCGGCAAACGGCCATTCGCCCTTCAAGAAAATGCGTTCGTTGGGAACAAACACATCATCAAAAATGGTCAGCGTTTCCGTCATTTTGACGGCTGAGCTGACCGGATGATCAAAGCTATTGCGTTGGGTGTATGACCCGTAGCCACTCATTAAGAGCTTGAGACCTGTGGTGTCGAGCGGAATAGCAAATGAGACCGCGTAGTCTTTGTCCTCTGCACCCATGGCGCGAGTCGGCAGTACGATCATCTCGTTGACGTGTGTGGTGTTCGAGGTATGCATCTTGGCTCCACGCACGACAATGCCGTCGGATCGTTCTTCGACAATGCGCAGATAGAGATCCGGATCTTCTTGTTCCGAAGGGCGCAGCGCCCGGTCACCTTTGGTATCGGTCTGAGCCAGGGCAAAGCTGACGTCGTCTTTACAGCAATAGTCGTAAAAGGCTTTGACTCGTTGATAATAGGACGTCCCACACGCCGCATCTACTTTTTGAGAAGTCCGCAGCAGGCCAAACAGCGCATCACTGCCCACCACTTTAGCCAGAACGACGAGCGCCCCGCCTTCCCGACAGGCTGTTTCAATCAACTCACTCCGTTTGAGCAATTGTTCGGCATTCTGAGGCGGCAAGAAATAGCGGCTCATTTCCTCGCCCGTGTCAGAATTTTGTACTACAGCGAGATCCCGAAATTCCGGGTCGTGCATAAGGCGATAGTCGGTGGCTTCGTGATCAATGGCGGTCTGGATGAGTGGATGCTGGGTGACATCAGTAAGACGCTGGCCACGAAAATACACCAGTCGGTCATCTTTCAGGCTTTCTTTGTATTGCTCGACCGTACGTAGCGGCATAGAATAATCCTCTCTCTCAACACGTTACGCTCACTTCTCATAATCGTCATGCATCCAAAGCTCAAGGACGCTATTCGGCTTTTTAATCGCCGAGAATACTTTAACTGCCACCAAGTGCTTGAAGAGATCTGGCACGAAGCAGCCGGCGAGGACAAAGTCTTCTACGAAGCCTTGATTCGTTTAGCGACCGGCCTGCATCTGCGCTTCAACCGTGGCGGCTCACAAGGCGCGATTAACCTGTTGACCCAATCCCTCATGCGGCTAGAAGACTTTCGTCCGACATCGCACGGCATTGATGTCGCCCGTCTGTATCAGGAGATTGACACCCACGTCGCGGACCTCAAAGCAGACGAAAAATCCAAGGCCGGCTTCTTCGAGCGCTGGAAAGTACCCCGCATTTACTTTGCCGATGAGTCTTAGCGCTGCAGCTGATCAAGCGTATACGTCCCAGCCGTGGGCTCTAACTCGCCTTCGAACGACTCCATAATCCGCGCCACCATGCCTTAGATACCGATCGCCAGCGCAAGCTCGACCATTTGGCGTGGGCCCAAATCTTTCTCTAAGGCTTGAAAAGTTTCTTGTGATGCTTTGACATTTTGTGTCACTTCATCGGTAAAGCGTAAGACTCGCTTTTCCAAGTCGTTAAAGGCTGCGGCTCCTTGGGGGATCGCTTCGACCTGTTCGTCCGTGACTCCCGTCTCTTTGGCAATTGGGACGTGCTGGGTCCATTCATAATTGGCCCCAGTTAGATGCGCTACTCGCAAAATAGCCAGCTCACGCAGGTGGGCATCCAGCTCTTGCTTGGTCGGAATGGATAGACCAAAAGACAGCAGCGGTAAGGCATTATTCGGCGCATTCAGGAACATGCGCATAATATTGAGTGGCGGTAATTTTTCTGCTGCCGTGCGGACTTTTTCTGGGAGGTCTTCAATATTTGGGTAGGGTATACGAGCCATGGGCTCTCCTTTAGGTAGGCATAAAATAGGCACCGACCCTAACGTGCAGAGACGCCAGAAGTCAATGCGCGCACCCCTTTCCTGGGTTGTCGATCTAATCCTTATGAGTCCTCGCCCAGTCCTTCTTTTTCCAAGTTGACCATGCTCATATGACTATAGTAGGCTAAGAGTCGAAAGACGAGGGGGGGTCCGTATGGATAAAAATATCTCTGCGAGTCAGTTCAAAATTCACTGTTTAGCTATACTCGACGAAATCGCAAAGTCTGGCGTACCTCTGATTGTTACCAAACGTGGAAAACCCGTCGCCAAACTCGTCCCGATTGATGCTTCCGGACCACCCGACCTTCTTGGCAGTGTCCACTACAAACGAGAAGCCGATCTTCTTGCCCCGGTTGATGAATCTTGGGAAGCCGACCAGTGATTATCCTCGATACTCACACCTGGATTTGGTTAGTCAGCGACCCATCAAAGCTATCACAAAAGGCCCATGCTGCTATTCATTATGCACAAACAATTGGAGTCTGCCCAATCAGCTGTTGGGAAATCGCAACGAAGGTTGCCCAAGGAAAGCTTATACTCGACCGAGAAGTCCAGGTATGGGTTCAGCAAGCCGTTGCCCGACCGCATGTCACTCTAACAGCGATATCGGCAGAGATTGCCATCACCGCCGGCCAACTTGGACAACAAGGGCTTCATGGAGATCCGGCTGATCGGCTTATTACTGCAACCGCGATGGAGCATGGAGCCGAATTGGTGACAAAGGACAAAAACTTGCGCGACTTCGCCCTGGTCCGAACGGTCTGGTAAGGCGCATTTGTGTCTGTAGACAGGCTTCTCCTCTGGTTCCCCACCGTTCCAATCTCGGTTACACTCCCACCTCCCGTAAGGAGTGGAAGCAGCGATGAGTATCCAGATCCCCATAACCCACATTGAGAAATCAAAACCAAAAGCGCGCGACCAAGAACTCGGCTTTGGCCAAGTTTTCACCGACCATATGTTCCTCATGGACGGCGTGGCAGACACAGGCTGGTCCAATCCGCGCATCGTGCCGTATGGGCCTCTCTCACTGGAGCCGGCGACGGTGGCTTTACACTATGCCCAGACTATTTTTGAGGGGCTCAAAGCCTATCGCTCGCCTGAAGACAAAATTCTTCTCTTCCGTCCCGATCAGAACATTGCACGCTTCAACCGGTCAGCCGCTCGGCTGTGTGTGCCACCAATTGACGCAGAACTCTTTCTTTCAGCGCTCAAACAACTCGTGGCATTGGACCACGACTGGGTGCCCCGGGCGCCAGGAACCTCGCTCTATATCCGGCCGGTTGCCTTTGCCCGCGACCCTGACCTGCGCGTGCGGCCTTCCTCTACATACCAATTCTTCATCATCCTCTCACCCGTTGGCGCCTATTATGCACAGGGCTTTAAGCCACTCCGTATTCGTGTTGAGGACCACTATATCCGCTCCGTGCGGGGGGGAACTGGAGCAGCGAAGACAGCAGGCAACTATGCCGGCAGTCTGCTCGCCGGCGAAGACGCGCATCAAGAAGGTTTTGCCCAAGTCCTGTGGCTGGATGGCGTGGAGCAAAAATACATTGAGGAAGTCGGCTCAATGAATATCGCTTTTGTGATTGACGATGAGCTGGTGACTCCGCCAATTACCGGCACCATCCTCGAAGGAGTCACACGCGCCTCCATGCTCCAGCTTGCCAAAGACTTTGGGATGAAGGTGGCTGAACGGCCGATTACGATCACTGAAGTGTTTAGCGCTGCACGTAATGGACAACTCCGCGAGGCATTTGGTGCAGGAACGGCTGCGGTCATTTCACCTGTGGGCGAGCTGTCGTATCAAGGCGAAAATATTATTATCAATGACGGCAAAGTCGGCCCGCTGGCGCAACGTCTCTTCGATGAATTGTCAACTATTCAGCGAGGTATCAAACCGGATCACCACGGCTGGATGGTGGAAGTCGATTCGTAGCTGGCCCAGGTCATCCCAGAATATCAGCCTGCAACTCAACAGACCGGTATCTATTCCATTTTGCCTATTTTGCCCATTTTGTAAAACTTACAAAACTTGCGGACTTTGTGGGCTTTGTGGATCGATAGTCAGTCGCCAACCTTGCGGCTCTTAGCGGAATTTGTTTAATTCGCTCATATTCTACACACAGGAGGACAGCATGGCCGATTTTGTCAAAGTGGCCTCGAGCAGCGACATCCCGGCAGGCGAAGGCCGATGTTTCGAGGTAAATGACCAACAGGTGGCGATTTTTAACGTCGATGGCACCTTCTACGCGTTAGAGAACGTCTGCCCGCACCAGGGTGGCCCATTAGGGGAAGGCGAATTGGACGGGACAACGGTCACGTGCCCGTGGCATGCCTGGGATTTTGATGTGACAACGGGCGAAAACAGCGAAGACCCCGACGAAAAGCAAGAAACCTATGAAGTCAAGATTGACGGAGATGATGTACTGGTAGCTGTATAAGTCGCAGATCATTACAAATTATGGCGCTTTTTAAACGCATGTTAGCAGAAGACCACGAACAGGTGGTCTTCTGCACGGATCGCACTGCCGGCCTGACGGCCATTATTGCCATCCACGACACCACCCTGGGTCCGTCATTGGGTGGCATCCGTATGCGCACCTATGCCAGCGAAGAGGACGCAGTCACGGACGCACTTCGCCTTGCTCAGGCTATGACGTATAAAGCGTCCTTGGCGGGCTTGGAGTACGGCGGCGGGAAAGCCGTGGTGATTGCCAATGAGACAGCCACCAGTAGAGAGATTTTGTTCCGGGCGCTGGGCCGCGCAATAGAATCTCTAGCCGGCCGCTATATTCCTACCGAAGACATGGGCACGACCATAGCCGATATTGAATACGTGCTTGCAGAGAGTCATTTCGGCGTGGGGCGGGCGGAAGTGTTTGGCGGTGGGGACGATCCATCACCCATGACAGCGTGGGGGATTTTTTGCGGCCTGCGGGCATGTCTTGAAGAAACAGACGGTACAACCGAATTTCAAGGACTGAGCGTCGCATTGCCAGGTCTGGGGAAAGTCGGCTATGCCCTGGCGAAATATCTGCATGAAGCCGGAGCACGATTGCTCGTCGCGGATGTGGATGCAACCCGGACGCAAAAGGCCGAAGCCGAGTTGAATGCGCAGATCGTTGATCCACACCAGATTCTCACCCAGCAGTGCGACATTCTCGCGCCGTGTGCGGCTGGTGGCATTTTCAATCAAGACACCATCCCACAGCTCAAGTGCCGCATTATTGGTGGTGGGGCGAATAACCAGTTATTGACTGACGCTGACGGAGACGCACTCCTGGCGCGGGGTATTCTGTACGCTCCCGACTTTGCCATCAATGCGGGCGGGCTGATCAATGTGGCCGATGAATTGGGGCCAGGTGGCTATCGTCGCGAGAGAGCAAAAGCCAAGGCCGAGCAAATATACACGACTCTCAAAACTCTTTTCGCACAGGCCAAGCAGCGAGACATCCCTCCCCACCGCTTGGCTGTCACTCTTGCCCAAGAGCGCATCCAGGCCGTACGGCAGTTGCGTGGCCTCAATACGGCTTCGTGATGGTGTCGTTCTCTGACCTTCCTTCCTCAAGGGCTCTTTGCTAGCCTGCACAGTATGAAAAGTGCACTGTCCGCATGGCTAGAAAGCCAGGGTACCCCCCTGACTGATGATCGCGGTGTTGAACTGCCTAGCACCTTTACGAATGCCCAAGACGAGTACACGGCTGTGTGCGAAAAGGCGGGGCTGATTGATCTGTCCTTTCGCATTCAGGTGAAACTCACAGGTGCAGATCGGGCAGACTTTCTCCAGGGCATGCTGTCGAATGATATCAAAGCCTTACGGCCCGGTGACGGCTGCCCGGCAACACTGCTCACAGAACAGGGCCGCATTGTCGCCGACTTGCGCGTGTATACACGTGAGTCAGCCATTCTTCTCGACATGGATGCCCGCATCACAGACAAGACTATCGAGGCGCTGGATCGCTTTCTTATCGCCGACGACGTGGAGATCGAAGACCTGAGTGCGCAGCAGGTAACAGTTGCTGTGCAGGGTCCCGCTGCAGCAGATGCCCTGTCAGCAGCTGGGCTCTCCTCTTTGCCGGAAAAAGATTTGCAGCATCAGGAGGCCACTCTGGCCGAGGCCTCCATTCGGATTATCCGTTCCGACCAGACAGGCAAAGGAGGATATGAGCTCCATATTCCAAACGATCAAGCAGCGCACGTCTGGCAGGCTCTGTCTCAAATCGACGGGATTCTTCCGACTGGCCAGAGAGCACTGAATATACTGCGGGTTGAGGCAGGCATTCCGTGGTATGGGTTGGATATGGACGAAAACAGGATTGTACTGGAAGTCGGTCTGGACCAAGCCATTAGTCTCAATAAAGGCTGCTATCTGGGACAAGAAGTCGTAGAGCGGGTGTCGGCTCGCGGGCACATGAATCGTCGGCTGTGTGGATTGCTGTTACAAAATACTAGCCAAGATGGGGCCTTGCCCACGGCATTGCCTACCAAGGGTGGTAAGCTCTTCCATGATGCAAAAGAAGTCGGCTGGATTACGAGTGTCGTGACATCGCCGAGGATGGGCCGGCCCATTGCTTTGGGCTATGTCCGGCATGAATATATAGAGCCGGGCACCCAGCTCAAGATTGACAGACCAGGGACAGGCATGATAGCGGAAGTGACCAAGTTACCGTTTCTACAGTAAATATTGCTCGTACGAGTAGATGTAACAGGAGGGATAGATGGCACAACTCGGCAAACGATACATGTGTGAAGAGTGCGGGACTGAGGTCCTGTGCAACAAACCCGGCGACGGCGCGTTGAGCTGCTGCGACAAAGACATGCCGCTCAAGGAAGCCAAGCCGCTCCCGTCGTCTGACTAATACAGCTCTTAGCAACGAGCATTCATGCTAAGAGGAGCGAGGGAAACCTCGCTCCTTCTTTTTGTGCACTGGACTTCATTGCTATTACACTCAGGCGAGATTCATGCCCTCACCTGCCCATACTGCCGATCTTCTTCTCTACGCCGGGCACATCCTCACCCTCGATCCGACCCGGCCTCGGGCGGAAGCGGTTGCTATTGCTGATGGAACGATCCTTGCGCTTGGTACCGAGCAAGAGCTCCGACCCCTTGTCTCGCAAAAAACACAGACATTGCCCTGCACGGGACATACAGTTTTACCCGGCTTTATCGATCCACACCTGCATCTCTTTGCCTGGGCGAGCCGCTACGGTGGAGCCGATCTGAGTACGGCTCAGTCTATCCCCGCAATCCAACATCTGCTCAAGGCACGGCTGGCGAACCTGAGGCATATCGGTTCACAAGAATGGCTGCGCGGGTATGGCTACGATGAGTTCTTTCTGACCCCCAAGCGCCATCCGAACCGGCATGACCTGGACGCCGTCACAACTGACCATCCGATTATCTTACGCCATCGGACCGGCCACGCTGCGGTATTGAATAGCACGGCGCTCCAGCGGGTCGGGATTGATGTCGACTTCACGCCGCCTGACGGCGGAAAGATCGAACGGAGTTCGAATGGCGAAGCAACAGGCGTGGTGTATGAGCTCGAGGCCTTCCTGCGGACAGTCATGCCTCCGTTGTCTTCACAGGAATTTCAATCTGGAGTGAGAACAGTCAGCGCTGCACTCCTCAGACAAGGCATCTGCGCTTTTCATGACGCGGGTGCAGGCAACACACTGGCTGACTTGGAGCGCTTCTCTCAATTGCGCTCTGACGGGACGCTCCTCCCACACACGACGGTCATGGTGGGCATTGACGCTTTCTCTCAAGTCCTGGATGCGAAATGCGAACCCTTCCGCCAACAGGGTCAGGTCCGTCTCGGCAGTATTAAAATCATGCTGCATGAAAGCGGGGGCGATTTGTATCCACACCCTGAGGATCTTGCCGAAATGGTCTGGCAGGTCCATCAACACGGCTTTCAGGTTGCCATACACGCGGTCGAGGAATCGCCCGTCTGCGCAGCGCTTGAAGCGATTCAGCAGGCACAACGTCGTTTGCCTCGTTCCGATCAACGGCACCGGATTGAACACTGCACCCTGTGCCCACCACCCCTGCTCGACGCCTTGGCACAGACGGGGAGTGTTGTGGTCATGCAACCCGGCTTTCTCCATTTCTATGGAGACAAGTATGTCGCTGAGATTGATCCGGAATTGCACGAGTGGTTGTACCGGATAAAGAGCTTTCAGGATCGAGGTATTCCCGTGGTGGGAAGTTCAGACTGCCCGATTGCTCCGCAAACACCATTAGCAGCACTGCAAGCCGCAATGACGCGTCAATCTCAAACCGGTATTTCCCTCAATCCTGCCGAACGACTCTCCCTGTCTGGGGCGATAGCCCTTTTCACAAGCGCTGGGGCGTGGGTGGGGTTTGAAGAACATCAAGCTGGCAGAATCATACCTGGAATGCGTGCAGATCTGGTTGTCCTGGATTGCGATTTGACAACGCTTCCACCTGAATCCCTAAGCAGTGCCACCGTCCAAACAACAATCATTGACGGGCAGGTTGTGTATTCGGCATAAAGAAGACCTATGCCCTCTCCCGCTGTCCTGTACGAAAAGGATGGGCCGTTGGCGGTTGTCAGCCTGAATCGGCCCACCATGCGCAACGCCTATAACGTCGAGATGCGGGACGATCTGTATGAGATTCTTCAGGCGGTTCGAGACGATCCCGAGGTTCGGGTCATGATCTTGCGCGGGGAGGGTCCGGGCCTTCTCGACCGGTGGAGATGTGTCGGAGTTCGGCTCAGCCCCCTCCCCGGTTCGGGCCCGAGAGGTACGCTGGCGCCGCGACAACTGGGGCACGCTGCTCCATTTGCCACAACCGACTATTGCGGCCGTCCACGGTTATACAGTCGGCGGCGGGATGGAAATGGCACTGCTGTGCGATATATGCATAGCAGCCGATGACACGGTTTTCTTTTTACCGGAAACCAGCCTGGGTATGATTCCTGGTGTGGCCGGGACCCAGACGGCGCCACGGGCAATCGGGTTAGGCTGGGCCCTGGATATGGTCCTCACTGGACGGCAAGTGAAGGCGGACGAAGCCCTGCAAATCGGCTTGGCAAATCAGGTGGTTCCTCGGGCCACCCTCTTGACGGCAGCCAAATCTCTGGCATACACACTGTCCCGTTATGATCCAAAGGTCGTAGCCCTGGCAAAACGGGCCGTCCGACAGGGGGGAGACTTGAGCTTGTCTGACGGATTACGACTGGAACAAAATCTATTTGCAATGGTGTAAGGAGGGACAATGAACACGTCACAGTTCATCGGCATTCCCGGCATGCTGTTTCCCGATCAGGAAATCCTGGCGTTTGAAGGCAAAAGGATGACCTATGGAGAGCTCGTGGATCGGATTAAGCGGCTGGCCAGCAGTTTGCGCGACCAGGGTATTCAGGCGGGCGACCGGGTGGCCATCCTGCAGACCAACTGCATTCAATACATCGAAGCCTATTATGCCACGGCGACCCTGGGGGCTACCTTTGTGCCGCTGAACTATCGCGCCAAACCGCCCGAACTGGAGTATATGATCACGGCGGCCAACACCAAGATCCTGTTTATAGGCGATCGTTATATTGATCAGGTCAGTCAGCTCAAACCAAATCTAGGCTGTGTCGAAAATACGTCACGCTCGAGACGCGGCGTGACGACATGCTGCACTACGACGATCTTATCGAACAGGGTTCGCCTGACATCGAGGAAGCCGAAGTAGAGGAGGACGACCTGTCCATCCTGATGTATACCAGCGGCACAACCTCCCTCCCCAAGGGCGTCATGCTCACCTACGGTGGGTTTACCAATTATGTCATCGGTACTGTAGAAATGGCCGATGGGACGCCACGCGGCACCTCACTGCTGTGCGCCCCGCTCTACCACATCGCCGGCACCATGAATATTATGACCGCGCTCTGGAACGGTAGGAAGATCGCCGTCCTGCGCCAATTCGATACCAAAGAGTGGCTCAAGACCGTCCAGAGTGAGCAGGTGTCGCACGCCTTCGTCGTCCCAACAATGCTGAAGCAGCTCATCGACCATCCAGACTTTTCTCAATACGATCTGTCCAGCCTGCAGAACCTGTCGTACGGCGGTGCGCCCATGGCGTTTCCGGTCATTCGCAAAGCCATCGATCTCTTTCCCGATTCGACCGGCTTTGTGAATGCCTTTGGCCAGACTGAAACCAACTCGACCCTGACAGTGCTCGGTCCAGCGGATCACAAACTGAACGGTCCTCCGGAAGAAGTCGAGCGCAACCTCAAGCGTTTGACCTCAGTCGGCCTGCCGCTGCCGGACGTGCAAGTCCGCGTTCTCGACGAGGACAGCAAAGAACTGCCCGCCAATGAAATTGGCGAAGTCGTCATTCGCACCCCTCGCGTAATGAAGGGCTATGCCAACCAAGAGAGTGCCACAGCCGCGCTCTTGGATGAAAACGGCTGGCTGCATACCCGTGACATGGGCTATATCGATGAAGACGGCTATGTCTATCTCGTTGGTCGCAAGGACGACATCATCATTCGCGGGGGTGAAAATATCGCGCCAGCTGAAATAGAGGCGGTCCTGCACGCCCACCCAGCCATTGACGAAGCCGCCATCATAGGCGCGCCGGACGAGGATTTTGGTCAGAAAATCGTTGCCTTTGTTGCGCTCAAACCCGGCCAGTCCGCAACCGCAGACGATGTGAGCGATTTTTGTAAGGAACGACTGGCAAGTTTCAAAAAACCCGAGGAGATTAATTTCATCGACGAGTTACCCAAGAACCCGCTGGGCAAAGTTCTCAAGAAAGAACTCAAAGCCCTCTATGAGGCATAAAAAAAGGACGCTCATAACAAGAAGTCTCGGGGTAAAACCAAGAGACCTCCGCATAAGACCTTTTTTGTGAGGACCGGTTTGTGTCCGATCTGATATACGAAAAGCGCGGTAAGGTGGCGTGGCTCCGCTTATCCTGTCCAGACCAGGGCAATCGGCTCACACCGGCAATGGACCAGGAATTGGCCGCCGTCTGCCAGGCAGTCGAAGACGACGATGCTATCGAAATTGGCGTACTGACAGGCTCAGCGGACATTTTTTGCGAGGGGCTTACACAGAGCGCGGCGACTGCCCAGGATATTCGTCAGCAGTTTGGCCGCCTGCAGGCTGTTGAAGCGCTTGCGGCATTGACCAAACCGACGCTTGCTGTTCTGAACGGAAATGCGTTCGGCATCGGTCTTGAGTTGGCCTTAGGCTGCGATCTTCGCCTCGCGGTCTCTACTGCAGAGTTCGGCTTGACCCAGATTACTGAAAACCTCATTCCTTTCGGCGGCGGGACACAACGCCTGCCGCGTATTGTGGGACAGGCAAAGGCGCTTGAAATGATTCTGACCGGCAAAAAGGTGGACGCGAACGAAGCCCACCGTATCGGCCTGGTCAGCGCAGTGGTGGCAGCGGATGATCTTTCTCCCTGTGTTGACGAAGTCCTGTCTGGTCTGTTAGGCAAAGGCCCCATCGCCTTACGACTGGGTAAAGAAGCCGTACATAAGGCGATGGACCTGACGCTGGATCAAGGGATTCGGCTGGAAGAAGATCTATACGTTCTTCTCCAGACTACCCAGGATCGAGCAGAAGGCGTAAAATCTTTTTTAGCAAAACGCAAGCCCAGGTTTACTGGACGCTAAGATAAAAATAGGAGGACAGTAGTATGCCAAACCAACTCGGTAAAATGTATTTGTGTGGCAGTTGTGGTGCACAGGTTATCGTGACCAAAGGTGGAGATGGAGCAGTCAAGTGTTGCGGCGCTGAGATGCAGAAAAAATAGGCCGGCGCTGGAGTGGCCCCTCCCTGGACAGGTCGCTCCGAAGAGAGTGGGCAAAAGTATCGAAAAAGGGCAACCGCATGCGGGCGCCCTTTTTTTATCACGCCTGTAGCGAAATAGCTTGAGAAACGGCGTGTTGCCAAAACCGGCCTTGCAAGAACGATTTCCGCTCGATACCATAACGTGGACTGCTAGAGTCTATTAATAGTCATGGCCAAGAGAGGTCTAAGCGATGCCGGACGGCGTTCCCCCTATCTCTACAGACGAAATTCAGTCCCATATTGTTGAAGCTCTGCCTGACGCACAGGTACACATCCGCGACTACACGGGTGGCGGCGACCATTACGAAGCCGTTGTCGTGTCTTCGGCGTTTGACGGAAAAAATGCTGTGGCACGGCACCGATTGGTGTATGGAGCCCTTCAGGATGCCATGGTTGAGCGTATTCACGCGTTGACACTCAAGACTATGACACCCCAAGAATTCGAGGCCGATGCTCAGAACTCGGGGCTGGTGAATATCGAAACGAACAAAACGTCGTAAAACACGCGCATAAGTTACAAGGAGAAAAAATATGGAAGATGCTGCTCACCTCAACGATGCTGTTCATACCCACATTGATGAGACCGTGAAAAACAATAAAGTCCTGATCTATATGAAGGGCAATCGGGCCTTTCCGATGTGTGGCTTCTCAGCCGCAACAATTCAAATCTTTGACTCTTTCGGCATCCCGTATGAGACGGTCGACGTGCTGCAGGATCCCTCCATCCGGGACGGAATCAAACGCTATTCCAATTGGCCGACCGTTCCTCAGATCTACCTGAATGGCGAGTTCGTTGGTGGCTCCGATATCATCCAAGAAATGCACTCACGTGGGGAGTTAGAGCCTCTCGTTCGAGCGGCGGTTGAAGCAGACTAAAATTCCACGTCCCTCTTTCTTTCTCCTTTCTTCAAATAGTAAGGGCGCAGCATACTGCGCCCTTACTTTATTTTGTGTTCTCTCATTAGGAGAGAACTGTTCGTTCTCTCGCTCCTATCTTGAAACTGCCACCCCCCACGGCCGGTCACCAACGTCGATCATTTTCAGCACGGTATCAGTTGTGGTGTCTATCACCGCAACCGTATTAGACCGACCGGCTGTTACGTATAGTTTCTTTCCATCCGGCGTGAGCGCCGTCCACCACACGCGCGTGCCTTCAATCGGAATGGTCTTTATGACCGTGTTCGTTTTCGGATCAATAATGCGCACATCGTTTGATCGGCCATGGGCAACATAAATCTTTGAGCCATCGGGCAGAATCGAGATACCGACTGGACGTTCGCCCATCTGGATCGTCTCAGCAACAGCCAATGCAGTTGTTCGAATAACAGACACCGTTCCGGTCCGCTCATTGCTCACATACACCCATCTTCCATCTGGCGTAAAAGCAACCCCACGCGGATTCTCACCGACTTTGACAGACGCAAGCACCGTCCTTTTCGCCGTATCAATAACTGTCACATCGTGCGACGTTTCGTTCGGGATCATTGCCAGGCGCCCATCGGGAGAGAGCACCACGGTTTCGGGCTCTATGCCCGCAGTCACAATAGCGAAAAGCGTGTTGGAGCTAAGCTCAAAGACGCGCATCTCGCCTGCGTTCTCATTGACCACGTATAACAGTTTGCCATCCGGACTGAGATCTATGCCTTCAGGATCTACGCCTACAGAGAACGTATCAACCACCTTATTCGTCGCAGCATCGATGACCGAGACGTCATTCGAGTTCCCATTCGCAATATACACGAGCGTATTGTCAGGTGAGATCACAACTCCACGTGGACGTTGCCCGACTTCCACTTTGGCCACGACCTCATCCGTCTTGGTATCGATCACCCACACATCGTTCGATTTCTCATGCGTCACATAGGCAAACGGCTGGGCGAAAACGGAAGACGAAAGAGCAAAAGGCAAAAAGCACACAGCAAAGGGGAGTGTCTGAGAGAAACTCCGGCGGAACATCTTTACCAGGCTGAGTGTTGTCATGAGCCCTCCCTATTCATGAGCCGGAACAGCAGCTTTTTCGCATGCTGTTCCAGGGGCCGTTGCGGCAATATCCTCTTTGCACTGCGAGGCAGATCGAACATAGGCAAGGATTTGCCACAGCATGTCATCCGGCAATTGTCCGGCAAAGCCGACCATCTCGGTCTTGGGCACGCCATCGCTTACCACGTTGAACATTTCAGCGTCCGTGCCCTTGCCGTTTTTCCATTCACAATCAAATAAGTTGGGGCATTTCCCATCCCGATCAGCCCCGGCTTTCACATGACAATAGCCCGCACATACCGCCTCAAAGAGCATCTGGCCCTCGGCAATAGCAGCCGCATCACCCGCAACAGGATTCGTCTGCGCCTCATCGGCGTACCCCGCCGTAGGAGCAGAGGAGCCAAGCAGAATGACGCTCGCCAACAGAACACCGGACAGGCTTTTCATATTCCTCCTCATTTCTTTGTCTTTGCCGCTTCGCGTGAAAGTTTAAACATGTCCATCACGTCGTACGCCTTCTTAAATGGCGCATAAAAGGGAATTCCATAGTACGCGGCAATAGTCTGAAGATCCCCAGAATTTCTCAGTTTGGTCAGCGCTGCGTCAATGTCGGCACGCAAGGCTGCATCCTCTTTGCGGGTAGCAACATGTTCATTCCAGCGCGCGACCGAGAGTGGTTCAGCCGTGGCAAAAGTAAGCTTCGCCTCAGGGTGGTTCTTCGCGTACCAGCCCGCGGTTGGTCCCCATAGGAAGGCGAGCTCAGCTTCTTCTTGTATGAGTGCGTCTAGCGCTTCCTCGGTTGAGAAAAACGTCCGCATGGGGAGCTTGAGAGACTCAAGAATAAAGCCGGCAATGGTTTGGGCTTGGACCGCAACTGCTTGCTGCTCAACCTCGTGCAAGGAAGCCGGCGTCTGGCCCTCGCGACCGACGAGTTCGAAGGCTGCCCCATAGTAGGCGAGTCCCAGTGTGACCTGAGGTGACTCGCGTACCGCGTCCCGGCCCGGCACGCTCAAAATCGCGTCACATTCGTTTTTTGACAAACGACGCAACGGAAAATCACTCTCGTCAACTTCGGTGATGCGTTCCTCATGTTTGACCCAGACAGGAACCAACGTTCGTCCCAGTGTCTTGGCAAGGGCCTGGGCCACCTCAAAATCAAACCCTTTTTCTTCCTGCTGAGTAGAAAAAGGCAGATTATTTGCCAGCAAGCACACGCGCAGCTGCGACGAGGGGCCGGCAAACAACTGCGCCGGAATCATTGAGAAAAAGAGCAAGAAAAAGAGACTTGCGCCTGGAGCGACTCTACTCTCCAGGCGCGAGAGCCCGGCGGTCACTCCAGTCGAGACGAAAGGGTGCAGAAAAATATACGACGTTCTCACTCCAGCTTACTCCGGTAGCGCAAACACCAGCAAGGCGCTGCCCTTACTCGTGAGTGGTGGCTCGCCCACCAGCGTGACAGCCAAACCGCCGCCACCACTGGGGATCGCGACATATTGCCGGCCCCCGGCTTTATACGTCACAGGCTGGGCGCGCATAGAGGAGCCAGTCTGGAATTTCCACAGCAGCTCACCAGTCGCGTCATCAAAGGCCAGCGCATAGCCTTCCAGATTTCCCGTAAAGACCAGGCCACCAGCAGTAGCCAGCGTGCCACCCATCATGGGGTATGCATCTTGATAGCGCCATTTGATCTCACCCGTTGACGGATCAATGGCCGACAGGTGACCGTAGGAAGATCCATCATCCCCCTGGGTTTTGCCCGGACCGCCACCCCAGAACGGGATGCCCTTAATGAAGATAGACGCTGATTTTGTCATCTGCCAACAGCTCTCAACAGTGGGCACATACATGAGCTGAGTCAGCGGGCTATAGGCTGCAGTATAGGAACCGTTTTTCCCGCCTACCGAACCGGGACAAATGAACTCTTGCCCTTCTGCAGTTGGGACATATTTGGGGTCAACAATCGGCCGACCCACTTCATCAAGGCCCTTCGACCAGTTCAGCTTATCAACGTATTGGGTGCCGTGAAGATATTTTCCCGAAGAGCGGTCCAGCACATACAAATAGCCGTTACGATTGGGCTGAGCCAACGCTTTGACGATTTCTCCGCTGCGTTCAACATTGATGAGAAATAAATCAGTATTGCCGTCATAGTCCCAGATGTCATGCGGCGTAAACTGGAAGTACCACTTAATCTCACCAGTGTCCGGATCGAGAGCGAGGACGGAGTCAGTGTATAAATTGTCGCCCTTGCGGATATCACCGTTCCAGTCAGGAGAGGTGTTCCCCGTCGCCCAATAGAGAAGATTCTGATCCGGGTCATACGATCCAGTCACCCAAGTCGGACCACCACCATGCTTCCAGGAATCGCCGGACCAGGTCTCGGCGCCCTTCTCACCTTTGTCCGGGATCGTATAGCGGCGCCATTTGCGTTCGCCAGTGTTAATGTCGTAAGCATCAATATAACCACGGATGCCATACTCCCCGCCGGCAATACCGACGATGAGCTTGTCCCGAACGACGAGCGGAGCAACCGTTGAGCTAAACCCGTTAGCATAGTGGTCCATCTCGGTGTTCCACACCACCGCGCCGGTCTTACGGTTCAGGGCAATCACACGAGCGTCAAGGGTGGCCATAAAGACTTTGTCTCCGGCAATAGCTGCACCCTTATTCGACGGTCCACAGCAAACGCGCATGTCATCCGGCAACTGGTGGTCGTAGCGCCATAAGAGCTCGCCGGTCACCGCGTCGAGCGCAAAGAGGTGGTTATATGCGGAAGTCAGATAGATAATCCCATCCGCAACAATGGGAGACGCCTGCATCTGGGCGGGTATTCCGGTTTGGAACATCCAGGCCGCTTTCATGTCCTTCACGTTGTCGCGATTGATGTCGGTTAATGGGCTGAAGCGCCAGCCGGCATAATTACCACCATACATGAGCCAGTAGGCAGGATCGTTGGTACCCTGGAGCAAGTGCTCCTGGGTAACCGGTAGGAAGTCATAGTCGTCAGTCTTGCCTTTTGAGGTGTGCTGATCGTCAGCATCTATCTCAATATGCTCGACATGCTCAGCATGCTCGACATGCTCAGCATGCTCAATATGCTCAGCTTCTTCCGCCTTGGCCTCACTTTTGTGTGTGGCTGGTGCGGCTTCTGCAGGTTCCAATTGATCGCCCGTACGCCCGCCTACGGCATACGCGTCAACCGTCACGCACAACACAGCGGCTAAAAAGCTCGCACCGATAAGGACTGTTTGCAGCCAAGAATTCCGCATATCTTTCCCTCCTTTACGTGCAAAAATACCACGTAAAACCCAGGCATAGCGCGGTCGAAAAGTACTTGCTTTTCGGTAGCCGGTCAAGGAAGGCAGCCAAACGAAATACCTCGAAGTGAGGACCTCTTGCGTCCTCAACCCGGCCTCAACCTCATCTCATCTGCAGCTCGGAATGCCGCTTTTCTTCCCGCCTGGAAACACAAGGAAGAATAAAAAATTTCATTCTTTCCTGCATCACCTTGTCAGCTCGAACACTCTGCTATACATCTATACATCCTCAGACACAACAAGAGACGGAAACTGAGGAAAGAGCAAAGAGGAGCATGAGGAGCATTATGACACAGCATCCCTTCTCAGGTTGTCACTGTGGTACTCTCCTGTTGAGCACCTTGCTTCTCTTCGGTGGGTGCGGAGGACAAGACGACCCAGATCAAATCGTGCAAAAAATGTCGGCCAAGCAGGAGAGCCCGCCACTCTCCAAGACCCATGCTCCCGAGCCCGGACCTGCCTCGCCTCCCCCGACTGAGCCGGCATCGTCCCCTCAACCAGAAGCCGCTGGTAGCGGGACTATTGTTGGCCGGATTCTTTTCGATGCAGAGGCTCCGCAACGGCAGCCGCTGATCGTCAGCAAAGATACTGCAGTCTGCGGTCAAACAGAGAAATTTTTCGAATCGCTTCTTGTCGGACCGGACAAAGGCATCAAGAACACGGTAGTCTTTTTACGGGATGTCGCTGGCGGAAAACAATTTCCGACTTCAAAAGCACAGTCTGGCCATCCCACCATCGACCAGACTGGCTGCATCTATGACCCACATGTGCTCCTCGTTCAGGCAGGGGCAACCGTCGATATTAAAAACAGCGACGGCATTTTGCACAACATCCACACCTATAGCGAGCAAAATCCAGCCTTTAATATGGCCCAGCCAAAGTTTCAGAAAGTTATCTCGAAGACCTTCCACCAGCCAGAAATCATTCGCGTAACCTGTGACGTTCACGCCTGGATGACGGCGTGGCTTGTTGTCCAAGACCATCCCTATTATGCCCTCACTGATGAAACCGGGGCATTTCAACTCACCGACGTCCCGTCAGGCGAGTATACACTCAAAGTATGGCATGAGGAGCTAGGCGAACGGACTATCGCATTGACGGTCACTGCGGGCCAAGAAGCGCCGGTTGAGATAACACTCTCCCGTGCTGGCTGAAGAGAAACATATGGGATATAGGGGGTGCCCTTGCGCGTGCGAGTCGCGAGCGTGACTATTCTCTATGCGGTTCCCTTTGCAGGCCTTGCCACCGTTTCGGATTATTCTGCTCTTTATAGTAGTGCCGGCCGCGCTGTCAGCCACACTCTATCAGCCCGATGTGAGCGGTGGCGTCTGGCGTGAGGGCAAAGCCGCCTGGTGGGATGTGAAACTACTCGACTGGGGGTTGACGGGCTGGGGGCACGCCCCAAGACAACCCATCGCGTTCAGCCATAAACTGCACGCGGGCGACTATAGCCTGGACTGCCTATACTGTCACAGCGCAGCTCGAGTCTCCCCGTCTGCCCATGTTCCGCCCGTACAAATGTGTATGGGCTGTCACAAAAAGAAAACGGAAAATCTGGAAATACAAAAAATTCAGGCCTACTGGAAAAACCAAGAGCCCATACCCTGGATACGGGTCCACACGCTTCCGGCGTTTACCCGCTTTAATCACAAGAGGCATGTCCGGGCCGGTGTCGAGTGCCAGTCGTGTCACGGCGCGGTTCAAAAAATGCAACGGGTTGAACAGGTCTCGTCGCTCAAGATGGGTTGGTGTATCACCTGCCATGAGGAAAATCAGGTAAGCAGAGACTGCCTCATCTGCCACTACTGAGGACGGAGTGCATGAAAGAGTTTGCAATGGAGAATGGACTCGATAGACGGGATTTTCTGAAACTGCTCGGGGTAAGCGCTGCCGCTCCCATGGCGAGCTGTGCCTCAAAGCCGGTTGAAACAATCATTCCGTATGTCATTCAGCCGGAAGAAATCACTCCGGGTGTGGCGACCTATTACGCCACCGTCTGTCAGGAGTGTCCGGCAGGTTGCGGCATGCTGGTCCGGACCAGAGAAGGCCGGGCCGTCAAAGTCGAAGGCAACCCATCCCACCCGGTCAACCGGGGCGCCTTGTGCGCGCGTGGCCAAGCGTCGCTGCAAGGACTCTATAACCCTGATCGTATCCGTCAGCCGCTGCAGCGGAATGAAGCCGGAGACTTCGTACCAATTTCTTGGGCCGAAGCGGAAACGCTGCTGGTCAAACAGCTCCACAGGGTCCGTGAAGAAGGCAAAGCCGACACAATCAGCTTTGTATCCGGCCAACTCCCCGACAGCGTATATAGCCTTGTCACAAAGTGGCTTGCAGCGCTGGGTTCACATCACCAGGTAACATATGAGCCGTTCGGTTATGAGGCACTGCGCAAAGCCGGCCAGTTGTGCTTTAGCCAGTCGTCCATTCCCACGTACGACATAGCCAAAGCCCGCTTCTTGGTCAGCTTCGGTGCTGATTTTTTGGAAACCTGGCTGTCTCCCGTAGGCTATGCCAAGGCATTTGGACAGATGCACAGTGCAGCAAATGCTCAAGCCGCCAAACAGGCGGGAAGATTTGTTCAGGTCGAACCCCGGCTGTCCCTCACTGGGGCAAATGCCGATGAATGGCTGGCCATTAAGCCCGGCAGGGAAGCCTTTCTCGCGTTAGGCATGGCCCGCCTTATTGTGGAAGACGGCCCAGCTGCATCCATTTCTGTCCAAGAAAAAGAACAGCTCGCTACTCTCCTGAAACCATACACACCGGAACACGTTGCCGAGCTGACAGAAATCTCGGTTGAGACCATTCGCCGCTTGGCTCGGGAATTCACGAGCCAGAGCCCCAGTCTTGCCATTGGGGGTGGAGTAGCGGCCAGTTCTCGGGAAGAGACGGCCACGCTAATCGCCGTTCATCTGCTGAATTATGTAGCTGGGAATATTGGCCGGACCGTCCATTTTCATTCGCCAAGCAGCCCGACATCCCAGACTAACTCCTATAGCGCCCTTTTGGCATTGATCGAAGAGATGGAGCGGGGAGAAGTCCCCCTGCTCTTCCTGGCCAACACGAACCCGGCGTTCAGCCTGCCGCCATCTGCGGGCTTTGCAGATGCCCTAGAAAAAGTCTCCTTTGTCGTTAGCTTTTCGTCGTTCCTCGATGAGACGACCGAACATGCCCATCTCGTGCTACCGGACCACACACCGTTGGAGAGCTGGGGAGATGTCCGCCCCGCAGCCGGAGTATATGGACTGCTGCAACCAGTCATGCAGCCGGTGTTTGAAACGCAGGCACTGGGCGACACTCTCCTGTCTGTTGCCGCCCAGGTTGATGGGCAGTTTTCAGAGTCTCTGTCGTGGAAGAGCTTCTTTGAATACTTGCAGGCGTCTTGGCAAGAACTCTATGGCAAACGCGGCGAAACAACCACCTTTGAAACGTTCTGGCAGCAATCGCTTCAGAACGGCGGCGTTTGGGAGAACGCTGAGGATACTTCGGTTCAACTCTCCTCAGCAGTATTTGACATAGTATTTTCCAAACCCCAATTCGACGGCTCAGGCGAAGATGCCTTGACGTTCATTGCCTATCCCTCTTCTCGCTATTTCGACGGCCGCGGAGCCAATAAACCGTGGCTGCAAGAGTTGCCCGATCCCATGACACAAGCAGTCTGGGATTCGTGGCTTGAGATCCATCCTGAAACAGCCGCACGACTTGGCATTGCCGAGGGAGATCGGCTCAGCGTGACTTCGCCACACGGGACAGTCGAGGCAGCCGCGTATTTCTATGACGGTCTCCGTCGAGACAGCGTGGCGATGCCGATAGGCCAGGGACATACCAGCTACGGTCGCTATGCGCAGGGACAGGGAGCCAACCCAGTTAACTTGCTAGCCGCACAACCAGAAAAAGCCTCCGGCAGCTTTTCGTGGCTTTCAACCACGGTCCAACTGACACGCACCGGCAAACGCGCCCCGCTGGTGACAACCGACGGCAGTCGCCAGCAGCTTGGTCGGGGCATCGCTCAAGTTACTGATGAGCATACTGAGCACCCCGAATCACATACAGAAGAACATTCCGTCGAACATGCCGTGTATGACATGTACCCTGCACTCAAGTACGATACATATCGCTGGGGGATGAGCATTGATCTCGCAGCCTGTATCGGTTGTGGCGCATGTGTCACGGCGTGTTATGCGGAAAACAATATTCCAGTCGTCGGCAAAGACGCGGTCGCCCAAGGCCGGGAAATGTCGTGGCTGCGTATTGAACGCTACTTCGAAGACTCTTCAGTCGTAGACCCCTCAGTCGAAGACTCCTCAGGAGAAGAGCGTGCGCCGGAAACGCGCTTCGCGCCTATGCTATGCCAGCACTGCGGCAATGCTCCGTGCGAGCCGGTCTGTCCCGTGTATGCGACCTATCATAATCCGGAAGGGCTCAACGCGCAGATCTATAACCGCTGTGTCGGCACGCGCTACTGCGCCAATAACTGCCCGTATAAAGTCCGCCGCTTCAACTGGGTTGAGGCCGACTGGCCGCAACCATTACATCTCCAGCTCAATCCTGATGTGACGATACGCGAACCGGGCGTGATGGAGAAATGCACCTTCTGTGTACAACGCATTCAAGAGGGGAAAGACCACGCAAAAGACGAAGACCGCCTCGTCCCGCGATGGTGAAGTCACGCCCGCCTGCGCCCAGACCTGTCCCACGCAAGCCATTACGTTCGGCAATCTGAAAGACCCTGACAGTCGGGTTTCTCAGAACTCTCACGGGTCACGGGCGTATAAAGTCTTAGCAGAACTGAATACGAAACCGGCTATTACGTACCTCAAGAAGGTCCGGCGTCGTCCCGAATAACATTACTCATGCAGACTCATCTCAGCTATATCCAGGTCAATCGCGACCTGCTGAAAAGTCTTCTCAGCTCACCAACCCGCATCTGGTACACCGTGCTCGGCTGCGATCTGGTCGTACTGGCTTTTGGGGCGTACTGCTGGAGCTATCAGATCCAGGCAGGACTGGGTGTGACCGGCCTAGCCCATCCCGTCGGCTGGGGCGTGTATATCACAAATTTTGTTTTCTGGGTCGGCATTGCCCACTCCGGTACGCTGATCTCAGCCGTTCTCTTTTTATTTCGGGCGCGCTGGCGCACGGCTATTGCCCGCAGCGCAGAGGCCATGACGATTTTTGCAGTCATGACTGCCGGCCTGTTTCCTATCATCCACCTCGGACGGGCATGGAACTTCTACTGGCTGCTGCCCTATCCCAACCAACGCCAACTGTGGGTCAATTTTCAGTCCCCCCTGGTCTGGGACGCGTTTGCGATCTCGACGTATTTTGCCGTCAGCTTGATGTTTTGGTACATCGGCCTGGTACCCGACCTCGCAGCCGCCCGCGACCGCACCGCAGGCCTGCGCCGGAAGCTCTACAGCGTCTTCTCTTTGGGTTGGCAGGGGACGGACCGTCAGTGGCACCACTATCTGAGTGCCTATGCCTTTTTTGCCGCGCTGGCGACTCCCCTCGTGGTGTCCGTCCATAGTGTGGTGTCGTGGGGACTTTGCCATGACCCTCGTGCCGGGCTGGCATAGCACTATCTTTGCTCCGTATTTTGTCGCTGGGGCTATTTTCTCCGGGCTCGCCATGGTCCTGACCTTGCTCATTCCGCTGCGCAAGATCTTTGGCTTAGAGGCCTATATCACCGACTATCACTTCGACAATCTAGGCAAGCTCATTATTCTCACCTCGTTGATCCTGACCTACGCCTACGCCAGCGAATTTTTTGTTGCCTGGTATAGCGCCAACCCGTATGAGCGCAGCATCTTTTGGTACCGCGCGGCCGGCGACTATGCGCCACTCTTCTGGCTGATGCTGACCTGCAACTGCGCGATACCCATGCTGCTGTGGCGGAAGTCAATTCGGACGCATACTTTATGGCTATTTGGGATTTCATTGCTGATCAATGTGGGCATGTGGCTGGAGCGGTTTGTCATTATCGTCAGCTCGTTGTCGCATGAGTTTGATCCTTCCGCCTGGGGCCTGTACCAGCCCTCGTGGGTTGAGGTCGGCATAACGGTCGGGAGCTTTGCTTGGTTCTTGCTGTGGTTCTTGCTGTTTGTGAAATTCCTTCCCTTGGTATCTTTAGCCGAAGTCAAAGAGCATCTGCCACAGCCGCAAACAGCACCTCAGCCGGCCCAGCCGGAACTACCCGCCAGTCCACAGCCGCTCACCGGGCGTGGATCAGGCCAAGGATGGGGCAAAAGATTAGGAATGGTCGGCATCTTCACCCAGCTCGACAAATTGACCGCCTCGATCACGGCTCTGCGGCGAAGCGGGTATACAAATTTCAATGTAGTGTCACCATTCCCCAGCCATGAGATTCAGGCCGCACTCGGCAAACGCACAAGTCCAATTCGGTATTTTACCCTCATAGGCAGTTTGCTCGGGTGTGCAGTCGGCTTCGCCCTACCGACATACACCGCGCTGGACTGGCCGCTACAGACCAGCGCCAAGCCGATTGTTGCCTTGCCGGCCTTTGCCATTATCGCGTTTGAACTGACTATTCTTTTTGGTGCGCTGGCCACCTTCATCGGACTACTCCTAAACGCACGACTTCCATCTCGTTCGGTTGCTATCACACATGACCCACGTTTTTCAGAAGATTGCTTTGGGCTGCTGGTCCCATGTACGGCCGAGCAAACCTCGGCAGTCAGACACGCACTCACCTCTGGCGGCGCACAGGAAGTATATGACCAAGGCGTTTCATAAGCTTCTCGTAGTACCGTGTCTAGGTCGAAACTATGCACGTCCGCGCGTTCCTGCTGCGACGGGGCTCAGCACGAACGAGGCTTGGACCCAGACTCTTTTGCCGTTCGCCCTGAGCTTGTCGAAGGGGTACGGTGCCGCTACGATATCCGGCTTCAACGTAGACACGGTAGTAGGGCGCGTCCCACGCACCCTAAAATGTAGGGGCATGCACGCTTTCCTGCACTGGGGGCGCCTCCTCTCGTTCTCTATTGGTTTATTTTTTCTCAGCGTTCCGGCTGCCCATACCTTGCCCTGGAATGACGATATGTATTGGCAGCCTGAGCTGGAAGCAGGAACGGCTGCTCGGGCGCCCGCAGCACACAGCGTCCCGACAACGGGCATCGAGCCACCCATATCGTCGCGTATCACCGACCGCATCAAGGCAGGCATCACACTGCGCAACCCGGTGAAGGCAACGGCGCAGTCGATTCAGAACGGCGCAGCTTTGTATCGAATTTATTGCACGCCGTGCCATGGCCCGCAGGCTAAGGGGGACGGGATCATGGTGGGGAAGGTTGTGCCGTCATCGAATTTACATACGGACCGGATGAAAAACCAAAAAGACGGCTATCTGTATGCCACTATCCGTAGCGGTGGATTTATTATGCCGTCGTATCAACATGCCCTCTCGACACGAGAACGCTGGGATATTGTGAATTACGTGCGTCAGTTACAGCAAGACCTCCAGCAGCTTCAGCAACCACAACAATGACAATGAGCACCGAGACTGCAACAGCCGCCGCTAGCCCTCTGCCTGCCCGGTGCTCAGGTTGCCTGACATTCGGCCTGTGGGGTCTTGTGGGTCTCGGCGTTGTCACGTTTCTGATTGGGATTGCGGGAGAGCATGCCCAACGTGCCTGGCAGGCGTATCTCGTGAATTGGCTGTTTTGGTCCGGGCTGGCCCTCAGTGGGCTGACCTTTACCGCCCTCCTTCAAATCACAAAAGCTGAATGGGCAGGACAGTTACGTCAGCTCGCCGAGGCACTCGGCGCCTTTCTACCGGTTTCGTTTTTCCTCCTTATCCTGCTCTTCGTGGGCAGCGAGCAGCTTTTTCCGTGGATTCTCGAGCCCGTTCCCGCCAAACAGGTCTGGCTGAATAAGCCGTTCCTCATTATTCGCAACCTGCTCGGCGTGAGCGTGCTGTACGGCTGTGGCCTGGCCTTGCTGCACGCTGCACTCCGAGCACATGGGAGTCTGGCAACACAGCAAACGTCGGGTTGGCTATACAGTGTGATTGCAGCTTTCTCTTCTCAAGAAAAGGCAAAAGATACAGAGGCGGGAACACGCACGCTCACTGTCCTCTCGCCGATTTTTATTTTTCTGTATGCAATTCTTTTTAGCTTGATTGCTTTTGATTTGGTCATGTCCTTAGAGCCGCATTGGCTCAGCACTCTGTTTGGGCTCTATTTCTGCATTGGCAATCTCTACGCCGGGCTCGGAGCGCTGGCTGTTATTGCCGTTATTGCGCGTTCATCTTTCGGTCTACCGGCACTCTTCCCGCCTGAACGTGCGCATGATCTTGGCAAATTGATTTTTGGTTTTTGCATACTCTGGACCTATTTGTTTTGGTGCCAGTACTTGACGATTTGGTATGGCAATCTGCCTGAGGAAACCGGCTTTCTCCTAGTCCGGCTGCATAAAGAACCGTGGACGGATATAAGTTTTGTCGTGCTGCTACTCACCTTCCTAACTCCCTTCCCCCTCCTGCTTCTCCAATGGGTGAAGCGTACGCCAGCTGTTCTTGCTGTGGTAAGCCTCATCATTGTCGTGGGCATGTGGCTCGAACGCTATATATTGGTCGTGCCTTCGATCTGGCATGAGCACTCGCTTCCGCTGGGGTGGATTGAGTTAGGAGTGCTGGTCGGCTTCTTTGCACTTTTCACACTCGCATTTTTGACTTTCATGCGAGCGTTTCCGCTGGCGACTCCTCCTACAGCCGAGCTATGATATAGGCGGCAGGACAAAAAAATTCAGGCCGTTTGTCCTGAGCGTAGCGTTAGCGAGGCCTGTCCTGAGTGCAGTCGAAGGATCGAAGGATGCATCTCTTCTTTGACCTGGATGGAACCCTGACCAATCCGCGGCTCGGCATCGTGCGCTGTTTTCAGTATGCGCTGAAAGTCATGCAACGTACGGTGTGGAGTGGCAATGCATTAGAGCAATTCATCGGCCCTCCACTGCCTGAGTCTTTTGGGAAAATTCTTGAGATCGCCGATCAAGCGTTGATTGACGCAGGCGTACGATTATATCGTAAGCGCTTTGCCAAAGAGGGACTGTTCGAGAATGAAGTATACCCGGACATCCCTGAGACCCTGGCAGCTCTCCGGGACGACGGTTTCGACGTGTTCGTCGTTACTTCCAAACCGCAAGTCTTTGCCGATCAGATCGTCCAGCACTTCGCGCTGGATCAGTATTTCCGGCGCGTGTACGGCTCAGAACTGTCCGGCGAACGTGCCACCAAGCCGGATCTTATTCGCTACGTCCTTGAGCAAGAACAAATCTCAGCAAAACAAGTGGTTATGATCGGTGATCGCTCACACGATATTCTTGGTGCTCGTACAAACGGACTACGATCAATTGGTGTTTTGTGGGGTTTTGGTTCGCGGGTAGAGCTTCAGGATGCTGGGGCAGATGAGATTGTTGCGTCGGTAGAAGAACTATTGATCTGTGTGGAGGTATTAGGAAAAGAACTGGCCCGGTTGAAGTGAAAGAAGAAGAGCCGGGAGGTCAAAATTGACTAATGGTTTCGGATAGTTAAGGTGAGGGTATGAGTGCAGAAAAAGACGTACAAAATGGAGGACGCGACATGCTGCGCATTGAGCTTGAGCAGGTGGACGACGGCCGTTGGATTGCCGAAATCCCCGACTTGGCGGGGGTCATGGCCTATGGAGCCACGACGGAGGAGGTCAAGGCTAAGGTTGAGGCGCTTGCACTTCGCACCCTTGCGGACCGACTTGACCACGGCGAAACCGTGCCCGAGCTCGGAGAGCTCTTTGTCACCGCATGAGTACGTGGCGATCGTCACGGGCTCGTCGTGTTCTTGCCGCCCTAAACCGAATAGGCTGGGCGATCAAACGCCGATCCGGCTCTCACCGCGTACTTGAACGAGAGGGCTGGCCTAATTTTGTATTCGCGTTCCATGATCGTGAAGAAATCGGCCCCAAAATGTTAGCACGTATCGCACGTCATACCGGGCTCACTCCCGACGATCTATAACAACAGCCAAGACCGCAAAGAACGGCAGAATAAGATTGACAGCAAGACCGTAGGAGGACCTTATGGCGCTCTCAGTCCAAACGGAAAAATTCCGGTTCAGCCAAGCACTTCGGGACGGTGTTGTCGGCAAGCGGGTACTCATAACCAGAGCCGGTAAGGACGGTGGCCTCGGCCAGGCATTCGCCCTCTCGGCTGGGCTGAACGGTGCTGCTTCGGTCGGCGTACACTTCCATCGCAGCTACGTTGATGGATTCGATTTGGTCCAAGTGCTGCGCAACGCAGGCGTCAACGCGCTTCCGGTGCAGGCTGATGTCACCAATATGGGCGATCTGTGGGCGACCCGAAGTTATGTCATCGAACAAATGGGCGGCCTGCCACCGAATTTAGTAATCTGCAACTCGGGCCTGACCGAAAAGGGCTATTCATTTGGACGCGCATTGCGTTAGATTGAAAACGAACCCTTGGCCATGCGGCGGGCACGGGTGCGTCAGCATTTCATCGATAATCTAGAAGAATCACGCCTTGTCGTTGATACCAAAATAGACGGCTTTATTGCGTCAACCCATCTCTGGGCAGGCGAGGCCGTTTACCATGAAGAAGAGCTTCAGCTGGTCTATGTTTCCTCACGCCAGGCCATCGACCCCGGCGCATCGGTTCCCGGCTATGTCATAAGCTACTGGGCCGTGCTCAAGCTCCACGAGGTCTTAACCGTCAATCTCGGACGTAACGCAAAATTCGTTACGGCTGCGTCCATCCTCCTGCCCTTCATACGCACGAGCATAACGGACGCATATGCCGAGAATCCCAAGGTCTTTGGTCGCTGGCAACCGCGTATGCTGGAAACGCACGAGGCGGCAGAGGCGTTCATGCAGCTCCTCGCCCGTCCCAAAGACGAGCTCGATCAGGGTATGTTCGAGCTATTGGTGGATGGAAGCGTAGAAGAAACCCGCGTAACCTGGAAAAAGGTCCACCTTGATCTCCGTGAAGAGCCTTTGGATTGGAGCGAAACTTCACCGCTTTAATATTAGTAAGGCGAGACCTTCAGATCATTATCCGGGTTGCATTTCTGTTCGTTTCGATCCATACTACACAATTCTTCCTGCCAGTTCGGCTCATAGTGATAACCCATATCAATATGGCTGTAACAGGTAGGACTCACTCCACGTCGCCTCAAACCGATGTGGATCGACCAAGAGGAGGTCATCATCGGTACTAAGGTTTTTGTTGGGAACTTGAGCTATGACACCACGCAGAGTGAGCTCGACACTCTTTTTTCTGAAATTGGTGAGCTCATCGAAGTCTTCCTCCCGACCGACCGTGAAACCGGTCGGCCAAGAGGATTCGCATTCGTCGAATTTACAGACGCCGCGTCTATTCCGGCAGCCGTCGAACGGTTTGATGGCTACGAACTCGGAGGAAGAGCCATCCGTGTGAACGAGGCAGAAGACCGCCCACAGCGACGTCCCTCGAATTTTTCTAGTGACAGGGACCGACCATTTGAACGACCAAGAGGCGGACCAAGGGGCGGAGGGGCAAAGCCCAAGGGCAGTCGGCGCAATCTTCGTCGTGGGAAGCGGAGCTTATAAGCCCCAATTCCATACGTTGAGAAAGGCGGGTCGTGAGACTCGCTTTTTTTATTGCTTGCTCAATGGATTAAGGGATAATGGAGGGAAGTATGCTTCAGGTCTTTTCCATGCCGGTTGGATTTCTCGAGTTCGACACCAGAATATTTTTTCCTCAAGACAAGCAGGGTGAACAGCTTATCATTCCGGTGCCGAGCTATTTGATTACCCATCCCAAGGGCAATGTGGTCTTTGACACAGGCGTGCACTGTCAGTGCATGGACGACCCCGAAGGCCGCTTGGGTGACATCGCCAAGACCTTTATCCCTCGCGCAAAGCCAGGCGAAGAGATTGTCAGTCAGCTGGCCAAGTTCAAGCTCACCCCTGACGACATTACCTATGTCATCAACTCGCACTTCCACTTTGATCACGCGGGCGGAAACGAGTTCTTTCCCAAGTCAACCTTCTTGGTGCAGAAAAATGAATTAGACGCGTCCAAAGATCCGAAACTGGCGAAAAAGTCGTTCTTCGACCCCAAAGACTATAACCATCCACTCACCTACCAACCTGTGGATGGCGAAATGGATATTTTCGGCGACGGCACTCTGGTCCTCTTCCCCACTCACGGACACACCCCTGGTCACCAATCTTTGCGCATTCGGGTCACAAAAGGGACAGACATCGTGGTGACAGGAGATGCATGTTACACCAAGCGCAATATGGATGAAAACATGCTACCATCTATTTCAGTCAACGAGGACGAAATGTACCGTTCGCTTGGTGTCTTACGCGATCTTCGAGATAAACAGGGGTCTACGATTATCTACGGCCACGACCTCAACCAGTGGCACGAAATCCCACACGCCCCTGAGCCTCTGGGCTAAGACCTCCTATCCGTTCTCCAGCCACGTCTTCCATATCTCCGGACAATGTCCAACGGTGGCCTCTCTGCCGTTACGGACTATCGGAGTCCGGACGAGGAGTGGATCTTCCAGCAACAGCGTTTCGATCCTGCCCCCATTCAATGAGGCATGGGCGAGCCCCTTCGCAACAAAACGAGGCCCTGAACGGTCAATCAATTCCGTGAGTGGGACGCGCGCAGCTACCGACCGGAGTTCACCCTTGGACAACCCTTTTTGACTCAGATCAACGAACTGAAAACGAATCTGCCGTTCCTTAAAAAATCGCTGGGCTTTCCGCGAGTCGGAACACTTCTTGAGACCGAAAATTTGGATATTCATTGCCTTGGACCCTCTGTTCTTGGTGCCTATCTGAATAACCATAGGCACCCGGTTCTGTCATTCTGAGCGCAGCGAAGAATCTCTCCCCTAGTCGTGGAGTTGGGATGTTTCGCTGCGCTCAAAATTCTCGCAGAGAAAATTCTCTTAGCTTCTTGCAAAAAAGTCAAATCTCTGTCTATTGTAAAGTTACGAAGACCGCAGTAAACTGGTTGAACTTATTTTTCGGGCCATTTGAGCCTGGACAAGCCTATTATGGTACGGTAGAGTATGTGGAGCAAAATAAGGAGGGACATCATCATGACATGGGAAAAACCTGAATTTACCGAAGTGAGAATGGACGCCGAAATCAGCATGTACATTCTCGTTTCCGAGTAATTCCCTTATACAGGATTGCTTTTAACGGGCTTCCCCATCTTCAGGGAGAAGCCCGTTTTTTTATCAACCGTCCGACTTTTTTGGAAGAGGGGCGATAGAGTGCGAGTCCGCGTACTAGGCTCAGGAGCTGGGGGAGGCTTTCCACAGTGGAACTGCAACTGCGATCATTGCCGCGGACTGCGCGCCGGGACTCTCAACGCCAAGCCGCGCGCTCAGTCGGCAATTGTCATCAGTGCCGATAACAAGCGCTGGTACCTCATCAATGCCGGCCCGGACATTCGCCAACAAATCGGGATGTTTGATGGTCTGGCCCCACGAGACGTTCCACGCCATACGCCTATTCAGGCAGTTTTGCTAACCAACGCCGAAGTTGACCACATTGCCGGGCTATTGACCCTTAGAGAATCCCAGCCGCTCTATCTGTACTCCACTCAGCAGGTCCACGGCTGGATCATGGAGACCAATTCGATCTTTCAGACCGTTTGTGGCCCCCCCCGCTGCACCTGGAAGACGGTCGAGCTGTCCGGCCAGCACGATCTGATCGGCGTTGATGAAAAACCCAGCGGTATCCGGTACGAAGCGTTTACTGTGCCGGGCCGCGCGCCGGCCTATCTCCTAGGAAAAGTCGATGATTGGAGCGAGGCGTCCATAGGCTATAAATTTATTGATACACAGACTGGCCGCTCACTCGTCTACCTGCCGGGGGTACGCCAGGTTGATGATACGGTCAAAGCTCGACTCAGCGACTGCGATGTATTCTTTCTCGATGGCACGTGCTGGACTGACGAGGAAATGATTGTTGTTGGACTGGCTCAGAAAACATCATTTTCGATGGGCCATGTCCCGATCAGTGGGTCCGAAGGCAGTTTGGAAAAACTCGCCGACGTCCGGAATGTACGCAAGATCTATACGCACCTGAATAACACCAACCCGCTGGTCATCGAGGATTCCCCACAACGTCGTGCAGCCGAAGAAGCCGGTTGGGAAGTTGCGTTTGATGGCATGGACTTCGAGGTGTGAGCAGTGAGCACGACACGCACAGCAGATTTAGCAGAACATCCGGAACATCCAGCACAGCCCGTCTTAAGCCCCGAGGAGTTTACGCAACGACTCCGAGCCATAGGCGCACAGGGGTATCATGACAAACACCCTTTTCATGTGTTGATGCATGCCGGCAAGCTGAGCAAGCGAACAGCTTCGGGCCTGGATCGAGAATCGTTTCTACTATCAGTCTATGATCCCCAGAAAAGATGCGGCCATCATGGCCCGCATCACCGATCCAGATGTCCGGCGCGCATGGATACAGCGTATTCTTGATCACGACGGCCGTGGCAGCGATCCAGGCGGTATTCATAAATGGCTGGTGCTGGGTGAAGCAGCCGGACTCCCACGCGAAGACGTGGCCAGCTTTCGGTATGTTCTACCTGGGGTAACGCTTTGCGGTTGATGCCTATCTCACCCTTGTGCAGAGCCATTCCTTAATGTTGGCCATTGCCTCCTCACTGACCGAGCTTTTTGCACCCGCGCTTATGGCCCAACGACTCCCCGCCTTTGATGAACACTATCCCTGGGTCAAAAAAAAAGGCTTAGAGTATTTTCGGGTGCGACTTGAGCAAGCCCCACGTGATGTTGAGTATGGCCTGGATTATGTGATCAAGTACTGTCCGACCCGAGAGCATCAAGAACAGGCTGTGGCTGCGCTCAGGACGAAATGTAATATTTTGTGGAGTCTGCTTGACGCCGTATACTATGCCCATGTCAGTCCCGGCTTCAAACCACCCTTCTGGGAGGGATAGGCAAGTTTCTCGCCAACACAAGAAGGATTATCTGTAATGGTTGACAGGCCACACAGACTGGACTCTTGGCAACCCCGCTTGGCCTCAAAAGCCCGCTTGCGCTGGGACAAGGTAGAGAAGCAATACATGCTGGTCTTCCCCGAAGCCGCACTCATGCTCAACCCAACGGCGGCAGAAGTGCTCAAGCTGTGTGACGGCGACCGCAGCGTCCCTGACATCATTGATACCTTGTATGAGAAATTCGCTGAGACAAAGCGCGAGCAAATTGAAGAACATGTCGTCGAATTGCTCACTCGCATCCATGACCGTGGTCTGTTAGAGACTGAGTCGGAGTCTTAACATGAGTCCGCCGCGTCCTTATACCGTTGTTGCCGAACTCTCTTACCGCTGTCCGCTGAAATGTGTCTATTGTTCAAACCCGATTGAATTCCATACCATGCTGGGATGAACTCAGCACGGAGCAGTGGTGCCAGACTTTCACCGAAGCTGCCGATCTCGGTGTGATTCAGCTCCACTTTTCAGGCGGCGAGCCGCTGGTGCGTAAAGACATGCTGCCCCTGATTCGTCACGCCCATGCGTGCGATCTATACACCAATCTCATCACCGGCGGGACGTTGTTAGATGAGGTCCAGCTCAAAGAATTTAAGACTGCCGGGCTCGAACATATTCAGTTGAGTATCCAAGATACTGACCGGAAAACGGCGGATACGATTGCCGGCATGCCGTCGTATGACAAGAAACTGGCCGTTGCTGATTCGATAAGAAAGCTCGGCTTTCCGCTGACGATTAACATCAATTTGCATCGCCTGAATATTGACCGAGTGCCGGAGATCATTACCCAGGCCGCCGAGCTGGGTGCACAAAGACTGGAGCTAGCCAATACCCAGTACTACGCCTGGGCCTTGGAAAACCGTGGGGCACTCATGCCGACGCGTGAGCAATATGACCGGGCGGAACAGCTCGCGCGGGAGGCTCGCAAGCGCTATCAGGGCACGATGGAAATCGTCTTTGTCAAAATCGACTACTTCGGCGATCGGCCCAAAGCCTGTTCCGGCGGCTGGGCGCGCAGTTATATGGTCATCACGCCCACAGGAGAAGTCTTGCCCTGTCATGCCGCGCACGCGATTCCTCACCTCACCTTTGAGAGCGTGAAAGACAAATCCCTCACCGAGATCTGGCAAGACTCACCTGCGCTGAATGCCTATCGTGGTGAGGACTGGATGCAGGAGCCATGTCGTAGCTGTGAGCAGCGAACGGTCGATTTTGGCGGCTGCCGTTGCCAGGCATTTCTGCTGACGGGAGATGCGGCGGCAACAGATCCAGTCTGTGGCCTCTCGCCCTTGCATGACGTCGTGATTAAGGCAGCCCAAGAAGCCCCACAGGAAAGCACCGATCTCGTGTACCGCGACCTGCGCACCAGCCGGCGCCTCTCTACACAATCCACCCATGCCACTGACGCCGCTCGCTCATGAGTGAAGCGCAGCCACATACGGCCGGCTCGCCCGGAAAAGACCAAGAAAAAGGAAAGAAGCGCATGAATGCCGGCATTCTCATCCTGGGCGGCCTCACTTTGGCGCTGGCCATCATTGCCTTTATCAAAAGCCCCGACCTGCCCCTCAAAGGTCTTCAGTCTGGTTTTAGCCTCCTGCAACAGGTCTGGCTACCCTTGCTGCTCGGGTTCTGTTTTGCCGGATTTTTTAACGTCCTGCTTCCGCGTGAAGTCTTGGTTAAATGGATGGGCGAACAGTCCGGCACTAAGGGGATCTTGCTGGGCTGGCTCATCGGACTCGTGATGCCGGGTGGACCCTATGTAGTATTCCCAATAGCCGCTTCGTTGATTAAACAAGGCGTTGCCGTGGGTCCTTTGCTGGCCTTTATTACGGCCAAAACCCTGCTTTCCCCAACGCGATTATTGATCTGGGAAATCCCGTTTCTGGGCTGGCCGTTTACGGCCGCCCGGTTCCTGCCGAGCATTCTATTTCCGCCGATTATCGGTATCATCGGCCAGCGGCTGTTTAATATCTTCTCACGCTGGGCGGGTTAGTCTGGGTCGTTAACTTTCCGTGCAAATGCGTCCGCTCGCCCTTACAATCATCCGCGATAGTGACTTGTCGGACGAGGAAACTCGATTCGTTGTCGCCTGGGAGAGCAAATTCTTCGGCAGTGAGTCTGCCGGAGCAAACCTGAGCCGGGCGGCCGTCCAGTGGCGAATTTTGGCGCGATGTGGCGATGCTCTCGTCGGTCACGCGGCAATCTCGGACATACGGGTTTCGATCAATGACGCCTTTCCTACGGCCATGGCAATTGGTGGCTTGTTCACCCATTCTGAATTCCAAGGCCAGGGCATCGGTAACAAAATCATGGATGCCGCCGAACGCTTCGTTTTCGCTGACAGGGGAGCGGAACTCATACTGCCGTTTTGCCTGGCCTCCCTGCGCGAGTTTTATAGCGAAAGAGGATGAAACGTCGTCACTGAGCCCGTGCTACTCGAACAAACAAACGACTGGGTCGTGTGGAACGAAACGACGATGGGCTTATCCTAGACCGGCCTCAAAATTGATGACGCCTCGGTCCGTGTGTATGCCTGCCATCCGCTCCGGGTGGGGAAGGCAGTAGAAGCGCGAGAGCTATGAGCGAACGTAATCGCTCACGCGAGCCGTCTTTCGGCGTCGGGTGGAGCGCAAGCTAGGCAGGCGCCTCTCCCTGCTGCAGCTTCGCCCAGTCATATTCTATGTACGCACCAGTCTTTCTGGCTTGTTCTACTCCAAAGAGCCGGCTCACCACAGTCTGGCCTCACGCAGGTCGGCCATGGTCAGGTTAGCCTCAAACAGGTCGGTCCGGCGTGCCCAGCAGTTCATCCACGAGAAGCGTATTCTCGTCTAAAGTTTCTCGGGAAATCCCGCGATTATTCGTGAATGGGTTACGCTTATGGCCGCACCAAAACGAAGGCTGGACAGACAAGCTGCTTGTGGCGTATTCTGGCCGCCCGTGCACCTCCTATCGAGGCGATTGCGTGGAGGCGTTGCAGACACCCCTGTATAACCCGAGATCCTGCAAGGAGAGTTTCATGACAAGGCGATCATCCGTACTACGAGGAGCAGTTCTCAGCTTTATCTCCGTTTGGCGTCGCGACACAGGCGTCACTCAGCGAGCAGGGGGGCTCTCCCACATGAGGGCCGACGCTTCACGGGGTGCGCTCACCCCATTCATTACCCTCGTTAGATATCGACGGCGATGGCTTCAGCATCTGCAACGGCGACTGTGACGACAAGGATCCGAATGTCAACCCCGCCATCGCCGAAATCTGCAGCGACGGCATCGATAACAACTGCAACGACGTCATTGATGAAGGCTGCGGGCCAAATAATACGCCGCCCTTGGCGTCATTCGGCTCCACCTGTACGAGCCTTTCGTGCACCTTCACGGACAGCTCGACTGACACTGACGGGACGATCGTGTCCTGGTCGTGGGATTTCGGTTACGAGACGACGGCTACTATTCAGAACCCGAGTCATAGCTACGCGGCGGCTGGAACCTACGACGTGACACTTACGGTAATCGACAACGGCGGAACCCAGAGCGTCCCCACGTCGCAGCCAGTGACTGTAAACGAGCCGCTGGAAGAGCTAACCGTGAGTGGCATAGATCCGAATACGGTGCAGTTGCCCGCCTCCATTTTCGTCGCGACAATCGCCGGGACCGGGTTTGCCGCTAATGCGAACGTAAGCTTGAGCAATGGCGCAGGTCCGGCGCCCAAAGTGACGAGTGTGAGCGTTGAAAACTCGACGACCATCACGGCGACGATGACCTTTAAGAACGGCGGCCCGCAGCAGCCGAGGGTATGGGATCTGACCGTAACGGTAGGCGGAATGAGCGCGCCCCTCCAAAATGCACTCACGGTGTTGCCCTAGGAAGTTTTCTGGAATTCGGGCCGAGGGGACAAAGGTACCAAAGGTAAAACGAAGGATATTATCGCTTATTGTTAGATAACCTACACTCCAATAAGCTGACGGGTCTCCAGCAAAGACAGGAAGAGATGTTCGTTGAGACGTTCATCTCGTAACGATCTAGTGCGATCCGGCTAGGGCTGGATTACGCTGGAGACTTGGACTTGGCTCCAAGCCCCTCAAACCAGGGCAATACAATGGTCTCGTTGATGGAGTAGGGATAGGCGTGTCCCCAGTCTGGCAACTCCTGATAGGTCACGTCGTAGCCGAGTTTTACGAACACGTCTTTGACCTGCCGTGTCACCTCGATAGGGAAAATGGGATCCCGCCCACCGTGCACGATCAAGATCGGCAAGTCTTTGCCTTGACCACGTCTGATGAGGTGATCAACAGCCGGATGGATGCGGCCGGCTACCGGCGCTATACCCGCAAACAGATCCGCATAGGCCAGTCCCAGAACGTATGTAAAAATCCCTCCATCCGAAAAGCCGGTCAGATAGATCCGACTGCGGTCTACTGCATAGATCTGCCAGACCTCCTCCAACATCATCCGGATAGAGCGACGGTCCAGCGCGGGATTCGGCGCAATACCAGGCAAGCGGATGGCCGACCACGTTTCCCTATTCGATTTGGGCGACAGCACCATATACCCTTTGCTCTTTGCCGCCCGTAACCAAGTCAAAATATAGTCATCGTCTCGGCTGTATCCACTGTGCAGGCAGACAATAAGAGGCCACTGTTTTTGGGGTGTGTAATTCTCGGGGACGTATAGTGAGTAGGCCGAGCGTGAGTCTTCACGCTCTGTCCGCATCATACCCACGGGGACCTCTAGCCCTGGAGTCCGGGTTTCCAACGCGGCAAGAGAAGGTAGGGCATCAGGCAGGACCCAGTATTGCTGCAGGATCGGCAGCTCAGCCCGTAACTCGTACAGGAGATGTTTGCCCAGACAGAGTTCATGCCGGCCCTTCAAGAAATCCATGCCGGATTCTTGTCCGGTAAAAAGCAAAAAGAAACGATAGGAATTGGCGCAATGCTCAATCGCTTTGGTAAATTTTTCGTGGAAGTCTTGCAATCCCCCGGGTGGAGAAAGCGCGGCAAGATTAGAAAGATCAGTCTTCAGCCCACCGAACAACTCACCCACAGCGTCCTGCAACTGTGCGTTCTGCTCGGCAAGCCGGGAAACAAACATCTTTTCCTGATGTGTTTCGATCGTACGTAGAAAATCCAGCAGTTTTTCCTCCACCTGCTGGATACCAGCCGTGTATTGGTTATTCCCGGCTTCCATCGCTCCCCTTTTTTTTCGATGTGCCTAAGAACGCCTAACAAAACTACTTAGTGTACGTTGTCAGCGCTCCAGCCCGGCCCTCCCTGGATTCCCGTTTCCACGGGAATGACAGTCGTTGTTGTGTCATACCTGCTTTCGCAGGTATCCAGGCCCACTGAACAAGACGGAGTTTAGTTAGTGGCTCTAAAGTGTCATACCCGCGACGCTTCCGTCAGCATGGCTAGCCAGCCAGCATGGCCAGCAGCCCACTGCCGACCTGAACCGCAACTAGCTTCTTGAGAGGCAAGACTTCAATATGACTCTCTGCTTCTATCTGCTTGATCCGTAGCTCCACCTGTGCACGAATTTCTTCTGCCCAACCCGCTTCCCCGGCCTCCTTCGCTAAACGATACACTTCACCCAGATACAGGGCGGGATGCAAACTGCGGCACACTGTTGCATCAAATGCCTGGGCATGAGTCGCTTCTTCTTCATAGGCAGACGATGCTTCGAGCTGTCTGCGCTGCGCAACCAGACGCTTGGGCGTTCGTTGCACATAATCAGACACAGATCGAAAGAGACGCGAGGAGGGAAGTCTACCCCTGAGAGTCGAAAAATACGTCTCAATGAGCGCGAGTGTTTCTTCAATACGATTCAGCCCTTCAGCCATGGCGCCACGACGCGAGATGCCTGCTGGTCTTGTATCTTCCAGCGCAGGGTCGGTGAAATAGGGCAGTTCACACACCAGCGACAATGCCTCTGGAACCAGCTGTTTGAGGTAGTCGGCTGAACTCGTCCCGGTCGTGATGAGTGAGGCTGGATCTTCATCCAGATGCTGGGCCATAAAATCGTAGCTTTCTTGCACTCCAAAGAATGGATACACCGCCTGAGTCCAGGCTTGAATATACGGCACCTCGGGTTCGCCCTGGTGAAGCGCTAAGCCTTGGTCGGCAACAAGCTGTTGTAGCTGAGTAAAGAGCCGAGGAAAACACTGCGAGGCATAGAAATATACACCACAAAAGCTGGCGTTATGCAGCGAGTAGCAGAAGCTGGGGCGGTAGTTGTGCATAAGCTGCATAACGACCTGGGTTTCAGCTGGCGGAGTAGAAAAGTGCAGTGTTTTGTAGTCAATAGGAAAGCCCCACTCCACCTGCTCTTGGGCCATACAACGATAATAGTTGAGGGCATATTGGAGCGGAGAAAATGCACCTTTGAGCCAGCCTTCGTTCAGCGCCAACCCATCCGGGTCGCTCACTTTGACAATAAGAAAAGTGTAGTCAAACCGCTCCCTGAGGTCGGGCCGCTCACATAACAAACGGCTCAGGAATTCCAGACTGAGAGTACCAATGGGTTCATTGGGGTGTGGGACCCCGAGAAAAAGAGCGACACGTGAGCCGCGTCCGATGGTCAGCAGTTCGATCGGGCGTCCATCCGTAGACACACCTATCTTTTGGAGTTGCGCGATCTCTGGAAACTCTTCAACGAGTTCGACGGAACTATTATGTAGTTCCTCTGAGGTCAGGAACTCTTGATAATCAGGGATGGTCTGGAGAATGCCCGCGAGATCCATTATTCACTCATGCCCTAAGGCAGGAATCCGGTCAATCAGTATTCTCATCTCCTTGACAGGCAAGAAAGAGTCATGTTTCTCTGCTGCAACTATGAAGACGAGCAAGGATTCCTATTGTTTCTTCAAAGGGAGATGTTCCTAGCGCAGGATACACCCACTCAGGAAGAGAAAGCAGATATGGCCCTAGCAAGTGTACAGGAATACCTTAAAATCCTACCGGTCGTGAAACGTTCTCCCCAAGGATCGATCTGGTCTTCATATGAAGCTGAGGATGACGTCCTCTAGGTCAACTTTCGGAAACCAAGTCAGGCGACAGATAGCGAACTCACCGATGATGATGTGATTCTTCGTTATAACGGGAAGAGATCATTGGATTGACAATTCTCCACGCAGGTAAACGATAAGAACGCTCATAATCTTACATGGAAGACACACAAGCGACTTCTACTGAAAAGACAGCAGCTAGGCGAGAAGACGACAGCCAATTCACCCGCTTCCTCAAAACACTCGGCCCAGGTTTACTCTTTGCGAGCACGGCTATCGGCGTCTCCCATTTGGTCCAGTCCACACGGGCTGGAGCAACTTACGGCTACGCACTGCTGTGGGCGATTCTGATTGCCAATCTCCTGAAATACCCGTCGTTTGAGTATGGCTCACGTTATGCCAACGCTACGGGAGAAAGTCTGATTGACGGCTATGGGCGATTCGGCAAATGGGCACTGTATTTATATCTGTTCATAACCGTCACCCCGATGTTCATCATCATCGTCGCCGCGGTCAGCTTTACCACGGCGGGCCTGCTGAACAATCTGCTCGCGCTGACTATTCCTGCCAGCACTACATCGCTCTTCCTGTTTGCTGTGTGTGTCGGCATTTTATTGATCGGCAAGTACAGCGCTCTGGACAGCCTGATCAAAGTCATTATGCACAGTTCTGTTTATTTCTCGACTATCGTTGCTTTTGTCCTGACGCTCTTGCGTGGCCCTATCGCTCCCCTCACATTTTACTCATCTGAAATCTGGTCGGTAACTGGCTTTGCCTTTCTGATTGCGCTCATGGGCTGGATGCCGGCTCCAGTAGACCTCTCAGCGCTGAACAGCCTGTGGACGCTCGAGCGCATCAAACAGACCGGATACAAGCCGACCATGCGAGAGACGCTGCTGGATTTTAATATTTCTTACGCAATGACTGCGGTTCTTGCCGTGTGTTTTATGACCCTGGGTGCCTTCATCATGTATGGCTCAGGCCACTCATTCTCCAACCAAAGCGGCACCCAGTTCACGAACGAGGTCGTCCGGCTCTACACCACCACACTGGGCGACTGGAGCTATATTATTATTGCTTCTTCGGCCTTTTCAGTCATGTTTAGCACGACCCTAGTACTCTTCGATGGCTACGCCAGAGCCATGGACCGTACCTGGGCGCTCCTGTTTTCCAACGGCCAGAACAGCCGGACGGTCTATAACGCGTGGCTTATCATTGGTGCGATTGGTGGCTACCTGATTATTACTCAGTTCCTGACGAATTTTACAACGCTCATTGATCTGGCTACGGTTATCTCGTTCCTGGTGGCACCGATCATTGCGATTGCGAATCATCGTCTTGTCTTCAGCTCGCATATGCCGCGCGAAGCGCATCCACCGCGTTGGCTGAAGCTGCTCAGCTACGCAGGCATCGTCTTTTTAGTCGTCTTCACCCTGATCTATATTGGTATGCGGGTTCTGAACTAGCTCAGCTAGCTCAGCCGACGTCGGGTGGTCTCTAGAAATTCTCCAGCGACGGGCGGATATCAAACTCATGCATCCAAGTATCGCGTGGCTGGGCAACGGCCTGGGCGACCACCCGAGCTATAGAGCGCGCATCGAGCATGCCCGATTTGACTTCCCGAGACTCGCCTAACGGTATGCTGTCTATGCCGCCATCGATAATCACGTGGAAAACGTGTATCCCCTGCGGGCCGAACTCGCGGGCGTTGCATTGCGCCAGGGCACGTAGCGCAAATTTCCCAGGCGCAAAGCCTGAAGATTTTGCATAGCCTTTGACTGAACTCGTCGCCCCGATATAGACCACCGTTCCCCCGCCATGGGCGAGCATGTCAGGGATGGCCTGTTTGGCACACAGGAAAGGGCCAACCGCCTGTCCGTGCAGACTCCGCTCAAACTGCTGCGCGGAAAGATCAAGGAAAGAGCCGCGTTTTGCACCTCCTCCGGCGTTTGCAATCAGGAGCTGGACGGGACCCAGTTCGTCTCGGACACGGGCAAAAACCGCGTCGACCTGAGCCTGATCGGTAATATCTGTCGCCCAAAATTTACACCGTTCGGCCAGGGTGCCAAGCGCCGTCTGAATGTCGTCGAGCGAGTGTTGATTACGAGCCAGACCGACAACCCGGTAGCCTTCTTGAGCAAAGGTCTCCACAAAACGTGCACCAATACCTTGGCCAACACCAGCAATAACGGCAACGGGATCATTCTGAGCCATACAGTCTCCTCCTCTCTCATTAGTCCTGGCCGGGACAGTCCTAGACAGTACCCCAGGCTCCGGTCTGATGCCATGCCGGTTTTTACTTTTCTCTCTACACCAGATAAGGATGACTCGTGGAACCAGGACAACGCACCTCGCACGTTATTGATGAAGTCGAAGCCGCTAGCTGGGTCGAAGATGGTATGATCATAGCCGTGGGCTCTCCCCCGCCCATGACACTGCTGCGTCAGATTATCCGGCGTGGGGTGCAAGACCTCACGCTTGTTGATGCGGGCATGTCGCTCGACATGTTGATCGCAGCCGGCTGTGTCAAAAAGGTTGTCAGCTACTACGCGAGTGGAGGCTTTGGCGTTCCGGTTGCACCCGCGTTTCGGCATGCGGCTGAACGGGGGGAAATAGAAATTTGGGAATGCGAAGAAGGCATCCTAACCGCCGGTCTGCAAGCCGCAGCTCAATTGCTGCCTTTCCTGCCTTGGCGTGGCGGAGTGGGCACCTCATTGCCTGAGGTCAATCCGGACCTCAAGGTTTTCACCGATCCAATCAACGGCGAAACACTCCTGGCCGTGCCGCCCATCAAGCCGGATGTCGCCCTGTTGCATGCCGCGATTTCTGATGTTTATGGCAATGTCCAACACGTGGGCGGACCGGGCTGGATTGATCTGTTCATGCACCGCGCAGCGGATCGAACTATCGTCCAAGTAGAGAAGGTGGTGTCGAACGAAGAAATTCGTAAAGATCCGTGGGCAACGACGGTTGCTGGCGCAGATGCGATTGTGCGTGTCCCGTACGGCGCGCATCCATTCTATAGCCGCGGCTATTACGTCCAGGACAATGCTCATCTCAAGCGCTATCTGGATGCCTCAGTCGCAGCCGCAAAAGGGGACACAGACGCGTTGACCGCCTACCTCTCACAATACTGTCGAGAGCCCGAAACGCATGTCGACTATCTGGAGCAGATCGGAATTAAGCAATTGCTGGAGTTGCATGAGTATTAATTGCCTATCCGAATAACGGTTTCACGGTGTCATGTTGAGCGCAACGAAACATCTCAACTCCGCGACAAAGACAGAGATTCTTCGCTACGCTCAGAATGACAGAGCCGGGCGCCTAGGGTTATTCGGATAGCCTCTAATTGCGAGAGACAGCGTCTCGGAGAGACAGCGTCTCAAGGGACAGACTATGCCGAGTGATTTTTCTCCCCAAGAACTGATGGCGGTTTTTCTTGCCCGCGACTTGAAAGACAGCGAGCATCTCATGGTCGGCGTGGCCATGCCCATTGTTGAGGCCGCCGTGCGCTTAGCGCATCTTATGCATGGCCCGAATATGGAGCTGATCTTTTTTGGCACGCGGATGAATGTTGCCGACATATACTCCCTGCCCATGCCTGCCTTTGGCTGGGACAATCGGGTCGTACGTTGGGCCGAGTCGTTCAGCGATACCGGTCACCGTTTTGACAACGTCAAGCACTGGCACAAACGCGTCTTCTTTATTGGCGGAGTACAGGTTGACCCACATGGCAATACCAATCTGATTGGCGTGGGCCCGGACTATTCCAAGCTGCGTTTTCGTGGTCCTGGTTCGGTCGGTACTCCGACGCTCAGCACCCACGTCGGGCGCTATTATATTGTCCTCAACTCCCATAATCCCCGCTTACTGGTTGAGCACTGCGATTATATTAGCGCCTATGGCTGGGGCAGCGGCGGCGCGGATGCCCGTAAAAAGATGAACATTCCCGGCGGAGGACCGAAGTATTGCGTCACACCACTATGCGTCATGGATTTTGACGAAGAAGACAAATACATGCGGTTGTATGCATTGCACCCTGGCGTGACGGAAGAGCAAGTGCGAGCCCAAACCGGCTTTACACTCAAGACCCCGCGCCAAATTCCGACCACCCCAGCCCCCACACAGGAAGAGCTTCATGTTTTACGAACGCGCGTTGATCCTGAAGGTCGTCTTCGCAAGAGGGCAAGATGAGAAGAGGAGAAGATAATTATTAAAGTGCGGGCATTACCCTCTATGAGGGAATACCCGAGTTCCTGCGTTCTCGCCTTGGAATAGCCCCCCCAACTCCTGCCCAGAAGCGACAAGGGCCGAGTTTGGCCCAAGATCTATCCCGCTGACCTGTCCGCCTACTGGGCTGTCCCCTACATTAAAAAAGAAAAGGTCATCACCCCTCCCACCCGACTCCCAGCCTTATGCTGAGACAATCGGGTAGTCGGTGCTAAAAACCTTTTTCCCTCACAAAACTTCGTCTGAGGATTTTAGTTTTGCAGAATTGGTGCCGAATCACTCTTAGAAAGGTGGGTTCATTCTGCCCCAAAACGGCTAAGGGCAAATGAGGACAATCCACCCCAGGAGAGGGACGGCAAGTCGTCGTCTCAAAAATAGTGCTTATGTTGTTGCTTACTAGCCTCATTCTCATTCCGCTCTTATGCACCCTCATTCCTGTGCCGGAGCGTTTGCATGCCTCGCTCCGAAAGTGGGTTGCAGTGATTCCAGCACTGCAGTTCCTCATCCTGCTCAGCCTGTGGCCCGAGGTCCAGGCCGGAGAAAAGCTGGTGTATGCCTGGGCATGGCTGCCGGAGATGGGCTTCCATCTCAGCGTGGCGCTTGACGGACTGAGCTGGCTGTTCGCCTGCCTGATCTCCGGGATGGGCATTCTCGTCTTTTATTACACGGCGTCCTATCTGGAAGGCGATCCACGCCTGTTTCGGCTGTATCGTTTTCTGCTGTTATTCAACAGCGCCATGATGGGCGTAGTGTTAGCCGACAATCTGGTCCTGCTGTTCGTCTTTTGGGAACTGACCAGTGTTGCCTCATTCCTGCTGATTGGCTTCAACTCGGAGCGCAAAGCGGCCTGCGAGGGGGCAAGCAAAGCCTTGCTCATCACCGGCAGCGGTGGCCTGGTCATGCTCATGGGCGTTTTTCTGACCTAGGCCGACACCGGCACGTTTGAGCTCTCAACCCTGCTGACCGAACACCCGCATATCTCGACCGCAGCCGGACTGTGTTTCTTAGTCGGCGCTTTCACCAAGTCCGCTCAGGTTCCGTTCCACATTTGGTTGCCATCGGCTATGGAAGCGCCTACTCCGGTGAGTGCCTATCTCCACGCAGCGACCATGGTCAAAGCCGGCATTTATCTGGTCGCGCGTTTGACACCGCTGTTTTCAGCCGACCCAGTGTGGTCGCCTCTGGTCACAGGCATTGGTCTTGTCACCCTCCTCTGGGGCGGTGTGCTGGCTTGCAAACAAACCGATTTGAAGGGCCTCTTGGCCAACTCCACCGTCAGCCAACTCGGACTGATTATGGCGCTCTTGGGCGTGCATACTAAACTCGCTCTGACCGCCGCCATTTTACACATCGTCAACCATGGCGCGTTTAAGGGCGCGCTCTTCCTCACTGCCGGTGCAGTTGATCATGCCACTGGTACCCGCGATCTGCGCAAGCTGGGCGGACTGTATGCAATGATACCGCTGACTGCCATAGCAGCAACACTTGCAGCCCTGTCTATGGCCGGGATACCACCCCTGGGAGGGTTTGTCAGCAAAGAATTGTTCTACGAGGCCATGCTCGAATACGGCGCCTTGCCGATTATTATTTCTGTTGCCGGAAGCTGTTTCACGCTTCTGTACTCCGCCATCTTTTTCTACGGTATCTTCTTTGGGAAAGCGCCTGAGTCGGGTAGTGAAGAGCCTGTCGATGCGCATGGCCATGCGGCGCATCAGAGTGGACATGCTGCGCACGAAACAGAGTTCGGCCTGCTCCTGCCGATTATGGTGCTGAGCGGCATTGTGGTGCTGTTTGGGCTTATGCCCGGGATACCCGGGGCACTGATCAGCCCAGCAGTCAGGACCTTTTTGCAGGGTCATGAACCGCATCTGCACCTCGCGCTGTGGCATGGATTGAGCCCAGCCCTCGGCTTGAGCGCGATTACCGTAGCCATTGGTGCAGCGGCCTTTTTCATGCGCCCGATGTTCCTGCCTCGACTACGAACTATCCAAGCTGTGTACTCCTGCAACCGTGCCTATACCGACGGCATTGCCGGTTTTAACCGCATGGTGCTCGGGCTGCGCAAACTGTATATGACCGGCAGTATCACCGACTATATCCGCTATATTTTACTCGTTCTGCTCATCGCAACCGGCATTCCACTCGGCCAGTTTTTCGGTGTGACTGCCTTCGAGCCGGACACCTCCAGCGCCATGCCGGACGAAATCGGTCTGGCCATACTCATGGCAATGGGCGAAATTGCGTGCTGCTTCTTGCAGTCACGCATTCTGCTTTTACTCGCACTAGGCCTGATCGGCGCACTGGTGAGCGTATTCTTTATCTTATTCAGCGCCCCAGACCTGGCACTCACCCAAATCATTGTTGAAGCAATCACCTTAGTCCTCTTCCTGTTGGTCTTCCGTTTCTTCACCCGGGTTGATCCCGCCAGGAGCGCGCGCACTAAAACGCCTTTCAATATCGGGCTCAGTGTCGCCACTGGAGCACTCGTCGCGCTGCTACTGTTGGCCGCCAATATCGGCCAACTCTATCCTTCGGGGGTCACCCCGTTCTTTTTCGACAACAGCTACGTGCTGGCAGGCGGCAAAAACGTGGTGAACGTTATTTTGGTCGACTTTCGGGGTTATAACACCACGGGTGAGATCACGGTATTCAGCGTGGCTGCGCTCGCTGTTTTTGCCCTGGCCAAACTTGGCCCTCGGCCTGCCGCACCAGCGCTGGGAGGAACGGTGCCGGCCTCCTCGCCCATCCTCCAGGCAATGGCTCGGCTGACCTTGCACCTCATGCTGCTGTTCTCGGTCTATCTGTTGCTGCGTGGCCATAACGAACCGGGCGGCGGGTTTATTGCCGGCATGCTGACCTCTCTCGCCATCATTCTACAAATGGTCGCGTTTGATCTGGAGTCGTTTAAGAAAGAAATTCCGTGGAGCCCGCTTAGGATTGTGTTCTCCGGCCTCACACTGTCAGCCATCACCGGGACTGGCGCCTTGGTCTTTGGTCAGCCGTTTATGACCAGCGCCTTTGGCCATTTTCATCTGCCGCTGCTGGGCGATATCGAGCTGGCCAGCGCCATGTTTTTCGACATTGGCGTATACCTCGTAGTCGTGGGGACCACGCTAGCGATTATTCGGACTATTGCTGAGGAGTAATACACAGGAATACCCCATGGATCTCATAATTATTGGCGTCGTCGGCGTCTTGTTTAGCTGTGGCACCTATTTGTTGCTGCACTCCAATCTACTCCGGATCATTATTGGCCTGTCGCTGTTCTCACACGGCACCAACCTCGCCCTTCTGCTCTCGGGCGGCCTGAAACGCGGCGGACCGCCGCTGCTGTCAACGCCGGCCCCGTATACGGATCCATTGCCCCAGGCACTCGTGCTGACCGCCATTGTCATCAGCTTTGGCATGACTGCCTTTGCCGTGGTGCTCGCCTACCGTACCAAACAAGTGTATGGCTCGAATGAGATTGAGGAACTCGCCGGAGGCGAAGAGTGAATACCGAATTATTTATTCTCTTTGTCATGGCCCCGCTGTTTACGGCGGTGGTCTTGTTCGCCTTAGGCAAACATCGCATAACCCAGCGCTGTATCAGCTTGGGGGTCGTCATCGGGCTGTGGATTTTTTCTATCGCTGCCCTCATCTATGTCTTGCAGAACGGCATTGTGGTCCTGCGCATGGGCAATTGGCACGCGCCTTACGGGATCACCCTGGTCGCTGATGTACTCGGCATGACCATGGTGACGCTCAATATGACGATAGCCCTGGCGGTCACCCTGTTCTCACTGCCGACTGTGGATGTGAAGCGCCAGGATCACTTCTATTATCCGCTCTTTTTTATCCTGCTGATGGGCGTGAACGGCGCCTTTCTGACTGGAGATATTTTCAATCTGTTTGTCTTCTTTGAGATTTTATTGATTGCCTCCTACGCTTTGATGGTACTCGGCTCGGAACCCGGCCAACTGCGCGAGACGCTCAAATACCTGTTCGTCAACATGATCGCCTCAACCTTCTTTCTGATCGGCTTGGCCATGCTGTACCGAACTATGGGGACGCTCAATATGGCGGACCTGGCCCTCAAAGTGCAAATGTTGCCCTACTCTGACGGCACCTTGCTCACTGTACTCGCCATGGTGTTCCTGTTTGTCTTCGGCACCAAGGCGGCCATCTTTCCGCTGTACTTCTGGCTGCCCGGCCCCTATTTTCCGCCGCCATCCGGCATTAGCGCGTATTTTGGCGGCATTCTGACCAAGGTCGGCGTGTATGCCATCTTTCGGACCTTTACCCTGATCTTCTGCCACAATCCTGGCGTGACCCACGAACTGCTATTGGTCATCGCTGCCTTGACCATGATTCTGGGAGTGTTTGGTGCCATTTCACAAATGGATATGAAACGCATTTCGTCCTACCACATCATCAGCCAGATTGGATATATGATCCTGGGCATCGGCCTGTTCACCACCCAAGCTCTGGCAGGCGCACTGTTCTATATCATCCATCATGTCATCGTTAAATCGACCCTCTTCCTCGTATCGGGTGTGGTCCAGATGACCACCGGGACGACTCATCTGAAGAAGATCGGTGGTTTGCAGGCCCGTTCGTAGTTCTTGAGCGCCCTATTCCTCATTGCCGCACTCAGTCTGGCGGGGATCCCACCGCTGAGCGGCTTTTTCAGTAAGTTTATTATTCTTCAAGAAGGCGTTCAGCTTGGTCGCTACGGCTATGTTGCTATCGGTCTGGTGTGCAGACTGCTGACCATTTTTTCTATGCTGAAGATCTGGAACGGCGTGTTCTGGGGCGAGCAGACGGGAGAGATTCGTCAGGTCTCAATGCCTATGCTGCTCCCCGGCGTTATCCTGCTGGTTGCACTCACGGTCGGCATCGGCCTGTTTCCCCACGTGATCTACGGCGTGGTTGAAGTCGCTGCAGAGCAAATGATCAGTCCGGATGCCTATATCGAAGCCGTGCTCGGCTCTGACTCGCTCACACAGGTCGCAAAATTATGATTCAGCATTTCTTCCTCAATTGTGGTCTGGCCTTTGTCTGGTGCTTGCTGCAGGGCGCAGTCACCCTGCAGCAATTCATCATCGGCTATCTCATCAGTGTGGGCATCATGCTGTTCTTTGTCCGCATTTTCCAAGAACAGCTGTATTTCCGCCAAGTGGCATGTGCGCTGAAGCTTCTGGGTTCGTTTCTTAAGGAGCTTTTAGTTGCCAACTGGCGAGTCGCCAAGAAAGTGCTCTCCCCTGAGATCAACGTCCAGTCCGGCATGATCGCCTATCCGTTAGGACTCAAGAGTGACATTCTGATTACCCTGCTGGCCAATATCATCACTCTGACTCCAGGAACGTTGTCGGTCGAAATATCAGATGATCGCAAATTTCTGTTTATTCATGTCTTGGATATTGCCGATCCGGAAAAAGAAAAGCAGTCTATCAAGGACAGTTTTGAACACTACCTCCTGAGGATGGCCCAATGATCAACGCGGTTACATTATTTGTCCTGTTCGGAATTTCGGTGTGTATTGCGCTCAGCGCCTACCGCGCATTCATCGGCCCCACGATCCCTGATCGGGTTATTGCGTTGGACAACATCACCACCAATATCGTGGCCGCCATTGTCGTCTTTGCGATTCGGGCGGAACAAGCGATGTATATCGATGCGGCTTTAGTCATCACCCTGCTGTCCTTTCTCACCACTGTCTCTTTGGCCAAATATCTGCTGAGCGGAACAGTGATCGATGGAACTGCTTATTAGTGGCTTTTTACTAGCTGGATTATTCTTCTTACTGACGGGAGCCTTGGGCCTGTTACGGCTGAAGGACGTCTACTCGCGTATGCACGCGACCACCAAGAGCACCACCCTGGGTGTTGCCGGCATGGTCCTGGCCGCGTTGTTCAGCATGCGTGCCTTAGGGCTCTCATCTGGACTCAAGGAGACGCTCACTTTGTTCTTCCTCTTTCTGACCGCACCGGTTGGCGCCCATATGATCGCCCGGACCGCATACCGGTCGGGTATTCCGCTGTGGAAAGGTGGCGTGATCGACGAAATGAAGGCGTGGCAAGATGGAACTTTAGACGATCCGAACCAGCCAGCTAGTCCGGCAGACCCTGTTAGTCCTGTTGATATTGACGGTCCGCAAGAGGCTCCGGCCCAATCCCCTGATTCTGATCAAATGCCTTCCGAAGAAGAAGTTTACCTGTAGTAGTTTTTATTTTCCATTAGCATTTCTGATCTATCCTGCTCTCTATAGCCGCGCGTTTCCCACACCCGTGGCCCTTTACTCTTCTTGTAGAAGCGTTTATCTTCCCCGCGTGCCGTTACGGGTGTCGCCTTCGTGCGTCTTTTCACCGTGCGCAGGGCATAAATCCAACATTCGTCAGTACGAGGAGGGAAGGAAGAAATGTTTATTAATTCCGTCGTCGCGGTGATTCTCGGCCTTGTCGGGCTCGCCGTTGCGTTCAAGATCTATAAGGATGTAGCCAGCCAACCTGCGGGTAATGAACGCATGCAAGAGATTGCCGATGCTATCCATGAAGGCGCCATGGCCTTCCTCAAGCGTGAATACCAAATCTTGAGTATCTTTGTCTTAGCCGTCTTTGGCTTACTGGCTTGGAAAATCGCCGTTCCAACGGGTGTTGCCTTTCTCGCTGGTGCGGGTTGTTCCGTGCTGGCCGGCTATTTGGGCATGCATGCGGCCACAAAGGCGAATGTGCGTACGTCACAGGCAGCCATGGCGGAAGGCGAAGGCGCTGCTCTCCTCGTCGCCTTTAATGGAGGCGCGGTGATGGGTCTCGCAGTCGCTAGCCTGGGTTTGCTGGGTGTGGGTACCCTGCTGGGCCTATACTCCGATCCGGAAACCTCAAAATACATCAGCGGCTTTGCCATGGGTGCCAGCTCTATTGCGCTGTTTGCTCGTGTCGGCGGTGGCATTTACACCAAAGCTGCCGATGTCGGCAGTGACTTGGTCGGAAAAATTGAGGCCGGCATTCCCGAAGATGACCCGCGCAACCCTGGCGTCATCGCCGATAACGTGGGCGACAACGTGGGTGACGTAGCCGGTATGGGCGCGGATATTTTTGAATCCTATGTCGGCTCGATTATCGCCACTATCGCGATTGGTGCTACAGCCTACGGCGCGTCATTAACAACATTGGGGAGTGAAGGCGCTGAAGAAGGCGCGGTCCGGAGCGCTTTAATGGCCCTGCCTCTGAGTATGGCAGCGGTTGGCCTCCTGGCTTCCTTTCTCGGCATCTTCTCAATGAAAGTCCTGAAAGACTCAGGACCGCAGAACGCGCTGCGCTATTCAACCTTTATTGCCGCTGGCGCGTTCCTTGTGGCAGCATTCATTCTTATTCTCGTCTTCCCTGTCGCTACTGGAATTTTCTGGGCCGTTACGTCCGGCTGCATCGTGGGAATCGGGATTGGTCTGATCACGGAATATTATACATCCGCCGCACCAGTGCTCCGAGTCGCTGAGGCGTGCAAGACGGGCTCCGCCACAACTATCATCCATGGTATGGCGGTCGGCTTGGAAAGCTGTGCCCTGCCCGTCCTCGCGATATGTCTTGCCATCTTTATTGCCAACCACTTTGCCGGCATATATGGCATCGGTATTGCCGGAGTCGGCATGCTGGCTACCGTCGGCGTAACCATGACTGTGGACGCCTACGGCCCGGTTGCAGACAATGCTGGCGGTATTTCCGAAATGGCCAAGCTCGGTCCTGAAGTCCGCAAGATCACGGATGGCTTAGATGCGTTGGGCAATACGACGGCCGCTATTGGTAAGGGTTTTGCCATTGGTTCTGCCGCGCTCACCGCACTCGCCCTGTTCGCCGCATTTACCCAAACCGTTGGCCAAGCCCGAGGAGAACCTCTGCAAATCATTATAACCGATCCCATCGTGATGATTGGACTGTTCCTGGGAGGCATTCTACCCTTCTTCATTGGCGCCCTGACCATGACCGCGGTGGGACGCGCTGCCGGTCAGATGGTGGATGAAATCCGGCGCCAGTTCCGCGAAATCCCTGGCCTGCTTGAAGGCAAGGAAGGCGTAAAGCCTGATACAGCCCGGTGTGTGGATATCTCCACTACTGCCGCGCTCAAAGAAATGATCCTGCCCGGTCTGACCGCGGTTATCGCGCCGGTCTTAGTTGGTTTGGTTCTTGGCGCAGCCGCCCTGGGTGGTATGCTGGTCGGCGCAACTGTGACAGGCGTCCTGCTTGCTCTGCTTATGGCCAATGCCGGCGGCGTCTGGGACAATGCGAAGAAAGCGATTGAAAGGGGCGATATCGAGGGTGAAGGCAAAGGCTCGGAAGCCCATAAGGCTGCCGTGGTCGGTGACACGGTTGGCGATCCGTTCAAAGATACCTCAGGTCCCTCGATGAACATCCTGATTAAGCTGATGTCTATCGTGGCCCTAGTGATCGCACCGCTGTTGGTTTAAGCGTCCAACATTCGTTACAAGGGCGGGTCTCGTACGTCTCGTACCCGCCCTTTTTTGTTGTGCGACTCTGGACACGTAGCGCATGTAGGGGAGTACTGAATACGTCCATATAGTGGTCCCGCTCCAAGATCGAGGGGGTACACACAAGAGAGGATGACGATAAGCTACTCACCTTCTCTGAAAGTTTTCTCCTCTATATTGAGATGAAACCACGGTTAGAGCTTCATTATTTTTCGGAGGACGAAATCCATGACACGGTCCGGAACTACTGCGTTTAGAGAGAGGAGCAACTTGGCATCGAGACCTACTCGATACCGGATCTTGGGCCGTCGGGAAAAGAGTGCATGACAAATGGCCTCAACAACTTTTTCAGGGGCGGTTGCCATTCCCCGGAATTGCTCTGTCGCGGCAATGAGGCCACTTCCGATTCGCCTATAAGTTTCTGCGCCGTCCCCTGCGACCCGAGCTACCGCGTCGTCGGCAGTGGTTCTTAGTACATCTAACATTCGAGTCGCCGTCCCACCAGGCTCGACAACCGAGACCTTCGCGCCAAAAGGATGCAACTCTCTGCGTAAAGAATCCGCCGCTGCTTCGAGAGCAAACTTTGACGCACAATACGGACCCGTCATGGGATACCCCACTTGCCCGCCAATGGTGCTGATGAAGATGATGCGACCTTTGGCTCTCCGTACATACGGGACTGCCCGATGGGTGATACTGACGTGACCGAAGAAGTTGACGTCAAACTGCTGTTTCCAGAGGTCAACCGGCGTGAATTCGAACGCGCCCCACTGGACGGTACCAGCGTTGTTCACTACCCCGTATAGCCCACTGTCTTCGAATATCGGTGCGTAAACGTAAAAAGAACTTGTCCAACGATGCTTCGTCAGTAATATCAAAAAACACTGGCTCCACGTTTTGGGGAACGGTAGCTAACAGCTCATTCGCCGCATCTTGGTTACGCACTCCGGCGAGGACCTTGTAGCCGTCATGAGCGAGACGAATGGCAGTCGCCCGACCAATCCCGGATGAGGCGCCCGATATCAGAATGGTTTTTTGCAATGGAGGCTCCTTAGAGTGATGCTGGGTTACGTGACACTGACCCGGCCTACAAGAGTTTGCAGCCCAAGACAAGTCTGGAGCATCACATCGCATCCTTATTAATCAACCCTTTCGCATCATCACCCCACGGCGGGAGTTCCACGTTGGCCGGAACCTCGACCAGCAGCAGATGGTGGTTGCCCTTCGGACCCGTGCCTGCACTGGTATCAACGAGGCGGAGCGGTTCTGCGAGTCCGACTGTTTTGATCCGTTCCCATTCTTCTTCCCACACCAGAATGAAATACGTTGTCTTCGGCGTTCCTCGCGGCAGATAAAAGGGAATACGCCGGTCGGCATAATACAACGCTCCGCTATCAAAGCTCCGATAGAAAAATAAACGCTGTTCCCCCGCCTGTTCGACCACGCGACCCATAAAAGGCCGAAAGGTCCGGGCGGCGGCAATGGTGGGCTGAATAACATGGTTAATAAGCAGAAAGATGCTCGTGGTGAATACGACCAGCGCGCCAAAGACACGCTCCCAGGCCTGGCGACGAAGTCCCCAGCTGAGCAAGATCATTGCACCACCCACGCCCAAGAACCACAGGCCAAATGCTACGGGATGATCGGCCACGATTCCGGTAAAAAGCGGCAGATTACTCTGATCTTTCGGATGAAGAAACGGTCGAATGATACCAAGGGGGTCAAGCCCAGCAGCTTGAGCGATAACGCCGAGTATGGCCAGCCCAACAACTCCGAGGCACACAGAGCCCATAGCCTGCATAAGTTGGAGAAAACCACGCGGCAGGTCGATTGCTCCTTGACGTAGTTCTTGCCACCATGCACCGAGCAGCAGGGCAATCGCCGGATAGATCGGCAGAATGTAGACAGAACGTTTACTGCTTGAAACAGAATAGAAGAGGAAAATCGTTGCAATCCACACGATCAGATACGTAAAATTCCTCTCAGCCCAACGCTGCCGACACTGATACAGAAAATAGATAAGCGCAGGAAAGAAAAAGCTCCAGGGAGCCATGCCCAGAAACAGATTCGGAATGAAATAGTAGAAGGGATGCGTATGCCCGGCTCCAGCTGACCCGCTGGAAACAAATCGCAGCACGTTTTCTTTCATAATCTGCTTGGCAAAAAACTCCTCACCACCCTGCCAGAGCGCCAGAGCGTACCAGGAACCGGCGACAGCGACGAAAAGCAGTCCACCCGAGATAAGGTGTAAACGGCGCAGAAAGCGCACATCACGCCGCAGGCAGAGAAAAACACCTATCGTCAATACGGGCAGCAGCGCTCCGATCGGGCCCTTTGCCAGTGTCGCCAGACCAAGCAGGGAGAAAAACCCCAACGCTGCGGCCCAACTCACCACTTCTTTCCGATACAGCGACCAAAAGGCAAAAAAGGCGGCCAGCATGAAGACGGTCAGCGTCATGTCTACCCGGGCCGTTGTTGCCGCGCGAACCCATTCGAAACTGGTGGCAAGCGTCAGGCTGGCAAACAGCCCGGCTTCCACCCCCCAGAGCACAACGCCGATCCGATAGGTCATGAGAACGCCCAGCAGGGCCAATAGTGCAGACGGGAGACGAATGGTCAGCTCACTGAGCTGGCCGAAGACAAGAGCAATCAAGGTACCTAACCAGTGAAAGAGAGGCGGTTTCGAAGGAATAAGATGCCCGTTGCGTAGGGGCAGAATCCACTCACCGTTATGGTAGATCTCCCAAACAACCGTGGCTTCACGCGGCTGGCCTTTTGTGTAAAAGGGAACGTCCCCTAGTCCCCATACATACACTAGGATGCCAAAGAGAATGAGAGAAAAAGCAATGAAAATAGTGCGTTGTTGCAAAGCAGTCTACTTGATGGCCAACTTAAAGGCTCACTTGCTAGCCCACTTGGTGGCGATGTAAATGCTCGCCGATGAAGCAGCGCGGGTTAGGCTGTCCTTCAGCTTTCGTCCCTGTCTTCACTTGTTGTCGAGTCAGGATCATCCGCAGAATCACTCGCTGAATCATCCTGAGGAGTTTCTCCGTCTTTCTCAAGCTGCTCAAGCTGCTGGGGCTGAAACTGCTGAGACTCAGGCAGAGGACCCTCGTCCGGAGGACTATCGTTAGCCTCACTCTGCTCCGCACTTTGTTCCATTTGGTCGTTCTGCCCGTTGTTTTGCTGAGGGAGTAAGGCAGCCAGGACAAGCCGATGTTTCTTATCCGGGCCTTGCCCTTCACTCGTGACAAGTCGTTCTAGGTGCGGATAGGTTCCGGCCAGGTCCGGCCAGTCTTTTTCGCGTACTAAAAGATAGAGCGGCGCATCGACGTTGTGCCCATCTTCCTCGGACAGTTGCGCTTGCGAATAGTCCGCAATATGTCTACCGGCATAGAAAATCGCCCCATAGTCAGACGCATCTTGGTAAAAATAGAGCGGCGCATCTTGCACGGTTGAGCGCACGCCGAGCATAAAGGGTTTATACGTCCGCTCCTGGGCAATCAGGGGATGAAAGAGAGCATTCGTAAAATACAACGACGCAGAGATCGAAACCGTGAGTGCGGTAAAGACCGACATCCATTGGTCCCGCTTGAATCCCCACACATACCAGCCGGTCGCAAACAGGAGCAAAACAATCCAGATAAAAATTACGCCAAATTGACTCTGCAGACTGTGTGCGATCAGGGGCAAATTGGCCCGATCTCTTGGATGCAGGAAAGGCGATATCATATGGTCCAAGTCAAAACCTATTCCGTGCACAATTAACACCAGGAGAACCAGCACCCCAACGCTACACAGGGCAAACGCACAAGCACGTGCCACTCGCTTGATCAACGGAGCTATCGCCCGAGAGCCCTCGGTCAACTCCTGCCACCACAGGCCGAGCAGCAAAGCCAGGGCCGGATACACCGGCAGAATATAATTGCTCCGTTTGCCGGAAGCGAGGGAAAAGAAGAGCAATTCTACCCCGATCCAGACTAATAAATACAGCCGCTTCTTATCCTGCCATTCATCCCGTGCCCGATACAGGAAAATTCCTACAGCGGGAAAAAACAAGCTCCAGGGTAACATGCCGACACACAGCGTTGGCAGGTAGTACCAAAATGCATGCTCCCGACTAGGGCCGCCTTGCTCGCTAGAGAAAAACCGAAAAATATTCTCGTCAAGGATTTGGCGCTGGAAAAACTCATCCCCGCCTTGCATGAATGCGAGCAGATACCACGAGGCCGCAATACTGCCCGTGATCACTAACCCTTCTACAAGGCGCATACGGCGCAGAAAGGCTAACTCTCTCGTCAGCCACAGAAAGGTTCCAACAACCACACTCGGCAAGAGAAGGCCCAGCGGCCCTTTTGCTAGGGCAGCGAAACCGACACTGCAGTAAAAGAGGACAAGAGTATGGTGTTGGGTAGCGCGTTCTTGGAACACGCGAAAGAAAAGGAACAGGGAAGAAGTAAGAAAGAAAAGCAGGACCATATCGCTCCGGGCATAGATCGACCAGCGCACCCACTCTGGAGACGTGGTCAAAATCAGTGCGGCCAGCAGGCCGATCCGCCAATTCCATACGGCTCGCCCAAAGAAGAAGGTATAGAGCACGGTCGCCGTGGCGAATAAGGCCGATGGAAATCGTACCCAAAATTCACTCACCTGCCCGACGACGAGGGAGAAAAATGCACCGATCCAATGAAAAAGCGGCGGTTTGAGCGGCAGTTCCGTCCCATTGCGCAAGGGCAGAATCCAGCCCCCACCGTTCACCATCTCCCAGACTATCAAAGCTTCTTTCGATTCTTCGTAGTTGTAGAAGGGAATACGCCCCAAATCCAAAAAATAGAGTAGACAGCAAAGAAGGAGGAGACCGACAACGATCTGTCGGGTCCGCTGCGCTTCATTCATGCAGCACCTCGAGTGTTGCACGTCTCAAGATATGCCCCACTATGACGAGGCACCGCCTCGTCTGAGCACCCGGAAGTCGGCAAGCAGTTGGCCTACGCGCTCTTGCTCGGAGTTATACCGCCTCATCCCCAGGAATAATCTGACGAGTTCGTCTTCACCCGCTTCTTCGACCGGCTGCAATACCTTCAGCAACTCATCGACCAAATGAGGGAATTTCTCGCTCGGGATATAATAATGCGCCCAACCGAATTCGCAGTGACGGTGAAGAATCTTGGCAATCATTTTTTCTAAGTTTTCCTGTCTAGCCATGACTGCGCTTCCTCCTGTACGCGACGCGCCGATACCTTAATAACTCTCAGGGTTTGAGTCAAGGAGAATCCCCCCTTTCCTATTCCCCCGGTTTCTGCCACAAGAGCCGACAATGCCGAAAGCTCCACAACCCCTGCCAAAAGCTCCGCAGCGCTCCAAAAAGCGCAAAAAGCGGATGGGCAATCCACGCATTGCTCATCCGGCAACGATCCGCGCCCTTCAGCGCCGCCTCATTGCCTGGTACAAGCGGCATGGACGAGATTTACCCTGGCGCCGCACGCGTGACCCATACGCGATTCTCGTCTCTGAGGTCATGCTGCAGCAAACCCAGGTCCAACGGGCTCTGCTGTACTATGAGAAATTCTTGGAAAAGTATCCCACTGCAGAAGAACTTGCCAAGGCGGACGAACCCCAAGTGCGTGAGGCCTGGGAAGGGTTGGGCTATTATGCCCGGGCGCGCAACCTCCAACGTACGACCCAACAGATCGTCATCCAATATAAGGGCAAGTTTCCGCGCAAACCAGAAGAACTCGCAAAACTACCAGGAATCGGCCCCTATACCGCAGGGGCGGTATCGAGTTTCGCCTTCCATAAGGATGCGGCGATTCTTGATACCAATGCAGGCCGTGTTCTGCAACGATTTTTTGCACTCGGCCCACGCCAACAAACGCCGCATTTTCTATGGATAGTCGCCCGTCAGGTTACTCCCCCAGGGCAAGCCCACCTCTTCAATCAGGCCATTATGGATATTGGGGCAACAATCTGTACCGCACGCACGCCCCATTGTCCCAAGTGCCCACTCCGCCCGGTGTGTCGGAGTGTCGATACGGCGAGTTCCTCAAATTCTGCAAGTTCTACAGGCTTGGTTTGACGCTCTCTGGGTTCTCCCGTATACTAGCCTCCCAACGGCCCGGGATCTTCACTAGGCGGGCCATGAGGTTACCCGAGCGTGTCGGTTGTTGCCATTATCCCTGCTCGCTACGGTTCAACTCGATTCCCAGGGAAACCTCTCGCTCTACTCCGCAACAAGCCGATGATCCAGCACGTCTACGAGAGGACGTGTCTCGTGCGCGGTCTTGATCGCGTTCTGGTTGCTACAGATGATCGGCGGATTGCGCAAACCGTGGAAGACTTTGGTGGGGAAGTGACGATGACCAGCTCAACACATCCGACCGGCACGGATCGCTTAGCCGAAGCGGCCCGACCGCTACGTGCCGACATAATTGTCAACGTCCAAGGCGACCTGCCTTTTTTCCCCCCACGTATGGTTCAGGACGCCGTCGCCCGCCTGCACAAGACACCCGAGGCCTCCATGGCCACTGTGAAAACGCCGATCTATACTGAGGAAGAATGGTCTAATCCTAATGTTGTCAAAGTCGTCACTGACAAAAAGGGTTTTGCGCTGTATTTCTCCCGGAGTCCGATTCCGTTCTCTCGTGATCAGCACCCCGTGTCGCAAGGACATCCGGCAGTCTTGGGCTACCGCCATATCGGCCTGTATGTCTACCGCAAGGATTTTCTCTTGACCTTCGCCCGTCTTCCTTCTACACCCCTTGAAGAGCTAGAAAAGCTTGAACAGCTGCGTGCCCTCGAATGCGGGTATCACATCAGTGTTACAGAAACAGAACGGCCCACCATTGAGGTCGACACCCCAGAGGACCTCGCACGCGCAGAGGAGGCATTGCCATGAGTAATGTTGGGAAGGATGGACGAAAAACAAAGTTCATTTTCGTCACGGGCGGGGTGGTTTCCTCCCTGGGGAAAGGGCTGGCGGCGTCCTCGATCGGTGGCCTTTTGGAGAGCCGCGGCCTGACAGTCACCATGCTGAAAATGGACCCGTATATCAACGTCGATCCAGGCACCATGAACCCCTTCCAGCATGGAGAGGTCTTTGTCACCGACGATGGAGCTGAGACCGATCTCGATTTGGGCCACTACGAGCGCTACGTCTCGACTCGCATGACTCGCAAAAACAGCTTCACGACCGGCCAAGTCTATGATGCGGTCATCGCCCGCGAGCGACGAGGAGATTATTTGGGCGGTACTGTCCAAGTCGTCCCTCATATTACGGATGAAATTAAGCGCCGTATCCTTCTTGCGGCAGAAGGCTTTGACGTGGCCATTTGTGAAGTCGGAGGAACGGTGGGTGACATCGAGAGTTTACCGTTCTTGGAAGCAATCCGGCAGTTCCGTCGGGATTGGGGCAAAGAGCATGTCCTGTATATCCACCTTACCCTTGTCCCCTTTCTTTCGGCCGCCGGCGAACTGAAGACGAAGCCCACGCAACATAGCGTCAAAGAGCTCACCAGTTTAGGCATCCAGCCGGATCTGCTGCTATGCCGCACGGATCGTTATCTTGAGCCAGCTATCAAAGCCAAAATCGCCCATTTTTGCAACGTCGATGAACGCGACGTTATCACAGCGAAAGATGTCGAGAGCGTCTACGATGTGCCCCTGGTCTTTCATCAAGAAGGACTCGACGAACGAATCGTCGAAAAGCTCAATATATGGACCGGTGCGCCAAATCTCAGCCGCTGGGAAAAAATTGCGCACACGTTTCGCAATCCAACCGGCCATATCAACATCGCCATGGTCGGCAAATACGTCGAGCTGGTCGATTCATACAAGAGTCTCAATGAATCCCTCGCCCATGGCGGCTTTGCCAACGAGTGTCGCGTTGACGTGGCCCACATCGACTCGGAACAACTGGAAAACGACATTTTTCCAGACACCTTCCAGCAGGCGGACTGCATTCTCGTGCCTATGGGATTTGGCCAACGTGGGGCAGAAGGAAAAATTGCGGCAATACGCTATGCCAGGGAAAACGGCATTCCCTTTTTAGGCATTTGTTTTGGCATGCAGATGGCGGTGGTCGAATTCGCCCGTCATGTCTGCGGCCTTAAAAACGCAAACTCAACCGAGGTCGATGAAACAACCCCCGACCCCGTTATTGCCCTGATGGACGAGCAGCGTACCATCGTCGCTAAAGGCGGAACGATGCGACTCGGGGCCTATCCGTGCATCCTCTCGGACCATAGCCTCACGCTCAGCCTGTATCAGCACAAACAGATATCAGAGCGCCACCGGCATCGGTATGAATTTAACAATGCGTACCGCGAGCTGCTGACTTCCAAAGGTATGATCTTGAGCGGCCTGTCACCTGACGGGACGCTGATAGAAGCCGTTGAGCTGCGTGATCATCCCTGGTTTATCGGGGTGCAGTTTCACCCAGAATTCAAATCACGCCCTTTCGAGTGCCATCCTCTGTTTAGCGGTTTTATTCAGGCAGCCTTGCAGCACCGAGTCGCCTATCCGGAATCTCCCCTCTTGCGCGCTGAGGGAGCCAGTCATTGACCCCAAGAGAAGTCTCTCCACCACAGGTGTCCGTCGGTCCGCTCAAGTTTGGCGGCGGAAATCTCTTTGTGTTGATCGCCGGCCCATGTGTGATTGAGAGTCGGGATTCCGCACTCCGGCATGCTGAGGCACTGCACTCGTTGACCCAGCGTTTGGGCATTCCTTTTGTATATAAATCGTCTTACGATAAGGCCAACCGCTCCTCGCATGACTCCTTTCGCGGCCTTGGGATCCAAGACGGGCTGGCTATTCTTGCTGAGGTCAAGCACGAAATCGGCGTCCCCGTTCTCACCGACGTGCATACGCCCCAGGAAGTGACAACCGCTGCTGAAGTCGTTGATATTCTCCAGATTCCAGCCTTCTTGTGTCGCCAGACCGACCTGCTGCTGGCTGCCGGCCACAGTCACCTGGCCGTCAACGTCAAGAAAGGACAGTTCTTGGCTCCGCATGATATGCAGCATGTCGCTCGAAAAATCGCCTCGACTGGTAACCAGCGTATTCTTCTGACAGAGCGGGGGGCCTCGTTTGGCTATAACAATCTTGTGTCGGATATGCGCTCCCTGCCTATCCTCGCCCAGTGCGGCTATCCGGTCGTGTATGATGCGACCCATAGCGTCCAGCTCCCCGGCGGACTCGGAGCCATGTCCGGTGGACAGCGAGAGTTTATCGCGCCATTGGCTCGAGCCGCTGCCGCCGTAGGCGTAGACGGATTGTTTCTCGAGGTCCATGAAGAACCGGAGCACGCACTCAGTGACAGCGCCACGGTTTTTCCCTTGTCCCAACTCGAGCCCCTTTTACGCACCCTCATGGCGCTCGACACCGTGCTGAAAACCTCTCTTCCGCCCGAATAGAGGCTACCCACTTTAAAGCGTCCCAACGCCGTTCCTCCACCTTACTTTGCGCAGGTTCTGGAGAGGTGCTACGTTGTTCTGTGGTGCTGGGGTTCTGCTATGAGTCGTAACCAAATTCGCTTCCTGCTCAGCCTGACAATACTCGCGCTTATTGCAACGCTGGGCTATCTGGGCTCTCAGGTCGGAAAACAGCCGGACACAGCACGGCTTATCGACGAGCTGGCAGCAGAGTCGAGCGGAGAAGACACTGTCCAGCGCATGACCGAGTTTCGACGGGTAAAGATGCAGGACGGAAAAAAAGTATGGGAGATAGTCGCACGCCAAGCCCGCTACTTCCCAGACAAGAACAAAATCATCATCGAGACACCTTTGGTGTCTCTCTATTTGGATGATGGAGAGGCCGTTGCCCTGCGCTGTCAGGAGGGGATAATCCACCTTGACGGCAACTCACAAGACTTACGCCGCATAGAGCTCCGGGGCGATGTTGAAATGACGATGGGTGATATTGCCTTTACAACTGAAGAGGCGATCTATGATCGCCACAAGAACACGATTTCCTCTTCAGGATTGATCTATATTGTTGGACGAGGATTTACGGTTGAAGGACGAGGGTACACGGTCGCTATCGACACGAAACAGCTCATCCTCCAGGCAGAAGTTCAGACCACCGTCACCCAGGAGGCCGGATAATGCATCTCTGGACTCGGTGGAGGGCCTGCATAACGACCACGGCCTTGACCCTCGGACTCTCCGTGTCACCTCTCGTCGCAGAGCAAAAACACTCCCAACAAGACACTCAGCCCGCTTCGAATCCGACAACAACATTCGCCGACTCGCTTTCGCTCACGTCGCGTAAAGATCCGATCCATATTCGCTCGCATGATCTCGAATACTTTCACGAGGAAAAGCGGACCCAGTTCCGCGGGAACGTGGTGGTCGTCCAAGGCGATCTGACATTAAAAAGTGACGTGCTTGCTATCACCTGGGAAGATGCCGCACTGACACCGGCAGCCTCAACAACAACGCGCCAACAGATCAAGCAGCTCGTTGCCGAGGGTCATGTTGAAATCACCTCTGAAGAGTGGCGGGCAACGAGTCGAAAAACTGTCTTCAACGAGGCCAAACGGACGGTTACGCTTAGTGGCAATGCCGTCGTTCAAGAAGGAACCAACAAGATAACAGGGGAGGTGGTCACCATTTACCTTGATGAGAAGCGTAGTGTGGTTGAGGGTGGTGAAGGAAAACGACAAGTGCAGCTAATCCTTATCCCGCAGTAGGCGGGCTGACCAAGAAGTGAAGAGAAAGAGCGTTTCGGTGAGTGATACTCCAGTCCTCCAAGCAACAGGTTTGTGGAAAACGTATGGGAAACGCACCGTACTGCGTGATGTCAGCATCAGCGTCAAAGGCGGCGAAGTGGTTGGGCTGCTTGGTCCAAACGGCGCTGGAAAAACGACAACCTTTTCCATCATTGTCGGTATTATCCGGCCTGACCAAGGAGAGGTCTACTATAATGATGACGACATTACTACCCTGCCCATGCATAAGCGGGCACGCAAAGGGGTCACCTATCTGCCTCAAGAACCGTCGGTGTTCCGCAAGCTGACGGTTGCAGAAAACGTTATGGCTATTCTGGAAACTACATCTCTGACGCGGTCCCAACGCGAAGAACGGCTGACCCAGTTGCTTGCCGATCTGGGCATTAGCCATCTTGCCGCAAACCGGGCAGACTCGCTTTCTGGTGGAGAGCGGCGCCGGGTCGAAATTTCTCGCGCACTTGTCATGTCACCAGCATTTATGCTGCTCGATGAGCCTTTTGCCGGCATAGACCCGATCTCGGTTGTTGATATCCAAGACATTATCGTGCAGCTGCGTGATCGTGGCATCGGCATCCTCGTCACCGACCATAATGTCCGGGAGACGCTGAGTATCTGCAATCGTGCGTATATTTTGAGTGACGGCAGCGTCTTTGAGGAAGGAACACCGCAGGAACTCTCAGCAAGTAGCCGGGCCCGAGAGGTTTACTTGGGAGAACGCTTTCGCCTCTAGGAATATAGTTGGAGTCTTATGGCTTTAGAACTCAGGCTGACACAGAAATTGACTCATAAGCTGGTCATGACGCCACAGCTGCGGCAGGCCATAAAAATTCTCCAGCTGCCGCGTGGAGAGCTGGATACCTTAATCGATGAAGAACTGGCAGAGAATCCAGTTGTCGAGCGCGTCAACGAAGACGAACCGATTTTTGACGATGGCCGAGCAAACGGCGAAGAGCCAAAACAAACTGAGCAGAAAGACGACAAAGGCGAAATCGACTGGCAAACCTACTTAAGTAGCTATAACAACAACAATGAGATGCCTTCGTTGCCCCCAACCAGGGACGAGGATGCTGACGATGAACGCCAAAACGCCCCAGAGGATCGCTTCCCAAGGACAGAGTCCTTAGTAGAACGCCTCACCTGGCAGCTGCGTTTTCGGGATCTCACAGAAACGGAAGAACATCTTGCCTCATTGATTCTTGGGAATTTAGACGTTGACGGGTATCTTCAGGCGAGTACCGACGAGCTGGCAGAAAGCGCCGCAGTCAGCCCTGAGGTTGTTGAGCACGTCTTACGCATTATCCAGTCTTGTGACCCTGCGGGGGTCGGCGCACGTGATCTCCAAGAATGCCTCCTCTTGCAACTCAACTCGTCACAACGAGAAGACGACGTAGTCGAAGAATCCTTGCTCCTACTGACTACGGCCATCGTCCAACACCATCTGCCTGCGCTCGAAGGACGCCGATTCGAGCGTCTGGCAAAGGAGTTGAACGTCTCAGAGGAAGAACTCCAGCGCGCCGTTAAGTTCATCACTTCGCTGGAACCCAAGCCGGGGCGTAATTATGGTGATGGAGATATTCGCTATGTCACCCCGGACGTCTACGTCCATAAGTTGGGAGACGACTATGTTGTTACCCTGAACGAGGAAGGCCTCCCGCGTCTCAAGGTGAGCAACTCCTACCGCCATCTTCTCACCAAGGGTGGCGAGGCGAAAGAGTATGTCCAAGAGAAGCTGCGTGCTGCGGCGTGGCTTATAAAGAGTATTCATCAACGTCAACGTACCCTGCTTATGGTTGCGGAAAGTCTGGTTAAATTCCAGCAAGACTTTCTCACGCACGGCGTCTCGCACATGCGGCCCCTCGTCCTGCGCGATGTTGCGGATGATATCGGCACGCATGAGTCAACGGTCAGTCGCGCGATTTCAGGTAAATATATTGCGACCCCGCGTGGCGTCTACGCGCTGAAGAAATTCTTTACGACTGGACTCAAGGGCCAGCATGGCCAAGACGTATCAGCCGAAAGCGTCAAAGCCCAGATCCAAGAACTCATCAGCACCGAGGACCCCCAAAAGCCGCTCAGCGACGAAGAAATCGCCCGGACCCTCGCACGGAGTAGTATTAGGATTGCCCGCAGAACCGTGGCCAAATATCGAGAGAATCTCAATATCCTCCCATCGGCAAAACGGAAGCACGCCCGTTCATCCGTGCACAAGGAATCCTGCTATGCGTGTCGTTGATATCCTGACACAAGAACTCATTCTCCCCCAACTCCAAGGCACGACAAAGACGGACGTCTTGCGTGAGCTTGCCGAACATCTCGCCCGCCATTACCCAGATATTAATGCTGACCAGCTTGTCTCCGTTCTTCTTGATCGCGAGCGTCTCGGCACAACGGCGATCGGCGAAGGAATTGCTATCCCACACGGAAAATTGTCCGGTCTCAAACAGGTGGTGGCCGTCTTTGGCATGAGCTTACGCGGCGTTGATTGCGCATCCCTTGATGGCGTACTTACCAAGCTTTTCTTTTTACTTGTCGCCCCCGAAAATTCTGCGGGCGTGCATCTGAAAGCCCTGGCCCGAGTCTCTCGTTTATTAAAGGACAAGGCTTTTCGGGAACGTTTGCTCCAAGGCGGTAGCCAAGCTGATTTACACCGGATGATTGCTGAAGAAGATGGCAATCTGTAGTGCAGGACGACACCCACAGCAATCGCGCAGCCATGCAGGTCGTGATTATTACAGGTTTATCGGGCTCAGGAAAAAGCACCGCGATCCATGTATTTGAGGACCTCGGATTCTACTGTATAGACAACCTACCCGTTACGCTCATCCCACGTTTCCTCGAACTCAGCGAAAATAACAAAGAACCTATTGGACGCGTCGCACTCGGCATTGATCTGCGTGAACGTGTTTCCCTGCATGAATACCCCGCCGTCCTTGATGGGCTGCGGACGAGGGGCCATCACGTCGAAATCCTCTATTTCGAAGCAGCAGAAGACGTGCTGGTGCGCCGCTTCAGCGAAACACGACGCCCGCACCCAGCTGCAGGAGGGGGTGGAGTCGTTCAGGGCATTCGAACCGAACGTAAACAACTCGCCGGGCTCCGGGACAGGGCAGACCAAGTGCTTGATACATCCGCCTATACGGTTCATGAACTCCGGGAGATCCTGCATCGATCTCTTGAGCGACAGACCAACCCGCGCACGACATTGCTCATTACCGTCCTATCCTTTGGGTATAAATATGGTGTCCCGATCGATGCCGACATGATGCTGGATGTTCGCTTTCTCCCCAATCCATTTTTCATCGAAGCGCTTCGACATCAAACCGGGACAGATAGCGCGGTTGCGAAGTTTATCCTCAGTCGAGCCGAAACCAGCGCTTTTCTTCACCATACGGACACCTTACTCGAGTCGACCTTGCCCCTCTACGAGAGAGAGGGGAAAAGTTATCTCACACTCGCGATCGGGTGTACCGGCGGTCAGCATCGCTCAGTTGCCGTTGCAGAAGAATTGGGCAAACATATCCGCAGGTGGGACTATACCGTCCGAGTCCACCACCGCGATTTACAGCGCTCAACTACTCCTGCATAATGGCCTCCGTAGACCACGTTCAGACGCGGCTAACCCTTCTCAATACGCTCGGTTTACACGCACGTGCCGCAGCAACATTTGTCCAGGCATTGAAGGATCTCCAGGTTGAGATCAGTGTCCGGTATGAGGGACGCACGGCAAACGGTCGGAGCGTCCTGGATCTCTTGACACTTGGAGCCCCGCAAGGCAGTGTTCTCGAGGTACAGATTAGCGGAATCGATGCGCAGGCAGCCCTCACTACTCTAACGACTATTGTAGAACATCGCTTTTACGAGGAATAGCGCTCCGGCCTTACGGGGCCGTGCAACGGAACTGTACTTCACCCTGATCTCCCTCTATCAGGGTTTTCCACCCCTTGACGCTCAGCAGGGGATTCTATTAGATGCGCCCTCCGATGCGAGACACAAGCAGCGGCGTCCCAAGGAGATGAGATTATGGCAGCCAAAGGGTATTTATTTACATCCGAGTCAGTGTCCGAGGGTCATCCGGACAAAATGTGCGACCAGATTTCCGACGGCATCCTCGACGCGCTGAT
>CAXXHG010000031.1:0-52758 GCA_963666315.2 Binatia bacterium
GGTCAAATACGAAGGGATTCCAACCTTTGCTATCCGCGGGGAAAACAATAAGACTTACTATAAGCATCTGCATCAAGTCCTGGCCCATAAACCAACCCTAACCCTGGATGACGGAGCGGACCTCGTCTCTCTGCTGCATACCGATAAGACGTATGCAGACCGCATTGATCAGATGTGTGCCAGTACGGAAGAAACAACCACCGGGGTGATCCGGCTGCGGTCTATGGAAAAACACGGCGTCCTCAAGTTCCCCGTCATTGCTGTGAACGACGCTACCACTAAGCATTTGTTTGATAATCGCTACGGGACCGGGCAATCGACCCTTGATGGCGTTCTGCGGGCAACGAATATTCTCTTGTCCGGTACGGTGGTTGTTGTCGCTGGCTATGGCTGGTGCGGCAAAGGAGTGGCGGGCCGCGCCCGGGGCATGGGGTCACAGGTCATCGTAACGGAAGTCGATCCCATCCGTGGGCTGGAGGCTGCCATGGATGGCTTCCAGGTGATGCCGATGCGGGAAGCCGCACGCGCAGGCGGCCTCTTTATTTCAGTGACCGGCGATACCGGCGTACTGCGTAAAGAGCATTTCCTGCGTATGCAAGATGGTGCCATCCTGTGTAACGCTGGACATTTCGACGTTGAGATTGATATCAAGGCCCTAAAAAAAATGGCCAAAAAAGTCGAGAAAAACGTCCGGAAAAATATGGACGGCTATCATCTTGCCAACGGGCGCTGTCTGTATGTGCTTGCCGAAGGTCGACTCGTCAATCTTGCGGCAGCTGAGGGGCATCCCCCAACGGTTATGGATATGAGCTTTGCCACCCAAGCCCTGACTGTACGCTGGGCTGTCGAGCAAAAGCGATTGACCCCGCAAGTTCATGACGTACCTGAAGAAATTGAAGACCAGGTTTCGGCCCTCAAGCTTGCAAGCATGAACATCCAGATTGATCGACTCACTCCCGAGCAGCGGCGCTATCTTGCATCCTGGGAATTTGGGACATAAACTCTACTCATGGGTGGTGGGGCGTTGCGTTGGGGACTAAGCGGTTTTCTGCTGTTATGTCTAGCAAAAGCCGCTTTTGCACTCTCCCCGGCCCCACCCATTCTCGAAGAGATCCGCTATATATCTGTCCCCGATTATACTCGGGTGATTATTACGCTCTCGGCTAAGGCGGACTATCACCACTTCACCGTACCAGTAGATCGCGCGCATGATCGTCCGCCGCGCATCGTCATCGACTTCTCCCCAGCTCGAATCGGGCCCAGCACCTCCGCACCCACCCCCATCCATGACGGTCTCTTAAAACGCATTCGAACCGGTCAGTTCTCCCCCGCGACAGCCCGCGTTGTGCTCGACCTTGAGCCGATTGAGAGTTACACTGCCTTTCCCCTCTACTCGCCCTATCGCCTCATTATTGATGTCAAAGGCAAGACCAAGAAAACGGTCCTCCGGCGACAGCAGCCTCCTCGTGCCCGCTACAAGATCATGATCGATCCGGGGCATGGCGGCCGTGACCCGGGTGCTGTCGGCATCGGTGGTCTGGAGGAGAAAACGGTCGTACTGGCCATCAGTAAGCGGCTGGGCAAGAAGCTCGTTTCTCGCCTGCCCGTCGAGGTTGTCTACACGCGAGAGAAAGATGCATTTATTCCTCTTCCAGAGCGGACGGCTCGGGCCAATGCTGCAGGGGCAGATCTTTTTCTCTCTATCCACGCCAATGCCAGCAAAAACCCACAAGCCCAAGGCGTGGAAACCTATTATCTCAACAACACGAATGATCGGGCGACCATTCGTCTCGCAAGTCTGGAGAACGGCCTGCGGGATGTACAGCCGGCCGAACAAAAGGAAAGCCAGTTGTCTTATATTCTGAGCGACCTGATTCAAAATGGAAAAGCTGAAGAGTCGCTCTCGCTTGCGCACGCCCTGCAAACATCTATGATAACCCACGTATCAAAACGACACTCCCACGTCCGCAATCTCGGGGTGAAGAAGGGGCCGTTCTACGTGTTGGTCGGAGCACATATGCCGTGCGTATTAGTCGAAGTGTCGTTTCTTACCCACCGGCTGCAGGGCAAGCTGCTGCGCTCCTCCGTCTACCGAGAAGCCATCGCAGAAGGACTCTTTCAAGGTATTGCCCGCTTTATGCGCGACGGGCAACACACAGAAGGACTCTAAGAGAAGTCGTGTCATATGAATAGCCCGGCGTTGCCGTCCGACCAGCTTCCGATTGACCTCCCCCCCCTGCCGTCAGCAGATCCTGATGTTGAGATCGATCCGAATTGGGATCTGCATCAGCTTGCCAAGACCTACCGCACGCGCATCTACGAAATTCTGGATCAACACCAGGCAAACGGCAGCAGTGGACGGACGGTTGTTCAGCTCCATACGGCTCTCATGGATCAGCTTGTGACCTACTTTTTTATGGCCGCAACGCGTCTCTACGCGCGTCGCTATCCCAGCCTCAGCCAACGGTGCAGTGTCTTTGCTCAAGGGGGATATGGTCGAAGGGAGCTGAGCCCTCATTCAGATATCGATTTATTATTTCTCTACCATTGGAAAATCACTCCATATGCCGAGACCGTTTGGGAGACCATTTATTACAGCCTCGTGGACGCAGGCTGGACAGTCGGACATGCCGTTCGGAATATGCGCGAATGTCTCCGTCTCGCCGCTAAAGACTTAGAAATCAAGACGGCACTGCTCGACAGTCGCTATCTGTGTGGCGAGAAGTCCTTGGCCCAAGAGTTTCAGTCGGCAATAGCCCGAGAGCTCATGGGGAAACGGACCGAACAGTTTTTCCAGGCCAAAGCCCGAGAAAGTCAGACACGTCACCAACGCTATGGAGCATCCCTGTATCTTCTCGAACCAAACCTGAAAGAGGGTTGTGGAGGCCTACGCGACCTGCATACCGCCTGGTGGCTGGCTAAAGTAAAGTTTAAACTCCAAAACCTCAGAGAGCTCGTCACCAAAGGAATTGTCCCACAATCGACGATTGAAGAAGTGGAAACTGCGCAGGATTTCTTGTGGCGTGTCCGTAATGGTCTCCACCTTCTCGACCGTACAGAACAAGATCAGCTCACATTTGAACACCAAGATCAGCTGGCCTCGACACTCGGATACATAGACACCATAGGCTTTATGCGCATGTATTATCAGCATGCCACAACTGTTTATGATTTCGCACAATTAATGTTTGAGCGCTGTTTGAGCACAGCACGACTCTTCAACTTCTTGGGTCGTCCGCGCGGGCGTGACATTCGGGACGGGGTACGGATTGTTGAGAACAGCTTGCATATCACCAAAGTCGAGATCCTCACTCAGGAGCCGCTTAATGTCGTTACCATCTTTCATGACGCCCAACGCCACGGGGTACAATGTACGCGAGAAACCAAGCAATTCATCCGTACTGCCCTAACTCAGATTTCTCCACACACGGCCAGTCAGCCCGCGCTACGAGACGCATTCTTCGCTATTCTCGCGTGGAAGCAACGGGTCGCGCCAACCATACGAGAGATGCACGAAGCACGTGTTCTGGAATGGCTCTTGCCGGAGTTTGGGCATTTACGCTGGCGCACCCAACGTGACCTGTACCATATTTACGCCGTTGACGAGCACACCCTACACGCCGTTGCCGAACTCGAACGACTACGGGACGGCGATTATAAAGAAGACCTGCCGCTCCTCACCCAAGTCATGCGCGAGATCGACCGTGTTGATCTCTTATTCCTATCCATGCTCTTTCATGATGTGGGCAAAGGGTATGGGGTCGAACACGACGCTCGGAGTGCGGAAATGGTAGAGACTGCGGCCACCCGCTGGCAACTCCCTCGAGACGATGCACACGAGTGGGAAATCCTCGTACGCCATCACCTCTTTATGTCCCACATCGCCCAAAGGCGCGACCTTTCAGACGATACCTTGATTGCTGAATTCGCGCGTACAGTAGAGAATTCGGGCTGCTTAAAGAGACTCTATCTGCTCACCTTTGCCGACATGAAAGCCGTCGGCCCAAAAGTATGGAATAGTTGGAAAGATGGCTTATTGAGTGAACTCTATCTGCGCACCCTTGACCGACTAGAAACTGGCGAACTCGTGGAGGAAGAGCAAGACGCACGCATACAGCGCCGTAAAGAGCGGCTGAGGCGAACCTTGGTCGCGCAAGCGGATCCTGAACAGGTAGACGGCTTCTTGACCGCTATGCCCGATAGCTATTTCTTGACGACTCCGGAAGAGTCGGTCCCGGAGCACTTTCAGCTCATGAGCCGTGTCTCACAAGCGGGGCTTGAGGTCCTTGATGACCCTTACCGCGTAAGCCTGAATCACTTCCCAGAGCAGGAGTATAGCGAACTCGCCCTGATCACCCGTGATCGACCAGGGCTATTCGCCCTGCTTGCCGGGGTCCTCGCCGTCAGTGGGCTGAGTGTCGCCGGAGCACGAATCACGACAAGTCAGCAAGGGATTGCACTCGACGTCTTCCGCCTCTCTCATCTCGATCGTCAAGACGTCATTCTGTCACCAGACACGTGGGCCCGATTCTACTCGCGTCTCGGGGATGTTTTACGTGGCGAACGTACAGTTGAAGAACTGCTGCAAGCGGCCCGCCCACCCGCGTTTCTCAAGCGTCTGCGCCCTCATCTGAAGACAGAAGTCACGATAGACAACACGACTTCTTCAACCTACACGCTGGTCGATATCACCGCCCTGGACCGGACTGGATTGTTATTTAGTGTGACCTATGCGCTCTTCCAGCTCGGGCTGGTCATTCATCTGGCGAAAATCACGACCAACGTCGATCAGGTCCTTGATGTCTTCTATGTCACCGATGTGACAGGAGCAAAAGTTGGAGACCCCGAGCGTTTAACCGCAGCGCTATACAGTCGTCTGATCACTGACGAAGAGGCTGCGTGACCCCATTGTCCATCTCAAACAAAGACACGACCCAGAGCGACGCCCTCCTTGATGCTTATCTGGCTTATTTGACAGTGGAGAAGGGGCTTACGCCTCGCACAGTGGAGATCTATAGCCGCGATTTGCACCGCTTCTGCCACTACCTGTCTACACAGGAAGTCCCCGATCTGAGAGAAGCGGGTTCCCGTCATTTGGTCGGCTTTCTCAGCACACTCCGCGAGCACGGGATTTCCACACGTACTCAGGCTCGCGTCTTGTCCGCTCTCAGAGGATTGTACCGCTTCCTGCAACGAGAAAACGAACTGCCGGGCAAAAACCCGACCGCGTTATTCCATCTGCCAAAGTTTGGCCGGCGTCTACCGAAAGTCCCATCCCAGGAACAGGTTGGGGCACTCATCAAGGTCCCGGATACCAATACCCCCTTGGGCGTGCGGAACCAGACCATGCTTGAAGTTCTGTATGCCACCGGTCTGCGTGTCTCCGAGCTGGTTCGGCTCGAAGTGTCCCAGGTCAACCTGGAGGCCGGGTTTGTGCGCGTACGCGGCAAAGGCGATAGAGAGCGCGTTGTTCCACTCGGCTCTTGCGCACTCGAACAACTCCAGCACTATGTGTCTGCTATACGGCCCATACTACTCAAACACCGATCAAGCTCGTATTTCTTCCTGACTCGCTCAGGAAAACCACTCACCCGTCAGGCGTTCTGGCTCATTATAAAACAGTGCGCCAAGCAAAGTCCCGCAGGAGGGCCGCTCTCTCCGCATGCCTTGCGACATGCCTTTGCGACCCATCTCCTAGAAGGTGGAGCCGACCTACGCGCCGTGCAATCCATGCTCGGCCACGTTGATATTGCAACAACGCAAATTTACACCCATCTGACGAGTGAACGTCTGCGTGAAGTGCATCGCAAATACCATCCGCGCGGCTGACCGCCACGTGGATGGCCGCTTAGCCTCTTTTTAATTTTTAGGCACCGACCTTCTGCACCAGTTCCACGCCGAACTGCTCAGCCGCATTCCCGCCCAGCATACGGGCGATTGTGGATTCAGCCACGTCTGCCTGGGTGAGGGTCTCGATCGCGTCCCAGGCGCTGGTAGTGTCATGGTGCGGATAGCGCGAGCCCCAGACGATCTTTTCCGCAAAGTCGTCAGGCAGCTGCTGGATCATCCGCTCCTCAGCGTCAAATCCCAGCATCACGCGGCCTTCTGCCCACATCTCTTCAGGGTCCGTCCGTACCGGATAGTAGTTGAGCAGGGGAATGGTTTTTCCGGAAGCCTCCATCTTCTCTAAGAGTTCCTCCATCCACGACGCTTTGCCGTGCGCTACCACAACTTTCATGCGTGGATAGCGTTGCATCACGGTAAAGCCGACTAACGTGGAGGCCACGAACATATGATTGTCCAACCAGTAGGACAGGATCGGCGCTATCGGATGGCCTACCGGTGGTGAAGCATAAAAGGTGAAATTTGAGGTGCCATTGCCACCACCGGCGGTGGGACCGCCGCCAGCATCACTGATGAGTGCGTATTGATTCATCCGACCCTTTATTTTCTCCACGAATGGCCCATGAGAGGTCCATTCCGGGTTCCACAACCCCGGCGTAGGGTGCACGACGGCGGTCACACCCAAGCTCTCCAGCTCGGCCCACAGCGGGTCGTAGTAGGGGTGGGTGAAGTAGCGCCCTTCGATAAACATGGGCCGCAGAAAAGCACCCCGGAAGCACGCGATCTTCGAGATCCGGCGCAACTCTTCCAGGGCATAATCCATATGCTGCAGCGGCACCATGGCGGCGGCAAACAGCCGCTCCGGGTCCGCCCGACAGAAATCGACTATCCAGTTGTTGTAGGCGCGGGCGAGAGCATAGGCCACATCCGGGTCTTCGATCAGATGAAAGCCTTCGGCGAACCAGGTGGGATACAGGAAGGCGAGGTCCACCCCCATAGCATCCATATCCCGCAGCCGGGCTTGTGAGGGTTGGAAGCACCGGCATTCATCGCATGGGGAGTATTCGGGTCCAATTCGCCAACCTGATCCCAGGTCATGCCCGGCTTCCAAATGGCGTGCCGGGGAATGTTGGTATTCATCGTGTCCCGGAACATTTTGCCGTTGACCTTGAGGTAGGAGCCGAACTGCCCGTCTTCCCGCCACAGCGCTGCTTTGCCCAGCGTGCGGTATTCCGGCTCCAAATACTCTTCCCAGACCTCGCGCGGCTCGACCACGTGGGTGTCGGTATCAAAGACCGCAAAGCGCTTTGTGGTCGTCATACCCGGTCTCCCCCGAGTGCGTGACTATTCACCCGGTGTGCGCCCTCACCGTAGGTGCGGACGACGGAGGCCTCCGGCTCAAGCGCCCGTTCAATCTCTTGTTCCGTAGGCCACCAGTCCGGCCGCTCAATCTCAGTGACCCGCTCACGGATGAACGTGTCAGGTGTCTCCACGTTGTACAGTTTGCGCGCGTTCGCGCCGAGGAACTTAGTCTGATAGGACTCCGGTAACGCGTTTTGGCGCATCGTCTCGATGGCTCGCCACGCATCGTCGCCGTCGTGGTGGTAGATATCCGAAGACCAGGCCAAGATGTTTCCGTAGAACTCAGGCAAACGCGACGGCGGGGCTTCATCGCCTTCAAAGCCGGTGAGACAGTGCTCGAAGAAGGTCTCGCTTGGCAAGCGCTTTAACGCGGGGAGCTGGCGTTCGTTGCGGTACAGCTTGTAGATCTTGTCACACTCATCCAACAAAAAACTCAGCCAGGTGGAGGACGCCTCAAAAACGGCCGCGTTGAGCTTTGGATATTTCTCAAAGAAGCCCGACATCAACACCAGCGCGACCCACAGGGCCGCTTCGGCTTGGAAGTTTTGGACATTGGTGTGGAATTGATGCGGCAGGCCCGCAGTAATCACTGTCCGGGCGATCAGTTCCGCACTGGAGTACTGTGCCGTATAGCCCGGGGGCTTGAGCCCGCCGAACGCCGGGAAGGGGTGCATGCCGTATACGACGCCCGTCTCCTCCATGGCTTGCCACAGCGGCTCATACTTGGGCTGAATCGGATAGTTGCCCATAGCATCAATCGGACGGACAAGGCCCACGCGGCAGCCCTTGGCCGCCACACGGTACAGCTCTTGCGTTGCGAAGACAGGATCTTGCATGGGCAGCAGAGCCGCAAAGAAAATCCGCTTGGGGTCTGCCTGACAGTAGTCATACGCCCACTCGTTGTAGGCCTTACACATGGCCCTAGCGCCTACCGCGTTCTGCAGCCACGGATAGGTATCGATATCAGTGGGGATGATCATTACTTGGTCTATGCCCTGGGTGTCCATGTCGAGCAATCGGGCCTGGGGCTCATAGGAGCCCTTATGGTCCAAATAGTTGGCCTGCTCCTGGGAAATGGCGGTTTTGGGATTGAGGTTACGGACGTTGAGGGCGCGTTGGATGTTATGCTTGAGACCCGGCCCGGACAGGGAGAGAACATTCACCACGCCCGGCGTTCCGCCGATCCGTTGAGACCCGAGACCTGCTCCAGCATGGCCGTTGACAATGAGCTGCTTGGTCTCAGCGTCGAACCACATAGTGGTCTTCAGGGCTTCGAGTTCGTCCTTGGTCAGCCAGTCCTTGGTCAGCCAGTCCTTGGCCCGCTCCCATATCCAGGGCGGCTCAGTGACATGGGCATCACAGTCAAAGGTGGGGAAGTCCTTGGACATCGGCGCGAATTTCTGGACTGGCATGCTACACCTCCTTTTTAGTCGCTAATCGTACGCTTTTCCGGGTTCAGAGTAGCTCCACAACATTGACTTGTACAGTGAGACGGTTAAGACGGTGTCATTTCTTAAAAAAAGCCGGTCTAGCGTTGGGAGGAGACCAAGCGTCTCGACGATTTTCCTACTGCACACATCAGAACGTTCCGACTCATTGTAGTAGTGTCCTTGTTCGAACCGCATGATCAGTAATAACGCAAAACTTTCCCCTCAGCTCTTGCCCCTTTTCAGCAAAAAGCGAAAGGATTCTCACGTTGCGTAGCTCTCTATTTTTTATTCGGATGAGGATGATGCCGGGGCTCTGATGACCTGCATGAAAGACCAATGCGCCAAAATCCTTGTCTGCCGTAAGAATGATTCGATTTTCTTGCTGAGCAAGGACGATGATTTCTGGATCAGGCAACGTATGGTCTATCTCTCGTATCCAGGCGGCGTCATGACCAGCACGGCGAAGATCCTCAACGAGGCTTCTTGAGACGTTCGCATCGACAAGAATTCTCACTTCCCTGCCGCCAGCGCCTCTTCGAACAGCTGCTCGCCAGCAACAGAGTCCCGAGCATAGAAGAGAGCAGCTTGAATATCTTCCTCAGCCAGATCATATTCTGCGATAAGGTCTGCATAGAGAGCTCCGCCAGCAAGTTCTTCAAGAATCAACTCTACTGAGATTCGGGTCCCTTTAATGACAGGTTTCCCTGTAAGAATCTGCGGATTCACTTCAATGCGTTCTACCCATTGGTTCCCCATACGGCTCTCTCCTATAGTGGAACAATCACGAGGCTTATCTTAGGACATTCCAATCACTGAGAGCAATCGACTCAGCCGTTACGTACGTCGTGCGGAGGCTGGCACTGCTTTACATCACCACCACACTCCGGGCGACTTCACCTTTCTCCAGGGCGGTCATGGCATCGTTGACTTCGTCGAGCGAGTAGGTCCGGGTGACGAGCTCATCGATCTTGAGTTTTTTGTTCATATACAGCTGGATCAGCCGTGGTATATCAACCTGAGGACGGCAAGATCCGTACACAGACCCTTTGATAATCTTTTCGGTGAGCAGACTCGAAGCGGGGATCGTGACCGTATCTTCCCGTGACGGGGCACCAACCACAATGGTGGTGCCACCCTGACGGGCGCAAGCATACGCCTGCTCAATCGTTTTACCCAAACCGATGACCTCAAAGGCATAATCGGCACCCCGCTTCTCAGTCAGGCTGCGCACGGTTTTCACCACGTCCTCACGGCTCGGGTTGATGGTATGGGTCGCACCAAACTCTTTGGCATACTCCAGCTTATTGTCCATCAGATCCACGGCGATGATCGTCCCTGCTCCGGCCAGGGCACAGCCCTGGATCACATTCAGGCCCACACCCCCGCAGCCGATGACAACCGTACTACTGCCTGGTTCAACCTTGGCCGTGTTAATCGCCGCACCGACCCCAGTCATAACACCACAGCCCACCAGACAGGCCTTATCGAGAGGCACGTCATCCGGAATTTTGATGCAGGAGATCTCAGGCACAACGGCGAATTGGGCGAAGCTCGACAACCCCGCCATGTGGTGAATTTCTTTGCCGTCCTTCTTGAGCCGACAGGTGCCGTCGAGCAATGTCCCTTTCCCCATCGTCAGTCGCATATTCACGCACAGCACTGGTCGCCCAATTGCGCAGTAATAGCAGTGACCACAGTAGGGAGCAAACGACAGCACGACGTGGTCACCAGGTTTGACCAGATTCACGTCCGGACCAATCTCCTCGACGATACCCGCGCCTTCATGCCCCAGCACGACCGGCAGTCGAGAGCGGAGGACGCCGTGTATGACCGAATAGTCGCTGTGACACACACCATTAGCAACAATCTTGACACGCACTTCTCTCGACTTTGGCGCATCAAGATCAACATCTTCGACTTTGAGCAGAGTATTCAGTTCGTATAACACTGCGGCTTTCATAACGCCCTCCTTTTTTCTCGCTTGCTCGCTGTCTCGTTCCGCTAGACCCCATCTCTGAGGACGGAGCTTTCCAAAATCTTATGTGACGCAGCATGGGGATCGAGCTTGCCTGCCCCGACTTCATCAAAGAAGCGAGACAGCTCAGGGTCCGTCTGCACCTTGGCAATCAAACGTTTCCGGACTTCATATTCAACCCGCGAGATCAACTCTTCGCGGCGACGCTCCGTCCGGCGACGCTCAAGCTCGCCGAATTCGCGCGACGATTGATGGTGTTCCCGGATGGACTGAAACAGCTCAGACAAACCCGTGCCATTAATGGCTTGGGTAGCAAGAACGGGAATCTTCCATTGTGAGTTTGCTGTCTCGCCTGCCGGCTTACTGCTGTATTTCAGCTCCAGCATGAGACTCAGCTCAGTCATCATGCGCTGAGATCCCTCACGGTCGGCCTTATTCACAACAAAGATGTCCGCGATCTCCATCAGGCCAGCTTTCATGACTTGCACGCCATCGCCCGCCTCAGGCACCAGCGTTACGAGCACGGTGTCGGTCATGCCCATGACATCCAGCTCGGTCTGCCCGACACCGACGGTTTCAACCATAATATAATCATAGCCAGCCGCATCGAACAGCTTAATAACATCCTTGGTCGCCCGCGCCAGTCCGCCATGACTACCACGCGTGGCCATGCTTCGGATGAAGACGCCTTTATCCAGATAATGCTTGCTCATCCGAATCCGATCACCAAGCAGGGCTCCGCCCGTAAACGGGCTGGATGGATCTATGGCCACAATACCAACCCGCTTACCCGCTTTGCGCATAAGAGAGGTTAATCCATCGGCTAAGCTCGATTTGCCGGCTCCTGGCGGTCCGGTGATCCCGATGGTAAACGCCCTGCCCTGCTGTGAGCCTATGGCCTCCAGGATGCGCCCGACCACATCCCCTTCCCGTTCAGCAAGGGTCATCAAGCGGGCCAGCGCACGTGTATCGCCGGCTGACATTTTCTCGAGTAGTTGTTCCAGTGTGTATGTTGCCATGTTTGCGGTTCTCTTTCCTAAGGGGTTTATATATCTGAAGCTGGTGTCAAAGCCAGGGCAGCTTGGCTATGCTACGCAAGAAAGAAGAAACACACGCATGCAGCCTGGCATTGAATGCATTATGGGGAGACAAAATGGAATGGGATAGCCTGTATATTGAGAAAACAGACAACGTTGCCTTTCTGATCCTGGATCGTTCAGCATCGCTCAACGCAGTCAACGATCAACTCATCGCAGACCTCGAAGAGGCGTGTCAGACCTTAGATGCTGACAGAGAGCTTCAGGTTGTTGTCCTCAAAGGGGAAGGGCGAGCCTTTTGTGCCGGCATGGACCTCAAGGCTGCCGCCCAGCGTCCTGCTACGAATGAAGCAATCCACGCGGCCTGGGCTCCGTGGCAACGCGCCTTGGATATGCTTGAACAGCTCAATGCGTTGACGATTGCGTCTATTCACGGCGCTTGCCTTGGGGCTGGGTACGAGTTAGTCCTCGCCTGTGATTTTCGGATTGCGGCCAATACCGCCTTTTTCTCCCTACCGCAGGTATTGTATGGCTCACCACCCGATACCAGCCAGAGCTATCGGCTGGCGCAGCTTATCGGCCTGGCCAAGGCAAAGGAGATTCTCATCTTGGGCGAACGTTTTGATGCTTCTCAAGCCGAGCATTGGGGTCTGCTGACCAAGGTTGTTGAAACGAAAAATTTGAAAGCAGAAACGCAGCAGCTCGTCGAGCGTTGCCTCAAAGTCGGCGGCAAAGCGGCGGTAGTCGCGAAACATTTGCTCCATCGCGCATGGACACTTGCACAAGACGCCTGGCCGGCAGAGATCTCGCGCGCCCGTTCCGCCGCGCTAGAGGAGAAGGACTTTGCAGAGGCCATGCGCATCTATCGTGAGGAAAGAAAACCGCAGGTTTAGAAGAGGGATTAGGGAGAGGGGGTTAGGGGCTAGCTCTAAGAAAAACTCCACCGGCTTCCCATCCCCCAACCCCTAGCACCCAGCCCCTATCTTCATGCGCTCTACCACTCTTCATTTCATCAACGAACTCCGCACCGTGGGCATTCGTATCTCACTCAGCGAAAGCATGGATGCCGTACAAGCGGTTGCGGCAGCGGGAGTTGAACGCGAGGTCCTGCGCGAAGCGTTGGCAACTTGTGTCGTGAAAGAAGAAGAGGATCGTTTCGCCTTTGATGAAGTCTTTGAACGCTTTTTTGCCGGACCTGCAAGAAGGGACAAGAAAAAACCGCGGCCACACTCCGGCGAAGGAGTAGGGCAGCGCACAACAAAAACAACCCGGAGCGAGCACGCGCGACCAAGTGAGAGGCAAAACAAGTCGGACAAGAAGCATTTCTCGCCTCAGTCTGTACAACCTCAAGAATCCAAGTCTCAAAAGCAGAAAGACAAGCAAAAACAGAAAGCCCGGTCACTCCAGCCGGCCAAAGGAGTAGGAGAAAATCTAGAGGAAAAAGAAACACAGAAGCAGGAAAAATCTCGGCTCGCCAAACGCAAGGCGCTCTTACACAAATCGCTCAGCCTATTCGACTCACATGATATTGAAGAGGCCAAGGAGTTAGTAGAAGACCTCGCTCGCCGTTTTCGAGGCCATCTGGGCCGCCGCCAGCGTCGCACCAAGCGTGGACGGCTCGACTTTCGGCGGACTATTCGTGCGTCTATTTCTCATGGCGGTGTTCTGGTTGATCTACGCATGCGTGGCCGTCAGCCGGGTAAACCCGACCTCGTTGCGTTGTGTGACCTATCCGGATCGGTCTCAACCGTAAGCGACTTTCTACTCGCTTTACTTGCCCCAGCAAGTGACTACTTCCGGCACACGCGGACCTTTGCGTATGTGGACCGCCTGTGCGAAGTGTCCTTTGAACAAGGCTATGTTGTCCCGCACGACGATCTTGATCTCTACGCGCGTTCAGATTTTGGCCAGGTACTTCAGAACTTTTGGCAGACCGAAGGCCCGCGCGCTTTAACGTGCAATGCCATAGTCCTTATCTTAGGCGACGCCCGCAACAACCGCCGGCCTCCCCGTCCGGACCTGCTGTCCCAGATCCGCGACCATGCCAAAAAACTTATCTGGCTTAACCCGGAGCCAAGAGAGCGTTGGGACACTGGCGATAGCGTCATGAGCCGCTATGCGCCGATGTGTGATGCAGTATTGGAGTGTGAGAATTTGAAGGACTTGCTGGGAGCGCTGAAGCAGGCGTTTTAGAGTTTAAGGGAGCTGAGGGTCACCTGGGTGCATCCCCCTGTCGACATCCGAGGGGTTGGCCCTACGGATTCGGCGCAAGGGCTCGATAAGCTGAGGCAGCCAGTTCTGCGGATAACTCAACATTTCGCTTGGAACCCCGATCGGCTCTAGGCGGGCAGACGGATCGGTTAGCAAGCTTCCTCGCATACGATCCCACACTGAGAAGATCGTGCCCAAGTTGTATGCGGCCGTACCAGGCACGTGATGCAGACGGTGCAAACGCGGTGTGATGAACACCGGCTCTAAGAATTGCAGAGAAACGTACACATTGGCATGGCCAAAAGCCGCCCAGGCGCCATACAGGGCAGCACTGATCCCGACCGCCTGTATCGGAAATCCCAGCAAGAGGAGAAGGACTGGCGACGCTAGGTGGCGGAGCAGGTGTTCCAGGAAGTGTCCTCGGAATGTCGCGAGCCAGTCAAGGATGCGGCTCGAGTGGTGTGCCTTGTGTAGCTCCCAGAGTGCGTCAATGTGGTGGAAGAGCACGTGGGACATATAGGCACCCAAGTCGTACAGCACTGTAGTGAGGAGTACGAACGCGAGGAACGGGATGACACCAGGCTCCAGGGTTGGTACTCCCATCGTAGCCGCCCAGTGAGACGCCTGAGTACGCAGCACGAGGCCGAGTCCTATAGCGCTGGTGAGGAAGTATACAGCATCGATCGTAAAAAATGGCCGGAAGAAGCGCGATAGCGTCAAGCGCACGAATGGAATGCGTTCCACGGTTACGAGCATAACAATAGCGGGTATGAGAATCAGGTTTTCCATATTGGAACCTCCTTTTTGGGATCTTCTCCCCCCCTCACAACGATTGAGCTGCTGCTTTCGTTACACTGACCCGCCGGGCAGGCTTACGGGAACGAGACTATGCTGGTCTCAAAGTCAAAGCGCACAGCCTTCAGTTTTCGTGAGGCGAGGATGACATGGAATTCTTTGACGCGCCCATCCTCGCTGACGTCGCAACGGAGCAGGGCGCGAGGAGCCCCTTTGGGATGGGTCTGCGAAAACTCGAGCAGCATCGCCGGCAGTCCGTTGACGACACACGGCCGGACGCGCATGCCAGCTAATCTTCGCTGCGCGACCCATAAGAAAAACTGTGCCACCTGAGAGCGGCCTACGAGCGGCACTCGTAGCGCGCTGTACTCACCACGGGCATCGGTGACTACACGGACCGAGTCAGTCAGGAGGGCTTGAATGCCTTCGACGTCCTGGGCGACGAGGCAGCGCAGAAATTCTTCCAGCACTCGCTGCGTCTGCTCTTGCAACCCACGCGTAGGGATACATCGCTCACGGTCATAGGACTGCATCTTTTGTCGGGCTCGGTGGTGCAGTACCCGCACATTTGCTTCCGACGGTCCCAGCACCTCGGCGGTTTCACGCGCTGAATAGTCAAAGACATCTCTGAGGAGCAGCACTGCGCGAGGTCGTGGGCTCAACGCCTCTAAGGCAAGCAGGAAAGCAAACGAGACACTCTCGAGCAGCTCATAGCGCCCTTCGAGACTGCCCTGCATGCCGCTCATAGCCTTGGCGTACGCTGCTGTTCCTTCGTTTCCCGTCTCGATTGGTGATGGAAGCCAGCGCCCTATATACGCTGATCGCTTGCGTCGGCGGAGCATGTCCAGACCGACATTCACCGCGATACGAACAAGCCACGGGCGCCACCCCTCGTCGCTGCCTGGAGGCGGATGTTGCAGCGCGCGGACAAACGTCTCTTGCACGATGTCATCGGCGTCCGCGGCACTACTAGTCAGACGATAGCCCACCCCCCACAGCAAACGCTCGTAGGCCCGGAATACGGCGCCCAGCTTCGCCGTGCCATTGGGCAGTGTGTCCATATCGACTTCCTCTACTCCCCCAGCTAACCGCCACCCATATGACAGGCAGTCTTCACACCTATCTTTACATATACGTTTCAGCCGGCAAAAACGTTACAGATTTGGTCTCAAGCAAGGCGTTCTTCTTGCTCCGGAGGGGCCGGAGGAGTAAAGAGGCCGTAGCTTTGTAGGATAGGCAGAATAAATTTCGACCCACCAAACAGAAGCGGTGGGGCAGTAACCGACCCTCCGGCTAGCTTTCCTCTCCACTCTTCAGAGGTTGGACCAAGTACGTACTAAGAACTTTCAACAATCGCGCATGCCTTTCTGGTGCGATTGTCCCAATTGAGCCGGCAATGTCTTGTTTGGGTAGAACGGCGAGGAATCCCAAGCGAAACAAAGAGGTCGAGGCTAATCCGCTGGAGGCAAAGTCAGCATCTGCTGAGGAGATGATTTCGTCAAAACTCTGCACGTCGTGCTGTAATTGAGTGCTCACACCACAGACGAGAACATCCCCATAGCCAGGCATTTCGCCAAGGACGATTGCTGGGCGGTTCTTCACTCTCCCATCGGCTTGGGGAATGGGCGTCAGGACGACGTCACCTTCTTTCATACTCTGGATTAGACTCTTTGATAGCGTCTAGCGAATACTCTGGTTCATCTCCGCCATAGGCATTTTCTAATGCTTGTCTGGATAAGAGCAGCCGATCAGGATCACAAAAGATAATAAGCCAACTCTTCAAGAGACGAAGGGCAATGTCTAACTGGGCCACTGCACCTGACCGCCGCCACGTTGCGAGTCGGAGAGAACAGAAACGTTATGTCTTGGCGACGGCAGGCGACTGACAAAACACCGTGGAGTACTCTTATTCACTCCCACTCAACGCCTGACTGAGCGCCTGACGGTAAGGATGGGTGTCCATATAGGTTCGGAGGATCTTGAATTTCCCGTTTTCAAACGTCCAGAAGTTCAGATTGTTCATGACAATCGGTTTGCCATCTGTCGTCTTGCCTTCGAGGTGGAGGGGGGCAACGAGTTTGTTGCCGTCGATAACAATGTCCGTGGCAGCCGCCTTATAATCGACGAGGCTGGAGGTCAGCTTTTCATAAAACGGGAGCAGGGCAGCTTTCCCTTGAATGCCCTCCTCGCCCGTCATAGGGTTAATAAGCTTTGCATCGTCTGCGAACAATTCGAGGATGCCGTCCACATCACCATTGGTAACTCGTTCAAAATAAGTATGCGCTGCGGCTTCCATAGCCTGTTCAACTGGCCCTCTCGTCATAATTCCTCCCGGAAAGTTCAAGGTTCAAAGTTCAATGGAGTGGAAGAAGCGCTTTACTTGTACTCGCTCCCTTTCATTTCTGTAGTGCGTAAATATTTCATTAGGCCAGCGATCAATCGGCTGATCTCCTGAGCTTTCTCACGGAGATCACGGAACTCGGTTTCACGGATATAGGCTTGATCAAAGGCAACATACAACTGAGCACGCACCTCACCGCAGGAGCCTTTCGCAAGAGATAAGAACTGGACGAACTCTTTATTCCCTTCACGCTCAAACCCCTCTGCTATGTTTGACAGAATGGGAACCGAAGCTCGACGGAGTTGATCTTTCAAACCGAAGTCACGATTAAAATCCCCTGACGAGGAACCTGTATAAACGGCCTGTGCCAGTTCCCGGGCTTTCTTCCAGGCTTCAATGTCCTCAAATTTCTCGAATCGAGCCATTGTTATGAGGCCCTACCGTTGAACCTTGAACCTTAAACATTGAACTTTATCCCAGATACTCTTTCAAACATTGCGCCGTGTACGACTTCTCAGCCTTCTTGATGAGCTGCTCCGGGGTGCCGCTGGCGACTATATTTCCGCCGGCCGCGCCGCCTTCGGGCCCTAGGTCGACGATATAGTCGGCCTCTTTGATGATGTCGAGATTATGCTCGATTGTCACAACCGTATTGCCATTATCAATCAGGCGATGCAGGGTACGAATCAGTTTTTCAATATCAACAAAGTGTAGCCCGGTGGTCGGCTCGTCTAACACATAGAGGGTTTTTCCGTGTGAGCGTTTGGCTAACTCGTAGGCCAGCTTAATGCGCTGGGCTTCGCCACCCGACAGCGTATTGCTCGCCTGACCGAGCTTGATATAGCCCATGCCAATGTCATTCAGGAGCTGCAGCGGCCCGGCAATCTTGGGCACGCCAAAGAAAAACGTTGCCGCCTCTTCGATCGTCATTTCGAGTACATCGGAGATACTCTTAGCGTTGTATGCAATCTCCAAGGTTTCTTCGTTATAGCGCCTCCCACCACATACATCACAGGTGACATACACATCCGGCAGAAAACTCATCTCCATCTTGATACGACCCTGTCCAGCACAGGTTTCACACCGCCCGCCTATGACATTGAACGAGAAGCGGCCCGGTTTATAGCCGCGTAGCCGGGCCTCGGGCAGCATGCAGAAGAGCTTGCGTACTTCGTCCCACAGGCCGACGTAGGAGGCTGGAACCGAACGCGGGGTTTTACCAATCGGGGACTGATCGACTTCCACAACACGCTCGATAGAGTCTGCATTCTCTAGGCTGTCATGCCTTCCCATGCGGCCCGCGTACAGACCCAGTTTACGCCTCAGCGCGGTGACGAGGACGGCCTGCACCAACGAGCTCTTGCCCGATCCCGACACACCGGACACACACACCCAGGTGCCGAGAGGGATATCAACGTCGATATTCTTCAGATTATTTTCCCTCACCCCACGGAGACGCAGTGTAGGGCGATCTTTGAGCGATCGAAGCGGCCCGAGACGCGGATGAGCAGAAGAGAGGAATCGTCCAGTGAGAGAATCCGCGTTCTGACGCAATTCATCCGGCGACCCAATTGTCACGACATGACCGCCATGCACCCCCGCACCCGGTCCGAGATCGATCACCACATCGGCGTTTTCAATCGTCTGCTCATCGTGTTCAACAACCAGCACCGTGTTGCCACGCTGCTGGAGATTCCGCAGGGTATCAATCAGCCGGGCATTATCACGCGGATGCAGCCCTATCGTCGGCTCGTCCAGGATGTAACACACCCCGCATAGATTAGAGCCGAGCTGGGCTGCCAGACGGATACGCTGCGCCTCTCCCCCCGACAAAGTATCGGCCCGACGGTCGAGTGTCAGATACGACAGGCCAACCTGATTGAGGAAAGTCAGCCGTGGCGCGATCTCCTTTATGATCGGTTCACCAATAAGCACCTCCCGCTCCGATAGGGGCAGCTCCTGCATATGACTGAGACAATCATCATTCGACAAGGCCATGAGTGCGGGCAGCGACTGGCCGTGCACGCGCACGGCCCGCGCGCGCGAATTCAGACGGTCGCCGTTGCACACCGGGCACGCAGACTCGCCCAGGAATTGTGACAGCGAATAGGATGAAGCTAGCCCCTCACCGTCTTCAAGCGTTTCATTCAAAATATCGAAAACACCCCGGAGTCCGTTCCCATCCCCCGAGAAGACGAGTTCGCGCTGCTCCGTACTCAGTTCACCGAATGGCCGATCCGTTGGAACGCCGTATTTTTTTAACTCGCGTAGAAGTTTGTTCTTGTCCCGTTTGAGTTCTGAACGAGTGAGCGGCAAAAGCGCGTCTTGTTGGAGTGATTTTCTTTCATCCGGGACAACAAGCTCGGGATCAAACTCCCATAAAAAGCCCGCGCCCGTACATTCAGGACAGGCGCCCTGACGGCTATTAAACGAAAACATGCGCGGGTCGAGTTCCTCATACCCCAGCCCACACGAGACACAGAACAGCTTCTCACTATACGTGCGCTCGTCTTCACCCAGCAGATGTACAGCACCATTCCCAACTCGCAGGGCCGACTGGAGCAGAGCCTCGGTGTCGCGCCCAGTCCCATTCACCCGCGTCTCACCAATAACAATATCAATGTCGTGCTCTTTATAGCGCTGCAAACTCATGCCCGGCTTGAGCGTCGTCCTCAGGCCGTCAATGCGCGCTTGCTGAAAGCCGAGCTTGCGCGCGCCGTCCAGGATGTCTTTATGAAACCCTTTACGCGCCCGTACCACTGGTGCAAGAAAGGTGGTGTCCTGACCATGAAAATCGGTTCGGACACGATCCAAGATTTGACTCCGGCTCTGGGCAGCCAAAGGCTCATCACACTTCGTACAATGCTGTACGCCAATCTTGGCATATAACAGCCGCAGATAGTGCGAGATTTCTGTGACTGTCGCAACGGTCGAGTTACGTCCGCCTCGGCTCGTGCGCTGCTCAATTGCCACGGTGGGTGGAATGCCGGTCAGCAGATCAACATTGGGTCGCGCCAGCACTTTAATAAACTGGCGCGAATAGGCGGACAGACTATCGATGTAGCGTCGTTGCCCTTCGGCATAGACCAAATCAAAAACTAAAGTCGATTTCCCTGACCCGGATAATCCCGTCACCACCACCATTTGGTCGCGCGGGATATCAAGCGAGATATTCTGAAGGTTGTGTTCCTTGGCCCCAACAATGGCTATCGATTTCCCACTTCCTACTTCCGCAGCAATAGGCGGTAGCGGAGACTTCGCTTTTTGCTGCTTAGATCCTTCGACTCCGCTCAGGACAGGCTTTTGACTTTTGACTTTCGACCTCGCACCTTGAACTTTCGACCTTGGACCTAAAACGTGTTTGAGATACTGCCCGGTATAGGACGCTTTGACCTGCACAATCTGTTCCGGCGTCCCTTCCGCAATGACCCGTCCGCCGCCGTCTCCACCTTCAGGCCCAAGATCAATGAGGTGATCCGCATATTTAATCACCTCAAGATTATGTTCGATGATTAAGACAGAATGGCCACGCGTAATGAGCTGATCGAACGCATTCAGAAGTTTCTGAATATCCGCGAAATGCAGTCCGGTTGTCGGTTCATCAAAAATGAACAGCGTACCCTTGTCTTTTACCTGGGCAGTCTCCTGAGAGCGCCCTCTAGCAATATGCGTCGCCAGCTTTAGTCGCTGCGCCTCGCCGCCGGACAGCGTAGTCAGCGATTGGCCCAGGCGCATATACTCCAGACCTACAGCCGCCAGCGGGGCAAGCCGGCGCTTGAGTTCTTTTTGCTCGCCAAAAAATTCTATGGCTTCAGTCACCGTAAAATTGAGGATGTCGGTCAGGCCCTTGCGCTTATAGGTGACTTCCAATACTTCAGTCCGGAATCGTTTGCCGTGACATTCAGGACACGGGACATACACGTCCGAGAGAAACTGCATCTCCACTTTCTCAGCGCCTTCGCCTTTGCATGACTCGCAGCGCCCGCCTTCAACGTTGAACGAGAATGTACTCGGGGTGTAGCCGCGCACACGGGCGAGTTCTGTTTGCGCCAGTAAGCGTCGCACCGTATCAAACGCCTTGGTATAGGTGAGTAGATTAGCCCGCGGGGTCGTCCCGATCGGAGACTGATTGACAAAAATAATGTCAGCAAGCTGATCCCCGCCCCGGATATCGCGACACGGCCCAGGTAAGCCAACCGGCTCGCCGCGCTGTTTTTTGAGTCCACGATACAGGACGTCGTCAACCAGCGTTGACTTGCCCGATCCGGATACTCCGGTCAGACACACCATGCAGCCGAGCGGAATGGTGACATCAATGCCCTGCAGATTATGCGCGCTCGCCCCACGGATGGAGAGGCCGTATTTTTTCCGGACAGGGCGGCGTTTTTTCGGTAGCGGAATAGTCATCCGACCAGACAGATATTGTCCGGTCAAAGACTTCTTGTCTTTGAGCAGCTTGGCGTATGGTCCCTCAAAAATAATCTCGCCGCCCTTTTCACCCGCCAATGGTCCGAGGTCGATTATGTTGTCGGTCGCACGAATAATCTCAGGATCGTGCTCAACCACGACAACCGTATTGCCGTTGTCTCGTAGGTCTTGCAGGATGCGGACCAGGCGTTGGCTGTCACGAGGATGCAGGCCAATAGAGGGCTCATCCAGAATATACAGCGTGTTCACCAGAGCCGAGCCTATCGCGGTTGTGAGATCGACCCGTTCCAGTTCGCCACCGGACAGCGTTCGGGACTGACGGTCCAGGGTGAGGTATTCGACGCCAACCTCGACCAGGTAACGCAACCGTTTTCGAATCTCGTCCAGGATGAGATGCGCGACTTGATCTTGGAAGGCGGTCAGGGTGAGATCCCCAAAAAAGCCGGCACATGCAGCTATGCTCAGCTGACTAATATCGGCGAGCCTTTTGCCTCCAACCCGATACAGGAGGGCCTCAGGTTTCAGCCGCGCGCCTTGACAGTCTTCGCACAGGAAATAGCCCCGATAGCGCGCCAGAAAGACACGCACGTGCATCTTATACGTTTTGGTTTCAAGCCATTTAAACCAGCCTCGTACGCCGTAGTAGTCGCCGTCACCTTCCATGATGACCAGCTGTTGTTCCGGACTGAGCTTGTGCCACGGCACGTCGGTCGGAATGTCCTGCTGTTCACAAAAAGAATACAGTTCGCGCCGCTCCCACTGGGCAGCCTTAATCCGCCAGGGTTTAATCGCGCCTTTTTCGAGCGTCAAGGCCGGGTCGGGCACAACCAGATCAGGATCAATATCGATGGTGCGGCCAAACCCACGGCAGGTATCACACGCGCCCAGCGGGCTGTTAAACGAGAACATATTGGGCACAGGTTCTTTATAGGCAATGCCACACGCCGCACATTCAAGCTGATCCGAGAAGAGCAATTCGGCATTGTCCTCATCTGGAAAAAGTAGCGTGAGGCGCCCTTTCCCGTAGTGAAAGGCTTGTTCGAATGAATCATGGATGCGCTTTTTAGAGCGCGTCTTCAGGACCAAGCGATCAACCAGGATCGTACACGTTTCTTGCTGGCTTTCCGGACGCTCATCGAGTTCCTGGATATCAACCGGCTTGCCCGCTACAACAATACGATGAAATCCAGACTGCAACAGACCACCACGCACCTCTTGCCACGGCAAACTGGCAGGCGTTGTGACAGCAAAGGTCACCAGAAAGCGGCTGCCGTCGGGTTTCTCTTCGACCAGTTTTTTATACACCGACTCAGCAGAATCCCGCTCGACCGGCTGGCCACACTCCTGGCAATACAAGGTGCCGATCTTGGCAAACAGGAGCTTGAGATGGTCATGCAGCTCGGTCATAGTCCCGACCGTTGAGCGCGAGGTACGCACCGGTCGGTTTTGGTCAATGGCAATAGCCGGCAGAATACCGTCAATGCGCTCAACCTGAGGCTTGTCCATGCGGTCCAGAAACTGCCGCGCGTAGGCCGAGAAGCTCTCGACATAGCGCCGTTGGCCTTCCGCATAGAGGATATCGAAGGCCAGGCTGGACTTGCCGGAACCACTGACTCCCGTCACCACAGTCAGTTGGTTCAACGGGATCTGGACATCAATGTTTTTGAGATTGTTCTGGCTTGCACCAGTAACACGAATCGAGCCGCCACTCGTACCGTTGGTTTCCAATCCGGCCCTCCACATACAGCTATCAGCGGATCGTAGTCAGGTCGAGATTCGGCTTCCACCCCCGCCAATGGATTGTCGGTTTCTTCATACTGAGCTGAGCCAGTTGCGTCTAGCCGGGCGTGAGGTGCCAGAGCTTTGATCCGGGGAATCTGGTCCTCCTCCTAAACGAGACGATACGCTATAGTCCCAAGCGTCTCAAGAGTCTCAAGAGGTGGATCAAACGATCCATCCTACTTTTTGGAAGGAGGAATTATTATGAGACAGACATCTTTTAGGGCTGGGGTAGTATTTTTCTGCCTGTTTGTTTTGGCAGGCCCTGTCGTCGCAGAAGAAAAGAACGGCGCAACGGCTAATAGGGATGCGGCTGTTCCTCTCTTCGAGAATCTCGGCACCTATCACCGCCCGATCACCACAACGTCCGAGCTTGCTCAGCGCTATTTCAATCAAGGTTTTCGCCTAGTGTACGGATTCAATCATAGCGAGGCGATTCGCGCTTTTAATGAAGTCATTCGGCTCGACCACAATTGTGCCATGGCCTACTGGGGTCTTGCGCTTGCGTTGGGGCCGAATATCAACGACAAAATGCCTGCGGAACGCGGCAAACAAGCTTACGAGGCTATTCAGCAGGCTATCACCTTAGCGCGCTATGCGGGCGAGCATGAACGCGCTTACATTGAAGCCCTTGCCACGCGCTATGCGGCCGATCCGGAAAAAGCAGATCGGAAGGAGCTTGATAAGGCATATGCAGACGCCATGCGTAGGCTGCATCAACGCTATGCGAACGACCTAGATGCTGCCACGCTCTTTGCCGCTTCACTCATGAACGTCCGCCCCTGGGATTATTGGACCCCGGATAGTCAGCCTCAGGACGGCACCCTGGAACTCGTCGCCGCACTGGAGAGCGTGATGGAACGCAACCCGGATCATATTGGGGCCATCCACTACTACATTCATGCAGTTGAGGCGTCTTCGCAGCCCGAACGCGCCCTCCCTTACGCCCGGCGGCTGGCAGCCCAGATCCCTGGGTCCGGTCACCTCGTCCACATGCCGTCTCACATCTATATCCGCGTTGGGCTGTATGAGGAGGCGGGAGAAAGCAATGTCCGAGCGGTTGAGGCCGATGAGGCGTATATCGAGCAGGAACAGCCTCAGGGACTCTACCCCATGATGTATTACCCGCATAACATCGACTTTCTGTGGTCGGCTCGACAGATGGCAGGTCGCAGTGCAGAGGCAATTGAAGCCGCTCGTCGTCTGGCAGCCCGGACTACACCGGACGTTGCGCGCCAAGTCCCACCTTTAGAAGGCTGGACGGCTATGCCTCTGTGCGCGTTGGTCCGCTTCGGCAAATGGGACGACGTTCTCACTGAGCCTCAACCTCCCGAAGATCTCGCATACATGACAGCTATTTGGCACTATGCGCGGGCTCTGGCCTTTACGGCAACGGACAAAACGGAGGAGGCCAGGAAAGAGCACGCGCAGTTAGAACAGATAGTGAAGGCTATGCCAGCGGATCGTATGATAATGGGCCGGAATGCCGCTCAGACGTTGCTCACTATTGCTTCCAGTATTGTGGCCGGCGAGTTGGCAGCCAAGCATGGCAACACCGACGAGGCACTCAAACACCTCGCAGAAGCTGTTCAGGTGCAAGACAGCCTCGCCTACAACGAACCGCCTGCCTGGTATTACCCGGTTCGTCAGTCGCTAGGAGCCGTCTTGCTGGCAGCCGGGAAAAACACTGAAGCCGAGCAGGTGTATCGGAAAGATCTTGAGCAATATCAGGACAATGGCTGGTCGCTCTACGGGTTGGCTCAGAGCTTGCGCGCCCAGGGCAAAAAGAAGGACGCACAAGCGATTGAGGCACAGTTCAAAAAAGCGTGGAGCAAGGCAGATGTGAAACTCGCCGCCTCGCAATTCTAAGAGTGTGTCTAATAAGTGTCTCTGTGGCCAAAGCCCGAGCGAAAGCAGCATGACCAAGGCGCCCGAAGCAGCTATATCCGCTGTGATATGGCGATGCAGGGCAACGCTGGACATGCTGCTTGCAGCCGGGCGACGCCCAGAATGGACTTTTTGGACACGCTCTAAGCGGGCTAAATCCTCAAAAGGGGTATAAAACATCAGAAAAGCGAGGAGAAAATGACTAGACTACTTGGCATTTCAGGCAGTCTGACCGCTGGCGGAAGCACCCGAAAAATTGTGGATGCTACGCTTCAGGCAGCCAAGACAAAAGCGCCGGACATGACAACCGACGTTATTGACCTGCGCGAAGTAAAAATCTCTTTTTGCGACGGACGGCCTCCCGAAGAGTATCCGGACGATACAGCCCGCGTGCTCGAACGCATCCAGGCGGCAGATGCGTATGTTATCGGCACGCCGATCTATCGTGGCTCATACACTGGTGCGCTGAAAAACCTGCTCGACCATATTCCGGTCGAAGCGTTTATGGGCAAAGTCGCAGGGTTGGTCGGCAATGCGTATACGGATCATCACTACCTCAGTATCGACCAGGAACTGAAGCCGGTGCTGGCATGGTTTAATATGCATATTGTTCCGGGCAGCGTGTATGTCCGCGCCGATCAGATGCAGGGCGGCGAGATCACCGATAAACTGGTCCAGGACCATCTGCGTCAGCTCGGTGAGGCGGTCATCGCGTTGTGCCTAAGCCTCAAAGACAGCCCCCAAGGTCCTCCGCCGCTCGTTCTGTGGCCGAGGAAGAAATCGTAATTTATATTGGACAGTTTTCCTTGACGCCTACAGATTCACAGCATACCCTAGCGCCCGACACAGGAGTGAGTACATGCGTTTTGTCATCTTCGGCGCAGGTGCGGTGGGCAGCACGGTGGGGGCACATTTCGCAAGAGCCGGAACGGATATCCTACTGATCGGCGACCCAGCCCATATTGAAAAAATCCATACTGACGGTCTAAAAATGTCAGGCAAATATGGCGAATTTGTCACTTCGCCACCGGCCTGCTCTTCTGTGGATACCTGGAAGTTCCAGCCGAATGACGTTGTCTTCCTATGCGTAAAAACATACGACGCACCCGTTGCTATCGAACAACTGCGCGCCAAGGTTCCGCCCGAAACGCGTATCTTTTGCCTCCAAAATACGATGACAAATGAGGAGCTGGTTGCCAAGCACTTCACCAATGTCTACGGTGCGGCTTTGCACCTTGGTTCGCGCTTTGTATTTCCCGGTGAGGTGAGTCATTTGGGTGGGAATTCATTGGTGATCGGCCGGTATCCCGAAGGCATAGACAAGACGGCGGAACAGGCCGTTGCCGCCCTACAAGCGGCCAGTATGGGCGGGGCGCTTACAGACGAGATCGTCGCATGTAAGTGGGCCAAGTTTTGTATCAACCTCATGAATGCACCTGCGGCGATTCTTGATGTTTCCGGTACAGAAGCGTTTAACAACCAGGCTGCACGGCTCTTCTTTGGGGATATGTTGGAGGAAGCCCAGAACGTATTGACCAAAGCGGAGATCAAGCTCAAAACACTGCCGGGAGACCAACCTTTGTCGGCTCTGATAACAGCACTGCAGCGGACAGACTTCACTCCCAAGCAGTTGCCGGATCGTTCCACTCACGTTTTTTCTTCCATGTGGCAAGATGTGTTCCGTCGTCGTGGTCGGACGGAAGCCCGCTATCTGAACGGCAGGGTCAATGAGATGGGCCAACACCTTGGCCTCGAAACTCCACTGAATGCACTGTTGACACAGGTTGTTGACCAGATGGCTGAACGGCGCGAGTTGCTAGCCAGCTACACCGTGTCGGATCTGCGCCGGATGCTGTAGAGGATTCTGGCCCGCGTCGAAATACAGCACGATGACAGTCGCACGCTTTCACCTCGCTATCCCAGTCACCGACCTCGAAGCTGCCCGTACCTTCTACACGGAACTACTGGGTTGTACAGTCGGACGAGAGAGTTCGAGCTGGATTGATTTCAATTTTTTCGGACACCAAGTCACAGTCCATCTTTCCCCAGCGGAAACGAAATTAGCCGCAACCAATCCCGTGGACGGCAAGCAGGTCCCGGTTCGGCATTTCGGCGTTATTCTCGACTGGGACGCGTGGCATACGCTGGCTCGCCAGTTGACCCAGGTGGGGGTGTCGTTCTTGATCGAGCCGTATATTCGTTTCCGTGGGCAGGTCGGTGAGCAGGCAACCCTGTTCTTGCTAGACCCAAGTCAGAACGGACTTGAATTCAAAGCGTTTAAAGACAAAGGACAAATCTTTGCGAGCTAGATCGTTAGACTCGTAGCAGGCAGGAGAAACAGGAGGACAGCATGAAAGCACTGGCATTCTTGGCAATAGGTAAGGTCGGTATCATTGATATACTCATCCCCGATCCTGGTCCGAATGATGCGGTTATTAAAACCACGGCGTCGTTGATTTGCACCTCAGACGTTCACACCGTTCGTGGGGTCATCGAGATTCCCGAAGGGCGAGTCTTAGGACACGAAAGCGTCGGCATTGTGTACAAAGCCGGTGCCAATGTCGTAACCTGTAAAGAGGGCGACCGCGTTGTCGTCAACGCCATCACACCCTGCGGCAAGTGTGATCCATGTCAGCGCGGGCTGGCTTCGCAGTGCGGCGGCATGCTCGGCGGCTATAAGTTCACCACCCAGCGCGACGGGAATATGGCGGAATATTTCTTTGTCAATGATGCGGACTACAACGTTGTCGCCATTCCGGATGATTTGACGGATGAGCAAGCGCTGTACACCACAGACATGATGTCCACCGGCCTTGTTGGAGCACAGAATGCGGAGATTCCCGTTGGAGGAACGGTGGCCATATTTGCGCAAGGCCCGGTCGGCTTATGCGCCACAGCCAGCGCACGGATGCTGGGAGCAGGACTGGTTATCGCGGTGGACTCAAAGCCGGACCGCAAAGAGCTGGCAAAAAAGATGGGCGCCGATGTCGTTGTTGATCCAACCGAAGGCGACGTGATCGAACAGATCATGCAGCTCACCAACGGGCTCGGCGTAGACTCAGCCATTGAAGCGCTCGGGTCTCCTATTACGTTTGAAAACTGCGTGAAAGCCACAAAACCGGGTGGTGTGATTTCCAATATCGGCTACCACGGGGAAGCGGGCGATACCTTGAGTATTCCCCTGCCGGAGTTCGGCCTCGGCATGGGCGATAAGAAAATTCATACCGCTCTTTGTCGTGGCGGCCGCGAGCAAGTCATACGATTGTTGCGTCTGATCCAAAACGGTCGCATTGACCCCACGCCGCTCACAACGCATAGATTTCCGTTTTCAGAAGTTGAGCAGGCGTTCGAAATGATGACGACGAAAGCGGATAATGTCATTAAGCCGTTGATTACCTTTTAGTCGTCCCCCTGCTTATTGAGCAATGGCGGGCAGCTGCGTGGACAGCTTCCACGGGCTGCCCGTTTTCGTATGGCTTTCAGAATCTTTTGATGAATCTTCTGATGCGTCTTTTCTTGAAACTCGCCGGTGTCATTTTGCTCATCACCCTCAGTGCCACTCAGACAGACGCGCAAGACAACCTTGAAAAAGGTACCCAGCTCTTTCAAGACGGCAAACCCACCCAGGCCCGGAGGATTTTTGAGCTCCTGCTGGAGCAGCAAGCTGCGAACCCGACTGCCGCCTTCTACCTTGGCCGCATTACTTTTGACGAGCAAGACTACGGACAAGCGATAGTCTGGTTCAAGAAAAGCCTCGGCACTGGGCAGTGTCATGCAGAGTATTATTTGTGGCTCGGGCGTGCCTATGGATACTACACCCAGCAGGCCAGTATGTTCCGTCAACCCTTTTTAGCCAAGAAGGTACAGAAGCATTTCGAACGAGCGGTTTCTTGTGACCCTAATCACGTTGCCGCTCGGTGGGATCTGATGGAATATTACCTGAAAGCTCCCGGTTTCCTTGGTGGGAGTAGAAAGAAAGCCAAGGAACAGGCTACTGCCATTCAGCAGCGCAACCCACAAGAGGGTCAAAAAGCGTGGGAGTTGATTGCTGAGCTAGACAAATAAGGGCGACGCATTGCTCCCCTACACATGCGCCCTCTCTCACGGCAAGAGCTAAAGAATCCCAGCGCTGAACCGATAGGTCCGGTAGAGGGATTTATAGCCAGTGACGGGAGGAAACCATGCCGAGACACAAAAAGGAATTCACTTTCCTCGAACTGATGGAAAAAATCAGCGAAGCGGAACAGAACGATGACGAAGTGCTCGCAACAGTCACCCATCTTGTTAATAGTGGGCGAGTCCGTTTCTGTGGAAATTTAGCGGGCGCAAAAATTGCCACCCGCCCGACACTCGCTGCCTTCCTCAATAAGGTACGATCAAAACCAGCCTTGGCATCCTAAGCCGTAGCCACGGATACGTGGCAGCGCGCTTTTCCGGTCAGACAGGAGGAGATCAGAACCGCCGTACGAAACGGGGCAGAACTCTTTATCCACCCGCAGTCAATCGCCAGTTATGCAGCAGCCGCGAAAGCGACGCAGAATCTCCCGTGCAATCTGGCCGGAATGCTGCATACTCGCCAGCCCCGTAATAATCACCTGTTCGATCTGTTCGGCTCCTACCTCGTCGCGCGCCTCGTGTTTTTCTTCGACGGCTCCAATCAGCAGCTGGGCAGGAATACGTTCTTTCGAGAGCCTAAACTTATCGGCAATACTACGCAGCTGACTCAACGAACTGACCTCCGCTTTGATACTAATCCGGCACGGCTCATCTTCGTTTTCAATGCCGACTCTGATGATTTTCAAGTCTACTCGTTCAGTCATGCCATTCGCCCCTCTTAGGACTCGGCCTCACTCGGCTTCTCATACACCCGAATCGGGATGATTTGACGACATGTCGGGCACGGGACCTCTTTGATCACGGGAAAGGATCGATAGGTCGCAGTAATCTGTTTGAGCTGGATAGTGAGCTCTTTTTCGCAGCAGGGTTGTAATGCGTCAGCCATGCCTTTTGCACTAGCCAACCGGTCTGAGTAAGTCAAGGACGCAGGAACTCTTGTCCCGCCTGTTCCGTCTGTCCCGTCATGGTTTCTTCTTAATCGTTGCCCCGGAATTCTGGCGCATCACGTCCGAGACGCGCCGGGCTTCGCTCTGATCCCCCAGGGACAGCGCTTGTTTAAACTGAACAGACAGCATCCGCATTAACGCTGCCTCTTGGGGGTCGAGTACGTCAGCTAACTGAGCCAGGGTGTCCATTGCCGCCCCAATCTTCACCCCGGCCTTGGGCACGTCGCCGCCAGCACGCGCAGCGATGGCCTCTTGGAGGAGTTGCTGTACCGCGTGTAACCCCGGCTTGGCTTGTGGACCAAGAACGATTTCCAGCTCGGGCAAGCGGGTCAACAGTGTATTCAACGACTCTGGATATGAATGATCGTGTGCCATATAGTGAGAAGCGTCTTCAATTTTTGCATTGAAGTCAAGTCAGCACGGAACGGATGATATCTTTATCATGAAAATGAACGGAAATCTTTCAACCTACCAAGCGCGGCGCCAGGCGTTTATAGAACAAATGGGCGCACAGGGGGGCGACGCTGTCGCTATTTTTCCCGCTGCACCATCCTCAATTCGCTCCCAAGACGTAGAATACCGCTATCGGCAGGACAACGATCTCTACTATCTGACCGGCTTTCCCGAGCCGGAATCCTTATGCCTGCTCTCCCCGCAGCATGAAAAAGAACAGTTTATTCTGTTCGTTCGTCCACGCGATAAACAAAAGGAGACATGGACGGGCAAGCGGTTCGGCATCGAAGGCGCGGCAGAATATTTCGGTGTAGATGCCGCCTATAGCATTGATCAGCTTGGCGAAGTTTTGCCCGAGCACTTACTCCAGACGGAAGAAGTCTATTACAGCTTAGGCCGCGATGAGCGGCTGAACACGAAAATATTGGACTTTGTGCATCAAGCCCGCCTACAACGCCCACGTAGCGGCCAGGGGCCCGTCGCGATGATTGAGCCGAGCGAAATCCTGCATGAACTACGCTTATTCAAAAATCCTGAGGAAATCGACCTAATGCGGCAAGCGGTGAGAGCCTCAGCCGCCGCCCATCAGGCCGCGCTCGAAGAGACTCGGCCCGATATGTATGAGTACGAAATTGAAGCGCTCTTAGAATTTCACTTTCGTCGCAACGGAGCCGAAGGACCAGCGTATCCTTCCATTGTCGCCTCCGGTGCAAATGCCACGATCTTGCACTACATCACCAACGATCAGCAAATGCAGGCCGGCGATCTGCTGTTGATTGATGCGGGTTCAGAGTACGGCTGCTATTGCTCCGATGTCACGCGCACCTTTCCGGTCGGGCGACAATTTTCCGGGCCACAGCGAGAGATCTATGAACTGGTGCTGACCTCCCAAAAGCAGGCCATCGAAATGATCCGGCCTGGCGTGCGTTTTGACGATGTGCACCGACATGCAACCGAAATCCTCGTAGACGGTCTGCGCGATCTCGGCATCCTGTCCGGCAGCACCGAGAGTATCCTTGAAAAAGGCAACTATCGTCAGTTCTATATGCATCGTACGAGTCATTGGCTTGGCATGGATGTGCATGACGTGGGGAAATACAAGCTCGGCGAAGAGTCACGAGAACTCGAACCAGGCATGGTCCTCACGGTTGAGCCCGGCCTGTATATTGCCGCAGATGCCGAGGTGCCGGAGGCATATCAGGGTATAGGCGTCCGCATCGAGGACGATGTGTTGGTCACACCCGATGGCTACGAGGTGCTCACTGCCGCCATTCTTAAAGAGGTGGACGATATCGAAGCAGCTCGGCGTGGGGTGTAGGGAGCGGAGCCTGCGTCAAGACATTTCCTGACTATGCGTACTAAGATATTCAAGGATGGCTATCTTCTCTGACTCCGATAAGGGTGGCCGGCCCCGGCGTTGAAACTCCGCCTCCATACGCACCATCATAAACTGCCACATCTCAGTCGTGAGCAGGCCCGGATGATACAGCCGATGGCAACCCGAGCAGCGCTGTGTATAGAGCTGCGCGCGCTCGGATTCCGGCTCGGGTAAAGACGCATTACAACCTGCCGCATAGACACTCGCGATCAAAAACAAGCACCCTAGAAATATTCGCCTCATTTACCCTCTTTATTCTGGATCAACGACAAACGGCTCGCGGCATACCGCTACTTGACCCGGAATATCTTCGATCAGTACCTCTATGGTCTGGATGCTGTTGCCCCGCGCGTCAGCTAGGCGAGTGCGTATACGCGCAATCAAATACTGAGCGATCTCCTCGGATGACGAGTGCACTATGGGCAGCAGGCATACGTCTTGACGCGGGAAGCTGAACTGTGCGCCGTCCTCACATTCCACCTGAACGGTCTCTGTATCGACTTTAATGGCGAGACAGTCGCTTTGTTCAGGTAATAAAGTACGAAAGTGGAGTTTCCCGCACTCCTCTTCCGCAATTTTCTTCAGCACCAGGAAATCAACCACATAGCCATCAGGACCGACCGGTCCACTCACAGTGACCTGGGCCTGATACGTATGGCCGTGCAAGGGTTCCCGGAATCCTTTAAAAGCAATGAAGTGCGCGGCAGTAAAACACAACTGCTCCTTGCCTATCGACACAGAAAAAATGCTCATACGTTTATCCTATTGGCCTATCGGTCATCGCATCCCTTATCGGGCATCGAATCCATCCAGAAAACCCTGGAGTCCGCTCCGACGCAATGCGGCTTCCGGACTGCCAAAGGCACGTTGATACTGCTGCTGAGTCAAGCCCGTGGTCTCCAGGAAACAGACCACTTCTTCGGCCTGGACAGGCAGGATAGGCTGGAGACGCTGATATAGTTGCTCGGCCAAATCAGTCTCATAAACGATAGTTGAAAGAAAATCCTGAACACAAATCCCATGAGCACCACCAAGGAGACAGGACAGAAAGTAAGCAATCTGATCGTCGTTCCGCTTTCGACGCCAGGTTTCTGCTGTCGTGAGAATGTTTTCGATACCAGTTTGCTCACGCACGGAGACAACATCAGGCGACCCAGTTCCCTCAAAACCGGGAGCGAGAAAGATTAAGGCATAGTCTGCCCCATTCAGCCGCACAGGATGGGGGATATAATGGGGGGAGGTATAGCCGGTGAGAGCGAAGAGCCGGCGACGATAGGCAACCAACTCATGCCCATTCTCAGCGTCTAGATTCCACAACCATTCTGCCAGCCCAAGTCCATTTTCCTGCGCCCGCTCAACGAACGTATACAGAGTAGCTGGCTGATAACCTTCTCGTTTCACAAGCCGACCAAGATCCTCCAATGTGACCGTTAATCCCAGTGCTTCCACTCTTCCGTCGGGCTGAGTTTCACAAGAGACAATCTCACCCTCCAACGGAAGTTTTGCAATTTCGAGGGCGGTGGCAAACTGGTCGCCATATTTGGACAATTTTGCAAAGCCGCGCGCGCAGTTGTTCAAAGCGACAATATAGGCATCATACATCTGAAACGTTCCTGAGAACGAGAGGCCCAAGCCACTCATTAATGACCCATGACCGATGAGTGTCACCTTCATAAGAGGCTCTTACCTTACCGACGGCGCTCTACACGGAAAAGACCGATCGATCTGATCGGCGGGGGGTCCTTTCCGGTAAGAAAGACACGCTACCGACTCTTCGGGGCCGCTCTCGGCATTATTATCCTGAAAAATTGTTGTAAAACCTACTCTGGGGATGATGGCGTAGCGTCTCATTCCGTATCGTCCTCAGGCGACTCCGGAGCAGAGAAAATATGAACTATCATATCCGTCATACCTGTAGTCTGTGCCTTCTCAACCGCCGCCCAGTCGTGATCAGGCAGGACGGCCAGTGCGGGGAACAGGTCTTTGAACTTCTTGAGACGCCAGATCGCGTCCCACCAGGCCTCACGCTTGAAGGCAAAGCCGGGCATCCACGCGTATCGATACTGGCTTTCCGTCCAAGCCAGGTTGCCGCACAGGATAACGGGCTGAGTCGGTAAACGGACAAGAACGGCAAGTCCGCCGGCTGTCGCACCCGTTACGTCTATGAGTTCTACACTGCCGTCACCAAAAACGTCTTGGGCTGCGCTAAAGGTGCCAAGCGGATCACTAGTCGTGAAGTCCACGAATTGCCATGCACCCGCCTGATCGAATTCGTCTTGCAGGTACAGCCCAAAATTACTACTGCTGATTGCAGCAGTATGCTCAGCGCTTGTCACAACAACGGTTGCGTGCGGAAAACTCTCTAACTCTCCGGTATGGTCGAGCCGCAGGTCGGGCAAGATGACAAAGCCCACCTTGTCAGGAGAGAATTGAGCTGCCTCGAGTTGCGACACGATATCCTGCTCTGGCTCCATATGCGCTGCGCCAATAGCCGAACGGAATCCTCCCAGGTAGTGCTCAGCATCCTGCGCTATAACACGGTTGAGCCCAGTACCGACGAGAATCAATCCCTGTTGAGGGTGCTCAATGCCAAACACCAGAATGTCGAGTGCCTGTCGCTGCAGGAGACTACCGCTCTCATACACGACTCGGCTTGGCACCTGTATCGAACCCGTATTGAAGACGTGCAGCTTGAGGCCGCTCACACCGCGATATTTTTTAGGCCAGTTGTGCAATGCGGGCTCAATATAAGGCAGACGCAACGGCTCTTCACAGGCCGCGCAGGTCAGCAACACCAGGACAGCAAGCAGACCAATATGCCTGCCAATATGACTACATTGATATATAAGCTTAAATTTTGCGCTTTCCACTTGGAGACTCAGGATTCCCGACTTTCGTTACACTGCATATATGCCCGAAGGCTGCTTGAGAAAAGCACTGAATCATTTTCTCCTCTCGTCTTCTTGACTTTTTTTCCCTGAGCAGGGGCAATCCCAGGACTGCCCAGGACTGTCGAGGACTGACTGAGGAGAGCCAGCGCCTCTTCACGCTGCTCCGCCACGCCGACCGCTCATAAGCATAACATTTGAAAATCGTTATATTTCCCGCCTCTTTCGTTATCTTTCCGTTATGCATTCAGTCATCATTCCGTGTATACTCGTGAGATAGCATATTCTCACGCTCACCCGCTTTTATGAGTTGACCTGAGCAAGGTTCTCGACTACGGTAGGGGCGTTTTTTCCAATGAAAACAATCGCAAAGGACTCCGTATGGATTGGCCACCGGGCACCCAAGAGCGCATCTCGCTCGCTAAGGTAGAAGCGCAGTTGCGCACGTTCCGAGTCCGCTTCAACCTCTACACCGCCCAACACCAGCTCTATAGTATCGGTACGGTTCTGGCGCTCGGAGTCGCCTTGTTTACGATCTTGGCCTTCAGCCTGTCTTCATTCAGGTTCACCCTGGCCGCCTGGCCGCTGCTCGCACTCGTCGGGTTTGTATGTTTTCGTTTTCTTCGTCGGGGCATCACTGATTGGACGAATATCAACACTGCCGCTCATCGAGTGGATCTCCAAGTCGGCCTGAAACAACGCCTCTCAACCATTGCAGCCCAGATCACGGCTGGCGCCCCGGATGTGCTTCCGGCTTCACGCTTATGGACCTATCTCTTACGCGATAATATGGACCGACTCCCCGCCTGGGAGGTCAAAAAGGTTGGGCCAAGCCGCGTTCCGTGGAGCCTCCTGCCTTTTCTTGGCGCTGTCGCACTGGCCTTCTTCATCGCTTCTATCCCTCTCCTTTCGCCGGCGTCGGAGCCCATGCCCTTCACCCTGACCAACCTAGAGTTGCTCACATCCGAACTTCCCGAACGCGCCGGACAACTGGTTGGCGAACGCCTGTCCATGTTGCCCGAAAACCCCCAGACTCCACCTCTGGACCCACTGCCGTCAGGTGAAACAACGACCCAACAGCACGGAGAGCAAGATCAGCAAGAAGAGCAGAGAGAGCAAGAAGGACTGGGCCAAGAGCTCCTGTCCCTGGCCTCCTTGCCTGAGAATATACAGCAGGCAATCCGCTCGGCCCTGCAAGGGCTTGAAGAGTCTGATGAGCAGCGACGAGCACGACAAGGAGACTCGGCGGCGCAAGAACGGCAGGCACTGAACCCTGGACAGGATGGGGATGGCTTGGTTGGGTCTCAGGATGAAGCTGAGCAGCAGGCCGCTGCCGAGGGACAAGCCGGCAGAGACGGACAGGGCCAGTCGGCAGGCAAAGGGGGCAACCAGGGACCGGAGCAGGGCAGCGGCATTCAAAGGCTGCAACAAGCCCGCCTTAAGCGGCGTCAAACAGCCGGCGTCTTTGAGCCCGCTAACCCACAACTTCCGAGCAAGGGCGGACAGGCCGGTAGAGGCGGTACGGGAGCCGGCAGCGGTACCGATCGGCGCTTATTCGGCAATGAAAAGGACCTAGACACACCCACGCCGACGTTTCGCCTCTCTTTAGATGCGAGCTTTGAGAAAAGCCGTACGGCTACTGAAATTGTCAAAGATGAAGGCGGCGGGGTGATTATCAAATCAACCAGCCAACTCAACCAAAACCAAGCCTTAGACGATGCCATCCGCAATGCCCAAATCCCGCCTGAATATGAAGATATCGTCAAACGTCTGTTTTCTCGGGGAGAAGTTCAGTGAGTGAGACATCTACAACCGATTTAGTGCTCGAATTCCAAGACACCTTTCAGCGCATCCAGTCCGAACTCGCCAAAGTGATCATCGGCTATGAGGAACTCATCAAAGATATTCTGATTGCCTTCTTTGCCGGTGGGCATGTCCTTATCGAAGGCGTACCGGGGACGGGCAAAACACTCCTGGTCCGTTCGCTCGCACACGTCCTCAATCTGAGCTTTAACCGGATTCAGTTTACCGTCGATCTCATGCCGGCGGACGTGACCGGCACCCGCATGATCATGGATCGGGACGATGGTCGGCGCGAATCTGTCTTTGCTGAAGGGCCGGTCTTTGCGCATGTCCTCCTTGGAGACGAAATCAACCGGTCCACCCCTAAGACTCAGGCTGCCCTGCTCGAAGCCATGGCGGAACTCCAAGTGACGGTCGCCGGGACAACCTATCAACTCCCCCCGCCCTTTTTCGTTCTCGCCACGCTCAACCCGATCGAAATGGAAGGAACCTATCCGCTACCGGAAGCGCAGCTGGACCGATTCTTCTTTAAGGTACGCCTGACCTATCCGACCCACCAGGAGGTCCAAAGCATTATCAGCGCAACCACCACAACTGACGTACCAGACCCCCAACCGGTTTTTTCCGAAGCTGAGGCGGCTGACAAGGTCATGGCGTTTCGCCACCTCGTGCGTGACGTGCTGGTCGCCCCGAATATCGAAGAGTATACGGCAGCGCTGATTCATGCCACACTGCCGGCCGGAGCCACATACTTGAATCAGACTGATTCCGCTTCGGTCACTTTGCCCAAAGACGATCTGGTTAACCGCTATGTCAGTTTTGGCTCAAGTCCACGCGGCGGCCAGACCTTAATGCTCGGTGCCAAGGTTGCAGCCTTGCTCGATGGCCGGGCGAATGTGAGTTATGAAGACATTGACCGCGTCATGATCCCCGCCCTGAACCATCGGCTTGTTCTCAACTTTGCTGCGGAAGCAGAAAATATCGACCCGACGACGATTATCGAGCGGATCCGGCAGTCGGCTCAGCAACTCAAACGATAGGGATACCGCCCGGCGTGAGTCTCACTGATCCGGCTTTCTTCAGACAACTCGACCGTCTGCGCATCCGCGTTCGTACGGCGCGTGGTCACCGGCCGGGAGAGACGCCTATTCCGCGCACCAGCCAAGCGTGGGGCGTAGAATTCGAATCTTATAAAGACTACGCCCCGGGAGACGATTTCCGGTATCTAGACTGGAATGCCGCCAGTCGGCTCGACAAGCTCATGGTCCGAACGTTTACCGCCGAGCGAGAAATTCCCTTTCATCTCATCCTCGACACCAGTGCCTCGATGGGCGCACCGAGCAGAGATAAGAAATTTGGATTTGCCACCGATCTTACGGCGGCGCTGAGCTATATCGTGCTGTCCAGTAATAATACGCTCCGGATCGCAGCCCTGGCCTCGCCGGAAAAAGGCCAGCGACCCTTTTGGGCAACCCCGTTTTTGCGCCATCACAATCGCTTCTTCCGTTTGCCGCCTTTTCTTGAATCGCTCTCTCCCGCAGGCAAAACCTACCTTCGAGAATCAGTCCAGGCCTATGTCAGCCAAACCAAAGAGCCCGGGGTGGTCATCCTGATCTCGGACTTCCTGACTCCACCGAGACAATATGAAACCGCTCTCCTCTTCCTCATTGCCCGCGGCTACGAGGTCAAAGCCATCCACGTCATGGGCGACAGTGAGCTACATCCGGAACGCCTCTTTCGACGCGGCAAGCTGTATGATGTGGAAGCACAAACCGAACGCTGGGTCACCCTGAGTCGCGCCAACCTTGAGCAGTATCAAGACGCCCTGTCAACGCACTGTGAGGCGCTCCAACAGTTCTGCCATCAACACCAGATCTTGTATGCCCGTGTCTCCACGGCCCAGCCCATTATGCAGACGGTCACCGATACACTGGCCCGTTCCGGATTACTGACACTCCACTGATCGCTCTCACCTGCCTATGGGTATTCTCAACCTCACTGCTTTACCGTTCTTTTCCGTGCTCGGCATCCTGATACTCATTTATCTACGCGAGCGTATGCGTAAGCGGATTGAGGTCCCGAGTCTCCTGTTCTGGGAGACCATCGCAGAAGATAGAATCCGCGCCCGGCGCTTTTTGCCCGACCTACTCTTCTTCCTCCAGGCAGCCCTGCTGCTCTTGCTGGTCGGCGGCCTCCTGCATCCCTATTGGTCACGAGCAGTGATGGAAATGCGCGGGGACCGGCACATTCTCGTCTTTGATATCTCGGCCAGCATGCAGGCGCGTGAGGGACGGCTGCAGCGGTTTGATCTCGCCCTGGATCAAGCCAAATACGTGCTGCGCTCCCTGGCCCCGCTCGACGAGGTCATGCTCATCAGTGTTGCCACCCGGCCACGCGTGGTCAGTGGCTACACCACAGATCATCGCCTGGTATTGCATCGTCTCGAGGGCTTACAGCCGCTCGATACGAGCACCAACCTCGAACTCGGTATTGAACTCGCGCTGGTCCAGCGTGATCGGGCCGGGCGGCAAGCCCGGATTCATGTCTTTACGGATCTGCTACTCAGCCGGCTCAATCTGTCGGAAACGCAGCGCGGTCTGCTCACCTATCATCGGGTCGGAGAAACGGACGACAATCTGGCATTGGCCTCAGTCCATGTATACCAGAATCCGTTCCAAGACTACTCTCAAGCCCGAGCCTATATTCTTGTCCGTAACTATACGGATCGCAAGAAAAATGCGACGTTGACAGTAGAATTGAACGGCACCGCATTATTTCAACGCGAGTTCAGCCTCGCCGCCAATGAGACACGGTCGCTTTCTCTCAGTGGGTTCACCGGGCCGGGACAACTGGACGTCTACCTGGGACCTGAAGATGCCTTGGCAATTGATAACCACGCACTTAACTGGATAGCCGAGCGTCGCCCTTGGCAGCTCATCCTGGTATCCCCGGTTACACACCTGCACGCGGAACTGCGGCAGGTGAGCAAGGCTCTGCCTGGCCTCAGCCTGGTCATCACCACCCCGGAGGCGTTCTCGCCGCAGCAGTTACACGAGCAGGATGTTGTCCTTTTTCACCAATTCGTTCCTGGCGCAACCGTTCCGGCTAATAGTCTGTACATCTTTCCGCCCACCGAGAATCCGCTTTTTCCGGTTCTCACCGAGGCTGCGGATCTGCATATCCTCGACTGGGACGAGGACCATGAAATCCTCCATAACCTCCAGTACGTGGAGGCACTGCCCTTCAAGCAGGCGCGTATCCTTGCCCTGCCTTCGTGGGCTCAGGTCCTAATTTCTTCGCGCACCCAGCTGGGCGAGATCCCGCTTGCACTGACTGGAGAAAAAGACGGCCACCGTGTGGTCTGTCTGGCTTTTGATCTTGGTGCCGGCAATTTGACGGATTCCGACAACCTGACCCTCTTGGTGCTCTTTTTGAACGCGCTGCGCTGGCTCCGGCCACCGAGTCCGCTCGACCCCCACATCCTCCTCACAGGAGAGACATTTTTTCTACCCACAGCTGCAACGAACGGTGCGCCGGATACCCTGCGTTTGTCCACACCTCAGGCAGCTGCACTCAGCCTTGAGACAGACACGCTGACCCTCGACCATGTCGGAACCTACCGCATAGAAAGCGATCACTATCGCGCACTGGTGTACGCGAATTTGTTTGACGAAACCGAATCCGATATCGGACGTGAAACGACAGCGGGAGAGCTCCCTGTCGCTGTTGAAACAGCACGGTCTATGCCCCAGGAAGTACAGCGGGATGACCCAGTCGAATTTGGCCATAGCCTCTATTGGCTGGCCGCCCTCATTCTCTTAGGTGAGTGGCTATACGCCTTACGACGCTCTAGTATGGAACGTGCATCATGACCGTGGAAATTCTCGGCCAACTGTATACCCTTCTCTCGCCAAAGACGTTGTGGCTGCTCGTCTTACTCCCCCTGCTATGGCTCCCACTCCGCGGCCAGTCTTACCGCGGTGTCGTGCTCGGTGCCACGCTGCTGCGCTCTTTAGCCACGATCTTGGTTATTGCGGCCTTGGGCGGCCTCAGTCGTCAGACCATCCTGTCTGATCATACCCTCGCCGTTGTTGCGGCCGTTGATGCGTCGGACAGCATCTCGGCAGAAGGGCGTACCTGGACACGCACCTACCTTGGTCAACTCCGAGAGGCACTCTCGGCGGAAGATGAACTCTCGATCCTCTCGTTCGCAACAGACACCCAACTTGTCCTCCAGCCTGGGCCCGCAAGCGAGGCCGTCCTGCCAGCATCCTTGCCACGCCATGAGAATGCGGCCAGCACCAATATCGGCCAGGCTCTTGAACGGGCGTTTGCCCTCTACCCGGAGGGCGCGGAAAAACGTCTCTTGCTTGTGACCGACGGCAACGAAACAACTGGCAGGGCACGCCAGACTGTCGCCATAGCCCGGCAGATGGGAATCGCCATCTATCCGGTTATTCCTCCAGGCGGACGACACACTGAGGTTTCGCTTGAAAAATTCGTTGTTCCGCCCCTGATACGTGAAGGCAGTGTGTTTAATATGCGCATGGTCGTTCGGAACGGCCATGCACAGCCGGTCCAGGGCCGAGCCAACATCTTCGCCGACGATCGGCTACTCACACGTCAAGTGGTCATCTTGGAGCCGGGCTTGTCCGTGCTTGAGATCCCGTCCCAAATTCTTCAGCGTGGCAACTATCTGCTGCGAGCGGAAATTCAGACAGACGACGACACTATTAGCGGCAACAACACCCAGAGCACCAGTCTTGCCGTTGCGGGGAAAACACGCTCGCTGGTCATTAGCGATAATGCGAATACCCACCTCGCCCGGGCGTTACAGCTCAAAGAGGTCGATATCGAATTTCGCCGGCCGGACGGACTGCCAACCAAGCTGACAGACCTACTCGATTATAACTGTTTGGTCTTTGACGATATCAGTCGTGACGCTGTGACCAAGAAGCAAATGGCTGTCATCGAGCGCTATGTGCGCGACTTCGGCGGCGGCTTTATTATGACGGGCGGAGCGCAAACCTTTGGGACGCTCGACTATAAAAACTCGGCGATCGAACGCATCCTGCCGGTCTCATTTCAGGAACAACGTCCAAAAAAGAAAAAACGTATCCCTATTGCCCTCTTCCTGCTCATCGATCGCTCGAACAGCATGGGCTATAATAGTCGGGTTCGTGGACTGCACGACGGACAAAAAATGCTGTACGCCCAGAAGGCGGCAACTGCCGTCTTAGCCCAGCTTCAAAACAGCGACCTGGCAGGTGCAATCGCCTTTGACTCAGAAGCCTACTCCCTTGCCCCGTTAGGCCGACTGTCTAAAAATCGCTCTGTCTTGAAAAGCCGCATTCGACGGCTGCGCTACGGTGGGGGTACAGACTTTTACAATGCGCTGGAGGCTGCGGCCGATCAGCTCAGCCGCAGTCGTCGGTCGATTCGACATATTATTCTGCTGACCGACGGGGATACCAATCGCAGTCCTGCCGATCATTACCCACTTATTAAAACTATTGCTCAGCGCCAAATCTCGATTACAACCATCCGGATCGGGACGGACACCGTCAATCTGCAACTGTTGTCCTATATGTCCGAAAAAACCAACGGACGCTTCTATCATGTAAAAGACGCGTCCACCCTCCCCCAACTCCTGGTGAGAGATACCCGGCGTACGATCCGTCAACAAGACAAAGAAGACGAGGGTCCTAAGGACATCATTCCGCATGTTGGCGTGCGAGGTCAGATTTTACGCGGCTTGACCCAATTCCCCGCCCTGGATGAATACATGTTAACCAAGCCGAAGAGGGGGGCCAACGTCCAGCTCTATACCGACATCCACAAGGAACAGGATCCGCTGCTGGCAACGTGGCAGTACGGGCTCGGCAAAGTCGTTGTCGTTCCCTTTGATCCCAGTGGAGCCGGATCAGGCGACTGGATCCGTTGGGAGCGTTTCGGTAAATTCTGGTCTCAGGCCGTCCGCTGGGCCATGCGCAACGAGACTTCGTTGGATTACCGACTGAGCGTCACCAAACGTGGAGAACGCACCATTCTGCGGGTTGAATCCTATGACAATGAAAACGGCGGCGTCCTGCAGGCCCGCTTCCCGCGCGGCACAAAGAGTGGAACCTTGACGCTCATGCCGGTCGCTCCTCGGGTCTACGAAGCCACTCTACCGGCACGCTATCAGGGCAGGGTACCGGTGACGATAGTCAAACGCAAAGACGGCAAGATTGTCAGCCAAAAAAGCCAGACCGTACTAGTCAGTCAGGATACAAACGAGTCGTTCAAAGAATATCGTCAGCAGCAGCCCAACCGTGCCCTCCTACACGCACTCGCTGCAGGCACGGGCGGGAAACTCAATCCCAGCTTTAAAGAACTGACTTCCCAAAAACGCGGCGGGCAGAAGATTCTTCTCCAGCCACTCGAAAATATTCTCATCATCATCGCCCTGTTCCTTATCCTGGCCGACATCGCTCTGCGGGTTCTGTTCGGCCCTTCAGTTGAGGCATAAGTCTACACCACAAATACAGGCTAGCGCTGCTTCAGCCATGCGCTGACCGCAGGCGGATCAACTAGCTCTTTCGCCAATATGCTCAGCACCATGTCTTTTACATGCACGGATGAGAACTCCGGTGTATACACCGTTGCTTTCGTTTGCCCCGGCATCTTTAAGAGGAGCGGAATTCGGATATCCGTCTTTCCATCGTATCTATCGGCGTGCCGCCAGGGATGATCTGCGGTAATCAATACAGCGGTACTGTCCCACAGTCCCGCATTTTCCATCGTACGCCGGATTTCTCCAAGAAAATTATCCGTGAGGACCACATTATCCAAATACCCAATAGGAGAATGATTGAGGTAGGTCAGGCTCTTTCGCTTTGCATCATAAATCGGTGGATCATGCGGCTGCAATAAATGCACGAAGATGAGGTGCGAGTCGAACCGCTCGACCATCTTCTTCACTCGAGTCACTATCATGCCATAACTCGCCACATGGCCGATCTGGGCATCTGCAGGCAGGCCGTCCAAAAACGCAGCCTGGAGGCTTTGCCAGAACATTCTTGGATGCCCTCTCTGCGTCTCAAGACGATACGGATCTGTAAACGCCAAACGTAAGCACTCGGTAGAGAGTTCACCAAACAACCGGCAGTAGGGGTGATAAAATCCAATAATGGATAACGTCCGCCCAGCGTCTCGGACCTCAGAAAATAGATTCGGCATGCCCGACAGTGAGCGGCTGTCTGTTGCATCCTCAAAATCTAATACCAGCGTCCTCCGATCCGTGGCTGTCGCCCGACGTACCCGTTTCCCTACCAATAATGCTGGAATTGCTGTCCAGGTGCTCCTTGACAAGGCCGGTGCGTTTGCAAACACAATGGCCTGCTCAGCAAATCTGTCGAACTCCGGCAGTTGTAGAAACGCAGGCCGTTCCGGAAAGACTAAGCGGTAATCTAACTCGTCAAATAGGAGAACCAGCATACGGGGAGCATTATCCGACAGGCTCTCCTTCACCTCAGAGGCATCCGCCCTACTCGCTCCACAGCATGGGGACTGATCGCTGGCCACGACCAATGAGGTCAGAGAATGCCAGAAGAGCTGAACAATAACTAAGGCAGCAAACGGAAATGTGGTAACAAAGACCATGCGGACCACGCGAAATAACGGCCAATAAAAGCGTATGAAAAACGCTACACATATGAAGGCTACAAGAGCGATCGCAATCTTAGTCATTACGGAGATGCTGAGAAGCGCATACACCACATCTCAGATGTTGAAGCCGAGGGTGACCCTTCCGAGGTTCAAAGGCTTAAGCAAAGCGAAGAAAACGAGGAGACTGGCGAACAGATGAAGAACCGGGTTCGCAACTTTCCTGATAACTCGAATTCCCAGGAAACACAGGCCAGATAGCCCAAGGACGAGGACCAACCCAGCTATATAATCATAGGGCCCATAATCGGGCAGAAAGTACATGTCCGTTTCAGAGGCAAAGAGTAGCTTTCTGAAAAGCGCAAGATAGTTCAGTGTTACAATGGTTGTCGCCGTTGCCAGATCGAAAAAGTATTGGTCCGTCCACTTGTGTGCCATTTCAGACAAGCCTGAGTAGAGGAGCTACAATCAGGTCCACATCCCCCAGTTCAAAACAATTCCAACTGCGATTCTTTCCTTTTCCCACGCAGCCTCAACTGACTCCGCCGGCGCTCGAAGAGTTGTTCTTCGATATCCGCTAGGTAGGGGGATGGCGACATGGGTCGTATCTTGCCGCGCCAGCGGCGCTTCTTGGCATGACACAGATAGAGCTTGGTCTTGGCTCTGGTAACTCCCGCATAGAAAAGCCGCCGTTCTTCGGCAAGGGCAGTCTCGTTCGCCTTGCCCCAGGTCAGCGGGAGAATGCCGTCTTCACAACCCACAATAAAAACAACCGGGAACTCCAAGCCCTTGGCGGCATGGAGCGTGAGAAGAGAAATCCTATCAGCACGCGGGTCCCAGGTGTCGATTTGAGTCTCCAACGCAAGAGCGGATAGAAAGCGATCCAAATCGTCCCCGTACGACTGAACAATTGGTTTGAGGAGTTCAAATGCCTCTTCAGCCTCCTCAATCTCCTTCGTTTTTTTGGACGCAGCTTCAAGCTGGCGGAGTAAGGCCACTTCACTCTGCTCATCACGTATCGAGTCAATCAATGTGGCAACACCAGGGTGATCTAGAAGATGGGTATGCGCTCGCTTTTGAAATGGCATGCCGGAACGTTGCAGTGCTTCGACGAGCGCACCGGCTTGCGCTTCAGTCCGATACAGCACGGCAATGTCAGCAAAGGACACGTCCTCAAAGGACACGTTCTGGCCTTCAGCGTCTCGCGACCGACCAGTATCAATAGAAAAAAAGCTGTGCCCACCGAGTAGGTATTCCAGAGACTGTACCACAAACTCCGCTTCAGCCTTCTCAGTCGGCGCTTCGTGTATGGTAATGAGGCTGGGGGCGTCTTCAAGCACAGGCCTGGATTTCTGCTCAGAACCTGACGGTGCAATGACTTGAGACGAGAGTCTCAAGTCATTGCTATCAGACCGATAGTTCCGTGTGAGTCGCACGACTTGTGCGTGAGGAAAGTCTTCGCTGAACTGAGCGAAAAACCGCACATCCGCCCCGCGAAAACGATATATAGCCTGATTGGGGTCGCCAATCGCACAGATATTGCTGTCTGGCGGAACGAGGAGCTTAATGAGCCGGACCTGTTGTTCGTCCACGTCCTGATATTCATCGATACCCACCCATAGATATTGCTGTCGATAGTGTGTGAGTAAGCCTGTGTCGGATTCCAAGGCATAGATCGTCCGTCCTATGAGATCGTCAAAATCAACCAGATTACGCGCTTCCAATGCCTGTTGGTATGTCTGGTACGCTTTGGTCTGCTTCGCCTCTGCGGGTGTTGTTCCGGTCCGTTTTGCCGCAGAGATAGCCGAGAGTAAGCTGCGGGTTTGTCGTGCGGAAACGCCAAGTGTATCTTATAAAAGTTGCTGCCGCTCTGCCTCAGCCGCAATACGGAAGCCACGTTGCAGACCTGCCGCGTTCCAGTGCGCTTGCAAAATAGCCATGCCGAGCGCGTGAAAGGTAAAGAGGGCAAGCTTGCCCCAGACATCCGGCAGGAGGCGTTGTAAACGTTTGCGCATTTCATCGGCCGCGCGGCGAGTGAACGTAATGGCCAGCCATTGCTCAGGCTGGACAGCATGATTAAGAATGAGGTGGGCAATCCTATGCGTGAGCGTGCGCGTCTTGCCCGAACCTGGTCCGGCAACAATGAGGAGCGGACCTGAGACGATCTCAGCCGCCTTGCGCTGATCTGCATCAAGTCCGACTAAGACACCGGACGCCTGCTGTTCCAGCGTTTTTTTCAAAATGGGCAGAACGGGCAGGGAAGCAGAAGCCAACTTTGCGGGCTTGGCAGGCTTCGCAGGCCTCGACTGTAGAGAATCTTCTTTTCGCCCAGCGAGCTTCTTCTTTTGATTTTCTTTTCTAGGCAAAACATCTGGTTTCACCAATGGCTTGGTGTTATGTGGGAAAAATGACGGTCCACTGGTCTGTTGCCTCAACTCTTCGTCCCGGAATAGCTTGATCCTGCCGTAGACACCATCGTAGCCAGCTTCGCGAATGACCTCCTGCTTCCGTAAGCGGGCAATCGCTTCGGCCACTATCGAGTCACCAGTTTTCTGAATGTCTTCTAACGGAATATCGTTGATAAGCTGCAGCTCGGGTCCAAGCTGGCCGAGCAAGCCTTCGTAGTAGTGAGCAACTTTCTTACTCTGGGGGCCAACATGCAGGATCTCGGATAAAATCTCGGGCAGTGGCACGAGGCTCTGGACCGCGCCTGCCGTTTCAGGCCGGCTCTCGCCGCTCCGGTCGGCCAGATCATCTATGCGGTGCATGACGCCAATGGTCAACGGCTTGCCGCACTCCGGGCAGCGACCGCCAAGCTGCTTGGTCTCGTTGGGTAGTAAACAGACATGACAATTGCGGTGACCGTCGAGATGGTATTTGCCCTCTTCAGGAAAGAACTCTAGCGTTCCTTCATAGCCACGGCCTGTTTCCAATGCTGTGCGGATTGCAAAATAGTCAAGCTCTGTGTCAAAGACACACGCTTCGCGACCCAACTTTTGCGGTGAATGGGCGTCGGAGTTTGATACCAGCCGAAAGCGGTCCAAAGACGATACACGCCAGTTCATCTCTGGGTCAGACGAGAGGCCGGTCTCAACCGCAAAGATGTGCGAAGCGAGGTCAGCGTAGCATTCGTCGATGGCGTCAAAGCCCGACTTCGATCCGAGCGCGGCAAACCACGGCGTCCAAATATGGGCCGGAACAAGATACGAGCCCGGACCTGATTCCAGCGTTATTTCTAATAAGTGCCGCGAATCCAACCCCAAGATGGGCCGGCCGTCGGACTTCAGATTGCCGATCTTAGACAGACTCTGAATAATGCGCGCGGCAGACGGAAAGTCAGGCGCGTAGAGCAGGTGATGGATCTTACGCGTCTTTTCCCCTTTTTTATAAATAGTCGAAATCTCGACAGACAGCATGAAACGCGTCGTCCCCTGACAAGCCGGCGGCAGCATGGCCGAGACCTCTTTTTCGAGGTCGGGTTTGAGGCGGAATAGTCCTGGCTCAGCAGGGACAAGTTGCTCTTTCAACTCGGCAATCCAAACCGGGTGCGTAAAATCGCCAGTCCCGACCACGGCAATGCCCTTCTTGCGTGCCCAATAGGCCAGGTGTTTCAGATCGCAATCTTTACTTGTGGCGCGAGAGTATTTGGAATGGATGTGTAGATCGGCGTAAAACGCCATAGCTGCCCCTCCCCCGATCCGATTGGGGGATTATCGACTGAGAAGAGGAGGCAGGTCAACGGCAGGAGAGAAAACGGGCTTGATACAAGGGGGGGGGGAGCTTGCTGTATGGAAGAGGAGTCGAGCCATTTCCTTCACGTACACACCGCCTGAAAGTGCTCCGCCAACACCCATGCGACACACGAAGTAAGGCGTTTACCCATAGACAATTCTAAAAACTCATTGGGTCCGTGCGCGTTGGAATGCGGGCCGAGTACGCCGCTGATCATAAACTGAGCGTGCGGAAACTTCTCACCCAGCATAGCCATAAACGGGATTGTTCCACCCTCGCCTATGGCACACGCATTTTGGCCAAAGAATTCTTGAGAAGCACGGTTCAGCGCCTGCTCCAGCCATGACGCAAGGGGTGGAGCATTCCATCCTGCCGCGCCCCATTCCGGCTCGAACGAGACCTGGGCGCCATATGGTGGATCGTGGTTCAAACAGGTGCTTGAGCGCGGCTGCCGCCGCATCCACATCTAACGTGGGTGGAATGCGTAAGGAAACCTTTACTGCGGTCACCGGCCGCAGAACATTGCCGGCTTGTTCGAGCGACGGCAAACCGGAAGCGCCGGTAATTTCAAGCTGCGGGCGCCAGGTTCGGTTGAGGAGGAGTTGATGAATATTGTTAGTGACCGCTTGCGTTGTCGTATGAAAAGGGAATTCCCCGGCCACAGTCTGGCCCATCACCTGGGCCGTTGTTCGGGCTTGCTGCAGCCGCTCGTCCGGAATTTCGACCTTCAATTCAGACGGTAATATTTCTCCCGTCTTTTCGTCTTCAAGGCGGCTCAGCAACTGGCGCAGGATACGGAACGTCGAGGGCACAATGCCGCTCGCCGCACCGGAGTGCACGCCTTCGGTTAAGGTAGAGACGACCAGATTCCCGGACACGAGACCGCGCAAGGAGGTCGTGATCCAGAGCTGTTCATAATTGCCACAACCCGAATCCAGGCAGACCACCAGACTCGGGGTTCCAATCCGGTCAGCCAGCGCGTCGATATAATACGGCAAATCCCCACTGCCGCTCTCTTCGCACGACTCGATCACGATCACACACCGGGCGCAGGCAACGCCCTGGAGCTTGAGCGCCTTGATTGCGGTGAGCGAGGCACAAGCGGCATAACCATCATCCGCCCCACCACGGCCGTACAGCTTGCCGTCTTTGATTATCGGCTTCCACGGACCCAGGCCCTCATGCCAGCCGTCCATAGGCGGTTGTTTGTCGAGATGACCGTATAACAAAACCGTCTCGGCCGAATCTCCCGGAATCTCGATAAAAAGCAAAGGCGTCCGGCCTTCAAGTCTGACAATATCAAGTCTCAGCCCTGGGACATCCTGGCCACGAACCCAGTTTGCAATCAACTCGACTGCCTGGTCGAGGTAGCCATTGGTCTGCCAGTCCGGATCATAGGCGGGGGACTGGTTGGGAATAGCCAGGTATTCCGTAAGGGTGGGGATGATGCTGGTATTCCACGTATCTTCGACAAATTGGCGGGTTGTGTTGGTATCCATATATTCACCTTTTCTGTAAAGATCGTACAGAATTGACAATTGAGAAGTGTAGCGGCCTCGGCTTCAAGATTCATCCGGTCTAGCCGCCTGGGGGTCAACTCGGTACAGTACCTAGTGCCGGACAGCAGGGATAGCCTAGCCATTAAGGGAGTGAGACGGTAGGGTAGCAGAGCACGAATCTGAGAGGAGGGAGACGGTTATGGCCCGCTTATCAGCGCCCCCCATTACGCTCTCGGAAGAGCAGCGGCGAGTGTTGGAGGCCATGGTCCGGAAACGCACGAGTCCGCAGCATAAGGTACGACGGGCAAAGATTATTCTGCGGGCCGCTCAGGGCCATGGGATTCGGCGCACGGTGCACCAGTGATCCGCTGCACGGATTTTACGGGCTTGTCATTCTGAGGCTGGAGGCCGAAGAATCTCTCTGCCACCGCCGCTTCTGAGAGATTCTTCACCTGCGCTCCGCTGCGGTTCAGAATGACACCCTGCATCTTCACTGCGGTCAAATACGAGTCGTATATTTCAGAAGGAGGCGCATGCTATGGCAGAGTTCACAGTGTATCACAACCCTGGTTGAGGCAAGTCGCGTGGAGCGCTCGATATTTTACAAGAGCGCGGCGTCGAGTTCGACGTTATTGAATACTTAAAGAGCCCCCTGAGTCGAGACGACTTTGAACGCTTTCTCGATCTTTTGCCGGATTCCCCGGCGGAACTTGTGCGTAAGGACAAAAATTTCAAGGCGCTGGGTCTGGATGAAAACGCCTATGTCACCCGGGAGGCCGTGGTCGAAGTGCTGCTGCAACATCCTGAACTCATGCAGCGTCCGGTTATTATCAAAGGCCAAAAGGCCGTCATTGCCCGGCCATCAGAAAAAGTGCTTGAGTTGTTGGATTAATCGTCTGTGTGGGGGCAAGCTTATTATCGTGCTTCCCCCACCAAGGTGTGAGCTGTGGCGGACGTCACATGCACGGGCACGATGTCACCCGGCTGGGCGCCATTGCCCGGAAAGACAACGGTTTTGAACTGTGGGTCTTTGCCGGCCAGCCAATCTTTTTGCTTTTTCGCCGGCCCTTCAACCAGCACCTCGACCGACTGACCGATCCGCTGCTGATTCAGCTCTCCCCCAATCTGTTCTTGCAGATGAATGATCTCTTGGAGGCGCCGGCCCTTTTCTTCTTCAGAGAGAGTTTCGCCCCATTTATATGACTTGGTGCCTTCGCGCGCTGAGTATTTAAACATAAAGGCAAAATCGTAGCGTGTCCTGGCCATAAAATCATAGGTCGCGCGAAAATCGGCTTCCTGTTCGCCTGGGAAGCCGACAATAATGTCAGTTGACAATGCCAGGTTGGGCATCGCCTCACGCAACCGATCAACAAGCGCGGCATATGCCTCGACCGTATAACCACGTTCCATACGCGCTAAAACGCGATTCGAAGCCGCCTGCAGCGGCAGATGCAGATACGGAGCAACCTTGGAGCACGTCGCCATAGCGTCAATCGCACTATCGTCCATGTCGGATGGATGCGGGGAGGTGAAACGAATCCGCTCTATCCCCTCTATCTGTGCGGTTTGGTGCAGCAGGCGACCAAAATTCACGTCACCGTCCCGGTAGGCATTCACCGTTTGGCCCAAATAGACAACTTCTTTATAGCCTTGGTCAGCAAGCTCTCGTACTTGGTCGAGTAACGCTCCAGCCGGGACGCTGCGTTCCCGCCCACGGACATACGGCACGATACAAAACGTACAGAACTTGTCGCAGCCGCGCATGATGGTCACCCAGGCCCGAATGCCTGCACTGCGTGCGGGGCTGACATCGGCATAGGTCTCATCCCGATCAAGACGGACTGATACAAGCGGCTCGTCCGTTTCTTTTTGCGCTAGCAGTGCCGGGAGATTGCGATACGCATCAGGACCCAGCACAAGGTCAAGAAACGGCGCTTTATCAAGCAGCGTCACCCGATGGTGCTGCGCCATGCAGCCCGTCAGCCCCAGCACGACCCCAGGCTTGCGGGCCTTGTATTTGGCGAGCTCACCAAGCCGACCAATAATCCGCGCTTCCGCGCGCTCACGAATCGCGCAGGTGTTGAGTAGGATGACGTCGGCTTGATCTGGTGCGCGCGTTGGCTCGTAGCCCTCGGGCTTGAGCAGCCCCAGAATGAGCTCGGTGTCAGAAATATTCATCTGACACCCGTAGGTCTCGATATAGATCTTGCGTGATTCCCGTAGTTTCATAGTTTCAGTCTGTTTCTGGTCTGTTTAATGAAGGATTTTTGTACCCGTTCCCGAGCCGCAAAGCAACGCCTGAATTGCGGGCCCCAGTACAGAATGGTAGGGTCGAGGCCACAGCCGACTGTGTACGGTCTGCTGTACATTGTATAGGAATAGCAGAGAAAGTCAGCCTGCGGAGAAAAGATTGAATCGGACGCTGCCCCCTCAGTTGCGTATGCTCATATAGGAAAACCTTATGCTGGAACGTATTATCTCGCTGCTGCCGAGCAGTACGGAAATTGTGTGCGCCCTGGGGCTCCGGGAGCGTCTCGTTGGGGTCTCGCATGAGTGTGACTATCCGTCTGATGTCGTGGGTCTGCCCATCCTCATCGAACCCAAGCTTAATCCACGCGGGACAAGCAACGACATCGATACGCGCGTACGCCAGATCGTACAGGAAGGTCTCAGCGTCTACCGCATGAAAACAGATCTGCTCCAAGAATTACAGCCGGACGTCATCGTCACCCAAGATCAGTGTGAAGTCTGTGCCGTCTCCCTACCCGATGTCGAAAACGCCGTGCGCTGTTTTCTGACCCCGGACGTTACCGTTGTGTCGCTAAGACCGGAGCACCTGCGTGATATCTGGACTGATATCCGCAATGTCGCGGTAGCAACCGGTCAGGAGGCAACCGCCCAGGCGCTCATCCAGAGCTTAAAAGAACGCCTGTGGACAGTCGAACAAAAAACGCGTCATCTTTCTCGACCGCGTGTGGCCTGCCTGGAATGGCTCGATCCGCTCATGGCTGCCGGGAATTGGATACCCGAACTGGTGAATATTGCGGGTGGGGAGTATGGTCTGGTCGATGCGGGCGCGCACACGCCGACGATCACCTGGGAGGCACTCGTCGCATACCAGCCCGAGGTGATTGTGATCACGCCGTGTGGATTTAAAATCCCGCAGTCCCAAACCGATCTCCCCATACTGACGGCCCATCCGCAGT
>CAXXHG010000032.1:0-168247 GCA_963666315.2 Binatia bacterium
ACAATAACGTAGGCCAGTGTACGTCCATATCTATCCTTCGCGTTCTCCTCACATACATCTAGCGTGACCGTTTTCCCTTCAATGAGAGTGGCATTCCTCTCTGTCGCAGCATCGAATCTAGCGTCACCTCTCTCGGGGGTATCAATCCCTATGAATCGCACTCGCTCGCCAGTGGTTAGCTCGACGGTGTCTCCGTCAATAACACGAGACACCGCAGCACAACGATTCGTCTCATAAGAGAGCTGCTTGCACTTCGGGGCTGGGCTGGTGTTTGGCAGCAGTGTCGGGTGTGCTGGTGAGGGGGGACGGCGGGAGAGTGACGAGCTACGACAATGGTACTGCCCGGTAACTAGCCCCCAACGGGTGCAATTCGTCCGACAGCTATGGCAGCCTAGGGAATTCGTTCGGCCAGGATGAGCTAACGCGGCAACGGCAACCACGCTCCAGAGAAAGAGCGAGCTGACAAGTATCATGCTGCATCTCATTACGGCGGTCGTCATGATGGGATCCAGACTTGCAGGCCGTCCCTACGTCAAACTGACTCGCTACGGCTGCCAGATAACTGGCACCAACATCGGTCCATCGGCCGTCTTCATGGTCTTCAAAGCGGGGATGCACCTACATGAGTTTGGCGGATCCGTAGGATATGGTCAACGGATTGGTTCAAAGATCCGCGGGGAACGTTGAAACCGATCATACGGGAGCTTGATCAAATCCGAGACCAGACATTCAAGCAGGAAGGCCGAGAGGTTGCCTACTATCCAGGAAGTTGCTCCCTCGGTTATTGGGAGGGTAGCGGACAATCCTCCTGACCCCGTCGTCCACCACGAACCAATAAATATCAATGCAATGTCTTGCCCAAGCCGCCATTCGTGCGCTAGGACACGATGATGCGATGGTTCTTCACCATATGCCTCCTTGTGACTGGCCTCCTATGTAGCCCGGACGCCCACGCGGACGACATCGCTGAGCTCCGGGCACGGGCGGAGCAAGGCCTTGCCAGCGCCCAGTTCAATCGGGGCGCCATGTACCACAGCGGCCTAGGGGCCGTGCAGGATTACAAGCAAGCGGTGTTCTGGTACCGCAAGGCGGCCGGGAAGGGAGGAGGTTATGAGTACAGCGAATGAGCAGTCGTAGTCGATTTTTTTAAAGCCTTCGATCAGCTGGATTTGGAGCGGGCGCTGGCCAGTTTTCAAAAACAGATCAGTTAGGGGACCATACAGGAGGGAGATATGAACTTTGGCCTACTCTTCGCGTTTGAGAATCCACACCCGTGGCAGGTCTCTTCGGCCCAGTTGTGTCGCAGCATGGTGAACCAAGCGATATTAGCTGAAGAGCTGGGCTATGATCATATTTGGACAGCCGAGCACCACGGCACCGACGACTATTTCCCGTCCTCATTTCCTTTGCTCGCCGCCATGGCGACCCAGACCAGTCGCATTCGGCTCGGGACCTATATCGTTATTTTGCCCCTCTACCATCCGCTACAGGTGGCGGAAGAAGCCGCCACTCTCGACGCCTTGTCAGATGGGCGCTTCGACCTGGGGATGGGCCAAGGCTATGTGGTGGATGAGTACGCCGCTTACAATATCCCGCGCCAGCAGCGTTCGACTCGGATGGAAGAAGGACTGGCAATTATTCAAGGATTGTGGACGCAAGAGACATTTTCCTATACGGGCAAGCACTTCACGATTGGCCCGATTTCTCTCCGCCCACGACCGGTACAAGCCCGACCGCCTCTGTGGGTCGCTGGTCTCACGCCGAAGTCTATAGATCGTGTGGCCCGCTATGCTTGCCACTTTGCGGGGGCGGGGAGTGCAGCGACCAACCAACTGTATGCGGACAGTTTGCGGCGGCATGGTCATGATCCAGCAGATTTCAACACGGCCGCGCTCCGGTTGGTATATCTGTCCGACACGCGAGAGCAGGCCTGGGCGGAATGCGCTCCGCATGTGCGGCATCGCATGGCCGTCTATACACAGAAGCTGGACGAGGCCGGTGATTTTACCTTGCCCGGCGGTTATTTTGGGGTAGACCCGCTGCCGCCTGCTGACGCGCTGGGGAAAGCCCAAGGGCTCCACTTTTTTGGCGCGCCACCGATTATCGGCACGGCGGACGATGCCATTCGAGAACTCACCCGCTCACAGCAAGAGGCGGGGGTGACCCATCTGGTGCTATGGATGCAGATCGGCGGTATTGACCCGCGGCGGGCCGAGCATTCCATGCGTTTGTTTGCGAAAGAGGTCATGCCCCACTTTGCAGGAGAGTCTCGTGCGTAGGGCGTAAGCGGTGAACAGCGCGAGAACTGGACAGTTGAACAGAAACGGAATGCGACAATAGAAGGAGGTGCGTCATGGCCATTGCTGGACAACGCTATTGGGGGGTGGTCGTGCCCCAACCAGCCACACAGCTCGTAGCATTCGCCAAACAGGCGGAAGACCTAGGACTAGAAGGATTGTGAGGCGTCCAGTTGCCAGGAGCACCGTTTCTGCCCTTGGCGACCGCGGCTGCTGGGACAGAACGCCTCAAGCTGGGCACAGGTGTGGCACTGGCCTTTGTCCGCAGCCCGCTGGAAACCGCCATGTCCGCCCTTGATCTCGACATTATTAGTGGGGGGCGGGTGGTATTAGGGATCGGCCCGAGTGTTCAGGTCATCAATGAGGGCTGGCACGGTCTCTCCTATGACAAGCCTCTGGCACGGCTACGCGAAGCCGTGACGCTCATCAGACACATTATTGAGAACGCCCATACCGGCGCACTGGGAAAATGGGCGGGGACCTACTACACGGCAGACTTCAGCGGCATGCCTCTGCCGCAACCCGTTCGGCCCCGTATTCCGGTCTATCTGCCCGCGCTCTTTACCCGCGCCGTGCGATTGGCGGCGGACATAGCGGATGGGCTTGCCGGGCATCCGATGTGGTCGCACAAGTGGATCCAGGAGCAAGTCGTGCCGACGCTCACGACAGGCTTACAAGCGGCCAGCAAACCCCGGGCAGACTTTGACCTGAATATTTGGACGTATGTCGCTATCAACGCGGACCGCGGCCAGGCCCTTGCCGATGCGCGAGGGCAGGTGGCGTTCTACGCCTCGATCAGCCAGTACGAGAAGTATTTCGAGGCCCATGGCTTCGGGGAACCCGCCCGTCAAGCGGCAGCGGCGGCTCAGCGCGGGGATATGGATGCCCTGGTGGGTGCCATTCCCGACGAGATGGTCGAAACGTTTGCCACAGTCGGCACTGCAGATGAAGTCCGTCAGCGGCTCGCTACCGTGTGGACAGTGGCGGATTCGGTGAGCGTGTTTCCCCCATCCGCTTTTTTAAGTCCCGAACAGATAGCGGCGTACCAGCAAGCGCTGATCGAAACAGTCTATCAGTAAGAGTTTCAATCTCACTCTATTCGAGATAAGGCGCGGGGACAGGCCGGGGAAGGGGCTACGCAGATACGCCGGGGTCTGGCCGCCTACCGGGTTACAGAAGGAGGACTAGGAGAAGCGCATCTTCTTGGCATGCTCGCCGAGGCGCACGGGACAGCAGGCCAAATTTAGGAAGGCCTGACAACCGTGACAGAAGCGTTGGCCTCTGCGGATCGGGCGACGATAGCTTCGTCGACGCGAAATTGCATCGGTTGAAGGGAAACCTGACCCTACAATCTTACGTTCGGGAGTCAAGGTTCCAGTCTGAAGAAGAAACCGAAGCCAGTTTTCAGTAAGCGCTCGCTGTTGCTCGTCAGCAAGAAGCGAAGTCGCTGGAACTCCGCGCCGCCACGAGCCTAGCCCGGCTGTGGCAGCAGCAAGGGGAGCGGGCGGAAGCGCACGGCCAGGGACGACCGAATGGCACGACGCAGCTGAGGCAACACCACTGCCACTGCACAGGAGCTGATAAAGCCGCTGATCTGGAAAGCTCCGCACACCCAAAATCCCATGGCGTTTCAAAAATTGGTCTATCGTATCCGCGTGGTGTCTGGGCCAATGAAACATATTCGTATAGACCACTTTTCTGGGAATAATAGTCACAGAAAGTTAGTTGCGGATAGGTTGCGGATCGTGCAGCATTCTGCGCGATCCTGCACCCCTAAGTCCGCTAAGCTATTGATTTTCCAAGACTCGTGGAGAATGCGTAATCAGTAGGTCGTCGGTTCGACTCCGATGGGTGGCTTTCTTTAACCCCCTGTTCTTGCGGGGGGTTTTTCTTATCATCGTTACGAAGGTTGGATAGGCTGCAGTTTGAGTGACCTATAAGTGACCAGATGGGGGTTTTGCAGGTTCGCGGTGAGCTTGAGCGATAGGCAGTGCGCCCCCTGGTACGGAAGGGGCAAATCCATCAGCGCGCCCGGTGGGAACAAATAGTCAAGGGCTATGGCGTGCGCCATGATCTCAGGCGGAAAGCGGTGATTCTTATATGAGTCTGTAGTACGTAAGTGCATCTCATGATTACTGCACGCGACCGTATGGCTTCACAAGGGGCCGATAAGTTGACAATACCTACGTTCATGTGACCAGGAAAAAGATGGCATTGCCAAGACACACCCTGCGTGACACGGTGGGGCATCTTTCACTGGGGGGTATGCTATGGGCCAGATTAATGCCATCGAGAATCACGTTGCGGTAGGGAAGGAGACAGGGTCGTCGGCCTATGTGCCTCCCTTCCAACTCACAGCAGGGCAGCCCCCACCCATCGCGGCGAACGGTGGGTTGTCCTACATGTCGTTCGATCGGGACGGGGATGCAGGAACTGCGTTGGCGACGGAGGCGGCGCTCCGCCGGATTGCCGAGGGGGACGGGCAGGCGGTGATCGACATGATCGAGAACGCCCCCCCGGGCCCCATTGAGACCAAGTGGGGCGTCGGGTTTCGTAGCTACGAAGAGTGCCTGGACTATATTCGGGCGACCAAGATCGAAGCCCCTGAGGGCGGCCTCGCGCTTCCGCTGCGTTACACCGTCCACGAGCAGCCGGCCTACACCGTCGTCTTGTCCAACGCACTCTGGCGGGACCCGGCGCGTGCGGCCGAAGCAAAAGTGTTGCGCAAGGACGAGGAGGACAACGGGCGGCGACGCCTCTATTTTCCGCAGGTGCTGCGCGACGCGCGCCGCATGGAGGAGTACTACCCCGGGCTGTCGCCCACCAGCGCCGCGTGCATGGACAAGCTGGGCGTCTCGCTGGCCCACTGCGAGTCCACGTGCGAGAACTTCTACGACGCGGCGGAGGTAGAGCGCGTGTTCTACCCGGAGATGGAGCAGCCCCTCTTGGACTTTTTCCCGGGTGCGACGGATGCGCTCGTGTACAACCACGACGTGTTTAACAAGGACTACGACGGCGACCGCACGGAAGACCAGGACAACAAGAACCCGGGTGTGAACGCCAACTACGCAAACATCGTGCATAACGACCTGAACGACAACAGCGGCCGCGTGCGCTGTCGCGAACTGCTCACGAAGAACCTGCGGAACTTCGGGCGCGAGCAGCACTACACGGAGGCGCAGGCCGACGCGAAGATGGCGCGGCGGTTCATGTCGATCAACCTGGCCAAGCCGATGGAGACGGTGGGCCAGAACCCCTTCGTACTCTGCGCCTGGCCGTCTTTCGCTGACCAGCCGTACATCACTAACTACCGCATCTACAACGACCGCGTCGGCGAGACCACCCGCTTCACCTACCGCCCTGACCACGAGTGGTACTGGTTCCCTCAGCAGACCTCCACCGAGGTCTCGATGCTCAAGTGCTACGACTCGGTCACCGACGGCTCGGTCTCGCGCTGGTCTTTCCACACTGCCTGCCTCGATCCGACCGCGCCCGACGATGCTCCGTGCCGCAAGAACCTCGTGGTCCGATCCTACGTCTTCTTCTAAGAAGACAAACCACCGAAGCCAGGGAACTCCTCGCCCCCGTCTACGCCTGGTTCACCGAAGGCTTTGACACCGTGGATTTGAAGGAGGCGCAGGCATTGTTAGATGAACTGGCAGCGGGGCGGTAAGGGAGCACCGGGATGAAAACGTCCACGGCGACTCGCCATGGCTACCGCTGTCCTCGATGCCGAGATGAAACCACGGATGATCCCGCTGGCAAAGGATTCGTGCGGCATAAGAACAACCCGCACTGTCTGTTTGAAAAAGGGGAACGAGACGAGGTGGATGACAAACCCCTGAGACCCCGCGAGGCAACGGACGCGTAAGCCCCCAGGGCTGGCCTCGATTGCGACACTCGCGGGCGGTCCCGGATGGCTTGGGGGCATTACAGCCTCGGCCCTTTATGGGATTATTAATAGATAATTCCTAGCCAAAAATAGGCAGTGCTTAGCGTGAAGAAATTTTTATCATTTAGAAGAGGAGATACCAATGTTTAGTCATATTATGGTTGGTGCAAATGATATAGAGGAATCGAAAGTATTTTACGATGCGGTTTTAGGGGCGATTGGCTATGAACCCGGGGTTATCGACCCTAAAGGTCGTTGTTTTTATGTAACAAAAACAGGTATTTTTTCAATCAGTATCCCGATAGATGGTGAACCCGCTGGGCCAGGCAATGGCAGCACGGTTGGATTTGCGGTTGATAGTCCAGAGGTTGGAGCCGCCTGGCATGCGGCGGGCTTGGCACATGGAGGAACAACTTGTGAAGACCCTCCAGGGGTGCGCGATAATAATATATATCTTGCGTATTTACGTGACCCCGCTGGTAATAAGATATGCGTACTTCATCGGATGGGTTAAAATGAGCAGTTGGCGCATGGGTGGACCGTGGGGTTCGAGGTCCAAACAACTCTGAAACAACCCCCATGTCCTGACGTGCTCGAGATTCGGCGCGCACAAGCCGTGTGGAAGCAGTGATCGTCTTAAATCACAGGAAGGCGTTTTTACAGCGGAGCGACGGGGGCGGGAGCAGATTCGCAAGGTGTTGGGTAGGAGCCCCCCTCAGCGTCGTCAACAACTTGTGAAAGAACCGATTGGTGCCGTGTGGGATCCTGTCTCAAGGACATCCTAGCAGGCGGTCGATTGACAAGCCTCCGATTACTTGACAGGACCGTTCTATGGCACTCATGGCACGCTATCGTTTTTTAGGCGGCGTCTATCATCTTGATCTGAGAGACACCGCAGGACAACAGGTTGTCACGCTACCGGGGAAATCTCCAGCGTCTGCGCAGACTCGAGGCAGGACGAGGGCAGTCGCCTATGAGAAGCGCGCGTTTGAGTGGCGGGCTGCGGACGGACGGCACGTGCGTGGCCTACTCTATACCGACCAGTCAAAAACAGCGGATAAACAACAAGCCCTCCTCGACGACTATCGTGAACAGATGGGCGGCTAGGCGGGGAAACCAGGAAGAGTGTTTTGTTACACTAGCCGTACGATTGCAAGGGGGGAGGAAAGCGCCATGTCGGAAAGCCACGACGACCAGAGTAAATTCCGCTTGAAGAAGCTCAGCACTGAGGATGCCGAAGCGTTGATCGCCAAGGCTATCAGTGAGCACGTCGGGAAAGCCTATGTGTGTCACATTAAGAAGGTCCGCTATCGGAGTGTCCTAGTCGATAGCGGCCACTTTGAAGTAGAGATCAGCGAGGACCTGGATTCCTCTCTTTTTGGTGAGAACAACGCTAGTGGACAGAAGTAGGCGCAAAGCTAAATGCGCGCCTGCGAACGAGACAGTTAGTTATGGAACAGTTTACAATAACGAAGATGAGGTGTGATGGGAACGTGAGTATCTTTACACCAAGTCGTGACCTATCGTGACGTGCCACTATGTAACAACGGTGCGGGCGCGGAACAGCCAATAGTATCCAAAACAGTCAATATCACAGTTTGTTGGTTACAGATCGTACTGTTAAGTTATCGAGACAGGGCACGGAACTCACGCAATGTGAGGTAGGCCACGAGTTCCCCGTGGGCAATTGCGTAGTCGAGGGTGCGTTGCGACAGGCCCGAGCAGGTCGATGCTTCTGACTCGGTGAAGTAACGCTTTAGGGCGAGAAAGGCGGCCTGTGATGCAGACATTTGCTAGCACTATCACACGAGTGCTAGTAAATATCACTAAAAGTGAATAATAGAAGGGTAGGGTATTAGGCGTTACCTCTGGGAATTTGTCGTTCCCAGCTGCTTTTTAATTTCTCTGCTACTTTTTTCTCGTATGCCTTTTGACTGATAAGATGCGGGCCGAGCACCGTTTCGATAAGGTCTTTGATCCCATCAGTGTGGTGAGTACGTCGAAAAACGAGTGAGGCTGAGTAATATCATAGGCCCTGCTAACGCAGGAGAGGTTGCATCCCAAATACGCGACCAAAAAGGGTTTAGTGGTGGACGCTTTTATGTCAACGAATTTCGGACTATTTTCACGCTGGTTCAGGAAGACTATGAGTTACGGTATGTCTATGTGGGTCAGCTGAATATCGATCAATGGTTTCCCGTCCCTGAATCTACGTGAGGGATTGAGTTCTTCACATGGAACGCCCTTGTACCGTGCTGCGCATATCTTGCTAATTCGGATCCGTGCTGTTGGCCGCACAACCTTTGCACGGACAGACTATGCATTGATTATTAGCTGCCAGGTGGGACACTTGAGGGCGTTCCTCGGAACAGTAGTCCGATGCATATGAGTTCCCACAGGATCTTTCTCGCTCCAACGGATCTCAGCAACTTCCTGAGTTGCCGCCACCTTTCCGTGCTAGATCTACGGGCAGCGAATGACCCAAGGGCACGCAGACGCAAAGTGGGATCTGGGGGCTGCGTATTATGCGGCCTACGGCGTAGAGCAGAACTACGGTGACGCAGCGGAGTGGTATGGCATTCTGGGGGTATTCTTGGGGGGACGCTCGAGAACACCTTGAACTTTAGTCTTCCCCACCAATCCAAGTTGACCATGTCGCTGCTGTACTTGCCTGAAGGAGCCTCTGTCTCTTTGAATTTGAAAACGCGGCAAAGAAGTGTAGGCCCGTGGCGGCCTCAATCTGATTGATGTCCCGAATGCAATCGGCTGGACCATCTATACTCGCATCGTCAATGTTGCAGCCGCTGGCTAGGTCGCCAGGGTGATCGAACAGGAACCCAATAGCCTGTTCTCGAGCCGGATCAATAACGATTTTGAAGAACCCATGTTGCACACTGATATGCCACGTCTCAGGGGCATCTTTTCGACCAATCTTCCTCACCTCTACGTCATCAAGAAAGAGCGTCCCGGCAAAGAGCTGAAATTCGCGCCCCTCGTCAAGCATGGAACGCACGTGCGTTTCCAGGAGCCGCCACACACCGGGTTGCCCATTGAACCGGGTGTGGAACTGCGGCGCGACATTGCTCATGGCGTTGATCTCGAAGACTGTACAGGGTATGCGCCGTGATTTGGTGGTACGGCAAAAGAAGGCGTTTGAGAAATATCATGAATCAGGCGTCACCTGTTATGGCTACGGACCCCAGCCAGAAACGGAGATTGCCTGGCTCAAGATGTGGGGCGAGCCTGTCCCCGACGAACTCATAGGCAGGGCCACCGGCGCAGAGAAAAAGCGCGTGGCAAAGTGGAAGCGGCGGCACGATCCGTCACTATAACTGTTGCGCCAGCTCAAGGTACCGGCAGAATCCATTCGCCATCTTCATCTGCCGCGACGTTTTGCATTCCGGTTCGAAAAGCGTTGGGCCGCCCACCAAGATGCATACGGCTTTGGCCCGGGACGTGGCAACATTGAACCGGTGCCGGTCGTACAGGCACTCCATGCCGCGCGGAGCGTCTTTCGGGCTCGAAGACGTCATAGAGTAAATGACAACCGGAGCTTCCTGGCCCTGGAAACGATCGACCGTGCCGATGCGGTCGTTGAACGTGGGAAGTGCCTCGATTAACGTCGCAACTTGCGCGTTATAGGGTGCAACGATGAGAACGTGTCGCTCCGTCAGCGTTGCGACGACGCCTTTTTGGTTTCGCCAGCGTGCGGTGTGTCCAGGAGTTCTGCGACGATCGCAGCTATGGCTTCCACTTCTTCAGGTAATTTGGCCTGATTTCCCGTGTGGGGTACAGCCACGAATCGTAGGCCAGACCCCGAAAATCGCGACTCTTCGCCTGATACAGGAACAATAGCCTGATGAATCAGCTCTGGCCGGGCAGTAACTTTCCCTTCGTAATAAATCTCTGAGGTGAACCGGGCAATATCGGGATGCAGACGATACGTCTCACCGAGAAATAAGCCCTTGTTCGCCGGCATGGTATTGGCGCCGTCTAGCAGATGATAGAGGGCCGACACTTCGCTTCCGTCGGGATGGCTGCTCAGTATCGGTTGTTCCAGTTGCTGTGGATCACCCAGTAATATCAGCCCTTTTCCGCCTGGCCCACTGGCTAACACAGTACTGAGCGCCATCTGACCAGCTTCGTCTACGATCAGGACATCGACACTGTGTTCGAAGTTTGGTTGAACCCAACACCAGGCCATGGCGCCTAACACATCGATACTCCCGTCCGTAAGCTCACGTCGAATGGATTCATAGTCCATCTTGTTCGTGATGTCCCATTTTCCTTCGTATTCTCCCTCATGACGATGCACGACAGAGAGATTCAGCCCCTGTTTTTCTGCTTCCGCTGCCGCACTTTCCAGAAAATTCACAATGACTTTATGGCTGACGGCTGTGACACCGACTTTCAGACCGTGCCGTTGTAGCGCACAGATCATCCGGGCACCACTGTACGTTTTTCCCGTTCCCGGTGGACCTTGAATGGCAAGAACGTGACCGTCTAAGTGCAGGGCAAGGCGGCATGCCGCCTCCACCGTCGTCTCGTGCTGTCGCTGGAGGGCGCCATCAGTGCCTACCAAAGGTGACGACCGCCGCAGTAGTAACTCAAGGGCGGGCTTATACGGCGACCGTGCGGCAAAGCCGTTCTCCAGCACACAGTTCGTACATGTTCTCCGGCCGTACGCCTTGAAGCTTTTCAACGAGGTAAGAATACACGCACAGCTGGAGAATCGTACTTGCCCTCGTCTCGCGAGCCAGCTTCGTATCGATCACGGTGTATGACCAGTCGCCGAGGTCGCTGGGCGTGCTGATTTTACGAAGGAAGTCAGCCTGGCCGCGCCAGGCATCATCCGCCAGTACGGCTTGATAGATGATGTCCTTGCCCTCACGCATTACCGCGAGGGTTCCGGCGACGCCGGACGGCGAATCTATGTGATCCGCGTCCGGACTTTCCATATCGGCGATGGAGTATCCTTGGTCTCGCAAATGCTCCAGGTACTTTCCCTCGTGCGCCTGACCCCGCGCTCGGAGTTCGTCCATGAACGGTCCATGGCGAACAGGCCGTTTTGCCAATCCATTGGCTGCACGCGAATCAAGTGAAGACAGGTACCGGCAACTGAGGAAGTAGCCCAGATCTGTCGGGGCGAGAGAGATTCTGTCGGATCTCCTATGCATCGGGCTCCTTTGTGACGATCAATGCCTCAAGTGGTAAGCTCCTTGTCGTTTACGGATGATCCATAGTACTTTACGAAACTGGGGGGCAAGGGCCTTGAGCCCTCACGTGATTATTCATGATGTTTTTCTGGTCGGGTAGCCTGTACGGGCCGGTGAAACGTGTTTCGCTGATTGGAGGCTGCCTCACAAGCTTGGTGGAGAGGGACAGGGAGGGACCTGATGCTAGACGAAGTTCGCCTGTGGCGGATTGGACCTGACGAGACCCTAAGCGAGATCCAGCATGCAGCGCTTGACCTTGAAGCGCGCCTTCAGGAGTGGCTTGCCCGAGACATATCTGTCTTGGATCCCGGACTGCTCGTCATCGGTCGAGAGGCCGAGACGGATTTCGGCGGCTATATCGACCTTCTCTGTATCAACGCAGTCGGCGACCTCGTCGTGATTGAACTCAAGCGAGACAAGACTCCTCGGGAGATTACTGCCTGAGCACAACCCGTGCCACCCGCTCAGGAACGAGCACGCTCTCTCTGTAATACCAGTTATTGCAACAGGTTACGGCGTTGGACCGCGGTGGAGGCCGACACACGGGTGCCCAGCGGTCTCATCCGTCGGGACAGTTCTGATATATCGTTTTGATTAGTTATGGCGAAACGATATAGCCGCTTGAGGTAGCCAATCAGCGCGGCGGTCTTGTGGCGGATATCTTTCACGTATTCGCTCCAACCAGAGCTATGAGGCGAATACGGCTCACCCGCTGTATACTCCCCGCATGGCGCACTAACAAACGCGCCCGATGGTGCGGGTTGAGCCGGAGTAGACGCCGAGAGGTCTGCGAATAACCGCTCGCAGAAGAAGCTTCAACTAACGTTGTCGACCGTCGGAACTTCGGAGGGCAACTGAGGCGTATCTGGTTTAGCGCCCGCCTCGCCCTCACAATTTCGCGTTCGTACGGAAGTGACTAAGATGTCTTGGCGTGGTATTGGAAACGCCTTGGCGATCGTGTACCGTGTCACTGATCAACGGCCGCAGACACGGACGCGGCTCGTTAGTTAACTCTGGCGATGGAAGGAGAACCCATGGGCGTTGCCGTTTTACTCGAGATGCACATCAAGCCGGAATGCATTGACGATGTCAAAGCGTTTATGAAAGACAATCTGGACGATACGCGGTCTTACGAGGGATGCCAAGGTTTGGACGTCTATGACAACATGGACGAAACCGGAAACCTCGTGATCTACGAACGTTGGGATTCGCGCCCCCATTACGAAAGATATTTTGCCTGGCGTACGGATAGCGGCGCCCTCGATCGAATGGCGCCGATGTTAAAAAAGCCCCTGAGTATTCGGTATTTCGAGCCCGTCGACGTCTGAGGGCGGTACAATTGTTCGAGGCTGCCTGCCGAGTTTCTTAGTCAGGCTACGCCTCGGGATTGTTTACCGTTGACTGCTCAGCAAGGTGACAGCCGGAGTCTTCAACGTCGGAGGCAGGTATAGCATCCAGTCTGTTTTTCACATTAACGTGGACGTTACGGATTTCGCACGCTGGCGTTCCCATTGGGAAACATTGTTTTCGGTTTCCGGCCGATGCATGCCGAACACCCACGATACGGCAAAGTCTTGTGAGCGCTCGACTCCTCCACTGCCAGTGATGAGGTTCACGGTGGCCCGGCTCTACGAGCTTTTTGTGGCTGAATGGTTCAAGGTTCACCTGCCTTCGCATGTTGCTCTCAAGGCGCAGGAGTGGGTCAGCATGGGTGGATCACGACGGTCTGCACTTCAATATCGACTTAGTCCTCTATGATCTCAAACTAGATCAAGCCCTGTGCGTATTAGATACGAAATACAAGACGACACGAACTCCTAGTGCAGACGACGTTGCACAGGTGGTCGCGTATGCTGAGGCGAAAGGATGTCATGAAGCACTTCTCGTGTATCCGACCTCGCTAATTGAGCAGCTTGATGAAAGAGTCGGGAACATCCGGGTGCGAAGCGTAAGCTTCGCACTGGACGGGGATCTTGAGAAAGCTGGGGATGAATTTCTACGAGGAGCATTGCGCTGACGAGGGATTAATCCTTACCGGCGCTCTCTTTGGAACGTGTTTCTTGAAGAACGACGATTCATCGGGACCACTTTTTCGGGTAAACGAGTGATCTATGTATCAGACTCTCACGATGCATCGCGGATAGGAGCAATCCCCAGCCCTTCCCGCTGCCAGCGCTTATACCCTTTGACTAACCAGCTGCGAACCCCCTGTGCCTCTCGGTCATCTAATATCAGATGTAGGCTCCGACGCCGGTCTCTCACCGGAACACTCCCTGGACACGGAACCAGCTCAACACACTGCTTTATTATCTCATCCCAATCATCACAGCGTGGCTGTCCCTCGACCGCAACGAAAAGCGTGCTGCATGGTGCAGTACCGAGGAGAGCTTCATATGGAGCGAGTGTGCTCCTACCATCTCCCCTTATGAGCTGGTTTAGGGCGCTTGTGTCTAAACGACTATCACCAGATTTCCCTGTATAGAGGAATCTGACCCCCTGCAGCGAAGCCAAATCTATCCCACGTAGACCTGCGCTACCGAGAAATGGAGCGAGATCCAATCGCTGCGCGTATTTCCCAAGCACCAGGCCAATAGTCTGGAGGAGTGTCGCCGTTTCTTTCGCTCCGCTCCCGTAGAGGACAAACATGCTTGGTGCATCGGGATCTCCGGTCATTGCGGAGCCTAAGCAGCGTTGTAGGTATTCGATGCGCTGCGAGTCGCCGTCGCATAGATAGTCCACGAGCTGTTCAAAACGTGGACACTCGGCGTTTGGATCATAAGGAGCATCTGTGACTTTGGTAATGAGATCCCTACGATCATGATCTTTGCATAATCCAGACTGCAGATTGGGGTTCCGTTCGGACAGTTGAGGAGCAAGAGATCAGCGTCAAATTGGTCAGTTGTGATCGTGATTTGCGGATCCTGGGACGCGAGTGAGAGCATAGCGTCGATGCGCCTGCTGACATACACCTCCTCTGGCCAACATCGCGCAAGGTGCGTGTTCGTGCAGATTTCCCCCGAACTTTGCTCCGCCGTGAACACTCTCTCGGTTTCCTCCCTGCGACGATCCAGCGTTTTGGAGGCTAATATTCTAACCCCGGTAGTTTGATCCTCCTTGAACCGGCTTTTACTCCTACGCCACCATTTTTGGGATTCCGTGCAGAACCGGACTTCGGTTCCATACGCATCCAGGAACATCTGTGCATTTCCGAGATCTGTGCAGGCGTAGGGAGGCAGCGGGGGTGAAAATTTCTGTGCGTATTCCTCCGCGACCTTCTGTACTTCTTCCGCTGACAGTTGCTCTCCAGGAACAGGTGGACATGTACTGAAGTAGTCGTTCCACATTCGCACCCACTCTTCATACGTTGGTGCTGCGTTGGCTGCATTCCTGTCGGAGCGTCCCTCCCTTCCATAGTTTTCGTTCCCTTTTTCCTGGGCGCGGCGTTTTCGCGCATCAGAGGCACGAAAGCTCTGGAGCTTCTTGGTGAGCCAGGCAATCTGGCTGTCTAAGGCGGCGTCCTCTGAAGCAGTCTGTTTCCTCTGCCCCCGCAGCCACTCATAAAAACAAAACGGGGGGAGCACATCTGTCATCCTCTCTGCTTCTGCCCGCTTTTCCGCCGGCGAAAGATCAGGATCAGATCGCAGTATGCTGCGCCATAAGCGCAGACTCTCAGCACGCGTGATCATCAAGCCTTGTTCGTTACAGATAGCGGGATAGCACCTTGGAGTTGTTTCATTGTCTTAAAAGTCTGCACGGCGATCAGTACGACTGGAGAGTCTCGTTCACTAAGCCAACACGCGAGTGCTCCCGTCCGGTCTTATGGCTCAGGAAACACCTCGCCTTTGAGTTGTCCTCTGCCTCATTTCCTGCTCTTATCTCCCCAGGGTCAGGGGGAGACTCAGCGGTGAAATTCTCTGACATTATTGATCAAGCCAGTGCGTTGCTCCAGCGGAAGGGGCGTATCACAAACGGGGCACTGAAGCGGGAATTTGATCTTGATGACGCCGCCTTTGAAGACCTTAAGGCTTGCGGTCGGAATTTCTTGCCTTATTGGCCGAGGCCTACGGGAAGGGAGGACAAGCCGAGGAGGGGCTCAGGACGGTGACCGAGGCGTTGGCATTCGTCGAGAAAACGGAGGAGCGTTTCTGTGAGGCGGAGTTGCGTCGGCTCCAGGGCGAACTCCTCCTCCAACAATCCCCGGACAATGCCACGGAAGCCGAAGCCTGTTTCCAAAAAGCCCTCGACCTTGCTCAACACCAACAAGCCAAATCGTGGGAACTGCTCGCCCCAGTCTACGACTGGTTCACCGAAGGCTTTGATACGGCGGACCTTAAAGACGCGAAGGCCTTGTTAGATGAATTAGCGGAGGGTGGTTGATGGACGTCTATGAGGTCGTCGACCAAGTCGCCGCCCTTTTACATAAACGGGGGCGGGTTACGTATCGGTCACTCCAGTACCAGCTGATAGGAGACGCACAATGAACGATTCCACAGCCCTTGGTGGCCAGCCGCTTGCGGGTGTCAGAGTGATTGAATTTTGTAATGTGGCGGCAGGGCCGTTCTGCGGCATGTTGTTAGCAGACCTGGGCGCGGACGTGGTCAAGGTCGAGCCGCGACAGGGGGACGCCCTGCGTCAGTGGCCGCCATTCACGAAGGGGTTTAGCGAGAACTTTGCCTCGCTCAATCGTAATAAGCGCTCCATTGCGCTCAACTTAAAGGATGCAGTCGACAAGAACGTGGCCCGCCAACTGATCCAGCACGCGGACGTTGTGATCGAGAACAACCGGCCCGGAGTGATGGCGCGTCTGAGGCTGGGCTATGAGGATTTTGCTGAGACACGCCCCAACCTGATCTACTGCTCAATGTCAGCCTTTGGGCAACGCGGCCCGCGTGCCCTGCAGGGTGGCTTCGATGTGACCATACAAGGCATCTCAGGCATCATGAGTGTGACCGGAGAGCCGGATGGTGCGCCCGTCAAATGTGGTGTGCCGTTATCCGATTTTTCAGCTGGTCTGTACGCGGCCTTTGCCATTTCGTCCTTGCTTGCTCGTGTCAGAGCAGGCGGACCGGGAGGCTGTATCGATGTGCCGATGATGGGAGTGAGTTTAGCAATTGCCGCGCTTCAAACCAGCGAATTTTTCGGCACCGGACAGGACCCGCGGAAACTCGGCGCCGCGCATCCGCGCAATGCGCCGTATGACGCCTTCCGAGCCAGGGACGGCTATTTCGTACTGGCCGCTGGCAATAATAAGTTGTGGCAGAGTGTGTGCGAGGTGGTCGGGCGTGGGGATCTCGTTGATGATCCCCGCTTTGTTACTACTTCTGACCGGGCTGCCAATCAGACCCTGCTCAAAGAAATCCTTGAGGCGATATTCGCCACACGTACCGCGGCTCATTGGCTTGAGACCTTTGAAGCCCGCGGGGTGCCGTGTGGCCCCATACACACCTACTCGCAAGCGCTGTCAGATGCTCAGGTTGTTGAGATGGGCTGGGTCCAGCCGCTGCGGCTGCCCAATGGTGAAACGACCCGGACGTTCGCCTCACCGCTACGGATAGACGGAATCCGCCCGTCAATTCGCAACGGGCCACCTGGGCTTGATGCGCATCGGAGTGAGATTATCCGCGAGGTTGAGGCCCAACGCTTAGAGGAGTGAGATGCAAAGCCCGCCCCCAGCGCATATTACAACCGCAGGTTTTCGGAACATCCCCGCACAAAGAGCGGTAAAATATCCAAACCCGCGGTCTGCGACGTGATCCACGGTCGACCGATCAAGAACGTGACCTCCCTCGCCAACCCGGCGGCGCTGGAGTTGTCCAAGGATATTCAGCTCCTTCAGGAAGATTGATCGGTCTGCAGAAGAACTCCGTCAACAAACATCTGGATGATAAGCCAAAGGGACCGTCAAGTTCTTGATCCCTTGTGAAGCGTAGCTATGGGGTACAGGAATCACGGTATGCCGTCCCGTACCACAAGTCTCTCAATGCCCGAGTTGATCGTTCGGCCGGGTCAGGTCAACGCAGCCGGTCGTCCCCGCTGTGTGGGAGTGCGTGCCGTAATCCGGCTTGCTGCATGAGTGGCAAGACGGCTTCGATAAAATAGTCAAGGTCCGGCACAAAGTCGAAGAAATTGACCTGAACACCGTCAACACCAGCCTGGCGTAGGCGTACGAACCACTCCACCACCATCGCCGGTGTGCCCACGAGATGGAGGTTGCCGCCGACCGCCCAATCCAGGGCGCTATGCTGACGCCACGAAGACTGGTCGCCACCCATGAACGCGTTGAAGAAGTGTGACAACGCTTCTTCATCACGCTCATCACGGATGCGCCTGTACCATGCCTGGGCCTCTTGCTCGGTGGGTCTACAGATGACATGCGGATTGACGAGGATCTTGACCTCACGGCCCTTTGCCCGTGCTTGCGCCTTGATACTGGCAATGTGCTGGGGTAAGGACGCGCACGCCTTGTCCGGATCAGCTCCCGTGGGCGAGGTGGCAAAGATGATATCGACGTGACTCGTGGCGTAGTCCATACCGGCCGGCGACGAGCCTGCGCTGACCAGCACGGGTAAACCGTTGACGGGTTTGGGCGAGACGAAAGCGCCCGCTGTCTTGTACCATCTGCCGGCGTACTCCAGGTTCTCCTCCTCGGTCCACAGCCGCTTCATCAGTGCGGTGAATTCGTCTGCCATGGCGTAGCGCTGGTCGTGCGGGACTGGGTCAGAACCAAACATGCGGCTTTCGTGCGGTCTATAGCCGGTCACCACATTCAGGCCCCAGCGGCCTCCACTGATATGGTCAATGACTGCCCCGTATTTGGCGATATGTAAGGGATGCCAGCCGTAGAGCACGTGGACCGTTGAGATCAGCAGCACATTGTGGGTCAGCGGCGCGAGCGCGGCACTGGTGATGAAGGGATCGATCGAGTTCTCGCGAAAACGAATGTCTCCACCATAGCCGCCCTTGCCGAGCCAGGTGGCAAGGGCGAACACCAAATCAAAGCCAGCCTCGTCGACTCGAACCGCGAGTTCAGCATTGTACTCAAAGGTCCACGAGGTATTTCGTGGTGCTTTCGATGGCGTCCAGGCGCCTTGTTGGTGGGGCAAAAACAGCCCCAGCATAAGAGGTTGGCGCACAGCTCGCTCGAACGACGTTAGGCCATCGAGCTGCTGCAGACGTGGTGCCGAGCTGATGCGTGCCATAGGTCTCTCATGCCGCCAGGTGCACTGTGACAGAGCCGGATGCGACCTGCGCTGGAATGCGTCGAGGCAGAAGATAAGGATTTCGCCCGTGCTTTGCAAGCCTACCACGGGGTCCTGTCAAGTTATTGGGACAGAGCACGTACCTCGCTGAGTGTGAGTGAGGATGGGGATCAGCCTCAGGCTGCTTCCCGCCCTGTTGCCCCCTCTCTCTAGGGCGAAAAGGCCTTGTCTCGAAACAATCGGTGATGGGCCATCTTGATCGGGTGCCGCCCTCCCAAAAACGACGATTGCCGGTGACTCAAGGAAATTCTTGCTGCCGTTTTTGCTGCCAGTACACGACGTAGCTCTTAATCATCCTCAATCGCACTCAGTGATAGCAGAATGCACGTAACGTCCTGGTTCATCTATGGTTCCGTTGTTCCTCTATCTCTCCATCACACTCAGTCGCACTAGGTAATCCTGACATCTCATGAATGGCATTCAAGAGGTCGTGAGTTCAATTCTCATCGGCTCCATTTCTTTTCTCCCTCATTTCCAATAGCTTACGAGTTCCTGCTTTGGCCCATTTCTGCCCTGAATCGGCGGGTGGCTGTAGTGATGGCTGTTGGGAATCAAAAGAGAGCGTACATGGTCGCGGTTTCGTCGACGTCGAGTTGTTCTCTTAGCCATTTCCTGCTCTTATCGGCGCAGATCTAGCAGTGGAGTCCCAGCGGTGAAGTTCTCCGACGTCGTCGATCAAGCGAGTGTATTGTTGCAGCGCAAGGGGCGGGTATCGTACCGGGCCTTGACGCGTGAGTTTGCGCTTGATGCAGAGGCGCTGGCAGATCTCAAAGAAGAACTGATTGTCGTCCTAGACCTAGAGCTGGCCGCCGACAAAGACGGCCAGATGCTCGTCTGGACCGGGGATGAGAGACCAGAAGAGACGACCTCTCAGCCAGCGGATGCTCCCTTAGCTGATTCGCCATCCCTAGTCCCATCGGCCCAACCTGAGCAGAAAGTGCTTTCCGGCGAGCGGCGCCAACTGATCGTCATGTTCTGTGACTTGGTGGGCTCCACGGCGCTGTCCGAACAGCTCGACCCGGAAGACTTGCAAACGGGCGATTATTTCGCCAACACTATCGGCGATGAGCCGGTCGTGGTGTGTCGCGGGAAAGACCGGCAGGTACGCGTCTTCCTCAATTCGTGCCGGTATCGGGGCACGCAGGTGTGCCGGACCGACACGGGCAATACGCTCCGCTTTCAGTGCCCCTATCGCGGCTGGACTTATGATCTCCAAGGACAGCTCCTCGGCCACCAAAAGGAAGGCGACGGAGGCAGCTTTGAGGGCGTCGACCGCAAGCAGTGGGGGTTGCTGCAGGTCCCACGTGTCGAGAGCTATCGCGGGCTGATTTTTGCGTGCTTTGACGAGCACGCGGAAAGTCTCGTGTCGTATTTAGGGGATATGACCTGGTATCTGGATATACTGCTTAATCGCACCGAAGGCGGCTTGATTGCGCTGCCGGGCGTGCACAAGTGGTCGGCGCCTGCCAATTGGAAGTTTGCCGCCGAGCAGTTTAGTGGCGACGTGTATCATGTCAGCGCGCATGAAAGCCTGTTCCGCATGGGCATGTTATCGCCCACGTTGTTCATGGAAACCGAACCCAAGGAGGGCAGCTTCCACATGCGCACGGACAACGCGCACACGTGGATCGGCGTCGCCGGGCTGGCGCCGCCGGACATGCTGTCGCCGGAGTTGGGCACCTATTATGCCGGGCTCAGAAAAGAAGCCGGCGAGCGGTTAAATGCGCAGCAATGCGGGCTGGTCGATGCCACGAATGTCGGCCAGGTGTACCCCAACCTCGGCATTGTGTCGTTGTTGGGCATGTTGACATTGCGACTGTGGCAGCTACGTGGGCCGGACCGCATGGAAATATGGTCGTGGGCGTTTGTCGATCGCGATGCACCGCCCGAGGTGGTGAGCATGTCACGCCAGATTCAAGACCGCACCTTTTCGCCTGCGGGCATCTTCGAGCAAGACGATGTCGAGATGTGGGCCGGGTGTACCACGGGTGCGCGCGGGTTTTATCGGCGGCGGTTCCCGCTGAACTATCAAACCGGTTGGTGCCATCACCAACGCGATGCCACTAAGCCGGGCATGATAGACGAGCCGCTAAGCGACCGGGGCTCATTCGAATTTTATAAACGCTGGCGTGAGTTGATGCAGAACGGCAACGGCCGCTGAGTAGATCAATCCGGAAGACCTGGTGGGCACGATCGTGTTTTTGGCTGGAGAACAGCAAGCCGGGCGGGGCATACCTCACCCGACGGAGGAGCATATACAAAGTGAAAATCGGGGTGTTTTGTATTTTCGACTATTGGCCTGAGGTCAAGACGGTCCAGCAGTATTTCCGAGACTTTCTCGACATTACCCAGCGGGCCGACGAGCTGGGCTTTGATTCAGTCTGGGTCTCTGAGCATCATTTCACCCGCTATGGCGGTATCTTGCCCCGGCCGCAGATCCTGTTAGCAGCCATGGCGGAACGCACCAAACGGGTTCGTTTGGGCACGGCGGTCAGCCTGGTGCCGTTTGATAATCCCATCCGGGCGGCTGAGGATTTTGCCCTAATCGATGTATTGAGTGGCGGGCGGCTCAACGTAGGAATCGGGCGGGGGCTTTTCCCATTTGAATATGATGGGATGGGCGTGTCCCAAGACGAAAGCCGCCAGCGCATGGAAGAAGGCGTCGAGGTGATTCTCCAAGCGTGGCAGGAAGAGTCGCTGACCTTTAGCGGACAGTTTACCACGGACCTGACCACCCTGCCGCGTCCCATCCAGAGTTCTCTTCCTCTGTACGCCGCAGCGCTGAGCCCTGAGAGCTACGAGTGGGCCGCACGCAAAGGCTATAACATACTGCAGGTGCCGTATCCCCTACCTATTGAAGTCACTCAGGGTCGTATTGCCGAGTATAAAGACAAACTCCGGCAGTATGGTCACTCGGACAAAGAGGTCATCGGGTTGTTCCACACCTATGTAGGCGAGACCGACCACAAGGCCAAAGCAGAAGCCGAGCAGGGGGTCATGAACTATGTCGGTCTTGTCAGCACGCTTATGCCAGCCAAGGTCAAGTCTAAACAGTACAAGGCGTATACAAACTTTGCGCCGACGGTGAAGGCCCTCACGTATGACGTGCTGTATAACGAACGCACCGTGATCGGCGATCCAGATCAAGTCATTGCCAAGCTGGAACGCTTCCAAAAAGACTTACAGATGGATCAGTTCATCTATTTTCTTAACTGGGGCGGGATGGCCCATGAAAAAGTTTTGCAGTCCATGGAGCGGTTCGCCACATATGTCTTGCCGCACTTTCAGAAAGCCGAAGGCCAAACCGGAACACAACTGGCCTCATAGGCAATGAACGTGGATCGGTCCTGCTCGGTTTTATCAGGAGGAACAAATATGAAATTTGGCATTTTGTATAACACCGACTACTACCCTGATGTCCACGGCTCAGCCTCAGATTACTACAACCAGATTCTAGAGCAGGTTCAACTCGAAGAAGAACTCGGTTTTGAGTCGGTCTGGTTCGGTGAACACCACTACTCCGGCTATTCGTTTGGTTCCCCGCCGGTCATCGCCATGGCTGCGGCAAACCGGACCAAGCGCATTCGCCTCGGCACGGGAGTCTCATTGATTCCTCTCAACCACCCCATTCGCCTGGCCGAAGAGTACGCCATGCTTGATGTTCTCAGCGGCGGCCGGTTGGAGTATGGCATCGGCCGGGGCTTTCTCAAATACTCGCACGAGATCTGTGGGATCAACGAAGACGAAAACCACGAGCGCTATTATGAGGGGACGGACATCATCCTGAAGGCCTGGACCTCGACTGAGCCATTCTCCTACGAGGGAAAGTTTTGGCAACTGCAGGACTATTCTTTTTTCCCCAAGCCCATCCAGCAACCTCATCCGCCGATCTATGCCTCGGGCGTAGTCACTCCAGAGAGCTTTACCTGGGCCGGGCGCAAGGGCTTACACCTCGCGACCGGTTTTTTTGTTCCCGTGCAAGAACAGCTACGGGATAACATCCAGCTCTACCGCCAGGCCCTGCAGGAAGCGGGCCACAACCCAGCCGAGCGGGATGTGGCAGGTGTGTTCCAAATGTACTGCGGCGAGAGCAATGAGGAGGCTCACCGTAACGGCGGCCAGCACGTGCTCAACTATTACAAATTCTTTGGCAGCCTGGACCAGCGCAGCCCGCATACCTCTCGTTCATTCGAACACTATCAAGGTGGCGTCTCCCGACTTTTCGCCGGGCTGACCTATGAAGAGCTTGACAAGCGCAATCTGATTATGATCGGCAACCCGGATAACCTTATCGAACGCATCAAGTGGGCCCAAGAATACTTTGGTACCAACTACCTGATTCTCGAAGTGGCTCAGGGTGGTATGCCGCATAAATACGTCATGCCGTCTCTAGAGCGTTTTGCCAAATCCGTGATGCCACACTTTCAGTAAGAAAGCGCGAGAGCCTGTGCATCACAAACTCCTCAACGATGTGAACGACAAGATTGAGTCCGTGCTGGATATTTATCATGTGCGAGCAACCCACAACGGGAAGGAATGGGCCAGAAACAATTATAAGGCGGCAAGACATCTCGCGAAATAGATCTGCATAAAAGGGGAGAATGAGGATGGCGGGAACGGAAGCAACACTGCGCGCGGAAATGTTGGATGCCGTCGCGACTATTGCGCCGACGTTCGAGGCCGAGGCAGAAGCATCGGAACGCCTGGGCCGGCTTTCGGATGCATCGATGCAGGCGATTCGATCGGCTGGGCTCATCGGGTTGCGGACGCCCAAGGTCTTCGGTGGCTACGAGGCCGACCCCATTACCGAATTGGAAGTGCTGGAGGCAGCCTCTCGTGCCGACGGGTCTGCGGGCTGGTGTCTGGGCATTCTGACCGGCTCGAATGCCATGGCCGGGGCGTATTTACCCAGGGAGTCTGCTGAGGTGATCTTTGCCAACGGTCCCGTGCCTATGGCCGGTGCCCCGACCCCGCATGGCAAGGCGCAGCCGAAAGGCGACGGCTATGTCTTGAATGGGCGCTGGGCGTTTGGCAGTGGCATCCACCACGCCGAGTATGTCATGGCCGGCGCGCGGATCGCAGGCATCCCGCCCCCGGCCGGGTTGCGCATTTTCATCCTGCCCCGGTCGGAAGTCGAACGCGTGGACAACTGGCAGGTGGCCGGCCTCAGGGGAACGGGCAGTTGTGACTATAAAATCCATGACATCTTTGTCCCCACGTCGCGCAGCTTCAGCCTGACCGAGCTGGCCACGGGGCAGGCCAAGTCGGGGGGCCCGTCGTATCGGTTGGGCCTGCCGGGCATCGTCTCGGTGTTTCATATGGGCATCCCACTCGGCATTGCGCGACGCGCCTTAGATGAGATCATTCGCGTGGCGACCACCAAACGGCGGGGCATTTTATCCACCGTACCCTTGGCCGAGCGGGGCGTGTTTCAGAGTAAAATTGGCAAGGCCGAGCTGCAACTGGCCTCGGCGCGTGCCCTGGCGCATGACGTCACCACGCGTGCATGGGAGGCCGTGCAGGCAGGTGAGGCCCTTGCCCCTGCGGTCCAAGCCGAGTTGCGCGGGGCGGGGACGTATATCACTGAAGTGACGCAGGACATCGCGACCATGACATTCCACGCGGGCGGTGGAGCCGCGCTGTTTGACAGTAGCCCGTTGCAGCGCTGCTTTCGCGACGTACATGCTGCGGGCCAGCATTTCATTGCCAGCGATTCGGCCTATCAGGGCTTGGGCCGTTTTTGTTTAGATCGTCCAGACGCCGATGCCATGATGTAGTGTCGAGAGCCTCTCCCGTTGTCGCTTACAAATACTCAGCGTGAGCGGTGGATACACAATGATGTAGACGCGGACAAGGAGAAAGGAGTACCGCTATACACAACGGCAAGAGCGCTGGTCAAGAGAGGAGAGCTGTATGTTAGACGCACAAGACAGCAAGCGCTCAATCACTATCTAAGGCCGATTGTAAAAGCCTCCCACCTCCAGAAAGGAGAAAGCATGCAAACGCCCGCGAACGGCAAAAAATAGACGCTCCAATATCCAGAATTGGGAACCGGACCTTTTACCAATCACGCCCTATCTCTCCGCAGAGTATTTTGGGCAAGAGCGTGAAAAACTCTTCCAACGCACGTGGCTATGTACCGGGAAACGAGCAGAGGAAATTCCTCAGGCGGGGAACTATCTGGTATAGAATATCGAGGCAGGCAACACCTCAATTCTACCATGGCAAGTCGTTACCCCAGCGTTTCGCTGGCGACGTGATGGTCAATAAGGAACAACCGTCCTGTCATGTCCTCGATGCCAAACTCTTCCGTCGTCACGGAATGATGTCATTCTACGGGGATCGTCGCAATGTGGAGCGGAGTCCCATGGAGATGGTCACAGCGCAGTTTGGGACGAGTCTGAAAGAATTCCCTGGCCTGGCTGAGGTGGAAAGCTGGCCGCTGGGAGTCAACCCGACGCGGAGTGAGAACTGGAGGTGACTGGGATGATCAGCGAAGGGGATCGGGTATTCGCTGTACGGCACACCACTGGACAGGGGACGGGCGAGTTTATGGGTCGCGAGGTACACGGGAGGTCAGTCGGACGTCTATGAGGCGATGTTCGCTGGCGTACAGGATAACAAAATTTCCTGGGCGCAATTTTATAGCGATACAGCAACGCTCAACGAACAAATATCGTGACCAGTACAGATGTATGCGAAGGCAAAAGGAGGGAATCGCCATGCGATGTGGGTTTTTGACAGAGGGCGACACGCCTCGCGGGGCGTCTGTTGCCAATCGTTATTTGGAAGTCATTCGGGAAGCCCAGTTCTTAGAGGAAATGGGCTTTGACTTCTGGGGAAGCTCCGAGCAACATTTTACGGGTCCGGTAGTCACCATCTCGGCGCCTGAAGTGCTGTTCGGTGCCGTCGCCCAAGCGACGAGCCGGATCAAGCTGCGCACGATGAACACCTCTACCGAGACGTGAAAGAACTCCGTCAATTTCTTTGCCCGGGCCTTACTAACAGCCCGCTTGCCCCTGACGACCTCCGACGTCAGACCGCGTATTAGCACTTCAAGTCTACACGAAAGAATGATATGCTTTGACATATCAGAATAAGATTTCATTATCTTACATACAGAATCGTATATCGATAATGAGTTACACGACTGCATACTTCACCAACACCTTACGGGCAGCTCGAGAACGTAAAGGGCTCAGTCAGCGCGAGCTGAGTCAGAAGGTCGGCTTGCCTCAGAGTCATATCTCGAAGATCGAGAACGGCACGATCGATCTCAGACTGTCCAGTCTGGTCGCACTGGCCCATGTTCTTGATCTGGAGCCGACACTCGTACCCCGCAAGGAAGTCGGCGAATGGCGCGATGTTTTGCCTTACGCTTGCCTGTTCTAGAGCGGCCATGTAGGCCTCCCGCCATTCCAGCGGCACCACTGTCCAGGGATATCCGCCTGCCGCCATCATGACGTTCATAAGGAATCAGCCGACACGACCGTTGCCGTCCGTATAGGGGTGCATATAAACGAAGATGAAGTGGCCGAGCACAACACGCACTGACGGCTCGGTCTCCTCTCTCAGCATCTCGAAAAAAACCGGTAAGGCATCGCGGACCGCGACGTGATTGGGCGGAACGTGCATCGAGCGCCGGATATATAGTAATTCTTAATAACATTTACACAGATTGATATGTACGACTTTCAGGGGCAAGCCCTAGATAGAGGAGAGTCGACTCTTGCTATTTACAATCAATAACATGATTATGACCTGAGAGTGTGCCCAAAAAGTACGTTCTGGGTGTCGCCCGGCTGCAAGCGGCATGTCCAGCGTTGCCCTGCATCGCCATATCAAAGCGGATATAGCTGCTTCGGGCGCCTTGGTCATGCTGCTTTCGGTCGGGCTTTGGCCACAGAGACACTTATGAGACACGCTCTAAGATGAGGCGAACTGAAAAACCTGCGTGGAACAGTGAAGGGGGGAGCACCATGACAAATATGGATCAACACTCATAAAAGCCAAAAGGGAACGGGGTGGTCGAACATTATGACGCGGTCATCATCGGAGCGGGCGTTGGCGGCCTGTACGCCCTGCACCACCTGCGCGCAATGGGCCTCTCGGTGCGCGTGTACGACGCCGCCGCCGGCGTAGGCGGCACCTGGTGGTGGAACTGCTACCCCGGTGCGCGGGTCGATGGTCCGGGTAGTCCCTTCTACTGCTACACGTTCTCAGAAGAGCTTGTACGGGAATGGGACTGGGCCGAGACCCAGCCAAGCCAAGCCCAGGTACTGACGTACCTTGAGCATGTCGCCGATCGGTTTGACCTGCGTCGGGACATCCAACTTGAGACCTGGGTGAGTAACCCGCGTTACGACGAAGCGGCGCAGCGCTGGACGGTCGAGACCAGTGCCGGCCAGCGGGTTTCTGCGCAGTTTTTGATCTGCGCCGCCGGCACCCTCTCGGAGCCGCACAAGCCCGACTTCGCCGGGTTCGACGATTTCACTGGCGAGTGCTACCACACCGGCCGCTGGCCGCAGGAGCCCGTTTCCTTTGCCGGCAAGCGCGTCGGCGTGATCGGGACTGGCTCTTCAGGGGTGCAGTCGATTCCCGAGATCGCTCGCGAGGCGGCGCATCTGACCGTGTTTCAGCGTACGCCGCAGTACAGCATCCCGGCTCGCAACCGTCCCCTCGAGCCTGAGCTGCAGCAGTACGCCCGCGAAAACTGGGACGAAGTCCGGGCGAAGATGAAGGCGCATCCCGTGGGTATGCCGTTCGAGATGACCACGCGCTTGGGCGCCGAGGACACCCCCGAGCAGCGCCAGACGCTCTACGAAGAGCTGTGGCAGAAGGGCAGCTTTAACCTCCTTTTCGGCAGCTATGCCGACCTCCTGACCAATAAGGAGACCAACCGCACGCTGGCCGACTTCGTGCGCGGCAAGATCCGTGAGACCGTGTGCGACCCCAAGATCGCCGCCAAGTTGATGCCCGATTACTATCTGGGCACCAAACGTCAGATCCTTGACAACGGCTACTACGAAATTTTCAACCGCGACAACGTCACCTTAGTGGACCTGCGCGAAGACCCGATTCGGGAGTTCACACACACAAGCGTGCGCACCGCGACGGGCGACCACCCCCTCGACATGCTCGTGCTGGCGACGGGCTTCGATGCCATCAGCGGCACCTTGCTACGCCTCAACCCCAAGGGGCGCGGCGGCGTCAGCCTGAAAGAGAAGTGGCGCACCCGCTTCACGACGTACCTCGGCATGGCGATCTCCGACTTCCCCAATCTTTTTCTGATCCATGGCCCAGGATCACCCTCGGTGCTGTACAACATGCCGCTCGGCGCCGAGCGTGAGACGGAGTGGATCGGCGACTGTGTGCGCTACCTGCGCGAACAGGGTCTGGGCGCCATCGAGCCGACTCCCGACGCCGAGAAAGCCTGGGACCGAGAGATTGCTGAGCTGGCCAACGAGACGCTCTACCCCCTGACCGACTCCTGGTACACGGGGGCCAACATCCCAGGCAAGCCTCGCCAGTTCTGCGTACACCTAGGCGGCCCGCTCTACTTCCAGCGCCTCTCCGAGGTTGCCGCCCAGGGCTACGAGGGCTTTGTGTTCGAGACGGAGCGCCGTGCGGAGGTCGCTGCCGCGTCCTGAGTATCCCAAAAAACAATCGGCCTCGTCTAGCCCTGGGCCTGGCTAGACGAGGGGAGGAATTAGGAGAGCGCTCCTTTTCACGAAGACCGCTTCGCGGTTTGTAGACGGAGGGCTCTCTTATGACGCTACTCTCTCGGTACTTTGTGGCCAGCCCCAACACGTGATCCAGCGCGGGAATAACTGCAGTGCGATTTTTAAGGCCGAGCAGGACTACCGGTTTTATCGCGACTGTCTGGCTGCCGCTGCCACCCAGCATGGGTGTGAGATCCACGCCTATGTCTTGATGACCAACCACGTCCACCTGCTCCTCACCCCACACCAGCCGGACAGCATCCCGAAAACCCTCCAATCGATCGGCCGCCGCTACGTCCAGTGCTTCAACTTCCACTATCGGCGCACGGGCACGTTGTGGGAGGGGCGCTATCGGGCCACCCTCATCGACAGCGCTGGATACTTGCTGACCTGCTCTCGGTATATTGAGCTGAACCCAGTGCGGGCACAAATGGTGGGCCATGCGCGCTTCTATCCGTGGTCGTACGTCCTCGGAAAGGGACTCCTTAATGAGTCTGACCAGTCTGACCCCATTTGATTAAAATTTTCCAACTTCGTCTCACAGGTGAGTAAGCTCCATCGATCTTAGGCTGGTCTATAGGCCAGGTATTTTGCTGTAATCAAGGTAAGTTCGGTCAGTGGCAATCTTACCGTCCTTGAAGGTGAGGACCCCACAAAATGGCGTCTCAATGTATTCGCCATCGGCGTTGGTAAACGTGAGAACAGCTTCAACGATTACCATATCGCCTGTGGCATGGGTGTGGTCGATCCTGAAAGCGCGGTCAGGTATGGCCGCTATGACTTCTTGCTCGACCTCGAGAAAATCGTCCCGACCTTTAACGGTAGACAACCCCATGTAATGGACGACACGGTCGCGGGTGTAGCTGTCGGTGACCATCGCGGACAGAGCGGTATTGAACAAATTCTTCCACTTCTCTACCGCCTCTAGGTTTTGTTCTTCCTGGCTCATTCGTGTTGCCTCCCCCAATGAAATTCCCTAGACCTCTACATTGCCATGTATGGCGAGCACAAAAAGGCCAGACACGATTTATTACTCAATTTCCTCATTAAGCAGGTTTCCGCGAGGAGACTATCATTTCAGGGACCACGGATCAGCAGCATCCAAATTTTATGCGAATGACAGATTCACTGCGCTTTTCAGCAGAGTAATGATCTGCTGGCACAAGGCACTTCCCAGCGAACAAAGACTCCGCTAAGTTTTGTCCTGGTTGCGATCGGAACGTTAAAAAACTTTGCAGCGAAAGAGGGAGGTAGATTATGATTAGCTACGTAACGCTCGGGACGAACGACTTTGAGCGTGCCGGCAAGTTCTATGACGCGCTTTTGGCTGATGTTGGAGCTAAGCGCATGATGGAGAACGAGAGAATTATCTTATGGGGGTCCCCAGGGGCTCCTCTTCTGGCAGTGTGCAAGCCATTTGATGGCAATGCCGCCTCAGTTGGCAATGGCGTGATGGTCGCGCTCGCCGCGAGCGGCCCGGAACAAGTCTCCGCAATATATAATAAAGCACTAGAGTTGGGCGGTACGGACGAAGGTGCACCTGGTCCGCGTGGCGATGGTGGAATGACCATCGGATATTTCCGCGACCTAGATGGCAACAAACTCAACGTCATCCATATGGGATAATCTGACGATCTCGTTTAGTCGTAGTCCGCATGCAAGGTGGGTCAGATGACCCACCTTTTTCCGTCCTAGCGAATAGACCTCGCCTCCCCTTCCCTCTACACCTAGCCGTTCAATAACTATGCGTACAAAGGTCTGGATTTTTGGCTATGGATCATTGGTCTGGAACCCTGGCTTTTCTTTTGAAGAGAGTCGGATCGGCTACATTCTGGGTTGGGTACGTCGTTTTTATCAGGGGTCAACCGACCACAGAGGCGTACCAGGGTCACCAGGCCGAGTTGCTACCTTAGTCGCTGACGTCACCGCCACATGTTGGGGTGTAGCCTATCAGGTTGCTGGAGATTCTCTGGAATCAATCTTTTCTTATCTTGATTATCGAGAGAAAGGCGGGTTTAGCCGCCATCACGTCGACTTTTATCCCAGGACGGATAGAACGACGCACTCACAACCAATCAGCAACACCTATGTCTACGTCGCTCAAGACGATAATCCTAACTATCTCGGTCCTGCCCCTATACCAGAGATGGCGCAACAAATTTTCTCATCTACCGGGCCAAGCGGATCTAACCAGGAATATTTGACTCGACTCGCGGAGAGTTTACACATAATGGGGGTGAATGATGAGCATGTGTTCGAACTCGAACAACATGTGTGCGCTCTCAGAGTCTCAGGCGAAGCCAAGACTCCTTAATCGAGTCTGGCCCCGTATTGATTTGACTGTGGATTTTTGGTTGGTGGTGGGGAGTGGTTTTGTGCTGTTTTGAGCAGTCCAGCGTAAGGAGAATCCCGTTATGAGCGATCCAACGTCGCCTGTCGGCTATCCCCCCGTCTATCCACATGATCCGATTGAAGAGCTTGCGCCGGATGTCTTCATGGTTCGGGGCAGCATCAAACTCAATGCCCTGGTGCGCATCACGCGGAACATGGCCGTTATTCGGCATGAAGGTGATCTGGCGTTGGTGAATGATAGTAAAAGTGTATTGAGAAACCTACCGTGCAAGGAGACTGCGTATGAAGCTGAGGAGAATGGTGCAGGTCTGTGTGTGCGGCCTCGCTCTCGTTTGGGCATCTACCGTTATGAGTGCGGCCGACGAATGGAATCGCAAGGTCATCGAGGAGTTTCGAGCGAACGAGGGCAAGGTCGGCGGTATGTTTGCGAATGCGAGTTTACTCCTGCTGCATACCACCGGCGCGAAAAGCGGGCTCGCGCGCCTGACCCCGTTGGTTTACCTAGCCGAGGGCGACCAGCTTATCGTGATTGCCTCAAATGGAGGCGCACCCAGCAGTCCCGATTGGTATTACAACCTCGTGGCCAATCCAGGCGTCCGCGTGGAAGTCGGCGCCGAACAGTTTGCTGCCCAGGCCACGGTTGCCCAGGAACCAGAGCGCAGCAAGTTGTATGCACAGATGGTAGCGGTAAGCCCCGGCTTTGCCGAGTATCAGAAAAATGCGGTGCCGCGTATCATCCCCGTTATTGTTCTAACGCGCCGGCCGTACCAGAGGGAGGGCTTTGAGAACGCGCCCCGAACGTTCTCGCCTGTTTGAGGGAAAGAATATGGGGAAGCAGCTTTTGAAAATTGCAGATCCTCCGGTGCCGCAGGCAGAGCCAAAATCAAACGAAAATCTGATCTGGCCGCTTGGGCACAATGCCGCTCGGGTTCACTCTACGGATGGTGTAATAGGTCCGCTTGATATGGTCAATATTGACTGTATCGGCGACACCTGGCTCATCGTATAGGCGCTTCAGATAGACCGAGAGGTTTGGGTAATCGATCAAGCGGCGCAGGTTGCATTTGAATAAGCCGTAGTAGGCAATGTCGAACCGAATCAGCGTAACAAAAGCGCGCCAGTCGGTTTCCGTGATGCGTTCTCCCAGGAGGTAGGCCTGCCCCTCCGGCCGCTGCTCTAATTCGTCCAAGCAGACGAACACATCCGTAACTGCTGCCTCATAGGCTTCCTGAGTGGTCGCAAAGCCCGTCCGGTACACCCCGTTATTGAGGCTCTCATACATGCGATCATTCAGCGCGTCGATTTCGGCTCGCAGCTGCGTGGGATAAGAATCGACTGAGGCGTCCCCCATCGCGTCGAAGGCAGAATTGAGCATCCGGATAATATCGCCAGATTCATTGTTGACCATGGTGTTTTGCTCTTTGTCCGACAGGACGGGAACGGTCGGTCGTCCGGTAAAGTGGGGGTCAGCACGCGTACAGAGTTCGTGCACATAGCGGCTGTTGTACAGCGGAACAGGAATAGCGTCGGGATATTCACCAAAGCCATAGCCTTGGTCGGTAAATTCAGGGATAGCAATAGAAACCGAGATCGCGTCCTCAAGTTTTTTGAGTTTGCGATAGAGCAACATCCGACAGGCACACGGACAGTTGAGTGCGATATACAGATGATAGCGGCCGGGCTCGGCTTTGAAGCCGCCTGTGCCTGTTGGGCCAGGAGAGCCATCCGGAGTCACCCAATGCCGAAACGTGGATTCCTGGCGAACAAAGCGCCCCTGGCTGCCGGTGCGTTTCTTTATCTGCCAGTCGTCTTGCCATGTGCCGTCTACGAGCATGCAATCCTCCTTTACTGCGCCCTGTTATGCATTGCGATTGCTGTTTCGAGGTCTTTGCAATAGGTGTGTAAATAAAACCAGGCATCAATACTCTCAGGTGACGATTGTCTTTTCAGCTTAACTCCTCCAGCAACGTTTTTGCCTCTTGCAAATCTTTCGTATCGAACCCTTCCGTGAACCAGTCGTAAATGGGGGCGAGCAGGTTGCGGGCTTCAGTTTTCTTGCCCTGCTGTTGCCAGAGGCGGGCCAGGCTCCTCACAGCCCGCAGCTCCAAAGACTTCGCACCCTGCTTGCGAGCAACATTGATGGCTTGATGAAAACATTCCTCCGCTTCCTGGACTCTGGACCCTGGATTGCAGCATGAGCTCGCCCTTGAGTCGAGACAGCTCGGCTGCGTAATAGCGCTCCTCATTTTTGTCCGTTATCGCCAGCGCCTCGCCCACTATCGTCAGTCCTTCTCCTGCCTGCCCTACTTTCCCAAACGTCTCGGCCAGTAAAGCCAGAAAATACGGCGTACCCACCTCGGCTCCGGTGGCTCGCCAGCCAGTCAGCCCCTGGCGTATCTGGGCAATCCCCGCCTCTCTCTGTCCCTGCTCGGCCAGCGCCCAGGCCCGCAGCATAGTGCCCCCCACCAAAAAGAATGGAAACCCCTGGTCGGTACTGAGGGTAAGGGCGGCCTCGGCCTGCTCGTGAGTCATCTGCCCCTCCCGACGGAACTGATGCAACCAGGCTGCAAAATACAGGGCCAATGCCAGGCTATAGGGGTGAGCCAGCTCTTGGGCCAGGCTGAGCGCCTCCTGGCTCCTTTTCAGGGTCTGGTCCGGATTGCCCAGAAGCCACAGCGCCACAGCCGCATAGACCCGGCAATCCACCCCGGGGTCGTGCGTGGCCCCGGAGACCTGGGGAGTGTCCCGCTGGGCGTCGTACAGGGCAATCCCTTGCTCCAGGTGCTCGCGGGCGGTAACCAACTCGCCAAGATAGAACGAGGATTGCCCAACCGCATCGTGGCCGGTCAGGAAGAAAGTAGGGGATTGCTGGCGGCGAGCCAGCTGAGTAGCTGTTCCGCGACCCCGTACGCCGTCTTGTGTTCCCCGGCCACAAAATACACCAAATGCAGACCCATCAGCACCGGGAAGAGCTGGGGGGTTTCCCCCAGCTGCTCACACAGCTCCCGCGCCCGCGCATAGGCCTGACGTGCTTCTGGGGACGCAGGGCCCTTGGTCGCCATCAGCGGTGCGCCCAAGGCAATTTGCAATCCCAATTCTTGCTGACTCCGTTCAGGGGAGTCGAGCAAGGTCAGGAGCAGCTCCAGCCCCTGGCGCAGATGACTAATCGCTTCCGCACTGGCTGAACGCTGGCTGGCTCGCTGTCCCGCCTGCTGCCAATAGGGAACGGCTTGCTCGGTGAGCCCCGCCTCGGTGTAGTGATGGGCTACCAGCTCCGGCTGGGTTTCTGTGGTCTCAGTAAACTGCTGCTCAAAGACCTGGGCAATCTGTTGATGGAGCTGCTGACGGTGGCTCTTGAGCAACGACGCATAGGCCGTGTCCTGGATAAGGGCATGCTTAAAGGTATAACGGGTCTGGGGCGGGAGGCCCCGCTGAAAGACCAGTTCGGCGCCCACTAACTGCTGGAGGCCATGCTGTAACGGCTCTGTGCCGAGCGGGAAGACCGCCTGTAGGAGCGCATAGCTAAACTCGCGCCCAATCGTCGCCCCCAGCTGCGCCACTTCCTTGACCGCGACCGGCCGGTCCAAACGCGCCATGAGCGAATCTTGCAGCGTGGCCGGAATCGCTAAGGGCGGCAGTGGTCCGGTCAGCTCATAGCGGCCGTCCACGGCGCGGACGAAGGCGGATTCCACCACCATCTTCGTCAGCTCTTCCACAAACAGCGGTACCCCATCCGTCTTCGTGGCAATCTGCTGCATCACCTCAGCCGGTAGCGTCTTCCCGCCCGTTATCTCCTCCACCATCGCCCCCACGTCCGTGTGCCCTAAGCGATTGAGGGTGAGCTGGTTCAGGTAGGAATGCGTGCCCCACGGCGGCGTAAACACCGGAGCCTTCTCGGTCTCCTCCTTCTGTTTCTGAGGACTCACGGTGATGGGCGGGGAATCCAAGGGATGGGGCAGCGAGAGGAGGGCGGCTAAGAGCGGCACCGTGTCGGCCTGAGGGAAGCGATATTCGGAGAGGATACGCTGGAGTTTCGCCAGCTTTGTCGCAGGCGTATCGTCCGACGCAAACTCCAGCACCTTCTCAACGTGCTGGATCACCGGGTAGGGCGCGCTATTCTGGTGATAGGGTGAACACCGATACGCGATCCGGATCCCGCCTTCTTGGACGACTAGCTCTCGCAGTTCCTCGACCAGTCGGGATTTGCCGATGCCCGCCTCCCAACGACGGAGACCGCCTGACCCTCGCCCCCCGTGGCCTGTTGCCAGCGTTTGCTCAGCAGATTGACTTCTTCTGCCCGGCCCACCAGCGGCGTTAAGCCCGCACGGACCGCCACCTCAAAGTGGCTCTGCTCCGCACTGGTGCCCAGCACCTGAGACAGCGCCTGCGCGGTGGAGATCCCTTTGAGGTCCTGAGGACCAAGATCTTCGTACCTGAACAGCCCTTCTACCAGGCGATACGTCGTCAGGCTGATAACGACTCCATCCGGCTCGGCTTTGCCCTGGACACGGGCCGCGATGTTCGGCGTCTCGCCTAACGCTAACTGTTCCCGCCGTCTGCCGCCCCCATCTCGCCGATGACCACTGGCCCAGTATGAATCCCGATGTGGACCTGGATGGGCTGCGGGAACCGATTGCGGGCCTCGCGTAACGCACTCACAATCTCCAGCCCCGCGCGAATGGCGCGAGCCGCATCGTCTTCATGCGCTGCAGGATAGCCAAAATAGACGAGTAAGCCGTCTCCTAGATACTGCGCAATATAGCCCTCATGGCGCTCAATGACCCGGGCACTCACCTCTTGATAGGTGCGTACGACGGTCTGGAGTTCTTCGGGGTTAAGCTGTTCGGACAATGCGGTGGAGCCAACTAGGTCACAGAACATCACCGTCAGCTGGCGGCGTTCGCCTGTGGGCGCTTCCCGTTCGGGTTGAGCTGGCGGCTATTCCGAAGGAGAACGGCTCGGCGCCTCAGCTTCCCTTCCGCCTGTCCAGACGAGCACCTCGCCGTCTTCATCTACCGCGACTCGCTCGGCTTTGATGAGCTCGTGGTTGATATCCTCTACGAACTCGTCATCCAGGCCAACGCGGCGCTTTAAGGCCCGATAGCCCAAACGACCACGTTCCTGGAGGATGTCCCGAACCTGGTCTAACACCTCATCAAACGACATGACTGCCCTCTCAGCCTCTGTACTCCTTCGGCTGGCGCGGTTCAAGGCGACCCCCAGGTCAGGCGGCCAGGCGCTGGTGGGGACTCACGGGCCGTTCTCTGCCATCCATATACCGCGCTCCTGCATAGACTGCTGGCACCAACTCGGTTCCTTTGAGTTTGCGAAAGCTGGACTCCGCCACTCGCAGTAATTTCCAGATGAGGGCCGTGGCATTCTCTACTTTCTTGAACCGCTTAACTGCTGTGGTACGCAGGCGTACTGCCGCAAAGGGAGACTCCACGATATTCGTGGTTCTGAGATGTACCCAATGCTCCCGGGGGAACTGACAGAAGGTCACCAGCCGTACCCCGGCTTTAGGAAAGAGGTGGTGATAGCGCTGATGAAACTGCTGCTTCAACGCTGCACATTCCTGCTGCGTTTCCGCATACGGCATCGCTCGCAGAAGCTGGCTGGCCTCTGGTTGAAACTTCTTGGGAATGGCATCCAAGATGTTGAATATCCGATGATTCCAGCAGCGTTGTTCCGCTAGCTGAGGTTATGCTCGCCAAGGGCAGCCCATAAGCCCAAGTGGCCATCAGCAATCGTACACCGCTACGCTTTCAGCCCCCGCCTGCGCAAATCCCGCAGGGTCATGCCCCAGGACTCTTTGGATTCCCGCACACCGCTCTCTACTGCTAAGATGACCTTCTGCCCATTCGTAAGCGCCCCAATCGTCACCAAGAGCCCGTCCGCCCAGATGTAGACTACTTCGAGGTCATCGAGGCGCCGGTTGCTCTATATTGCATACTCCTGTTGCCACTGGGCTTTGAGCCGTACCAGCGAAGCGCGGGATAAGGGTGCCCCGTCGCCCAGCAACCCGCGTAAAGCCAAATCCAAGTCCCCCAAGGCCAGGCCATGCAAGTATGACTCGGGTAGCAACGCGCCGACCTCCTTGGTGTGGCGTTTGAACAGCGGCAACACTCGGCTTTAAAACCGCCCGGGCAAGTCCCGGACTCGGGGCCGCCGGACGGTAATCGTTCCGCTCGTCATACTCAAGCGGCGCGGCTTACCATAGCCATTCCGATACCCTCGGGGGCATCGACGGCTTCGCGCCGAGCCGACTTGGCTCGCCCTAATAACTCAGTCACCTCTTCTTCTAACAGGGCTTGGATGAACCGTTGGACGTGGTCCCGAACAAACCCCTCCAGGTGGCCCCACGTGCTGTTTCCCTTCTGCTCTGAGGTAATATCCTTCTGCGCCATAGCAACTCCTCCTGCCCTCCCCGGACTACGTCCGGTGGGTTAGGTCATCCAAGAGGATACGCTGCCAGTCGCGCGTTTGCACACTTTTAGTGATTACCTCGCTGTTTCCCGCCTGTGTCCACGATGGATTTTGCAGGCCGGATGAGCGTAGCGTAATCCGACACCAGAGAGCTAGTCGTCCGACAAAAGATAGCGCTTCAGGATAGGCAGAACGTTCGTGAAGCGAATGGATTGACAGGTTTCCTTTCGAGCGTCATTCTGAAGCAACTGAAGAATATTGACCCAGACCCCTTGTGAGTACAGTTCCCCCGTTGTCTAGGCCAGTCTCACTCGGAGAACGTCGGGGAACGTGGGAGGAAGAATACAGATGACAGATTTCCAGGCTGAGCCTCTCGATGCGAGCTTCGGGGCGACTGTGACCGGATTAAAGCTCGTAGAAATTGATGATGCATCCTTCAGGCGGCTCTACGACACCTGGCTTGAGCACGCGCTGCTCATTTTCCCGGATCAGCATCTATCGAAAGAACAACAGGTTGAATTTGCCAAACGATTTGGTGAATTAGAGTTTGATCTTGTGGCGATTAGCAACGTGAAAAAAGACGGGAGCATTCGCCTAGAAGACGATTCAGACAACATGATTCAAGTGCTCAAAGGGAATATGCGCTGGCATTGTGACAGTACGTATATGCCCGTTCAGGCTAAGGGTGCTGTGTTCACCGCACATGTTGTTCCTTCCTCGCGCGGGGAAACCGGTTGGGCGGATTTACGCGCTGGCTATGATGCTCTTGACGCAGCCACGAAAGAGAAGATTGCAAATCTGTCGGCTTACCATTCCCTTCGTCATTCACAGAAAAAGGTAGGATTTGCGACTAAAAAAGGTGGTGACTACAATGGCTATGGTTTAGATGTCCACGATCCGCCACTGAGACCTCTCGTGAAAACGCATCCTGAGACAGGGCGTAAGTCCCTTCTGATTGGCCGCCATGCGTACGGTGTTCCGGGACTGGATCCCGCTGAATCTGAAAAATTACTCCAGTCGCTGCTGGACCATACCTGCCAGGCGCCATGGGTCCATCACCACAGTTGGACAGCCGGAGACGCGGTTCTTTGGGATAACCGTCGCCTGCTTCACCGCGGCTGCCCGTGGGATATGACAGAAGCTCGGGTTATGTACCACGCGAGAATAGCAGGAGACCCGGTGTCTGAATTTGCAGGCACCGCCTAGCGATGTGATTGAGATACAAGGTAATGTTCTAAGAATGAGATTTGAAATACATGAGTAATCCCATAAATTCGCTCATTAAGCCACTGACACCATTATTGGTAGCATTTGCTAGGCTGTGTCAGGGAAAGGGATTATAAAATATACAATACAAGCACTAATAAGTGCTCCCAGCATTCCGCCTATAATTCCGGATTTAAATGATTCTCTTATATGAGTTGACATAAACAATCTCCGTTAATATTTGATGTTCCCCGGAGCCTGGCCGAGCAGGTCGCGCTATCGCTCTCGGATTTCCTCGGGATTCATCCCAACACCCGGGTGACCTCCGGCCATTCCATATACTCGGGCGGCTGAATGTTCTCCTGAACCATCAGCAGGTCGATTTGTCCGAGGTGAAAATTGTGATGACCGAGGACCGTCCACAGCAGCCCCATCACCGTGTAGTGGCGGCCGACAAAAGACACGCGCTTGTTCAGCTCGGTCTCGGTGAGCTTTTCGAGCGGCGGTTGGCAGCGCGCATACGCTGAACGGTAGGCGTCGACAAGGGGCTGTCCATCGCCGACACCTTCGAGCAGGGATGACTTCCCGGGTAGTGGGATGGTGTCGCCGTCGCTGGCCGAGCTTAGGCTCTCGAACCAATGCGGCTCCGCGAGTGTGAGATGCCGGACGAGTCCACCGATGTTAATCTTGTTCACCCGAGTCCCAAGAAACATGACATCGCTGTCGACTGGAACAGCGGCATACGCCGGCGTGTCCACGCGCTTGAGATATGCGAAGGTCTGCTCCATGAGCTGATCGAACAGGGTGAGAAACCGCTGGAGCTCGGATGGCATTTGGCTGGTGTTCATAGCTAATCTCCTTATGCAGATGAAAAATTAGTGAAGTCTGTTGAGCCTAGCTTCCATCAGGCCATGGTTTAGCCGGTCGGCAAATCTCGCACGGGCGTCTATCACGCCTGACCCTGGCGACGCTGGCCACCACCGCGCGTGAACACCGCATACAGCACCAGCCCTACGGCAATGGTGGCAAGACCGATCAATGGCTCCAAGGGACGGCGCAGAGCAGCTAGGCCGGCGAAGCCGAGGGTACACACAATAAAAACAGCAGGTACGAACGGATAACCAGGCATGGGTGCTGGACGAGAGATCGGCTGTGGAGTGTGTCGCTGCTCGGTTTGATGTAACACAAACAGGCTGGCGACCGTGGCCGCCGCGCTGATAGACAGTATAAAACCTAAATACGATGGCAGTTCTTGCAGCTCGGTGAGCCGAATGAGCACGCAGGCCAGGCCCACTTTCAGGGCCATTGCAGCGCGGGGTACGTCACCGTGCATACGCAGGACGCGCGGTAGTACGCCGTCGTGCGCCATTTGCGCGTACACACGCGGGCCGGTCAACACCATGGCCGAGACCGAACTCAGCAAGGCCAACGCTATGATCGTCCGTACCCCGGCCTCCAGCCACGATCCACCCAGGGCCGCAGCCGCGCGCGCGGCAATGTCTTGCTGTCCACTGATGGCTTCAGGGGCCGGGGCATACAGAAACACCGCGTTGAGGGCAAGATACAACACCATCACCAGCACGGTTGCTGTGAGCATGGCCCGAGGCACACTGGTCGCCGCGTCGCGGACCTCACCCGCCACATAGACGGCTGCGTTAAACCCGGAATAACTCAGCGACACCCACATGAGGGCTAAGGCAAATGCGGAAAGAGAGAATGGCGGGACGGGGGAGGGTGCAACCGGCTGCATGCCCTGCCACGCGCCGCTGGGGAGGGTGGAGGCGGCATAGCCGAGGAAGGCCACAAGCAAGACGAGTTTGAGGACCACCACGATGTTGTGGGATGCTGTGCCCGAGTATTTCCGCAGCCCATGCGCCAGGCCACACAGCACGACCAGGGCGATGGCAACACTGTCAGCTGGCAGTCACACCGGGCGGATGTTGTCCGGCATGACATAGACTTCAAACGCGGTTGCAGCAAAGGCAATTGCGCCGGTGAAACCAGCCAGTAATGACACCCAGCCGGCGAGAAACCCGGCCACGGGATGGACTGCGGGTGATAAAAACACATACTCCCCGCCGGACACAGTGATGCGCTGGGCTAATGCGCCGTAACTCAGCGCGCCACACACTGCTACCCCGCCACTGATCAACCACGCCGCGAGCACGCGCTGTGGCGTGCCCAAGTTGGCCAGGGCAAAGCCGGACGTGGTGAACACCCCCGCGCCGATCATGCTTGCCACGACCAGGCTGATCAGAGTGCCTAGCCCCAGATCGAATTTTTGTACGTTCCCCACCTTCTATTCCGTCGGGGCGCGGGTGAATTCCAGGAAATATTGGTAGGGTAAAAAATCTACAGACCGCGCCAGTTGCAAACCTGCCTGCTGAAACTCCTGCGTGATCGCTGCCGCAGACAATTTCCACTCGGCAGGCGGCCCAAAGGGCGCCGGTTTGTCATTGAAATCTACAATGATCACCCGGCCACCGGCTCGCAAGGCAGAGGCGAGCGAGCGTATATAGTCCACGCGGTCGGGGATATGGTGATAGGTGTCGCAGATGAAGATGACATCTATAGACTGCGGGTCTAATTGCGGATCGGTGGGGTGCACCTGCCGGGCAGTATAATTTTTCAGGCCACGTTGCTGGGCGTCCGCGTTCATGTATGCGACCATACTGGCTTCGACATCCAGGCCCAGCGCCCTCCCGTCCGCCCCAACGGTCTCGGCGAACCGACGCGTAAAATAGCCCGTGCCTGCACCGATATCCGCTACCACGTCACCGGGCTGCAACTGCATATGGGCCAGCACTTCGTCCGGTTTCTGCCACGCGTCTCGCTCCGTGTTTTCAAACATCTCTACGGCTTTGTCGATGTCGTCAAATCGTTGCTTGGTGGCATCGCCATGATGGCCGTGCTGGCGATGCCCCTCTGCATGCGCTCCATGTAAATCTGCGGGCGTATGCTGCTCGGCATCCTGATGCGCAGCCCACGCAATGGGAACAGCCAGGCCAACGATCAGAGTAAGCACGAGGGCAAGCGAACGGAGCCGCGCCTGCGTGTTACGACTGTGTGTCCATCCAACTATGTTCATATATATCCTCCCAATGGTTTGTTGTGTATGTCCGAATCTTGAACATCTCCCGCTTACGCTGGGCTCTATTTGGCTCCACCCACCACACCCACAACGAGGTGGGTGACAACAGTCTGCCACTTCACTCCCGGCAATTGCCGTCCCACTACAAGCAGGGAGGTCACCCCGTGCAGCGTGCAGCGCAGCGCTTGCAGGACGACTTTTGAGATCGAGCCCCTGGGGCCATACGTCCGGATTCTTGTATGACGCGGGCGGAGCCGTGTCCAACATGCGCTTGGCCTTCCACGTGCTGCTTGAGCTTGGCGGCCTGCCGAGAGAGAGCGGGTGGCGGCGTTAGCAAAAAAATGGCTTCATACGCGTGAGGATTTTCAAGACCAAATGTGACATAGGCCAGGGCCACAGCATCCAACCGGCGGCCTGGGTCAAGCTCCTGAGCGGCAGTCGTCTCTAGCTGATCAGCCAACCGTCCGAGGTCTCCCTCGATTAACTCGGATAACAAGTCGTCCTTATCGGAAAAAGTGGAGGTATATCGTCCGAGGCGTATACCCGATCTTCTCAGCAAGACCCCGCATGGTCACCCCAGCGAGGCCGCTCTGTACAAACAGTTCCCGGGTGGCTGCAAGAATAGCCTGCCGGACGTTTTTGCGGGCTTGCTCACGCAAGCGAGTTTTCACCTGTGGCATAAGAACCTCAGTCGTAGATATACATCATTACGTAAAATATACGATGTTTACCAATAACGTCAAGAAGGTGTAAATCTACACGATTCACTAGCCTCAGCCCACCGGCTACGGGCCGTACGCTGCCACGTTCGCACCATACGAGGCGGCCGGACGCGCGGCTGTGATCAGTTGAGGCTGTGGTGAGTTGACGTGGGTATCTGGCCGGAGGAAGCGCTTTCCTGGTGCATGGCGGCTGGCCCTCCCGCAACGGGTGGCGCTGCCACCGAAGGGTCGTCTCCGAAAACAGACTCTTTAATCGAGTCTCACCATTTTCTAGAGAGGGGAGAAGGGTTGCATCGGGCGTTTTGAGAACAGACACCACCTTACATCTTCTCCATCACATTCCGGGCAAAATCTTCAATCACACCGTACTGCGTCTCAAACAACGGCAGCAGCAATCAAATGCTTGAGCCCCGCCTGCTCCAGTTGGGCGGACTTGCTCAATAATCTCTTTCCGGCGTCCCAACCAAACAGGTGATTCGATCAATCAAGACAGGATCGACATCTCCGTCCTCTTTCCGACGCTGGGACTGATCTGGGAGCCTGGGGATCACGAATATTGAGCTGTCGTCCGCATACTGCCGGGCGTATAACAACTGGATCGTGGACTTTTGTTCTGCCGACCCCAAGCGGCTGGTACCCGTCGCTCATATTGTCCTTTTGGACATCGATGAAACCATTAAAGAGGTTGCAGCGAGTGAGCAAACTGGGCATTCAAGGGCGTGTTCGTGTGCGCAGCGCCGGCCAATAAACGCGCGTTCTGGGACCGAGCCTTATGATCCGCTGTGGGCTGTGCTGCAGGATGATGATTTATCTATCGGGTTTCACACCGCCGTCCACGAGGACTTTCTCGGTCATCAGTGGATCTCCGCAGAACATACCGACTTCATGGATGAGTCGTTTGTCTACTTTCAGTGCGTGCCGCTTGTCGCCAATGTGCAGGCCGCCTTTGCCGTACTGTTGCAGGGAGCTGTCTTTGATCACTTTCCCAAACTTAAAGTGAATTTCTTGGAGGTGGGGTGCCGGCTGGATTCCGCACGCGCTGAACCGGTGGGACTCAAAATATAAGAAGACCGGCCTGAAACATTTACCGAGTGACTACTTCGCTCAACAATGTTGGATTTCCTTTGACCCAGATGAGACTACGATCCCATATATGGCCGAGCGGTACGGCGCAGAACGCCTTATCTGGGCATCAGACTTTCCACACTGGGACGGCAGCCTGGACGCATTAAGAGAGACGAAAGAGGCCATCGCGCCTTTATCCCCACACGAGCAACAGTGTATCCTGGGTGACAATGTTGCCCGGATTTATAATTTATCTTGAATAAAGAGGACAGCGCGATGTTTGATCTTGAGCAATTTGTTGAGGACTGTAAGGGCAAACGCGCCTCTGCGGTGAAGGAAGTGCTGGAGGACGCGCTACGCGACCCGGAGAGTGTCTAGCAGGCCTTTGATGCCGTTGCACCTGGCAAGGAGGTCGGGCAAGGCAATATCGCAGATATGGCCCTGTACAAGTCATCGGAACTGACGATCCTCAAAGCCGCGGTGCTGGCCGGGTTCAAGAGTCCACCGCATGATCACCGCATGTGGGTGGTGATCGGCGTCTACGAGGGGCAGGAGAACAATACCTTCTATCGGCGCAGTGGCAAAAGTCTCGAACGGGCCGGCGGGAAAGACCTCAAAACGGGGGGTGTGATGGTACTGGGAGAGGATGCCATCCATGCTATTGAGAATCCAGCAGTCCACCTCGTGCTCGCTGCCGTCCACCGTCACACCCGTGGTGGTAATGCGCTCAATCCCTGCACTGCGACAATCCACCAAGGTCACGTTCGGTTGGTTGTAGGTTTCAAAATACTTTGTATCCAAGCACGGTCGTTTATACGCATAGATGTGGTCCGGGGTGAGGACTTCGGCTATCTTGGGATCTTTCACCACGCTGTGAATTTCTTCCTTGAGAAAATCCGACACCGCTTCGTTGGCCGCTCTATCCGTGCCCGTATCGGCATAGGCCAGCATCAGGACTTGGCCGCCGTGTTCCCAGCAGCCCTCGTAGTGCCGGCGGCGCTCCTCTTCGCCCACATCAGAGGTATTGATGGTGGACAATCTGAGAGAGCAGGTCCAGGCCGAATGGCTGGCGACTGTGCGCTCGCGATAGCCCTTATAGTCGGCTTTGATCCGCGTCTCCTCCTGTGCGTCCAGGGGCTCATTGCGGGCCGGGACAGAGTATTGCGCCGTGCGCTGAAACCACGAGCAAATGTGCGGCTTGCTCGGCGATGACCGGAATAGCCTGAAATGCCAGTCGAGCCCGTGCCGATCACGCCGACCCGTTTGCCCGAAAAATTGACCCCGTCACGCGGCCAATTGCCCGTGTGGAACCATTCCACCCTTAAAATTTTCGAGGCCGGGAAAATCAGGTGTGTTGCGTGATGACAGGCAGCCGGTGGCCATAATGCAAAAGCGGACGGTCACCCGGTCGCCCGCGTCAGTGCTGACCGTCCATGTTTCGTCGGCTGCGTTGTATACCGCGCTTTCAACGCGGGTGTGAAACTGAGTATCCCGACGCAAATGGAAGCGGTCGGCCACGTGGTTGGCATACCGCACAATTTCAGGTTGGCTGGAGAATTTTTCGGTCCATTTTCATTCTTGTTGGAGCTCTTCGAAAAATTGATATGAGTATTGGAGACTGGTAGCGGTTCCAATACCACGTACCGCCCACGTCGCTGCCCGCCTCATATACCCGAGCGGTGAAGCCGAATTCACGAAATTTGTACAGCATATACATGCCACCAAAACCCGCGCCGACAACGACTGCATCAAAATCCGCTGTTGGGTGTACGTCAGCGCGGGTGGCGCGGGTAGCACGGGTGGTTTGGTGGGTTTCCGTTTGACCGTCATTCATGCAGGTGTCCTCCTCAACCGAGTTTATGCCGCACCCTCTTCACAGTCCTCGTCTGTTCTTTTATGCTTGTGCGGCGTGCCATAGGTGTTCTTCAGTTCCCTTAAAGAAGTCGGGATTTATGCCCAATATCTTGACCGCGTATTCTCACTCCTCGACGGCTTCTTGCGGCGTATACCTGGGAATGGCCCCAGCGGCAGTATGACGGATGAAGAGAGGCGAAGGTCAGAAGCTAGTGTGGTAATCGCATTCTCGTCTGCAGGATGGCCCGGAAATGTCCATTCGGGCGCCGTTTGGGCATGTGTATCCGGCTAGCGCAGGGTAAGAAAATGGGGCCAGAAAAGCCTGACCCCATTTCTATTCTCCGTTTCTATTTTTCCGAGACCTACCCCGAGACCTATCCAATAATGAGACCTTCGAAATCACCCTGTTCGCGCCAGCTGGCGAGCATGTTGTAAAAGGGTACCGCGCCATCGGGGTATTGGGTCTCGATGAAACCCTGCCCCTCGTTTTTCCCCTCTCCATTGTAATATCCAGGAGTGCAGATGTTCTGGTACTCAGTCATGAAAGTCGGTCCGGTCACTATCTTCACCCACTCAGCCTCAGCCTCGGGGGTAGGTTCCAGTGACTTTGCTTCGCGTGCGTTCATCTGTGTGATGAGATGAGCGATGTGGATGGCCTGCCCGTTCAACATATAGGTGAAGTTCGGTGCGAGGCCCGGTTTGGGTGAGGACCCATGTGGAAGCAGTTCGGGAAGCCGTGGCTCAGGAAGCCGTGATAGGTCTTCATGCCGTCCGCCCAGTAGTCGGTCAGCGAGAGCCCGTCTCGGCCGTACATCTCGAACTCGGAGCGCCGCGTGTAAGCCGTCCCGACCTCGAAGCCCGTGGCGTAGATCAGGCAGTCCACTTCGTACTCGACGCCGTCCACGACCACCGCGTTCTCGGTCACGCGCTCGACACCCCTTCCCCTTGGAGTCTCACCAGCTTCACGTTGGGCCGGTTGAATGTGGGTAGATATTCGTCGTTGAAGGTCGGTCGCTTGCACCACTGTCCATACCACGGTTTGAGTGCCTCGGCCGTCTCCGAGTTGCTCACAGTCGAGGACACGCGCTCGCGAATCTCGTTCATCTTCTGGTAGTCGGCGATCTCCGACATGGCCGCCATGCCTTCGTCGGAGAGGTCCGAGTTCTCCTTGCCGGTGAGCAGTTCGGAGAGCTTCTTGAAGAGGCTCGTCCACTTGTCGCTGACGAGATCTTCATCAACAGGCAGCCCGGCTAAGATGGAGCAGAAGTTGGTGTTCCGATAGTCCTGCCATCCTGGCTCGAGCGTCTTCACCCATTCCGGGTCGGTCGGTGTGTTGCAGCGTTCGTCGACTGAGGACGGCGTGCGCTGGAACACGTAGAGCTGCTTGGCGTGCTCGCCGAGATGCGACACGGACTGAATCGCAGTGGCCCCGGTCCCAACGATGCCCACGCGTTTGTCGTTGAGTTTGTGCATGCCGCCGGTGGTATCGCCGCCGGTGTAGTCATAGTCCCAGCGACTGGTGTGGAAGCTATGACCCTTGAATTTCTCGATCCCAGGGATCGCGGGCAGCTTAGGCCGGTTCAAAGGCCCACTCGACATGATCACAAAGCGCGCCTTGAAGATATCGCCGCGATCGGTCTTGACCGTCCAGGACTCTTCCTCATCGTCCAAGCGCGCAGTTTTTACCCTGGTCTGGAAGCAGGTCTGCTCGTAGAGGTTGAAGTGCTTGCCGATCCGCTGGGCGTGCGCAAAGATCTCCGGCGCGAAGGAGTATTTTTCCTTCGGGATGTATCCGGTCTCTTCGAGCAGCGGCAAATACACATAGGATTCGATGTCACACTGGGCGCCGGGATAGCGGTTCCAGTACCAGGTCCCGCCAAAATCTCCGGCCGTTTCGATGATGCGAATATTGGTGATCCCGGCCTTCTGAAGCCGAGCCGCGGCAAGGAGGCCGCCAAAGCCCCCGCCGACGATCAGCACATCGAGCTCTTCTTGCATCGCATGGCGCGTATAGCCCGGCTCGACGTAGGGGTCTACGTCGTAGCGCTCGTGCTCGCCTTTGATTTCCCGGTATTGGTTGTTCCCGTCCACGCGCAGACGCTTGGTGCGTTCCGCGGCGTACTTCTGGCGCATTTCAGCAGGATCGAATCCCAGCTCTTCGGGAGTCGGAATTCCGCTCGGTTCGGATTGTGTTACAGCTTCACTCATCGTGTCAGCCCTCTTTTTCGATTAGGACGCCTTCCTTGCGGCGCATCTCAATTGCTTTGTCATTCTCCCCGGCGGCATGCAAACCGCACACCTCATGCAAAATCCGGTGTGCAGTGAATGCCTGGTCCCTCATTAGCATAGGCCGAATTTTTACACATCGATCCAAGTTTTACAAGATTCCACAAGGTGGCCGGCCAGTACATTATGGTTCGAATCACCTTTCCCCGGGTTCAGCGCTTGACGTCCCCCAGGGGTTCAAAGGATAATCGCCTACTAATGAAAGGAGACATCCATGGGGATAGTCCACGGGGAAAGAACTCTCAAAGAAGTCGTCGAGGAGCGCGAGCGCAACCAGGCTGAGACGGGCTCTTCGTACGGTCAGCGTGCGCTCCCACTCTTTGAGCATGAGCCAACTCAGCTTGAGCGGATTTACTGGAAACTTATCACGGCTACGCAGTATGGGCGGGACACGTCCATGCTGATCTCAACCTCGCCGAGTGCCATCACTGGCGAGTTGCTGCAGTTTGTCGCCACACCAGACGGACGTGCGGTTGCCTCGTCATGGGGTCTGTGTGGTCATTCCGGTGCCCTGCGGATGATGATCGGCACCATGGGCAGACTTGACTATGAGGAAGACCAGGGCATGGGAGGCATCCGCGACGGTGATATTTTCTCGTGTAATGACCCCGTGCATGGCAGCTCACAGAACAACGATATGTATACCGTTGTGCCGCTCTTTGCTGAAGACAAGCTCATTGGCTGGGCGGCAGGCAGCCTGCATCTGGTGGATATCGGGAGCGCGCTTACGCCAGGCATGGCCGGGGTGTCGCCGACCACCTATACCGATGGCTTGGTCGTTCCTCCGCAGAAGACGGGCCAGAACTTCGTCCAATCAAAATCCTGGGAGCTGACCCTTAAACGCCGTACGCGTATGGGGGTGATGAATGTGCTTGATGACAAAATGAAACTGGTCGGCGCGCTGATGGTCCGCGAGCGCGTCCTCAATATGGTGGAAGAGTTTGGCGCTGAGCGTTTTGTCCAAGCCATGCAAGAGATTATTGAGCGCGACCGGCGCGAGATCATTGCACGCATAAAAGCCTGGCAGGTGCCGGCGATCTCGCATCATCCTAAGATTATTCATGTCACCCAAAAGGAGTATCTGGGCACTGCCTTTCCAGAGGCTGTGGACTGTACGCTCCACGTCCCGGCAACGTGTCAGATCAATCCCGATGGCACCATAACTCAGGATTTTCGAGGCGCCAGCTCTCAGGGGTTTCACCATTACAACTGTTATCCCGGCGGCTGGAATCTTGGCGCATATACGGACTTCCCTGTCCTGGCCATGGCCCCGGCAATGAGCAATGCCATCTATGAAATCGCGCGGCGCAAGACCGATCCCGGCAGCATATGCCAACCAAGCCGGGATGACCTCGGCTCAGTTCATGGCTGCGTCATGGCCATTGATGCCCACAGCAATCTTGGCCGCGGCTATGCCCTGGGGCGTTTCGCCAGGGGCTTTCTGGAAGAGGCCTGGGTCAACGAAGTCTTGTGGGGCATTAGCTCTTTTGAGGGTGAATTCGGCAACGGCACCCCCTTTGCCAGTGCCGACTGGAGTCTGACTGCCAATATGCCCCTCGGCGTCACACCCTGGCGAGATGGGGTGCCTGTGGCAGTTGGCACCGGCAACCCGCTGTCTGATATTGGTGAGGCAGAAGAGTACGAGTTCCTGTGTCCGGCTATCACCCATGTCAGTCGGGGATTAGTCGCCGATGTGATGGTGCACGGCAAGTATCGTGGACCTGTCGCTTTTGGCATAGGCTATCTCGTGACGAACCCCGGGGGGAAAATGACCTTCCATAGTACCGGCTCTCCAACCGGGACTTCTCCGGCCTGTGTCGTCGGGATCTGCGGCGGCTATCCCGCCCTGCCTGCTTACATTCTGCTTTTACACAAGACCAACGTCCAGGAACTCATCGACAAACAAATTCCTTTGCCACGCCATGTGCTCGAAGCGAGAGACTATCTGAAACAAGGGATACTCACCGCCGAGCAGATACACGACAACACTACAGAAACGCCCGAATGGGAAGTGGAAGACGGAGACCTGATCTATTATGCAAACGAGGCCGGCAGTTCGTGGGGTGAGCCGTTAGACCGAGATCCTGCTCGGGTTTGCTATGACCTGGAAGAAGGCTGGCTGTCGCCGGACGTGGCGAAAACAGTCTATGGCGTTGTGGCGCGAAATGCAGAAGTTGCAGGACATTCAGACCATGCACAACACACCTGGACCTTAGACGAGGAGGCAACTCAACAGGCCCGGAGTCGTATCAAAGAGCGCAGAAAACAACGCGCCATGCCTGTCCAAGACTGGTGGACAAACGAGCGCAAGCGAGTGCAGAACAACGATCTGCCTGAGCTGAGCCGAACGATGTACCAGGATTGTCTCCAATACGAAAAATTCCGGGACGAGTTTGTATCGTTTTGGCAGTTGGCGGACGGCGCGCATGCGGCTGGCGAACAAGAGGCAACGCATGGATCTTAAAATGAAAGAGAAAATCCGGCTGCTGGTTGACGGACAGCTTCCTGAGGATCAAGTCAAAGACCTCATCAGAATGCCAACCAAGGACCCGGACCGCTTCTGGACCTATCTGCAAGTTCTCCAGGAACGGGTGGCCTGGGACGACACCATGCTGCTCCGGATATCAGAGCATCTCTATATCGTGCAGAAAGAAGAGAGCGGCAAGGTAATCAGCAGGGTGGTCAAATGCGATTGTGGGCATGAATTCGGCGACTATCGGACGAACTGGAAATTGCAGGCTATGATTGCCGTCCGGAAAACTACACCCGAGCTTGAAGAGGTGTATAACGCCGGCATCATGCCTGATCCTGAACATTTGGAAGTGAGAGAATTCTACTGTCCAGGCTGCTCTGCCCAGCTCGGCGTTGAGGTTGCCCCGCATGGCTATCCCATTGTATTCGAACTCTTACCCGATTTGGACAGCCTATACCGGGAGTGGCTGGGCCGACCGCTAGCGGATGAAAGTCCGGACTGGTTTCAGGATCGTTCTTCTACGCTGACGGCTGCATGGGCCAAGGAAGTAGAATAATGACCGACCACGCACGCTATTTTCTGGCCCTAGATGCTGGCGGCACAATGACCGACTGTTACCTCTCAGACGAAGAGGGCAACGGCTATATCGGCAAGAGCTTGACCGTCCCAGAGAATCAGGCGGAGAGTTATCTCGAATCGGTTGGCGACGCGGCCCAGGAAGCCGGCGTCACACGGAGTCAGGTCCACGCCGAAACCCAGCTCGCGATTTATGCCGGCACGACAATGACGAACTTGGTCATAACCGGAACTGGTTCGAAGGTGGGTCTGCTCGTCACTCGCGGCTTTGAACACTCTCCCTATATCGAGCGTGGACTCACCTGGCTCGGCCAAACGCGCCTGGAGCAAGCTAAATGGCAGCTGCACGAACACACGGCTCCGTTAGTTGTGCTCAGGCATGTGAAAGGCATCTCCGAACGTATTCTCGGCGGCAGTCCGTATCGCGCGGGACCTAAGCTGGCAGAAGGCACCGTTTTAATCCCCCTCAACGAAAAAGAAGTCGAAGCTGCGGTCCACCAATTCCTGGCTGAGGGGATCGAAGCCATCGGCATTGTCTTTCTGTGTTCATACACCAATTCCAGTCATGAGCAGCAAGCCCAAGCAATTGCTGAGCGCATAATTGCTGAGCGTAGGAAAAATATCCCAGTCGTGATTTCTGCTGATATTTGTGCCCGGCGCCAAGAAAGTACACGCATGAAGAGTGTCTTGATTGAGTGTTACGGGGCAGAGCAAACGCGCACCCAACTCCTGGCGGTTGAAGAGGCAGCCCAGGCAGACCACTACCCATACGAACTGGGAACCTTGCTCTTATACGGTGCGGTGGCCAATATCCGACATCCGCGCCTGTATGAGACCGTGGTCTCAGGGCCCATAGGTGGCATCCTGGGCGGCAAAGCCTTGGCCGATGCCAAAGGCTGGCAGAATGTCGTGTGCTGCGATCTGGGTGGAACCACTTTTGATGTTGCGCGATTGTGGATGGCCTGCTGCCAGTTGCGCGTAGTCTGGACTTCGCCCGCCATCGGCTCAACGCGCCGGCCTTAGGCATCGACTCCATCGGCTCAGGCGCAGGGACGGAAATCCATGTAGACGCGCACTATAAACGGCTCACCTTAGGGCCGGAGAGTGCAGGTCCCCAGGTCGGCATGTGCTTGAACCATCCCGATATTACCGTAGCCGACGTAGACCTGGTGTTGGGCTATCTGTCGCCGGACAATTTTCTTGGCGGACGGGTCAAGCTTGATCGCGACAAGGCGCTCGCCGCACTTGAAGAGCGGCTTGCCCGGCCGCTCGGAATAGATGTGTACGAGGCCTGCGAAGGAGTCTTGGACATGATCCATGACTCCCTGGGCGATCATATTAACGGCTCATTGCTCAGTCGTGGGCTCAGTCCAGGAGCCTATGTTCTTTTGGTGTACGGCGGCAGCGGGCCACTTCACCTCTGGGGCGTGGCTGAGCGCGTGGAGGCGGCTGCGGTATGTACGGCACCGTGGGCGGCCGCGTTCTCTGCCTGGGGCATATCGGTGGCAGAAAGTTTTTCTCGGATTGAGAAAACCGTGGTGTGTACGCTCTCGCCAGGGTTGGCTGCTGACGAACGTCTCCAGGAAGCCCAGAAGGTCGCGGCAGCCTGGGCGTGAACTGGAAGAGCAGGCGTATGACGAACTCGCTCGGGTGGGGGTCTCCAAGGAGACGATCGACTTCCGCTATGGCATCTCCGCGCGCTATGTCGGCCAACTGTTTGTGAGCTGGAGCGCTCACGTACCGCGCGGCACAGTCGAAACGCAACACGACGTTGATATGTTGATTGACAGTTTTGAGCAAGAGTTTGGTCGCATCTATCCGGTAGCCGGACGCTTCCCCGAGGCCGGCTATCAGATCGACGGCGCATTTATTGAAGCCGTGGTAGACAAACGTCCGCCCATTATTCGGCAGTTTGCGTTAGGAGATAAGACCCCCGACCCGGCGGCTTCGAAAGGACAGCGCAAAGCCTATTGGAAGAAGGAATGGTTGGACTTTAGCCTGTGGGACATGGACAGCCTCAGGGCGGGTAATGTGGTCGAAGGACCGGCGATTATCGAGCATTCTATGACCACGTTTGTCATCCCACCGGGGAAGCGGGTCGAATGGGATGAACATCAGGTGCTGTGGTATCGCTGATCCGAATCAAGGAAAAAGGAGGAATACCATGAATATGAAAGATCGACTCGACCCAGAACTGGCGGCTCCACTCGAGACCTTTCTTAGCCTGACCGGTGGCGGGCTCAACCTGTATGACATTCCGGCGACCCGTAAGAGGATGGATGAGATGGCGGCAGCTCAGATGGCCAAGATGCCTGTAATCGAGGGAATCGCAAGCATGGATCGACATGTGCCTGGGCCTGATGGGGATGTGTTCGTTCGCATCTACCAGCCAACAGATCGGCCCGCAACGCTGCCTGCCCTGGTGTGGATACATGGTGGTGGCTATGTCCTCGGAAGCGTTGAGCGAGATGACCTGCTGGCCACGCATTTAGCCAAAGTCGCGCAGTGTCTGGTTGTATCGGTTGAGTACCGGATTGCTCCTGAATTTCCCTCTCCTGCCGCGGTTGAGGACAGCTATGCTGCGCTCAAGTGGTTGGCGACGCATACGAGCGAACTCGGTGTTGAGCTGTCGCGGATTGCCATCGGCGGAGCAAGCGCCGGCGGCGGGGTGGCGGCTGGCCTGGCACTATTGACCCGCGACCGAGCTGAAGTCGAGCTTGCCTTTCAACTGCTGATCTACCCCATGATCGATGACCGAAACGTCGTTGCCGCTAGCGAGACGCGGCCTGATACCTATGTGTGGACTCGGGAAAATAACCTCATGGGCTGGCGAGCCTACCTCGGGCGTGAGCCCGGCGGAGAAGATGTGTCGCCTTATGCTGCTGCCTCTCGGGCCACCGATCTGAGCGGTTTGCCTCCCGCCTATATTCCAGTAGGCGAACTGGATTTATTCTTGGACGAGAACATCAATTACGCCCAGCGTCTGCTTGCGGCCGGAGTCCCGACCGAACTGCACGTGTATCCGGGCGCCTATCACGGCTTCAACGGTATTGCGCCCCGTGCAGATATCGCCCAGCGCTTAAATACTGAGCGCGATAACGCACTCAAACGGATGCTACAGCGTTAAATCGAAGCACACGTTATTGGGCAAGTTCCGTGCTCTTACCCAATAACGTGCTAATGTCCCTTCCCAGAAAGATTCTACGAACAGATCAGATGCACTGAGGCAGCCCTTAAAACCACAGCGGGGAGTTTAATCACTCACTACACTCGCATGCACCTGCGGTGTGAAGCCTTGTCTCAAGGTATCGACGTATGATTTCGGCGTGAGGACGGTAACAGAGTCATTGGATCGAAAATTCCGCGCGAACCGGTAACCAGAAAAACTCCACTTATATACAGCATCATTCCAGACCATATAGGCGTGTGGTGGCATCTCGATCATTGTCCCGGCAGGCAACGACTTCAGCGGTGCATCGTAAGTCACTTTTTTACCGCGCTTGAGTCGTTGTGTGTGTATGACGCGGTCAATTCGGTTTATGCCCTCGGACTGTCCTTCGAGTAAGTGGCGATTCGCCTGCAACCATGCGGCCTTGAATTCGTTGTAGCGTGGCCTACGACATGTCCCGCAAGGACGATGTCCGGCGGAAAAGGCCGTGGCCTCGTCGAGAAAGAAAAGCTCCGTCCAGGTCCGCGGTGACATCACCTGCCGTCGTCTGCCCTTGTATGCAAGCACGCAGGTAACCCAGCCCAGCACTGTGTGGGTGGTTACGATATTTTTATTAGCGTCGTGGACAATACCCCGATTACCGAGCAGCGTTCCACGATTTACGACGGCGTGACAGGCACCCCAGGGGTCAACTCTGTTCTGATACGGCATAGAAATGAGCCATTTTCTTCTGGGGCATCTTCTTCCAAACTCGCCAAGGAGACGGAGCTCTGTTCTACGTGAGTTCCACGCCCTCCAGACGGCCGGTGGAACGCCACTCGTCCAGGATGCGGAAGAACTTGATGGGCCCGGCGCCGTAGGTGCCGGCGAAAAGTCCATTCGGGTTCCCGAGCTTACCCTCGTTGTTGTAGTACCCGGGCGTACACTCGGCATAGAATCGCTCGGCGATTTTGGCCTTGTCTTGCATCTCGGCCAGCCAGGCCTCTTCGGCTTCGAGGGTGGTCTCGATCCGCGTCGCGCCCTGTTGGCGAGCCTGATCGAGGATATAGGTCACGTGCTTGGCCTGCACCTTCAAGGCATGCGGCACGTTCACGGTGAGGGCAGTCTGAGTGAAGCCCAGGAAAAAGCAGTTCGGGAAACCGTTGGCCTGGAGGCCGTGCAAGGTGCGCCAGCCGTTGGCCCACTTGTCGCTGAGGGTGAGGCCGTTGCGACCGATGATGTCGTAGCCCGCCCGGCGGGTGTAGCTGGTACCGACCTCGAAGCCGGTGGCGAAGACGATGCAGTCGACCGGGTACTCGGTACCGCCAACCACAATGCCGTGCTCCGTGATACACTCGACCCCCTTGCCGTCGGTGTCGACCAGTGTCACGTTCGGCCGGTTGAAGCTAGGCAGGTATTCATCGTGGAAGCACGGCCGCTTACAGAACTGCCGGTACCACGGCTTGAGGGCTTCGGCAGTAACTGGATCGTTAACGATGTCTTCGGCCCGAGAGCGGACCTGATTCATCTTTTGGAAGTCGACCATCTCCATGAGCTTGCCCTTCTCCCGCGGGGTGAGGCGTCGGCCCAGCTCACGGGAGGCGGTTTTGGCGGCGATGCCGGTAAGGTTGCGGAAGATCTCGGTCCAGCCGTCGCCGACGAGATCCTCTTCCTGGTCGCCACTGTTCACCAGGATGTTGAAGTTGTCCATGCGCCGCTGCTGCCAACCCGGCTCAAGGCTTTTGGCCCATTCCGGGTCGGCCTCATGGTTGTTGCGCACGTCGATCGACGATGGCGTACGCTAGAATACATACAGGTGCTTGGCCCACTGGCCGATAATGGGGAATGCACTGCACCGAGGTGCCGCCAGTGCCGATGATGGCCACCCGCTAATCGGCCAGGTCGGTGAGGTTCCCCTCGGAGTCGCCACCCGTGTAGTCGTAGTACCAGCGGCTGGTGTGGAAGGTGTGGCCCTTGAAGTCGGCGATGCCTGGGATACCCGGCAGCTTGGGCCGATTGAGCGGTCCGTTGGCCATAGCCACGAATTGAGCCCGGATGCTGTCGCCTCGGTCGGTGTTAATAATCCAGCGTCCGCCAGTGTCATCCCAGCGCATCTCCGTCACCCCGGTCTGGAGGCAGGTGTTCTTGTAGAGGTCGTAGTGACGGGCAATGGCCTTGCTGTGCTCAAAGATTTCGGGCGCGAACGAGTATTTGTGTTTAGGGATGTAGTTCAACTCTTCGAGCAGCGGCAGATAACAATACGGCTCGACGTCGCACATGGCGCCGGGATAGCGGTTCCAATACCACGTGCCGCCGAAGTCGCCGGCCTTCTCAATCACCCGGATGTCGTCGAAGCCAGCCTCGCGTAGCCGTCCTCCCATGAGCAAACCGCCGAAGCCGCCGCCGATGATGGCCACCTGCACCTTATCTTTGAGCGGGTCGCGCTCGATCCGCTCGGTGTAGGGGTCGTCGTTATAGCTGGCGAATGCGTCGGCGATCTCCTGGTACTGCTCATTGCCATCCTCCCGCAGCCGTTTGTCACGCTCAAAACGGTACTTGGCCCGCAACTCAGTGGGATCAAATCCAAACTTTTCTACCGGGTCGCCGTCCAACATGTCGATGCTCATGATCTACTCCTCAAGTCCTAAAAAAAGATGAGCGGGTACTTTAAAGGACATTTTTTCGTGAGTCTATTGGGATCGGGCAGTGGGCGAAGGGCTCTGTCATCCAGAACGCTATGTACCGGGGGCCTTCATCAAGATAGGGTTCTTTGCCAATGAAGCCGACTTGCTCTATCAGGACGAAGTACGCGGTACTCTATTCGAGCAGGTAGACAAGACGATCGACCTGTTATCGTTCAAATACCTGAAAGCCTATATCAGCTATTATAGGGATACAGCGCGTCGAGCAATTTCTGTTTTCGATGGCAGCACTACGCGAGGCGCTGTTGAATGCGATTGTGCACAAGGATTACAGTAGTGGCATTCCCATCCAGATTAGTGTGTATGACGATAAGATTGTCCTCTGGAATTCAGGCTAATTGGCAGATAACTGGACCCTGGAACGTTTGCAGGAAAAGCATCCCTCAAATCCCTTTAATCCACTGATAGCCAATGCCTTTTTTCGCTCTGGGTTTATCGAGTCCTGGGGAAGAGGTATCGAAAAGATCAATCGTGAATGCCGTTTGATGGGTTCAGAGATTCCAGTTTACAATTTGGATTTCTCCGGCTTGATGCTCACCTTTCAAGCCAATCAACGCATTCTGGAGCAGGCAGGGAAGAGTATCTGGCGGAGGAGCACATGGAAGTCACAGGGGGAAGTCACAAGGCTTCTCATGGTCTGTGACGACGAGCTAACACGCAGAGAGCTTCAGGTTCGGCTGAAGCTGAAGGGAGAAGAGAATTTCCGTAATCTGTACCTCATGCCTGCTCTCAATGCTGAGCTTATGGAAATGACCATCCCTGAGAAGCCAAGAAGCCGACTACAGAAATATCGTCGCACCGAAAAAGGAGAGGCCATGCTAGCAGTCTTGAGACCGGAAGAGCCCGAGACATGAACACCGTCAGCCAAAAGGAAATCCTGACGCAGAAGCGTGTCATTTGGTACACGTCCGACTTCTCCTACTCAGGCCGTGGTCCAACTCTCGGACAGAGCCTCAGCTTGCCGGAGTACTAAGTCGATTGCTTCTCGCTGCCCGTCCGGCGGGTATTTGTAGCGTCTGAGCAGACGGTGAATGAGGTTGCCGATGTGGGCCGAACGCTTTCTCGGATCTGCCAGTCTACAGTTGTACTCCTACGGAGTTGTTCCGTCAGCTCGGTTGCGAGTACCTTGAGCGTATTGTCTCCGAGTTCACGAATCGCGCTTTCGTTGTTCGCGAGGGCATCATAGAACGCAAGCTCATCAGGGTTCAGGCTCAAGTCTTGCTCTCTTTGATATGCTGCCTGGAGATCCTTGGCCGTTACGACGAGTTCCCTCAATGACCTGGGAGGTTTTGATAGCTTGGTTGTGGTATTGGCGGAGGGTTTCGAGCAGTCGATCAGTGTATTTCTTTTCCTGAACAACGTTCGTTCGGAAATGGCATAATCATGACGCAAAATATTGAAGGGACAACAACTTTCATGTTTTCTCGGGAAACAGACCCGGCAGCCAGCGCGAGGCTAGTACTGCTGGGAAAGTTAAGCGTAACGGCGCGCGCGTGCTTTTGGAAAACAGGACACCGCGTTTAAGAAGGGATGAGGTAACGCGGCGTGCATTTCGATCGCTCGTGCCAAGAATTCCGGTGACTTCGCTCTTTGGTAATTCGCCACGATACAGAACAGCCGCAAGGACCGCACCGAATTTTTGCGGCAGTGCGCCCGCTCGGACTTCTTCTTCGGTCCAAATCATAATGCGATGGCGTAAGCGGTCCGGCTGGACAAGCTCTTCCATGAAACTGACTTGATCAATGCTGGTTTCAAGAAAGAATGTGGCGAATTCAGCCAATGCTTCCTCACTCAGATTACCGCGTCCGTGCGATCTCGGGCCGAGCAGGGCTACCGGTTTTATCCCTCCCCCTTCGATACAACAAAAACGGTTCTGTACGTAGGCGGAAAATTGAGACAAGGCTCAAGGAACCGCAGAAGAGAGCAAAGCCAACCACTGCCGGTGCGCTTGGTAATGCGTCGCACAACGGGGCCCACAAACATGACAAGAAACCAGATCCCCAGATTGATATTACCTAGGACCTGGACTGTTACCCCAGAACGGTCGTCTGAGAGTGAACGGCAAATACTCTCCTTCGTCGGTAAGCCATTCTGCACGTGCTCTCCCAAGAATGAGAGATCCTTGTGAAAGAGTCGGTACACCGGAGCTAAGGCAAAGTAGAAGAATCTCTCCAATAGCGCGGCTGCTCTCCCGCTTGGAACTGCGATAAGGAACTGGTGGCGCGTGACTCGCAGGGCCTCTCGAATAGCGCTATCTCTCTGGCTTGGCGAGAGATGTTCTAAGGTATCAACGCACACGACATAATCGCATGGAGCATCGGCCAGAGGAATCTGAGTTGCCGACGCTTGTATCAACCTCATAGAGGTAGGCCGCGTATCAAGCGGGCAATGTGTGTGTCGATTCCAATGATCGGCTGCTGAGGAAAAAATTCGGCTAATCCTACCCCCCCTGGTCCGATCTCGAGCACGCGCGAGTTCCTCTTGAGATCGGTTTGAAGCTCCTGGCCAATTGACGAATACCTAAGAAAAACGTCAATGCCCAATCCGTGAGATGGTTCTGTCCTCGCTGCCATAAATAGCTTCCTGTATCACAAACGACGAGCATTCTCTGCATTCTACGCATCTTGGGATTCAGCATAACCAAGGTTCTCAATGTCCTGTGCGTGACCACTGCGGGTAATGGTGTACTTGCTGACCAGATAGATTGAAATCCAGGGCAGGGTCAGATTGAGCGCCACATGAAAAGTGGCGAGATTGCGCATCGGCTCCTGCATTGATTCTACGGTCGGGTTCGCAGTTGAGAAGCCAAATACCGAGAGCAGCATGCCCACAACGAACACTCCGCCTGCGCTCATCGTTTTCTGAGCGAGCGCCGGTCCCGCAGTCAAGAGGCCTTCGCTCCGGCGGCCGGTTGCGCGCTGACTTTCCTCAACAATATCGGCGACCATAGAGCCGATCAATATGAAGCCGATGACACCGAGCGAAATGAGAAACGAGCTGTGCAGTAAGAGTATCCACCACAAAACATCGGTTCCGTTGGCTGGAAACAGCGTCACGGAAAACATTGGATCGAGCAAACGCAGGCCGACTGGAAGCGAACCCAGTGTAATCGAAAGCAAAAACAGTCCAATCGCGATTCGCTTCTTGTCTCTGCCACGGGTCAACGGATAGACCAGCACCCCACAGCTTATTGCAATCGCCATATGGACAATCGGAAAGACCTGGACTTGATCCGGCACCCATTGCCAGAAATACAGATCATAGTAGCGGTCCGTGTTGCTGTGCAGTCCTACATATAACGCAAACACAAGACCTGCGGCGAACAACGTCAACCAGGAACGATTAGAGAGCGTCTCAACGATTTCTCGCCCAAGCTTTTGGACGCTAAATTTCGTGGGGGGGTCGACTTCCGGTACATGCAGATTAGGGATGTGGCGATGCAGGCTGACTGTCGAGATCATGCTGGTCGTAAAGATGATCAATCCCCCGATCCAAGCCATATGCCGATAGCCTTCCGGATTAAGATACGCCCTGGAGCCCTGATACTCAGCAGTCTCCGGCAGGAGAAAGGCGAGGATTATCCATGCGAACCCGGCGCCACCAAACCAGCCGTAGGCAGTCCCCCAGCCCACCATCTGCGTGCGTTGATCATAATCCTTGATCAGCTCCGGGCCGAGGGCTCCGCGTGGAATTTCGTAGAACGTCATCGACACACGCACCGCGATGGTCAGCAATAATAGCTGAAAAAATAGACCGTCTTGGCTCAGATCGGCCGGCGGCTGGAGGAGGGCATAAAACGACACGGCGAACGGAATAATGCCTGCATACATGAAGGGATGTCGTCGCCCCCAACGCGTGTGCGCCCGGTCGGACCATACCCCAACCAACGGATCGGTGATCGCATCGACTACAAGCGCGAGCGCGAGCGCCAGCCCCGCCAGTGCTGGATCCAGCCCGAGAACTTGGTTGTAATAAACCAGCAACCAGCCCCCGAATACATGGTTTTTCACGCCGATCGCGATAGCGCCAAAACCCAGTGCATTCAGAGTGCCGGGGCTGGCGCGCTGCGCTTTTAGCGGTTGAACTTCTTGCATTTGCTACACATCCAGCCAGCGAGTATTGAGATCGGCCCAGCGTAGCGCACTGCTGGTGCAGGGTAACCCCCAGCAGGGGAGCCCCCACATCCAAACCGGTCGCAAATGCCGACCGACTTCAGCCGAGTCCTTCTTTCGTTTTTATGCAGGAGAGTATAAGGCTACTTCTTAATTGAGGGCTTGCTGTTGTAGGTGTTCCTCTCCCTCTATCGGGAAAAGGGGAAATGCGTGAGCAAAAAAGGAGACAATTATGAAATACGGCCTACACGTCGGGAATGGTTTTTGCGTGACTGATCCGTCGGTGTTGCGCGACGTAGCACAGATGGCTGAGGAGCTGGGGTATGAGTCTATTCTGATCGGCGACCACGTGCTTCCGCCGCAGAAGATCAACAGTCCCTTTCCCCTGCCGGTCGAAAACCCTCAGCTAGACATGTATGAAAAGCAAACCTGGCCGGACTGTTTTGTCATGCTCGGGTTCATGGCTGCGGCCACAACCAGAGTGCGTCTGGGCACGAGTGTGGTGATTCTTCCCTACCGCCACCCTGTGGTCATGGCGAAAATGATTACCACGCTGGATCGACTTTCCAACGGCCGCATTATCTGCGGCGTGGGCGTTGGCTGGATAGAAGAGGAATTCGCCTTTCTCAATGTTCCTTTTTCCGAACGCGGCCGTATGAGTAATGAATATATTGAGGTCATGAAAGCCCTGTGGACGGATGATCATCCGCGTATCGATGGACGATATGTCAAGATTGATCGGGATGTCAATTTCGGCCCCATGCCCGTTCACAAACCCCACCCGCCAATTTGGATAGGTGGGAATTCGATGGCAGCCCTGCGCCGGGTGGTCCGCCTGGGCGATGGGTGGCAGCCGGCTGGAATCACCCCCGATGTGATGCAGCAGAAAATGGATCAGCTGAAGGGTTTAATGGACGAAGCTGGGCGCGGTTGGAGCGAGTTAGAGATCACGGCAATGGCCCCTACTAGCGCAAGACCTGAGGTCGCGCAGGTGTTTGAAAAAATGGGGGTAGACGTTCTGTATGGGCTCGTCTCAGCGACCGATACTGAAACGCCGAAATTATTTGCTGAGATCAAGCAGTTTGCAGCCACGATGTCCGGACGTGAAGCGTGATGCGGAGGATTCGGCAGATTCGACTAGACCGACCACAACAGGATGACATCCACCTTGACGCCTGACAGACCCAATTAGCGCGTCCAGGCTAAAATTGTGCATGTCCGCGCGTTCATGCTTCGACGGGGCTCAGCACGAACGGGTCTTGTCCATCGCCTCTTTGGCCGTTTGCCCTGAGCCTGTCGAAGGGGGACGGCGATAACACAACGCATAGTTTTAAGGTAGACACGCTACTATAGCCGTCTGCACTCCCCTCAGGTAGCAGCTTTGACTTCATACGCGTCGATATCAGCTTGCGTGGTACGTGCGGTGAACTCATCCATGGTATAGGGCCAATTGGTGACGAACCGACCGGAACTTGCACGATAGTAAAAATCGTTCCCACAGTCGGCCTGCCACACGTCGACGCGGCTAATGTCTTGCTGTAGCTGGTCATTAAAGGTTGTCATGACATCCGGGCGAATGTCCATCCAGGCCAGCTTCTCTTCGTCCATACGCTTGAGTTGGCGCGTGATGTAATCACATTGACGCTCCAACATGAAGAGAATGCTGCCTTGATTGGTATTGGGACCATACAGCATGAAGAGGTTCGGGAATCCTGCTGTGGTCATGCCCAGGTAGGCTTGGGCACCATCACTCCAGGCGTCCTTGAGTCGTTGCCCGTCACGGCCGGTCACCTCGAGGGCTGACAGATACGTGGTGGTTTCAAAACCAGTTGAGTAGATAATGGTGTCCACGTCGCGCGTTTCACCATCGACGGTCACGATAGAACTTGGTGTGATCTTCTCAACGGTTTCCGTTAAGAGTTCGACGTTAGCGCGATTAAACACTGGGTAGTAGACGTCGGAAAACAAGGGACGCTTACAGCCAAATGGATGGTTCGGTGTGAGTTTGCGTCGGACGTCAGGGTCCTCGACAACGGCGAGGCGCTCCAGACCTGACTTTTCGATCTCGGCGAGCAGCTTTTTATCGTTAAAAGTGCACAGCGTGTTCCACATATTATAAATGTCGTCGCGATTTTCTTGCACCACGCTCGGGTTCTGACGAAAGTGGTCGAGTTGTTCCGGTGTGTACGGGACGTTATCTTTGGGCACGACCCAATTTGCGGTGCGTTGGTACAGATACAGCTGTTCGACCTTGGATGCTATTTCAGGCACAAATTGAATCGCACTCGCGGCGATGCCGATGACACCGACGCGTTTGCCTTGTAGGTCATCGCTGTGATCCCAACGGGCCGAATGGAATGTGGTGCCCTGAAATTCATCAATGCCGGGGATAGACGGCCAGACGAGATTGTTAAACATGCCGAGAGCACTGATCACGACGTGGGATTCGAATTCATCTCCAGATTCGGTCACAACGTGCCAGCGCGCGTCTTCTCCCTGCCAGTGGATTGATTTGACAGTGGTATTCAGTTGGAGATGCAGCCGCAATTCATATTTGTCGGCAATATGGTTCAGATACGCGAGTATCTCCTCTTGCCCTGCAAATGGCTGAGACCAGTCATTTTTTTGTTCAAACGAAAACGAATACAAGTGTGATTGTACATCACACTCAGCACCGGGGTAGGAGTTGTGCCACCAGGTGCCTCCGATTCCATTCCCTTTTTCCAGAATAACAAAATCGTCGATACCAGCCTTTTTCAGCTGAACGCCCATGCACAGACCGGCCGAGCCTGCACCAATAATGACTGCCCTATGTTTCTGGTTTTTTTGCTGCATTTGGTCTCCAATCTCGTCTCTTATGTTCGTGTCGCTGGTCGCACGCACCTCACGCACACCACAGCCTAACAGTTTTTGGACCGTTCAAAGATGAGCGCTATCGACCAGATGCGATACAAGAGAGTAAGGTAACATATGGGAGCCAATGAGCTGGGGCAAGTGAGTCTGTAATAGGGCCTGACTGTCGTTCACCGCCCCTTTGGTTTCCACGCGCGGGCCATCTTCTCCGCTTCCGCGAGTTGCTCGGGCGTCATGAGGTCGACAATATAATCGCGAACTTTGGCGAATTCGATTTGGTCCTCTCCTGAGGCAGCGGTGATTGCTAGACTGATCCCAGAGATGCGCCTGAGCGTAGTCCTGCGGGACACCTTTGCCCTCATAGTACCTAAACGCCAGGTGGTACTGCGCCTGTGTGTCCCCCTGGTCTGCCACTTTGCGATACCACTTCGCCGTTTCTTTGTCGTCCTGTGAGACTCCTCGGCCCACCGCGTACATGAATGCCAGGTTGGACTGTGCCAGGAGATGCCCCTGCTTCGCCGCCTTGCGATACCAGTCGGCCGCTTGTGTGTAGTCCTGCGCGACGCCCTGGCCCTGCCAGTACATGACTCCCAGGTTGTATTGCGCATCGACGTAACCCTGCTCCGCCGCTTTGCGCGTCCACGTGACCGCTTGTGTGTAGTCCTGCACTACGCCCTGGCCCTTATAGTAATGGAGACCCAGGAAGTACTGGGCACGAGCGTGCTCCTGCTTGGCCGCTTTACGATGCCACGTCACTGCTGCTGTGTCACCCTGGGCGACGCCCTGGCCCATGCCGTACATGACCCCCAGGGTGAGCTGCGCAAGGGTGATACCTTGCTCCGCCGCTTGTGTGAGTTGGGCGGGTGTCATGCGGGCGACAAGAGTAGCGCGAGTTCCGGCGTATTTCAGCTGGGTGGCTTTGGCCGCATTAAACGCATCGCGGTTGCCCTTATAGACGACATTCTTGGCGGCTTCGGTTGCCGCCAGATTGACCCAGACCAGCGCCTGAACGTAATCCTGTGGGACACCGTTGCCCGAAGAGTACATGAGCCCCAGATCGTACTGCCCGGATGTGTGCCCCTGCTCCGCCGCTTTGCGATACCACGCCGCCGCTTGTGTGTAGTCCTTCGCCAGGCCGATACCATGCGCGTGCATGACCCCCAGGTTCCACTGCGCATAGGCGTGCCCCTGCTCCGCTGCTTTGCGATACCACGTCAGCGCTGCCTGGTAGTCCTGTACGACGCCGTAGCCGTTGTCGTACAGGAACCCTAGGTCGTATTGCGCATCGGCGGCACCTGCCTCGGCCTGTGCTCGCAGGTCGGCAGTCCTGTCAGCCCGCACATGTGTCTCAACACCGATAAATAATACAAGACTAACAAGCATCCACCGCAGTATTGCCCGCATGTTTTCTTTCCTAGCGTATTCCAGCGCAAATGAAAAGTGGTCGCCTTCTCCGCCGGTATGCCGGAAGTTCTTCTGCTGGTGAGATGACTATTATACCGGCCGCTGAAGGGCGGGAGGGGAGAGCCCAGGGGGCGGGCTCTCCCCTAACTGCTGGGGGCGGGTTCGCGATAGTGCAGAATTCTTGGGAAGGAAGAAGAAAAGTATCCGAGATGTTCTCTCTCCTGGGCACAGTCTTCTGTGAGAACGCGATCTGCGCCCTTCACGCAGGGCCTGCAGATCGTCGAACTGTTCCGGGGTGAGGACAAGCTCGTGTTCCTCGTTTATTGCTGCCCTTTTTGCCTGTATACAGTCCATACGCGCGTCGATATCCTCAAGGTCCCGGCACGTGGTGTCTTCCAGGGCAGTTTCATAGATTGCCAGCACTAGGTCAGCCTGTTCGTCGGAGAGACCGAGTTGCTCCTGCATATGCGCGACCTTATCTTCGAGGCTGCCTCCGAACGGTCCGGCTTCGACCGGGGAAGACATCAGGACAAGACAGCAGAGCGATAATCCCACGTCAATTACTTTCAGAAGTTTCATACCCTATTTCCTTTCTTCACCTCATCGCGTCTCTTGTTTACACGCAACAAGGCATTTGGGGTTTATACCGTATATTCTCTCTTCACTTCTCTTCGCCTTGTTTAGACACGTAACAAGGCATTTTGAGTTACCAGGGACATCTTAATTCTTGCTTGATCTTCATCTGGATAGTTGCCGTGGTCTCGATTTGCTCCATGACCGTGGCTTCATCCGGAGTGTCTTGGTCTAAAAGGGCGTTCATCCGTTGGTGTGCCTGTTGGAGTTGTGGCAGCAGTGTACTGAGTTCGGCTTTGGACGTAGCCATGATTGTACGGATCTCGCCCTGGGTTTCTTCGTCCAGCCCGAGGGTTGCAAACAGATTTTCAGGCGGTAGGCCGGCCGGAGGACCTAGTGGCTGCGTAAATCCGGGCGTGGAGAGGCTTATGAGTCCTCCCCCAACGAGCAGCATGAGTCGAATGTAATACCAGGTGAGTCGTTTCATAACTCCGTGGCCCAGATTCTTTACAATTCAAGTGCCCATGCTAAGGCGACATAGTCGTGAGGCAAGAAGTCTTCTTCCTCCTCTTCACCCCAGTCTGTATAGAATTCGGAATTGGGGTAGGGATAGGCAAACAGGGCTGCCTCCTGCTCCAGGCTGCTGAACTGGTTGCCCGGAACACTCAAGCCCACTACTTGCACCTCCCTGACCGGGGCAGGCTTGTCCTCATAGGGCAGCGCAAACTAGAGCAGCATTGTCGCTGCAACTGTGGCAAGGACAGCGCCAGGGCGTAGGATTGGACGGGTCCGGTGGGAAATTCGTGCTTCCAGCGTACGATCAAACGCCGCCCGCCGGGCAGCAGTCAGTGGATAAAAGCTTCTCGCTGACGTTGCGACAGTTGATTCAGCGCGCGGGTAATCCGCTGTCTCAAGCCAGGGTCTCCAAGATTCTCGTCAACAGGAATATCAAGAGAATTCCCAAGAGAATTCTCTTGCCGACCTCCGTTCCATACCTTTCGGAAAAGCCGCCAGCGCCGATAATTCTGCGCCTGGCGGATGAGTATTCGATAGAACCATGTTCCCAGACTCGCGTCCGCCCGAAAGGTCTCAAGGCTTTTGTACGCTTTCATAAGAGCCTCTTGAGCGACATCCTCGGCAGCTGCCTCATCGTCTCCAATGCACTGCCAGGCGAGGCGAATGGCACGCTCACGGTGGGACGCAACAAACGCACTGAAAGACTTTTCACGTTCAGCGGCGGAAGCATCCATCGTAATAGTTTCAATCTCCACCGCTGGGTCATGTACAGGCACTTTTTTATTTAGACACGCGACACCGGGGTTTGAGTTACCTGGCCCACGCATTTCTGCAAGCGATGCAAGCAATGCAAGTAGTTTTAGATGAAAAGAAATGCCGTACCCTCAGGAATGCGTACAGAGCATATTCCCCAGGAATACCGAGGGTGGAGAGAGGGAGCTGGCCTGCGAAGCCGTTGTCAACGCGGTGGCGGATGCCCCCGCCTCGATATTGAACAAATTGACGGCCTGGCGTCATTCTCGAACGATACCAGTGTACCCTGGCTCATGCAGCAAGCCTTGGGGCTGCCGCGGCGCGGCTTTACCTCCATGGTCTGGGGTGGCGGTAGTTCAGGTACGTGTGGGGCTATCGCGTATGCCGTCGCAGCGGTGGAATCCGGCCAGGCCGAGTATGTGGGGGTCTTTCGCCCGTTGTGCCAGGATGAAGGCCATCGCTACGGCCAATTGGGGGGCTATAACGAACTGCCCCATCTCAGCTTCATGGTCCCGTTCGGCATGTTCTCGCAGCCGATTATGATTGCTCCGCTGGTACAGCGCTATATTCACGAATTCGGAGCGCAGCCCGAACACTTCGGCGAGGTCGCCCTTGTCTGCCGGGACAATGCCCACCGCACCCGCGCGCGGTGATGGCCGGCCGGCCGCTGAGCATGCAGGACTATCTGACCTCACGGATCATTGCCGAGCCGCTACGGTCGTACGACTGCTGCCAAGAAAATGACGGGGCGTGTGCGCTGATCGTAACGACGCTGGAGCGCGCGCGCGACTCACGCCAGAAACCGGTGCGGGTTCTGGCTGCGGCTCAAGGTGGCTCAGCTGGCTGGGGCGATGGCGCATTAGGCTCACACAATATGCCGATTGAAGAGTACGGATCGGGCAATGGCGCAACCTTGGCGACCGAGCTGTATAAACGGGCTGGTGTGACACCTGACGATGTCGATGTTGTCCAGATCTATGACCACTTCACCGGCTGTGTACTTATGACGCTAGAGAATTTCGGCTTTTGTGATCGGGGAGAGGCTGGGCCGTTTGTTGCTGACGGTAATATTCGCTGGCCGGATGGTCGTCTGCCACTCAACACTTCGGGTGGCCATCTCTCCGAAGCCTATATCCACGGTCTTAACCTGGCTGTAGAAAGCGTACGGCAACTACGCGGCGAGTCAACCTCGCAGGTTGCCGATGCCGAAGTCTGCTTAGTCACAGCCGGGCTCAGCGCCTCGCCGGTAAGTGCGGCCCTCTTGGGAGTGTGAGAATGGCCTATATCCCGCCTGACATTTCCGGCCCAATTGCCACCGTGGCGGATCGCGCATTCTGGGACTACTGCCAGCAGCGCGAATTACGCTTTCAGCGCTGTTCTGCCTGTGGCCGCTTTCGGCATCCGCCTGCGCCCGCATGCCCTGGGTGTCGCTCATTCGAATCAGACTGGATACACGCTCCAGACACTGGGGTCGTGTTTAGTTTTACGATCGTCCATCATCCCGCCCACCCGTCCATGCAAACGGTCCTACCGTATAACGTTGCGATTATAGACTTCCCTGAGTGCGACCATGTGCGTCTTGTCAGTAATGTCATCGATGTGGCCCCAGAGGACGTGCACATTGGACTGCAGGTCGCCCTCGCATGGGAAACGGCCGGGAATGATATGCTCGTGCCTCGGTTTCGGAAGAAAAGCTAAGCTGAGAGTAAGAGCTGAATATCCAACATGCCCCACGGCCAGACCACAATAATCGCGACCGAATTGAAACTGACAACTTAACAGGTCCAGACGGTCCTGGCTTTCCTGGATGACGGCGCAACAGTTCCGTTCTTGGCCCGCTATCGTAAGGAAGCCACTGGGGATCTGGATGAAGTGGCCATCAGTGCGATTCGGGATCGTTCGACTCAGATCCGTGAACTTGAGAAACGCCGCGAGGTCGTTCTTCGCTCTATTCAGGAGCAAGGAAAGCTTACGGGGGACCTAAAAGAGAAAATCGCCGCAGCCTCTTCGCTGGCCGTCTTGGAAGACCTCTACCTGCCGTACCGCCCCAAGCGCCGCACCCGAGCGACCATTGCCAAGGAAAAAGGACTGGAACCTTTAGCCCGGCGTTTGTTTCAGCAAGAGTCTCAAGAGCCTATGGACGCGGCGCTCGAGGCGCGCGCGTTCATCGGCCCTGAGAAAGAACTCACATCGGTCGAGGACGTACTCAGTGGTGCGCGCGACATCATCGCCGAGTGGGTCAGTGAGGATGCCCAGGCCCGAGAGAAAATCCGCCATCTGTTTACAACTCAGGGTATCCTACGGTCCAAGGTCACGCGCCGCAAAGAGGCTGAAGGGGCGAAATACAAAGACTATTTTGATTGGGCCGAGCCCATTTCGACCATACCGTCACACCGCATGCTGGCTATGCGGCGTGGCGAAAGAGAGGAAATCTTAAGCCTGCGTCGGGCTCCACCTGAAGATACTGCGTATGCGCTTCTAGAGCAGTTATTTCTCACCCACAGGAATGCTCAGGCAGAACACGTTCGTTTAGCTATTCATGACGGTTATAAGCGTCTGCTCGCTCCATCGATAGAAACGGAAATTCTTCTGACTGCAAAGCAGAAAGCCGGCGAGACCGCCATACGCATATTTACTGAAAATCTCCGCCAGCTTTTACTCGCTCCGCCATTAGGCCAAAAAAATGTTCTGGCTGTAGACCCCGGCTTTCGCACTGGCTGTAAGATCGCCTGTTTGGATAGACAAGGCAAGTTCTTGCATACCCAGACGATTTGCCCCCATCAGTCTGAGGAGCGCAGACGCAGCGCAGCCGAAAGTCTGCTGGCGTTGTGTGAGCGTTTTCAGATTGAGGCAATCGCCATAGGCCACGGCACAGCCGGACGCGAGACCGAGGCCTTTAGCCGGAAACTCTCGCTGCCCCCAACAACGTCGGTGGTGATGTTGAATGAAAGCGGCGCGTCGATTTACTCGGCCTCAGAAATCGCACGACAGGAATTTCCTGACCAAGATATCACCGTCCGTGGCGCAATCTCTATAGGGCGGCGTCTCATGGACCCGCTGGCCGAGCTGGTCAAAATCGATCCAAAGTCTATAGGGGGTTGGCCAATATCAACATGACGTAGATCAGGCCGCGCTCAAAGAACGTCTGGACGATGTCGCCGCAAGCCGTGTGAATCAGGTCGGTGTGGAGGTGAATACCGCCGGCGCCCAACTCCTACAGTACGTATCGGGACTCGGCCCCCAGCTTGCTCAGAATATTGTGGCCTACCGGAATGAACACGGCCCCTTTCCCAGTCGCACCGCGCTTAAGAAAGTCCCTCGTCTTGGCCCGAAGGCGTTTGAGCAGGCGGCCGGATTCTTACGCATTCGAAACGGGCAAAACGCGAAGAACCCGCTTGATGCGAGCGCCGTTCACCCCGAGAGTTATCCCATCGTGCAACACATGGCGCGTGACCTCGCCTGTTCAGTCCATGACCTCCTCGGCGATGAAACGCTACGGCAACAGATTCAGCTTACAAACTATGTGACCGATCACGTCGGCCTGCCCACTTTACACGACATCCTAGCCGAGCTGGCAAAGCCGGGGCGAGACCCGCGTGAACAGTTCGAGGTCGTCCAATTTGCCGAGGGGATAGCGGCTATCGCGGATGTCCAGCCAGGTATGAAGTTGCCTGGTGTGGTGACGAATGGGACCGCCTTTGGCGCGTTTGTAGACATTGGGGTGCACCAGGATGGGCTGGTCCACATCAGCCAGCTTGCCGACCGCTTTGTCAAAGACCCGAACGAAATCGTCAAAGTTCAGCAAAAGGTGATGATGACCGTTCTCGATGTGGACTTACCGAGCCAGCGGATTTCGCTGTCCATGAAGGGGAATTGAAGCGTACAGAGTCCAGTTAAGCCGTACTGTCCTGTTGGTGTACGCCCTCGTGTATTCTCACTTCACGCGCAAGCCGCCAAGCGGCTTAGAGAGCTTATCGGTTGCCATATCCAGTGCATAATCGAGCTGGAGCCCGAGCCGGAACTGTGCCGACATTCCGAAATAGCGCGCGAGTCGAAGAGCGGTATCAGCGGTCACCCCGCGTTTCCCCAGGACGATTTCGTTAATACGTCGCTCCGGAACGCCAATGTCTAAGGCTAAGCGATTCTGACTCAGTCCCATTGGCTTCAGGAACTCTTCCTGTATCACTTCCCCAGGAGGAACAGGGTGCAGTTTCGTCTGACTCATTTTCATGTACGCCTTAGCATACATAACAAAACTACCTGGAGCACGTTGGAAACACCCCAGCCCCTCTCCCCTGGATTCTCTAGATTCACAAACCAAGTGCAACACGAGCTGGATAAGGTGTTGTCATGGACAAGAGATACAGACAACTTTCAGTTGAGGAGCGGTGGAAGATTGCCGGTCTTCAAGGCGCGGGGAGCTCGCTCCGGCAAGTTGCAGCAGCTGTGGATCGCGCGCCATCGACCATTGCTCGCGAGATAAAGCGGAACCAGGGCACCCAGGGGGCCTACACCCCGGCCTATGCCGATCAGCAGGCTTGCGCCCGGAGGTGGAACGGCTCGAAGCTGGAACGCAAGAAGGAGCTGCGCGTCAAGGCCCTGGGCGCCGGAGCAGGTGGCCGGCCGGCTGGCGGTTGAGCCCGGCAGCCAGGTGATCAGCCACGAGAGCATCTACCGGTTTCTCTATGCACAACTGGCGCGCACCAAGGATGACCGCTGGCGGCTCTATCTGCCCCGCGCCAAATCCAAACGCGGCGGGCGCGGCAAGAAGCGCGGCTCTCCGGTCCGCTTCTTCGAAAGCCCGCCGGCCCCTCTCGGACCGCCCGGCCTGCGCCACCGACCGCCAGGTCCCCGGCCACTGGGAAGCCGCTCTGATGGTATTCGCCCACTACGGACCGGCCATCCTGACCATGCATGAACGCCACTCCCCGGTCCTCCTCGCGGCCCGACCGCCCAGCAAGGCGGCTCAGCCCATGGCCCGGCTGATGGTCCAGCTCCTCAAACCCTTGCCCCAAGCTTGCGCCAAACCCTGACCTTCGATAATGGCACCGAGTTCGTCCAGCACTACCAATTGCATCCCCTGGCCATTCAGACCTTCTTTTGCGACCCCCATAAGCCGTGGCAGAAGGGCGGCATTGAAAATGCCCTCGGTCGCATGCGGCGAACCATCCCGCGCAACACCGCCCTCGCCAGCCTGCGCACAAACCGCTTTAATGCCCTCATCCGTGCCTACAACAACACACCCCGAAAATGTCTTGCCTGCCACACTCCTGCAGAGGTTCTTTTACAGCAACTGTTGCACTTCAAATGTGAATCCACGGTCCCGTTTCCACGGGCATGACAGTCTTTCTTGTGTCATACTTGCGCAAGCAGGTACCCAGGCCTAGGTTACAGGATGGAGTTTCGTCAGTGGCTCCTAACGACCGTATCGAGACCGACACTTTACTGCTGCGCTCGGCTACGCAGCAAGCCGCCGCTCATCCGAGACGCTCGGTTGCAAGGAGCTATTGCCAATGAGCTATATTATTTTACTATTTGGTATTTCGATTCTGCTTTTAGGAGTGGTGATCCTTGTTAACCCCGATTCTATCATTGGCCTGATTACCAGTCATTCTGAATCACTCGGCCTGCATGTTTTATCCGTCGTGGTCAGACTGGTGTTGGGTATAGCGCTCATAACATACGCTGCCGAATCTCACTATCCAGTTGGCTTACAAATCCTTGGTTGGCTTACGGTCACTGTCGCGATTATATTGGGCGTAATGGGCCGCTCTCGATTTAAGGGTTTGACGACATTGTCGCTCAGCTTTGCCTCAACCTTTGGGCGTTTTGCCGGATTCTTGGCCATTTTGCTCGGAGGCTTTCTTATTTATGCGGTGGTTTAAGACGAAAGCGCTACCACATAACAGAGCAATTCCCTTACGCCAGCAAGCTGACTGGCCTTTCACAAGCTTCGCTTGCTTCGGCGGGTGATAGGCTGCATTGAGCCGCAGGAGGAACCCCTGAGCAATCAGCTTCAGAGTTTACTAGCTGAGCTGGAGCAATTCGGCAAAGCGAATGACAGTGAGATGACTGAGCGACCGCGCCGCATGTTTAACATCACCCGCGGCACCGGAGAGTTTTTGGCTGTACTGGTTCGTGCGACAGTTGCACGCCGGGTACTCGAGATCGGCACATCGAACGGCTACTCTACTCTGTGGCTTGGGGATGCTGCCCGCGTAATCGACGGCGCGGTCACGACCGTTGAGTCCGCCGAGTATAAGGTAGGGTTGGCGACGAAAAACTTCATTCGTTCCGGACTGGCCTCGTGGATCACGCTTGTACACACTGACGCGGGTCTGGTGCTTGGCAGTTCGGCGGACGAGGCCTTTGATCTGGTGTTCCTCGACTCCAAGCGTTCCGAGTACGTTGGCTGGTGGTCCCATCTCAAGCGTGTGCTCCGACCTGGCGGTCTGCTTGTGGCGGATAACGCCACCTTCCATGTTGAGGAGATGGCAGCGTTTGTCGCCCTGGTCGAGGCGGACACGGGTTTCACGACGAGCCTTGTACCGGTGGGCAAGGGTGAGTTTCTAGCAGTGAAGACGCCCAGATGAACGTGCTGCCAACACAGTGGAATTGATACCGAGGCTGAAAAATTGATGAAAGATTCCAAAGTAACCAAGCAGAGGGTTGTTTTGACACAGATGCACTTTGAATCAGGACATAGCCATGACGAATAACGATGTGTTGCGCCGTATCCGCTATGTCTTCGACTTTAACGATACGAAAATGATTTCAGTATTTGGTTTAGCTGATCATCAGGTGACACGGGCGCAGATCAGCGATTGGCTAAAGAAAGATAATGATCCTGCGCATCATAAATGCAGTGACACGCTGTTGGCGACTTTCCTCAATGGTCTGATTACTGATAAACGAGGCAGAAAAGAAGGGCTGCAGCCCGAGCCAGAGCAGCGACTCAATAACAATATCGTTTTTATGAAATTAAAAATCGCATTGAATTTGAAAGCCGAAGATGTATTGCAGATTATGGACTTGGCTCATTTTTCCATCAGTAAGGGCGAATTAGGTTCGTTCTTCCGGAGGCCGGGCCATAAACACTACCGGGAGTGTAAAGATCAGATCTTACGTAATTTCCTAAAAGGTATACAGCTGAAGTATCGTGCGAGCGCTGAATAAAAGGAAGGTTCGAATGGCAGTCGCATTCTTGAGATGCGGCGGTATTTTTAAGTAAACAATATGCTGAAAAATCAGACAAACTTTAAAAGCCCTCCCAAAAGATATCAGCCCAAGGGGCTTTCTATTCTGTATGAAGATCGTGACATTCTGGTTGTGGATAAAATAAATGGTCTTTTGACAGTGAGTAATGAGAAAGTCAAAGAAAACACAGCTTATTATCTCTTAAATGACTACGTGCGAAAAGGAAATCAGAAATCGAGAAAACGGATATTTATCGTACACCGTCTAGATAAAGATACTTCCGGTATTATCATTTTTGCTAAAAATGAAAATGCCCAGCGTTATCTTCAGGAAGGGTGGCAGGACTTTAAAAAAACGTATTATGCTGTAGTCCATGGGACTTTAGGGGAGAAAGAGGGCGTAATCACGTCATATCTTGTAGAAAACAGTGTTCATAAAATGTATTCGGTTGATGACCCTAAAAAAGGGAAACTTGCGAAGACCGGCTATAAAGTTCTGCGAGAATCAAAAAGATACAGTCTGCTTGAGATAGATTTATTGACCGGCAGGAAAAATCAGATCCGAGTCCATTTATCGGACAAAGGTTGCCCTGTGGCCGGTGACAAAAAGTATGGAGTCAAGGCGAAGGGTATTAAAAGACTGACGCTTCATGCGGCCTGCTTAACACTATTACACCCCTATTCAAAAGAGGAGATGACATTTGAGACCAAGATGCCTGCTTATTTTAAATCACTGGTGAATAGTTAAACGACGATGACTTATTGAAGTTTTACCCGCCATGGTACCCTTGGTAACACTGCAGCCGTTTAAAAAATCACTTCTGAAGCTCTTGGCAGCTTGGCTCAAACAGCCCCATGTTGCTCGGTGGTTCCCGACCCCTGAGGAGGACTTGACGTGGGCGATGAATCCCTCTGCTGGTAGATCTCAAGCCATTATCGCGAGTGGCGCGGCAGAAGTGGGATATCTTCGCTGGCAGCGTGTTGATCGAGACACCTTGGATTCTTTTGGCTTGCAGGAGATTCCTGCGAACTCAGTAGATGCTGACATTCTCCTTGGCGAGCAAGGAAGTGTTGGTAAGGGGATAGGCCCGTCTGCTTTGATGGCGCTCGCTCATAAGATTCGAGAGGAAGGCGACGTCCCCCTCATTGGCCTGACGACTGAACTTGAAAATACTCACGCCCATAGAGCATTTGAGAAGGCTGGCTTTCGCGTCACTCGCCAGTACGATACTGGCAAACCCGGTGTATATCGTCTCATGACCTTGGATCTTCGGGCTGCAAGGGTCGGCACAACAAAGATATGAAAGACCTCAATGTTAAAACTGTATCAATTTCCGATATCGCATTATTGCGAAAAAATTCGGTGGGTTCTTGCATTCAAGAATCTTAATCATGAAGTGAAGAATCTGCTTCCCGGACTACACACATTGACAACGAAAAAATTGTCGCCGCTCACATCTGTGCCGATTTTGACACATGACGATAAGGTCATACAGGGATCTGACAAAATTATTTCCTATCTCGATGAAACATTCCCGGCTCTGAGGCTTATACCCCAAGAAGTACAAACAAGAGACGAAGCGTTGGAATGGGAAAAATATATAGAATTGAAATAGGTATCCATGTACGCCGCTGTTGTTACCACATTCTTTTAAAATACCCGGATATCGTCATCCTATTTTTTACACACAATGGGCCTTGGTATGGAAAGCCTCTTTTGACTATTATGTTTCCTCAATTGAAAATAAAGATGCGGCGGCTCATGGATATTACTGATGAGTCGGCTAAGAACTCCTAAGAGCATCTGAGAATAGCAATTGATAGACTATATTCTCATTACCAAGAACATGAGTTTCTTGCTGGAAATCAATTCTCACGGGCTGACTTAGCTGCCGCAGCCTTACTTGTGCCGCTGTGTGTGCCGAAGAAACGATCATTCTGGATGAGCCTGATTCGCACCTACATCCGAATAACCAAAGGCTGCTGTGCAAACTACTTCAGGGTGTCGCTGAAGAGCGGGATACCCAAGTGTTTCTCACCACTCATTCCCGACATGTGGTCGACGCCCTCAGCGGTCAGGCTACATTCCTCTGGGTCCGGAATGGGACTGTGGAGAAAATGGGGCACGATCATGACTTGGCGGTTTTGCTGGACATCGGTGCCCTCGATGTGAAGGAGATGCTGTCCCAGTCTCATGCAAAATGCATTGTCCTTACTGAAGATGCGCTGAAGCGAGGGCTCGAGGTGCTTCTCGGTTCATCCGGTATTCCAATGGACGAGACACTAACTTTGGCCTACTACGGGTGCGCTGCACCTCACAATCTTCGCCCGCTACTAGAGCTTATTAGGGCTTCCAATCTCAAGGCCAAGATTGTCGTTCATAGGGACCGAGATTACCTGACAGACGAAGAGGGTGCCGAATGGGAGACCGAGATTCGGAACATGGAGGCAGAACCATTTCTGACTCATGGTGTGGACATCGAGTCTCACTTCCTTTACGCGAACCATCTGGCAGAGTTGAACGGAAAAACAGAAGGAGAGATGGATCAATTGCTCCAGCAAGCGACTGACGCCTGCCGCGATTTGTGAATAGAGAAGTATGTGAACGGCAGAACCGACATCGCTAAGAAGGCGGGGACCTTTGGGATCTTGAACTTAGGTCAATTGGCGACCAAGAGACCTCAATTGGTTGATGAGAACTCTGAACGATATCGGCATGCGAAGACGGTTATGAACACAGCACGCCAGCTGCACCAACAAGCCACTGGCACCAATCTGCGTGTTATCGAGCCATCATCTCATATCGAGGTGGAAGAGCTATTAACTCTAGCGAAGATGCTTTGAGACGGCGAATCAGGGGAGGTTGCCAGGAATTTTAGGTTTTCTTTGGCACTGAGAAAAGCCGCGAAGAAGGGATAGGGAGACGGCGCTATGCCCTTAAATACATCGGCAATGTCCCCTGTCCCTAGGTCACATGGGTCGCAACGGCCCTACATGTGCATCTCTATCTTGCTACTATTGCAATTATCCAAACTTGAGAAAGTTGATTTGAGAAAAGTCTGAAAGCATGAAGCGTTAGATTTTATGAATTGGCTTGCCATGCCAGAAAATCTTGAGTTGTTGAGTGATGAAATTGGGATAGATATTTCTCTTATCCAAACAGAAGCAAGCGTTGGCAATTTCAATGTCGATATTCTGACCGAAGAAGAAAACACTGGTAGAAAGATTGTCATCAAAAATCAACTGGAGGCGGCCGACCATGATCATCTAAGAAAAATAATCACATACGCATCAGGCTTTGATGCCGATATTATTGTCTGGATTGTTAAAAGTTTCCGTGACGAGCATAAACAAGCGGTCGATTGGCTTAACGAACATACGGATTCAAATATCAATATTTTTGCAATACAAATGGAGGTCGGGAAAATTGCGAATTCGCCATATGCCCCTAAGTTTCATGTGATAGCTAGCTCAAATAATTGGGCAAAGGCTGTTAAAAAGATAACAACCCAAAGCGATCTATCAGACACAAAAAGTTTACAGCCAGAGTTCTGGAATAAATTCAAAGAACACGTTCAGGACAATGGTGGGAAAATAAAATTAAGGAAGGCATATCCTCAGGGTTGGTACGATATCAGTTTTGGCTTTTCAAGCGCCCATATTGCCTTAACTGTCAATAGTCAATCCGAACAAATGGCATGTGAAGTATACATCGGAGATTCCAAGCAACTGTTTTCTTCCCTTTATGAACAAAAAGAGAAAATCGAAGATGAATTATCGGAGCAGTTAGTTTGCGAAGAATTGCCGGAAAAGAAAGCAAGCATAATCAAACTCATAATCTATAGCTACCCAACGGCCCACTTGCTCCACCGGTGGCTGGGTCTTCTTCGATACCAAGAATCGGAGCGAACATGCGGCTGTAGGCAGTGGCATTGTCGTTGGCTGTCTCCAATGAAAATGCAAAGACCGGCAGCTCCTGCAAATGTGAAGCGCGGCAGACCTCACGCAGAGCGGTTCTATCCAAAACGACCGCGTCGACCGCTGCTCGGGTAGTGAGCGGCACAAACAAAAAGGGGACACCTGAGGAGGCTTCTTGGACTGGCAGCTTAGAATCGCAGATATCTGCTTCCTCAACGCCGAGTGCCAGCGCAAGGCCCTTCATATCGGTCAGCGTTGCTCCAAACTCGGGCAGCCGCTGCACCATCCATGCAAATACGAGCCGCTTCGATTCCCACTCCAGCCGTACCGGTACCGGACCGATACCTAATCCCAATGTGATCGTAGGACTCTCAGCCGCAATGCGCCCTTCGTGTGCAAGCGCAAAGGTAGTGCCGATCGTGGGATGGCCAGCCATGGGAAGCTCCGTGTGCGGGGTGAAAATTCTGATCCTAACATCAGTGCCGCCGGCTTCAGCCGGGAATACGAATGTGGTTTCAGAGAAAGCCATCTCTGGCGCAATACGCTGCATCAACTCCGATTCGAGACCCGTAGCGTCAGGAAATACAGCCAACTGGTTTCCAGAAAACGCAGTGTCGGTAAAAACGTCGAGATGTAGGTATCTGTATGAACGTACGGGTGCTCTCCTGTAGGGAAGGAATCCTCTAACGCCTGGAGAATGGTGGGACTATACGGAAAATTCTTGACCAAGGGCTTCTCTCATATTACACTAAGTCTTGTACACCCCGGTCACGCCTCTGCTTTGCACGCGTCCGGGGTACAGCTTTTTTAGGGCTGGAATTTTTCCCATCACCCCGCCGTACATACCCCGATTACCGTCGCTGTAAAGTCTCTTTGTACAGCTAACGTCGCCGGCACCCAAGCCGAGAGAACCCATCATTCCAAGCCTACAGAGTGAGCTGATAGAATCGCAGCGCGTTTTCGCCCAAGACTTTACGCTGATCTGCCAGTGGTAACGGTGCCAAGCGTTCTTTCATTTCTTTGGCCACCCCAAAAGAGGCATCAATGTGGGGATAATCCGATGCCCACACAAAATAATCGGCGCCCATGTGAGCCACGATTTGGGCCGTCATGCTCTCATCCGGATCTGCCGACACAAGGCACTGCCGATAAAAGTATTCGCTTGGCTTGAATCTATTTGGCGACAGGTGCTGGGTGAATGCGCTCTTGTAATCCATCCGGTCCAGCCAGGCGGCTATCCAGGTGGCTCCAGCTTCAAGCACGACACATTTGAGACGCGGATACTTCTCAAACATGCCGAGAGTCAGCATCGAGGTAAAAGCCATCATGACATCAATGGAGAGAAACGTGTGGCCGAATAGTCCCAGCGGGCCTGGTCTGCCGTCCAAGCGGCGTGTCCACTCGTGAAACGTCGGCTGTTCACGCACGACGACATGAAAGGCAACCGGCATTTCCAGCTCTTGGACCGTTTCCCAGAAGCGGCTGAAGGCGGGATCGTCAAAGCGTTTGTCCTGGCGGGCGGCTAGATCCGGCGAGAGGTATACGCCGATACAGCCCGCCTTGCGAGCCTGTAGCGTTTCTTCTACTGCGCCGTCAGGGTCCAGCAATGAGATATGCGCAATCGGATACAGCCGCTTGGGGTTCTCTTGACAGAAGTCCACAATCCAGCGGTTGTACGCCCGCGCGTAAGCGCTGGCCAGTTGGGGGTCCTGGACCGAGCCTTCCCAAAAGATGCCGAGCGTGGGGTAGAGGAACACCATGTCGATGCCTTCCTCGTCCATGACTGTGAGTCGGGCTTTCGGGTCGTAACCGCCGGGCGGGCAGCCTTCCGCATAAGTCACCGCTCCGCGCGTATGGAGGCGCTTTGGGTCCATGCCGATCCCGCCGATTGCGCCGAGATTCCCGCGCATCGAGGTGTTTTGGTAAGGCTTATTATCAATGATGAGATTCTCATGGCCTCTCTCATCGCACGCAATCCGCAGGGCACGCTCACGATACTGCGGATCAATATAAGTGGTATACATGTCGGCGGGCTCCAGGACGTGGCCATCCGCGTCGACCACTGGGCTGGGTTGGGTATTGGTCATAGCATCCTCCTGTGTGTTCCTCGCCCCTGGCGAAGCGTTATCACCCCTGGCAAGGATTGGGGGAGCGGGGAAAGGGATATGTCTGGGCTGAGTCGGCTGAGTTGGCGCGCAGCCGAGATTCTTTCTTGATTTTTTGGTATGGCCATTGTGTCCAACTTGGCGCAGATGCGCAAGCTTCCTGCATTAAGGAGCTCGGGGGAGCTGGCAGCATAAGGAGGAGTCATGACGAAGGAAGAGTTTTTTCGCGAGGCTGATACGACGACCAGGGGTCTTTTGGACGGGATGCTGGTGCTGGAGGCGTGTACGACCTATGCGGGACCCGTTGCCGCGGCCGAGCTTGCGGACCTGGGTGCCGAAGTGGGGGCCGCTTTCGCACAAAGTCGGCTACGATGTCGATGCGCAGGCCATGGGTGGGCTGATGTCGATTACCGGCCTCGCAGACGGGCTGCCGCTCAAAACGGGCAATGCGACTGCGGACCGGACAGGGACAGCATGTGGAGATTGTGGCGGTGGGCAGCATTACGCACTACGGTGTTGCCCCCCAAGTTCGCCCGTACGCCCACGCGGATTCGTATTCCAGCGCCGCCGCTGGGACAGGACAATGCTGAGGTGTACGGGAGCTTAGGGTGTAAGCAAGAGGCGTTGGAAGAGTGGCGACAGGAGGGGGTCATTTAGAGTAGCGAGTGATTTGCCGTATGTCCAATCTGGATAATTTTGGACATCTCATGATACTCTCAAGGTAATGGGAAGCGGGTATTATGAACATTAATCTTGGGGATTTAGAAACCTACGTGCAGCAGAAAGTTGACAACGGCGGCTACAGTTCGACAGCGGAAGTGGTCCGCGAAGCGCTGCGTGGGATGCGTGAGCGGGAGGTCGAAGCACACGTCGTACAGCGGCTTGAGACGTATATCCTGAGAGGCATTGACCAGGGAGCACCCGATGGAATGAGTACTGAAGAATGGGATAAGCGACTCACGGCAACACGGGAGCGCATGCACCATTTCATCATGCAAGGCGTGGAAGCTGCCGAACGCGGGGAACACATGACAGCTAAGGATAGTCGCGCGCGTCTTCAGAAACGACTCAAAGCATGAGTGCGCCCGGGGGCTATGTTCTTACCCCGCAGGCTCAAGCTGACATTGAAGCTATCGTTGATTATCTACCGGGAGCGCGTACCGCTTGAGATTGTCCGGGTCTGGAGTGCGCGGAAGGAGCCACGGAGCATGGAAACCTAGTATGGTTAGTATGGGTGGAAGCGCCGGATCACCCACCGAACTAAAATCGGGGAGCGTTGATTGTTCCCAAATTGGGAATCTTGCATGGTTGCGAGGCGCGCATTATTGCGAAGCGGACTTTGCGATTATTTTGGGAAGGAAATCCGCGCTATAGAGATGCCAAACGGGCCCTGGAAGATTGGCATGCGCAGGTCGGTCGAGCTGACTGGGTCACTCCGGCTGAGATCAAAGCGGACTATGGCGATGCCAGCATCCTCAAGGGAAGCCGCGTGGTGTTTAATATCTGTGGGAATAAGTATCGCCTGGTGGTCCACGTCAACTATCCGTATCGGGTCGTGTATATTCGGTTCATCGGCACCCACAAGCAATACGATGCCATTGAGGTGGAGCGTGTATGAAAAACATCAAACCCATTCGGCCAATTCGAAATGAAGCAGATTACGATGCCGCGCTTGCAGATATCGAGCGTCTGATAGATGCGAAATTTGGTACGCGAGCAGGCGATAGACTGGATATTTTCGTGACGTTGGTTGAGGCGTATGAGGATAAACACTGGCAAATCGATCCACCCGATCCTATCGAGGCGATCAAACTGCGCATGGCGCAGAGAGGGCTGACACGCCGGGACTTGGCGCACGTGTTGGGCAGCAAAAGCCGTGTCTCGGAGGTGCTCAGCCGAAAACGGCCCCTGACCCTTGCCATGATCCAACGCCTGCATAGGGAATGGGGCATTCCGGCTGAATCTCTCATTCGTCCTACGACACGAGGTCCGCAACGTAAACGTCTTGCAACTCAAGCTGCCTAACGTGCCCTACGATGTAGTGTCGTAGGGTGGGTGGAAGCGTAGCGTCACCCGCCGAACAGAGGGTGGGTCTCAAAGGACCCACCCTACCTTGCTACTGTGTATAGTGCAGCTTCAGCCCCGGTCGTGGCCAGTCCATGGCCACCAGCTTGCCCATGCTGGTCGGCGTAATATAGGCCGTTTGTAGGTCCGGTCCGCCAAAACAAATATTTGTCGTGAGTTGGTCAGGGGTAGGGATGTCCTCTACTGACGCGCCGTCAGGAGAAATGACAGTAATACCACCATTCATGAGGGTTGCGACACATACATTGCCGGCACTATCCACCGCCATGGAATCGAGCAGCTGGTAGCCGGGGAGTCCAGTTAACAGCTGTCCGCCCCCCGGTCCGGTCAGCAGGTGTCCGTCGTCGCCGCCCGCATGCGCAAATTCTCCTGGCCCGGACAGCTCCCACTGCCACACCCGTCCCTCGAAAGTCTGGGCCACATAGAGTGTGGTATCACCCGACGCGAGCCCAATGCCGTTGGGTCCGTCAATGGGAAACACCATCTCTTTAATCAGCGAGCCATCCGGTTGGGCGTAATACACGCCGCAGCGGTCTTTCTGACTCGTCTGGACCTTGCCAAAGTCGGTGAACCAAAACCCACCCACTGCATCGAACACAATATCATTCGGCCCGCGCAGCTGACGGCCATTGCACTCGGTATACAGCGTTTCGACTTTGCCACTTGTGATATCAACACGCTGAATACTGCCACCGGTATAGCCATCCGGCAGGCCATCTCCCGGTGTGAGTTCCCCATCGACTTCGATCCATCTGATTCCGCCGTTATTACACACATACATCATGCCATCTGGTCCAACTGCGGCCCCGTTCGCCCCGCCGCCCGTCTCTGCGACGACTTCTTTTGATCCATCCGGCTGCACGCGTACCAGCCTGCCGCCTTGGAGTTCAGTGACGATGACACTGCCATCATCCATAGCTACGGGACCTTCGGGATATTTGAGGCCTGTCGTGATTTCTCGTATTTGTGTCATTGTCGGTTCCCCACTTTTTGCACCAGGTCTATGCCGAACTGCTCGGCAGCATTCCCGCCCAGCATGCGGGCTGTACTCGTGTCGTCAACGTCGGCTTGGCTCAGGGTTTCAATGGCATCCCAGGCACTGGTCGTATCTTGCTGCGGATAGCGTGAGCCCCAGACGACCTTATGGGCGAAGGTGTGCGGCAGTTTCCGGATCAATCGCTCCTCGGCATCGAAGCAGAGCAGCACGCGACCTTCCTCCCACATTTCTACCACATCGGTCCGCACCGGATAGTAGTGAACCGGAGGAATCGTCAGGGTGGACGCTTCCATCTTCTCCAGCACCTCTTCCATCCATGAAGCCTGGCCACCGGCCATTACCACCTTCAGGTTTGGATAGCGCTGCATGACCGTAAAACCGATCAAGGTTGCGGCCACGAACATGTGATTATCCAGCCACGGGGACAGGATCGGAGCGACCGGATGCCCGATCGGTTGCAGGGCCGAAAACGTAAAATTCGCTCCAGTGCCCCCGCCCGCAAACGGGCCGCCGCCGGCTTCTCTGAGTAACGTGCGTTGATTCAGCCGTCGGTTGACTTTCTCAATAAATGGCGCGTGAGACGTCCACTCCGGGTTCCATAAGCCGGTTGCGGGATGGACGGCGAGCGTAAGATTGAGCCGTTCAACCTCGGCCCAGAATGGATCGTAGTAGGGCTGGGTATAGTAGCGACCCTCAATGAACATGGGTCGCAGGAAAACGCCTCGAAAGCAGGGGATGGTGGCTATCCGCTGCAGCTCGGCCAGAGCATAATCCATGTTTTGCAAAGGAATCATGGCGGCGGCATACAAGCGGTCGGGCGCGGCTAGGCAGAAGTCGGCTATCCAGTTGTTATACGCCCGAGCCAGCGCGTAGGCGCTGTCCGGGTCTTTGACCAAAGGGAATCCCTCGGCAAACCAGGTCGGGTAGAGCAAGGTCTGATCCACACCCATGGCGTCCATGTCCCGCAGCCGGGCGTGTGGGTCAGACGCCCCCTTAGTCATGGCATGTCGGGTATCCGGGTCAAGCTCGCCGATCTGGTCACAGGTCATGCCCGGTTGCCAGATGGCATAGCGCGGGATATTGGGATTCACCTGATCGCGGTATGTCTCGCCATTGATCTTGAGGTAGGAGGCGTACCGGCCTTCCTCACGCCATAAGGAAAATTTTCCCAGCGTACGGTTTTCCGGCTCCAAATATTTCTCCCAGATCTCGGGCGACTCGACAATATGTGAGTTGGCATCAAAGACGGCAAAGCGCTTCTGGCCTGTCATACTCGGGCTCCTTCATGCCCGTGACCCTTGGTCCGGCTACGGCCATTGGCCCGGCCGTATCTATTTGGACCATGAGCTGGTCGTCCCCGTTCACGATACGGCCGGAGCAGGGCGGCTTCGGGCTTGAGCGCTCGTTCGATTTCTTCTGCTGTGGGCCACCAATCCGGCCGCTCAATTTCGGTCACCCGCTCCCGGATGAACGTTTTCGGGGTCTTGATATGATAGAGTTTGCGTGCGTTTTCTCCCAGGAATTTTCTCTGGTAGGACTCCGCTAGATCACATGTGCGCATCGTCTCAAGCGCCCGCCAGACATCGTCGCCGTCATGGTGATACACATCCGACGACCAGGCTAAGATGTCTTGGTAAAACTCGGGCAAGCGTGAGGGTGGAGCCTCATCGCCTTCAAACCCGGTGACACAATGCTCGAAAAAGGTCTCGCTGGGCAGGCGCTTGAGCGGCGGCAACGCGCGCTCATTGCGGTACAGCTTGTAGAATTTATCACATCGGTCGAGCAGGAAGCTCAGCCAGGTCGAAGAGGCTTCAAACACCGCAGCATTGAGTTTGGGGTGACGTTCAAAGAAGCCGGATAGCAACACCATCGTCACCCACAGCGAGGCTTCGGCTTGAAAGCTTTGCACATTGGGCAGAAAAGAGTGCGGCAAGCCTGAGCTGATAATGGTCCGAGCGATCAGCTCGGCTCCCGAATACTGCTCGGAATAGCCCGCAGGTTTGAGCGAACCAAAGGCCGGGAAGGGATGCATGCCGTGCACCATGCCGGTCTCTTCCATGGCCCGCCACACCCGTTCGTACTTGGGCTGGAGTGGGTAGTTGCCCATAGCGTCAACGGGCCGGACCAAGCCCACCCGACAGCCCTTGTCCGCTACCCGACGCACCTCTTGGGCCGCATAGAGTGGATCCTGCATGGGCAACATGGCGGCAAAGAAGAGCCGCTCGGGGTCTTCCTGGCAGTATTCATACGCCCATTCGTTATAGGCTTTGCACATGGCCTTGGCGCCGAGCGCGTTCTGCAGCCACGGATAGGTATCGATGTCGGTCGGGATGATCATCACCTGATCTATCCCCTGGACATCCATATCCTGCAGGCGCTCTTTGGGTTTGTAGGAACCTTTGTGGTCAAGATAATCGGCCTGTTCTGCTGTCACGGCGGTCTTGGGATTCAGGTTGCGGACGTATAAGGCGCGTTGGATCTCATGTTTGAGCCCAGGCCCGGCCAGGGAGATGGCATTGAGATTGCGGCGCGATCCGCCAATTCGCTGCGAGCCGATTCCTGCTCCTGCTATGCCATTCACGGTCAGCTGCTTGGTCTCGGCATCGAACCACATGGTGGTCTTGAGGGCTTCCAGCTCGTCCTTGCTCAGCCAGTCTTTGGCCCGCTCCCAGATCCAGGGTGGCTCCGTGACGTGGGCATCGCAGTCAAAGGTTGGGAAGTCCTTCGTCATCGGCGCAAACTTTTGAATCGGCACGCACTACCTCCTTCGTGCACAGCTCCATCCTACAGAGTTTGGGCTGCTGGCTGGTACTGTATCACTCTCGCGTCACCTTGCGACCCCAGACCTTAACCTTTTGAAGGAGGAAATCCGTATGAAAATGTAAGTGGTAAAAGTTCGAGACCTCAGGGCGCCAGCGAATATGCACGTGCACCCGAGCCCTTTCGCGGCAAGCTCATCGAGAAACGCGAGAACTCATAGGATCTACTGCTGGAGCGCGTCGAACAGCGCCGTAGCCTCTTGCAAGTCTGGAGTGTCAAAGCCTTCGGTGAACCAATCGTAAATGGGAGCGAGGAGTTCTCGCGCTTCAGCCGTCTCCCCCTTTGAACTCTGAACCTTGAACTTTGAACTTTTGTAAGTTGAGTTCCCCCTTAATCCGCCACGTTTCCGCCTCGTAAAAGCACTCCCCGCTCCGATCGACCTGGGTGAGCGCCTCCTCGATCAATTGCAAAGCCTGGGCATAGTCCCCAGTGCGGCCTACGGCCTCGGCCAGCAGGGTCAGCCAGTGTGCGCGGTGGACCAGCGCGCCCATCTTCTGCAGGGCGGCCATGCCGCTGCGGCATCATTTCTCAAAGACGGCCACACCTTTGCGCAAGAGGTGGAAGAGCTCTCTAATTTCTTCCTGCGGCATCTGACTTAGAAAAGGTGCAATAAACTTCTTGCCCGCTTCTTCCATCGTATGCAGAAAGCGTTCGCCTTTTGGGGTGAGGATGACTTGCTTCTCGCGGCCTGAGTCGGGGTCTTCAACCAGACGGACGAGTTTCAGCGGTGCGCTTGCCATATCGCGCAGCGCCCGGGTAATGGTCGAGCCACTCGTCTCAAACCAGGAGGCGATCAAGCGCTCAATATCTTTACGCCGCATATGCCCCTCAGTATCGCGCTCTGAACGCATAAGCCATAAGATCGCCACTTGTTTACGCGATAACTGACCACAGCGCAGGGCATCTTCGAGGGCCATCCCGATCTTGTAGTGGATGGGTAAGAAAAGCTCGGTTGCCTCAGCATCAAAATCGTTCTGCGCGTTCACTGGAGTGGTTTGTGGCATGACAGATATTCCTGACTTTTCTTCACTCTCTCTTACTTGTGCCTCAGTCGCATATCTAAAGGGATTCCCGTTCCGGCGCAATGTATTGACATATTCGAATTGTTGCATTATGAAAATATCTCTCTAGGCAACATATAGGCAAAGCAAATACAGCAGACATCAAGGCGGCATCATGGAATTCAATCCACTTTTACCGGAAGTAAAGGAAAACCCCTATCCCTATTACGCCCACCTGCGTGAAGACGCCCCGGCCTACCACATTGAAGGGCTCGGCTTCTGGGCTCTGAGTCGTTACGATGACGTCGATTTTGTACTCAAAAATCCGAGTCTTTTCTCTTCATCCGCTTTGCTCGCCACGCTGATCGGCGATCTGGATCCTGTTCCGGAGGCACCCTCGCTGGTTTCATGCGATCCACCGGATCACAATCGTTTGCGAAAATTAGTTAATAAAGCCTTTACGCCAAGTATTATCAGGAGTCTCGGACCTCGTATTCGCGAGGTGACCCAAGATCTGGTGAGTCAGATCGCAGGACAATCAGAGTTCGACCTGGTGCACGACCTCTCCAGTCCTCTCCCGGTCATTGTCATTGCAGAAATGCTTGGGGTCGAACCCGAAGACCGGGCCGCCTTTAAGCGTTGGTCGGACGACATTGTTCTCGCCACCAACCGCCAGTATACCGCAGAAGATGAACAACGGATTCGGGCCAGCATTGCCGAGTTCCGCGCCTATTTTCAAGAGACGATCGCCGCACGCCGCAAGGACCCGCGAGAAGACCTGACAACGGCGCTCGTTCAGGCGGAAGAGGAAGCGCAAAAACTCAACGAGTGGGAGGTGCTCAGTCTTCTGACCTTACTCCTGATTGCAGGCAACGAGACGACGACCAACCTGATCGGCAATATGATGCTGGCCTTATGCGCGCATCCGGACCAGATGAAACAGTTGCGGGCTGACCTGTCCCTTATTCCAAATGCGATAGAAGAAACCTTACGGTACGATGGGCCGGTTCAAGGAATTCCACGACAACTCACCCAAGACGTAGAGATTGCTGAGACGACTTTGCCGACCGGGACGCTCGTCTTCCCTCTTATCGGTTCCGGAAATCGGGATGAAAGAAAGTTTGTTGACCCCGAGCGGTTTGACATCAGTCGTAAGACAGACGGTCATTTGGCCTTTGGCTATGGTATTCACTATTGCCTGGGTGCGCAGTTAGCGCGACTCGAAACCCAGATAGCCTTTGAGGAGCTGTTTGCTCAGTTTTCTTCGTTTTCGCGCATGGATGAGACTGTGGTCAGGGTAGACTCTCTCATAGTCCGAGGGCCGAAGACCTTGCCGCTTGTCGTTCATGGGTGACAATGGGGAACAATGGGCAACAATATCGGATTGTTCTGAGAGGTCGGGACGCAGCGAGTAACCCTGTCCAAGGAACTGACCAGGCCCTGCGTAGTGCGTAGTGATTGATGCCGACGGCCAAGAAGGATAACCTGAACAGAAGCATATCAAGAGGGGGAGGAGAAAGCCGACTCCGATGGTCGCTTTCTCCCACTTTGAGGTAAAGACGAGACCGTGATCAGGGTCTATCCCTTTTTCTGTATGAGCGGAAAATCCTCCCGCTCGTTGTGCATTGAGCAGAACAGGTGTGTCGAAAGGACATTTATTGTGCGTATCCCTTTGCGTTTCTTGGTCGGTATTTCATTAGTGGCTCTTGTGCTGAGTAGTCTTTCCGCCTGGGCCGGCCCCCGGATCAAAGTTTTAGACAATCCCATCCGCATGCGTTTTTCCAGTTTCTCCACCTCGCTGGCCGTGCTCGGCGATGTGACCGGCGATGGTATCCCGGATTATCTCGTTGGGGCATATGACCAACCGTATGCCAGGGAGGGCATGACCGGGATGGAGATTGGGGTCGGCGGCTCTAAAAAGGCCGGTAAAAATGTCGACCATCAAGGCCGGGCGTTTGTCTTTGACGGCCAGACGGCCAAGCTGTTATACCTCATCGATCATCCGTTTCCTCAAAAATCCGCTGCATTTGCTTGCTCTGTAGCCTCGGCTGGGGATGTGAATCAAGACGGTAGGCCGGATTTATTGATTGGTGCCTTTGGTCAGAATACGAGTGGCCTAGCCTACGTATTTAGCGGCATAGACGGGGCGTATTTGTTCACCCTTAAACCACCTCAGTCCCAGTCCGGCGCGGGCTTCGGTTGGTCGGTGGCCGGCATTGGGGATGTGACCGGCGATGGTATCCCCGAATTGGTGGTGGGTGCCTATAATCAAGATGGAGAGGGCCGGGCGTTTGTGTACAGTGGGACTGACGGCAGACTCGTCTATACCCTTGCTCCTCAGACCGAGGGGGCTGGTTCAGCCTTTGGGTGGTTTGTGCACGCCGCCGGAGATCTCAACCAGGACGGTATTCCTGACATTGCGGTCGGTGCACCCTATACCACCGTTGGTCACCTTACCATTCAGGGCCGTGCCTACGTGTATAGTGGCGCAGACGGCCAGCTCCTGCTCACCTTAGATAACCCGGAACCCAAAGCAGGTTCAACCTTCGGCTGGCGTGTGGTCGCAGCTGGAGACCTGAATAAAGACGGCGTCTCAGACCTCTTGGTTGGCGCACCGTATCATGATGTCGGACCACGTGTGGGCCAAGGCGTGGCCTATGCCATGAGTGGTCAAGATGGTTCAGTGATCTATACCCTGCACGACCCGGTACCGCGCAAGTATTCGGGCTTTGGCTGGGCGCTGGCAACGAGTATGGATGTCAATGCAGACAATGTCCCCGAGGTCTTGGTTGGAGCCCCTTTTCAAAGCGTGGATGAGTTTCACATTCAGGGCGAGGTGTTTCTGTATAATGGTCGCGACGGGCGTCATCTGATGACGTTTGACAACCCGCGGGGACATCAAGGCTCAAAATTTGGTTATGCGATTGCGTCGCCGGGAGATATTAATGATGACGGCATTCCCGAGTTTGCGATGAGTACGCCCGGCCAGCATATCATGGGCGAGATCAGTGTCGGGCGGGTGTATCTATTGGAATCCCGGAGGTAAACTCAGCGTTCCGCCGCGATTGATACCAGAGGCGAGGCAGGATAGCCTTGGCAAGAGACATAAGGAGGGGAAAAATGTGTATGAAACGTCTTATGAATCTCGCCATTGGAGTTATTGGCCTGTATTGGCTTTTCCCCATAGCGGCTGAGGCCTGCTCCTGTATGACGCCCCCATCGTCGAGTCAGGGTGCCGCAGCCGCAGACGTTGTTTTTGTGGGGACGGCGACGAACGTTGAGAAGATAGAGGCCGATGGCTGGTTGTACGGCTCATGGAAATCGATGTGGGGTTCCGAGCTTATGTACGAGTTCGAGACGCTGCGAGTGACAATGGATGTGGGCACGGCTATAAAGGGCACGGACAAGTCGCAATTGATTCTTGAAACGGCGGCGACCACAGAACTATGTGGCATCTTATTCCAAGAAGGACAGGAATATCTTGTCTATGCCTTTAATGGCCCTGCCGAGACGGTGACGACTGATATGTGCACCAGAACCTCCACGTCAGAAAAGGCCGCCGTTGACATTAAAGCTCTCGTGAATAAAGAAATCACAAAGATCTGCGAGGGCTGGACGTGTATTAATGATTAGGAACGTCTCACAGAACGTTCCAAGGCACGTTGGAAACACCCCAGCCCCTCTCCCCTGGATTCTCTAGATTCACAAACCAAGTGCAACACGAGCTGGATAAGGTGTTGTCATGGACAAGAGATACAGACAACTTTCAGTTGAGGAGCGGTGGAAGATTGCCGGTCTTCAAGGCGCGGGGAGCTCGCTCCGGCAAGTTGCAGCAGCTGTGGATCGCGCGCCATCGACCATTGCTCGCGAGATAAAGCGGAACCAGGGCACCCAGGGGGCCTACACCCCGGCCTATGCCGATCAGCAGGCTTGCGCCCGGAGGTGGAACGGCTCGAAGCTGGAACGCAAGAAGGAGCTGCGCGTCAAGGCCCTGGGCGCCGGAGCAGGTGGCCGGCCGGCTGGCGGTTGAGCCCGGCAGCCAGGTGATCAGCCACGAGAGCATCTACCGGTTTCTCTATGCACAACTGGCGCGCACCAAGGATGACCGCTGGCGGCTCTATCTGCCCCGCGCCAAATCCAAACGCGGCGGGCGCGGCAAGAAGCGCGGCTCTCCGGTCCGCTTCTTCGAAAGCCCGCCGGCCCCTCTCGGACCGCCCGGCCTGCGCCACCGACCGCCAGGTCCCCGGCCACTGGGAAGCCGCTCTGATGGTATTCGCCCACTACGGACCGGCCATCCTGACCATGCATGAACGCCACTCCCCGGTCCTCCTCGCGGCCCGACCGCCCAGCAAGGCGGCTCAGCCCATGGCCCGGCTGATGGTCCAGCTCCTCAAACCCTTGCCCCAAGCTTGCGCCAAACCCTGACCTTCGATAATGGCACCGAGTTCGTCCAGCACTACCAATTGCATCCCCTGGCCATTCAGACCTTCTTTTGCGACCCCCATAAGCCGTGGCAGAAGGGCGGCATTGAAAATGCCCTCGGTCGCATGCGGCGAACCATCCCGCGCAACACCGCCCTCGCCAGCCTGCGCACAAACCGCTTTAATGCCCTCATCCGTGCCTACAACAACACACCCCGAAAATGTCTTGCCTGCCACACTCCTGCAGAGGTTCTTTTACAGCAACTGTTGCACTTCAAATGTGAATCCACGGTCCCGTTTCCACGGGCATGACAGTCTTTCTTGTGTCATACTTGCGCAGGCAGGTACCCAGGCCTAGGGGCCAAGAGGGAGTTTTGTTGGGGGCACTAAGCCTAAATGCCTAGGGCAGCTTCATAGCGCGCAAGGATCTCCCCTAAGCTTTGAAAGAGAAACAATATGGATGTTGGTATTTTCTATGAAATTCAGGTGAATAGTCCGATTAAGCACCGCGAGCGGGAGGCCCAGGTTTTTTACGATGTGCTAGAACAGGTTATTGCTGCTGAGGAAGCGGAGTTTCATTCGTTCTGGACGGTTGAACATCACTTCCAGCCTGGTTTCTCGCATTCGTCTGCACCGGAGGTATTCTACGGCGCCGTCAGCCAGCGCACATCGAAGATTCGTATCGGGTACGGCGTCGTTTTGCTGCCGTTTCCGTACAACCATCCGCGCCGCATTGCCGAGCGGATAGCCAGGCTTGATATTTTGAGTCACGGCCTGGTTGAGATGGGTACCGGACGCTCTATCACACCTCAAGAGTTGGGCTGATTCGGCATTCCGTATAATGAGACCCGCGCGCGTTGGGAAGAATCGCTCGATATCATTACTACGATTTGGAAGAGTAAAGACGGTACGTTTTCTTATAAAGGCAAATATTTCGATATTCCTGAGCGGACCGTCGTACCCATGCCGATTCAGAAACCGCATCCACCCATCTGGGTTGCCTGCACTAGTAAAGAAACGCATGTGGTAGCAGGCAAGAAGGGGCTCGGGTTACTCTCATTTACGTTGCTGGTCGCTCCTGAGGAACTCGGACGACGCGTCCAGATGTACCGCGAGGCGCTGAAAGAGGCCGAGCCGCCGGGCGCGTTTATTAACAACAAAGCGGGCGCCTTCTCTCTGGTGCACTGTGCCGATACGGATAAGCAAGCCTACGAAGAAGCCGACCGGGCGTTTATGTCGTATGTGGCGACAACACTACAGTCCACAGCTCCGGTGCTGGAAGCCAGAAAATCTGGTCGCTCACTCGAAGAAGTGATCGCCGATCCGAACCGCGAGATCAAAGAGTATGAAGGCGTTGATCCGCGTAAGGTCAATTTACAGTTTTTGATCGATAACGGCATGTGTGTCGTCGGTAATCCCGATACGTACATCAAGCAGATAGAGCGGATTTAGCAAGCGGCCGATTTGGACACCTTTTTATGCATGATGCAATTCTGGTCCATCCCGCACGAGAAAACCATGCATGCCATAGACCTGTTCGGACAGCACGTATTGCCACATTTTAAGAGGACAAGCAGCTCGGCAGCTGGCAGCACGTCGTAATAATAGTATTACCAGGGAGGGATCGAATGGCAGGACTGACGGATGGAAAAGTGGCCCTTGTAACAGGTGGCGGGTCAGGTATCGGACGGGCAACCGCACTCGCCTATGCGCGCGAAGGCGCCAAGGTTGTTGTCGCAGATATCGTGGTTGAAGGGGGCGAGGAAACTGTTCAACAGATTATAGCAGGTGGAGGAGCAGCGACCTTCGTCAAGGCGGACATTGCGCAGGCCGGTGATGTCGAGGCGATGGTCAATCAGGCTGTGGAGACGTATGGACGGATAGACTGCGCATTTAATAATGCCGGCATTGAAGGCGAAATATCGCCACTCATTGGATGCACCGAAGCCAACTGGGATCGGGTCGTGAGTATTGATCTCAAGGGAGTCTGGCTGTGTCTCAAGTATGAAATCCCGCAGATGCTCAAACAGGGGGGTGGTGCCATTGTCAACGCTGCTTCAGTCGCCGGACTGGTTGGGTTTCAAGGAATCGCTCCCTATGTGGCGGCAAAGCACGGGGTCGTAGGGCTCACCAAGACGGCTGCGCTCGAATACGCCAAGTCAGGAATTCGGGTCAATGCCGTGTGTCCTGGTGTTATCGACACCCCGATGGTTCAGCGTGCCTTTGGTCAGAGTCCGCGGATGGCAGAATTGGCTGCTGCGGCCGAGCCCGTCGGCCGTCTGGGCAAGCCGGAAGAGATTGCAGAGGCGGTCGTGTGGTTGTGTTCTGATGCCGCTTCATTTGTGACTGGTCACCCGATGGCCGTCGATGGTGGATTGGTTGCGCAGTAGTCCCAGCTTTTTTCTCTGTTCTGAATTGACTACTGCCCCTGTGCATCCATGGCGCGCATCTCGGCGCGTAACTCGCGCCTGCGCTCGATAGCCGCCGCCGCCAATTGTTCCGCAGAGAGTTCGGCCCGGATTTCTAATCCCATTGCTAAGAACTCATCAAAGAGCGCCGCATGAATTTGGCTGAGATCATCCTGCTGCAGTGCGAAATCTTCAGCGGCTATATTCCCTTCTGCAAGGAGTTTGTCCATGATTCCTTTTCGGGCGTCACGCAGATCGTTCTTTAATCCCTCAAGCGCGTTTGCATGGACAGCCTTGATAGCGTCGATGTTCGCTTGCTGCGGGTCTGTCAGATCCAGGGTTCGCAGAACGCGGAACGGAAAGAGACCATGACCTCCCCCTCGGCCAAAGTGTCCCGGCCGTGCAGCCGCAAGCGATGTCGCCATCACACCCAGGGCCAATACTCCTATACAAACGATATTCCATTTTCCTTTTGTCATGCTGCTGTCTCCTCTCTATCCGTGTTACTTCTTTAGACTCGTCAGGTTGCTATTCGGGTTACAGCCAAAAGTAGTGTATTCGGGATCTTAAAGCACACTACCGCACATGAAAAACGTCGTCCGCGATCTCTCATCCCCGATTGTGGTGTTGCGCCGGATAATGTCTGCCAGTCGGGTCCGTTCAACCTCTCGGCGCTCTCGTTGAGAAAGGGTGCGTACATACCAGAACCGATCTCCGTCGCAGAGGCAGATGCAGAGAGCCCGCCACTCGCAGGCAGGTGGCCACAGAAAGTCAGAGACTACTCTTGAGGATGGAAATCGTCTGAGTTCTTTGAACAAACGTGCCGAATGCTATCCAAGCTAATCAGAAGATAAACGGAACAACACGTCGTCCATGTCGCCTGGTCGTAAGCGAAGAAGAGGGAAACCTACGCGGGGCGCTGAGTGCTGACTGTTTGCAGCAGCCTACAAGACATGTAGGGAAAATCCCTACACCTGGCCAGACACATCGGGTCAGAAGGGCCTTTCAGCCGGTGGAGGCTGTCGGGAGGAATCGTCACCAGGGCCGCCAAAATTACCAGGCGGCGGCCCGCCATGCCGGCCGCGCCTGCCACCACGCCCGCCTGGGCCACGGCGAGGTCTGTCTTTAAGTCGTTGGAGGAGCCTTATACGCTGCTCGGGTGTGAGGAGGGCACGTACGCGGAGCATCGTTCGTAATTGTTCTTTGCGCAAGTTTGTTCTCAGGCCGCCAATAGACTCGACTTGTGTCATCACTGCATCTTCGTCGGGCTCTTCTTGTTCCAAGAGTGTACGCATGAACCGATCAGCCTCGCGAAGGCTGCGTTCTTCCGTGCGTGAGGCGTCGATAACAGCATCTGCTTGAGCCAACGTTTCGTCATCAAGGCCCAGCTCTTCAATGAGATGCTCAAGAGGAACTCCACGATGCGGCGGACGCCCGCCGGGTGGACGCGCCCAGACCGGGGACGAAAGACGCTGAAGAAATTGTTGCTCGTCAGTGCTGAGCGTGTCTTGACTCAGTCTGTCGTGTGTATCTGAAGACGGCATCGTTACGCACCTCGTGTGAGTTCTTTGAGATCCGCGAGTTCCGTTCGTAATGCGACCAAAGCACGGTGTAAATGACTTTTGACTGTTCCGCTCGGTTTTCCCAGAAAATCCGCACACTCTTGGACGGTGAAGCCCTCAAGATGGACCAGAATAAAGGCTTCGCGTTGGCGACGTGAAAGCTGGTCGAGTGCTGTTGCAATACGCCGCCGCAGACCAGGACCGCCTAGGGTGACCGCAGTCGGGTCTGCGAGTTCTTCTTCGCTGGTGCTATGCCACATATTCCGTATGGCTCGCCAGCGTCGGTAGTTATGGGCCTGGCCGACTAATATGCGGTAGAACTACGTTTCGAGGCTCGCCTCGCCCTGAAAACCGTCAAGGGCCTGATAGGCTTTGACAAAGGCATCTTGGGTCACGTCTTCAGCTGCAGCCTCATCGCCGCCCACAAGTCGCCAAGCGAGACGTCTCGCTCGGTCCTGTTGGGCCACAACAAACGTACTGAAACAGACCTCCCGTTCAGCCGTCATCGTCCCAAGCGCGGCCATTCCAACCGCGACTGCCATACGACTGCGGTGATCCTCTTATGGATTAGACACTGCATACGAGCGTGTGGATTACAATCCTTTGTATCAAGTTAAGGGCCTGAGTAGAGGAAAATCCTGTGCAGGGGCGAGGCGACCTTGGTGCTAGTGTTGCCCTGATTCTTGGGCGAGTTTTTGGAGTGCCTGCCCCTCCAGGCGGTAGGGTAGCCAGTCCTGCATGTGGTCCATAGCCAGACGACGATAGAACTTGCGGGCGGGATTCCAGTCCAAAACTTGGAGATCTACGCGCCGATACCCGCGTTCAACTGCAATGGCGGCCAGTTTTGCCATCAATTGATGTCCGACTCCATGCTTACGCGCTGATTCGACCACAAACAGGTCTTCGAGATACAGGCTAGGCCGCCCTTCCCAGGTGGAATAGGTCAGGAAGAAAAGGGCAAAGCCGACGGGCTCGCCGTCCAGCTCAGCGATCAGGACTTCAAATTTAGGCCGCGGGCCAAAACCGTCGCGCCGCAAGTCTGCTTGTGTAGTCTTGACGGCATCCAGCTCGTTTTCAAAGGTTGCCAATCCTTTGATGAATTCGAGGATAATGGGTACATCGTCAGGGCTTGCGAAGCGAATAGTGGTGGTAGACATGGGTGTATGTGCACGATTGTTGTCGGGTTACTAGACTAACCTAGCCTACTCCATAATATGCAACCGGTAGAGACAATTCCCCCAATCACGGCTGGTCCTTCACCAAACGGAAATCACCTTTTGCGGCATTGCGATACAAATTAATCTGTCCAATGTGGCGGGCGCGGCCTTCATCGTCTGTCACCCCCAGCCCTTCTTCTGGGGCGAGGCACAGGACGCCAATTTTTCCGATTTGCTGATTATGGTGCACTCGGTAAGCAGCCTCACCGGCGTCTGCCATGAGATACGTCTCTGACAAGAGCGGGTGGATGGCGCGTTTGCAGACTAACCGATTGGCTTCCCAGGCCTCTTTGTAGTTGGCAAAATGGGAGCCGATGATGCGCTTCTTGTTCATCCACAGATAGCGGTTGTCGTATTCGTGATTGTAGCCACTGGTGGACGCGCAGGTGACAATCTGTCCACCAGCCCGTGCAAGGAAAACGCTGGCAGCAAACGTCTCATGACCGGGATGTTCGTATACCACGTCCGGGTCTTCGCCGCCGGTCAGGTCACGAATCTTTTTGCCAAGACGACGCAGCTCGCGTACGTTCTGTGAGCCGTCTTCATTCCAGAAATGATAGTCCTCGACACTGCGGTCGATAACCCAGCGTGCGCCTATGGTTTTGCACAACTGGACTTTATCCTCTGACGAGACGACGCAGATGGGGAATGCGCCGGCGTTTAATACGTATTGCAGGGCAAACCCGCCTAAGCCGCCAACAGCACCCCAGATCAGGACGATATCTCCCTGCTTAATATGGGTTCCATTTCTACTGACCAACATGCGATAGGAAGTTGAATTGACCAGCGGCATGGAAGCTGCTTCTTCCCAGGTGAGGTGGGATGGTTTGGGCATGAGCTGGTTGGCCCGAACCACGGCGATCTCGGACAGCCCTCCAAAATTGGTTTCAAAACCCCAAATACGTTGATCCGGATCGAGCATAGAATCATCGTGGCCGTCCGGCGCCTGCATGTCCACGTAGTTGCAGTGTATGGTGACTTCGTCGCCCGGCTTAAAGAGATTGACCCCCGGTCCAACTTTCAGCACAACGCCGGAGGCGTCGCTGCCAATGATATGGTAGGGCAGGTTATGCCGGCTGTCCCAGGGGCTTTTCTTGGCCGCGCGCTCTAAGAACAGAAAAGTCGGCAGCGGCTCAAAGATTGTGCTCCAGACCGTATTGAAATTGATGCTGGACGCCATGACTGCCACAAGCGCTTCATTGGGCTCGACCTCCGGCACCGGGACTTCATCCAGATGCAGGCTTTTGCGGGGATCTTTGTCCCAGGATTCGAGTCCCTCGAACATGGTCACTTCGTCTTTATGCGTGGTGACGGCCAACATCCATTCTGGTAGAGGCAGCCCTTCAAAGTCTTCTGTTATGGCCTGCTCGTCCATGATGGCTTCACGAATATTCTTCATCTCGATAGTCATGGATGTTTTCTCCTCGTATGGGGATGCTTTCTTCCTAACACACAACGCTACGATATGCCTAATTTTGGTCAGTGCCCTTTTGAGAAACAGAAAAGGGGCACGACTTTTCGTGGCCCTGGGTCAAGCGCCGCTCCCAAGAGAGCCGATGCCCGGACTATCGTTGCGGATCGATTAAAACGCCAGGGTTCAACAACCCCTGAGGGTCGAGCGTCGCCTTGGCTGCTCGGAGTGCACTGGCAAACAGATCCGGCCGTTGCTTTTCGTATTGTGGGCGATGCGTACGACCTACCGAATGGTGGTGGGTGATGGTACCGCCATAGCGTACCACGGCCTCTGAGGCTGCGGTTTTGATCTCATGCCACTGCTCAAGCTCGCTGCCCTTCGTGCCCAGGCCGGTAAAGGTGAAGTAGGGCGCCGGCCCGTCAGGATAGACATGCGTAAAGCGGCACGACAGTAGGCCACTACCACACACTTCATCCAGCGCCTTTTGCACATCGTGCATCACGCCGGCGTGGAATTCGTGAAACTTATTCCACGGAATCGCGCTCTCCGTCGTGTCAAATATCGCTCCCATGGCGGCCATGGTCGAGAACGCGTAGGGCATGCGGATAAAGGCATTCCGCCAGTCGCCAACCGAACCGCCACGGCCGGTGGTTTCTCCGCCGCCTTTAATCACCACCCCATTCGGCGTCGTCCCACCGAGATCGGTACAGCACTCAAGGGCACGATTGATCCAGGCTTCGAGCGGGTGGTCGGCTGACTCAAAGCCGAGCATGAGTAAACTACCGCCCGATCCATCACCAATTTTATTCCGCTTGACTTCTGTGGGATCGAGAATGCGACAATTGGTAGGATATAAACCGGATTGGCTGAGCAGGCGAATCGCCTCAACCCCGTCTTCAAATTTCTCAAAATGTACGGCCGTGGAGGCACGATACACCGGACGCTGCTGCAGCCGCATCCAGGCTTCAGTGATAATGCCGAGTATGCCCTCTGAACCAATAAACATACGATCCGGGCTCGGTCCGGCACCAGAGCCGGGCAAGCGCCGCGAGGCTACAATTCCGCGTGGGGTCACGATCCGCAGGGATTCTACGAGTTCGTCTATATGGGTGTATAGCGTAGCGAAATGTCCGCCTGAACGGGTGGCGATCCAACCGCCCAAAGTCGAAAATTCAAACGATTGGGGATAGTGACGCAGCGTATAGCCATGTGGTTTGAGTTGGGCTTCCATGGCAGGCCCGAACACACCGGCCTGTATGCGCGCTGCGCGTGAGGTTGCGTCAATCTCCAGCACTTGATCCAGACAGCGCAGGTCGATGGAGACACTGCCCGGGTAGGCGTCACTCGGCGGAGGCTCTACACCGCTGGTGACACTCGACCCGCCGCCAAAGGGGATGGCTGCCGCGCCTACCTGGTTACACCAATCCAGGACCGAAACAACGTCGTCTTCGGTTTTAGGAAAAGCCACTACGTCGGGCGGATTCGAGAAATCCAAGTGAAACGCTTTAATAATATCGGGCAGGGCTTTCCCATACGTATGGGATGCACGATCATAGGTCTCGGTCGAGCAGATGCCGGCCAGAGACGCCGGCGGCGAGATCCTGGGCGCACGCAGCTCGATATCCTCAACCCGAGGTACCGGGTCAAGTTCAACCTCGCTTTTGCCCAGACTGTCGACTATCCCTTTGGCAATCGCTTTTTTTTGCTCTGGGGTCGGTTGTTCATCCTCAAAGCCCCAGCCCCAAATCGTAGTGCGGCGTTGTGACATACGTCCTCCTTCTCTCGCTAGTCCGCGCTAGCCTGACGGCGCTTAATACTTGCCAAACGGCGGCGCTTCAATTGTCGTCTGATATTCAATGAGGTGCATCTCGCCAGAGGCCAGTGTCGTTTCCAAGGCTGATTTCAATGCCTGTGGCGATTGGACGCGTGTTGCCTTGACGCCAAACGCTCCGGCGAACGCCATAAAATCAGGGTTGGTGAGTTGCTCTTGATAGGCGGCTTGATAGGCCGTGCGCTGGAGATAGCCGATAACGCCAAAGGCATTATCGTTGACCACAATCAATGGAAAGCCGATATTATGCCGGACGCAGGTGGCTAATTCCTGAGACGTGTACAGAAAGCCGCCGTCGCCGATCATGCCCACTACCGGTGTGTCCGGACAGGCGACCTTGGCTCCAATTGCTGCCGGAAAGCTAAATCCTAGCAGGCCCGAGCCCTTGGCTCCAATGAGCCCGTTAGCTTGATATGACGGGTAGAAATACTCAGCCCAATACCCCAGCTGGGTATTATCAATGACCAGCGCACTCTCACGCGGCAGGACCTCGCGGATGACATTCAAGGCTTGGATCTCAGGCCGCTCTTGGCTGAGTCGCGCCATTTCCGCGTCCGCCTCACGCCGCCAGGCTGCCGTGCGTTCCTGACGTGGACCCGTGTACGGCTCTCCCTCAAGCTGACGGCGCAGCTCCTGGGTGATGGCGCCAATATCTCCGATGAGCGGAATGGCCGTTGGATAATTTTTGCCGATCCAACGCTCATCCCAATCGACATGAATAAGCTGTTCGGGCAATACCAACCCGCGCCGTTTGGCATCGACTTCTCGCAGCCGCGAGCCAACCACCAGCGCCGCATCACAGCCCGGCACAATGTCTTGAATGACCAAGCGTCGGGCCGCATTGCCGAACGAGAGCGGATGATCCTCTGGAACAACGCCTTTGCCCGGTGTGTTGGTAATGATCGGGGCGCACAACGCCTCGGCCAGCGCTTGCAGATCTGTGCTCAGGTCAGCCCGCGCCGCGTCCGTGCCGGCAATAAGGACAGGCTGCTTTGCTTTACGAAGAATGGCGACTGCCTCTTCAAGACGTGACGGAAGCGGTGCAGGGGCCGGCGTATTGTCCGTCGCTGTTGTGGTCGCTGGAGGCACTTCTCCAGCCATGAGGTCAGTCGGCACTTCCAAACACACGGGACCCGGTCGTCCGGACAGTGTGAGTGCAATGGCTCGTCTTGTGACGGTATAGAAATCATCGCCGGCTTGGGGAACGATAACGTCCTTGGTAATCGTCCGAAAGAGTGACGTTTGCTCTTCGAGTTCGTGCAGAGCTCCCAAGCCTTTGCCGATCTTAGCCGCATCAATGTTGGAGATGATCATGAGGACGGGTGAACAGCTTCCCCAGGCTTCCTGAAGGGCGGAAATGGTAAAACCGGCTCCTGGGCCTGTTGAGGAAACAATAACGCCCAGCCCACCACTCGCCCGCGCATAGCCATCAGCCATATGGGTCGCGCCAGCCTCATGCCGACAGAGAATATGGCGAATCGACGGCTCGTGGCGGAGGGATTCGTACAGGCCAATGTTGTGAATGCTTGGAATGCCAAAGATGGTAGAGACCCGGGCGTCTTTGAGCGCCTGGACAATCCCGTCTGCTCCTCGGGGCATGCGTAACTCCTTGTTCCTAGCTTTCTGTTCTTTTTTAGATTGCTGAGATTGTTTGGATGGCTTGGACTGTAGAGGCGCAGTATTCTTTCTCCACCTCGCGTACAGTCGCAGGGGCTATTCGTGTACGCTGCAGTCCTATTTGACTACGCCTTTTTGTTCAAGCTGCTCGACCTCCTCATCACTCAGCCCCATTTCCTGCAAAACCTCCCAGGTATGCTGGCCCAGGGTAGGTGGGGCCAGGCGCACGGCGCCGGGCGTTTTCTTGAGCTTGGCCGGAATGCCGCCGACTCTGATTTTGCCCACGCGGGCGTGCTCGACTTCGACTGCCATTTGATTGTGTTGGACTTGTGGGTCGGCAAACGTCTCGTGCAATGTGTTGACAGGCGCAGCCATAACATCGGCCTCAGTTAAACAGCGCATCATTTCAGCGGTATCTTTTTTAGCAAACTCAGCTTGAATGATGTCGTTGAGTTCCGGCTCATGTTCCAGGCGGCCGTCTATAGTTTCAAAGCGTGGGTCGGTGGTCAGATCTTCGCGTTTAACAGCCCGGCAAATGTTATGGAAAAACTTATTATTAAAGGAGGCAAGCTGAATGTCTCGGCCATCTTTGCAGGTGAACGTGCCGTAAGTGGCATAAAACGGGCTGGCGTTTCCCACCCGCGGTTGGATGTAATTACACAAGAAGAACTGTCCAACTTGAGCGGGTTGGACGTGGATGAGCCCGTCCATCAGACACAGCTCAATCTGCTGACCTATCCCCTGCTGCTCGCGCGTCCATAAGCCAACCATGGCGGCAAAGGCGACAAGATTGGCACAGGTCGCGTCAGCGATCGCTGGACCGGCTTTGAGGGGCTTGCCGTCACGCTCCCCGGTCACACTCATAAAGCCGGTTAACGCCTGGGCCAACGGATCGATACCGGGTCGCCCAGCATACGGCCCGTCTTGGCCAAATGCGCTGACAGAAATATAAATAATTTGAGGATTATACTTGCAGGTCTCTTCGTAGCCGATCCCGAGTTTGGCTTTGGCCTGGGGACGGAGATTCTCGATAATGATGTCGGCAGTCCGGACAAGGCGAAAATACAGATCCTTGCCCTCTGGTTTCGTCAGATCGAGCACCATGCCTCGTTTATTGCGATTAATGCCGACATATAGGCCGCTGTCGTTTTCGACCTTGGGGCCGGTGGTGCGTGACTCGTCGCCATACGGTGGTTCGATTTTAATCACGTCAGCGCCCATGTCTCCGAGCATGGTTGCGCCATACGGGCCGGCCAACATGCTGGCGATATCAAGCACGCGAATGCCCCCAAGCGGTAATGCCATGTCCGTCTTCCTCCTGTTCGGCAGACGCTAGCATACCCCAGATTGAATGCCAAAGGCGTGAATGCCAACGGCAGCGGCGTTATCTGTGCGGGGGTATGCTGGGTGAGATTTTTTTGGTATGCCCCGAACATCACCGCTCATATAAGGAGGAGAATGATATGCCGTTGTACATGGACGAAATCTGGTGGGATCCGACGCAAGCCAAACAGGTCCACGCGATGTTTCAGGGTGTGCTGAGTGGCGAAACCGGCTTTCCTGAAGGCGTCACCTTGAAAGCTGGTCCGTGGGCCTCAAACGAAGAGGCCAAAATGGTTTTGATCCTGGATATTCAGGATCATGCCAAGACCTTTAACACCTTCTCGACTTTGGTTGCGAAAGGCACGATTGTAAAACGCCGCCTCACGCCCATTGTCGAGTGGGCTGAAATGGATGGCGTGGTGAAAAATTTGTAAGAGAGTTTTCATCTCAACAAGTAAGATCCGGAGACGCAGGGACTCGGATTTCCCTACTCTCCGGGCCAGTAGGATCGAGACCCGTCCGAGACATTTTCGTCTCGCCCAGCTAGCTCAGGTTGCTTGTTTATGACGCAGCCCAGCCACCCGCTTTCCATCACTGTCTACTGCGCATCGAGCCAACGTTCACCTCAGACGTATCTGGATGTTGCTGCCGAGCTGGGTCAACTGATGGCCCTGCGGGGTCATACCTTAGTCTATGGCGGTGGAAACATTGGCCTGATGGGTGCGCTTGCCCAAGCGGCCTTGGCCGAGGGCGGCAAAGTGACCGGCGTCATCCTGACTGAGTTCCTCGACAAAGGCTACGGACAAGACGGTCTCGATATGTACGCGGTCGATGATATGCGCAGTCGTAAGCAAGGGCTGGATGAACGCGGCGATGCCTATATTACGCTGCCCGGCGGGTTTGGAACGTTCGAGGAAGTGCTCGAAGTCCTTTCATTGAAACAGCTCGGCTTTCACTCCAAGCCTATCGTCTTTGTCAATACCAACAGTTACTTCGACGGCCTGCTGCAACAGTTCGAACGGGGGTTTGACGAAGCGCTGATACACGAAAAGTTTCGTAACCTGTACACGGCCGTTGCTACGCCCCGGAGTGCCCTCGACTTCATTGAACAGGCGCTGACAGCCAGCTGATCTTTTGTCTGCTGAGTACAGTGCCCGAGGCTTAAAATACGGTAAGCCGCTCTATGCCCGACTCGGAGGTGCCAGATCTGGGCGTGAGGCTGACGCGCTAATAGATGCTCGGTTGCAGTGTAGTCGTCGTTGTCCATCTCGTAGAGACCGGTTTCAATATCCACGGCGACGAATTTTCCCTCATCGCTGGTCTCGACATGAGGACAGATATCTCTGTCGTAGATCTCTTGTCCGCGCCGAGCGAACTCTTCTTTGCTATAACGTGGCTCTAACCTTGTCATGACTTATATTCTGACGATCTCATGGAAATTGCAGGAGGAGTGATGCGAAAAGGAAATCCGCTGCAGAGCCCTTCGTTCTTTCCGGCCTTATATCGTACGTCTGTTAGGCAGCAGCTTGGAGACCAATGACCAGACGCTGTCCAACTGCTGAGAGAGCAGCTTCGATGCGTGGTAGTTTTGACGGATGCCTTGGATCAAGCAGTCTACGCACTTCTTTTTCATCACACCCGAGACGCTTTGCCAGTTCCGTCTTTGTGATCCCTGCATCCTTGATTGCGATCGACAATGCCGCCTTCGCTGCAGTTTGGGCAGGAACTATGACAGCGTGTTGCCCTCTTTTCATGCGAGAGGGAGCAGGAATATGAAGGTCCATAGCAATCCGGTTCGCAACAGCTTCTTCTAGACAATCTGCTGCTTCCCGGAGCGCATCTTCTTTATCTTGGCCTTGTGTGATTGCTTCGGGTAGATCGACGAACCGCACGATAAACCCACCATCATCTTTATCTGGCCTCAGGATGGCCGAGTAGCCAAAGTTTTGCATCACAGATCCCTATAAATCTTCAAAATGAAGTGCCCATGACAATAACGCGGTGGCTCCGAGCCAGCCCATGCTGCCGATAAAAGGCTTCGGCTGGACCATCCGCATCAGTCAGCAAGTAGAGATTCCGCACTCCCTCAGAGCGCAAATCTTGGACTAACACGGAAAGAATCTTTCCGCCCAAACCTGTCCGCTGCTGTTCGGGATCAACACACATTTCCTGCAGCAGAAATTCCTCACCATTCTCTACGCTTTCAATATGGCCAGCAGCAAAGGCCCGAACGCTCTCTCCTTCAAGGCCAACAATACCTCGGAACCGAGGTGTATGGAAAATGTCGGAGAGCCGACGTTCAGCGGTGTCTGCCGTCCAGTGCTCGTTCCACATACGGTTGCATCGCCGTGTCATACTCACACTTAGCGGGATTCGCCATGCAGCGCTTTATCTCTATGGGCTTTGGTACGCCTCGTAACTTCACCACGGCCCGGACGGTTGCTTCGTCGGCACTGCGTTTTATGTGGGGGCCATGCTTAATCAAAGTGATTGGGCCGGTCCCCTTTCCCGCCAAACGGGAGACCCTTCCCGTCAAGAGAAAATCAATAGCATCTACAACCGCGCTTTTTCCTGCCCCATTAGGCCCCCAGATAACCATGTTCTTGCCATCCGAGGCGAGGATTTCGTGGACAATTCCACGGACGTTGGAAATTTCGACTTCGAGCAGTTTCATCACCTTTTCGCTACTGCTAACTTCAAGCCTTGAACGACTTGCGCCGCCTTCTTGAAGCCGCCCTTTTCTACCAATTGCCTAAGCGCTTCGGTAGTCTCTGTGTCGAACTCTTCGTGGCTTTGGATAATCGAAAACATCTCATCAAAGAATCGGCCCGTCAACGTTCAGAGACTGGTGACTATTCTCGTTCAGATCGTTCTCGCGCTGAGCCTCGCATCTGCGGCTCACGCCCAGCCCACGTTTTCAGAAATATTCAGCCTCGACACGATTGGGCCGGGTAGCGTCAGTACGCTGACGTTCACCATCACCACCGGCAGTGGGACTCCCATAGAGAACCTGGCATTTAGCGACACTTTGCCAACAGGAGTGATTCTTGCCATTCCTGCCAATCCTCTGATGTGTCCGATCGGAAATATCGCAGCTTCCGCTGGTGGCTCCACTAGCATGTTTATGGCTGAAGGCTGTGTATCCTGTGTCCTAAGCAGCAGCGGTGTTGGACTGAAGATGTACGAGAAAGAATAGAGGCAATGCTCATGCTATTGATCAATAGATCCTCATTCTCTACTCATTTTCGATATCGAGCCATGCTCACGATGGTGATGGTATTGTCGACTTGGATCTTTACCGTCAGCGCTACGGCCCAACAAAGTAGAGGCACGATCACCATCATCAAGGACACCGTGCCCGATGGAGCCCGGACTTTGCCTTTACCACCACCGGCGGCTTAAGCCCGAGCACGTTTAGTCTGGATGATGATGCCGACGGCACGCTGCCCACCACCCAAACGTATACAAACCTGGCGGCGGGCACGTATACAGTGACCGAGTCGGGGGTAGCGGGCTTTACAACGACCCTGAGCTGTACGGATCCCTCAGGCGGCGCGAGCACGACGGGCGACAGCGCGCTCATCGATCTGGCTCCTGGCGAGACCGTCACCTGTACATTTACGAATACGGCTCAGCCTCTAGCAGACGTTGAGATTGGCATCGACCAGTTTGCTCCAGCCGCCCTCTTGAGCCCAGCTGAGGCGCAGACACCGGGCCTCCTCGTGATATACTCGCTCACCGTGACCAACACTGGGCCAACGGCAGCCGAGAACGTCAGCGTGACGAGTCCGGTGCCGGCGGGCCTGATGTTTGAGTCGAATACCGGGGCGTGTACAACCCCAGTTCCCTGCACTCTGGGGACACTGGCAGTCGGCCAGAGTCGGGTGATCACGACAACGCCCAGTGCACCGCCGGGCTTTGATCCCAGCCAGTCCATCACGCTGACGGCGACAGTCACCAGCACGACGCCAGACCCGGACCTGTGCAATAACACAGCGAGCGCAATCATAACGATTTCCGAGATTCCCACCCTGCCGCAATGGGGGATGATGCTACTGACCCTCGCCTTACTCACAATTGCCATATGGCAGTTGGCAGGCCAGCGGGTGGTAGTGGGTGCGACAGCGGCCACAGGAGCCGTGCTCCCAGGGGCGGAGAGTCAGTGGTTGAGTTCCCTCTTCCTTGGTCAGGGACTCGCAACCCTGGGCTTAGGGTTGTATGCCGTGCTGGTCGGCCCCCTGGTGCCGCATGATGGGCTGGGCGCTTTCCTGGCCGGGCTGCTGCTCGGCGTGATGCTTGAGGGCTGCCGGCGCAGCCGCTGACACACGGATCTCTTGGTAAATCTTCACTCTCGGGTCAAATCGAACAAACGACTAGAGTCGAGATGTGGCGCGGTGGCTTAGGCAGGGCCTATCTGTTACAGGTCGTGACTCAACACTTAGCGGCCTTTCAACTCAAAAAACGCATCGTCGCCGTTGCCCGGCTTCAGTAGCCCCGCTCCCAGTCCAATACGTTCAGGAGGGATTGGCCTGTGATATAGCGCTGTAGATTATCGCAAAATAACTCTATGCCTTTTGCTTGCTGGACATCAGTTCCACCTGACGTATGCGGAGTGATCATGACATTCGGCAGTTGCCAGAGTTCTTCTGGTGGCGGTCCGGTGAATTCTCCGCTGTAGACATCTAAGCCTGCCCCAGCAATCCAGCCCTCACGTAACGCTGTAGTTAAGGCAGATTGATCTATCAGTTCACCCCGGGCCACATTGATGAGATACGCACTCGGTTTCATCTGGCGCAGTTCAGCTTCAGCCATGAGTCCATCCGTTTCCGGTGTCCATTGGGTGCTCAAGACAACAAAATCGCTCTGCTCAAGCAGAATAGACAGCTCTGCTGGCGGGAGCAGTTCGTCAACGTCTTGCGTCTTCGTGTGTGGAGTGGTTGCTGACCGACGCGTTGCCATAACCCGCATCCCGACTGCTTTGGCGAGACGTGCGACAGCGCTCCCAATGCCACCCAGGCCGATAATGCCTATAGTTTTTCCCTGTACCAGTATGGGACGATATTCTGGGCGTTCGAATGCCTGATTGTTCCGATCGTGGAACGCTTGAGGCAAAGACTTGGCAAAGAGGAAGATCGTGGATAGAACATATTCCGCAATAGGCAAAGGGTTATTTAGCCCACGCGACGTTGTGACGACGACGTCGCTGCCCCACATATCGCCCATGCGCAAATTCGAGGCACCCGCAGGCGTTTGGTGGAGCCACTTGAGGCGCGGCGCCCGAGCGCGTAAGTCGAGCGGAAAAGGAAATCGAATGCAGATGACCTCGGCTTCGGCTAGCAGCGCGTCCCGCTCGGCGCGGGTCGAGGTGTTTGCTGCTACCAGTGCTTGCGGCACATAGCGACGAACGGATTCCGCCGGCCAGGTTTCGGGATACTCGACCTCGAACTTCCCGCGTGCATCCACAACCCGAATGCGTGGATCAATCGCGCTAATCTTCCCGGTGACAGACTCTCCCACAGCACCGAGCAGCAGGATGTTCAGGATGTTGAGCGGGTTCGGCATGTGTCCGGTGAACAGCTAGCCAGTTGTAAAGACGCTGCCCGCTGCCCCTACTCAGCTCCGATTGCGTCAAGCGCCGCACGGGCGCATTCAATATCTTCGTCTTCCGTCCCGCCGCTCGTGCCCACGCCACCAAGAAATTCACCACTCACAGCCAACGGCAAGCCGCCGCCAGCCAACAGCAACGTCCGTCCAATAATGTCGGCAACGCTGCTAAACAACTGCGAGCGCGATTCCGCCAGTTCGGCGACCTCGCGTGAGGTCCGGCGAAAAGTCGCAGCCGTAAACGCCTTGCTCTGGGCAACACCAGTTGTTAACCAACGCGCGTTATCCATACGTGCAAGCGCGACCAAGTTTCCAGCGGAATCCACGACGGCAAAGCTCATGTCCCAGCCTTTTTCTTGTGCTTTCTGTCTGGCTGCGGCAATAAACTGTTCTGCAAGCGCTAATGTGAGAGGCATGCTTTCTCCTTGTCTATAGAGGGACGAATACAGGCAGGGCAGCCACATGAGGCTGCCCCTACAATCTTTTTACAATCTCATGCAAGCAAGCTAGCGCTGATGATACAGCGGATGGCCTTTGTAGGGAGTCTTGAGACAACTGAAGTGATCGCCTTCGAGATTGGCGATGTACAGTGTCTGCAAGTCCGGCCCGCCAAAGGCACAGTTGGTCGGAAAGTTCAGCTTCTTGCCTTCGGCAGAATCATCAATAAGCATGCGCCAATTGCCGTTGGTGTCAACGGCGATGACTTGATGGGCCGGGACCATTTCTCCACCCTTCACCACCGCCGGCAGAGTCACATACATATTGCCGTCCACATCAAAGGCCATTCCATCCGGCAAAGACGGAAAATCTTTGGAGTAGATCTCAGGCTTGCCAAACGTACCATCCTTATTGATCTGGATACGCAGACAGTCATTCCGGGTGCTTTCCAGCACGTAGACCGCGTCTTCTTTGGGATCGATAGCTGTGCCGTTAGCCAGATAAATGCCCTCGGCCACAATTTCGCTCTTGCCGTTCGGACGGATGACGACGAGCGCCCCTTTGGCCGAGGGCGTAGCCAATTCGGCGAGTACGTTCTCAATAGTCGACGTACTCGAATTCGAGATGTATAAATTGCCCTCAGCATCGTAGCTGGCAAAGTTCGGCAGTGTCAGTTTCAGCGAGCCAACCTGATCCGCAATCAGCGACACTTCGCCACTCTGGGTGACGCGCATCATCGCCTGCTTGCCCAGGTCGCAGTACACCAGATCGCCATTCCGGTCCATCGTAACGCCATTCGGAATAGACCCCTCGGGAAGTGTGACCAGCTCACTCACAGTGCCATCTTGTGTGACCTTATACATGATGCCGTTACGCCCACCGCCAAAAACGTTGCCCTCCTTATCAACCACCACACCCTCGGCTTGCAGTACGCCTTTGCCAAAAATCTCAACCTGATCAACAGAAAATGTTGCCATACAAAGTCCTCCTTTCACCCCTCCCGTGCTTTGATTATCGCTCTGCCTCTACCCCTGCCGCTTCCGCCTCATCTCGCTGTTTCGTGAACGTCACCTCGCCCACTGCCGAACCACTCAAAATGACTAAGAGATTCGTCTCCTCAGCCCCAATATTCCGAAAGCCTTCTGGTGTTCCAGCTGGAAAGGAAATCGTATCCCATTGTTCCAGCACGACCTCGTTCTTGCCGTCGTCTCCCCAGAAGAAAGCGCATTTTCCAGACAGCACCACGAAGACTTCTGGTTTGGGGTGGCTATGCAGCGGGGCTCCCTTGCCCGGGCTTACCTTGTTAATCACCATGGTAAAACCATGGTTTCCTGCGATCGCAGGAACAGTCTTGCCCGCCCTCCCGATCAATGCGTAGCCCCGCATCCCGTCAGGTTCGTAGTTCTTGATAAAGCTCGCGTAGTCAATCGGCTTGAGATCCTCAAACCGCGCAATACTCGTGCTCATACCGTCTTGTCCGCTTGGCATAATTCCTCCTTCGTGGCTATTTGTGAATTTTTGTAGTAGCGCGTTTGTATGAAAACTGTGTCCTGCACTTGTCCCGGTTCCCCTTCGACAGGCTTAGGGCAAACGGGAAGAGGCGGTGTGGAACGGAACCGTTCGTGCTGAGCCCCGTCGAAGCATGAACGAGCAGGGACGCATTATTTCAGACTGGATGCGCTACTACATATTTTTAAATAACTCCCTCTTCTCTCCACCCAGCCATCTCTGCTGGAGTGTGTCCCAACCACTCGCAATAGACCTCGCTGTTGTGCTCACCCGGTTGCGGTATCGGACCGATTTTCCCCGGTGTGTCGGAGAACTTGACCGTCAGACCCGGCACATAGGTCTTGCCCTTTTCTCTATCCTCAATCTCAACCAGCATCTTCCGCTCCCAGAGGTGCGGATCTTGGGCCGCTTGCGAAATGCTCTGCACCGGTCCGACTGGTACCTCAGCCTGCACTAAGATTTGCACGACTTCCGCAACAGTATTCTCCTTGACCCAGCCCTCTACCAGAGCGTTGACCTCGTCGGCATGCGCGGCCCGGCCTGGAATACTGGAGTAACGTTCGTCGTCAATCAGATCCTCACGACCGATGCCGCGACAGAAGCGACCCCACATATGCTGTGGGACCGCCAGGATATACACCCAGCCGTCTTTGGCTTGGTAGGTGTTGCACGGGGCGAGGCCACCCGGTGCATTGCCCCGCCGCTGAGGCTCTTTGCCGCTCAGCAAATATTGCGCGATGGGAATTTCCATTAGCGTATAGCCTGTGTCGAGCAAACACACATCAAGCGCTTGGCCCTCACCAGTCATGTCTCGGCGATGCAGCGCGCCGAGCGCACCGACAGTGGCATGCAGCGCAGTAATGCGATCGATAATCGGCGAATTCGTCATAATCGGCGGGCCGTCGGGGAAGCCGGTAAAACCCATCAGACCTGACATGGCCTGGCCGATCGGGTCGTAGGCCGGACGGTCCCGATACGGACCTTCTTGACCAAAGCCAGACACATTAATGAGAATAAGCCCACGGTTGAGCTGCTTGAGGACGTCGTATCCAAGGCCCATGGAGTCCATGACTCCAGGCCGAAAGTTTTGCAGCAACATGTCAACTTTCGGCACCAAGGACTTGAGGATGGCGATACCCTGCGCGCTGCGCAGATTCAGCGTGATGCTCTTCTTGCCCCGGTTATACACCGACCAATACACACTGCCTAAGCCACGCGACTCATCCCCACCCGGTGCTTCAACCTTAATCACCTCTGCGCCAAGATCGCCCAAGACCATCGCGCAGCGCGGACCGGCCTGATAGCGCCCGAGATCAAGGACTTTGATTCCATCCAGACAGCCTGCCATAGTGTTCGTCCTTATTGCAAATGCGGCATCACATATTTGGCAAATCGTTCAATCGACCCCATGATCTTTTCGTGCGGAATAGTATGCACCTGCTGCATGAGCAAAATACTATCCGCCCCAGCTTCCTTATGGAGTTTGAGCTTACGAATACATTCCTCCGGATCACCAACCACGACCAGATCATGATCGTTGAGATAATCAAAAGTAATCGTGTCCATATCAATGCCAAATATCTGCTGCAGATAGCTGTAATCGCCCTTGGCCTTCTTGGCCATAGGCAGGACCATCTCGATCGCCCGTTTGGTTGCCCAGACCATACTGTCCGCGGCAGTCTGGCGCGCCTCCGCCGGACTCTCACCGCAGTAGCCCATGGCAAAGACGGCCGTTCGCTCATTCACGAATGCGCCAACTGGTTTTGCATCTTTAATTGCTGCTCGATATTTGGCTATCCGGTTGGCTAATTCCGGAGGTTCGACTAATAATGTGAACGACAATAGGCCCAAGCCTTTTTGTCCGGCTAGCTCATGTCCTTCGGCGCTCGTGGTCGCCATCCACAGCGGAGGATGGGGCTTTTGGCGAGGTTTGGGAACAACTGCACGAGGCGGGATCTTGAAATACTTGCCTTCCCACTCAAAGATCTCATTGGTCCAGATCTGGGGCAACATATGCAGAGCTTCGTCCCAACGCGCCCGAGTTTCCTCAGCGGGAATACCAAACCCGTCCAGTTCGATTGCAGTGGTTGAACGCCCTGTCCCAACGTCGATGCGGCCGTTACTCAGCAGATCGAGTACGGCCACACGTTCGGCAACCCGAACCGGATGGTTATACGGAAAAGGCAGCAACACCACCCCATGTCCGATGCGAATATTTTTGGTGCGCTGGCTGACTGCGCCATACAACACTTCCGGTGCGGAGCAGTGCGAGAACTCCGAAAAGAAGTGGTGCTCAACCGTCCAGAACGAATGAAATCCGACTTCGTCAGCCAGTTGGACCTGGTCGAGCACCTGTTGGTAGATGTCGAACTCTTGATCCTCGTACCAGGGCTTAGGCACTTGGATCTCATAGAACATGCCAAACTTCATCTCCCCCCCTTTGAGGCTGTCCGATCCGCCAGCTCTTCTGACACGAGAAAAAAAACGGGGAACCAGAGAGCGATGCTCCGGTTCCCCGTCCTGGCGTCCTGGGTTCCGATTCGAGATGGAGCGCTCTAGGCGGAGAGCCTAGCGGGCGGCACCGTTATAGAGCAGCGCACCTGAGGCGTTGCCCGTGCATTCGCCATCCTGGAAGGTCTCTTCGCCGTTGACCAGGATATGCCTATAGCCCTCAGCCTTCTGCACCCGCCGCCACTCGTTGGCCGGCGGATCGTGGGCGATCTCACTCGGACGGGAGTTCACGGTATCGGCATCGTACACGACGATATCGGCCGCTTGACCTGTACGCAGGGTGCCCCGATCCGTGATGCCCGCCGCCCAGGCCATAATTCCGCTCAGGCGGAAGTGGGCTTCTTCTAGGCTCAGGACATCCTGCTCCCGCACCAGCCAGGACAGGACCTCGGTCGGATAGATGGCCGGCGTGATGAACTTCACATGCGCGCCACCGTCCGAGACACCGGGCATCATATACGGCGAGCTCATCAGCTCCTTGAAGCCCTCGACGTTGGCATTGGCGATCGGGCCGGCCCATTCGGTGCGCAGGTCGTCGGCCACCGAAAGATCCAGCATGGCATCGATGACGTGCTTGCCTTCCTTTTCGGCAATTTGCTCCACCGACAGGCCTTCGTATATCAGTTTGAGATCACGGTTACGAACTTTACGCGCAATGAACTTATGGAACTCGCCAAAGATGATGTTCATCGTGTCCATGCCGCCCTTGTCGTAGTCGTCGCGCATCTCCTTGCGCAGCTCGGGCTTCGCCAGTTTGGCTTTCCGCTCTTCGACCGTCCCGAGCGTGGCTTCCTTCCAGGCCGGAATACCATCAAACAGGTTCCAGTCTTCCAGCGTCATCCGCACTGGGGCCCGAGCGGTGACGGCCTGTCCGAACACGCGTGCGCCACGCTTGTTGGCTGCGGCTATCCACTTCATCTGAGCCTGGTGGGACTCAGGATGCTTGTCACTGATCACAAGGGCGTTATACAGTAGCGGCTGACCCGACGTCTTGGCCATCTTTTCCAAGAATAGGAAGTCATCCTCGACGCCAAAGCTACTTTCGCTGGCACCCGACTGGGTGAACTGGATGCAGCCCTGACCGACGTCATACATGGCCTTGGCCATGTCCATATAGAACTCGTCCGGCAGGATGTCGGTGATCATCGGCGTCCCATCATAGTCGCGCTGCACAGACACCCGACTTTCGGGCACCAGACGCTGGGCTGACCAACCCGCAGCGCCTGCCTTCACCGCTTCCTTATAATGGCCAATAATGGTGGCCATCTCGTCTTTATTCGGGTAGCGCTTCTTGGCATCATCAAAACCGCCCATCACATACGCCACGGCAGGTGCAAGCGGGAAGAGATGCGACACATTGACGCCTAACGGCATGCGCGACAGCCGATCCATGTATTGGGGGAAGGTCTCCCAGTCGACTTTCATCGATACGCGCATGGGTTCCAGTGGAATCGCTTCGGTGCGGGACAAAGCCAACATGGCCCGGTCGACGTCTTGGGGACGCAGCGGGGCAAAACCAAAACCGCAGTTTCCAATGGTGACCGTGGTCACGCCGTGCCAACTGCCGATCGTACAGTACGGATCCCAGTGTAACTGGGCATCATAGTGGGTATGGAGATCAATGAACCCAGGGGCCACGACCAGCCCAGTGGCATCAATCTCCTTTTTGGCATCGCTGCTGTTGAGGCGACCGATCTCAGCAACTTTACCGTCCTTGATACCAAGGTCAGCCCGGTAACGCGGTACCTTCGTTCCATCGACGATCGTACCGTTCTTAATCACTGTATCAAACTGCGGCATAACTCCCTCCCTTATAGTATTTATCCAATCATCTCACTTCGAATTTTTTGCACACGCGCAACACCATCCCGTGTCAACCTTAAACGAAGAAAAATACAGATTTCCCTCTACGGGGGCCCCTGTCTTGGCAACACGTTTTCATATGCTCCCCATGATCTGCAAGATCTGGAGGATCCATTTGAGCCTTAGTGAAAATGCGGCATGACTTCTGTGGCGAACAGTTCAAGACAACGCGACACTTTCTCCAGGGCCAGCCCCGGCAGATGCATGCCCATGGCCAAATGCGTCACGCGTGTTTCGTCCTGGTAGCGTTGAAGAGCCTGAATACAGTCGTCCGGAGTCCCCGCCATAGGCGCTCCGCCCGGAATCGTAGGGTCTATGTTGCGCAGTTCTTCTATGCTGGGGACTTGGGACATGGCGCGATCGGCACGTAAATCTCCCGCTTGCTTCAGGAGCGGAAAGGCAGACGCAAACAGATAGTGCATATGCTCGCCCACCTCGTCCCAGGCCTGGTCTCGACTCTCGGCCACATACACCCAGCGCAGTTGGGCCAGAGAGAAGTCTTGCGGGTTGCGGCCGCAACGCTGCAGCTCAGCGTCATAGGCGCGCTGTTGAGCGACTTCGCCCGTACCCATGAGGTGAAATCCCATTCGAGCTGCCCGCTCCACGGCCTTTTTGCTTCGTGCGCCTATCCAGATGGGAGGATGAGGCTGCTGAACCGGTCGCGGGGTAAGACCGGCTTCCTTGAGGTGATACTAGTGTCCATCAAAGGAGAACGCATCGTGTGTCCACAGCCCGCGTATGACCTCAAGGTCTTCTTCCAAGCGGGCATCGCGTTGCTCGCGCGGGAAACCAAACGCATCAAACTCTTTGTTCCGATAGCCCTTCCCAACCCCAAGGTCGAACCGGCCATGGGATAAGATATCGACGGTGATCGCATCCTCGGCAACACGCAGCGCGTGCTGGAAGGGCAGAACGAGAATAAAGGTACCGATGCGAATGCGCGTTGTGCGCGTGGCAATTCCCGCAGCCAACGGCAGCAATGCCGGCGACCAACCGTCATCGTCAAAGTGATGCTCGGTCAACCAGATATTATCGTAGCCGAGCTCTTCTATTCGGACGATCTGATCCAGCAGATCTTGATACAGAGTAGGAAAAGGCCGTTCCCAGCGGGCAGGATTCCAGAACGGCATCAAAAGACCAAATTTCATACTTCCCCCCAGGCAGGCCCCACCAGAAATCGGGCAATCGTTCCAAACTTCATTTTTACCTTCTATTCTCCCCAATTCGGAATGAAGGTTCGTTCACTCTTATCACCTCACAGCGCTGTTTTCTGCTCGTTCAGACGATCTTTACAATGGCGGTCCCTTATGACTTGCATTATCAAGAGGTTGATGGCGAGTTGGATATGCTCCGTCATCTTTCCTCCTTGAGAACTTGCGCTACCCTGTATATTGCTGCGCCGCAGCCATATCCGCTGTGATATGGCGATGCAGGGCAACGCCGGTCACGCTGGTTGCAGCCGAGCGACGCCCAGAATGGACTTTTTGGACACGCTCTAAGATTTCTCAGCAGGGTTTCGTACGATCCCTAAGTCTCGTATCACCTCAGCTCCCAACTGCGTGAACACCTGGGACGAAATCCCAAACTTCAAACCCCGGCCGCCTCCGCCGAGGATAACCGACTCCAACTGCATCACCCGTTCATCAACGTATAGCGGCATGTCTGCTGGCAAGGAAAACGGCGTCACTCCGCCGACCTGCATGCCCGTTAGTGCGTTCATCTGCTCGGCGGACGCAAACGAGGCTTTGGATACACCCATGAGTTTGCGTACCCGTTTGTTCACATCGAGCTGGGTCGTGGCCAGGACCACACACGCCACAAACTTCTTGGGCCCCTTCTTGGACGCGACAATAATCGTGTTGCCGGACGTTTCCGGCGGATAGCCATATTTGTCACAAAATACTGCAGTTTCCGCATGCGCAGGGTCGATGGTAATCCGCTCGTAGGACACCCAATTTTTTCAAGCGCGTCGATAACCTGTTGTTCCGAAGATGTCATGCCGTCCTCCTTATTCAGCCGCTTTCACACCAATGTTTTGTGCAACTGATAATTCGCTAGACGCGACCCCTCCGAGGTCAATCTCGTGCGCTGGATGCACCCACAACCAGGCGAGCGCGCCAAACAACGCCAAGGCAGCGGTCGCGTACAACGCGCCGTCCCAACCAATATACTGGGCCAGATAGGGAGTCAGCGTAGGCGAAATCGCGCCACCCAGGTTGCCGCCCATATTCATAAAACCGGAGACCGTGCCCGCATACGGCTTGTCCAAGTCTATCGTCACTGCCCAATACGACGATGTGCTCAGGGAGAGAGCGCCTGCTCCGAGTGACAGCCATACGATGGCAAGATATGGATCTTCTGCCGCCGCCCAGCGTAGATAAACCCGGCGACGCACAGAAAACTGACACTCCCGATTCCGCAGCGTCCCAGCCGCTTGCCGAAACGGCGACTCAGATGATCACTCAGCCAGCCACCTATGGGGGATGCGATCGCGCTGGCCAAAAACGGCGCTGTGGTATAGAAGCCGCCGTCCAACATGGAGAAGCCACGCACGTTGACGAGGTATAGATAAAACCACGAAAAATAGATGTAAAAGATGTAGCCCAGCACAAAATACGCGGCGGTCAGAAACCACAGATCCCGCCGCCCCAAGAGGACGCGCCACGGAACACGGGCTAAAAATGGACTCGGTGTTGGACCGGAACTGGCATCCTGGTTGATATATTGCAACTCTGCTTGATTGACCCAAGGATGTTCTTTTGGCTGATCAGCGGCAAACCAGTACCAGACCAGCGCGACCACAACGCCGGCCCCACCAGTCAGATAAAATGTGGCGCGCCGGCCCCAAGTCACCATAATCCAGACAATCAGCGGAGGCGTGAGTGCCGCACCGACAGAGCTGCCGCTGATCGCAATGCCGTGCGCTAGCGCCCGCTCGTGTGGAGCCACCCAATTGGCTATCATCCGGTTTCCATTCGGCGGCGCAGCGGCCTCACCCAAGCCGATCAAAATCCGCACCACAGCGAACGACCCGACAACCCCCACCAGAGATGTCAAAAACAGGTCACCCGCGACAGCGGTTGCTGCGGTGAAGACCGACCACCACAAAATGGCCCAGGTCAACACCCGCCGAGGACCGAAACGATCGCCCAGCCAGCCACCGGGAATCTGGACCAGGGCATAACCCAGGACAAAGGCACTAAAAATCCAGCCGAACTGAACATCGCTCAGCCCGTACTCGGGCATGATGTATCTGGCCGCAATCGAGATGTTCACTCGATCGATGAACATCAATACATACACGACAAAGAGCAGCCCAATCATCAGCCAGCGCGTACGTGTAGGGGCTTCATTACATAACAACTATAAATTTCTCTGAAATTGCGCTGATAGACAGCATGCCAACTTCACAGCAAAACGCCGGGTCGAAACCCGGCGCCTTGTTCCAGCTGAAGCTGTTTGCCAACCGCGAACCACTGCTGTGCTATCCAGCCGCCATATCATAACTACGCAGCATCTTGCCCGGCAGGGCCCCGCTGCACACCCCGTTTTCGAAAGTAATCTGACCATTGATAAGCAGATACTGATAGCCGTCGGCCTTTTGTACCCGCCGCCAGTCGCCGTCGGGCAGGTCATGAAGCGTCTCCATCGGTCGCACCGCCAGCTTTTCTAAGTCATACACCACAATGTCTGCCGGCATACCCTCGCGCAGCCAGCCTCGGTCACGGATGCCGATTGCCCAGCCGACCATCGTCGACAGTCGCCAGTGCGCCTCTTCCAGGGTCATGATCTGCTTGTCACGTACCCAGTGGGTCAGGAAGTGGGTCGGATAGCGACCCAAGGTCAGGAACTTGGTATGCGCGCCACCATCTGAAGCACCAACCAGGCACAGGGGGTGCCTGATGATGGCGCTCAGGGCTTCTTCATCGTTGTTGATGAAGCCCTGCATAGCGAACTCGGTCTTAAGATCCTCTTCCACTGAAAGATCGAGCAACGCGTCGATGGGGTGTTTGCCTTGTTCCTGGGCTATTTCTGCAACCGTCCGGCCTTTGAGATGTGCATTCTTTTCCAGATGGACATCATCCACAAACGTCTCATCCCAGCGGAACATCCGTAGCTGACCCTGTTCACCGTCGGGACTCTCACCCGGCATGATGGTTGGGGCCTTTTCCATATCGGCCTTGAGCGCCGCCCGCCGGCCTGGGTCGGCTAGCTTCATTTTGCGCTCTTCCTGGGTGCCTACCGTAGCTTCGTTCCACGCCGGCAATTGGTCAAAAAGCCCCATGGTTTCCAACGTGAACTCAAACTCAATCGGCATGCAGATATTCACCGGCAGCACCGGCGCTTCTTTATTCGCCCGCTCCGTCCAGGCTAATTGCTCGCGCCAGGTGTTGGGCGAAGAAGGATCATAAATAATGGCATTCCAGTTCACCGGCCGGCCGCTCGTCTTGGCCAACTCCAACAAGAAGTCCATACCCAACCCCTGCAAGGCATGCCCCATCGTCCACTCGATAGAGCCTCGGTTGAACTCGCGCATGACGGACGCCATTTCCAGAAACTCTTCACGCGGTGCCACATGGGTCGGCAAATAGCCGCCATCGTAGTCACGATTGGCCATACTAAAGCTGGCCGAAAAGCCAAAACCACCGGCCTGCAGGCCTTCTCGCAACAGATGCTTCAGCTCTGCGACCTGTTCCGGCGTCGTCTTGTAATCAGGATCCCGAGCCTCGTCATTGCCTAGTACCCAGGCACGCAGCGGAGAGTACGGCACGAGCGAAGCGGCATTAATGCCCAGCCCGCCACGCTCCAGACTGTCTAAATATTCAGGAAAGGTCACCCAGTCCCAACGCATGCCGGCTTGCATACATGACAGCGGAATGGACTCGGTGCGCTCCATACGCCGCATGGCCCGGTCGCGATCTTCCGGGCGAACAGGTGCAAAACCAAATCCGCAGTTGCCTATGGCTACGGTGGTCACCCCGTGCCAGCCCGAGAGGGTGGCATACGGGTCCCATGCAGTACCGCCGCTGAGAGCCGCATCGTAATGAGTATGGATGTCTATAAACCCAGGCGCGACGATCAGCCCGGTCGCATCAATGACCCGTGCGGCACTGCCCTGGATATTCCCTATGGCCACGATCTTGCCGGTACGGATCGCAATATCCCCCCGATAGCGGGGAATTCGCAATCCATCGATGATCGTACCATTCTTGATGAGTAGGTCGTACTCTGCCATCTTACCCCTCCTTTGACTCCGAGGAGCCAGTTATATGGTGCATATCATCCTTCCCCATAGCGACGCCGTTCATACCCAAGTTGGAACACCGAAACACGTCGCCGCGCAGTCCCATCCTGTAACGGAACGCCGCTCGATTACAAGGGTTTCGAAGTATTTTTAGGAGGCGATCGCGTCCAGTCCGGCCTGGGCACAGGCTATGTCTTGTTCTACCGTCCCGCCACTCACACCGATTGCTCCGACCACCGCATCCCCAATGCGAATAGGCAAACCGCCGCCAAAGGTCACAATACGCGGGATATGCGGCACCCCAGCCAGGAGCGCTGGGTCATCCTTTATAAAGTTAAAAAACTCGTGCGACGGCATACCAAAAAGTGCGGTATAGGCTTTGTTCTGGGACACCTCGATGCTGACTAACGGCGTACCATCCATACGCCAAAACGCCTTGAGCAGTCCACTCTCGTCGAGCACGGCGGCAACTTGGGGTACACCCAGTTCCTTCGCTTTGGCGATAGCCGCCGCCACCATCTTTTGTGCGAGTTCGTCGGTAACACTCTGTTTCTCAAATGTTTGCGCCATGGTTCTCTCCTTTTTATAAATGCGTCTCAAACCATTCTTGAATATGTGGCAGACTCTGATCGAGTCCGGGTCTGGAGATAACATCGCTGTGCCCGAGTCCCGGCAGAATGACTATTTTCTTCGGCTTGCCCGCTTTCGCATACATAGACTGGGATTCTTCCATAGATACCCGCTCGTCCGCGTCGCCATGCAACCACAGAATCGCACGGGGTGATATCTGATGCACGACGGACTCGGGTCGATAGGCAATCAACGCCTCACCCGAGGTCAACGTAATCTCCCGACTCCACTGCGGATACTGATCCAGAATCTCGGAAAACAGGGCAGTCGTACTCTCCGGCTCAGGCACGATCTCATTGGCCTGGACATACTGCTCACGGCCAGTCAGCACACGCTCACGCCGGTTATCTGCTAAGCGCTGCAGCAAGGCCTTCCATTCCCAGAAATGACACGCGTCACGAATCCAGCGCCCACAGTCGCCAATACCGCATACGCTCGCGGTGGCTTTGACGCGTTCCTCAACCCCGGCGGCATAGCTGACGTTGGCCCCACCCAGGCTGACGCCCAGTAATCCAATGCGTTCCGGATCGACCTGTGGCTGCTGCTGTGGAAACGTCACAGCATTGCGGATATCCTCGATCTGTCGCATGGGAATAATCTGTCGTCGCGGCTCCCCACCACTCGCGCCAAGAAAGCGGTAGTCGAACGTCAGGACGACATACCCAGCCTGAGCCAAGCGCTGGGCAATATCGGGCAATAGGACTTCTTTTACGGCGGTGAAACCGTGGCACATCACAACGCCCGGTTTCTTTGTCTCGGAGGCCGGATTATCGGGCAGGTTATCAGGTGGATTATCAGGCAAGAAAAAGACGCCTGCGAGAGGGACACTTTCACTATAGAACTGAACCGATCGTTCCATACTCCCACTCCCCCTTGACCCCTGTGTTTCTACCAGGCTGAGGGGGGTTCAGCTACAGCTCAGAAGCTGTTGAAAAAAAGGGAGCAGTCAACGTATGCCACGACTAGCGGCCCTGAAAATGACAACGCGCACGGTTTCATCGCAATCACACTCTTTGAGGACTTGCAGCAACTCCAGTCCGACCCGAATATTGATAGCATTCAGACGCTCAAGCCGATTGAGCGTAATACGACAAATGCCTTGGTCTTGTTGAACAAGTAGGTAGCGATAATCCATACGCCTTCTCCATCTCTAGTGTCGTTCTTGTCGTGTTGTATCAAGATGAGGCTCGCTTGAAAAACGCCGGGCATCAACGGACAATACCGTCACGATGTACGTCAATCGAGATTTCCGAGATTTCCGAGACTTCCGTTATATGTTCTTCTGATCGGCATGCCTGCTGCCTCGAACCATGACGGCAGCCTCAAACGACGCGACGACGGCTGCACACGCACAGAATGACTATCGGGATTCCTGTAGGGTGCAGCCTCTGCACCGTTCGGGTTGGTGCGCAGGGCGCACCCTACTGCTACGTCTACATTAAAACTGTGCGCTGTCTTGCCGTCGTTCTCCTTCGACAAGCTCAGGGCGAATGGGAAGAGTCCGTGAGGCACGGAATCGTTCGTGCTGAGCCCGTCGAAGCATGAACGCGCGGGGGTGCACTCTTTTAGGCTGGACGCCCTACTACCAAACACGGCTGGAGTAATTATCGCTAAGAAGCTGAGTTAGATACCCAACAGGACAGGCTCAAACTGATTCTTAGCGTTTATTTCGCAGGTAGTGACGAGGCACAGTCAGCCGCCTGCTTGACCCATTTCCGCAGGCTGCGGTCTGTTGTATAGCCAGCCAGTTCCACGATCACCATGCTTTTCAAGCGGCGACCTGTGAAGTCACACGATCGCACGTGTTGCTGCTTGAGGGCTTGTTCGCTCCGCTCCGGCCCAAGCCGGAGCACCAGGTCATCATTTTTGGTCACCCCACAGCACATATTGCCCTGCATCATGAAGGTCAGGCCTCCGAGCATCCTTTTCTCAGTCAGTGATTCCCGTCTGGCTAGGACTTTTCGGATACGTCCAACCACAGTTTTTCGTCGTACGCCATGAGTCACCTCCGATTCTCTTTTTGCGGCCGTAGCCTTACATCTGCGGCATTTTCGGAGACTTAGGGATATCCGGATTCATGACATCCCACGGCGGGCCGGTACCAGCTCGGATCGTCCATGCTGCCTACTCTGACGGCCATGAGCTGTGGCATGCCCGAGTTTTTGGCAACCAAGGGCGAGCTGCACTCGGGACAGAAGCCGCGGCTGACAATATTCCCGCTGTGAGCCTTCACATCGTGATATTTTGGTTCACCATTTGTGAGGGTAAAGGCCTCTTGCGGCACCAATATATTTGCGGCAAAGGCACTGCCGCTAACCTGTTGGCAGTCTCGGCAGTGACAATTCCCAGCCATAACCGGTTCGGCCTTGCATTCGTACCGGATAGCACCGCACCGACACCCACCAGTAAAGGGAGTAGCCATATATCCGTTCTCCTTCTTGTGTTCTTGATACTATGTAGATGAACACGTTCGCCCGAAACCGACACGGACAGGAGAAATTATTTTGGACTAGCGATCTTTCTTTGTAGGGCGGCCTGCTCGCTCGGATTTTGTGTGAGCGACAGGGCCGTTGCATAGGCAGCGCACGCGCGCGCGGCCTGATTGTCTTCGGCCAGCAACGCCCCAAGCGCTGCGTAAAAATGATGGTAGCGCTGGATTTCAGGCGAGTCTTCAATAGTGCGCAACAGTGCAATCCCGGCTGCGGCACCCTGCACCTGGGCCACGGCCACCGCCTGGTTCAATCGGACAACGGGTGACGGCTGACAGCATTCGAGGATATCACACAGCTCGGCAATCTGTGTCCAGTCAGTGTTTGCAGCCTGACGCGCTTCACAGTGCACGTCGGCAACAGCGGCCTGGACTTGATACGGGCCGGGCTGCTGCTGTCGCAGGGCTTTCTCAACGAGCGCACTACCTTCGACAATCAAGCTATGATCCCAGCGCGCGCTTCTGCTCATCCAAAGGAATAATGTGACCAGCTGTGTCTAAGCGTGCTCCAGAGCGTGAGCGTTGGAGGAGGAGCAGCGCCAGGAGGCCGGTCACCTCGGGCTCAGCTCGGAACAGACGAGAGAGCATGCGTGCCAAGCGAATCGCCTCAATACACAGGTCGGTGAGAATGAGCTCTGGGCTTCCCGAGGCGTTGTATCCTTCGTTAAAGAGCAGATACGTTACCGCGAGTACGGCATCCAAACGTTCCGACACTTGGGCTGCAGTCGGCACTTCATACGGAATCCGCGCGTCCCGGATTTTACGTTTGGCGCAGGTGATACGTTGCTCGATGGTTTTTGGTGGAACCAGAAATGCGCGCGCGATCTCTGGCCCAGTGAGGCCGGCAATGGTCTTTAACGTCAATGCAACCTGCACCTCTTGAGCCAAGGCGGGATGACAACACGTAAAAATCAGCCGCAACAGGTCATCATCAAAATGCTGGCTTGCTTCTGCCTCGGCAACCGGCCTAGCAGTAACGCTCTCACCAGTCACATTGTTACCAGCTTCTGCGCGGACTGTCGTACTATGCCGGACTTCCAGCGTGTATCGCCGCTGAAGATCAATGGCTTTATTCCGACCGGTCGTCACCAGCCAGGCAACCGGATTGCCGGGGACGCCCTCACGCGACCATACTTCGAGCGCACGGGCTATGGCCTCCCGCAAAATATCCTCAGCCGCGTCGATGTCACTCAAGAGGCGAATGAGGGTGGCCAGCGCACGCGGGTACGCAGTCTTGAGACTGACTGCGAGTTCGTCCACTATGGGCTACCCCGCGGGCAGACTCTCATAATGGGCAATGGGTCTGATCTCAATGCTACCCGTATCGACATTGGGAATCCCTTGCGCATACTCGATTGCCTCATCAAGATTCTTGCAATCGAACACATACAGACCGACCAAGTGTTCTTTTGTCTCAGCAAACGGACCATCGAGAATAGTCGTCTTGCCCGCCCTGCGTTTTACGGTGGTGGCCGTACCACTAGGGGTAAGTTCGTTGGCGAGCAGAAAGGTATTATTAGCCTTCGTCTTCTCCTGCAGGCTGCGGTGGCGGGTCAGGGCCTCCTTCAGATCAGCCTCAGACCAATTCTCCATCACTTCTTCAGCCTGATAAATGAGCAACGCGTATTGCATCGCAGCCCCTTTGCCTGTCGTTCCCGAGTCATTATCAAGTCACTATATAGACGAACCCGGACGACCATTGCCGACACCCAGGAGAAATTAGGAGAAACCAGGAGGAAATAGTTCCTTAGGGTTTCTCCTTTTCCCTGCCTGTTTATCTCAGGGAGGGAAAGATTTCGACAGATCTTGCGGGCCAGAGAGTTCGGAATTTCAGTGTGGCGGAGGTCCTTATTAATACAACACCTTGTCATTCTTGAGCCGAACGATGTCCTCATCTTCATAGCCAAGGATATCCCGCATCACCTCATCAGTGTGTTGTCCGAGCAGCGGTGCAGGTGAACGGACGCCGTTTGATGATTCGGTCAAAAGCCAGGGAATACCCGCATGCATCCGCGCACCCACCTCCGGATGTTCGAGCCGGGCAAAAAATCCTCGCGCGTTGAGGTGCGCATCCTCGGCGAGATCCTTACTATTCATAGATGGAAATGCCGCCACTCCAGCCGCCTGCAGGAGTTTCGTTACGTCCCATTTGGAATGGCGCAGCGTCCAATCTGTCACTATCTGATCAAGTGCATCCTCATTGGCCTTTCGATCAGCAGCCGTTTGAAAACGCGCATCGTTGATCAGTTGCGGTTGGCCAAGGACTTCACACAAGGCGCGCCATTCTTCTTCAGTCCCACACGCAATGGACACCCACTCATCCTCGCCTGCACACCGATAACAATTGTGGGGAGCCATAAGCGGATCACGGTTGCCCATCCGCTGTGGCTCGGTTCCATTCATGGCATACTCCATCCAGCCTTCAGGCACGAGGGCGGCCATAGCGTCCCATAACGACACGTCGATGTATTGGCCCTTGCCCGTGCGGTTGCGTGCAGCCAAGGCTGCGCAAATAACGACTGCAGCATTGATCCCCCCATTGGGATCACCATATGAAATGCCGAGTTCCTCCGGTGGCCCGCCCGGATGTCCGGTCAAAGCAGAGACGCCGGTCAGCGGGGCTATGGCCGGACCATAACCCATATAGTTCTTCTGCGGACCCGAATGTCCGTAGCCCGAAATCGAGGCCACAATGATATTCGGATTGAGCTGCGTCAACTCCTCATAGCTCAGGCCCAGGTTCTCCATTACCCCGGTGGCGAAATTGTCCATGACCACGTCACAGGTCTTAATCAGTTCCTTAGCCAGCTCCAGACCTTTTGAGGTCCCCAGGTTGAGTTGAAAGCTTTTTTTTCCCTGACTCCACTGGTTGAATACGCCCGAACGATTCGGGCCGTGCTTCATGCCGGTTGGGGGCAACCGCACCCGACGGGTCATATCGGTATGCACCTCGGATTCGATCTTGATCACCTCAGCCCCGAGATGGGCCAACTGCATAGAACCGTGCGGACCGGCCCAGACCCAAGTAAAGTCTGCGACCCGAATGCCTGCCAGAGGAAGACCGGCGTGAGGGGTGAGGGGTGAGCGGTTGGGGGTTGGAGCAGACGAGGGAGTATCATTCAGGACTTCGGCCAGGACCTCACTATTATGTTCACCGAGTAACGGCGCGGGGCGGCGGATCTGCCACCACGGTTCTTTGAGTTGATACGGAGGACCGAGGTAGGTCAGTTTTCCAGCGCGCGGATGCTCGACATCCACAAAAAAATTTCGCGCATGTAACTGGCCCTGCTTGGCCAACAGCGGCATGGACAACATAGGCGCAAAGCAGATGCGCTGTTCTTGCCCGGCTCGAAACAGATCTTCGACCTTCCAGCCGGACATCCACTCTTCGAGATACATCTTGAGCACATCATGGTTCTTGGAGCGGTTATACATGTCCTGGAAGATCTCCCAACTCGCCCACTCCGGATTGTCCATGAGCTCGACCAAGCGCTGCCACTGGTCCTCTTCCGCGGTGATCAAAAAAATCAGGCCATCTTGACACTGAAAGATGCCCCATGGATACAGCTGTCGTCGTCCCAGACGTGAGGCCACGCGGTCTAGATAGGTGTAGTAAACAAAGTTCTGTTCAAGGATGGAGGCAATATAGGATTGGACGGACAGGTCAATGTGCTCACCCTGGCCTGTTTCAAGCGTACGCTGATAGGCCGCCAGAGAGGTCATAGCACCGGCCAGGCCGCCCTGGAAATCACACTGTTGACCAAAGGTTTTGAGCGGCGGCAGATCAGGCTCGTTTGACGCGCCGGGACCAAGCCAAGCCCACCCCCCGGCGTGGGCCATGGTCAGCTCATATGATTTGTAGTCTTTGTGCGGGCCGGTCAAACCGAATGGCGTGATTGAACACATCACGAGACGCGGATTGATTTGCCGGAACGCTGCATAGGCTATGCCACGGTGAGCCATAACTGAGGGAGAATAGTTATGGATAAGGATGTCAGTCTGGGCAATCAGGCTAGTGAGTTGATCTGCATCCTGACTGATATCCAAGGTGATACTGCGCTTATTCGTATTGAGAGCGAGAAAGAGCCCGCTCTTCTCAGGGTCACCCTGTCCGCCGGGAAACGGCCCCCGTTGGCGCGCCACGTCGCCTTGGGGTTCCTCGACCTTAATGACATCAGCCCCAAGGTCGGCCATGAGTTTCGTGGCATAGGCGGCTGACACCATGTGGCCTAATTCAAGAATCTTGACCCCTTCAAGTCCCTGCATAAGAGCACCCTCCTTTAGAAGCTGCGCGACTCTATCAGCCACTCCCGGAAAAGTCAGCTGTAGGGGCGAGGTCACCTCGCCCGCACGTAGCGTCAGGGCTCCCCCGCAGCCATATCCATTCGATTTTTGTAGGCTGGGTCCAAAGACGTCTGAAGGACCCACCTTCATTCGGTGGGTTGCGCTACGCTTAGCCCACCCTACTGCCGTGTCCGAGTCGAAACTGTGCGTGGTGTTGTCGCCGTTCCCCTTCGACAAGCTCAGGGCGAACGGAAAAAGAGGAGGCAGACAAGGCCCGTTCGTGCTGAGCCCCGTCGAAGCATGAACGCGCCGTCATGCACAACTTCAACGTAGACGCGGCTCTACGATTTGACTGCTATGATCCCTGTGGCACGTCCAACTGAAACACCTGCGCCGCATTCAAACCTAAGATCTTCTCTCTATTCTCTTCAGACAATGTGTCCATCTGACGCTCGATACTGGCAGTCGAGTGCGGCCAACTGCCTTCGTGATGCGGATAGTCACTCGACCACATGAAATTGTCAACCAGATCGAGTTCCTCAGCCAGCAGAAGTGTGGAGCGGTCATTCATAAAAGAGGAAAAGCAGTTGCGTCGATAGTAGAAGCTGGGCGGTTCAGGCAAGACGGGTCGCATCCACATGTGGTGGCCTTTGTGCGCGTAGCCCAAGGTTTCGACCATCCACGGCACCCAGCCGATGCCGCCTTCGATAGAGCCAGCCTTGAGTTTTGGGTGACGCTCAAACGTGCCGGAGGAAATCAAATGCACAAGCGGGTCCATGACCGTAGACATAGAGTGGCTGACATAGTTAATCAGCGCACCGCCGTTGCCGCCGACCGCACGTCGGTCCCGACCAGTGGAGACATGGAAGGTAATGGGCAGATCGACTTCTTCGACGAGCGACCAAAAGGGCTCAAATGATTTGTCGTTGTACTGCAACTCGGCGTCTTTGAGCGGTCCAAAGATAGGTTTGTTTGGCAGGGTCAGTCCTTTGAAGCCTTGCTCTGCCGCCCATTTGACCTCAGCCAGGGCACCTTTCAGATCACCAGTCGCGATCATGGCCATGGGCATAAAGCGCTCCCAGTGGTCGCCGAACGTTTCTTGTGCCCAACGATTCCAGGCCCGAAACATCGCGCCCTGGAAAACCGGATCAGGCGTCGCATAAGCGAGCAGCCCTTTATTGGGAAAGATCATCTCGGCATCAATGCCGTCCGCATCCGCGTCTTCGATGCGCTGCTTGATATCAATCCCAGCATGATTCCGGCGGAAATCCTCCTCTTCAAAACGCTTTGAGTACAGATGAGACATGTCCAAGTCTTCGAACGATTCAAGCGCCGGCAGATATTTCTCATAGTTGCGGCCCGGTTTGACAAGCATCGGCTTCATGCCCTCGCAGATCGTCCACTGGGCGCCGTCCTCATCAATTTCCATCCTCGGAATGCGGTCTAAGTATTTTTTCTCAATACGCTGCTCTAAATAGTCATTCGGTTCGATCCCATGCGTATCGGCCGAGACCATATAGTATTTATTGGGATCGTCGGCATGCGCCGTCCGCGCCCAACCGTCGTGGCCAGGGGTCTCTTGACGCCATGCATTGTGAGGAGATTCTGTTTGGGGCGTTGTCGTTGCCATTGCGTCCTCCTTATGATCGGTCCACACACCGGGGCGAATCCGAGCTAACCAGGACCAACCGGGGCTTGTTTACTAGACATCACCTACCAGATATGCAACACGCCAAACCTGAGGACAAGCACTATGAAATTCGGCATCATTCACGACTTTCGCAATCCACCCCAGTGGCGACGCCCGTATCCAGAGCTGTACCACGCATTGCTCGACCAGATCGTTCGGTCTGAGGATCTGGGCTATGACAACGTCTGGCTGGCGGAACATCATTTCAGACAAGACGGCTATAACCCGTCTACTCTGACCACGGCAGCCGCGATTGCCGCGCGCACGAGTCGAATCAGAATCGGTACGTATATTTTACTCATGCCGTTCCAACATCCGGTCCGTATCGCCGAGGACACGACCTGCATCGATATCTGGTCCAATGGAAGGTTCGACCTGGGTGCCGGGCGCGCGGGTCCTTGTAATCACCGGTAGTGATAGGCGAAGGGGGTAAGTTCTGAGAACGACTCCCCTTTCGGCATCAAGTGGCCCAGTTTCCTCTCTTTCGTTGTAAAGGGTCGAGAGACCGGGCTGACGGGCCAGAAGCCGCTTATGCTCAGACGTGACTAGCGTCTACCAGGACAATAGGAACCCGGATTTTATAGATTAAGTAAAAATGGGCCATAGGTTCTTGTCCTACTCCTGGTGTATTTTCATCCCCAAAAATATTGCTATCAATCTTAAAATCCTGTGAAACTTTACCCCTGTTTGTTTGATTTGACCCTGTTTGGGCTCTCTTTTGTTTCAAATGGTAAGAATCTTTGCTACTATCGAGCAATAAAGGACTACCCTATGCCCAATGTAGAAAAACTCAGCGTCGCACTTACTCCGGAAATGGCCGAGATGGTTCGCCGAGCCGTCCAGAGGGGAGACTATGCCAGTAGTAGCGAAGTCATCCGTGACGCGCTGCGTGAATGGAAGCTCCGCCGTACGATGGAACAGGTCGAGATTGGTGAACTTCGCCTCCTGTGGGCCGAAGGGCTCCAAAGCGGACCCGGTAAACATGCCAGTATGAAAGCCATCATCACCGAAGCCCGGCGCCGTGCTGCAGAGCCCAGCTAATGCCCCGGCTCATTCGTACCGCGCAAGCCGAAGAAGACCTGATTGATATCTGGTCCTACATCGCACAGGATAACTCACAAGCTGCTGATACGCTCCTGGAAGACATCGACCAGAAATGCGAACTGTTAGCCAATAATCCCGCCTTGGGGCCAGAGCGCCCAGATATTGCGCCAGAGCTTCGCTACTTCCCCGTAGGGCGGTATCTGATTCTCTACCGCATGCTGGATGATGACATCGAAGTAGTACGGGTTCTGCATGGTGCAAGGCACCTGCCCGGATTGTTTTAGCCTACCGCTCCATCCCCTCTTCGTAATAGGGCAATAGGAACGATTCGTCGGGAAATGGGCCATTTCACGTTGCATTGCGTTTTCAGCTCCCTCCTCCGCTCCTGTAAGCTGAGTGAGGGGTGCCGCCTAACCACTGAGAAACTCACCGCTTTTGTATTGTGTATGCAATTCTGTCTCGCAAACCGGACGGGATGTCGGGCGCGCGGGTCCTTGTAATCACCGGTCGTGACAGGTGAAGGGGTAGGGTTTGAGAATGACTCCCCTTTCGGCATCAAGTGGCCCAGTTTCCTCCCTTTCGTATATGGAGACGCCCGACAATAACCGAGAAGTTATCGGCCTGGTCCCATACTCAACGCTTGACTGCAATCGCGGTCTCACCGAATGAATGTGTCATCCATGCCTCTGGATCTGAGAGCAGATCGCTCGCATTGTGCTTGCCGAGCGTCAGGTTTGCACACACAAAAACACCGCCCGTCCGCAGCCGTTGATGCAGACCAGTGACCAGCTGGGGGGTTGGGGCGAATCCGTCGAAGAATGCGAGGTCGTAGACGTTTGTGTCAAGGCTGTCGAGGACGGTTAGGGCGTCACCGTGATGGACGTGGACGCGGTCGCTCATTTTATAGGCCATGCAGTGTTGACGAGCGATCTGAACGTGCTCGGGGTCGCTCTCAATGGTATCGACTTGGGCACTCGGAGCGCCGTAGGCAAGCCACAGCGCACTATACCCGAGGGCGGTCCCCACCTCGATAATGCGCGTAGCCTGGACTGCTGCTGCAAGGACTCCGAGTAAAGTGCCCTTGTCATACGGGTAGGCCCCACAGCCATGACGGGCGCGGTGTGTGTCCGTGGTGCTCAAGATATCAACAAACGGATCAGTCGTGAGCAGATGTGACATTCGAGAAATCCTCCTTTCTTTGTTCTCCTATCATCGTCCACTCGTTTGGCCCACTCGTTTGTAGCAGAAGCAATCTCTCACTTGATGGCGCCCCTTCGGCAGCCGTGCGCCTGCAAATCTCACTTGCGACCATGCGCTTTCTGTCTCTTGACCTATGCATCCCCCTGGCGGTCTGTGTGGGGGCATAGTACAGTGCCCCCACTATCCCTCAGATGTACCCTCAGACGCACAGGATAGGAATCCCAAAAATGTATGTGTTTCAGAAAGCGGCTCTTCAACAGTTCTGTGTGTGGCTGCTCCTTGGTCTTCTTTTCATGGGCATGCATGCGTGTGGACCTAGGATTCGACTGACTGACGATCATAAGGGCTCATGGCTGAGGGCGATGTTCGGTGGCGGACCGCGCCCGCCAAAAATATATCCTGTCGCGGTGGGCTATATCCCCAGGTTGAAAGAGAGGAAGCCTCCCCTGCTTCCGCCACTTTACATCCTCGTCCTACGCCCGCTTGACCGCCGTGCGCTCCCGGCAATCCATGCAAGCCGGGAGAAAGAACGGCTGCTTCTCCAGGGAGTGGACAACCTGATCGGATTTTCTGGTCTGAGTTTTCAAGAAGGACCTGTGACAATCGCGGCAGTGAGAGGGAGACGAAGTCTACAGGAGTTACCCCGGATGGACGCAGGGATGCCACATCTGCCGGATATTCCAAAAATATTCTTTACAATGGACAGGTTAGCCGAGACCGTCCAATACGCCCTGACGTTGCATTTCCGTGAAGTGGGAATTGAAACGGAAATACTGCCTTTCTCCTTCCCAGAACCGCTGGCAGCGGGAAATCAGCGTGCGGCGTATGCCCTGGGCTGTACGATAGACGAGTTTTCTCTGTTCAGCCTCCGGCGCTACCAACAGGTCCGCGTCGGGTCGCGTCGGATAGAATTGCCGCTACGAGGACCCACACGGGCGGCTGTGTCCTTGTCGCTCTCCCTGTACCGGCTACCGTCCGGAAAGGTCGTGTGGCAGGAGCAGGTCTGGGACGTTGTTCACGACCCACCTCGACACGGCGATCAACATCACTATCGCACAGCCGACGATGTACTCACTTTGGCCCTGAGTCGTACGATTGGTGGTATTCTGTCCATCCCGAATTTTCAGGCTGCCCTGCGCCGTTCTCGTTCTACGGCATACACCGCTACGGAGAATTTTCCTCCTACAACTTGATGCTACGCAGCTGACTCACTCGCCGGCGTACGTCTGCGGCAAAAGGCGCTTGGGGGTCTAGCACAAGAGCGCGCTCATACGCGGCTAACGCTTCTGCCTGCTGCCCCAGCTGCTCAAAGGCCTCTCCCAGGCTCACATACGCATAGGCATAATCAGGTTGTAAGTGTATCGTCTGCTGCCAGGCCTGTACTGCGCCTGCTACGTCGCCCTCCGCAACTAACACATGGCCTAGCCGATTGTGCACATGGGCTGAGGTTGGGACGAGTTGCAGCGCGTTGTTATACGCCGCCAGCGCTGCATGTGTGTCGCCTTTGACTTCGAGCGCCCGGGCAAGATGAATATGCACGCTGGCATCATCCGGATTGAGGCGGAGGGACTCGCCAAACGCCGCAATCGCCTGGGTCAGATCGCCACGATCCTGCAATGCCAATCCTAAGCGGTACTGGGCCTGGGCATTGGTGGGCGCCAAGTGTGCAGCTTTTTGCCATTGGAGAATTGCCCCATCCAAATTTCCTTCAGTATAGAGCGCGTGTCCTCGCCTGAGATGCTCGGACACTAAGGGTGAAAAAGTCTGCGGCGGCGATGGGTGCTGAGAAGAGATCTGTGGGGCGAGCTGCCGGGGCGCTGGGGCTGGTGTTGAAGGGGCTGCGTGGGGAATAGCCGCCATCTTCATCCGGGTGGCGGACTCTGGCAGTATTGTCTGTGCAGGAAGTTTCTCTGGCCTCACCTGGGGCGTAACAAGTGGAACAGGTGTGGGCAGTAACGAGGTTGCGCTTGGAGATGTTCTTTGAGAAGGGGAGGGAGGGGAGGTTTTTTTTGCCAAGACCATCGGGCTGGAAGCAGGCAAAACCTGGGATGGTGCTGGAAGGACGCTCTGAGAAATAGGCGGCGGCTGTGTGAGAGAAAAGAGCACCTGGGCGTGGACCTTTTGGGCGGCGTCAGCTTGCTCAGCTTGTCCATTCAGGACAGCGGTAACAAGATGTGCCTGTTGTTGGACTGAAAAAGGCGGGGGTTGGTCTGCTTTGAGATCAAAAACGAAACGGGTGTGAGTCGGATGGGAGCCTATGCGAAGCCGTGCAACAAGGCCGTCGGCTGCTGCATGCGTCGCTGACGGTGATTGTTCGACCACTCTGCCCACATCAATGACCAGACGTACGGGCGCGCGTAATACAAAGGCGTGAACGAAGTCGGGTGGTTGAGAAAAGCGTAAGATCAGGGTTGTCTGTTTTCCTGCTTTGGAAAGCTGAACCTCCTGTAAGCGGAGGGCCGACGGATCGGAGAGAGGCTGGAAAAAAGCGTCTAAGGGCTCTAGTCCCATCCCGCCCATCCCGATAAACAGGATCAGGGCACTGCCTAGTTTTTTCCCCATCGCGGCCTTTTTCCTGCTATGGCTATGACCCCGAGGCCTGCAGGCGTTCAACACGCTGGCGTATCTCTGCGCACAGGGTTAACGCCTGCTGCTTCTTGCCCATTTTCTTAAGCGCTTGCGCGAAGCGTGGACAAATGGGTACGGCACGCTCGTATGCGGCCAAAGCTTCCCGCTTTTGGCCTATTTTTTCCAATGCCTCGCCCAAATGGGCATGTGCATAGGCGTAATTGGGCGCCAACTGTATCGTCTGCTGCCATTCATTGACTGCTGTCCGCCAGTCTCCTTTAGCCGCCGCAAGATGGCCCAACCGATTATGTACGTAGGGCGCAGAGGGGACCAACTGCAGCGCTGTGCGATACGCTGCCAGGGCTGCCGGTGTGTCTCCCGTGGCCTCAAAGGCCCTGGCAAGCTGGACCTGGGCAGTCGCATTATCCGGCTCCAGGCGTAGCGCCTGCTGAAATGCGCCAACCGCCTCTGGGTACTGTCCGCGTTTCCGGAATGCTACCCCTAACAGATGGTAGGCTTTGGCCGCGTGAGGGGCCGTGCGGACTGTCTCCTGCCACTGAAGGATAGCCTCATCGACTTTTCCTGCATCATACAGAATCTGTCCCTGCTCAAGGTGATAGCGTGCTTCTTGTGGGAGGGGCTGTGGCGGGGCGGCCTGCTTCACCTCAATCTTAGGGGAAATAAGAGCCGGAGTTGGGGGAGTTGGGATTGAGGTTGAGATTGGACCCGGCCTCTTGGGGCGGCGCTGGGAAGCTAGTGCCGTGTTGGACAGCGAAAAGAGGATTTGAGTGTGTGCTCGCGCAGAGACAGCGTCTTGTTCTCCCATTTGCTCGCCGAGTTTGGCAATGACGAGAGTCTCTTGTTGGTCAACCGAATATGGCGGAGCTGTCCGGCCTTTCAGGTCAAGCACCAGCCGAAGGCGGTGTGGATGAGAACCGGTGCGTACTTGGGCCAGAAATATATCTTCTGCCTGGTAGGTGCCAGACGGCAAGTCTTGGACTGGGCCGTGCACATCAATAACCAGACGCGGGGGCGAGGAGAGCGCAAAAGATCGGATCGAGTCTGGTGGGCGGGAAAAACGAAACAAAACAGTTCTCTGGCTGCCTTTGACTGAGAGGTGTATCTCCTGCAGGCGGAGAGGAGTGGGCTGGGCAAAAACGCCCGAGGACCAGAAGCCTGCCCAGAGCAGCACAAGAAGGATACTGATCCATACGACAAACCTGGACCCAGGCAGGCGCGCCGCCCAGCGGACTTCAGTCTTTCTGCATATTTTTAGGGTGATCACGTTATGAGCCGCGAGGCCGGCGTTTGTTTGAACGGAGCTGGCGGGAGACCTTCGCCAGTTCCTGTTCGACCTCTCCGAGTTTTGTCTCTACTTGGCGCAGACTGCTCGTCACACTCGTGTCGTCCGCTCGTGATTGAGTCGTGAGACTGCCCGATTCTAAGATCTGGGTAAATACTCTGATAATCTCATCTGGAGCAATCGCATCTCCAGGCTGATACCAACGGTAGAGCCAGTTACACATGCCCATAAACGCCTGGACCAGCAGTCGGGGGTCTTCATCAATTATTTCGCCGCGCTGGATACCATTCTCGACTTCCTTTTCCATCAGGCGGTCGATTTCCCAGTGCATCCTGACCACGACCTTCACCGCCTCGGCTGGCAGGTTGACCTCCTCCCGAAACAGGAAGCGCATCAGCGAGTGCTGCCCGCTGAGCGCGGCGATCTGAAGCTCCATCGCCTGCCGGATTTTCTCTGGGCGGGATAGGGGACGGGCCACGATGTCTTTCAGTCCTTGCCGATAAGCGGCTAGGGAACGCGTAAAGACCTCGGCCAGGAGGGCAGCCTTACTCTCAAAGTAGGTGTAGAAAGTGACTCGGGAGATGCCCACCTGGGAGACGATGTCGCCCAGCGTGGTGTTCTGGTAGCCCCGTTCGGTAAAATACGCCGTGGCGACCCGAATGAGTTCTTCTTCCACCAGATTGCGCGTCCGCGACATTGCCCTTCCTGTCCCTACTGTCCTTCCTGAATGGTAGCGCTAGGTTTTCTCCCTTGACTTAACCGGGGAGCGCTACTACTTTACCTGAAGTAAAACTATTTGAACCTTTGTAAGAATCAATACTTATCTGTCATGTCAAGGAGGACAGGTTTGTCGTACCGAGGGCAGGTCTGTCCTATTTATTAAGGAGGACAGTGTGCCGGGTTACCAAACTCCGCGCTGGATGTGTGTCAGACAATTGAGCTTCCTCATGATGCTGGGGTTAGTGCTGGGAGGTTGGTGCAGACCCTCTCTCTCGGCTGCCGAAGATCAGAGCTATGACGCCCTGCGGCACTGGATCGACCAGTATCAGCCCGACGCACAGGTGACCCCTGGCCAGCATCTCACCGAGAAAGACCGGAAAGGTTTGCTGGAGCCGCTCATCCCCCAGTCGGCGTGGGACTACTACTTTTTTGACGGTCTGGACATGGAGATTGCGGCAACCGGACACTACCCGCCGCCAGCGGAGTGGGGCAAGAATGTCCCCTCCGACTACACGTTGGATGAGCGTGGTGTCCTGGTGGGGTTTACCGGTGGAGGATTTCCCTTTGCGGATATCACAGCCGACGATCCGCGCGCGGCCCATAAAGTCGTTTGGAATATGCTCTGGCGGCCTGGAGCCGAGGGCTACGTCATGCCGATGGTAGCCTGGTTGCGGAGTGAGAACGGGCAGCTCGACCGGAAGTTGGAGTTTACCGCCCTGAGCTCCCGATACGCCCAGGGTGCCCACTGTCTAGTGCCGGGCTATGAAGAGATAAGAACCAAACAGCTCATGGAGTTCCGCTCGCCGCGGGATATGGCTGGCGCCAAGACGCTCACCAAAACCTATGTGGACCACTACAAAGAAGATGCCGGCTGGCTGTATATGCCCGCGCAGCGCAAGCCCCGACGTACGCTGGCCTCCGAGCGCACGAGCGAGTTGATGGGCATGGATTACACCATGGAAGACGCCATGGGATTCGGCGGGAAGGTATACGAGCACAACTGGATTTATTTGGGTAAAAGAGCGGTTCTGGCCACGATCAATGTGCGTGACAACCCCGAGGCGGGCGGCCCGCACCTCTGGGTGCCGAACAAAGCCCGCTGGGAAGTACGCGAGAGTCATGTCCTCTTGATAGAGCCTAAAGCTAAAAACCACCCTTACAGCCACAAGATTGTGTTTATCGATACAGAGACGTTCTGGACGCTATGGATGTTCGGCTTCGATCGACAAGATGATCAGCTCTTACGTATGAACCAGCATTTTTTGAAGTATTCCGAGAGCTATGCCGACGAGGTGACTCAGCAAGCGCCCTATATGCAATTAGATTTCTCGAATAACGTCGGGCACCGCGTGCTCATTCACTTGGGGGAAACGGATATCAACGCCAAGAAGCCGCATGCCACCTTCACTCATTGCTATGTGATGATGAAAGATTTCTCTCCAGGTCGAGCCAAGCAGTTTTACTCACTGCGCAATATGGTCAGCGGCCGGCGCTAGTTGGTGGTGTCCCCCAGGGCAGGAAGTGTTCTCTCTCCGCGCCTCCTGCCCCTCCTATTGGAGGCTGAACGAATAATGGCCACACTCCGAAAATATAGTATTCTTTTTTTGCTTCTCTTGAGTCCGGTGCTGTTGCCGGCAGTTTCGTGGGGCATCATTAATGTCACGGATGATTTGGAGCTCGAAGGGTTTGTGAAAACCCAGAACACCCTGCGCACGCCCATGTTCCGGGACGCCGAGTTCATCATGCAGCGCAATACGGCTCAGCTCGAAGGCAAGTATTATTTCTTGCGCGACAGTCTCGCCTTTGACTGGTTTGCGACCGGTCCGCTGGAAGAGGCCACCCTCACCCTCATCGGCCGGGGCGTGTACGACTCGATTTACGACATTCGGGACACCTATAGTCAGGCGTTTAGCCCGGACGAGAAACTCAACCGCAAGTTCGAGTATAAACTGCGCGAGGCCTTCGTGGATCTGGTGCTGCCCCCGTTTACGATCCGGCTGGGTCGTCAACAAGTCGTATGGGGCGAAACCGATAATTTTCGCGCGCTCGACGTGATTAACCCCCTAGACCTGCGTTGGCACTGGAGTTGGGAACCGTGGGAGGATATTCGCATCCCGCTGTGGATGGCGCGGGCTATTTACGACATCGGCAAGATTGGGCCGTTGGAAGAATCCTTTATCGAGGGCATCTGGATACCGTGGGATTTCCAGCCGAACAAGATTACGGCTGACCCGCGCCGCCCGTGGGCGTTTACGGGGGATGGCTTGGCTACGGGCGCCAACTCGGCCATCATCGGCGGTCAGCTCTTTGACCTGGACCTCACCGTGCGAGACGGCAAACCGAGTAAAAAGCTGAAAAACGGCCAGGCGGGAGTGCGTTTTAAGGCGGTCTGGGGCGGCATTGATTTTAGCCTGAACTATTTCTATGGGTTTTCGGCCGACACCGGGGCCAAGGTGCGTACAGATCTTGCACGGCTCAACGGGAACACCCTGCACGCGGTGGTCGACACCGGCAACCCGCGCTCACACGTCGTGGGTCTAGCAGCCAATTATTCTGAAGAACGCTACACCCAGTCCGTCTACCGGCTAGAGACCACCTTTACCACCGGGGTGCCGGTGACCATTGCGCCAGGGGCATCACTGCGGATCGATCCGGACCAGAATCAGTTTGCTACGGCTCGCCGGTCGGTGGTGATGCTGGCCATAGACCGGCCGACCTGGATCCGCCCGCTGAACAATTTGCGGACATTCTTTATTTCTACTCAGTTTTTCTGGCGACGGTATTTGGATTATAGCCGCCTGTATCGCGGCATCCCATCCGTGCGGCGCGCCAGCGTGGGCGGCGCGGTGGTGCCGGGGCGGTTTGTGAGTCTGAATGCCGACAAACTCGATCAGAACGAGTTTGTCATCACCTTTGCCGCTTCAACCAGCTATGGCCCGGCCGGGCGGTGGCAGCCGCTGTTCGTGTTCGCGTTGGATCCCCTGTCGACGGGGGCGTATAACAAGCTCCAGATGGATTATTTGTGGTCGAATTACATTATTTTCCGGCTGGAGCAAAATTTCTTTTGGCGGGTGAGCGGCCATGACCCTGGGCCGTGGGCGCTGGGGGATTCCTGGGGCCGGCCCGGTGCGAGTCGGCATGAAACGGTCGCGACTATGATCTTTCAGTTTTGAACTTTTGAACTTTTGAACTTGCCTGCACCGCTAGGCCTTTTGCTGAGCCGCTTTTTGGATGTGGTATCAGTCCCGAGACTCCCGATAGCAGCGTCGTTTATGGTGAGGGGTCCGCTCCGGAAAAAGGCCAGCCCATTATGGATTTCCTCAGGTGAGAGTTTGGCGAGTAAGGGGCGTATATAATCTCGCCCTTGCGCGACCATAATGGTTAAAAAGCGTTCTCCTTTCGCCGTCAGCGTGACCACCTTCTCCCGCGCCGAGTAGGGATCTTCGGTCAAACGAACCAGACTCAAGGGCGGACGATCCATCGCGCGCAGTGCTCGCGTAATCGGCGGACCGCTAATTTCAAACCAGGTCGCGATCAACCGTTGGATGTCTTTGCGCCGTATCTGGCGCCCCTCGATGCCCTCCGCGCGAATCAGCCATAACATCGCCACCTGCTTGCGGTTAAGCTGCCCATTGCCGAGGACCTCTTCCAGCACCTTCCCCACCCGGTAGTGGACCGGATAGAAGTACTCCAAGAACTCAGCCGCCAGATCTATCTTCTCCTTGACACGTGCTCTGCGCGCCATTTCTACTCCTGCGTTGCCATGCTATGAGGAAGAGTTTCTCACTGAAATAGAGTCATGCATAGTAGAGTTATATTGACAGTGCAAAAAATATATGCTTTTTATTGCATATCGCAATAATTTCACTCTGCATATTATTCATACGGAAACAAATAATGGAATATAACCCTTTTGACCCGGCGGTCAAAGAAAACCCCTATTTGGCGCCTTGCGCGGCCTGAAAACCCTGCCGCTTATTGTCTCATGGATGACACGCGCACCTTTGTCAGGCCATTCATCCAGCTCATGCGCAGTGAAGAAAGGAGCCGATCTTGATGCAGCCCAACAGTCGTACGTGGGCCAGCCTGTTTCTTGTTACGTGTTTCACCTTGGCTGTCCAGGCGTGGGCCGGCCCGCAGATTTCCGCGCTAGACTCTCCGGACCGGATTCAATTTTCGTCCTTTGCGTCAGCGCTGGCCATAGTCGGGGATATCGATGGGGACCAGATCCCGGATTATGTGGTGGGTGCGTATAACCAACCCTCGGGCGGGCATGAGCACCAGGGCCGGGCCTTTGTCTTCAGCGGGAGGACGAGCAAGCTCCTCCTCACGCTGGATAACCCGTTCCCTCAGCCCAACGCGGCCTTCGGCTTTTCCGTCGCCGCTGCCGGCGATGTCAATCAGGATGGCGTTCCAGACTTGCTGGTTGGCGCCTTTGGACAGGGCGAGGCGGGGAGCGCGTTGGCGCTCCTCGTAGGCTGGAGCCACGGGCAACGCGACTTGCAGAATGTCACAAAACAGGTCAGCAGTGGCCAGGCGTTTGTCTTTAGCGGTAAAGACGGCCGGCATTTATACGCCTTGGAGGCTCCTCGCCAGCATGCCGGCGCCGGTTTTGGATGGTCGGTCGCCTCGCTAGGCGATGTGACCGCGGACGGCATTCCTGAACTTGTGGTTGGTGCCCAAGGCCAAGACGATGCAGGGCGCGCTTTTGTCTTCGATGGCCACGACGGCCGGTTACTCCTGACGCTAGCCCCGCCAGCCGATACTGAGCGGGCGGGTTTCGGCTGGTCGGTTGCCAATGCGGGGGATATCGACCAAGACGGACTCACCGACATTTTGGTTGGAGCACCGTATAGTACAATCGATGGGCGTTCCGTGCAGGGACGAGCGTATGTGTTCAGCGCGAAAGACGGCACCGTTCTTCTGACCCTGGATGATCCACAGCCCCAGGCGGGTGCCTCGTTCGGCTGGTGTGTGCGTCCTGCGGGAGACCTGAACAAAGATAATATCCCGGACATCCTGGTTGGAGCACCCTACCAGGATGTCGGCGCGAATGCCGCCCAAGGCGCAGCGTTTGCCTATAGCGGCAAGGACGGGGCAGTCTTATTGACGTTGCACGATCCCGTGTCACGTCCCCAGGCCGGCTTTGGCTGGTATCTGGCTGCGAGTGAAGATGTGAACACCGATGGGATACCGGAGATCCTGGTTGGTGCTCCTTTCCAGAGTGTGGATGAGTTTCACGTCCAGGGCGAAGTCTTTCTCTACAACGGGCGAGATGGCCGCCACTTGATCACGTTTGATAATCCCTACCCACACCAAGGGTCGATGTTTGGCTACACGCTCGCCTCACCCGGAGACACGAACGGCGATAACATCCCTGAGTTTGTATTTGGCACGCCGGGGCAACATCTGAGGGATACCGTGGCCGCCGGACGGGTGTTTACCTTTGTCTCTGCGCGCTAGCCTACGCAAACCCGACCGCTGTCTGTGTGACCGGAGTAACCGGGTACAAGCATATCTCAATCCCTGAGCAGGAGGTGCCGTATGCCGTTCAACAAAGTGTGTGCGGATCGTTTGTACCAGAAGACGGGAAGCCCAAACGAAAAGAGATGACGCCGCGTCCAGCAGCTAGCGGATGACATTTTCGCTGACCTGTTTGCTTCCCGTGCTTGTCGAAAACAGAACGCGCCGGAACGGACGGTGGCTGCGACACGACCGCCATCCTCCGTACTCAAAAAGGTCTCGTTTGTCTTGATACTGATGAGTTGCTTCGTCACGGCATATGCGGAAAAGCCGATGGGGCCGAAAGAAGAGCAGGCCATTAAGCTGGTACAAGGGCATACGCTGGGGCAGGGATATTTCAGCGTCGTCTCCAATGTCGCGCAAAAGGCGCAAGACGCACGGCTGGCCGGCAATGCCTGATCGCGACAATCATGGCAGGCGGGTCTGCCCTCCCAGACCGACTGTCTTCTGAATACGCTCAGTCAATTTTTCAATGTGTTTGAAGCGCCGGGGCGTCGCTGGGTGCGGCTGACCTACACGGATAACAACGGCGCCCACGAAGCGGTGTGGAACGTAGATATTTATAGCAAGCAGGTCAACCCTCGCGACACGCCTGCCCAAGAGCTGATATTGCCGCCCAACACCGGAAGAGCCGTATTGCCGGACGACCTGACTGGACTGGGGACGTTTGCTGGGGGCAACTAGGAGAAAACAGAACCATGTCTGCGTACTCAGCCATAGGCAAAGAGGCTGGGTCAGCATCAAGAATGCTCACCCGATCTACGATCCGGGGGCACGCAGAAGTTTGATCCGCTGTCTCACTTCCGTCGCAAAGGACGCGTCGGGGGCGAGCTGAACTGCACGCTCGTACGCACTGAGCGCCTGGGTCTTTTTCCCCAGCTGCTCTAATGCCTCACCTAGGTTTGCATGAGTGTAGGCATAGTCCGGATCTAACTGAACGGCGGATTGCCACTCCTCGGCGGCCTGCTGTACATCGCCCGTGGAGGCCAAGATGTGTCCCAGTTGATCATGGATATACGCCGAGGTAGGGACAAGCTGGATCGCTTTGCGGTAGGCGGCAATGGCCTCCTGGGTATCCCCCTTATTCGCCAGTGCTCGGGCAAGATGGACGTACGCCATGGCATTATCCGGGTCGAGACGTAGCGACGTCTGGAGCGTGCTCACCGCGCGTAGATGCTCTCCGCTATCTCCCAGGGCCAAGCCCATGAGATGATGCGCCTTGGCATTGGCCGGCGACAAGCGAACGGTTTCGCTCCACTCGGCGATCGCCTTATCTAATTCCCCCCTGTCATAGAACACTTGTCCTTGCTCAAGATGAGCGAGTGCCAGCGAGGATAAAGTCCGCCCAGACTGAGAGTCCGCCTGACGGGGTGTCAGCGGAGCTGGTGGTGTCTTCTGCGTGACAGGGCGAGGCGGCGGCGGCGTTTTTGGAAAGGATGTCAGAGGCGCTGCTGGGAGTGCTTCGGGCGCGCGCGGGAGGGCCGCCTTACGGATGGGGGGAGACGTTGTCCCCTTTTTTGGGTGTGAAAAGAGGATCTGGGTAAAAGCCTCATTAAGTCTGTTGTTTTTCTGAGTAAACACAATAGCGACGAGGGTCTGGCGCTGTTCGACGACAAAGGGCGGGATTTTGGATCCTTTCAGATCAAGGACGAGACGGAGATGATGTGGGTGCGCACCGAGGCGGACTTGCGTGAGCAGGGCGTCTTCTGCCGGGTAGGTTCCGGACGGCATGGCCTGGACAGGGCCGTTTACATCAACGACCAGTCGCGACGGCGACGACAATGCAAAGGAGTGAATCGAGTCGGGCGGACGCGAAAAACGAAAGAGTACGGACCTGCGCTTCCCTTCAACAGAAAGTTGGATCTTGTCCAGCTGCAGAACGTCAGACTGGAGAGGTGGCTGGGAAAAGGCAGGCACAGACCTCACCACTATCCAGATAGCCACCCAGATGGCCGCAGCAATCACGCACAGCCCTGTTCTAGTCATTGCTCTCTGTCCTCTCCTTATCGGTTTTAATCCGCTACGGCTGGCGCTTTCTCAGCTGGCTCTTGCTGAACAGTTTGTCCGGACTGCAGCAGCAGGTCAGCGTTACGGGTGAGGTAATAACAGGCTACTGTACACACAACGCACAGCAGCCCCGCAGCGTAGAACACGCTTTCCAAATTATAATAATCGGCCACCATCCCAAAAATAGGTGGGGCAATAGTCATCCCGAAGCTATGGACGGTGAGAAGCGCGCTCATTACCGTCCCCATGCCCGATCCGGGCGTGTGCTCCATAGCCAGTGCCATATGGGCCGGGTAGGCCAGTCCAAACCCAGCGCCGACTAAGGCGTTGAGGACGAGTAAATGCCCGAACGTCGATGCCAATGGGAAGCCGGCTAAGGAAACGGCGCTGAGCAAGCCGCCGCTGCCGATTAAGATGGCCTTATTCATACGATCGGCAAGACGACCACACGGCGCCTGCAGGAGAGCGCTTATGAGTACGTTTAAAGAAATCAACAAACCCACTTGCGAGGTTTTTAACGGCAGAAGAGAAGCCGACAGCAGGGGGACAAAGATCCAAATGAGGGTGCTGGATAACGCGTAGCCGACACGAAAGAGGGCGACCCCGAGTATGGGCCGGGAGGACAGAATCTCGCGCCAAGAGGCTGCGTCTTTTTTCTGAGTAGCCTGCGGTTTCTGCACTTCGGGCAGGAAAAAGAATAATAACAGCAGAGACAGAAGGCTCAGGATGCCTAAAAGGATAAAGCTCGCCTGCATACTGAACAGATCTTTGATCACCCCACCTAAGACCGGCCCTGCAGCGACTCCGCCGAGAAAAGCCGTGTTGACATAGCCGGCATAGGCGCCCTCTTTTCCTTTCGGTGTCAGGTCCGCCCACATACGCCATAGAAACCGGCTGGACCATGGCTGTGGCCACTCCTTGGAGGGCCATGACCAAGATAAGCGCCAGGAGGCTGTTGGCGAGCAGGTAGGCGACGGAGGTCAGGGCATACAAGAACAGTCCCCACAGCAAGAACGCCTTGCGGCCACGACGGTCTGAGGCTCGGCCAATGAGGGGCAGCAGAAAGGTTCGGGAAGCCGAGTGCGCCCCAAACAGGATGCCGACCGCAACCCCGCTGGCGCCAAACTCCTGGGCATAGATCGGGATGAAGGGAATCACGACGCCGTTGCCCAACATAGTGGCGAAAAGAGCGAGGGAAAGGACCAAGAGCGCACGATTCATAGACAAGCTATTATACGGCCTCTCCCTGAGAGTTGCACATGGATAGTTGCACATGCGCGTCATGCCTCAACTGTCTCAACCGTTTCAACTGGCTCAACAGAGCCAGTCTTAAGCAAGGCTGAAGCCTGTCCTGAGCCAAGTCGAAGGGGGGGCGGGCGAGGAGACGATGATAAGTCCAGTAAGAGCGCCTTAGTCTACTCTCGAAGTACGACTTTTCTCAGGCATGAACCGACGGCCACTTGTCTGCCCAAGGCTGCGCGTGTTCGAGTTGAGCAGCAACCCGGAACAGTACATCTTCACGGCCGTATGCAGCCACGAGTTGAATGCCGATCGGCAGTCCCTCGCTGTTCCAGTACAGCGGCAGCGATATGGCGGGCTGGCCTGTCACATTAAACGGCACGGCAAAGGGCATCAGGGGTGCTGAGCGTCGTGCCGCCCCAAGGGGATTGTCCGGTGTAGACACGAACTCTCCCAGCTTTGGTGGTGGCTCGGCTATCGTCGGCGTAAGCAGCAGGTCAAAACCGTCTTTTCCGTCTTCAGGCTGCCACCAGCTCGCAATTCGGCGCGTATCAGATTGCAGCCACTCAATTGCCTCAATATAGCGCACGGCCGTCCGCGCACGTCCGATTTCCGCCATGGCCCAGGTGTTGATCTCAACGTCGTCTTGACTGATTTGTTTACCCGTCTGTTCGGACAAGGTATCGAGATGCGAGGCGATCGCGCTCGTCAGAATAGCCCAGACGTGCCGTCGCAGTTCCTGCTCAGCATCGAGCGCGCTGGGATACGCTGCTTCAAGTCTATGTCCGAGTGCACCGAGAAGTCGGACCGTTTCTTGGACTGCGGTCACACAATCCGGATGCAGCGGCACGGCCTTGCCTGGAAAGTCGGCAAGAAAGCCTATCCGCAGTCGGCCTGGATCAGCACCGACTTCTTCCAAAAACGGTCGGGCCGGGAGAGGAGCAAAATACGGATCGCCAGGCATGGGTCCGGCGATCACATCCAGGATGGCGGCTGTATCACGTACAGAGCGTGTTACCACGTGTTCATTGACGAGGCCCTGCCAGATCTCGCCATACTCGGGTCCGAGCGATGCGCGGGCGCGGGTAGACTTGAGTCCGACCAGACCGCACTCACTGGCGGGAATACGAGTGGAGCCCCCGCCGTCGTTAGCATGTGCCGCCGGAACCATGCCGGAGGCAACTGCGGCTCCTGCGCCTCCGCTCGATCCGCCAGTGGAATGATTGGTGTTCCAGGGATTCCGAGTCGGACCATAGGCTTCCGGCTCAGTCGTGGGCATGCTGGCGAACTCGGGCGTATTCGTTTTTCCCAAGAAAATAAAGCCCGCCGCGCGCAGCTTGGCCGCCATATAGGTGTCTTCTTTTGCCGTCCAGCCGAGGTCTTTGAGAAAACGCGTGCCCTGATGATACGGGTCACCGGCCGAGTGGCAGCCAAAATCCTTAAGGAGAAACGGGACACCCTTGAATGGCCCGTCCGCTAAATCAGTGGACTTTGCTTGCGTACGTGCTTTTTCAAACAGCGGAGTAATAACTGCGTTGAGCTGTGGGTTTACCTGCTCAATGCGTGATATGGCGGCATCGACCAGTTCGAGCGGGGTCGTTTCTCCTGTGTGTACCAGATCGGCCTGGGCAATCGCATCGAGACGGGCGAGTTCATCGGCCATAGTTCTATCCTCTGTAAAGTGAAAGAGATGCTTCCTCGTAACAAACACGAGGTGAAATGAGAAGGCTAAGAAAGGACTGTTACGCTCTGACCCCCCAGAGTCGGTAACGGTGCCCGTTTCTGGTACTCGAATATCCAAATGAGCAAACACGGAATCGCGATGATCCATCCCCGCACCCAGTGGTGATGCACGGCCGCGCCAAACCCTTGGATTAGCAAAAACACGCCTAATAGACACACCAACTGCGCCCCGTATAGCGAGATAGCACCCACCAATACCTGACGCCAGGACCAGAGACCGCTCAGCGCCAATACCAAGAAGAATATGCCCTGAAAAACCGGCAGCGCGGTGAGTACGCGCTCTGGATTATGGGGGAGCAGCTCAGCCGGGTATACGCCCACGCCGGCTAAAACCTGTTGATAGCTCCAGAGCAGCATTCGCCCATACGCTCCTCCAACGAGAAACCAGACGCCGATACCGCCTGCCACGCCCACTCCGAGTCGCAGCCAAAACCGCTGCTTTTGGGCGGGTTCCATGTGTTGTGCTTGCCACCCACCTAGACCGAGAATAAGCCCCACGATCACTGAGCTCAGCAGGAAGTAATCTTCTATCCAGAGCCACATGGAAGGCCAGTACAGCAGCGCCTCCATCACTCCCACCACACGCAGCACGTTGAGGAAATAGAAAAGTGGCAGGAGGAGGACAAGCCAGAGGGCACGCTTACCGAGCGATAACGGCACGACAAGAATAGCGGCGAGAGCCAAGACGAGGGTTGGCGAAGCGGCGCATCCGGCCCCCACGGAAATGGCCGTACTGCCACTGGTGATGACTGGTCCGGCCGCCTGGGTCGGGGTGCCGACCCAACACAGCAGACTCGCGGCCCCACTAGTGACAGCATGTGCAAAGTGATGCGTCGGGGGGCTGCCGAGCACGGCGGATCGGAGTAGCATCAGCACACCGACCAGTCCCACAAAGAGAAGGGCCCGCTGCCAGGGGATCGGAAAGGGCATGGGCGCAGCTGTTGTGCGCGCAGCTGTTGTGCGCGCGGATGATTTGTGCGCGGATGATCTATTCGCGGACGATCTATTCGCGAATGCTTTGGCTCCAGCGATCCAGACAAACCAACTCACAGAGCCAGCGCCGACTAATACGAGTGGCCACAGGTAGACATGAAAGAGGTCAAACAGCGAGCCGTCTTCAACCAAAAAGAGCACGAGAATACGCACAAAGTTCAGCAGCTGAAAGAGCATCAGCCCCCACACTATGCCTCCGAACCGCCACAGCCACGGAGCTGGGTAGACCGCAGTGACGGCTAAATAAACCCCGATCACCTCCAGCCCACTACACTCTTCAGAGACTCTGAGGCTGTGTCCCCCTACGGATAACACTTCACCGTTGACGGACACTTCGTGACCGAGCCACTGGAGCGATGTGGCAGCGATCTGAGCCAAGAACTCTGCCCACGGCTGGAGTACATACGCCTGAACCACGGGCAAGCGCAAGACGACAAACAGGCCAACCAAGGCCAGCAGCGCCCCGCCAAGAAAGTAGAGGAGTTGGGAGCGGAAACCTTGGTCCGGCTCTATGTCTGCGCGAGGAGAATGGATTCCTCCTGCTGGCGTTGCAGTGTGAGTCATCGGCTCTGTCGGTAGCATTCAGCCCTTCCCTCAATCTAGATTCCAGCCAAGAATAGACTGACCCATGCTGCGGGAGCAGCGGAAGGCTGGGGCTTCATGAGGGACTCTCCTTTTTCTGCCCTTCCGACTCTATGCCTTTCGTCAATACACGGTCAAGGTAAGTGAGCAATTCCGATGACATTTCGGCTGAATAAGAGAATGTATTGGGAGAAGGTCTTCGCCTATCTTTCCGGCCCCCTGCCTGTTATGCGAAAACGAAGCGAAGGAGACAGACTATGGCAATACGCACAGACATTACCCCACAAGCGATGCAGACTATTCGAGCACGCTTTCGCTATTCGCCCGGCGTACGAGCCGGCAATTTGCTCTATATTGCGGGCCAAGTCGGTCGGGATGAGAACTTGCAAGTCGTCGTTGATAAAGAAGCCCAGTTCGCTCAGGCATTTGAAAATGTGAAGCAGGTATTGACTGAGGCCGGGGCGACGTTTGACGATGTGGTGGAGATGGTCACCTACCATACGGATATGCGCGACCTTGAACTTTTTATCTCGGTCAAAGATCGCTATATCACCAATCTCGACCGTCTTCCGACCTGGACAGGCATCGGAACGACAGCGCTGGCTATGCCCGGACTCTTGGTCGAGATTAAATGCACGGCCTATCTTGAATAGGTTTGCCGATTCCTAGAAAGCAGACTTTATGCAGCAATCAGCACAGCCAGCACAACTCGCACAACAGCCCTCCTACGGTTGGGTCATCGTCGGGGTTGGTCTCGTGATCAGCCTATGCATGTACGGAGTCATCGAGTCCTTTGCCATTATGTTTAAGCCTCTTGCTGAGCAGTTCGAATGGGACCGGGCGACTGTTTCGGTTGCGTCGATGATAAGCTGGATCAGCTTTGGCCTCTCTAGCCTAGTGTGTGGCCGGCTGAGTGATCGTTTTGGTTCAAAGTGGATAATCATAGGCGGCTGTCTGTTTTTTGTCACAGGAACGTTTCTGATGAGTCAGATCCAGTCGTTGTGGCAGCTGTATCTGTATTTTGGCGTTATCCTAGCCATTGGACGGTCTGCGACCGGGGTGCCGATGGTCGCCCTGGTCACGAAGTGGTTTGTGAAACGACAGGGCCTCGCACTGGCGATCGCCCAATCACAAAACGTGGGCTCGGCCGTCTTTGCTCCGTTGGTCGTTTTCCTCCTTGCCCGCAACGATTGGCGGGGTGTATATATCTGGCTTGGGGTGGTCACCCTGATCGTCCTTCCTTTTTCGCTGCTCATGCGGGATAGGCCTGTTGCCTCGGTTTCGGCTCAGGGGATGGGCTCGGCTCTCAAAGGTTCTGTCCAAGGCTCTGCTCAGCCGGGAAGTGATCCAGTCCCAACCTCGGCATCTAGTGCATCTGGCATGACCCTGGGCGAGGCTATGCGGACACGAGTGTTTTGGACGCTCAACTTCATGGTCCTGGGCTGCTGTATGTGTCACTCGTGCATTTTGCTGCACGGGTTCAGCCATATGACCGACGTGGGCATGCTGGAGTCGGTTGCCGCCCGGGTGGTGATGCTGATGGCTGTGTTCGGCATGATCGGTAAAATTGCCAACGGCCTGTTAGCCGATCGCATCGGTGCGAAATGGGCGATAGCCCTTTTTCTTGGTTTACAGGCGGTGATGATTCCCTTTTTTATTGAAGCCCGCCAGACTCCCTCTTTCTACTCCTGGGCCGTCCTGTTTGGGCTAGGGTTCGGCGGGCCGATGCCCGTGTATGCCATGCTCTTCCGGGAATATTTCGGCACACGGGCGATTGGGACGATCTTGGGAGTCTTTTTTATGGTGGCGTCTATAGGTATGGGCTCGGGCGGTATGATGGCTGGACTATTGCATACCCAGTTTGGGAGCTATGTCGTGCCGTTTCTGACCGGTGCGAGCACGGGTATAATCTCTGCCTTGCTGGCACTCACGCTGCCTTCTCCAAAACGCGTCGCTCCGATGTCAGCACCACAGATGGCTTTGCAGACAAGCTGACCAAGCTGACCAAGCTGACCAGGTTGACCAAGTGGACAAGAGGGGCACGAAAGCTTTCTTGCCCCTCGCCCTCTCCTATCCTGGTTACGAGAGGAGGTGGGCCGTGGTCCCGTCGCGATGTTTCTTGAGGTAGGGCATGAACGGTGTCCCGCGCGCGCCGAGATCGGTCGGGTTGTCAGCGCGACACTGGTTCTGGCGATGGATATAACGCCCCGCGTACTCCAGGTGGGTGGAACGGAAGAGTCCAATCTGCTGTATACAGGCGTCGTACGCGCAGCGCAGCCCAGGAGCCTGTTGACGCTGCGCCAGAACATACTCACGAATACAAGGGCCTTGTTCGATAGCCGCAATACCGACACGGTGGCGGGGGGGCATATAGGCGCGCATTTCTCGCAGGTATGGACGCAGCGGATCGTCTCTATGCCCGATGCTCAGTGCAGCATCAAGACAAGGAATAAGAGAACTCTGGGCTCCAGTTTTGCCGCGAAACTGTTGTGGTTGGCCCTTATAGGACGTCACGCCTTGATACACGACGCCGTACGGGAGAGCGGGCTGGTCCTTCCAGCCGTGGATATACGGTCGTACTCGGTGGTAAATAGATATACGGGTCGCACTGTTCCGGCATACGCAGCAGGGTGGTGTACATATCCTGCACGGCAGCAGCGATGAGGACCAGTTGGTGTTCGAGTTCGTCCGGCCGGTCTTCGCTCACAGCTCTTTGGGCTGAACCGATTGCTCTGAGCGCCGGTGCAGCCTTCGCTTCGATATCGACGTGGATGAGAACAAACCATTCTTCGTCCAAGCCGGCCAAGAAATTCTGTTGCAGGACGATGTTGCCTAACGCGATTGGCCCGGTGGGGTCCAGCCGGCGCCAGTTGTCGAGCGCATACGAAGCGTAGGACAGGACCGGTGGACGATCGAGTTGGTGGGCCACGGCATGCCACGGGACTGCTACACCGCTCGGCACATGGTCCACGGCCTCCTTGCCACCCCACACATAACCATGGCCAAAATATGATAACAACATCATCGCCCGGCGGAGCTGAGCTTCGCCGTGTAAAGCAGCCACATCAAGTATCGGCAGCTGCTCCAGATATGGAGCGTAGGGTTTCTGCAGCCAGCAACTTCGGGATGTCTCCCGCAATCTCCTCCCAGCGGTCGAAGTCCCGAGGCAGACGATCGAGCGGATCTGGCGATGGAAGAAATCCTCGCTCTAGATCGACAAAGACGAGGTCAGCGGTTGAATGGGGTAGAGACGACTGGTTTTGAGCTTGTGACATGGGCAAATCCTCTTCTTCTATACTGGCCCATACTCTGGTACTAAATGAAACTTGACCCGTGCGCTAACAAAGCAGTATGAGGAGACGACTAGGGAGAGATTTCCGCAGCGCGGCTAGCGCTGGCAGCGCCCGGTGGTGGAGAGTTCACACGTCAAGCAAGTTACGAAGGAGGCAGACTATGCAATTTTTTAGCTTCCATCTCATGCCCTGGCCACACCTGCCACAGGATTTTGACGACACGTCAAAATATCCCACAGCTTGGGTCACGTTCTCCAATGAGCACTACGATTCTGAAAAAGGGCACGACCTGTATAATCGCTATCTGGATGAGCTGGAGTATGCAGAAACGTTAGGCTTCGATGGCGTATGCGTGAACGAGCATCATCAAAACACGTATGGCACCATGCCGTCGCCCAATATTATTGCCGCCCTGCTTGCACGCAGAACCAGTCGGGTCAAGATCGCCATGGTCGGCAACGGGCTGCCGTTGCGCGATCATCCGCTACGGGTAGCAGAAGAGGTTGCTATGCTCGACGTCGTTACTGGCGGGCGCATTATCTCTGGTTTTGTACGTGGTATCGGGTGCGAATATTACTCCATGGGGATCAATCCCACGCACTCTCTTGCCCGCTTTCGGGAGGCGCATGATTTGATTATTCGCGCCTGGACCGAGACCGGTCCGTTTAACTTTGACGGCGAACACTACCAGGTCCGCTATGTCAACGTCTGGCCGCGTCCGTTTCAAAAACCGCATCCTCCCATCTGGATCCCCGGTTTTGGCAGTAAAGAGACCATGAGCTGGTGCGCTGATCCGGATCGCAAGTATCCCTATTTAGCCGTGTATATGTCTGATGCCCTCGTCAAAACGTATTTCGATCAATACCGTGCGGAAGCCGAGAAATGTGGATATACAGCTTCTCCGTACCAGCTGGGTCATCTGCTCCCCATCTATGTAGCCGAGACCGACGAGCGTGCCCGTGAAGAAGCCGCAGACCACATCCTGTGGCTTTACCACCGGGGGTTGCGGATTCCGTTGAACATGCTCTTCCCTCCAGGGTATGTGACGCATGAGTCCATGCAGCGTATTTTGGGGATGGCTGATGATCTCGACTATGCCAAGATGTCTTTCGATGACCTGAATGATCGTGGCTATTGCGTCGTGGGCGGTGTGGAGACCGTCAAGCAACGGCTCGCCGCTTCTATTAAAGAATTGGGCTACGGTATTTTACTGTCCCTCCTCCAGATTGGTGACATGCCCCACTACCGGACCGTCAAAAATATGGAGCTGTTCGCCACTGAGGTCATACCGTATTTGAGAAAAGAGTTTCAGGGCATGCAGGAGAAGTGGGCCCAGGCTGCGTAGGGGAGGACCGGAGCTTTGTGCTTCGATCCTTTCAGACGGCTCTATACATCGCTCGCGAGTTGCTGCAGGACCTCAAGAACAGCCTGATGAATGTGACCGTTTGACGCAAGCGTTTGCTCACCGTGAAGATCAAAGCTGGCGCCGGAGAAGTCACTCGTCCGGCCTCCGGCTTCTTCGACCAGGAGTGAGCCGGCTGCAATATCCCACGGGTATAGCCGCCACTCCCAGAAGCCATCCGCCCGGCCACAGGCCACTTAGCACAAGTCGAGCGCAGTAGAACCGCTCCGTCTGACGCCGTGGGTGCGCAGCATAAAGGCTTCATAGTAATGGAGATAAAATGCGCTTCGCCTGCGGCGATCATACGGGAAACCTGTCAGCAGCAGACTCTGATCAAGTTGTGCGGCGGAAGAGACATGAATCGGATTTCCGTTTAGATACGCGCCTCCGTTACGACTGGCGCAGAAGGTCTCATTGCGAAGCTGGTCGTGGACCACACCTACAATGATTTTCGACTCATAGGCGAGGGCGATAGAAACGGCAAAGTGCGGATAGGTGTGAGCAAAATTTGTGGTTCCATCTAGTGGATCGATATACCAACAATATGGACTGTCCGGGCCGGATCTGGCCGATTCCTCTGCGATAATTTTGTGGGTTGGAAAACGCGAACGCAGCATAGCGGTAATCAGATGATCAGCCGCTTTACCCATATTGGTGACCAGATCGACCATGTCGGTTTTTATTTCGACTTGTTTGGTCTTGAGCCAGTTCTCTTTGAGAAGAACGCCTGCTTGCAGCGCCGCATCGTGGGCGGCTGTTATGAACGCTTGCACAGAGGTATTGTGGCAAGCGCGTTTGGCGCCTGCAATATGACGATGTAAAGAAAGTCTATCCGTGCGTATCTTTGCCCCAGCAAAAGTCAATCTTTTTCTGCGTATTGTCGGCCGCCGGTCCGATGGTTATCACTTGCTGTATTCTCTCATGGCTCCGGTGAGTTTATATGACGCAATTGAGATTCAGGCCGAGAGGCGAGCGCAAAACGAGTCACGAGTCACATTGACCTGTGACAAGCCGGACCTGCCGACTGACCAATCGAATCTTGCCTGTCGAGCCGCTCTACTCATATGTAGAGCAACCGACACTACAGCGACTATGAGGATTGATCTGCAAAAAAATATTCCGGCCGGTGCAGGTTTAGGCGGTGGGAGTAGCGATGCCGCCGCCGTGCTCAAGGCCCTCAATCGTTTGCTGTCCTTGGGGCTGAATGTCTCCCAACTCTGCCAGCTGGCAGCGCAAATCGGGACGGACGTCCCTTTTTTCATCCCTTGTGGCTTAGCCCGAGTAAGCGGGGTTGGGGAAATCCTGACTCCTCTTGCGCCTCTCCCTCGGCGCTGGCTGGTGATTGTAGTGCCGTCTATTGCTGTTTCTACACCATGGGCCTATCGGCGCTTTGATGAGCTTTCCCCTGACGTGGAGTGCCTCCCCGCCGATTTGGATGTGGAGTGCCCCCCCGCCGATTCGACACTGCAAATCACAGCGCAGCAGTGGCCGGACGTCGGTGTTTTTGTCAACGACCTTGAGCAGGCCGTTTTGCCGGAACACCCGCTCATCGCACAGAGCAAGCGTCGGCTTCTTGAACTCGGTGCTGAGATGGCCCTGATGTCTGGCAGTGGCTCTGCCGTCTTCGGCGTCTTTGCACAGCACTTCCAGGCCCAGCAGGCTGCAGCGACTTTCACCGACTCCGAACAGGCGTTTGTTGTGACACTAGTAGAGCAGGCTCCGGAAGAGTGATTTCTTCTGCCTTCATTAGCATCGCTGTTATACTGTCACAGGTGGGAGCGCAGGTTGCTCTCTTGCTATCAACCGCGGTAGACTCTCTCCAGGAAAGGTGCTAAGAACATCGACCTCGAATGGCAGCTTGATCTTCTATAATCGGCTGATTTCATTTGACAATTGAACGACAATGGAATGCTAGTATAGTCTGTCCGGTTAAGGAGGGTGGGTGGAAGTGCTGGTTGAGCTAGTCGTACGTGAAGAAAAGAATAAAGACAGCGAGAGGGGAAGAGCAGCCGTAGTGATGGGGAGTAGCCAAGTCTGGCAAGGCACCGGGTTTTGGTCCCGGCATTCGCAGGTTCGAATCCTGCCTCCCCAGCTGCCTTTCTGGGACGAGGTCGTAGTAGCCTGTTCATGTGAGACGCCGTGTTAAAAATATTTGCTGGAAATTCAAATCTCCCGCTTGCGCAAGAGATTTGCGCTTCCCAGGACAGTTCACTCGGTACGGCTGATATCCGTACGTTTAGTGATGGTGAGATCGCGGTTGAGATCACGGAGAACGTCCGTGGGGGCGACATCTTTGTCGTCCAGTCCATCTGTACTCCTGGCAACGATCATCTGATGGAGCTGCTCCTGATGATAGATGCCTTCAAGCGCGCGTCGGCCAATCGTATTACCGCTGTGATCCCGTATTATGGATACGCCCGACAAGACCGAAAAGTTGCACCCCGGGTGCCCATTAGTGCCAAACTGGTTGCCGACTTAATAACGACGGCTGGCGCGTCTCGGGTGCTGACCGTTGAATTACACGCCGGACAGATCCAGGGCTTTTTTAACATCCCTGTCGATAATCTCTTTTCTTCGCAGGTCTTATTGCCGTATTTGCAGTCTCGGATCGGCCGTGAGCCCGTCAGTGTTGTTTCGCCCGATGCCGGAGGGGTGGAGCGTGCACGCGCATTCGCTAAGCGCATGGGGGCGTCTTTAGCAATTATTGATAAACGCCGTGCCCAGGAGGAGGACAGTGCGATTGACGGAAAAGCGAACCGCGACGTTGTCGAAATGAATGTCATTGGTGAGGTTGATGGGCGTATCGCTATTCTGGTTGATGATATGGTAGACACCGCAGGAACGTTGACGGCAGCGGCCGACGCGATCCAGGCTGCCGGCGCAAAGTCGGTGATTGCCTGCTGTACCCATGCGGTGCTGTCCGGGCCGGCTATCGAGCGCATCCAGGCCTCAGCCCTCGAAGAGTTGGTTGTCACAAACTCCATTCCACTCAGGCCAGAGGCACGAGCTGTTGAGAAAATTCGGGTCCTTTCTTTGGCCCCGCTTATTGGAGAAGCCATCCGTCGGATACATAATGAAGAATCAATTAGCTCCTTGTTTGCGTAAGATCCAAAGAGAAAAGGATATCAATGGAAACCATAAAACTCAGTGTTGTGCCAAGACAAGAAAAAGGCAAAGGCAAAGCTGGCCGACTGCGTAGGAGTGGCAAGGTGCCTGGAATCTTTTATGGTCCAGGCAAAGAGGCTGTTTCGGTGTGTGTGAATACACGCGAGTTTCAGCAGCAGGTCGCAGACCTCGAGGGATCACACCTCATCCAGTTCCTCTCAGAGGAAGCAGAGCTGAATGAAAAAATTGTACTGCTCAAAGAGGTGCAGCAGGATCCGATAACAACAGACCCGCTCCATATTGACTTTTATGCGATCGATGTGAACGTGCCTGTCCAAGTTGGGGTGGTGCTCCATCTGACGGGTCGAGCGGAAGGCGTGACTGCTGGTGGTTCTCTACAACACGCCCGGCGGGAAGTGAGGCTGGAATGCCTGCCGCTCGATATCCCGGATTTCATTGAGATTGATGTGTCGCATTTAGGTATTAGCGATGCCATCCACGTTAAAGATCTGACTCTCCCGCCGAACGTCAAGTCTTTGGATGACGCACAGCTCATGCTTGTGTCTGTGGCTGCCCCGGTTGCAGAACCAACGACTGAGGAAGAGGCTGTGGAAGGTGAGACAGCGGCTGCAGAGGGTGAAACTCCAGCTGAGGGGGAAGGCGAGGCGCGCTCTACTGAGTAATGCCCCTGACGGGCTGCGGGGTGTGAAGTGCACTCGTCCTTGATGTAATAGCGAGATGAAATGCGATAATGCGCGTCATTATAGGACTCGGAAATCCTGGCCGGCGCTACGAAAAGACCCGTCACAATATGGGCTTTCGGGTGATTGATGAACTCGCAATACGTTGGGGAGTCCAGCTTTCACAGTACGAATGCTCTTCTCGGCTGGGGCGGACGAGCCGGCACGGGGAACACGTCAGTCTTATGCAACCCCAGACATATATGAATAGGAGTGGTGAAGCTGCTGCCTGCTTGTGTGAAACCTACCAATTGCAGCCAACAGATTTTGTTGTGGTATATGACGATTTAGATCTCTCGCTGGGCCGTCTCCGCATTAAGCGGACGGGTGGATCTGGGGGGCATGGCGGGATTGCATCGATTATCGCGGCTCTGGCAGGCTCTGACTTTGCTCGGATAAAGATCGGAATTGGTCGCCCACCGGCTAGGCTTGATCCAGTCGATTTTGTTCTCCAGCCCTTTACTCGGGAAGAAGAAGCCTTTATTCTCCCGGCGGCGCAACATGCCGCTGCGGCGGTTGAGGCCGTCCTTGCCGAGGGGCTTGAGCGTGCCATGGCGTCATTTAACGGCGTCGATAGTATGCGGCATGCAAGTCCTGCGCAGGGGGAGTAGTCTGAAAACCTAGCCTCATCCGTTCTGTGTTGTCTATTGTACGCGATAAAGAGAGGCCCATCGGAGGAGTTCATGCCGATTTATGAGACCCTATATATCCTCCACCCGGAACTGTCTGCAGTTCGGGTGAAGGAAGTCGTCGCAGGAATGCAAAAGACCCTCGAAGAGAGTCAGGCAAAAATGCTGCAGGTTGAAGAGTGGGGGCTGCGAAACCTAGCCTATGACATTCAGAAGCAAAAACGCGGATATTATGTGCGCTTCGAATACGATTCTCCTCCTCAGGCCGTCAGAGACTTGGAACGGGTCTTGCGCTTAAGCGAAGACGCCCTGCGGTTCTTATCAGTCGCGCGCTCTGCACCGTCGGAAGGGCCAGATCCGAGATCTCAGTCATCTACACCTGATACACCTGAAGAGCCGGAAGCTCAGGCAGCGGTTTCAGAATCTACATCTGCCGAAGCGGTCGCTTCAGAACCAGCCGAAGCGGTGGCTGCTGAGCCAGCTGCTCCAGCCGAAGCCGAAGCGGTGGCTGCTGAGCCAGCTGCTCCAGCCGAAGCCGAAGCGGTGGCTGCTGAGCCAGCTGAAGCTGCTGAACTGAAAGCGGTCGCTCCTGGGTCAGGAGCGGGGGATGCTCCGCAGTCCACTGCTCCTGAAGAAGGGATAGGCGATGCACCCCAAGCTGCCGCTCCAGAAGGAGAGGTGAGTGAGTCTGCTTCAGGGGATTCAGAGGAAAATACAGAAGGACAATGAGACGTGAGTCTTTTGTGTGAGGACGGGATACCATAAAGTCATCTTTCCTGGTCGGATCCATCGGAGTCCGGAATTGAGGCGTACCCCAGACGGAGGGGCGGTCGGGACGTTCTCCTTATTGGTGCCGAAGAGTACAGAGAAAGAAGACGATCTTTTTGTTGACGTTGTGGTTTTTCGGACACTTGCAGAAGAATATTGTCCATTATTGACATACGGGAAATCCGTTCTTGTGGAAGGAATGTTGGCTCCTGGTCGATGGAATAAGGCCGAAGGCGCGATACGTAATACCTACGAAGTGCGAGCTTCCCTGATTCGGATTATTGAGTGACGAATAAAGCGAATAGCAAAAGATGAACACTGCTGAGCAGTAAAGGGAGTGACTATGCCAGGACCACCCAGAGGCAAGTTTAACCGGCGAGGCGCGGGAGATGATAGATATCCCCGACGGCGCATGCGCCCGAAAGTCTGTCGTTTTTGTGTGGATAAGAAGGATTCCATCGACTTTAAAGAAACTTCTCTACTCGGAGATTTTATTACCGAGCGAGGGAAGATTATCCCGAGCCGTATCACCGGTACGTGTTTTTGGCACCAGAGGAAACTCACCCTCGCCATTAAACAAGCACGCGCGATCGCGTTGCTGCCCTACGCTGCCGCTCAGGTGTGATCGAGTCCTCTCTGAGCTATGCGTACTGTGTAGTGTTTAGTTGTATTTTTACGGATGCTCGCGTAAGGTAAGGGCCAGTATGGAGATCATTTTACAAGAAGAGGTGATGAATCTTGGCCAGATCGGAGATATGGTCAAGGTGAAGAATGGCTATGCACGGAACTATCTACTTCCCCGTGGTTTGGCCGTTGTGGCGAATCGACGCAATATTCGTGTCCTGCATCATCAAAAGCGTCTTGCTACGGAGAAAAAGGAAAGTGTGCAAAAGCAGGTAAACGTCTTAACGGCGCGGCTTTCGAGTCTCACCATTGCTATTCCCGCTCGTGCTGGTGAGGGAGAAAAGCTGTTTGGTTCTGTTACGAATATCGATATTGAGAAAGCGCTCCAGGCGCAAGGTGTGAGCGTAGATCGTCGGAGAATTATCCTTGTTGAGCCGATTAAACAGCTCGGGACCTATGAGGTTCCAGTGCGTTTAAGTGGGGGAGTCCAGGCGAAAGTGACCGTTCAAGTCACACCGGAAAACGCGGACTGAATCTTTTCTTGAAATACTATGGGAAAGCTAGTACGCATCAAACAAATATTCGATAGCGGAGCGATTTGCAGGCGCGTAGCTCAGTGGGAGAGCACTTCCTTGACACGGAAGGGGTCGGCGGTTCAATCCCGCCCGTGCCTATAGTGCATGAAAAATCAGAGCCAATACGTGTTCACGGCTGGAAGATAAATACATCCTTCCTATGCTGAATAGGGGGGAAAGAGGCATCCGTTACTGACGCCTCTTTCCTTTTTCGTATGAGTGAAGCTGCTCAAAATATTGTACCCGAAGCCCACGGACAAGCCTCTGCCGACAAGGTCGGCGACAATACAGGCAATCCGGAATCGCAAGACCTACGCCGTCGTGCGCCCCAGGCCATTGCCGCACCGGTGGATGGAAAAGTCGTGGACTTGTCATCTCCTCTTATCACCAAGGATGCCGAGCCTATTCTCCCGTCCTCGCCTGAAGGACTCGAAGTCTTACGCCATTCGACCACCCATCTGATGGCACAAGCCGTGAAACGCCTCTTTCCTGCTGTACAGATCACCATTGGGCCCGTTATTAAGAACGGTTTCTATTACGATTTTAAACATGATGGTTCGTTTACCCCCGAAGATTTAGAACGCATCGAAGCCGAGATGCGCTCTATTGTGAAAGAAAACTTCCCGGTCAAGCGAGAAGAAGTCGCGCGCGATGATGCCGTCCGTCTTTTCCGAGAGATGGGGGAGCATTATAAAGCCGAGATTATTGAGAGCATTCCAGGCGACGAGGTTCTTTCGCTCTACCGCCAAGGCGAGTTTGTGGATCTGTGTCGTGGTCCGCATGTTCCCTCAACCGGCCGGCTGCAGGCATTTAAGCTCACGAGTGTAGCCGGTGCCTATTGGCGTGGAGACGAAAAGAACGAGATGCTGCAGCGCATCTATGGAACGGCCTTTGCCACACCGAAAGAGCTGCGTCAGCACCTTGCCCTGCTTGAGGAAGCCAAGCGGCGTGACCATCGGCGCTTAGGAAGAGAACTCGATCTTTTCAGCTTCAATCCAGTTGCGCCGGGGAGTCCATTTTTTCACCCAAAAGGGACCCTGATCTACAATGAGCTCGTTGCGTATATACGCAGCCTGTATCAGCGCTACGGCTATCAAGAGGTTATCACCCCGCAGATTTTTGATGTCGAGGTGTGGCACCGCTCCGGACATTACGATAACTACAAAGAGCATATCTATTTTACTGAGGTCGAAGGACGGGACTTTGGTGTGAAGCCGATGAATTGTCCCGGCCATACGTATATCTATGCGGCTAAGAAGCGCTCATATCGGGACCTTCCGCTCCGTTATGCCGACTTTGGCCGGTTGCACCGCTTTGAACGCTCTGGGGTCTTATCGGGACTCACGAGGGTGCGCTCCTTTTCTCAAGATGATGCCCACATCTTTTGCACTCCGGAGCAAATCGAGACTGAAGTGGGTACGGTCTTACGCATGATTAATGAGGTCTACCGAACGTTCGGTTTCGAAGAGGTCCATTTTTATCTCGCAACACGTCCGGAAAAGCGTTTGGGGGACGATGAGACCTGGGACCGAGCCGAAGCCGCTCTTTCCGCTGCGCTCAAGGCGAATGATGTCACCTTTGAGGTCAACGAGGCTGACGGTGCGTTTTACGGCCCGAAAATAGACTTTATCGTACTTGATGCCCTGCGCCGGGAATGGCAACTGGCCACTATCCAGCTCGACTTTATGCTTCCCGAGCGTTTTGATCTGACCTATGTCACGGCCCAAGGCGACGAAGCACGACCGGTCATGATCCACCGTGCTGTCTTAGGGTCTATAGAACGTTTTATGGGCGTCCTCATCGAACACTGTGGTGGAGACTTCCCGCTGTGGCTGGCTCCCGTTCAGGCGAAGATCGTTACTGTGACTGATAATCAACACACATACGCGCGCTCAGTTGAGGAGCGGCTCCGACAGGTCGGAATTCGCTGTGAACTCGACCTACGGAATGAAAAGCTTGGGTATAAAATCCGTGAAGCGGAAATGCAGAAGATCCCGTATACAGTCGTGATTGGGGACAAAGAGGTCCAAGCCGGTACGGTTGCCCCACGGGCGCGAAAACGAGAGAAGATCGCTCCGCTCGCCATTGAGGCATTTATCGAACGCTTGAACCATGAGCGTGTCCCGGGAGGTGCACCATAGCTAGAGAAGCGGGAGTTCGGATTAATCAGCAGATTCGCGCTCGTGAGGTGCGAGTCATTGGCGCTGATGGAGAGCAGGTCGGTATTCAGCCGCTGGGCGAGGCATTCCGAGCAGCGATTGACCAAGGGCTCGACCTGGTAGAAATTGCAGCGAAGTCTTCTCCGCCTGTCTGCCGAGTCATGGATTATGGCAAATATCGCTACTTGCAGAAAAAGAAGGTTCAGGAGTCTAAGAAGCATCAGACCCAGGTGCTGGTGAAAGAAGTCAAGCTCGGCTCACGTACTAGCGAACATGATGTGGACTTCAAGATTAACCATATTCGTCGGTTTATCGAGAAAAAGCATCGGGTAAAAGTCTCGGTCTTTTTCCGGGGACGAGAAATTACCCATCCGGAGATTGGGAAAGAGCTGCTCAAGCGTGTGTATGAAAAAGTAGAAGATGTCGCATCTCTCGAGACGCCACAGCCCCGCATGGAGGGGCGAAATATGTCAATTCTTGTTGTTCCGAGGTAACTATGCCAAAGATTAAGACACGCCGTGGAGCGGCGAAACGGTTTAAGATCACGGGAACGGGGAAAGTGCGCCGTCGGCGGGCATACCTCCGGCATCAACTATCGGTAAAAACACGAAAGCAGAAACGGAATCTTGATCAACCAGCGCTGGTGGCAGCTGCTGATGTAAAGGTGATCAAGAAGTTGATTCCTTACCTGTAAAGACGGAGAGGAGAAGGAGATATGCCACGAGCAAGACGCGGCTTTAAGGCACGGCGGCGCAGAAAGCGCATTCTGAAACTGGCCAAGGGGTTTACGGGTGGGCGTCGACGCCAGTACCGCCAGGCCCGAGAGACCGTAGAGCGCGGCCTGGTCTATGCATATCGGGATAGGCGCAATAAAAAGCGCGATTTTAGGCGCTTGTGGAACGTCCGTATTAATGCAGCTGCGCGACTGAACGGCCTCAATTATAATCGCTTAATTCATGGTTTGTCCCAGGCGAATGTCGAGATTGATCGCAAAATACTCGCGGCACTGGCTACGGAGGATCCTGCAGCTTTTGCTGCGGTCACAGAGCTAGCCAAGCAGCGTCTGGCTGCGTAATGGGATCAGGGACTCAGCGTAGACTGAGTCCCTGAGACTTCAGAAAAGTAATATATTCCTGCTGGAATGATTCGATTTGTTCACTCGTGAGCGTACTGTCTTTCGATTCTATCCAGTAGCGGAAGGTATAACTGCCCGTTCCTTCGGCGAGCCCTTTCCCCTTATATAGTGTGATAAACTCTCTTCTCTTCAGAAAGGGATGGGAGAATGTGTCGAGTATGTGAATCAACTCGACAAATCCTGATTCTGCGCTTGCAACGATCGAGAAATCGAACCACGAGCCAGGATATCGGGAGGTCGCTTCATAGCTCATTTCGGGGAATATGGGTCCTTCGAGTGCGTCAAAATTCAGCTCGAACCAGACCACTTGGGATTTGGGTACGATTTCGGCCAGCAGCGGGTCTGACAAGAATCCAAGGCCGCCGATGACGCTGGCATTCAGCTGTATATCGATAAAACAGCCTGGGGTTTGCCACGGTGCGGTGTTGTGTCTGCCGGGCTCAAACGCTAACCTGCCCACATTTAAATGTGCGGCTAGGGCTTCGAGCGCACCTTTTACTGAACGAAAATGCTCTTCCAAGTCGGCCCGCCGCTCGTTTTGAAAGCTGACTCCTGACAAAAAATTGTGTTCTTCCCGGTCTCGTTCTCCCCGCGGCAGATACACTCGGCCCAGTTCGAATATGCGAAAGTGATCGCGTAGGACGGCGTTCTTCTTGGTCACTGCGAAGATATTAGGGAGAAGCGTGGTCTGGAGGCGAACATTGTGTGCTGCACGAGAATTGGCCATTTCCAGCGTTGCCTGGGGCTCGTAGCCAATAGTTTTGAGCCAGGTTTCGTCGAACCAACTGTAATTATGGATCTCTGAGAAACCAGAGGCTTGGGCTAAGAGGCGTCGGGCCTTATGCTCTGCACGGAGCCGGTCATTAAAAGCGACAGTCTCAATAAAGAAATCTGGCATCTTCGGCTCTAAATTGTCGTAGCCGTTGATGCGGGTGACTTCCTCGAGAATATCAACCGGCAGTGAGATATCCTTCTCGCTCCGAAACGGCGGAATCCCGACTTTGAGGCTGCCCGCGCTCACCTCAGCTTCGAAGCCGAGCGCGGTGAGGATGGTTGTGATCTTCTCCGGCGCAATAGGATTGCCGATACGTCGGTCAAAAAAGCTGGTCGGAATTTCAAGTCTTCGAACGTCTCCTTTGAGCTCTCCAGCATAGGTGAAACGAGAACGCACTTGGAGTTGCATGCCGGCTTCTTGCAAGAGGTGCAGAAAACGTTCCGCGGCAACCTTTGTATTGATAGGCGGCTGTTGTTTCTCGAAACGTTGACTTGCGTCGGTGTGAATGCCCAAGCGGGTGGCCGTACGCCGAATGCGGGCATCTTTAAAATTTGCACTCTCAAGGAGGAGAGTGGTCGTGTTTTCACTCACTTCGCTCTTGAGCCCACCCATAATACCAGCTAAGGCAATTGGTTCTTGCTCATTCCAGATCATGAGGTCCTCTGGGACCATCTTTCGTTCCTGGCCGTCTAGGGTTGTAAAATTACCCGGGATACCGAACGGAGCCACACGTACAGCACGTAGCAGGCCGGCGTCGAATGCGTGCATGGGCTGCCCGCATTCCAGCATGACGTAATTGGTGAGATCGACAAGAATATTAAAGGTGCGTTGCCCCAGGGCATGCAAACGGTACTGAACGGTCAGTGGGGAGGGAGCGACAGTCAGATCTGCTAGCTCTATACACGAGTAGCAGGGACAATTCTCCGGGTCATCAATCGTCAGCGGATAAGGTGGTAAGTCGTCATAGCGGGATAAGTCGGCTCGTTCGAGCGGCCGCAGGGGGCGTTCAAAAATGGCAGCGACCTCGCGAGCAAAGCCATAATGTCCCCAGAGGTCGGGACGATGCGTGAGGCTTTTGTTATCGATTTCTAGCAGCGTGTCTGAGGGCGGGACCAAATTTTCAAGGGGATCCCCGTCTTCAAGAGACTCAGGAAGCTCGATAATGCCGAAATGCCCGCCACCCATGCCTAATTCATCCGAAGAGCACAAGATGCCCTGGCTGAGGCGTGCGCCCACCTGCTTTTCTGCGATGAGGTGTCCCCCGGCAATGCGGACTCCGGCTGGGGCAAAAGCGGATTTCATACCGACTCGAACATTGGGAGCTCCGCAGACCGTAGTAAACTGAGCAGTCCCGCACTGGATGTGTACGAAGGTCTGCGGCCCGTCGAGTGGCTCGACAGACATGATACGGCCAATCAAGACGCCGTCCAGCGCGCGAACCAATGTTTCCACGCCTTCGACTTCAGCCGTGGCCATGGTGAGGCGCTGGGCGACCGTCTCGGGCGAGACGTCAGAGATGTCCACATACTGGGCAATCCAGTCGAGAGATATTTTCATCGACCACTCCTCCTCAGACGGATGCTGGAAACTGTTCATAGAAACGGAGATCGCCTGAGTTCAGCAGCCGAATATCCGGGATGTTGTATTTCATCATGGCCAGCCGTGTGAGCCCTAGGCCAAACGCAAACCCACTAAATTCATTCGGGTCCAGCTTACCGAATTCGAGTACCTTGGGATGCACCAGACCGCACGGCAGCAGCTCTATCCAGCCGGACTTTTTGCAGGTCGCACATCCTTTGCCACCGCAGATCAGACATTGAATGTCTAATTCGAAGCCTGGTTCGACAAAGGGAAAATATCCGGGGCGTAATCGGACGGTGACTTCTCGGTGGAAGACTGCAGTCAATAACGTACGCATGACGGCGATCAGATGTGCGACGGAGATTTCCTTGTCTATCATCAGGCCTTCGAGTTGGTAGAAGGTATTTTCATGACTCGGATCAACGGCTTCGTTCCGAAAGCAGCGGCCAGGAAAGATCGCTCGAATTGGCGCGCCATAGTGCTCCAATGCGCGGACTTGATTGGCTGAAGTGTGGGTGCGCAGTACCAGACCGTTTTTGAGCCAGTAGGTATCCTGCATATCTCGGGCAGGATGATCACTCGGGATATTGAGGCTCTCGAAGTTATAATAGTCCGTCTCAACGTGGTAGCCGCTCAGGATCATAAAACCCATAGACTGAAAGATCTCTTCCAATTCCATTTGGACAAGAGAAATAGGGTGCAGATGGCCGATGCTGTTATTGAGACCGGGCAGGGTCATATCGATAACCGCCTTGAGTTGTGGCGCACTCTGCTGTCGAGCGATTGCATCCCGAATCTGCTGTTCAGCAAAGTTCTTGAGTTCGTTAAACTGCCGTCCAAAACGCTTTTTTTCAGTCGGCGACATGACCGAGAAGTCAGCATTTTTTCGGAGTAGTGTGATCCTGCCTTTACGGCCGAGATAACGGATACGAATGCCCTCAAGCTCTCGATCGGTCGTGGCGACCGCAAGGTCTTTGCTCAACTGAGCACGGATGTCCTGCAAGGTCTTTCCTCCATATCGTTAGTAAGTCCCTATCCTAGCGCTGCCTGTATTGTGCGGAAAGCCCTCTCGTGTTGTGCCGAAAACTCCAGCGTCTGGCGTGCAAACTTGACTTCAAGACTTGGCTCTATTATGTTCGCAGCGTTAGCTATATAGGGTTTGCTATTATGTTTTTTTGGTTGTTGTGGGGGATGGAGCGTGTGTTGAGAATGAAGACTGCCTGGTCGAGATAGTCAGTGGCGCAGTGCAAAAGTTCAACCTGCCTCTCCTCTGTTGACGCTCGTGTGTGGATATAAAACCGGAGAATTTGACCTTTATTGAGGGGAATTATAGAGGGGGTTGCTCTATGACTAAAGCAGATATTGTGGAACGAATTTATGAGAAAGTGGGATTCTCAAAAAAAGAAGCGACTGATGTTGTGGAGTCGATATTTGGAATAATCAAGGGCCGCCTCGAAAAAGGGGAGAAAGTGAAAATCTCCGGATTTGGGAATTTCGTTATCAATGAAAAGCGTCCACGTAAAGGGCGAAATCCACAAACGGGCGAAGAAATTATCATCTCAGGCCGGAGTGTTCTCTCATTCAAACCGAGTCCGGCATTAAAGAAGGCCATTAACCCACTCTTGCCGAACTGAGCGTATAGTGGATCAGGTTGAGTTTCCGAATAAGCTCTATTTTCGCATCGGTGAAGTCGCGAAGATCATCGGTGTGAAGCCCTATGTGTTGCGTTACTGGGAAACAGAGTTTTCTGTTCTCAAGCCAGGAAAGACCCCCGCACGCCACCGCCTGTATCGGCGTCGTGATGTTGAAACCTTAATCGAGATTAAATACCTCTTATACGAAGAAGGCTTCACTATTGCTGGGGCAAAAAAACGCCTCAAAGATGGGGAAAAAGGAGAAGAAGCTGCCCGCGTGCCTCACGTGGGACCACTCCAGGCTGATCAGCGCCAAATTTTGACTAAGATTCATAAGGACATCCGGTCTCTGCACAAGATCGTGAGTGCAGAAAGGCGCTAGGCGATTCGTTTCTAGTCTGCCCTGAGTTTCTAGTCTGCCCTGAGTTTCTAGTCTGCCCTGAATAAGAAGAAAAAGTTTTTTGTTGATACGACCTTACGTCGTATGCTAGCATGGAAGCCTAGAACTTTTTCTATGGGTCGGGACGGCCCATTCCCTATATACAGTAGGACACGTAGAGCGAGAGGAGGGGTGGATGCGGTCAACGTGGTGGATGTGGTGCTCTTTTGTCTTGAGTTTGGGCAGCCTACTGGGCGGCCTTATGAGGCCCGCCTTTGCTTTCGAGGAGCACGGACCGGTCCCTCAGCTTCCCGCTTCTCAAAATTTTGCGGCGGTTCTCTTACAAAATGCGGAGACCGGCCAGGTGTTGTTCGCTAAAAATAGCCAGAAAATATGGCCTCAGGCTTCTCTGACCAAAATGATGCTAGGATTGGTCGTTTTTGAGGAAATTGAAAAGGGGAATATTGGGCTGCGTACTCCAGTGAAAATCAGTCGGCGTGCCAGTCGGACGAGAGGCCGAACGATCGGCTTGCGGTCTGGAGAAGTGTTCCCTCTACAAGAACTCCTTCAAGCAGTGTTAGTCACCTCTGCAAATGACGCTGCTGTTGCCGTGGCGGAGCATGTGTGTGGCTCGGTGAGCAAATGTGTTCAGCGTATGAACGACCGAGCCCAGGAGTTGGGTATGAAGCGTGCCCAGTATCGCACTGTCAATGGAATGCCGACAAAACGAAATCCAGCTCCAGATATGGCCCCTGCTGACGATATCGCCATCCTCGGCCGTGCGCTCTTACGCCATCCTCAAGTCCTTACCTGGACTTCGCAACAATCTATGCCGTTTCGCAATGGGCGCGAGAGACTGCCAAATACAAATCGGCTGGTTGGTCGAACAAACGGAGTTGACGGTTTAAAGACAGGATTTACAAAGAAGGCCCGTTTCAATCTTGTGACGACTGCGCAACGTGGCTCTCTGCGCCTCATTGCCATTGTCTTTGGCGGGAAAACCAGTACTATACGTTTTCGCATCGCTAAGGACTTGCTTGAGTGGGGATTCACGAATTTTACGCGGCTGCAGCTCATAGAGGGAGGAGCTCCCCTGTGGTTCGAGATTCGGGTTGAGAATGGTAGCATGTCTGCTTTTCAACCAGTTGCCGCAGCAACGGCTGCGCCCCTTGTTCGGACAGGTGAGATTGCGGCTGTATCTGTTTCGCTGCAGATTCCTACCCAAGTGTCAGCACCCGTCCTACGTCATCAGGTTCTTGGAGAAATAGTTGTCCGACGGGGGAAACAAACGCTTGCCGTTATTCCGGCATTGAGCCCAGACGATATCCCTCAGGCTAGGTGGGCGCATGCCCGTCGCTAACCTGTTGGGAACGGGACAAAGCGCTTGCATACTGACGAAAGATGCTTAAGTTGCCTCTGCATCTTGAAAAGAGGTAGGTGAAAGGAGATCGTTCGAATGGCGAGTAAATTGGTCTATTTGCATGATAAAGCCCGCACGGGGATTCTGAGAGGCGTCAATCTCATAGCCGATGTGGCTCAGGTGACACTCGGACCACGGGGTCGTAATGTCCTCTTAGAAAAAAGTTATGGGGCTCCCGTAGTCACAAAAGACGGTGTGACGGTTGTGAAAGAAATTGAACTTGACGACAAATTTGAGAATATGGGAGCAAAGATGGTCCGCGAGGTTGCAACCAAGACCTCGGATGTCGCGGGTGACGGGACCACGACCGCAACGATCTTGTCGCGGGCGATTCTGATTGAGGGGCTGCGTTTGCAAGTTGCCGGGTTTGATCCCATGTCGCTCAAACGCGGTATTGATGCGGCGGTTGAGAAAATTGTGGAGGGGGTACA
>CAXXHG010000033.1:0-55437 GCA_963666315.2 Binatia bacterium
AGGCGCTATGTCGCCCGTGAATCTGAAGCCCGCAACCACGGCGGTTTGATCTCGGCTACCGGCACGCCGATCACTGCCGCAATGTGGCCGAACAGTGGAGAGTTTGGCCGGTCCCCGCGGGTAATCTGGCTGACCGCCCAGCCGGTGATACCTTTGCGCGGATTCTTTTTCCCCACCACAATATGCGCGCCAACCTTAGGAAAGCTCAGCCCTCGTGCAGCCAGGAGGGCTTTGACCTGGCGGACGTGGGCTTCGACTTCCTCAGGATTTTGTTCAACCTGTTCAGCATCCCGTTTAACGTCTTGGGCCTTATTCCGGGCCTTGACAGCACGCGTCGAGGCGTCTTTGTTGTGGTTCACAACATTAGTCATTGTCATTCATAATCCGTCTAGGATTAAATTATCCCTATAAAGTATAAATGTCAAGATAAAAGTCTCATTCGGCGTATCAGTCATTTGAGAAACTCTTATCCGCGCTTCTTACGGCTCGGGTGGAGTTTGTCCAAGTTGGGAAAAGGATCCGAGAAATTCGGGAGAACGAGTTAGGACTGGGCCAAAAGGCATTCGCTCACAAGATAGGAAAAACGCAAACAGATGTCTCGCACTATGAAAGAGGCGAGCGCATTAAAGATCGTGCCGAGGCACTGCTACGCATAGCAGAACTTGATCCTAAGAAACGGGGCATTCGGTGGTTGTTGGGTGGCTATTCGGCGCTGGTACAGTCGGACGAGCAACCTCTAGGAGAAGCCGCGGGGGGCGTGCGAGTTACTGAATCAGCCCAACACTACGCCTCGCCCGAGGACCGGCGGTGGCATGAGGCTGCTGAGACACTCGTGTCCATTCGGTATCATCAGCCTCCGTCAGTGCAACGTCTTGTGCTGGACCACATCGCTCTCTTAGGTCGTATTCAAACGCTGACCGACGAGGAATAGCGCATCCTCAGCCGCTATTCTTTTAAAACACACCCATCGAGCGCAACAGGATCACGGCGACGGCGGCTGGAGCGACGAAGCGCAATAGGAAAACCCAGGCTAAATACAGGCCCGACGAAAGATCGCGAGCCGGAACTTCGGCTTGACGTTCTGTATGGGTCATGGACCAGCCGGCAAACAGGGCGACTAACAGACCGCCGACGGGCAGCAGATAGTTGGTCGTCAGCATATCCATAAAACCAAAAAATCCACCGTTCAAGGCCGACGGGATGCCCACGGCAAAGATCACGCCGCCGAACACCCAGCTCGCTCGCATCCGGCTCCAGCCTTTATCATCGATAAAATAGGCGACCACAACCTCAAGCAAGGGCATGGCTGAGCTTAACGCGGCAAAAGTCAACAGCAAGAAGAAGAGCAGGGCTATCCATTGCCCAAAGGGGAGCTGGCCAAAAGCCGCTGGCAGTGTCTCAAAGATGAGTGCCGGACCGGCGTTCGGTTCCAGTTGAAATGTGAAGACTAACGGGAAGATGACAAACCCGGCCAGGATGGCAATTGCGGTATCACTCACTGCAACAAAGAGAACAGCGCGTGGCAGCTGGGTGTTGCGGTTCAGATAACTGCCATACGTGACTAGGGTGCCCATCCCTATGCTCAGCGAGAAAAATGCCTGGCCCAGCGCTTCGAGCACGGCCTTGGGGCTAATCTTGTCCCAGTGCGGCGTCATCAGAAAAGCAATGCCTTCAGCGGCGCCATCGGTTGTGAGGGCATACACTAAGAGGAAGCACAGCATCAAGAAGAGGGCGGGCATCATGATCTTATTGCCCCATTCAATGCCGCGGGAGACGCCGCGTGCGACAAACCAAATAGTGACAGCCATAAAGACCGCGTGCCAGAATACTTGGAGCGCTGGGCTTGCCGACAGTGTTGCAAAGAGTTGCTTGGTCGCTTCATTCGACTGCCCGGCAAAACTGTCTGCAATGGACAGGGAAATATAATGCAGAACCCAACCGCCGACCACAGAATAATATGACAGTAAGACAAAGCCGGTGAGGACGCCTAGCCAGCCCGTCATAATCCATGGCGAGCGCGGGCGCAGGGTAGCGAACGCGCCAACGACGTTACGCTGGGTACTGCGTCCGATCAATAACTCGGCTATCATAATCGGGATGCCGACCGCGACAACACAGCCGAGGTAGACAAGAATAAACGCCGCACCACCGTACTCCCCGGTGATATACGAAAACCGCCACACATTGCCTAAGCCCACGGCTGAACCCATGGCGGCGAGGACAAATCCCAGCGTGCCGGACCAATTCTCTCTGCCTTGCCGCATACTGATGTTCCTCTTCTTCAAGTTTACCAGGCAGAACGCTGAAAAGCAAAAGGGCGGAGACTTGCTCCGCCCTCATAGCTCATGACGATGGTGAGAGGCTGTTGGGAAAACCGTTACGAGCGCCGCGCGAGCAAGGCGCGAGGTGGAGAGGAACCGGAGTGTACGTTATGTACATGAGGATTCCGAGTCGCTGAGCAACGCCGCTCGCGCAAGCGCAGTAGGTTTTAGAGTGCACCTAACTGCCGGAACATGGCATTGGCATCCCAAAAGTCACGCTGGGCGGCAATCTTTCCGTTTTTAAAGGTCAGGATGGATACGCCCTGGACGGCGGTCTCTTTGCCTTTGGCATTGAGGCCCATGAACTCGCCGGCATGCTTGGCCTGCCAGGTCCACTCGACCGCACCACTCTCAGTGCTACCGGAATAGGCATTGCAGGTGAATACATGCTCGCCGGCGTCTGGTCCACCAAAGGTAGAAAAGAACTTGCGCAGACCCTCTTTGCCGTTCTCTGTATGAGCAAAGATAACGTCCTCAAACCGGGCGTCGTCTGCATACATTTCCAGCAGTGTATCCAGGCCCGCACTGAAATTCCCGATCCATTGTTTGGCCCACTCGGCATTCATACCGGCCCTCCTTATTGTGAACGGCTCTGACAACCCCGTCTTACATCCCGACTGGGTCATAGCGCACGAGTACGCGCGAGCCGTCGGCCAGACTCTTCCGAAAGCCGTCGGCATAGCCGGCCCAGCCGTCGGCATACTTCTTGGCAAAGGTTGCGAAGAGAATTTCATTAACGGCTTTGTCGGTGACGATAGACCCTGTCGCGTCAAACGATGGTCCGTCCTGTGAACCGATCCAGACTTTCGCCTTGGTCCGGCCGGCCTGAATGCGCTTGACGCGGTGGGTGGAAACCGGCGTGCCAACCCAGACTGCGCCGTCGTGGTGGAAAAACCAAATCTCCGCTTTTGAGCCAAACTCCCCACTCTTCCGTTCTGACTGGATATAGACGTATTTACTGGAATCGAGCGCCTGTTGCAGTTCGGCCGAAAGCGCGGCTGCCGACTGGTGTGGTGTGGCGAAAAAGAACAACCCACTCAGCAGATAGAGTAGGGCAAAAGCAGACCAATTGGCGCGTTTATATGAACGCATACTGTTGTCTCCTCCTGTACGGACTAAGCCGTGTTTACGACGCACTCTTCGCATCATACTTCGCTTCAGAAACGACTTTCATCGACTGAATAATAACCGGCTCGTGTGGAACGTCGGAATGCATGCCCCTGCGGCGGGTTTTCACTCGTTCAATCTCGCGCACCACGTCCATGCCTGCCATGATCCGACCAAAGACGCAGTAGCCGTATGCTTGCGTCGTATGGTTCAGAGCGTCATTGTCTTTGATGTTGATAAAGAACTGCGAGGTGGCGGAATTAACCGCGTCCGTGCGTGCCATGGCCAACGTTCCGGTATCATTGGTCAGACCATTGGCCGCCTCATTTTTAACCGGCGGCTTGGTGGGTTTTTCCTGCATGGCTTCGGTGAAGCCACCGCCTTGGATCATGAAGCCGGGCATAACACGATGGAAGATCGTACCGTCATAAAATCCGTCGTTCACATAAGCCAGAAAGTTCTTGACCGTCTCCGGGGCTTCTTTCTCGAACAGTTCGATCTTCATGTCACCCTTGGACGTTGACATTAAGACGACAGGTCCTCCTGTTCCTCCCCGGCCTTCCTCCGAACAACCAGGTAGGATGACGAGTAATGCAGTAGAAAAAAGGATTAACTGTTTCACCCCCCACATTGTTTGCCCTCCAAACAGTACGATGCACATGGAACAGTACGATGCACATGGAACGGTACGATGCACATGGTTTGATAGTGCGACAACCTAACCCAGCCTTGGCGTGAGAGGAAGGCCCCGTTCTGAGCAGGACGGGCGGAATCGGAGACGGAGGGAGCACATTTACAGACTCTCCAAATACTCCAACACCTCTTCGAGCGGCAGCACATCCCCGTACTTTGAGCTGATATCAAAGAGGTTGGCTTCGTGTGGCTCTTGAGCCCGATCCCCTACACATTCGAGTGGCACGATCGGCCGAAAGCCATGGGCAAGTGCATCCATCACGGTCGCCCGCACACAGCCGCTGGTTGTACAGCCTGTGACTATGGCGGTATCGACCGACTGCATGGTCAAGGTTGAGGCCAAATAGGTACCAAAGAATCCGGAGGCATATTTCTTGACAATGACCAAGTCTCCAGGTTCTCGCTTGAGTCTAGGGTCCAGTTCAACCAAGTCGCTGCCAAGCTTGAGCAGGCGCAATGACGGCGCCTTTTCCGGCCACAAGCCCGCATCGTCCTGCCGATGCGGGTCATAGCCCACCACCGTAAAAATAATGGGTACGTTCTTCTTGCGCGCAACCGCAATAAGGTCGTTGGTGGCTTTAACCTCAGCATCGAGATTACCGGCTAGGGGGGACTGTTCCGGTGCGGTAAAACCCAGCTGAAAATCGACCACAATGACCGCCGGCTTTTTCCCAAAGCCGAGGGTGTGTCCGAGTTGGGCCCGCTCATAGATAGCGTGTTTGTCTTCGTTTGGGGGCATAACAGACTCCTTACATACGGCAGGGCAAAGCATTCTCCATCCTGCCTCGAATGCTTCGCCCTTACGGTCAATATTTATAACCTTCTGGGTTTACAACCCTCGGGGTTTCACCACTTGCTCAACAAATTGGCCGCTCGGCTGCGCGGCCACAATTTCACCATCCTCCATGACCAATTGACCGCGCAGAAAGGTCTTGACCGGAATGCCCTTTACCTGACGTCCTTCCCATAATGAGTAATCCGCCCGTGAGCGCATACGGTCAACGCTGAGTATTGCTTCCTTCTCCGGATCAAGCACGACAATGTCGGCATCCGAGCCCAAGGCCAGCGCGCCTTTCTTGGGATATAGGCCGTACAGCTTGGCTGCATTTTCAGACAACACTTTGGCCAGCGTAACCAGATCAATGCGGCCTTTGTTGATCCCTTCGTGAAACATGAGCGGCAACGTGTCGGCAACCTGAAGATTGATGCCAACCCGACAGTCCCAGAAGTCCCCGTCGGTCTTGAATGAGGAAGAATACGTCAAACTGTCCGTACCGACGACAGACAGCGTGCCCTCTTGGATACCGCGCCACAGCCGTTCTTTGTCTTTTTCAAAACGAATCGGCGGCTGGATTTTGGCTTTGCCGCCCATGCCGGCGGCATCCATTTCCGGAGCAGTCGTGTTCAAAAAACACGCCACGGTCTCACCTATAATGTTGACGCCTTGGGCACGTAACTGCTTCACGGTTTCAACCGTATGGGCGGCACTGATATGGACCGGATAGAGAGGCACGCGCAGCTGATTGGCGATCATGCCGTAGGTATACACCTGGACACTTTCGGCCCATTCCGGACTCGACTCGGCCCAGGCGGTTAATTGATCGGCCCGGCCCATCTCGCGCAGGCGGTCGATTAGGATGCCGCGTACATGTGGATCTTCGGCATGGATCTTGGCAAACGTCGGCGGTCCACAGTGTGCCAGTTGCTCACACGCGGCATGAAAAAAGGCGGGGGTAATCCCTTCAGCGTTCATGCCAAAGGCCTCAGCCTGAGGACCGGCATAGCCGGTAAAGAATTTGTACGAAACGCCGCCTTTCCTGGCGACGGCCGGAATCTCTGCCACCTGGTCGAGGGTGTTGACCACACACGTCACCTTAAAGTCGCACCACGAATGGTCGGTCCCGCATTGCACGGCCTGGTCAAAGAGATCCAGCATGGGCTCCTGGCCAATTAAAGTCGTTGTCGCAATCGTGGTGACGCCGCCGATCATGCAGTCTTTGGTATCGCGTAGGAAATCCTCGGTCATGGCATCATCGCCAAAGCGGTCAGAGATGCCAAAATGGACGTGCGGGTCAAATGTACCCGGGAAGAGAATTTTTCCCTCTACGTCGATTTCTCGTTTGGCCTGACCGAGGGTCGAGCTCGCACCCACGCCGACAATCTGCTCGCCCTCAATAGCGATACCACCTTGGATGACCCCGTTGGGCGTCACAACCAGCCCATTTTTTAAGACGATGTCATGCGACACAGCAACCTCCTTGTGTTGAAACGGTCCAGAACTCAGGGGGGATTATCCAACCAAAGGGGAGGGAATGTCAATGAAGGATAGGGAAGGACCCCCGGCGAGGGAACGCCTGCAGCGCCCTGCTGAACTTGCGTAGACTTCATAGTTTCTTATATGTCATTGATGTCACCTTGGTCATCTATTTCATCCATTTCATATTGTGAGAGCGAGGGCATGATTCTTTGCACAGAATAAGGAGGACGCTATGGCGGTCAATGACGACTTGACTGAGGCACAGGTGGAAGAGTTTTTTTCGACCTTAAGCAACTGGGGGAAATGGGGAGCGACCGATCAGCTTGGCGCGCTCAACTATATTACGCCTGAGAAACGCGCGCAGGCGGCAGCCGAAGTACAGGACGGACACTCTGTGTCGCTGTCTTTGCCACTTGCGACGCAGCCTGGGCCGGACAATCCAACGCCCGTCATGCACCTTATGATGAAAACTGGTTCGCCGGGCGAAGAGAGCTTGGTCCCGTTGCCGTATAGCGCGGACTATTTTGCGATTGCACCCCATGGCGTGGCCAACACGCATCTTGATGCCCTGTGCCACGTCTTTCACAACGACAAGATGTATAACGGCTACCCATCCTCTGACGTGACGGTCCAGGGGGCGCTGAACGGTGCCATCGACGCTGTTAGAAATGGCATTGTGTCGCGCGGTGTGTTGATCGATATCCCGAAACTCAAGAATCGAGACTATCTTGAACCGGGCGAGGCCATTTCGCTGGCAGATCTCGAAGCCGCCGAACAGGATGGAAACTTCACGGTCGGAGAAGGCGACGTGCTTTTTATTCGGACCGGACGTCACGTCCGGCAAAAAGCGCAGGGTCATTGGGATGCCCTACAGGACGGCTTAGCCGGGCTTGGTGCGGCTTGCCTCCCGTGGATACACGAGCGTAAAATTGCCGTACTTGGCTGTGACGGGGTGAGCGACGTCATTCCCAGCGGGTACGACAACCTCATCATGCCCATCCACTCGTGCACGCTGGTTGCCATGGGCATCCATCTGCTCGATAACTGTATGCTGGATGATCTGAGCGAGGCGTGCGCCTCACGCTCACGTTGGACTTTCCTGTCGACCGTTGCCCCGCTGGTTTTGATGAAAGGGACGGCCTCGCCCGTCAATCCTATCGCCGTATTTTAAGCGTTATTCTTTCGGGCGCACTTGTGCGCCCGAGCTCTCCTGTATGGATCCTTACTTTATATGAAATATCTTACGTGGCCTGCTCGGACTCTCCTGGTGTTGCTCAGTTTGCTGGTCGCATATGCATGTGGAGACAGCAATGAAAGGAACCAAAAAGAGAGCCAAAAAATATCGAGCGAGCTATCGCCAGAGCACAGCCGAGCTCGGGCACTACTTGACCAATTAATGAGTCTCCAACCCGGGGCTGTCCTGTCCGAGACCGGGGCGCGAGTTCTCTGGACGTTGAGTACGGCCTCGCCCTCTTTACGTCGAGCAGTCCTGGACCAAGCGCTGGCTCGTCCGGAGCGGACCTTAGACCTCACCAGAACCCACGGCAAATTCGTCACCACCGCGCTTGCCGGGCTCAGCCCGCCACGGGGAGAAAGACTGGCCCGGCATATCCTGCAACACGCCGCGTGTCAGAAAGCTGGGTCTTCCGTGGCGGTCATCGTCTGTTTTGAACTGAGTGGGCATCTGCAGGATCATCAGAATCCTCGAGGGGCATCTGAGGAAACGCTGACACAGCTTGCACATCAACTTGTGGTACGTGTGGAAGACGAACAAGACCTGGGTAGGCTCATGCAGCTTGCCACGAGGATACCAAGTCTCTGGATGCTGGTGTCGCCGTCTGGTGTCGACCGCAGTGCCGAACGCCTCGTGAAAGAGATAGAAAATACGCCGAGAGTGACTCTTCGGTCGCGGCTCGCCGAGAGCTTGTCTGGGCCGGCGCAGCGTGTTTCAGAAACCAAAGCTGGCGAGCTGACCGAACGGCTCATAGCCATCATGGAGACGGAGACTGGGTTCGAACTGCGCTCGCGCGTCGTCAGTGGCATACGGATGCTTGGCGGACGCGTCTCAGAAGAGAAGGCTGACGAGCTGGCTGAGCGGCTCATAGTCAGTATCGAAACTGAAGAAAGCGTCTTTCGGCTGGCTCGTCTGATAGGTGGTTTGGCCGGGCTTGAGCGACGCGTCTCACAAAGCATGGCTGGTACACTGGCTGAACGGCTCATTGTGAGGATGGAGCAAGAAGCAGACTATGGCCGATTTATGCATCTCTTCCGTGCTATACGCGAATTCAGGGGACGCATGCCTGTGTCTCTTATCGACCGCAGTACGGAGCTGTTCGTGGCATGGATGGAGCGAGAAAAAGATCCTCAGAGGCTTTTGAAACTCGCCATTGAAACCGGCGGGCTGACGTGGCGTGCTTCTCGGACCAAGATACAGGAGCTGGGTGAACGGCTCGTGGGAGAGATAGAAAGAGAAAAGGAATTGGTTGATGAACTCCAGATGTTCGTTGGTCCATTTCCGCAAGCTAGAGCCGGGGAGCTGGCTGCCCGGCTCATGACCAGGGTGGAGAAGGAAGACCATTTATATCGCCTGCCTTATTTTATACGGAGTCTGCACGGACTCGGTTCACAGGTTTCAGAGGCGAAGGCTGACCAGCTGGCAGAGCGACTCGTCAGCATAATGGAAAAACATGAACATGAAGATGCGTTCTGGCTGGCCCAAATGGTGGAAGGGTTGCGTGGATTTTCTGAGCGCGTCTCGCTAGTGCAGACTGAAGCGTTGACACGGCGACTGATCGTGACCATGCGGGAAGAACAGCATAAACAGCATGCTGACCACCTCGTCCACGTCGTTGCGGGTGTATCGGTTTTGGGTAAGCAATTACCCGATACCGTTGCTCAAGAGACTCTGCACGAGGTCATAGCTGCAATCAAAGGTCTGCCGCAGCCACCGTGTGGGGCGACAGAAACGCTCGTGCGAAAAAACACTCTCACTACCATCTTCGATCTGCTCAAATGGCCGACGTGCACTTTTTATGACCGGCTGCGCGTGATTGCATCCATACAGACGCTCACAGGCAAATCTTTTCGAAAAGAGGGATTCCAGGCAGAGCTGGCAGAGCAGGCCCGGCAGAGAGAGATAAAAGGGGTCCAAAAAAAACAGGATAAGGATCTCGATATGCTGAGGAGTATCGATTATTGGAATTTCATCGCGTTTGCCGAAACATGGGCGCAAGAGCATCAATACGCGCTCGATACGCCGCCTATTCCTCCCCCGCATATGGCAGCTAAGGCGCATATGGCCGGATCAGAGCCCTGATCAAGCGTTCCTTCTATGGTTCCAGTGCAATATCGAACAGCCTCACTTCCTTGTGTCCATACAATGAACCCCTTTTCCCCTTACCTATGGGTAGGCAAGGGGATGCTGAATAAGGAGGGAAACCATGCGCAATATGACGGAAAGCGAAATCACGACTGCGGTGCTGGGGCGCTCTGAAACGACCGACAACCCGCGTGTCAAGCAGGTACTATCGAGTTTGCTCACGCATCTGCATGCTTTTGTACGTGAGGTCGAACTTACAGAAGAAGAGTGGTTTGAGGGCATAAAATTTCTGACCGAGACCGGCCAGAAGTGTACGGACACACGCCAAGAATATATCTTGCTGTCTGACACCTTAGGAATTTCTATGCTGGTGGACCTCATCAACCATCGCACACCGAATGGGGCTACTGAATCCACGGTCTTCGGTCCGTTCTACACTCCAGGCGCGCCGGAGATGGAGAACGGCGGGAATATCGCCCGCCAAGACGATGGCGCAGCCTGCTTTGTGTCCGGCCGGGTGAGTGCCCTCGACGGCACGCCGATCAAAGGTGCGCTACTCGATGTGTGGCAGACGTCATCGAATGGCTTTTATGATACTCAGGATCCAAATCAGCCCGAGGTTAACATGCGGGGCAAGTTTCACTCGGATGAGGACGGGAGCTATCGCATCCAAACCGTCCGCCCGGTCAGTTATCCCATCCCGGTTGATGGCCCGGTAGGCAAAATGTTGAAACTCACCGGTCGGCATCCGAACCGTCCAGCGCATATTCATTTCATCGTCTCTGCCGAAGGGTTTGAGCCGGTGACCACGCATCTCTTTGACGATACGGATTCTTACATCGACTCCGATGCCGTCTTTGGGGTGAAGGATAGCCTGGTGTGCAAATTTGAACATCATGACTCTGAAGCAGACGCTGCCAAACGTAATGTCTCAGCCCCGTTTTATACGGTTGAGTACGATTTCGTTTTGGTTCCGACTGCAGGCCGAGCAGACTGAGTTATAATAGCGGACGCCCGTAAGAAGAGGATTTCATGGCACGCCTCAATCTGGAAACAGCGAATACCATAGTGGCAGCTGCACTCCAAAAAGCCCGCGAGATGCATACGTCCCCATTAGCGGTTGCCGTCCTGGATGAAACCGGCCAGCTCCAATCGTTTCAGCGCGAAGATGAGACCAGCTTGATGCGGGCAGACATTGCCATAGGAAAAGCCTGGGGAGCCCTGGGTATGGGAGGCTCCTCGCGGGTCCTGGGGAACCTTGCTTCCCAGCGTCCGCATTTTGTCCAAGCCCTGACTGTCATTGCGCAAGGCCGGTTGGTTCCCGTTCCGGGTGGAGTGTTGATCCAAGACGAGTCCAGGTCGATCATTGGCGCGGTCGGAATATCCGGCGATACCTCAGACATGGATGAAGAATGTGCCGTGGCGGGTATTGAAGCGGCTGGGCTGACGGCTGATACGGGAGTCCCTGCGTAGCCCTGTGAGGAGCACGGCTGATGGGATTTGCTGATATTGACGGCCTGAGGATTCATTATCACACGGCCCGAGATCTGAGCGTCTCACATGGGCAGCGCGTTTTATACGTCCATGGAACTGGCTGTGACGGCCGGGTGTGGCAACGGCATATGCGGGCGATTGCCGACAGTCACACCCCTGTCGCCATAGACCTGCCCGGTCATGGACTATCATCTGGCGATGGTTTTCGGGGGGTCGCGGATTACACCCATTATACCGTCCAGCTTGCCGCTCACTTGGGGTGGGATCGGTTTGTTATCGCCGGGCACTCTTTGGGTGGCGGGATCGCTCTTACTGCGGCGGTCTATTACTCTGAGCGTCTTGCTGGGATGATGCTCATTGATACCGGAGCCCGGCTACGTGTTGATCCCAGCGTCCTTGAGAATGCGCGCCGGCTTGCGGCGGGCGAAGAGGGCATTCCTATCGATCCAAGATTAGGCTTTGCCAAAAGCACGTCCCAGTCCGTGTTAGACACGATCAATACCTTGACCACCGAGACCGACCCAGGTGTGACGTATAAGGACTGGATCAGCGACGATACCTTCGACTTCATGAGCCGAGTGGGCAACATCGCAGTCCCTGCGATCGCGATATGTGGTGACGAAGATTATTTTACGCCAGTGAAGTATGCGCAATACTTCCATGACCACATGCCGAATTGTCAGCTTGAGATTATTCAAAATGCAGGCCACTGGACCTACGCCGAGCAGCCGCAAACCTTTGACCGTATTGTCCAGACGTATCTGGCTAACCTCGTATCCTACTCATCGAGCTGACCACAATCAGTAATCACAATGGGCAGCTTGGTCTGTCCACTTTGGCTGCCCTGGGCCTCCATCGCGCGTACCACGTCCAGACCTTCGACCACACTGCCAAACACGACGTGTTTGCCGTCCAACCACGGGGTTGCTGCGGTAGTGAGAAAAAATTGGGAACCATTGGTGCCGGGGCCGGCGTTGGCCATGCTGAGCATGCCGGGCTCGGTATGTTTGAGCTGAAAGTTCTCATCAGCAAATTTCGCGCCGTAGATGGATTCTCCTCCGGTGCCATCGTCGTTGGTAAAATCGCCGCCCTGACACATGAAGTCGGGAATGACGCGGTGGAATATCGAGCCCTTATAGTGCAAGGGTTTCCCGGACTGGCCCTCACCTTTCTCTCCGGTACAGAGCGCGCGAAAATTTTCGGCGGTTTCAGGCACCAAATCAGCTCTCAGTTCTATAACGATACGTCCAGTAGATTCTTCACCAATGGTGATGTCAAAAAAGACTTTCGGATTTGTTTGATCACTCATGTTTTCCTCATTTCTTCAATATATTTTCGCTATCGTGAGCTTGATCTTGCACAGCCTAAAAGGTTGAGGCGCAGGCTATAGAATTTATAGGGATGAGACTAGGCGCCCTAAAAATACATCACAAAATTGCCTGGAGCACGTTGTCAGCGCCACGGCCCCTATCCCCTGGATTCCCGTTTCCACGGGAACGGCTGTCCTTACTTGTGTCATACCTGCGCAAGCAGGTATCTAGGCCTCCGGGACAAGACGGAGTGTTGTGAGGGACTCTCAGGTGTACCCGGATATCTCTGCTCAGACGCCGTTAAGTTAAACCGTACCGACGCTGCTAAGATGTCGGAAAAATCAGCCGTGTAGATCCCTGCTCGAGTGACGGCGTGATGACAGAACGACCCAGTAATGACGCGCTGGCCTGGCTCCAAGCCTAAGCCGAATTTGTCCAGCAGCCGGCACAAACGTGACAGCGAAAGATACGGATCATCCATCGTCGTTCCCGGCGTCTTCGTCTCGACAACCTGACCAGCGCAGGAGAACTCGACCGTTGTCTCTACCAGCCTCTCTCGTACCGGGACCTCCGGTCCGACGACTATACCCCATTGAGCTAAGCCATCGGCTAACAGAGGCGCATGCCCTGTGTCCGGCTGGACGCGAATCTCGTTGATCTCAAATGCTGGGGTAACCGCGCGGACAGCCGCCTTGGCGTGCTCACGATCCACCTCAGCCCCACGCAACGGTGAGCCGATGATAAGGCATAATTCCGGCTCAATATGACAATTCAAAATAGGGTCAACAAGAATTGTCGCGCCGGAACGGAAAATCCGGTTGTGGAGGACATAGCCGAACGGCCGAAACTCTTTTCCCATGCGGTCTCGGGCCGTGCCCGATGTCAGCCCGACCTTCCAACCGCCTAGACGTTCTCCTGCAGTCTCAAAGCGATTGAGAACGCGGAGTTGTAGATCGAGTGCCTCGTCTAACTCGGACGGGATCTGATCAATACGGGATGGTCGGGTGCCGTAACGTCGCGCTTCGTATAGGTCGTCAATTACTGCGTCTTGTTCTGCTAGCACGTTGCTCTCCTTTTTGAGACCGTTTTTGATGCGTTTTAACGCGGTTACTGTCGGGCTACGCTGGGCTCACCGAACCTACGCTATATACCGGCATGATACGGTTTCTTATTGGTGACTATCCCTTAGTGCCCGTGCCGCTTGCCCTTCGACGAGCTCAGGGTGAGCGGAAAACGCTCTGCCCATGGAGGAGCCCGTTCCTACTGAGCCTGTCGAAGTAGGAACGGGAATGTACAGAGATCTGCTGGAAGCCGTATAACACCTCCAAAACCTTGTGTCTCTCCGAGGGGCATGGCAAGATGCTCCTGCTTGGCGAAAGCCAAACGCAAGAGGCGATTAGAATGAGGCGGTCAGAATAAGGAGAAAGCTATGTCTGATCTTTCCGATCTTTCGGATCTCGCGTATGCGACAGCCATTGAAATCGCACACAAGATCCAAAAGAAAGAGATTTCAAGTCGCGAAGCGCTGGACTCTTTCCTTGCCCGGGTGGAGGCGCTCGACAAATCGATCAATTGCGTGGTGACGATTGATGCCGAGCAGGCGCGAGCCAAAGCAGACGCGGCGGATGCAGCCTTAGCACGTGGGCAGAGCCTCGGGCCGCTGCACGGCGTACCCATGACAATTAAAGATTCTTTCCAAACTGCGGGCATGCGGACCACGTCGGGCGCGCCGGAACTCAAAGACTTTACGCCGCAAGAGGATGCCTGGCCGGTGGCGCGGCTACGCAAGGCCGGAGCCATTATTTATGGCAAGACCAACTTGCCCATCTATGCCGGTGATCTGCAAAGCTATAACGAGATTTTCGGTACGACCAATAACCCGCACGATACCTCCAGAACGCCCGGCGGGTCGTCCGGCGGCGCGGCTGCCGCACTCGCGTGTGGATTTACGCCGCTGGAACTTGGCAGTGACATTGGTGGCTCCATTCGTTTGCCGGCGCATATGTCCGGTGTGGTGGGTCACAAGCCGAGCTATGGCATTGTCCCGGCGCATGGGCAGATTCCGGGCCCGCCTGGGACATTGACGCAGGCCGACCTGGCCGTGGCCGGTCCGATGGCGCGTAGCGTCGAAGACCTGGAACTGGGCCTGGATATCATGGCGGGGCCGGATCGGTGGAACCATCCGGCCTGGCGGTTGAAACTCCCGGCGGCTCGAAGAACGGCACTCAAGGACTACCGGATTGCCGTCTGGCTGGACGATGTGCGTTGTCCGGTTGAACCTGAAGTCAAGGCGCTGCTTGAAAATGCGGCTCGAACACTGAGCGATGCCGGCGCGCGTGTGGATACAGACGTGCGTCCTGACTTCTCTTTGGAGAAAGTGGCGCACACGTTTATGGCCCTGTTGCAATCTGCGCTTGCCGGCGGGGTATCCCGAGACAAAATTGAGGAATACGCCCGGTCAAGCGGGAATACGTCGGCTGATCAGACCCGACTCTTGTTCGCTATGCGGCATCGCGAGTGGCTCAGCTACAACGAACGTCGGATGCAGATGCGCAAACGCTGGGAAGAGTTCTTCGAGAACTGGGACATTATGTTATTGCCGGTCATGTCGTGCCCGGCAATACCACACGACCAGTCCGAACCCCAAGCCGCGCGACTGGCCACCGTTGGCGATGAGCAACGTCCGTATTGGGACCTGGTGACCTGGATGGCGCCTGCGGGTGTGTGCTTGCTGCCGGTGACAGTCGTTCCTGTTGGACGTTTAGACAGTGGCTTACCGATAGGCATCCAAGTCGTGGGTGCCTACCTCGAAGACCGTACGACCTTGGATCTTGCCAAACGGCTGCTTGATATGTCGGGTGGCTGTCCGCGACCGGCTGGCTTTTGAGTACGAAAGGAGAATGTTATGTCACAACTGAATGGAAAAGTCGCCCTGATTACGGGCTGCGCACGCGGCATAGGGAGAGGTATCGCCCTTGCGCTGGCAAACGCGGGCGCGGATGTGGCAGTCGCGGATATTGAGACCATGTCGAGCAGCGTGCAGCAGTATGGGGCCGCTGCTGTTGGCGGCTTTACCCAAGCCCAAAAAACTGCGGAAGAAATTACAGCGCTGGGCCGCCGTTCGCTGGCGATTCAGGCCGATGTTACCGAAAAAGACGACAATGTGCGCATGGTGAAAGAGACAGCCGATGCGCTCGGCGGTCTCGACATTATGGTATGCAACGCTGGGGTGGTGAATCTGGTGCCGGTAGAAGAGATGTCGGAAGAGGCCTGGGACATCATTTTCGCGGTGAATGCCAAAGGCGTCTTCTTATCGTGCCAAGCTGCGATCCCGGCGCTCAAGAAACAAGGCGGCGGCTGCATTATCAATATTGCCTCAATCGCGGGCAAGAGCGGCTTTGGTGGGCTGTCTCACTATTGTGCGTCAAAGTTCGCGGTTGTCGGCTTTACGAATTCGCTGTCAAAAGAGTTGACGAAGGAGAATATACGCGTCAATGCGATTTGTCCTGGTATTCTGCGTACCCAAATGTGGGAATACCTGGCCGAGTCGTTGAAACAGCCGAACGAGTCAAAAGAAGAAGCCTGGCAGCGCTGGGTCAAGAATGTGATCCCGCAAGGCCGTCCGCAAACGCCGGAGGATATCGGCCAACTGGCGGTGTATCTGGCATTAGCCGAAAACGTCACGGGCCAGGCTATGAATGTCGACGGTGGCATCGAACTACACTAAGTTGTATCTAGCCAGGTGGCACTAGGCGGCACTCACCCGCATACGTTGGTATACACTGAGCAAGAAGGCAACCGGCGCGGTATCTTATGAGCCGGTTGCGTCAGTATGTACCAACATGAGCCGTCCGTCGCAGACATGGGAAAAACCTGTAGCATGGCATAAAACTGTAGCAAATCTGTAGTACGGGCAGCCTTCCGACTGCCCGTACCGTCGTCAACTGCTGTTGCTCAGACACGGATTCTGCATCGAAGTCTCCGGAGTCATGAGCAAATGAGTTGAGCTCTTAATCTGAGGGGACAATGGTACGCATGGATTCGTTGAGTTCACTGGGAGGGTTAGGGTCATCGTTAATTAGCCCGTTGTGCGCTGGGGCAATAGTCGTTGCTTCGTTCTTGTCAGCCGAAATCTTGTCGACGTTGTTCAGTGTCAGATTGCAGTAGACGAACACTAGGAAAGCTACTATCCCAGCAAAAAAGAGTATCACCTGAAATAAGCCGACGGTCTGGCTTTTCCAGATGTTAAGCTGGCCTGTGTCGGTCGCGCTATCCAAGGTATGGGCGACTTTGCCCATGAATACGACGCCGGCCATGATCGAACTGAGTAAAGCGAACCATGAAATGAAAAGGAGGAGTTCTCCAACGATTTCCGAAGGATCGGGTACGATAGTCCTGATAAATGTCGCGCTCAACACCAGAATTGCTGCGGCGAATGTCAGTATTTGCTTGGGCCACTCAATGATGGTGTCGAACGCCTTGAGCCTATAGGTGTCACGGTCAGCCACGTGAAGCTGCCTCGAAAGCCGGGTATCCTATTTGCAAAATGGGAATACGCCGCACCAGCGTGCGTGCATTGCCACGAGAACGTCCAACAGTCCGGCATGCAATTCGTCGCCGGCGCGTCCGCGGACGACAGCTTCTATCTCGCGTAGGACAACGCCCAACGATGTGTCGAGTAGCTGACTCACTGCATTGGCTGAGCTTGGATCCCCCGGATCCGCCCCACGATCAAGCCACTCGGCCCGCCGCGCAGCATGTGATAGGGATTCGCTGATCACATCAAACAACAAGTTATTGCATCAAGGGTCTAACAAGATTCCAGTATTGTCTTGAAACTCGTTCAACTTCTCGCTGAGGGAAGCCGCGAATGCGGCAGCTACCTCTATGGCGGGTGGGTTAGTCGCATCCATACCAGACTCCGGTGCACCCAGTTTGTGGGAACTGATCTAGTATCTTGCTTGTATAAGAATTGCAGCCGGTAGTATTACGGATTATCTACTACCGAGCCACTTCCGTGATTTAGGAGCGCTATGGTCGGGCAGAATGCTTCTTCGCTACCTTGGTCCTACCGGGCGGCAACAGTTTCTGCCCCTTCATCCAATCCTTCAAATACTTTTGTAATTCGGCTTCCTCAATGATGCCCCTGTCTACTAGAAGCCGATTAAGGGCGCTGACAGCACCCGTTAGTAGTTACTCTTGCGTGAGATGCCGGACCGCTACTCGTGCGGGCATGGTTCACCTTCCTCCGTTAAGGGTGCCGCAACTGGGGAGCTGCGACGTCAACTTCATCCTCCGCCTGCCTGCAAGCCGAATCAATCACACTAGATAGACATATTCAGCCAGAATAAGTAATCATACCGCGCCTGCGGGCAGTGGTCAAAAAATCCATTATGGCCAGAGGTCGTTCCTCTGGCCATCAAAACTGGAGTCGACGCGGTCCCACTTGTTTGAACCGTTATCTTTCCAGAGTAGACCTTGGACCCGTCACCGCCCGAGATATACACGACGTCTCCAGATTGTACACGACCCCAGTCAATGGCTGCAAACGTATTCCAGGCGGATGCCCAAGATGATCCATTGCCGCCCGTAGAGGCGGCATTGTCGATAAAGTGCGACCTCGCCAGTAGAGGACGCTCGGACTGCAGCAGGTGATAAGCGTAACGAAAAGGAGGAGTCGTGAAGGGAGAAGGCTCTTGACTAGAGAAGTCACTCTTCGTGAATATTTTATGAGGGGACAGACGGAGAAAGTTTGATAGTTCACTTTTCTTCCCTCGGCATGTGATACCCGCGCATTTCGCAAGGGCTGTGCCAGGTGCCGAAGGTCAAAAAGTGAAAGTGAGACCTGGTACGGAAGGGGTGGCGCGGGAAAGAGAAATCACAAGATTGTCAAAGGGTTATGTAGCGACAGTTGAGAGGAAATCTCCTTTCAGACCCCGCCAATACTTTTTTGGCGAATAACGCTAGAGTGTCAGCCTTCTGACAAGAAAACAGAGGGAATTTGACGGTTTCGTACTTGACGAGGATCGACGAGATCAGTGGCCAAAAACGAGGAAGTGGCTACACTCAATGCCACGGTGTTGATTGCAACCGGCGTCTGGCTGGGAGCCATGATTTTCTTTGCCGCTGTGGTTGCCCCGACTGTCTTCGGCACGTTGGAGCCAGGTGCAGAGAGCCAAATCATTCGTATACGGGGCACGGACTATACTTGGCGGACGCGTTCTTGACAGTCTGAGGCTGGACGTCCTTACTGCAGCAGACTGTGGCGCTAACGTAGATTCTTCCTCAAACACTGTTCCGGAAACCTCGGAACATAACTAAGGAGTTTTGCATGCAATATCGTTCTTTTGGACAAACCGGTATCAAAGTTTCCGCCATTGGCGTGGGTTGCTGGGAAATTGGTGGCGGCTACGGGTCAATTGAAGAACAAGAATTCACTACGGCCGTGCACAAGGCGCTTGATCTGGGTATCACCTGTTTTGATACGGCCGAGGCGTATGGCTTTGGTGCGTCAGAGCGTTCGCTGGCCAAAGCGCTCGGCGAGCGGCGCAAGGACGCCGTTGTCGTGACCAAATTCGGCATTGGGTACAAGGAGGCGAAAGCGACTAACTACCGTGACAGCAGCCGCGACCGAGTCATGGTGTCGATTGAGAAGAGTCTCAAGAGCCTGAATACTGATTATGTGGACGTGTATATGGTCCACTGGCCGGATGTGAGCACCCCGTTTGAAGAGACCATGCGGGCGCTGGAGGACATCTTCCAGCAGGGCAAAGCGCGTGCTATTGGGATTTCCAATTTTCGGCCTGAGCAAATCAAAGAGAGTATGAAAACCCGGCGGTTGGATGTGGCCCAGTACTGCTGGAATATGTTTGACCGGCGTATGGACCAGGAGATTCTCCCCTACTGCCGTGAGAACCACATGGGCGTCATGGCGTATGGCTCACTGGCGTATGGTTTACTGACCGGAACTTTTAGTGCGGATATGACCTTTGACGAAGACGACTGGCGCGCGCGCCAAGGTCGCATGGGTGGCATCAACCTGTTCCAGACCATGTTCGGTCAGGACTACTTCCTCAAGAACATCAAGGCGGTTGAGGAGCTCAAAGGCATGGCTGCGCGCTACAATAAAAGCCTGCCTCAGTTTGCCTTGCGCTGGACGCTGTCGCATCCTGCGGTGAGCGTGGCGTTAGTCGGCTGCCGCAAAGCCGCAGAAGTCGAGGATAATGTAGGCGCGCTGGGCTGGGATATCGCGCAAGAAGACTTTGCCGAAATCGACGCAATCTTTGAGCGGAACGGTGTCGAGACGTGTCCAGATATGTGGTTGGAGCGGGACTAGGAAATAGAGGTGCTAGGATATTCGATGGAGGGCAGCCCTGTGTGGCTGCCCGTCTTCTCCCCGCTTTTCACCCTCGCCACCACGACGTTTTCGCCCCACCCCTGTCAGACCGCTGCCGAACACCAAGAATAACGGCTAATTCCTGCCATACGCCCGATTCTACCTGGCGAAAGAAATCGCTGCCCTCAAAATCTTTTTCTAAAACTGCTGCGGTGTCATGGGCAAACAGCTTTTGCATCCAGGTGTCAAACGGGACGGGCGGAAGAAACGAGAAAGCTTTGAGCTTATCGGATGCATCCAGCATGCCGGTGCTGACTTTATTGGCCAGAAAATAGCTGCGCGATTTATGCTGGAGGCGTTTATTCAGCTCCGATATCTCCATCAGCATGCTCAGCGCGGTACGCCAACTGATGTCGTCTTCTTCGAGGACAATCAGGTTGAGATCGCTGAGTGTGGCTGCCGCGAGGCTCAGACTTCCCAATCCGGCTTGCGTATCGAAGATGAGATAGCCCACGTCTAGTGACTCAGCCACAAACTGGTGTAACCGGTCCAGTTTGTCTATGGCTTGGTCGAGTTCTAAGTGGTTGAACTGCGTCCAGTCCGGCGGTTCGCTCTCGGTTGAGGACGGCAGGATAAAGAATCCGTTGAGGCGTTGATATGTGGACTGGCCGCCAGCTTGACTGGCGGCCCGGCTTGCTGCCTTGCTAGCGGATTGATCAGGCGACCGGTCGGCGGCATCCTCACCGTCGTCACTGCCGTTGATGGAGAGCCCCCTACGGAGTTCGTCAAACAAGGCGGGTGCGTCGTCCTGCCCATTTGCCAAGTATTCGGTCAGGGACAACGGCAGTTGATCGAGCTGATATTTATTCTGAAAGGCGAGTAGGGTGAGTCCACGCACCGATAGGTCCAGGTCGACAAGGAGAACCTTACAGTCTTCGTCGCGTTGAATAATACGTCCCAAGGTCGTGGCAAGCAGCGTCTTCCCGACGCCACCTTTTCCGCTGCACAGGGTGATAGTCCGCATAGTGTTTCCTCCGGTCACAGTGGCCTTTTTGTCGTGCCGCGCTTATATCTGTGGGGCGAAGCCGGTCTCCTTGCCGTGTTGTACTACTGTCTGTGGGCAGGTATCAAGTACCAAGTTGCTCTCAAGTTGCAGCAATTCCCGTGACAACCTGCATATTATAAGACCAGACAAAAGGCTAAAACCTTGAATGAAAAGGAGAATTCTATGGGACGGCTAGCCGGAAAAGTTGCCATTATCACTGGGGCCAGCTCGGGCATAGGCCGGGCGACTGCGATTGCTTTTGGGCATGAAGGCGCTCGGATGGTGTGTTCTGACATTCGGGCTGATGCCGGACCCGAGGGCTATGAGGACGACGGGCAAAAAGCCACTGCCGAGGTGATTCTCGCTAACGGTGGTCAGGCCTGTTTCGTTCAGGCGGACGTGACGCAGGGCAAAGCGGTTGAATCCCTGGTCCTACAGGCAGTCGAACGCTTTGGACGGCTCGATATTATGGTTAATAATGCCGGGGTATTCACCCGCCTGGCGCCCATTCATGAGAAGACTGAAGAAGAGTACGACTTTACCATGGCGGTCAATACCAAAGGCGTGTGGAACGGCTGCCAGCGGGCTATTCGTCAATTTCTCAAACAAGGTGACGGTGGCAAGATCGTTAATATTGTCTCCATCGCCGGGGTAATTGGTTTGCCCGAAGAGCCGGCCTATTGCGCCTCAAAAGCCGCCGCCGCTAACCTCACCCGCAAACTGGCTGTGGATTACGGTCCGCACGGGATTAACGTGAACGCTATTTGTCCCAATTTCTTGGCCACCGCCATGACCCGTCGGTTTCATGGAGACCAAGACATTAAATCAACGGTCGAAGAAATCACGCCACTCCAGCGCTGGGGGACGACCCAAGACCTTGTCGGCCCGGCCATTTTCCTGGCCTCGGCCGAATCCGACTATGTGACGGGCAGCCTGTTGATGGTCGATGGTGGATTTACCGCGAAGTAGGACGCAGTGGGCTGCGATCAGGGCGGTTCATGAACCGCTTCTACGAGGGGTTCATTTTTTACACAAGAAAGGAGACTCAATCATGCCAGGACGACTGGACGGCGAGGTAGCAATTATTACAGGTGCGGCACGCGGGCAGGGCGAGGCTGAGGCACGTATGTTTACCCGCGAGGGAGCCAAGGTGATGTTGACGGATATACTCGACGAGCAGGGAGAGGCGGTTGCACAAGAGATAGGCAACGCTGCGCGCTATATTCACCTTGATGTGTCTCAAGAAGACCAATGGCAAAAGGCGATTGGAGAAACAGTCGAGACGTTTGGCAAACTCACCATCTTGATCAACAATGCGGGCATTGGGCTCAAAGAAGATTTCGGCGTGGAGCAAACGCCGCTGGATGTGTGGAACAAGGTGCTGGCGGTGAATCTGACCGGCGCTTTCCTCGGCATGAAATATGCCATCCCCGCCATGCGTGAAGCCGGCCATGGCTCGATTGTGAACATCTCGTCTATTGCCGGAATTGTTGGCGGAGGCGGACTGCCTGCTTATCATGCCAGTAAAGGTGGATTACGGCTGCTGACTAAAACCGCGGCCATCCAATATGCCAAAGAGAAGATTCGGGTGAACTCGATCCACCCTGGTGGCGTGGACACCGCGATTCTTGACCCGTTTGGCGAGAAGTGGAAACAACGCGCCGCCAAGTGGCATCCGGTCGGACGCATTGCCGAGTCAGACGAGATTGCCTATGGCGTGCTGTATTTGGCGTCCAAAGAATCGACGTTCGTGACCGGGACTGAACTCATCATCGACGGCGGGGTGACCGCGCAGTAGCAATGTCATCGCGTAGCAATATGATTGCGTCACAATATCATTCCGGCGCGTGGGTCGTCTCTTGGAATAAACGAGTATGGGACGAGCAATGACGAGAAATAATGAGTAATGAGGCCCTGGCACAGCCGCGTCTGGCGCAGTCACGTCTGGCGCAGTCACGTCATATTTTTCTGCGCCATCCTGAGCGAGATGATGTCGAGTCGTTCCTGCAGTTTGTGACACACAATCGGTCTTTTCATCGACCCTGGGTGCATCCGCCTGACACACCAGAGAAGTTCTCCGAATATTACGACCGGCTTGGTAAGGGGCATCACGAGAGCTTCTTTATTTGCCGCACACAGGACGCAGCCCTCGTCGGCGTGGTCAATCTGAACGAGATTGTTCGTGGCGGGTTTCAAAATGTCTATCTTGGCTACTATGGCGCCAGGCGATTTGCTCGTCAGGGGCTCATGACCGAAGGACTACGGCTGGTCATCCGCTACGCTTTTACGCAGCTCAAGCTGCACCGACTAGAGGCGAATATTATACCGGATAATGCCCCGTCACTTGCACTGGCCAAACGAGTCGGCATGCGCCTCGAAGGTTTTTCTCCGCGCTACCTCAAAATCGCGGGTCGCTGGCGTGACCATGAACGCTGGGCCATGACGGTGGAAGACTGGCGAGAGCGTCGCTCGACAGTGAGAGCAAGGAGGACGGGAACGTAGACAATGAGGCTGGGTATAAAGACGAGAGGGGGAAGGGGAGCGAAGGGGGTGCTTCGCTCCCCTGTGGGGGAATTGAGGTGCGCTGTTAGGGGGGGGGGGGGGGGGGGGGGGGGGGGGGGGGGTTATGAAGTCGGCCAGGACGGAATATGCACGAGCTCGAGTTTCATGCCGTCCGGGTCAGCAAAGAATACAGCGTAATAGCCTTCCCTATAGTCATACTCTGCCGGGGCATCGAGGACCTCGATGTTGTTGTCGAGCAGAAACTGGTACAGCCGGTCCACGTCTTCTCGGCTGTCCGCGTTAAAGGCAAAATGATGCAGCCCTGGTGAGTAGCGATCGTGCGTTTTGTTCGCAGACTCGGGGTTATTCGGAGAAATCGAGATGGCTCCGCGCCCGCTGGCCCATAAGACCAACTCATCTGGCTTCTCGGCTTGCTGATAGCCAAGAAAACCAAGCAGCCGGTCATAATACTTTTTCCGCGCGTGCCATGTCGGTCACGGGTAAGGACAGGCGATTGAATGAGCCGAGTGCCATCTCGTTCCCCTTTGTTCACTGTATTTATCGATAGCGAACATATAGCGAAAATTAATCTTCATCAAGCCCACTTACAAGAATGCCTGCAGACTGCACGCAGGCTTGATCCTTTACGCCACGCTCGCTAGGGTGCGGGCTTCTCAATCTCAGACGTTGCACAGCAATTGCACAGCAATCTTACGCAAATCGCGGGGGAAGAGGCCATGCACTTTGAGAATCTGCTGATTGGACATAAGAACCTGGCGGGCAATACGGGTATCTCCGTTTTGCTGTTCACGCAGCGTGTGACCTGCGCGTATCACTTGTGTGGTTCGGCTCCGGGGACGCGCGATGTGGTACTGCTCAATCTGGGTAATTCTGTTGAGCAAATTGATGCTCTGGTGTTTACCGGCGGCAGTGCCTACGGCCTGGGCGCGTCAACCGGGGTGATGGAGTGGCAGCAAGAGCAGGGCAGGGGACTGGAGACGCCGGGCCGCATTGTTCCCATCGTGCCAACGGCGTGTATCTTTGATCTTGTCTTCGGCAAGCCGGTCTATCCATCCCAGCAAGATGCCTATGATGCCTGTAAAGCCGCAACGAATAGTGAGTACGCGCGTGGGCGTGTCGGTGTGGGGTATGGGGCAACGCTGGGAAAAGGGATGACCAATGGGCGGCCCATGACCGGTGGATTTGGAATCGGCCACATTCAAACCGACGAGTTAAAAGTATTGGCGTGTGTGGCAGTCAACGCCTTGGGTGATGTGATGGAAAACGGGAAGATCACCGCCGGGGCTGTGGATGCAAAAGGGCAGTTTCTGAACATTGAAAAGAATTTCATTCAAGGCAGTCCACAAGCTCGGACTTCTTTGCCACAAAACAACACCACCTTAGCTGCCGTCGTCACCAATGCAGCGCTCAGCCAAGAAGAGCTCTTTATTGTGTCCAAGATGGCCACTGCCGGTTTTGCCCGGGCGATTGCCCCCGGCCTTTAGTCCGTGGGATGGCGATCTGGTTTTTAGTGTCTCTGCCGGGCAGGTCCAGAGCGATGTCCTAACGGTTGGAACCGTGGGGGCCGAAGTCGTGCGTTTGGCGATTCTTGATGCCGTGCGTGAATCTGAAGTTATTGGTTAGACGAGGGAGTTAGGATGCTGAAGCTGTATGACTATCTGCCTTCGGGCAATGGCTACAAGGTTCGTTTGCTGCTGGCGCAGCTTAGGATTCCGTTTGAACGGGTTGAGTTGGATATCGTGAAAGGCGAGACGCGCACGCCGGATTTTCTCACAATCAATCCCAACGGCCGTATTCCTGTACTCGAGCTTGAAGATGAGACACGTCTGTCCGAGTCAGATGCCATTCTTTTTTATCTGGCTGAGGGAACTCCTTTCTTACCCGACCACGCAATGGCCAGAGCACAGATCTTGGAGTGGATGTTCTTTGAGCAGTATAGCCATGAACCCAATATCGCCACGTCGCGCTTCTGGCTCATGCACGGCGAACTCACAGACGAACGCCGCGCCGGGTTAGAGCAAAAACGATCGCTTGGCTATGCCGCGCTTGAGGTGATGGAGCAACATCTGGCAAAGCGGACGTTCTTTGCCGGCGAGCATTACACCATTGCTGACATTGCCTTATACGCCTACACCCACGTGGCGCATGAAGGTGGCTTTGAGCTGAACCGTTTTGAAGCGATCAATATCTGGCTCGAACGCATTCGGCTGCAGCCCGGCCATATTCCCATTACTCACGGATGAAGCGAGATACCCATGAGCCCACCGTCTCTCCCAATTCTTCTAGCACTTCCTCATCCGTTAGCCCTGAGCGTTTAAGCACATGGCAAGAGTGGTCGCCGCCCTTAATAATATGCAAGCTGGCTCGTGTACCAAGGCGGCGACACAGCGGTTTGATCAAATCGAGTTCAGCCAGTTTATCCCGTGTTCCCTGCAAGAAGAGCATGGGTATTTTCACGTCTGCCAGGTGCGCGCCGCGGTCGCTCGAAGGCTTGCCTGGCGCGTGCAGTGGAAAGCCGAAGAAGACGAGTCCTTGGACGTGTGGAATCCGACCTGCGGCTGCGACGAGCGAGGTAATTCGCCCGCCCATCGATTTTCCGCCCGCCAAGAGAGGCAGGCCTTTTGCCATTTTTGTGGCGGTCTCAACTGCGGAGCAAATCGTTTCGATCAGCGTTACCCGTGAGTCCGGGCTCCTCTTGCCCTTCTCGATATACGGGAACTGATACCGAAACGTGGCAATCCCGCCTGCGGCGAGTAAGTCTGCTGTCGCCTGCATAAAGGGGTGGCGCATGCCTGCACCTGCCCCGTGTCCAAACACGAGCAGGCAGCGGGCGGCTTGAGGCCGGAGGAGCAGGGCGGAGACTCTGCCTGCCCGCTCCGTCGCCGTGAATTGGAGTTCTCTTACCAAGAAAAAATCACCTTTTCTGTTGTTGCTGGGCTTTGAGGATCTTTGCCCAGGTGTCACGGAGCGAGACCGTACGGTTGAAGACCGGGGCACCTGGAGCGGAATCGCCTGTATCCACGTAAAAATAACCTTGCCGCTCAAACTGAAATCGAGCGCCTGGTTCAGCAGCGGCCAGGCCAGGCTCTAGCTTGCAGTCAGTCAGCATTTCGAGTGAATGGGGATTGAGATAGTCCGTGAACTCTTTGCCGTCTTCAACATTTTCAGGGTCAGGTTTGGTAAAAAAATAATCGTATAGTCGCACCTCTGCGCTCATGGCCTGCTCGGCTGAAACCCAATGAATAATGGCTTTCACTTTTCGATTCGCGGCCGGGCCACCGCTGCGCGTGTCTGGATCGTAGGTGCAATGGACTTCTACGATCTCGCCGTTTTCAGCCTTCACGACATCGACACATGTGATGATATAGGCGTACCGCAGACGCACTTCACGACCCGGAGCCAGACGGAAGAATTTTCGGGGTGGGTCCTCGTGAAAGTCTGCGCGCTCAATGTAGACTACGCGCGAGAACGGGATTTTCCGCGTACCTGCACTCGGATCTTCAGGATTATTGACTGCGTCCAGCTCTTCAACCTGGCCTTCGGGGTAGTTGTCTATCACCATACGCAGGGGACGTAACACCGCCATGACCCGTGGGGAGGTCTGGTTTAGTTCTTCGCGGATGCCGTGTTCGAGCATGGCATAGTCGACCGTGCTGTTTCGTTTGGCCAAGCCGATCCGTTCGCAGAAGGTCCGGATGGACTGCGAGGTATAGCCCCGGCGCCGAAGGCCGGCCAAAGTTGGCATACGCGGATCATCCCAACCGCTGACATATTTGTTGGTCACTAAAGTAAGCAGCTTGCGCTTGCTCAAGACTGTATACGTCAGATTCAGGCGCGCAAATTCGATTTGCCGGGGATGGCTCGGGACGAGAAGTTCATCCAGCACCCAATTATAGAGTGGGCGGTGATCTTCGAATTCCAGGGTACACAACGAATGCGTGATGCCTTCAATGGCATCAGACAAACAATGTGTAAAGTCATACATCGGATAGATACACCACTTATCCTCGGTGCGGTGATGCGTGGCTTTGAGAATGCGATACAGGGTTGGATCACGCATATTGATATTGGGCGAGGCCATGTCGATTTTGGCGCGCAGGACGTGGCTGCCTTCTTCGCATTCACCTGCGCGCATGCGCTCAAACAGCTCCAGATTCTCCTCAACTGAGCGGTTGCGATACGGACTGTCTTTGCCCGGCTCGGTCAGGGTGCCGCGATAGTGTCGAGTTTCGTCCGGACTCAGGCTACAGACATAGGCTTTGCCGTCTGTGATCAGCTGCACGGCATAGGCATACAGCTGTTCGAAATAATCTGAGGCGTAATATTCGCGCTCGTCCCAGTCAAACCCCAGCCACTTCACGTCGCGCTTAATCGATTCGACGTAATCGACGTTTTCCTTAGTCGGATTAGTGTCGTCGAAGCGCATATTGCACGTCCCGCTATTTTCCAGCGCCACGCCGAAATTGAGACAGATCGACTTGGCATGGCCGATGTGCAAATGCCCGTTTGGCTCTGGCGGAAAGCGCGTGGCGACTTTGCCGCCGTGCTTATTGGTTTTGAGGTCTTCGGCAATGATCGTGCGAATGAAATCCGTTGAGTGCGCTGTGTCCGTCGTTGCCATAGGTCAGTGTCCTTCGTGGTTGCCGGCCGGCTGCCTGTTGCTAGAGTGCCGAGAGTGCGAGAACCAACCGCAATCCTTCATCCATTTCTTGCAGCTGCTTTCCTGTAATTCTCCCAATATTTTCTGTGAGAGAGGTCTTATTAACGGTGATGAGTTGGGAGTCGTTTATCGCTGAATCCCGACTGAGGCCTGTCCCCTTTGCAGGAAGGAGAACCTTCCCTGGCGCACGTGCCAGGCGAAGATTTGACGTGATGACCACCGCAAGAACGGTCCGAATCCGACTCTGGTTAAAATCGTTTGACTGTATAATGACAAGTGGGCGACGATAACCTGGCTCCGAGCCGCTTGGCTCGGGCAGAGAGGCCCAGCAAATGTCTCCACGCTGGACTACCCTCCGTCTTGGGGTAAAGATTGGAGTTGCAGAGCCTGGGTCACCGGATCAATTGGCGTGGGCGTGTCCTCTTCATGTATCTTGTTGAGACGTTCTGTTATTCCGTCTCCTCGATGGGTTTTGAGATACATAGAAATAGCGGTCGCATACAACTGACTACGGGATATCCCAGTCTGTTTTACCAGTTGCTCCGCTACATGGAAAATCGGGTCGGGAATCGAAATGGCCGTTTTCATAGTTATTAGTATAACTCCGGTTATACCCCGGTCAACAATGACGTTCCTTTAAGCAGGTGAGGCTTAGCTTTTCAATCCAAAACTGTGCCGCGCTGATAGTCTTCAACCGCGCGTATAATCTCCTCTTTGGTGTTCATGACAAACGGTCCATACCGGGCGACGGGCTCATTCAGGGGCCTGCCAGCAAGAATGAGAAAGCGCACTGGCAAGTCGGCCGTGTCAACATGGATGACATCTCCATCAGATAAGACGGCTAAGGTGCGTCCTCCGACGGCTTGGCTGGCGGGTCCTTTTTGGCCGCCGAAACAGGCTGCACCTTCGAAGACATCACAGCAAGCCGTATGGCCTGGCGTGACAGGCTGTTCAAAAGTTGAGTGCGCGGGAACCGCAACGTCGAGGTAGATGGGATCGATGGCAATGCCGCTGACGGCTCCGCGAACGCCCTGGCACTCACCAGCGAGTACGCGAATCGTTATTCCATCTTCGCGCTCGATTTTGGGCACGTCTTTCGGATGCAGGTCTTGGTAGCGCGGTGGTGTCATTTTGTCTTTAGCTGGCAGATTGACCCACAGCTGGAAACCCCACAGTAGTCCGTTCTCTTGCTTGGGCGTTTCGGAGTGAATAATGCCTCGGCCTGCGGTCATCCACTGAATGCTGCCTGGGCCAAGATTGACTTCATTGCCTTTATGATCTTTGTGTTGCATGACACCAGCCAGCATATACGTCACGGTTTCAAAGCCGCGGTGCGGATGGTCAGGAAAACCGGCGATATAATCCGACCGCTCGTCAGATTTAAACTCGTCCAGCAATAAGAATGGGTCGAGGTAGTCCAAGGCTGGAGAGCCCAGACTGCGGCTCAATCGTACACCAGCGCTGTCGGAAGTGGCTTGAGCTTTGACTGTTTTCACGACAGTCCGTATGCGTTGATTCATGTCGTTTTCCCTTAGGGTGTGTCTAATAAGTGTCTCTGCGGCCAAAGCCCGAGCGAAAGCAGCATGACCAAGGCGCCCGAAGCAGCTATATCCGCTGTGATATGGCGATGCAGGGCAACGCTGGACATGCTGCTTGCAGCCGGGCGACGCCCAGAATGTACTTTTTGGACACGCTCTTAGGGTGTGGGGGATTCAGGCAGACGGAAAATTCGGAGAGCCGTGTCTCGTAAGAGTTTCTGTTGAGATTCCGGTCTGAGCTCCAATTCATTGATTTCCTTGGTGGCGCGCTCGGGATCGATGACCGGCCAGTCGGTCCCAAACACGACTTTGTACTTGCCCCAGGTATTGATGAAGTGGACAAACGGCTCAGGCCAGTGACGCGGGGCATAGGCGTCTGAGCCGATGTAGACATTTTCGTGCTTCCAGGCGACGGAGATCATTTCTTCGGTCCACGGATAGCCGATGTGAATGCCAATCAAGACGAGTTCCGGGAAGTCAATGGCGATTTGGTCCAGTGTGATCGGACGACCGACACTCGGCAGAATGCGCTCACGCTGATAACGCAAGCAGTGGCCGACCTGCATCATGATCGGAATGTCCAGCTCGCAACACTTGGCGTAGAGAGGGTAATAGCGAGCCTGATCCGGCGGCAGCCCAAACCAGTGTGGATACAGATGCGCGCCGACAAAGCCATACTCTTTGACGGCGTGTTCGAGGTCACGCAGGCTTTGCATGCCGCGGGTTGGGTCAACGCCGGCCAGGCCGGAGAAGCGGTCAGGATATTTCTGACACATTTCCGCAACACGTTCATATGAAATCTCAAACGAACCCTTGATACGCATATCACCTGCGCGGACGGCGATGAGCAGCGAACGCTGAATGCCGGCCCGATCCATTTTCTCTAAATAGGTTTTTATCGGAACGCCGGGCCGCAACTCCTGGGGAAACCGGACTTGATCCAAGAAATACTCGTCCACTCCAGTTTGGCCGTTTTGTACCTCTTGGGGCGTGAAAAGATTACATACAACGTCGATAGCGCCGTCGGTACTCATAGTGTTTCCTTCTTGCTCTCTTTTGCCTTCACGATGACGTGCCGTCTTCCTTTCGTCAACGGCAGGGATGTGACATCGCAGCCGTATTGGAAAAGAGCAGCCACAGGGAGGCGCCAGTGTGGATAAAGGAGAGATTCTTGGGACGGATTTTTGGCGTTATAGAGCCGAAGGGGGCGAGCGGGAGGCGGTTAAGGGGCGGTGATGGTATGGATGCTGCTGTTATCTCAGCCCCGCCTCTTGCAGACGAGTCAGATGTAATTCCAAAATCGCCTGGTCTTTGTACAGCGAGCGCTCTCTGGCTACTTGGACCGAGTAATTGGGGCTGATTCGCAGGACTTCGGCCACCTCAGCCTGCGCTTCTTGTCTTTGCCCGAGCGTCGTATAGACCGCAGCGAGATAGGCGTGCGGTGCGGGTGTATCAGGATTACGAGCGATGGCGCGCGTGAAGGTGGCAATGGCCGCGTCATACTGGCCCATCAGATACTCGGCGTGCCGGATCGCAAAAATATAGTGCGCAGGGTGATGCGGATTGAGTTGCATGGCTTGTTCAACCAAGCGTCTCGTCCGAGCTGGCTGTCCCAGATAATTGAGAATCAAGCCGCATCATTTGGATCGAGACTGAGGGCACGTTGGGCTGCTGTCAGTGCTCGTTCGTGCTCTTTTTTGAACAAATACACACCAGCTAAGACACGATGAGCCAGCGGTAGACTATCGTCCGATGCCTTTACCTTTTCAGCCAGATCCGCAGCTCGGTCCAAAGTCGCGTCATCTTCACTCCATTGCAGATCCCACTCAATTATATAGGTGGCGCTGAGAGAGGCATAGGCTGCGGCGAAGTGTGGATCTAGACTGATAGCTTTTTCGTATAATTAAGCGTCTCAGCCAGGCGCTCGGGAGTGAGGGAAGAGAAGTTGGCATCCGCGCGCAGACAATAATCGTAGGCTTCCAGATTATCGGTGTATTTGCGCTCCAGCCGGGCTTGTTCTCCACTTGTGAGTTTGACGGCGAGAGCGGCAACAATTTGCTCGGTGACTTCATCTTGCAGGGCGAAGATATCGTCTAAGTTACGGTCATATCGTTCGGCCCATAGGTGGTAGCCGGTTGACGCGTCAATGAGCTGAGCTGTGACGCGGACGCGCTTATTGGCTTTTCGCATACTGCCTTTGAGCAGATAGCGCACGCCTAGGTCGCGGCTGACGTCTTTTGGTTTGACGGCTTTGCCTTTGTATTGAAAGACCGAGTTACGAGAAATCACGAGAAGACCGGACAGCTTGGAGAGTGCAGTCAGCAAGTCTTCGGTGATCCCGTCGCTGAAATACTCCTGCTCGTCGCCGCCGCTCATATTGAGGAAGGGCAAGACGGCAATCGAGGGTTTGTCCTGAGGGGCGGAACCACACGATACACACGTATGGGCTTGGAAATATTCTTGACTGTTTTCTCGCCAAGGTATTCGTAGCCGAGCGGAAGCTTATTTTCGACTTGGTCATAGACCGTGCCTGAGATGCAGATGCCACCACCGTCGGCAAGACCTTCGAGTCGGGCCGCAATATTGACCCCATCGCCGTATAGGCGCTCCCCCTCGACGACCACATCGCCGACATTGATGCCGATCCTGAAAGCCATCGGACGCTTGACCGGCAACTCGGCATTCTGTGTTTGCAGCTCCTGATGAATCGCGACCGCGCACTGCACGCCATCCAGGGCGCTCGTAAATTCAGCCAGAAGATTATCCCCTGGTGTATCGATGACCTTGCCGCGATACTGCTGAATGGGGGTCGTCATAAGCGTGCGGTAGGCGGTCAGGGTGCGGATTGTGGCGATCTCATCGTCACCCATCAAGCGACTATACCCTTGGACATCAGCGCTCAGCAGCGCGACGAGCTTGCGGGTGACGTTGTGTGGATCCATAGGGCACCAAAGGGGAGGCTCGGTATGAAATAACATTGTTTGCCTCACAGTCAGCCTAGTAGCGTTGAAGGGTGGAAAACTCCGTTTTTGAGAGAAAATACCCGGTGTTGATAGTAGCGAATATATAGCGAAAATACAGTTATGTTAAGTATAAAAACAGAATTTTCTTTAACGGTAAGAAGTCCTTGGATTATAACATCTTATAGCGCAATAGAGGGGGTATAATTATCAGTAAAACCAGTCTGTTTTGAAGTGTCTGAAAAGTGGTTTATAATTGCCCGTTTTGCTTAAGGAAATGCCCCCGTCTGATTTGTTGACACGATTGTAAACCGGGATATTGTAGCATTGAGAAAACCAAATAAATCTTACGAATTAGAAGAGGGGTAATCTCTCCGAATGTTGCGAAAGAGGTGCGCCGAGAGGCTATCTTTTGGTCCTCAAGTCAACGGACAAGGGCAAGCTGGGTATGCAGACTAGTGTCGCGGCGCTCTCGAGACGAGCCCAGGAGTGCGCCTCATTCGGATGTGTCATTTCGCTGGACAGGCTTGTCTCACTTTATGTTGCAAAACGGTCCACAAAAATTGTTCTCTCGGCACGAACTCGGGGACAAGGTTGTGAGTGACCTCGGTATTGATGAGCTCATTGCCGCAGAGAAGATGGTCAACCTCATCACTGAGACTAAAGCTGAGGAACACTTCCTTGCTGTCTATTATTCAAACGCGACACATCTCCCGTACCAGAGAGATAGCCCGCTGCTCTCACAGCGACCGACAACGGACCACCGCTATGACCGTGCCCTCTTTATTCTTGATCAGGCTTTTTCACGGCTTTACTCGGCCGTCCGCGCTAGCGGTCGGCTTGATGCGACCGTATTTTTCATTTCAGCGGATCATGGTCAGTTCCATGAACTACAGCGCCGACTTTCGCGTGTGTCGAGCTATTATGAAGAGATATTGCAAATACCCTTGCTCATACGGGTCCCGCCATCTTGGCTGGAACACTATCCCGAGCGCATACGGAACCTCCCAGTAAACGCGGACTGCCTCGTCTCTAACCTCGACTTGATTCCAACAATCGTTGATAGTCTCGGGCTCCTGCAGACGGGGCAAAATCAGGGAATAGTGTCTGAGTTGGAAGGAGCTTCCTTACTACAGCCCCTCTCGTGTGACCGTGTTATCCGTGGGACGAGCCCCAATGCGGTACGTCAGTGGCCCCAAGTTGGGTTTGGGATTGCGCGCGGGGACCTCAGGTTTATCTTTTCAACGTTAGAAGGTCCACAAGTCTTCGATCTCAGTGTAGATCCGCAGCAAAAGCAGAATATCTTAGGATCAGTGCCGCTAAAAGAGCGTCAGTTTTTTGAGGATATTATCGAGCAGACCCCGTATTTTTCAGACGTGCTCCAACATGAGCGCTCTCCTCGATGACGTGGCATAATGCCTCTATTTTTCTTTTTGCTAGGCCTGCTTGTGTTTGGGGTCGGAGAAAGCCGGGCCACAGACCCAGTGGCGCACTATTTTCCTCTCTCAGTCGGAAACCGCTGGGTGTATGCGTTGAGCGAAGGAAGCCCGAGCGATCCTGTGACCGAGACTTGGGAAGTCATCAGGCGGCAAGAGTCCGGGTTCGTGATGCGTATTCAGCAGAGCCTGCTGGCAAAAGATGCGCCCGCTGAGTTCATAGCCGCGTTGCCGGATGGGATCGTCATGCAGCCGTATGATGAGCGGCGCAATGAGCAGCGTGACGGGTCGGCACAGCAGTTCATCCTGAAAACCCCGCTCCAACTCGGGACGACCTGGCACACCCCGGATGGCCGGTATGAAATCACTGCGTTGGATGGTTTTGCCGCGGTTCCTGCCGATGGGTTCTCTCACTGTCTTGAGGTCACCTTTTGGAGCCGAAACGGTCAAGCTAAAGCGGTGACCCTGTATGCGCCCAGCGTGGGCATGGTGCAACGGGATGAATCTTTCGCCATTCTGGGCGGTGTAGGTGGTGAGGATAGCCCGCGACAGGGACACGTGAGTCTGTGGTTAACGGAGTGGCAGGTGGCAGCAGAACCGAGGGGTGAAAAGTGAATCTGTAGGGGCGGGGTTCCCCCGCCCTTCTTGGACCGGGCAATTGAATCCTAGGGGAGGTACCTCAGGCTCGTCTGTGTCTGCGTCGATACACCGACACGAGACCGCCCATGATGAGAATAAGACCAGGCTCCACAACAATCGCGAGCAAGAACAGCTGGCGTGTCTGCTCAGCGGTCAGCACCAGGGCGGAGATTTTCGACTGGCGCGTATCCTTGGGGCGCTGGGTGATAAACTTTTCGTGCCACACCAGCCACTGGACCGTATTCAGGAAGAGATCTTTATTCCCGAGTAGAGACAGACGGGCGTTGCTGGCAAAATCGCTGTCGCCGTACACCACCAGCCGCGCCACCTGTTCAGGAGTTTGTTCATCATTTGGCGTGGGATCGTTGCCGTCTGCATTTGTTGAATGACCCACATTAATAGTGGCTGCGACCGCCAGTGAGATCGGCCCTGGCCGGGCTTTAGTGCCTTCAAAATCCACCGCGCCCTGGGGTGATTCCGCCCCGGCGCGGAACCGAGCCCATGATCCTGGTCCGGTTCGGCAGAACGGCTCAGCTTTGAGCACAGACGCGGGCGGCGGAATAACTGGCTCCACCGAACGGGACAGCGGAAAGATCGTACTTATTTGAAAGTTCTTCACAATTGCGACACCGGTATTATACAGCGACACCAGCGGGCTGAGGGCATCGCCGCCAAACAGCCTGTTTTGCGGATCGTATACAATGTCTTGATCGAGCAGGACCCCGTATCGGGCGAGAAAGTCAGCCAGGTTTGGGACAGGCAGGGGATCAAGCATGAAGAGCAGGCTGCCGCCATGTGTCAGATAGGTCGAAAGCCGGTCGAGTTCGTCCGCTAAGAGGTCAGTCTGGGGTCCACTCACAACAACCAAGGCGGCATCTTCAGGGACGCGTTCAGCCAGGGCCAATAAAAAGGATTTGATGACAAAGTTCTCGTTGCGCAGGGCCGAGGCCGCCTCGCTATAGCCGAGCTGTGGCTGACCACTGCGCGGATCTTTCTCTCCGTGGCCGCCCACAAAGTAGATGGTTTTTTTCTCCTCACGCAGAAACTGGAAAAGCGCATTGGTAATGATATTCTCGCTCGCACCCGACAAAAGTTTACGCTGTCCGTCGTATTCGAGCACGGCTGTTCCGTAGTGGGTTGCCCCATATTCCCGGGCAAGGCCCAAATTCCGGTCTCGGTGCAGGATGCGATACTGGAAGTGCACGTTAGCGGCAGTAAAGCGTTTCAGCACATCCTCATAGCGTTGATAGTTGTCCGGAGATCCTCCGAAAAACAACGTGAGTAAAGCATCTTTTTTGAGATCAGTCAGGAGGTCTTGGGTCTGCTGGGATAAGGACATGGCCTGAGTTGGCGTTAAGTCCCAGCGGATATTGTTGCGGATCGAGAGCGTTTGCAGACCAATGAGGCCGATGAGAAGACCCACATCAAGGATGACAACCGTAATCCACTGGCGGCGACTTGGTGTCGAGAGGAATGCCTTGAGCGAGGAAAACTCGCCCTTGCCACGCCAACGCCGTGAGCGGAGCGCTTGCCATGTCAACAACAAAAAGAAGGAGAAGAAGAAGAAAAAGAACGAGATCTCTTGGGTATCAATAGCGCCGCGGGCAAAATTGTAAAAGCGGTCAAATAAAGAGATTTGGAGCAAGGTTTGGAGCCAGGTGTCACTCACCGCCTGCTCATTCCACGTCAGCGACCAAAAGAGGACGAGTACGCCCAGCGTGGCCATGGCGGCCACTGCTTGGCTGTCAGTCAGGGACGATAAAAGCAGCCCCACACTGATAAAAGCCAAGCCGATGAGAAAGAGGCCCATATAGCCGGGCAGCAAAGCGAGCCAGTTTACGTCTGGATACCACCACGAAAGTACGAAGGGATAGATCAGGGTCAGGACCAGGACAACCAATAGGAGGGTCGCCGCGGCAAAAAATTTCCCCAGTAAGACGCTGCTTTCCGGGATCGGGTAGGTCCATAAGAGATCAAGCGTGCCGAGTTTCTTTTCTTCGGCAAATGAGCGCGCGGTGATTGCCGGGATCAGGAGGAGAAGCACATAGCGCAGGTCGTGAAAAAAGAACTCCCATAGGCCACGCTCCAGATTTTGTCCACCCCACATCATGAAGAAGCTGATGTCGGTGTAGAAAAAGAAACCGCATAGAGCGAGGGCGACGGCAACAATGGCATACGCCAAGAAGAGGCCGAAGTAGGAGTGAAGTTCTTTGCTGAAAACTGCTCGGAGGACCATAGCGAGATTTATGCGTTTCGGTCGTTGCTGGCTACGGCTAGCCGCTGATCAACGACGCGGTGAAAGATTTCTTCAAGGTCCATCTCGCGGGACCGGAGTTCAAACAAACGCCAGCCACGACTGGTCACGGCTTCAACAACAGCGGGCCGAACATCCTGCTGTTGGTCTGCGCGAATAGTATAGGATGCGGGGCCGCCGTTCTCTTGTGGTTCGACCTGAATCTCTCGCACCCCAGGCAAACCGCGCAGGAGTGTTTCGACCTCAGCTTGAGGGCCGTCGATCTGGGCGACAACCTCGCTTGCGTCGCGCAGGCGCAGGGTCAGATTGCCCGGCGTATCCAGCGCTAAGAGCTGGCCGCGGGCGATAATCATAACGCGATCACACGTCATCCGGACCTCGGGCAGAATATGGGTGGACAGCAGCACGGTCCGATTGCCCTGCATGCCACGAATCAATTGGCGGAATTCGGCCGCTTGCTCTGGGTCAAGGCCGATTGTGGGCTCATCCAGAATCAACACGCTGGGATTATGCAGCAGGGCCTGGGCCAGACCCACGCGCTGCCGATAGCCTTTGGACAGCGTTCCGATATACACCTGAATGACCGCCCCCAGGTCGAGTTCTTCAATAACCTGGGCCACGCGGGCACGCCGTTCCAGTCTACCGATGCCTTTCATCTTCCCCACAAAATCGAGATAGGCGCTGACCTCCATCTCAGGGTAGAGCGAAATATTCTCCGGCATATACCCCAGCTGGCGGCGCACTGCGAAGGAAGCGCTCAGTACATTGTGTTCTGCAACCGTAGCCGTGCCTGAAGTAGGCGAGAGGATGCAGGCCAGAATGCGCATGGTGGTTGATTTGCCTGCGCCGTTCGGGCCCAGAAGGCCAACGATCTCGCCATGCTTGACGGAAAAACTGACATCTGAGAGTGCACGGAAGGTGCCGTATAGTTTGGTGAGACCTAAGGCTTCGATCATGCTGAGTATTTCATTCCGAGCGCAGGCGAATAGTATCGTGTTGAACTCTCTGGAATCAACTCCCTCACGATATCCTCCCTTAGAAGAGATTCAGATTTGCACAAGATCAAGGGGGGCAGAGCTAGATAGAGAGAAAAAAGGTCCTAAAAAGGGGGAACTTAATACGCGCTATGGCCACCATCAACTGGAATAACCGCGCCAGTCATAAAGCTGGCCTCATCCGATGCAAGATACAGTGCCAGATACACGACTTCTTGTGCGCTTCCAAACCGCTTGAGCAGATGCACATCTGCAATTTGTTTCCACACTGCCTCTTTGTTCTCCATGTCTTTGATATATTCACGCGGCATCGGGGTATCGATCGCACCGGGACAGATGGCGTTGACGCGAATATTATGCGGCGCCAGGTCAACGGCCATACAGCGTGTCAAATTCACTAAGCCACCTTTTGCCGCACCATAGGCGGCCATGGCTGGATAGCCGAGAATCCCGCCGGTAGATGAAATATTGATGATCGAGCCGTGCTGTTGTTTCTGCATATGCGGGACTACGGCCTGACTCATCAAAAACGGACCGGTAAGGTCGATCCGAATAATACGCTCCCATTCTTCGAGGGTCGTTTCCTGAAACGATTTGCCCAAAATCACGCCTGCGTTGTTGTACAGGATGTCGATTCGACCGAAGGTTGAGATGGCTTTCTCGACCACAGTCTGAATCCCAGCCTTGTCTGCGGTGTCAGCCTGGACACATTCGACGTGCGCACCCGCGGAGGGAATCTGAGCGGCGGTTTGTTCGATTTCGGGCAATATGTCACTGATGACGAGCGACGCGCCTTCTTTCGCAAAGATTTTTGCGGCAACCGCACCCTGGCCGCGGGCGGCCCCCGTAATAATGGCGACTTTTCCGTCTAAACGACCCATGCCGGTGCTCCCTTCATATCCTCAATAGTGGGATGTAGCCCTGAGATTGGTCATTGTCTGTCCCGAGGACATATCAGACCACATATCAGAAATTCCGCCTGCATGCCAAATGCAGACTTGCTGTGGTGGGGGCTGCTGGATATGTTCAGACATAGGTATATGGCTACAGAATTCAACTGAGGGGGAACACTATGGCGAAGACTGACCCGATTACCTTAGCTGTCATACAGGGTGCCCTTGAATCAACCCAGCGCGAGATGACGCTCACGATAGAGAAGACGTCGCGTTCGTCTGTATTTAATATTGCCCGCGATTACTCAAATGCCCTCTTCAACGGCAGGCGCGAGATGATTCTGCAGGGGCAGGACATTCCTATCCATCTGGGCTCGCTCATGCCCGCACTGCGGGCGGTTGCCGGCTACTTTACTGACGATATTCATCCGGGCGATGTGTTCTATCATAACGACCCGGCCTGGAGCGGCTCACACATTGTTGACTGCTGCATGTATAAGCCCGTCTTCTACAAGGACGAGTTGGTGTTTTGGACAGTCAGCAAAGGCCATGTGACTGACATTGGTGGACCTGTCCCCGCCGGCTACAACCCGGAGGCTAAAGAAATCTATGCCGAGGGCCTGCGCATCCCACCGCTCAAAATTTGGGATCGGGGCAAAGAGCGGCGGGATGTGGTGAATTTTATTCTGACCAATGTCCGCTCTCGGCGCCTGCAGGCGGGGGATATGCGCGCCCAGCTCGCCGCAGTCACCATTGGCGAGCGCAACTTAATCGGCTTGCTCGATAAATACGGCCAGGACACCGTCATGGCCTGTACGGATGAACTGCTCACCCTTGCCGAACAACAAATGCGGGGGTTTATCACCGAGATTCCTGACGGCGTGTATCACGGCGAATCCGTGCTCGAAGATGCCGGACATGGGTATGGCGATATCGAGATTACCGCCCAGGTGGAGATTACGGGTGACGCCATGCAGGTGCGCCTGTCGAGTCCGGCCCAGATCCCCTATTTCATTAATTCCTATGCGGCCAACTCGCTGTCCGGGGTGTATCTCGGCATTATGATGTTTGCCCAGCTATCGCCACCCTACAACGAAGGGCTTTATCGGCCTATTACGGTTGATGTCGGACCTGAAGGAACGATTACGAATGCCAAGGAACCGGCGCCGCATGTCAATTCTACGACCACGCCGTCGGAATCCATCACGGACGCGGTGCGTATGGCGTTAGAACAGGCGCTGCCTGAACGTGCCGTTGCGTCGTGGGGCCATTCCAATGGGCTGAATATTGCGGGGCAGGATTATCGATCCGGCGAAGAATATGTGTCTATGATCCTGGCCACGATTATCAGCGGCGGCGGCGCGTCACACAAGACTGACGGCTGGCCTGCGGTCGGACCGCAGTGTTGTTTTGGAGCCCTGACCAGTGGTGATGTTGAGATTCTGGAGTATCAATATCCCATCATTATCCACCGCTACGGCCTGATGACGGATTCAGGCGGGGCGGGCAAGCTGCGCGGCGGGTCCGGAACGCATTGGGAAGTCGAGCCGCTACGTGACCCCATGACCGTGGTGATGTTTGGAGAAGGCCGCCGCTATCCGGCCCAGGGTGCTCAAGGAGCAACCTCGACTCTATGCGAGCCGAAAGTCGGGCGGGCGTTGTATTACAAGAAAGACGGTGGGGTGGAGGAGATTAAGACCAACCGGATTGTAGAGATTGCCCCCGGCGAGCGCTTTGCCAATCAAAACCCGGGCGGCGGCGGTGTGGGCGATCCGCGCGAACGCGACGTAGACAAGGTTCTTGATGACGTGAAGAACGGCTTCGTTTCTGTCCAGGCGGCCTGGGAAGAGTACGGCGTGCGTGTGGATGACGCGGTGCACAAGAAACTCGTAGTAGGCAAGTAATACGAACTGAGACCCATGTAGGGGCTACCCCATGTCGCTGCCGTCTTCATGTGACTGTCCTGTAAATGAAAATCGATCAACACCGACTGATTACTGCGAGCTGTTATGTCACAACATTCCTATCGTCTTGGCATTGATACCGGAGGGACGTTCACGGATTTTATCCTGACGTCTGCTGGAGGAGGTATTCGCTTATATAAAACCCCTTCGACTCCACACGACCCGCCGATGGCCGTTCACGAAGGACTGCGCCAAATCAGTGCTGATCTGGATGGTCGTGTCGAAGATTTTCTGAATGAGTGTGAACTCATCATCCTGGGCAGCACGGTCGGGGTGAATGCCCTCATCGAGCACAAGGGCGCAAAGACCGGCCTCTTCTGTAGCCAAGGGCATGAAGACTCGTTGGAGATCCGACTTGGGCATAAGGAAGACGGCCATCGTTATGATGCCGACTTCCCCCAGGCGACTATGCTCGTGCCACGCGCCCTGCGTTTCCCGGTTGGGGAGCGCGTCCTGAGTACGGGAGAAGTCCGAGTCCCTCTCAACGACGAGGACGTACGACGCGGCATCCAGCTCTGCAAAGAGGCAGAGGTTGAAGCCGTTGCAGTGTCACTCGTCTGGTCTTTCCTGCACCCTGAGCACGAACGCCGCATAGCCGAGATTGTCCGTCAGGAACTCCCTGCAGCGTATGTGACGCTGTCCGTTGACCTCCTGCCGCAGATTCGTGAATACACCCGGACGAGTACGACCGTCGTCAATGCCTATATCGGTCCGATTATCCAGCGGTATGTCGAACGCATGGAGGCGTTCTTGCGCGATCTCGGCTATCCCAATCAGGTCCGCTATATGCAGAGTAATGGTGGGCTCACCTCAGGCCAGTTCTTAACCAATAAAGGCATTTACGCTCTCAATTCCGGACCGGCGGCCGGCCCGAACGCCGGACTGTTCTTTGGTGAAGGCTTAGGCTCGCGGGACATTATCACTGTGGATATGGGCGGGACCAGCTTCGATATCAGTCTGAGTAAAGACGGCAAGACCAACGTTGCCAAGGATTTTGACTTTTTGCGCTACCGGATTGGTATTCCCATGCTCCAGGTCGAAACCTTGGGAGCCGGTGGCGGCAGTATTGCTTTTATGAATCCTATGGGTCTGCTGCAGGTTGGCCCGGAGAGCGCGGGCGCTCAGCCCGGTCCCGCTGCCTATGGACGAGGTGGCAAACGCCCGACCGTGACCGACGCCTTAGTCGTGTTGGGTTATCTGAATCAATACGCGCTGCTGGGAGGAAGGTTGACAATTGATGCCGAGGCTGCTCGACGAACCATTACGGCAGATGTTGCCGGCCCGCTTAAGCTCAGCGTGGAGCAAGCCGCGCAAGGCATATTTACGGTGGTCAATTCCAATATGGTCAGCGGAATTCGCCGTGTATCGATTGAAAAGGGCTATGATCCGCGTGATTTCGTCCTGGTAGTGGGCGGGGGGGCTGGCCCGGCCCATGCCGGCAGATTGGCCCGCGAACTCGGGATACGGACGATCCTCATCCCGCAGGTCTCTTCCGCATTCTGCGCGTTTGGCGAAATTCTGTCTGATATGAAACACAGCTATTTGGCTTCAAACGCTGTCCGCTTGGACAGTATGGATTACCCGCAGATCAATGGTCTGTTTGCCGAAATGGAGGAGCGCGGCAAACAAGATTTGACTGCGGCTGGAGTGGGGCCAGAGAATATCGAAACCTCACGCTGCCTGGACATGCGCTACGTTGACCAGATCCACGAATGCCAGGTGGATATTCCGTCGGTTGCACTCAGCCCGGACAATATCGGCGATATTGCCGAGGCGTTTCATACTTGCCACGAAGAACTCTTCACATATTGTGAGCGCGATAATACGGTAGAGATTATGAATCTGGAATCCACGGTTATCGGCAAAGTGGCCCGGCCCCAATTGCCGACACTTGCGCGTGGAGAGGCTGATCCCAAAGCCGCGCAGGGTGGAGAACGTCAGGCGTTTTTTGAGGAACGCAGCGGCTTTGTCACCATCCCCGTATACGCCGGAGCCAAACTATTGGTGGGGAACCAGATTGTAGGCCCGGCGATCATTGAAGAAGAAACAACCTCGATTGTTGTTTTTCCAGGCTGGCAGGTCCGACTGGATGATCCGGGGGTGTATGTCATGACTTTGCGTTGAGATGATACTTTACTGTCCCAGCGCCCCCGCCTGATCAAATATTCCCAGCTCCATCCGGATGAGATTCAGTGTCGCCTCTCGGTCTCGTCGCGCTTGAAGTGCCTGTTCTATCCCCACTTCGTCAAAGTGGATCTGACAGCCGGGCGACGCCTGGGCAATGAGATCGAGGTCGGATTTAATCACGGTTCCGATGGTCGTATAACCACCACCAGTGACGGCATCGTTTAAGAGAACAATGGCTTCGAGGCCGCCGGGGATCTGGATTGAGCCGATGGGATAACCAAGATCCACAACATTGGATGGGTCGGCGCCGGCACCAAACGGCTGCTCGCCTGGCTTGAACTCGAACGTTGGGCCCTTGAGTCTATAGCCAATACGGTCCGCTTCGGTTGACACCTCCCACGTTGCATTGAGAAACTCTTGCAGGCTCGTGGTTGTCACGCGATGACTGCACATGCCTATCACCACGCGGACGGTCATCTCTCTACTCAGAGTGGGAATGAGGGCAGGGTCGAATGTTCTGCCCAGCATCTTTTCGAACGAGACGGCTGGAGATCCAACCTGAAGCTGGTCGTTTGCCTCAAGCTTGCGGCCGTCCAATCCGCCAAAGCGACCGAGCATATACGTTGAGCGGCTGCCGAGTCGTTCCGGCACGTCCACGCCACCAGTAATACAGATATAGGCGCGGGCGCCCCGTCTCGCACTCCCCAGACTGATGCGGTCACCTGGGACCACGTGGTGCGCGCGCCATAATGCTGCAGGTTGATTGTTCATCTGTAGCGTAACCTCAGCGCCTGTCACAGCAATGAGGGTTTCGGTTGTCATCTCAAGCTGGGGGCCGGTATAGGTCATTTCGAGCCCGGCGGCTCCTTCCGGATTTCCAACCAGTAGATTGCCCACTCGAAAGGCAAAATTATCCAGTGCGCCAGCGGGGGGCATGCCGATGTGATACCAGCACAGACGGCCCAAGTCTTGAACTGTGGTCAGCAGGCCAGGATCTATGACATTAAGCATGGCCGGTTTCTTCATCCACGGCTTCTTCTTGCAGGCGTTTCAGATAGCGGCTTGGATCGCGGATGTATGCGCTCGGCTGAAAGTCTTGCTCAACGATGCGGTAGCGATAGCTGCCGGCTTCAACCTGGGACCGAATATCGTTGTACTCGTCCATATCAATGGGACGAAATTTCCAGCGATCCCCCGTAGTGGCCAAAATATAGCGTCCGCGCAGATCGGGCAGATGTTCCTCCGGATCATAGACCGGTACGGCCGACATGCCTATCATTTGATAGCCGCCGGGCCCACGAACCGGATAAATACACAAAAATACACCGCCATGGGCCACGGCTCGCTCAGGCGTGTCCGTCCGTGGACGAATATATTTCGGGGCTTGAATGGCTTGGTCGGGGGGACACATGCGGTAACACCAGGCCGTTCCCGGCACGAAGCCGACCATGGAGATCCAAAACGGACGATCACAATACGCGCGAATGAATTCTTGTTTGGATGAGTAGCCGTTTACCCGCATGAGATATTCGAGGTTGGAAACGGATGGATCTTGATGGCGGTCGGCAAAACGCTGGGCGCACTCTTTTGTCCACGGGTCATCAAACAAAACGGGAATATCAACCAGACGCGAGTGGAGCGTATCGGCATGTTGAATTTGCTTTTCAATATCTTTCAGTGTGTGGATCAAGTGGTCCGGATGGACTTCTTCCGGACGAAAATGGACCAGATAGGAAGCATTGGCCGGACACGCTTCGATCACTCCGGGGACCTGCCGGTGTTTGATCTCATGGCAAATCGAAAGCAGCTTAAAATTGATAGCGAGGTCCATGGCCTCGCTGAAGATAACGAGAAGATATTCATCTCCTCCGTAGTGATATCGCGTGTCAGACAATCTGCCCTCCTTCAACAGGCCGCAAAGACAAGAACGTTACGCATTGACTCGTTGCCGCAGGGGTAGAATGTCTGAGTTTTCGGTATGAATAGCGCTGCGGATTGCAATGCCTTCACATTGAAGGGCGGTACGGAGACCATCCAGCACTTCAGGGGCGTTGACCACGTCCCCGTGGACACACACGCTTTCTCCCTCAACCTCGATGACCGTACCGTTATCTGCCGTCGTTTTTCCATCAAGGACAAAGCGCAACACCAGATCAACAATCTCTGCAACGTTCTCCGTACCGTAGGAACGCTTGACCGTAATGGCGCCGTGGTCATCATAGTTCAACCCAGGGTAAAACTCTTTGACGACACGAAAGCCCATCTTTTGTGCTGTAGAGACGAGCGGAAAATGGGGTAGGGCGGGCAGGTAGACGGTGATGTCTGGATCAATTGCTTGAAAGCCCTCCAAAATGGCCCGCGCGTTGTCTTCTGACTGTAGTCCCCAAGAAAAGAATGCGCCGTGGGGTTTGGCTGCCTGAAGTTTGACCCCGTTCATCTCACAGAACGCCCGCAGTGCTCCGGCTTGATACACCACATAATCGGTCGCCTCTTGACGGGTGATATTCATAAGACGCCGGCCAAAACCCATCAGATCCGGAAAGCCAGGATGGGCGCCTATGGTCACGCCGTATTTTTTGGCCCAGCCTACGGTCTTGCCCATCCAGCTGGGATCCCCGGCATGAAAGCCGCAGGCGATATTGGCATGTGCGATGCGTTTCATGACCGCCTCAGGTCGGCCAAGAATGAAGTTGCCAAACGACTCGCCCATATCACTATTCAAATCGATCCAGGTTCTGCCCATGGTATCCTCCGTTCTTGCGTTCTCTAATCCTGAAAATGTGGCATGACTTCTTTGGCAAATAACCGCATTGAGCGCACACTCTTGGCATGCTCTGCGCCGGGGTAGTGCATCCAGCAGATTAGATAATCCATGCCCAGCTTGCGTTGATATTTTTCGATTTCTTGAATGCAATGATCCGGATCGCCAATAATAAACCGCTCGCGGTGTGTCTCAAATGTCACGCTGTCTGGGTTTTCCACCATCTGGCCCGCATCATCTCTGAGCGGTCGCACCTTCGCCCATTTCCCGTACATGCCGCCGTGGATGTACATGATGCCTGCACGCGCCTCTTCTTCGGCTTTCTGTGTCGTTTCCGCCACATAGACCTCACGAATAACGGGGGTCACGTTGGCGGTTTTGTTGAAGCGCTCAAGCTGCTGGCGATACAGACGGTAATGCTCTTTGAGTTCATTGAGATGGTGGCGCGGGGAAGCCACCAGGGCCGAACCCCACCGGGCTGCACGCCGCACGCCGCCCGGCGTTGACGCACCGATCCAGATCGGCGGATGTGGTTTTTGATGCGGCTTGGGCGTGATGGTGAGATCTTCGATGTGGTAGTGTTGGCCGGAGAAAGAAAAGCGCTCGGTTGTCCAGCCTTTAATGATGATTTCCAACTCTTCTTCCATGCGCTTTTCACGTCCACTGCGCTGTTCTTCGTGCCCCGCGTATTCCTCCGGACGGTACCCTGTGGCCACGCCGAAGATAAAGCGTCCCTGCGCAATATTATCAAGCACGGCAACATCTTCTGCCGTTTGGACCGGTCTGTGCAGCGGCAATAGATACATGCTGGTCCCAATCTTGAGCGTGGAGGTGCGAGCCGCCATGGCTGCCGCCGTGACCAGGAGGGACGGGCACATGCCATCGTCCATAAAGTGGTGCTCGACCAGCCAGGCCGATTCAAAACCGATCTCTTCGGCAAGCTCGACTTGATTGAGCATCTCATGATAGAGATCGGCGTGGGTTTTGCCGGAGCCGGGTGGGGACTGCATGGAGAAGGGACCGAGGCCGAATTGCATTATTCTCTCCTCAGCATGTATGGGGATCGTCTGGAATTATCTCTCCCAGATGGAGAAGTGTCAATGTTTGTTTTGGCCTCGCAGCTGAGCGGAGCGGCCTTGCGAAGGGACGAGCAACGTGAAATGGCATGAGGTGAGTGAGCAGATACCAGGTTCCCCTGTTGCTGGCCGGGGTGGTCAGCCTGATACCAGAGATACCCATTCCCAGCATTTAAAGATTGTGAAGATTCCAGAAATCTTCGCATACAGAGGCGCACGGTGGCAGTAAAAGCGTCTTCCTCTGCTGTGACAAAAACCGCTGCTCGGAACAGGAGCGAGTTGCCCACCGAGCCGGTTGTTGTCATCCGTCCGAGTCCACGCTGGGCCGCTTTGAAACTGGGCGATTTATGGGCGTACCGTGAAGTGCTCTATTTTCTCATTTGGCGTGAGGTCAAGGTCCGCTACAAGCAGACCGTTTTTGGCGTGGCCTGGGCGCTATTGCAGCCTTTATTTGCCATGCTGATTTTTTCGATTTTCTTTGGTCGCGTCGCGGGTATCCCGTCAGACGGACTCCCGTATCCATTATTTGTCTATGCGGGACTCGTGCCGTGGACGTTTTTTGCCAATAGCGTCACAAGCAGCGGGAATAGTCTCATTATGAATCCGAACCTGATTACGAAAGTCTATTTTCCGCGAATGATTATTCCTGCAGCTGCTGTTGGGGCCGGACTGATTGATTTCACAATTGCCTTCGTGTTGCTGATTGGTCTGATGCTGTTCTACGGCACGTTTCCCGCATGGGGTATCGTTCTGCTGCCTGTCTTTGTTGTCCTGATGACGGGCTTGGCCTTTGGTGTTGGAATGTGGCTCGCTGCACTGAACGTGAAATACCGTGATGTACGCTATGCCTTACCCTTTCTGATCCAGATGTGGATGTTTGCCACGCCCATTATCTATCCCTTGAGTCTGGTTCCTGATCAGTGGCGCTGGGCGCTTGCGCTGAATCCGTTAACGGGGATCGTTGAAGGCTACCGGGCGGCACTCTTTGGTGGGACGTTAGACTGGGGCATGCTCGGGATATCAGCGGGTATTACCCTGGTCGTATTTTTTGCATGCGCGTTTGTGTTTCGCCGTATGGAGAAACAATTCGCCGATATTGTATGACTCAGCATCGTCTCATGCAACCTATCATACGAGCCCGCAAGCTCGGCAAGCAATATCGCCTTGGAACTTCAGGGCCAGAAGCGCGCGCCGTCCAGTATGTCACGCTGCGGGAATCCCTTGTCGATGGGATACGTTCGTTAGTGCGGGCAGGACACAGGAGCGGACGCCAAGCCGAGACTATTTGGGCACTCAAGGACGTGAGCTTTGACATCATGCCTGGAGAAATCGTGGGCATTATCGGGCCGAATGGATCCGGGAAGTCGACCTTGCTCAAAATTTTAGCTCGGATTACTGAACCAACCTGTGGTTCGATTGAGCTATACGGCCGTGTTGGCAGTCTGCTCGAGGTCGGAACAGGGTTTCACCCGGATCTGACTGGCCGAGAGAATATCTATCTTAATGGAGCGATCCTGGGCATGCTGCGCCACGAGATCCAGACACGATTTGATGAGATTGTCGCGTTCGCGGAAGTCGAAAAATTCCTGGACACGCCGGTGAAGCGGTATGCCAGTGGTATGTTCTTGCGATTAGCCTTTGCCGTCGCCGCGCATCTCAATCCGGAAATTCTGATTGTCGATGAGGTCTTGGCTGTTGGAGATCTAGCGTTCCAACAAAAATGTTTGGGAAAAATTGGTGAGGTAAGCCGTGATGGCAGAACGGTGTTATTTGTCAGCCATCAGATGGATTTGATTGCTCGCCTGTGTGGTGAGGCCATACTGCTTTCAAACGGACGAATTCAGATGCGCGGACCTGTGAGCGATGTCATCGAACGATATAGAAATCTTGAAACTGGGTGAAGAAAGTATCGGGTCTCCAGGAAGTGGATTTCGGATTATATGGCAGCTCGTTCCTTACGGATTGGGATTGATGCGCGCGTGCTGGCAGAGCCGGCGCCTATGGGCGTGGCGCGTTACCTGGCCGCCCTGCTCCGTACCCTGGCGGAACTCGCTCCGCAGCACGACTATATTTTATATCTGTGTCGGAGGCTGTTGCCTGCAGTTCCTTTTGAGAAAAAGCCGTTTTGTCAGCGTGTTCTTGGCCACAACCTTATCACCGCAAGTCCGCTCGTGTGGCAGCAGTGTGTCCTGCCGTGGGCCGTGCGGAAAGATAAAATCGATGTACTTTTTTCACCGTATTACTGTGGTCCACTTTTGACTTCTGTCCCTCATATTGTGTGTCTGCATGACATTTCTTTCGCTCTTTTCCCCCAGGATTTTCCGTCCTGGATACACTTTAAACCAAAACTCTTTGCGTATCCCTCAAGTCGCCGGGCAGCACAGGTGATTACCATATCTGAATTTTCTCGACAAGAAATCTTGCGGGTGTATGGATTACGGCAAGAAAAGGTTCAGGTGGTTTCCCCAGGGTCGGAGCGCTCAGACAGGCAGGGGGAACGGCTACAGGCCGGAGGGCCGTATCACCACATACAAGCGCCCTTTTTCCTGTTCGTAGGGAGTTTGCTGCCTCGACGCCAGGTAAAGTGTGTGCTCCAAGCACTCTCGAAGCTGTCGTCAGAATATCACTTTGTCGTGGTGGGAGAGCGTGATGCACAACGACAAAGGACGCTTCAGGAGTACGCACAAACATGGAAGGTTGCCGACCGAGTGCAAATTCTCGGGTATGTATCAGATGAAAATCTCGACGATTTGTACCAACGAACATGTGCACTGATCTCGCCATCGACATATGAAGGGTTTGGGCTGCCGGTTCTCGAGGCCATGACCCGCGGTGTTCCGGTGATTGTCTGGGATATTCCCATTATGCGAGAAGTGGTGGGGGAGGCGGGCATACTCATCCAGAGTGGCGATGTCGCTACCCTTGCCAGCGCGATGTCTAAGATCGCAACGGATGAGAAGCACAGAGAGACGCTGCATCAGAGGGGCAAAGCCCAGGCTCAGAAATTTTCCTGGCAGCGATCTGCGTCCGATTTCCTAAAAATTGTGCATGGGACAGTGCTGGAGGCGCAGAAAATATCCCGGAGATAAGGACCAAAGCTCTTCCTGAGCAGTCTCGTGTCAAAAGTGGTGAGTCGCCTCCGTCTTGCCTTCCGCCTGCCGAAGATCCTCAACCGCAGCAGAAGAGAATATAGCAGTGTTGTGTTTTGCTTGCTGCTGAGAATGCAGAACAAAACTGTCTGGAGCACGTTGTCAGCGCCTTGGCCTCTCCCCCCTGGATCCCCTCCACGGGAATGAACTTGCTGCGCTTGTGAAACGGATGACGAACAGTCCGTCTGAGATACGCTATATTCCCTATGACGAGGCATATGAAGAAGGCTTTGAGGATATGGCGCGACGGGTTCCTGACCTCAGAAGAATCCGTGCTTTGTCCGTGCTTTGATTGATTATAGGCCGACCCGGAGCCTGCGCATTATCGTGCAGGATGTGATTGATTATTTCCAGCATGCAGAATCTCTCTGACTGGAGCCACCTCCTTCTTGCGCCGACCACAGTGTTTCTCCTGTCCGTTCTTCTCGTTCCTGTAGTCCGCCGCATTGCAACGCGGTCTGGCTATGTTTCGCTTCCGACACAGGAGCGCTGGCGCCAGCAACCTATCCCCTACCTCGGCGGCATCGCATTTTTTCTTGGCTTCCTGGTTTCAGCGCTCCTGTGGGGATTTTCCTTTACGCGTTCTGCCCCGCTCCTTGTCATCTCTTTTTTTGCACTTATCCTTGGCCTGTATGATGACTTTCGTCGTATCAATCCTGCGATGAAGCTTGTTGGCCAAATTATTGTAGCGGCCATGGCTATTCTTTAAATTTTTTCCCTGCCGCTCTTTTGGACACTCTGCTCACGATTTTGTGGATCGTTGGGCTCACGAATACCCTCAATCTTCTTGACAATATGGATGGGCTCGCCGGCGGAATCGGATTGATTGCCGCGCTCTTCCTCGCTTTTCTCTTTTATCAGCAGGGAGACTCGCCGGGTGCTCTTATTGCCCTTTCATTGGCAGGGGCTCTTGGCGGGTTCCTGATCTTCAACTTTTATCCGGCTTCGATTTTTATGGGAGATGGGGGAGCCTGTTTCTTGGATCGCTGCTCAGCCTTCTGGCCATAGAAGCCCATGGCCAGGCCTCGAACATCCTTTCTCTTGTGGCTGTCCCACCGCTCATTTTACTTGTTCCTATCCAGAACACCATGCTTGTGTCCTTAACCCGCATGGTGCGCGGACAATCTGTCACTCAGGGGGGGAAAGATCATTCTTCTCATCGTCTTGTCGTCTTAGGCCCGACCGAGCCTAAGGCAGTGACCCTCTTATATGGTATTGCGGTAATCTCTGGTGTCACTGCTCTTCTCATCGAACAGGCCTCGTATACTCTCAGCCTGACTTTGCTCCCATTTGTGATTATTTCGTTCTCCCTTTTTGCCGCCTACTCGGCGCAGATTGAGATTATATCGCCGGCGGAAGGTAAGAAAAAAATCCGAGAAGGTGGGTTCACAACACTCTTGGATTCTTTTACTTACAAACGGCGTTTGTTCGAGGTCCTGCTCGACTTTTTTCTTATTACCTTTGCTTATTATCTGGCTTTCACGCTCACGTATGAGTTTGATCTAGACGAACGAAATTCGAGGCAATACTTAACGTCCCTTCCTCTTGTCCTGATTGGTACGTATAACAGTTTTTCTACACTGGAATTTACCGTACGGTATGGCGCTATACGGGATTGTACGATCTTTTCCGGCTTGCAAAAGGAGCCGCAGGAGCGGCATTTCTGTCTGTACTGATTCGTCTCCTCTTGTATCTATTCATAGGATATTCCCGCGTGGTGTTTGTCCTCTACCCTCTACTCTTGTTTTTAGGGATGGCGGGGATATCGTGGTCACGGAATGTCGCCGGAATGCGCATCTTCACTACCAGCCTATCGGCTTCTTGGATGATGATCCTAGGAAGAAGGGCAGATTGATTCACGGGATTCCCGTTGTTGGGGGAAGAGCGCAGCTGTCTGAGACCATCGGCCGAAACCAGGTTGAGGGAATGATCATTTCTTCTATGAGCATCGCAACGAACGGAAATACAGAAAAGGTTCGCGCTGTGTGTAGAGAGCATGGTATCTGGGTGAGGCAGCTCCGATTAGAATTCACAGAAGAGACGGACTAACCGGTCGGGATTTTCTCTCTGGGGACAGCCAGGTGTGGGAAGTAGGAAGAGAGCCAAAAGATAAAGATCCAAAACGTGAGGAGAATTGCTAGATTTTCAGCCGGAATATTAAACACGGAGGCTAGACCAAATCCTACCAGGATACTCTTCAGTAAGGATACCGACAACGATAAACTGCCCTCGGGAGAGACCAGTAAGACGGTACGGATAAAAACAATAATCCATAGCACCCAAGCCAGAATACCCAAGAGACCAAGCTCCGCAACCTGTTCTAAATACCAATTGTACGCGCAGCAATTGAGCCCACAATTATATATCTCACCCGCACTGGCTGCGCGTGGATCACAGGCCACCATCTGAAGGGCGTACTTATGCCCGAGTGTATGAAAACGCCCGACCCCTATTCCTGCGAAAGAACGCTCTGTTGCTATTTGGATAGCTATTCGGGCGAAAAAGGGTCGATCTCGTAGCTGCGATTCCAACACGGTGGATAAGGATGCCTCAGAGGATAGGGGCAAATTACCCCATAACCTGGACAATGAACTGTTCATAGGGGACGCGAAAGAGATCCAGACTAGTCCACATGCAAACCCGAGACTGATGAGGCTCAAAAGTATTCTATTCGGAGACAACGCGGAGAAGAGGGCCTTCCCACCGAACCACAGCAAAACGCCGGCTGTTGGTCCAGCGATCCAGAGAGCACTCGTTGACCCTGAGAGCAACATACACGACCACGAACCGGCGAGCGTAAAGAGAGCGAGGGGCACAGAGTTCGAGGTCTGCCTCCGCATGAACAAGACGACCAGCGCGGGGCCCCACAGTGCCGCTAACACCCCGAGTGCATTGCCATCTATGACAGTGCCACTGGCTCGGCTTATATCCATCCAAGAGGCAGTCAGAAAACCGTTGTCTATGAAGGATTGATAAAATGCGACAAAAATATTCACGAAAACTCCAATGGCGAGTGGCAGCAGTACCCACTGCATGAAGTCTGTCCTATGTTTTGTCTGAAAAGTGCAGAAGAGCCAGTCGAGCAAGAGGATGCCGATACTGTGCCTCAGCGCAGCATGTGCAATCCACAATGCAGCGATATGAGGTGGGATTGCACTGAAGTTAGATGCAGTGGCGCCTGTCAAAAGCGGTGCACTAGGCGGTAAAGCGAAAGTAAAGTCTAGCTCACGCATGAAAATGATGGGCCACGAAAGAGCAACAAGGACAGCCCAGAAAACAAGTGGCAGCTGCCACTGTTGCGGCAGCTGCCACTGCCTGAGACTGGGGCGTGCCAGAAAGATAGCCAATAGGCAGGCGCTCACTGGCAGAGAGTGGAAAAACGCCAAGTGATGAAAGAGTAGAAAATACACCCCGCGGAGAATATAGAGTCCCAGCATGACTGCTGCCATGGCATGGAGGGGAAAACGCCGCGCGATGAACAGCGTACAGATAAAGGCGCCACTACTAAATCCGAGCCCCAGGAGGGGCGTGTTTGTCGCCAAGAGAGCGTGCGCGATTTCTGCTCCTAGTGCAGAGCTCACGACCAATATTTTTGTTATGGACTGCCAGCGCATAGTTACGGCTTACTCCCCCCCGGAAGACTGGCGGCACGCCAACTTTTTGTAAAGCGGGATATACGTCGATTGATCAACCTCTGCTACTTTGCGAATATTACATTCTCGAAACCGCCGCCATACCCAAGCGCCGCAAAGAGTGTGTCAAAGACTTCGATGGGGTATCTGACAAACTTCGATGGGGTATCTGACAAACTTCCCTCTACGCAGGACCCAATAGCTGGGCCAAAGAGTGCTGATAATCGAAATAAATTTGTCTTGAGTCAGACCTGCTCGGCGGATTCCATACGGCCAAATTTCAGAGACGACTGGTATACCACGAGAGAGGAGTTCCTGAGCGCGGCGGAAGACGTAGCCCTCATAGCCTTGTACGTCCACCCCTACCAACGTGATATCGTCTTGAAAATTTGGGGAAATACGTTTGAGGAGAATTGTCCACACTATCAGCCTGGGTGTATATGACCTGCTGGTTGGACTCGCCGTATAATTCATCAGCGTTTCTATCGTCACCGAGGGTACGCACTCTATGATCGCCGAAGTTTTCTGGACTCAGTTCAAATGCAACGCTCGTTTCAGTATCCGAAGCCGCATAGGGCAAGCAGGTGACCCGATCAGTGAGTCGATTCTGCTCTAAATTGCGACTAAGCAGCTGAAGATTGCTCGGTTCCAGCTCAATAGCAGTCGCTTGCTGCACCTCCCCCCTGTTCAGCAGGCTAATTGAAGTGATGCCTGTATTCGCACCAATATCCAGCAGAGTACCTTTCCCTTTTTCAGGAATCCTCCCCGTCTCTCTCAAGAAGGTCAGTACATGCGACATCAGATCCTGTTCAAATTCTCCATTCACATACAAGGACCTGCCGATAGGGTCCTCGGCTGCCAAAGACAGAGAAAATATTCCTTGCTGGACAGAAACGGTTACCGTTTTTCTCAGGCGCCTGTTTATATTCCATAAAGCTTGTCTCCATTCGTAATGGATTTTTTGACGAATCCGATGGAGAAAGTTGATGTAACCCATAATTGCGAAAGCGCCGGGTGGGAACTTTAACCTCTAGTCACGGGATGGACCAGTACTCCCTGACCTTTTGGATAAACCGGTCGAGAGGGTCAGTCCCCCGCTTATGCGTGGGTGAGGCAAATCGACAGGCGATTTTAGTGCCCGTGAAGCACCCCTCTTATTCGGCCAGCTATGGGTGAGCATTTTTCCCCATGACGTCCTCCCCCCATACTGTAGGCCGTGGTCGAGTTGGCATCTCCATGGAGAACGTTGCGGTCATTGATCTCGAGGAGACGTTTGAGCGCCTCATCAACTGTAATTTACGTGCGTATGGAGGCGCTCCTCCTGGCACGACCACAACGCGGTTTCTTGCCAAAACCCCCACTTCCTAGCCGTCTCCGTCTTCGGGCTGGTTAATAATGAATAAGCTATCGCCGGTACGTTCGACAGTTCTTGCCGGGTGCCATTGGGCCATTCGACCTTGAGACTATCAATCCGGTCAGTGTGACCGAGTCCGAAGGTGACCGGCAGCTCGACCTGGGACAGAGAGCTGCGCGTCGGCATCACGTGGCGGCGCTGTGTGATACCCCCTGCGGTCAGCTCAATCCAGGCGACAATCGCGAGGCGATTGTCGCCACGGCCCACCAGCTTCGTCCGTAGCCAGTGATGACCGAGGGCTAGGTCGTTGCGAAACAGCAGCGGCCGAGCGCCGATCTGGGTCAGAATGATATCCAGGTCGCCGTCCCCGTCAATATCGGCGTACGCAGCCCCGCGCCCAACAATGGGCCGGGCGAGGTCAGCTGTGCGGTCTGTTTCCAGCGGCACAAAGGCTACCGCACTCTCGGGGCCGGCATTCCAGAATAATTGTGCCGACTGGGGGTAGTGTTGGCTCGGCTGAACGACATTGATGTCCTCCTCAAGATGTCCATTGGTTTGGAGTAGGTCCAGACGACCGTCCAGGTCAGCATCGAA
>CAXXHG010000034.1:0-11921 GCA_963666315.2 Binatia bacterium
CTCGATGATACGAAAGTTGGTGATGCCGGCCTCTTGCAGCCGCACTGCCGCCAACTGACCGCCAAAACCGCCGCCAACAATCACCGCATCGAGTTCTTCGTGCAGCGCCGGGCGAGTATAGCCCGGCTCGACATAATGGTCTTCGTTATAATGCGCGAACTGTCCGCTGATTTCTCGGTATTGATTGTTCGCGTCGGCACGCAGACGTTTTGTGCGCTCAGCCGCATACTTCTCGCGCAGGGCGCCGGGATCGAAGCCCAACTCGTCGGCAGTCGGTATTCCGCTCGATTCCGTTTGGGTTACGGTTAGACTCATTCTGTTCGTCCTCCTTCTTGACTCTCGCTTGACTCTCGGCTCTTCGCTCAAACATTAAGCGGGCAGTATAGCCTTTAGAGACAATATTGCTCAATTCATCCCGACGGATTCCTTCAGCAAACTTTGCTCAGAAAAATGAAGGGCAAGCGCCCTGAAATCTACTCGGTCGCTTGCACCTGAGATTGTCAGCGTGGTCATGGGCTCGGGGTGAGGTAGAGCGTCAGATGTCGCTCGCGGAAGCCTATTTGTACGCAGTTAAAGAAATCACGACCTAAAAGATTCCGGCTTATTGAGCGTTCCGCAAAACCAACTTCCAGATCGAATTCCCCGACGAGATCGTGCGCTATGCTGATGCGGTGGAGTTTCCCTTCGAGCGCCAGGCCCCGTACCGACGATCCCCATTGCCGGGCTGGTGCGCTGGTGAGATCGAGACCTAGTATGACCGCGTACTGTGGATCAAAGAGAGAAATCTCGGCCCCGGAGTCTAAAAAAACATCAGTATCGATGGCCCGACTCGGCTCCGCCAGGTTTGTAAGACGGACGAGCAGTCTTGGGAATGAACGGTTATTGCGAGGATCGACCGTATAGGGAATTTCATAGGCGTAGTCGATGGTCGGCATGGACTACAAACCCATATGGATACTGTCGTTGGGGGTGTCGTCAACAAAGAAGATATACGGAACGGTGATTCCCTGGGTCCGGGCCTCTTCGACGACTTGAACGGCATCAGGTCCGTAGCTCACAATGGTTTCTCCGTCGAGAACAACCCATTGCCCCGCCAATTGGCGAAGTTCCTCGCCATGAGTCTGTCGCCAGGCGAGTTCACGGCTTCGGGCTGTCGAGGTCGATAGGGATTGAGGCGCACGTCCCGAGGCCCGTTTCGTCCGATAGTTTTTACGGCGACTCGCTCGGTAGGCTTCCGGGTTACGCCAGTACGCTGCCTTTTTCGCGCAGGTTGAGGTGCAGTATTTTTTGACTGCTGTGCCCATAAACGATTTTCCACACTGGGGACAACTCTTGGGCTCAAGCGAAATCCGGCGTGTTGCCGAGACAGTCAAGGCTCTTTTTGAGGATTTTTGATCCATAGAGATAACCTATTGACGTGAGGTTGCGACGTCAAGAGAATTACTTCCTCCCTTGACATATTCGCGACAGTTCAAGTGAGCAGGTAAATGCTATCGACCATGCGTTCCATTCGCTGCCCATTTTGTCTTTTCTCGGAAGACGGACATTTCACGCACAGGGCCGGAAAAGCATTGGTGTCACGAGCGGTTGAGCTGGTCTGTTTGACTGAGGTAATGTGGCTGCCGTAACACGAAGGAGGAATATCATGCCAACCGACGTTCGCGGTCTTGATATCACGGTGACGAATGCTGAGGCTCTTGCCGAGTATGACAAGGTGCTAACCGACCTCTGGAATTATCGTCTCGCCGCGCCAAAAAATCTGAAGCGTGTCCTCGAACTCGACCCGGATTTTCCAATGGCACAGGTTGTCTGAGGTTACATTATGTCCATGCTCGAGCCGGTCGCGGTCCGCCCGAAAATGCTGGCCAATGCGTCACTCGCCCGCGAACATCTTGCGGCTGACGCCCACCGCGAACGTCTGCATTGTGACGCATTGGAAGGGTTAGCAAGCGGCAATCTCGAACGGGCTTGTGCTGCGTGGGAGGCCATACTGGCCGACTATCCTTACGACTTGCTGGCTCTCAAAATGCACCACCATTCGACTTTCTGGACTGGTCGGAGTTATGTCATTCGCAATACTGTCGCCGGCGTGTTCGACTTGTGGGATGAGTCCATCCCCGGTTACAGCTTCGTCCTCGGCATGTTGGCCTTTGGGCTTGAAGAATGCGGCGATTATGCGCAAGCAGAAGCCTTTGGTCGCCAGTCAATTGACCTGAATCCGGATGACCTGTGGGCGATCCACTCAGTCGCGCACGTGATGGAGATGCAGGGACGCCTGGACGAAGGGATTGCATTCATCGATCGGCCGGTCGATCAGTGGGCTGATCGAAACCCGTTTCAAGGCCATAATTGGTGGCACTTGGCCTTATTCGCGCTTGAGAGGGGTGACTATGATTTTACGTTGGACATCTATGACAATAGGATACTGACCTCTAACACGGAATTCTTCCTGGATGTTCAAAACGGTGCTTCGATGCTCAAGCGCCTGGAATTGCTGGGGGTTGATGTTGGTGATCGCTGGGAGCCCTTGGCGGAATATGCGAGGAAGCGGGTCGATGACCATGTGCTGGCTTTTACCGATCTGCATAGCTTGATGGCGCTGGCCTCTGCGGACGACAAGGAGACCGCGCAGGCGTATATCAATGCACTCGAATCATTTGCCAATACACCGGACAATTATGCTGCTTCGCTGATGGCGGATGTGGTGGTGCCGATGGGTGAAGGAGTGCTGGCGTTTGAAAACGAGGAGTATGCTCGGGCGGTCGATGTATTGTGGCCGCTGCGCGATCGCTGGTTTGGGATCGGAGGATCGCATGCGCAGCGCGATATCTTTACGCAGATTCTCATCGAGGCAGCCATTCGGGCCGAACGCTATGAGCAGGCACGGGCGCTTCTGGCGCAGCGGGCGTTGTTGAGACCGAACAGTCTTGGAAGCTGGCAAAAGTACGCAACAGTGTTACAGGCGTGCGGCGACGACTCGCGTGCGGAACACGCGCGGCAAAGAGCTGCGCGCTTGCACTCTTAGGGAGGGTTTCGGCAATGCATTACATGCTGACTGAGTCGCAGCTTGCGTTACGGGCGCGGGCATACGAATTGGCACGGGACGTGATCGCCCCGCGCGCTGCGGAGGTTGACCAAAGCGAACAATACCCCTGGGATAATGTCCGGGCGTTAAAAGAGGCTGGATTCTTTGGCATGACAATCCCGCCGGAGTTTGGTGGGGCTGGACTGAGCTATCTCGACGTGGTGCTCGTCATCGAAGAGATGGCAAAGGTTTGCGGGGTGACCGGACGTATTGTGGTCGAAGCGAATATGGGGGCTCTTTCAGCCATCATGCACTACGGCACGCCGGCGCAAAAAGAGCGGGCGGCTGCTCTTGTCTTGGCTGGGGATAAGCCCGCCATCTGTATTACCGAGCCTCACGCCGGCAGTGCGGCATCAGAGATGACTACGCGGGCTGATAAACGCGGCGATACGTATGTGCTGAACGGCATGAAGCATTGGATTACCGGGGGCGGTGTTTCCAAACTCCATCTGATCTTCGCCCGCGTGTTTGACGGACAAGGGACAGAGCAAGGTATCGGTGGATTTATTGCCGTTCGCGACCAAGAGCGTGGGTTGCGCATCGGTCAACGTGAACCCACGATGGGCTTACGAGGTATTCCTGAAGCCGAAGTGTATTTCGAAGATCTCGAACTGCCCGCCGACCAAGTATTAACACCGCCCGGCGGATTCAAGCGTGGCTTTGCTGAATTAATGAACGCCTACAACACCCAACGGGTTGGCGCGGGCACGGTTGCTTTAGGGCTTGCAACCGGAGCCTATGAAGGGGCAAAACAATACGCTTTAGACCGAGAACAGTTTGGTCGGCCGATTGCCGAGTTTCAGGGCCTGCAGTGGATGCTGGCCGATATGTCGACGCAGATCGAAGCGGCGCGGCTCATGATCCACAGCGCGGCCCGTTCGCGCGGCCCCCACAAGAGCCCGTTCCCGGACCCGAATGCGGCTGCGCAAGCAAAGCTGTTCGCATCGGAAATGGCAATTAAGGTCACAAATGACGCCTTACAGGTGTTTGGCGCCAAAGGCTATTCGCGCAACACGCCGGTTGAACGCATGGTGCGTGACGCTCGAATGTTCACTATCGGGGGCGGTACTGCCCAGATCCTGCGCACAGTCATCGCTTCGCGGATTTTAGACCGCCGCCTGCCGCAGACCCGTGACGGGTACGCGCGCCTGGCTCGTAAAGCCCAAGAACGGTAGTGCTCTTCGCAATTTGGCTGACGACTGCGCCAGTGTTGGGGTGAAACTGCGCCACTGCGCTAAGGGCCATAATAGACAGGATAGACAGGAGGATACGAGGAGACCGGTGCCAGCCTGACCGGCACAGGATAATAGATCGGCCGGGACGTAAATCCTTTTGTAAATCCCTGCAACACGGTGGTGCAGCCGCTCAGGGCAAAGCAGAGCAGGCTGAGGAGCCAGAGCGTCTTCACGGGGTCTGTCCTTGCGACATTGGCTAAGGTGGCCAAGGCGCCCCGTCGGTTCAGTTCCGCCGCCACGAACAATTCCCTGGCTCGCCCAATCTGCTGTCTTGAGGGCTGCTGTGCCATCGCGTCCTCCTCGCATTGACATCTTATTCGTTTTGAATAGATTGTCCTACTCATAACTGAGAGCTGTGGAAGAGAGGAGTAAGGATGATCCTCGTTTTTGTAGGAGCTGAGGGCGGGACTTTTTTCACTACTACTAGGAGGGATTCGTGGAAAAAATTCAAGGCAAGATATTTCCAGCAGACTGCCCCCATTGTGGCACCAAGAAAGTCGCGTTCACGGTCAGGGATGGAATCCACTTAGGGGAAATATTCTATAACGGGTTCATTAGACTGAATTCCGACCTATTTGCGCAATGCGCCTACTGCAATCGAGGCATTATTGCAGGATTTAGTACACTGAAAGAAGACTCCGATTTAGGCCGACATATAAGGCAAGGCGGCTTACCTGATAGCATCGTTCCCGCTCCGCCTTCTCTCGATGCACCGCCACACACCCCTGACAGTGCGGCACGGTTTTTCAAACAGGGCCGTGACAATATGTCAGGAAATTGGGACGCTGCTGGAACCATGTTTCGTAGTGCGCTGGAAGCAGCCTTGAAAGACAAGTTCCCCGATCTTTCCGGCACACTGTTCGAGCGCATTCAAAAGGCAGCAGAACATAATGCTCTGACCCCTGACTTAGCAGAGTGGGCACACGAGATACGGATTGAGGGCAATCAAGCGGCACATGAAGATCAGCCATACCAGAGAGAAGATGCGGAGCGGTTAGAAGCGTTTACGGACATGGTGTTTCGGTATCTTTTTACCTTGCCTGGAATGCTGCAAGAGAGAAAACAGCAACTATCGCCCCAGCAAGACGATCAGAAAAAAACAGGAAAGGATTTAACGGAAAGATATCGCAAATCCTAACTGCCCACCCAGGTAGTACACCTCTCCCGACTGGTACACTTTCCCTGTGCCTTTGGTATATTTTGCCCCCCGATTGGTACAAGTAGAAAAAATACGCCGAATAGTGATGTATCTGTACCAGCACCAGGAGAGCGATACCTTGACAATACGATGACGACTCAGCCGGTTGTTTCTCTCGTCATTTTTTGGAACCATGCTCGCCGGAGCGAGTAAATCCGCTCGCTCCGCGACTCTGGATAAATCTTGAGGACCAGACCCATGAGCGCAATCACCTTGTATACCGCCCCGACTGCGAACGGGTGGAAAATCTCCATCGCCCTTGAAGAGCTTGGCATTGATTACGACACCGTGTATCTCCATTTCGACAAAAATGAGCAGAAGACGGCGGAGTTTCTCACACTGAATCCGAATGGGCGCATTCCAGTCATAGTCGACCATGACAATGAGGAATTCGTACTTGCAGAATCGGGAGCGATTTTGCTCTACCTCGCCGAGCGGAGCGGCAAGCTCTGGCCGACAGATCCCAGGCTGCGCCACCAGGCCATGCAGTGGCTCATGTTCCAGATGAGCGCGGTCGGTCCGATGCTCGGGCAGGCGATGTTTTTTCAGCGCATCGCGGCACCAAAGGGCATTGTCGACGAATATGCGATCGAACGCTACGTCGAAGAATCGAAACGTCTGCTTGGCGTCTTGAATGACGCGCTCCGCGACAATACGTATCTCTGCGGCGATTATTCGATGGTCGATATTGCCACATTTCCTTGGGCGCGCGCGTATCGTTGGGCCAACGTCGATGTCTCGGACCTTACGCACCTGACAGCCTGGCTCGCGCGCATCGAAGCCCGCGAGGCCGTACAGCGCGGGCTGTGCGTCCCGGCTGGCAAGCCCCGATTCGACTACAGCGACGACGAACTGAAAGCTGCGGCACAGCGCAATGCCCAACTGTACGACGCCTGAGCAAGGGTGTGCATCCCGAAGAATGTGTTGGACTGAAGCCTTACAAACACTGTGGGGTTCTGGCAAGCTATTGGGCAGAGTAAAAACGAAGGAGGAATACCATGACAACAGCCATATCACACCAGAACGATCAGCCTCTCTTACCAGGTCGTCTCGGCAATCCTGACCAAGTCTTGAAGACCGATCCGCGCACTGATCCCCGCTTGGTTGCCGCCTGTGCGCCCTTTAAGCTCGACGTGGCCCTGCCGCCCGTGCCGGTCAACGCGGACTCGCCCTTGCCGGAGCAGCTCGACTTCTGTGCGGCAAGCGAGGCTGGCATGGCAACGGTGTTTGCCGCCCTGTGCGCTGACCTGCCGGCGATTCCGAATGTTGAGCGGCGGACCGAGGTCATCAAAGGCGTGGACGGTAACGACATCAATCTGTACATTCATACGCCTCAGAATGCGTCTGGCCCGCTGCCCTGTGTGTATCATATGCACGGCGGCGGCATGGTTATCCTGACAGCCGATGATCCATCGTATCGACGCTGGCGCGACGAACTCGCGGCCCTCGGCATGATCGTCGTTGGGGTGGAATTCCGTAATGGCGCGGGCAAGCTTGGCAACCATCCGTTTCCGGCCGGCCTCAACGACTGCACGAGCGGACTGCAATGGACGTTTGACCACAAGGCCAGCCTGGGGGTCTCGAAGATCATTGTGTCCGGTGAGTCTGGCGGAGGGAATCTCGCTCTGGCCACGTGTTTGCAGGCCAAGCAGGACGGACGCCTTGAACAGATTGCCGGCGTCTACGCCTTGTGCCCGTACATTTATGGCGGGTGGGCACGGCCGAGCCAGGAGCTTCGCTCTCTCTACGAGAACGACAACTACTTGATCAACTGCCACCAGATGGAGGTGCTGGCAGGCGTCTATGACCCTGAGGGCAAGAACGCGAAAAATCCGCTGTGCTGGCCATACTGGGCCACAGGCGAAGACCTGCAGGGGTTGCCCCCGCACGTCATCTCGGTCAACGAATTAGACCCCCTGCGGGACGAGGGGCTCATCTATTATCAGATGCTCATGGCAGCGGGGACGCCAGTATACAGCCGGACCGTCAACGGGACCTGCCACGCCGCCGACGTCCTTTTCCCCAAAGCGATCCCGGACGTATACGCTGCCACCATCCGCGATATCAAAGGATTTGCAGATTCGCTGTAGAGCCGGCGTAGGGGGCTCAGTATTATGGAACAGATTGCGTCGTTTGTTCCTCTGCTGTGGCCCTCCTGGCGTAAAGTGAGGCAGGCCGGCGGTCTGTCTTACCCTACTGCCAGGCCCGTTGTTACTTCTTGCCAGGTTATGCCAGCCCGCTTGAGGGGGTTCGGCTGACGGCGTGAACACCGAGGAGGAAGACCACATGGCAGACTACATCGACATCGAGCAGGCCAAAACCCTGGACGGATTACGGATTGTTGCCCCTCCGGGCCGCCCCAACCCGTGGGCCGAGGGGCTCAAAGGTATGTGTTACATCAAGAACCTGCCGTACGTGCTGGTCGGCAAAGCGCCCGGGCACGATGCCGCTTTGCAGGACTGGACCCGTCAGAGCAGCGCGCCCGTAGCCGTCTGGAATGAGGAACGGCCGCGCACCACCTGGAATGAACAACTCTATTTGGTTGAGCGGCTTGCCCCGCAGCCCTCGCTCGTGCCGGACGATGAGACCGATCGCATTCTCATGTTCGGGCTGTGTAACGAGTTGTGTGGTGAGGCTGGCTTTGGCTGGTCCCGCCGTATCATGATCGTCCATGGTATCTTGTCTAACCCGGAGGTGGGCGAGCAAGGCAAAGCGGCGGCGTCCTACTTGGGCGGCAAGTACGGCTATAGCCCGGCCACCGCCGAAGCCGTCCCCCAGCGCGTCACCCAGATCCTGCGAACCTTGAGTGCGCGCTTAGCCGAGCAGCAGGCCCAAGGCCGCCAGTATCTGATCGGGAACACACTGTCCGCCTTGGACATTTATTGGTCCACATTTGCCGTACTCGTCGCACCCCTGCCGCTCGATCTGTGTCCGATGGACGCAGCCTTCCGGGCCTCGTTTGTGAACACCGACTCCGTGGTGGCTGAGGCGCTGTCTCCCCAATTATTGGAGCACCGCGACCGGATTTATCGCGACCATTTACGACTGCCTATGGACTTTTAAGATTCTGTCAGGTTATTGAACGATACCGCCAAGTTGAGAGACCCTTGGGTCCTGTCCTATTAGGGTAATAATATACTTGACTAACCCCTCAAAGCGCCTTGCCGCATCCTTGCCTTCCGTGTACTGGTACTCCCTTGGGAGTGGGCGTGTTTCATCCATGCACCGGACCATGCCATGATCCAGCCTGTCACGCAAAGCGATTGTACCCCTTAGATGCCGGTACACCTTAAAGCCAACTGGTACAGTTTGGGCAACGGAGTGGTACGGTTTCAGCCCATAGTACCCCCTTTCTATTTTTTTGCTTTTTCTGCATTGCGGCACCGTTCGCCATAAGGGACGCTGTCGATAAGGCGATAACAGTCAGGATAGGGAGAGATCCTGAGCAACGCACAGGAGGACAGAATGAAGCAGGCAAGCCACCCTGCTTTTGTCTTAGGCGGTTTGGTCGTGGCTCTCCTCCTCTGTTGGGCCATTATATCGGTAGCCCCAGATCAGGAAGCCTGCAACATGTTCACGGAGATGCTGGCGGAAATCGAGCCTACAGATGTTCTCGCAGTCTACATTGGCAGGCTGCCAAAGAACCAGCGGGAACGCGTTTATGTCGGTGATCTCAGTGGACAGCATCCCCTGTTCGTGGAGGTCTGGGGGCTGAGAAAGGAGCAGATTGACCTAAGTGATCAGGTCAAGGTGTTACAGGCAGACCGGGAGCAGAAACAATCAGACCGAGAAGACCAGCTTGAGAAGCTGCGTGGGGATGTTCAGCACAAACAGAGGGAGCTGGATCTGGAGGCTGAGCGTATCCGTCTGGCTTATGCAGGTGGCTACTCGCCGCTGACTGCTCGTGAAGTCCGGGCTGAGTTGCTCCGTATTGAGATCCAGAGGCAGGAGATGGAGATTGAGCGTATCCAACAAAAGCAGCGCATACAGGAGCAGAATATCAGCGAGCTAGATGCACTTCTCACGCAGATAAGTGCTATCCGGGGTGAGATGACACCAGTATACGAGCAGTTGATAGAGAAGAGCCGGGAGCTGCTTGAACAAGAAAGAGGGCGGGAGTGCCGCTGGTTCGGGAGGTGGAGAGAACCAAACTGGGAATAAGACCTCTGTCCCTACCTGCTTCGTGGCCGCCTCGTAAGCGTGAGAGGAGCATGGTTAGTCAAGTCTATTATTACCCTAATTAGGAGAATGCCCGTTTGCCGATCATAGTGGGTCGCGATGCGACGGTAGTGTTTGAGCTGGCATTGTCAACTCATTGGTGCAAGACTAATTCAGCGCTCGGCGGTACAGATTCGATACGCTGATACGCTTTGGAGGGGGAGGGAACGAGGAGAGACAGAGATGACTACCGTCGATATCATCAATGAATGCCAAGACACAGATGGCATATTCAGCGTGGTTTTACACTCCCCGACCGCACCTATCAGATAGGGTGAGCCTTAATGATAGCAATAAGGCGGGCGTGGATATCGGGCTGACGATCGGCTTGCTCCGTGAAAAAATCAGCCATTGCTCGTGGCTCTTCCATTCCCATTGGTACGAGATCGAATCCGATCTCTGGATTAGAAAATTCCCAATTCCCAGTCTCTTGTATTTTGCATAGATTCCCGATGACGGGATTTCTGTCGGGTCTCTGTGCCAAACGGACAAACACTTGCCGCATTTCCTCGCCAGGGGCGACGGTGACGATGACTTCCTCTTGCTCGTTTTGCATGAGCCCGTCTCTCCTTTTCCCGGTCTTTACGATACCAGTCAGGCCCGCCCCTTGCCATGTCGATAGACATTCCCCGAACGGATACCCGTGCGAGTTGTGACGGAGAGGCCAATAATGGCTTCATTGCCAAGATCAACTGGAACAACGTGGGCGACGTTTTATGAAAAACCCATCACGTCGTGGTAGTAATTCCAATAGCCACGCAGAGCCGTCTCAGTTATGAGGTTTTCCTGGTCCTCTGTACCAGTCCCACCCAATTCGAGCATTGAGCATTCGTCCTTTTCTCCGACAATCGCTTGCTGTACCAGCTCTGTTGCATAGCCGTCTTCCATGGAGACATAGCCGGCTGGCCCGGCTAAATCGGCCTGTTTGATACGGATGCGGCGCATCTCCTCCTCATCATCTTCAAAGCCAAAGAAGGTAAACACGAGCTCAAACCGATCCGGTCCCTTGGGCAAAATCTGTCGAGTGGCCAGGGTGTTTTGAATCTGCTGGACAACCAAGCACGGGAAGATCGTCTGGATTTGGACATTTAAGTCGATATCAAATTCTTGACGCGAGGTGAGGAGAGAGGGATCAGCCAGGGCATAGTCTTTTTGATAGCTATGCATATTCTTGCCTGTATACGCAGCAGTCTCTTCTTGCTCCGTCTTTCTGTAGGCGCGCACTATGCTGTGTCGGCCAGTCTCATCCATGGTGATGCCACCGCCTTGGGAGGAACGATACAGGCCAAAAGTGGTGAGGAAGAGATGGAGCAGACTGGCATGATAGGGATCTTTCACATTCTCTGAATAGAGTTTCCAGTTGGCATGGGTGAATTGCCGGGTATAGCCCAAGACTTGCACGGGCCGATTGAAAACCCGGTCGAGCCACGGACGCATGGCCGGGCCAAGATAGTCGAAGAGTGGCTCAACCTCAGAAGAGAACGACGCGAAGATAAGACCTTTGTACGTATCGACCTGGAGTTTCTGGAGTGAATGGTGCGCAGGATCAAAGTCGGCTGGGTAGCCGCCCTGTTGATTAATCCCCTTACGGAACGGAACCCCAATCAGGTCGCCTTTCTGGCTATAACTCCACTGATGGTAAATGCAGGTATGGCTCGCCTTATTACCACGAGACTCGCGGCAGACCATTGCTCCCCGATGCGCGCAACGATTGACAAAGGCATGCAGAACGCCTTCTTTGTCACGCGACACCACAATCGGCGTGTCGCCAACAAATGTGGCCTTAAAGTCACCAGGGCTGGCAACCTCAGCTTCGAGCCCGACATAACTCCAGGTTGGACCTCTGAAGATGCGTTCCTGTTCGAGGCTATACACCGCAGGATCACAAAAGACTTGATACGGGACTGAGGTCATACCGGCTGTCGGCCAGTTGAAATCGACGCGAGAGTTTTCCATAGGTGAAAGGCTCATTGGGGCACCTCCCTTACGCTCTCTTACGGAGAACCGATTTGCGTGCGCCGCTCTTCCGGCCCATAGTAGATACCGATTTATATGTATTCGCAAGTCAAACGTGAGACGTGAGGAAACTGGGGGACGTTCTTGAATGCGTGGAATAAATGCGGGCGGTGGAGAGAAAGAAACCTTGAAGGGAAGAGGATTTAGCAGTACCATCCTCCGCAGACCA
>CAXXHG010000035.1:0-75799 GCA_963666315.2 Binatia bacterium
TGCTTCGAGGTAGCGGTCACCGGGCCGCATGTTCCGGTCTGTCCATTTGCCGGCCGCGGGCTGGGTGGGCTCGATGAACGGACGTTCCTTCTGGCGCAGTTTCGCCCGCAGGATTTCCGTCGCCTCGACGTCGAGGGTACGTTCGAGATCATCGTGTACCACGACGCCAAACACCTCACAGGCGGTCTCTGGGCTGATCCATTCGTCGTGTAGGCTGCGGCGCACGAGCTCCGGATCGCGGTCGAGCGGATTCCCCCAGCCGCCTCCGCCGGCCGAGACGCCATTCCACGTCTCGCCTTCGCGGATCAATAGCTGGCCCGCTGACGACGTGAACGTGCGCTTTCCGTCGGCGTGCTCGATGTAGATACCTCCGCCCGGGCTCATGGTCCCACCGTTTACTCCATGCGGAGGATTCTTCAGGCCCTCGCCAAAGCCGACGCACTCCATGTCTCCCGCGATCGGGCGATAGCAGGTGCGCAGTCCGGGGCCGCCGATCCACTTCCCATGACCCATGGCGTCGGTCTCGATCTCGTTCTGCTCGACGCGAATGGGATACAGAAGCTCGAGTTGCTCGACTGAGGCCGAGGTGAGCCCGCGCATACCCGCGATGGTGCACTGGACCGGCCAACCATCGGCGTCCTTTGCGGCGCCCGAGCCACCGCCGCTGTTGAAGAGCATGCAGCCCCACTCGGCTCCGGTTCGGGAATCGACGCCGTTGAAGTTCGGGATGTGCGACGTATGCGCACCGCCGGCGGGCACGCGATCCGGAATGGCTTCCGCCATCGCGATGTTGATCACGTCGTGCATGGGATCGGCGGGATTCTGGGTCGCCCCACCGACGGCAGCCGGCCACTTGGCCAGGCAGATCGTATTGTCGTCGGCTTCGGCGCTGATGTGCTGGAGCACGCCGTGGTTATGCGGAATGTCCGAATCGATGTAGTACAGGAAGGGAATCGTCGAGGTCGCCATCATCACCGCATAGGTGGCGTTGAAGGAACCCGTCGACGGTGGCCCGCCACTGTAGTGCACGTGGATATCCGCTCCGTTCTTGGTAATCTTCGCCCGGATGGGGATGTCCGTCGCGCCATTACCGTCCGTATCCGTCCAGGTCAGTCCTTCGTACACGCCATCGGGAATCTTACGGAATTCCTCCGACGCGCGCTGATCGGCGTAGTCCATGAGACCGTCGCTATAGCGCATCACCTCGTCGCGGCCGTATTGCTCGCAGAGCTCGATGAGGCGCCTGCGGGCTACGCCGCAGGCGCCGAGCTGGGCGCGAAGATCGCCGTGTAGCGCGTCGCGATAACGCACGTTGGAGAGATACAGTTCGACGATGTCGTGGCGTTCGACGCCACGATCGACGAGCTTGGTCGGCGGGATCACGATGCCCTCTTGGAAGATCGTCTTCGCAGCAGGAACGATGCTCGAAGCCTCGATGGCGCCGGTATCGAGCTGGTGCCCTCGCGCCACCGTCCAGAACACGTGCTTGCCGTCGACAAAGACCGGCTGGGCCGTCACGAGGTCCGGGATGTGGGTGTTGCCCCGGTAGGGATCGTTCGACATATAGAGGTCGCCGTCGTGGATATCGTCTTTGAACGCGGCGACGACTTCCATCAGCAGCGTCCGGATGCTGTTGCAGTGGATGGGCAAGCAATCGGCCATCGTGACCTGACGCGGCCCGCTGGAGTGGGCGTCGTAGATCATGCACGAGTAGTCACGGGCCAGGGCAATCACTGAGGTCCACGCCGTCTGCTCCATGGCGAGCGTCATCTCCTGCCCGATCGCTTCGAAGCGATTGCGGATCACGCTGAAGGTGATCGGATCGAAAGACGCATCGGTCTGCGGCATCTGGATGGAATCGATTTGACTAGCGGTAGCCATTACTTCACTCCTTTGCGAAATGGTTATTCGCGCAGACAGGGCTCTATCAGAAGAAATGTCTACGAATGGTAAACGCTGAGGACTAAGGAATCAATCATTAGGTGATTTGACGAGGCGGCACGGGAGTCCACGGAGCGGCCAACTACCTAGCGCAGGATCACAATAGGCAGGATCATCATCGGTACATACATTAATATTTGTCTCCAACAGACCGTACAAATCCGGGGCTTGCCCAGAACGCTCAGGATACCACCAGCGATCCGCCTGCACGACTTGCAGATGCAGATGTTTATTGAGCTGCGCGACGTGCCGCACACTGCCAATGGGAGTTTCGATCGTAACCCAGTCTCCATTTTCGACTTCGAGCTGAGCCCCCGCGTCTGGGTGTAACTGTACCACCGGATGGGGGTATTTCTTACGAAACCAGGGCATCTGTTGACTGTTTTGGTGAAATCCTTCGATCACGCGTCCACCCGTTGTTAGGATAAAGGGGTAGTCTGTAGACCAGCGCGAGAAAATGTCCGCTTCAGCGTACGAGGGTAAGGCAGCATAATCGAGCCTATCAAGGATTTCTGACCACAGCTCGACCTTGCCTGACGGCGTGCCAAAGCGTTGGATCTCTCCTCCCGAAGCCTGACTCGCGTCTTTTGTGTTTCGCGGCACAGAGGACATCCACGGACCGCGTTGTTCGGCTAACGTATGGAAGGTGAGCCCTGCGGGACGCAGACACGCATCCCAGAATTCCTCAAGCGTTTCCGGCCAATCGGCCTCTTGTCCCAGCCGCCAGCCAAGATCTCTCCACAGTGCGTAATCACTCTGGTGGCCATACGCAGGCGGGAGGGCATTGGTGTTGGCGATGGCATAATCCCCAGCAGCCCCGATATAGCCGAGCCCTGTTGAGAAGAACGGTTTTTCCAACCAGTGACAGGCAGGCAGAACATAGTCGGCCAACTGTGCGGTCGGAGACAGAAACAGGTCGTGCACAACCAAAAGCTCAAGATTGGAGCTGTGGAGCGCTTCCGATACCCGCTTGGCATTCGCGCTGCCGCCGAGCGGGTTATGGTGTTGAACGAACAACGCCTTGATGGGATACGGATCCCCTGTTGAGATAGCCCGCCACAGGCTTGGCTCATGGGCCGAGACCGCCCAGCTCAAGAGATGATGCTTTCCATACCAGGCGCTGGCCATTGCTGCATCGAGCAGCGGATAGCCAGCACCTAGTAGCCGGAACCGTTCTCTGCCCAGTCGCTTGCGCCACTGTCCTTCCGGCAGTCTATCCACTAATGTCACGTCGCCATTAGCCAGCACTTCTCGTGGCGGACCAGCGAAATGGTGCCCGCCTGCTTGACCCAGGTTCCCACTGATAGCCACCAGGCACGATATGGCCCGGGCGCTCTGGAGGTTTGTTTCGCCGTGCTGGCAGACCCCATTACCACTGCTGATAATGGCGGGCTTGTGTGTCGCAAACAGCCGCGCCGCTTTGATTACGGTTTCTTCTGGAATCCAGGTCAGCTCCGCAACCTTGCGTGGAGGATACTCCGCTACCTGCTTTTGCAAGTCGGCAAACCCCCGTGTGTATTGTTCCACAAACGCGCGGTCATACAGACCAGCTTCAATCAGAATATGCAGCCAACCCAGTGCCAGGGCTCCGTCCGCCCCTGGTCGAATCTGGAGCCACAAGTCAGCTCGCTTGGCTTCAGTCGTATAGTGCGGATCGATGACAATCAGCGTTGCGCCCTGGCGCTGGGCCTGAACAATTCGCTTCCACAATAACGGGAGCGAGGCGCTCGGGCGCATCCCCCACAGCACGACGCATCGCGTGATCCCTGGGGTCGGAGCTGCGAAACCTGTGACGCTCCATCCGTAGGTGAGCGCGTCGGCCACGGTTGTGGGGCCACTACAGATCTTATCTTGGCCAACACTATTGGGACTCCCAAAGAGATTGAGGAATCGTTCCCCGAGACCCCAGTCAGCGCTATGAAAGGTCCCAAATGTACAGGCTACACTTTCAGCGCCGTATTCTCCTTTCAGCGCTTTCAGTTTTGCGGCAATATCATCCAAGGCTTCATCCCAGCCTACCTGCACCCAGTGTCCCTCGCCACGTCTGCCAGTGCGCTTGAGGGGCCAATGCACCCGTTCGCTCTGATCATGTAGCTCAGCCGCTCGTCTCCCTTTGATACACAGAAAATCCTGACTAACGGGATGGTCTTTATCTCCCGTGATCTGCGTAACTCGTCCGTCTTCAACATGTACCTGGACTCCGCACTGCTGGGGACAGCTACAACAGATAACCGACTTCGCTGTTGAGAAGCCGCGATGACGCGAGGCCATAATATACTCCTTGTGTTCTGTGGTAGCTCACTCCTAGCATAGGTGTCGGGGTGTTGGTCAACTCAAACTCTCGACAAGCCATCGACGCAGGAGTGTAAAAGTCGACAGAATGGTGTAGGGAGGGAGTCCATGAGCCAACTTAAAGATTTTAGATTCAGCAAGACTCGCAGCCGCGCGGCTAGGAGGCTGAGTCGCGAAGCGCTCTTGGCGCTGCCCGTACCATGGCTGGATGTATGACTCAGCGGGGAATCTGGCGAGCGTTCCGCGTGAAAAAGAGGCGTACCATAACCAGCTGAATAAACAGAACTGGGGCCTAATCCGGGTTCCTCGAGTTGAGTCGTACCGGGGTCTGATATTTGGCAACTGGGACGAGTATGCTGAGCCGCTCGCCGACTATCTGGGGGACGCGGCCGACTATCTGGATTTTTTTTGATCTCAGTCAGGTCGGCACCGAGGTTGTGTCTTTTTCCCGTTGGATCGTCAAAGGCAACTGGAAGTGGCAGGCTGAGCAGCACTGCTGGGACAACTACCACGGCTTCGTATCCCACGCTTCAGCTCTGGTGGGTATGCTCGCGGCCGAGGGTGAACCCCCTCCGCCTATGACCAGCGTCTATGAGTCGCCTATGCCCCGTATCCTCTTCCAGGTGACCTGGTGATTTGGGACACCGTGCTGTCCAGCATCATGGACGTCGCTATGATCTTGCCAAGCACCGAGAGCTGCGCCGTAGCACGGTCGAAGACATACGAGTGTGAGTGTTCGCTATAGGCCAGCGGGGCAGCTTACTCCACATCCTCCCACCAAGAAAAAGAACGAAACGGTTGTCCGGCGGTTACCACCTCGCCGATACGCGGCGTGAGCAAATCGACGTTGTGTTCCTTGGCCGTTTCGACCGCGCGTTGAATCGGCTCGTCCCAAGCATGCAATCCTAGATTGAAGGTTGCCCAGTGCACGGGCAAGAGGCGACTGCCTTGGATCGCAAGATGGGCCTGAATAGCCTGTTCAGGATCAAGATGAATATCGTGCCAGAAAGCCATCGGACCATAGGCACCGATTTTGATCACACTTAAGTCAAAGGGACCAAAGCGCTCGCCAATTTTCTGAAAGTGATCAGAAAATCCTGTGTCGCCACTATAGAACACGCGGTGCTCAGGCCCAATGACCGACCATGAAGCCCAGAGCGTTTCCATCCGATCAAACAGCCCACGCCCTGAGTAGTGCTGGGCCGGCGTGCACACGAACGTGACGCTGCCCAATTGTTTCGATTCCCACCAGTCTAAGTCGGTGATCTGGTTTGGCGGGACGTTCCACTCTTCTAGGTGGGCTCCAATGCCCAAGGGCACAAAAAAATGGGTTCCCTTTGCCGCCAGATGCTGGACGGTGTGCATATCTAAGTGACCATAATGATCGTGCGAAATGAGTACCGCCTCAATTGGCGGTACATCGTCAAGGCGAATTGGTGGCGGCTGAAAGCGCTTAGGACCAGCCCACTGAAAAGGGGAGGCATAGTCTGAGAATACCGGATCGACAAGAAAGCGAACGCCATCCAGTTCGATAAGGACGCTCGAATGTCCAATCCACATGGTGCGTAACCCCGGCGGCGGTGGAGTAGTGAAAGAGTCTGGTTGAATGGCAACGACAGGAATGGCTGACGGTGGATGTCGTATTTGATCGCCAAAGAGCCGCTCTCCTAAAAAATTCCACAGTTCTCCCCATTCAACCGAACTCAGGGGGCTGGCGTTAGCAAATTTGCCCTCCTGAGAATGGATGGACGCTTGCACCTGTTCCAAGCGTTGTCCGGACACTTTGGCGCCAAATGAGGCGCAACTCATGAGGGTTACAGTGCTGCCAGCTATCAGCAACACTAGAACACCAATAATCCATTGAATTATGTTTCTTCGGCGCCTCATCAGCTCTCCGCCCAAGTTTGCCGTCCATGGTAGTCATCGACAACCCCCCCGTGGCCCAAAAGCCCCCGCTTTCTTCTGCACTTCTCCCGTCTTTGTATATTCGCCGTGCCAGCGCTATAGTCCAAACACACAGGAGGCGTTGCTATGCGACTCGGATTAGTCACCGGATACTCAGGACCAAAGATGCAGCAAACACTGGATATCATCCTCGAAGCGGAACGGCTGGGCTTCGATTCGGTCTGGACGGGCGAGGCGTGGGGCTCGGATGTGATCTCTTTTCTCGCTTTCGTCGGAGCCCGGACGTCTCGCATCAAGCTCGGAGCGGGTATCCTGCAGATGCAGGCGCGCACGCCGGCGATGGCGGCTATGAGCGCGATGACGCTCGATGGGCTGAGCAACGGGCGTTTTATCATTGGTCTGGGGCCGTCGAATCCACAGGTGATAGAGGGCTGGCACGGCGTGCCCTATGGTAAGCCGCTTCAGCGCTACCGCGAGTACATCGCAATTCTGCGTAAGATTCTTGCCCGTAAAGAGCGGCTGCAGTTCGACGGCCAGGAATACCAGATTCCGTATAACGGCCCAGACGCGAGTGGGTTGGGGAAGCCGCTCAAGAGCATCTTGCATGGCCGGCCCGACATGAAGATATACACCGCCTCGATAGGTCCCAAGGGAATCGCGCTGGCGGCCGAAATCGCGGATGGGTTGCTGCCAGTGTGGATGAGTCCGGACTGGTGCGATCACTATTATAGACCACATCTTGAGGCCGGATTCGTACAGGCTGGTGGCGGCAAAAACCTCGAAAATTTTGACCTTGCACCGTATGTCACGTGTGTGATGGGCGATGACCTCGACCAATGCCGGGCCCCGGTGAAGGCCAGCCTGGCCTTGTATATCGGTGGCATGGGCGCGCGCAGTAAAAATTTCTACAACAGCTATGTGCGCAACTTCGGTTATGAGGATCTAGCGACCATGTTACAGGAGCTGTATCTCTCGGGTCGCAAAGCCGAAGCCCAGGCGGCAGTGCCCGACGAGCTCGTTGATGCCGTCGCACTCGTTGGCCCCAAGGAACGGATTGGCGAGCAGCTGACGAGATGGCACGCCTCGCCCGTCACAACCATGATTGTTGGGACGAACCAGATTGAAGCGCTGCGCGTGCTGGCCGAGTTTTGTCTGTAGAACCTAGCTCCACTAGTGCGTAATCAAGAACGTATGCGCGCCGACTGTAGTCGTGATATCCAGCTCGCCGTCCACTATGCGCCAGTCGTCTGACTCCTGCCCATCAATTGTCACTCTGCAGTGTTGAACATCGAGGTTGCTCACGCGGAACGACGTGGGCTGGCTGCTGGCACCGGGAACTCCGGTATCGGTTGAAACAACGAGACAGCGGCGATCACTGTCGTACCAGGCCTGAGACAGACACACGTTCGGGAAATCAACACCGTGGACCGTCGGCTGGCTAAATTTGTGTAGGTTGGGCTCATTGAATACCCGCCACCAGGCGCCTTCGCTCCCGGCCTCGGCCGTCATCATCGCAGCGTTGAACTGGCCACGTGGATGCGGCTCGTTCAGCCCAAAGCCCCAGGTAAACTCGCCCGCAGCGGAGTTCCAGGTTGGCTCGTAGTGCGTCTCGGCGTGATCTTTTAGTTTTGCATACACGCTATCGTTACCAAATTCCCGAGCCAGACCGAGACCGAGGAGTGTTCCCTGCGGCGTATGGGCCAGGCTCGTAAAATCTCTGGTAATCTCCCGTACGGGATCAGGACCTGTCCAGCCCATCTTTTCTGCCGTAGCTTCAAACAGCAGCCGCGCCTCGTCGCGTGTCTGCGGCACGAGTTGAAACGTCATACTGAGGCTGCCGCCCAGACCCACCCGGTGGTGGTAGTCTATGAGTGGATCGTAATACAGGGTCAGCGTTTTGTTGGGCCGCCCGTCATGAAACGGCACATATTCTGCTCCGGCGTGTGTCCACCAGGTGTGGAAGACGCGGTGCATATCGCTTGCGTAGAGTATGTCGTGTAGCCTCAGACCGAGGCCTGCTGCGCCCATTCAGGTGGGCCAGACTTTGGTATTCTCTCAATGACAGCCTTCACGCCGCCCTGACCATTGTGTCGTGAGGTGTTTGGCAATTTCGGTGTGCGACCAGGTGAATGTGTTGTCGCCATCACGCACCATGTCAAAGGGCTGATTCCACTTGTCGTCACCGGAGACATAACGATACAAACCCAAGATGACGAGGAACCAGCCCTTGAAGAACAGGTTTCCGTCTGCACCTATCGGGTCCATCTGCAGACCCCAGGGCTCTACGCCATTGGCCGTCCAACCGGGCACATCGTACTCCCCTTGCAGATGCGCAGGCAGTAACTTTGACCAGCCTTGAGGGTAATTCTTTCGACGTGGATCGGGGCCGATCTGGTCTAGCCAATCCTTAGCCGCCCAATACCCAGTGTAGCGACAGGCGAGTTCATCCAGAATGGTGCTATACACCTCTCGCCAGGCCGGAGTCGTATCAGCCATCAGGGCCATGGCATAGCTGGATTCAATCAAATCGAACCGCTGCCATGAGAGCATCGGTTCGCCGGTGATGCCGTCCCAGTGGGCGTGCGGGTGGCCGTTTTTGTCCCAGTTGTCGGGAGTCGTTGCTTTTCGGTGCAGATAGCGCAGCCAACCTCGACTCCGGTCTGATGTCGTCGGATAGCCTCCTTCGGTTGTGGTCATGGTACGACTCCTTATTAGGGTTTCTCTTTAATCGGACTTCGTCAAAACCAGGCTTCCATATGCATCCCGACCGATAGCCCAGCCCGGTGGGACCACAACCGTGGTATCAGGCTCCTCAATAATGAGCGGGCCGTTCTGAATATCGGAAATATCGGCCCTGCGACACACCGTCGTCTTCAACAGACCGTGACGTGGACCGAAGAAGGCGTCTCTTGGCTCGCTTTGGGTGCTCGGATCGGACGAGGCCGCAGCCCGAGCGCCCAGGTCTGCAAAACGCATATCCCCGACTGTGGCCAAGGCCCTGAGCCGGAGACTGACGAGTTCAATCGGGTCGTTCGTATTATAGCCAAATGCCTGTTGGTGGGCCTCACGGTAACGCGTCGCCAGTTGTTCCAGCAGGTCTCCCGTGTCAGTGCTGGAGGGGAAAGGGATTGTTAACTCCTGGAGCTGGTAGTCGTATTTGAGATCCACGTAGTGCTCGAAGCGTACGCCTTCATCCGGAATCCCTTCTCCGCGCATAGTCTCCCGAGCGACAGCCTGCATGTGTTCATACTGCTCTAGAATAGTGCCCGGATTGATCTCGGTCAGCGGAGTCACGATGCTGCGGATGTAGTCATGACGGTAATCGGCGAGTAACAGCCCCAAGGCGCTGAACAGGCCTGGAAACACTGGAACCAGCACCTTGGCAATCTCCATGTCGTCGGCCAGGGCAGCCGCATGAATGGGTCCCGCGCCACCAAAGGACACCAGCGTGTAGTCGCGCGGATCGCGTCCGCGCTCGGTGGACACCGCCCGCAAGGCACGCATCATGGCCGAATTGGCAATCTGGGTAATACCGTGCGCTGCCGCATGCGTATCCAGCCCGAGTGGGTCGGCAATCTGAGTCTTGATTGCCTCCCAGGCAGCTTGGCGGTCGATACGCATCGTCGCTTTAGCGATGCTGTGGGGATTAATATAGCCATTCACTACGTTGGCATCGGTCACTGTGGGTTTGCTGCCGCCGCGCGCATAGCAGGCTGGTCCGGGCTCGGCGCCGGCACTGTACGGTCCGACCCGCAGGGCGCCGCCGTCGTCTATCCAGGCAATACTCCCACCGCCAGCACCGACCTCTACGATGTCGAGCGAGGGAACACGCAACGCATGTCCACCTTTATAGAACTGGTGAGTGCTCACGTTGCCACCGCCGCCGATTTCGCCCGCCGCTTTTTCGGCCGGCAGTCCGTCTTCAATAAGACACGCTTTGGCTGTGGTGCCACCCATGTCGAACGACAGGACCTTGTCTAAGCCCGTCTCCTTGCCCAGGCGTGCCGCGGCCAACACGCCAGCGGCGGGTCCTGATTCAATCATGAAAGCCGGCCTTTGTCGGGCGACTTCCGACGACATGATGCCGCCGTTGGACTGCATCACGAGCAGTCTGGCGCTGTAGGCTGACAGATGGTGCTCGAGTTGATCCAGATAGCGATTGACCACTGGAATCAAGGATGCGTTGATCACCGTGGTGCTGGCGCGTTCGTACTCACGAATCTGTGGATAAATATCAGAGGATAGGCACACGATGGCTTTGGAGCCCAGCTCGGACTGTATCAGTTGACCGACTTCCTGCTCATGGGCCGGATTCAGATAGGAATTAATCAGACACACGGCAATCGTCTCAATATGCTGCGCTGCGAGGGTGCGAATGACCTGGCGTGTTTCCTCAACATCAATCGGCCGTTCGATGGTTCCGTCCCCCAGGATGCGTTCGCTCAATTCCAGACGCAGCCGACGCGGAACGAGTGGCGGAGTTCTGACCCAGTTCGGGTCTTGGAGATTGGGGCGCCTTTCTCCCCGCATTTCCAGATCGTCGCGGAAGCCGCGAGTAGTAATATACCCAGTCGGCGCGGTTGTCCCCTCGATGACGGCATTCGAGGCGATAGTCGTGCCGTGTACAAAATTATCGATGTGTCCGATTGTGTCTCCGACAGTGTCGGATTGACGAATATGGGCAACGATGTCTTCTCCAATCCGGTCAAGCAGGGATAGCACTTTGGCAGTTTCTATCTGCCCGTCGTCCCTCAGTACGATCACGTCGGTAAACGTTCCGCCAATATCAAATCCAACCCGCATGTGTGTGCGCCTTTGTGTTTGATTGTTGTTTGCTTCACTGGCCGGTCAGGTATGTATCCTCGACCATGCCTATCAGTGATATTCCCCCGAAGCGCGTCTAGACCCACCTGCGCGAGATAAAGTGACACTGTTGCAAAACTCCTAGCTCGTGTCTTCAGAGCATGACCAGGGGCCAGTCGTGTCCGGTAGGGTGCGCCCTTCGCACCAAGCAGAATGGTGCTGAGGCTGCACCCTACGGGAAGAAGAGCGGGAGAGAGAGGCATTGGGTAACAGGATCATTTATGTCCGGGTGATGGTGAGGATAATCACGAACAGCGTGAAATTGTGCGAAACTCTTGTTGTCTACTTCAATCCGCCACAGCAGCCAAATCCTGCCCCTGCCTCAGAGCGAGCGTGCCTTCGTGGTCGAGGGTCAAGGTCTCCGGATCGATGACGACGCCGTAGACCTCGCGTGCCCGGTCCACTGAGATCTTCCCCTCGGTAACATCGAATACGACCAATTCGGTGTCCCGCTCGTAGGCTACACCATAGCCACCAGAGCCATGGACTTTATGGTAGATCCGATCGCCTGGCTGGACGTGGAGGTGCACGTGGGCTTGCGGGGGCAGTACGGTCTTTTTCTCGCCTGACCAGTGGATGTTCACCGCGTCTCCGCCCTGTCCACCTCCGGCTAAACCTTTCGCACCGCGCAGGCCCACCGTGCGCAGCAGGACCTCAGCCGGCTGTCGAAAACGCCACTCCCGATACACGGACACGGATCCGCGATATTGGCCCGCGCCTTCGGTGTCGGGCACAAAGCCAAACCCCTCAATCGTGACCGGATACTCATGTTCCAACAGTTCCGCCGGCATCGAACCATAACCCCCGCCCATGATCAGCGGTGATGCACCGTCGATGCCATCCACGTGTGGGCGTCCGCCCCAACCGCCAAAGAATACGTCCATAAAAGACTGATATTTACCCTCAGTGTGAGAGTTGAAGTGCAGCATGTCGGCACCCTCGCCCACCCCGCCGAGCTTTCCTGGCAGGGCCTTGGCGATGGCTCGATACACCATATTGCTGAGCGCCATCATGAGCGAAGCGCGCCCGCCCACCGCCGCCGGATAACGCGGATTCAGTAATGTCCCGGACGGTACTATAACGTCAATCGCCCGTGCGAAGCCGCTATTCGTAATCACGTCGCTGGGCACGATCGACTTGAACGGCGAGCGCGTCATGGCTTTGGTCGATACCAATGGTGCGTTAATGGACGCGTTGACCTGCGGGGGAGTGGACGACAAATCAATGGTGGCGTGGTCGTCTTCGATCCGGATCACCACGTCCAGCAGGACTGGACCGTCCGTCACCTCATTTTCATCCTCGAATAGCAGCTCTTCCCGATACTCACCCGAAGGAATTTGTTGAATGGCTTTTCTGGTGGCGCGTTCGGCGGACTCGACCAGGTAGGCGCAGGTCGCATTGAATTGCTCCAGACCATATTTATCGATCAGCTTGGCAAGCTGCTTCTGGCCTTTCCAGCAACTGGCCACCTTTGCGTCAACGTCTCCCTCCCATTCTTCAGGTGTACGTACATTCGACACGATCAGCTCAATTAGGGTGTCATTGCGTTTCCCCGCGTCATATAGCTTCAGCATCGAAATGCGGATGCCTTCCTCAAAGCTGGATTGGCACAGGCTGGAAATACCCCCCGCAAAGCGACCGCCGACATCGGTATGGTGCGAGTACGAAATCAAAAAGCCGGCGAGCTGTCCGTTCCAAAAGGCCGGCGCGATCAAGGTGATATCCGGCATATGGGAAATACCGCAGTAGGGGTCATTGGCAATGATGATATCGCCAGGCTGAAGTGTATCCCCGTGCTTGGCCAGAACATTCTCCATGGTGTCGATAAAGACACACATCTGATACGGAGAGCCTCCCTCTCCGACGAGGCGACCGTGACGATCGCACACCGCCGTGGCGAAATCGCCGACTTTACACATGCCCGAGCGACCGGTCCGATACACGGTCAGCGCCATCTCCTCGGTGATCGCCGCAATTTGGTTTCTGATGACTTCGACTAAAATCGGATCAAACGGTCGCGCCATGCATCCTCCCTGGCTCGTTCCTGTACCGCTAGCCCTCATTCTCCGGACCAGAAGAGTCGGTCGTGATCCGGCGTGACTTGAACTTCCACTCCCCATCGACTTTGGCGTACTCGTCGTTATACCAACCTCTCATTTCCCACTTTTTGCCCTCTCGTTTCATGTGGACCTCCACATAACACGTCCCCTTGGCCTGATCTGGCCCAAGCAGCTCGATCACATGGTTATGGATGAATGGCCGCGGCTTCATTTGGTCCAACCCACTACTGATCATCTTGCGCAATCCCTCTCGTCCCTGCGCGCCCGGCAGGTTGGGATCGTCGATCGAGAACGAGCCGTCTTCGGTAAAGAGGTTGACGTATCCGTCCAAGTCTTGTTGCCACACGCAGTGGCAATACTGCAGGGGCAGATTGCGAATCGCTTCCCGATCAATCATGTCCCGCAATTCTTGCATTTGGGCTTCAGTACTCTTGTCTGCCATATGGTCCTCCTTTTTGGTTGGCATCGTATTGTAGTAGTAGCGTAGGTCGGATTAGCGTAGCGTAATCCGACACCACACTCCGTCACTCCGGCATAAACGAAGGACTGCCCGTCTTAGCGGTTTGACCACCGTCGGCAACAAACGCAGCGCCCGTCACAAACGAAGCCAAGTTAGAGGCCAGGAACAGGATGACATTTGCCATTTCTTCCGGCTTCCCCAGCCGGCCCATCGGGATGACCTGATCGAATTTCTCCGCAAATCCCGGCTGCTCCAACGCGGGCGCAATCAGCGGTGTGTCTATTGCACCGGGACAAATGCAATTGGCCCGGATGCCGTGGCGCGCGTATTCTATAGCAACAACACGGGTGAGATTGATCACGCCGGCCTTGGCTGCGTTATACGCGGCAATACCGTAGTCGGCTCGCAGGCCAGAGATCGACGCGGTGTTCACAATTGCGCCACCGCCGTTTTGACGCATGACCGGGATGGCCTTTTTCATAGCGCGAAAGACAGAAGATAAACCTAGACCAATCATATGATCCCAGATGTCGTCAGCTAGGTCGGCTACGCGTGCGGCCACTTCGTTAGTTCCCTGCGGACTGGCCAGACCAAAGGCGTTGTTATGCAGAAAATCGAGTCGGCCAAACTCGTCCGTAATCCGTGCCAGCATCATGTCGAGATCAGCTTGCTTGGTGACATCGGCGATGATGGCAATAGCTTTTCCGCCTGCCGCAGTGATTTCAGACACAACCTTGTTTGCATTCGCCTCATTAAAATCAGCAACTCCGACCGCGCCACCACGCTGGGCGAACCCAATTGCGGTCGCGCGTCCAATGCCAGAGGCGGCTCCAGTCACTAATCCAACTTTGCCAGTAAAATCCATTTCTCTATTCCCCTGATCAATCGCCACTATGCTAAATTGAAGACGCGGGCGCCATTATCCCAAAACAGCTTTCGCTTAGACTCTTCCGGAATAGGCTGGTCGAGCATGGCTTTCACTCCCCACGGAAAAGTGCCGTCCGGATGCGGATAGTCGGAATCCCAGGTGAAATTATCGTCGCCGACCAATTCGACTGCCGCCTTCATGGTCGGTTCGTCACCACGGAAGGCCACACATATATTGCTACGAAAGTATTCGGTCGGCCGCCGGGTGAGGTATTCGTGCTCAGCGTTCCCGCTGAAGTCCCAATGCTGCTCCATACGTTGCAGCCAGTACGGGGTCCAGCCGCCGTCTCCCTCGACGTGAATGACTTTGAACTGAGGGAACTTCTCGAAAATGCCAAACCAGATCAGGCCTGCCATGGCGGCCATGGCTTCAAACGGATGTGACAGAATATGGCCGCTGGTATGCGTATCCATACGGTCGCCAAACGACGGCACAGACGAAGACGCCGAGTCGTGGGTTGAGATGGGTTTACCGATCTTCTCAATCTCGGCCCACAGCGGGTGATAGTCTTCGTGCCACAACGTGCGGCCGCCGACTGGGTTCGGACGCATATAATAGCTGACACAGCCTTTCTCAGACGCGCGCTGCGCTTCTTTGATGGCTTCTTCTGGTTCCTGCATGGGCAGGGCGGCCGCCCAACGCAACCGCTCGGGCGCCTCGGCCGTATAGTCAGCCGCCCAGTTGTTATAGGCGCGACAGCAGGCGGCCAGCAGCTTGGTGTCACGGAACTCGCGGCCCAGCATCTGACCGGTGAAGGTCGGATAGAGAATTTGGACGTCCACGCCTTGCTCGTCCATATCCTGGATACGACTCTTGGCATTAAAGCCAGTGCCTTTGGCTCGGTCAAAGCGGTCCATGGCCTTATACGCAGCCTTGAGAAATGCTTTGGCGGCCATGGGGTATTTGCCCTTTTCACGCGTAAACGACTCACCCTCGACGAGAAAGGTGCGGCGTCCCGACCCCGGCGCGTCACCCATCCTCGGAGCCTCTGACTTGTAGGCGTCCTCCATGTGACGCTCCCATAACCAATCGGGTTCCATCATGTGCGAGTCCGTATCAACAATTTTGAATCCGTCGCGCATAGTCTATTCCCTCCGATTTTGGTTGCCCTTGTTAATATCCGTTCAGGGAGTCGTTTGTCATCACCTGTGCCATCACCTTGGAGTGCATGTTCAGCCTTTAGGCAGCCTGAGCACCCGTTCGCCGATGATATTATGCTGAATTTCGTTGGTGCCGGCCGCGATCGTACTGCGCCGTGCCGCCAGCATTCGGTGTGACCATTTGCCGCGGTCAATGGCGCCACTGGCCTGATATTCGAACTGGCTATAAGGCCCCAACAGCTCCATGGCAAACTCCTGCATACGCAGGTTCAGACCACTCGTGCCCAGTTTCATGATGGACCCTTCCGGCCCAGGTGGGAGTCCTTTGAGCTGGCTGGTGAGCTGACGAAAACTGGTGTACTTGAGGGCCGCAGCCTCGCACGCAAAGCCGGCCAGACTTTGCCGCACATAGCTATCCTCCCAAGCTGGGCGGCCGCCACGGTCCACTTTTTTTGCTAATTCGGCCAGCTGTCTGACCTCGACCATCATGTCGGTGCGTCCGCCGTGTATCGTCCGCTCGAACATCATGTTGGTCATGGCGACCCTCCAGCCCTCGTTTTTCCGGCCAACGAGATTGGCCATCGGGACCTGGACGTCGTCAAAAAATACTTGGTTGAAGCCACTCTCCCCGGTCATCTGCACCAGCGGCCGCACGGTGATGCCCGGGCTCTTCATATCGACCAGGAGATAACTGAGTCCTTTATGCTTAGGCACATCAGGGTCGGTCCGACACAGCAGCGTGCTGAAGTCAGCCCGGTGGGCGTTTGAGGTCCAGACCTTGGCGCCATTGACGAGGAAGTGGTCGCCCTGGTCGACGGCGCGTGTCTGGACTGCGGCGAGGTCGGAGCCGTGGTCTGGCTCCGACAGGCCCTGGCACCAGATTTCCTCAGCCGGTGGAATCTTGGGGATATAGCGCTGCTTCTGCTCCGGGGTGCCCCATTGCATGAGGGTTGGACCCACCCGCGCGATGCCCTGAAAATTGACCGTCGGCGGTGCTTTGGCGCGGTCGAGTTCCTGATTGTAAATAACTTGCTGTATCAGGCTCGCGCCGCGGCCACCAAACTCCTGGGGCCAGTGGATACACATCCAGCCATTGTCGTATAGCTGGCGATGCCAGGCACGACGGCGCTCGAACTCCTCCGTGGTGTCAGGATCGTGTAATTCTTCGTCGTCCCGCCAGTCGTGGGGGATGTTCTTTTCGAGCCAACTTCTAAATTCCTGCCGAAAGGCCTCATCTTGTGAGCTGAATTTGAAATCCATACCGGCTGCCTTTCTTATCCGATCTTGAAAGCGCCTTCGCTATCGAGCTGGGTGAGGATTTGCATCCAAAAACCAAACGTAACGCCTCCGCCAGGAATCGCCGCAGATTGTCCGGCTTCGAACAATTCACGCTTTGTGGCGCCATGCTCTAATGCCCGTTTGAGATGGGCTACAGCTCCTTCCTTGCGTCCGGAGAATGCCAGAATGCCGGTCATAATCATCTCGCGGTATTTGACTGGGAGGGCCTGTCCTTCTTTGGTGCCTTGCTCCGTGTACGCCCTGAATGCCTTGAAATAGTCCGCATCTTGTTGCGCCATCCAATCGAGAAACGCATAGAGTTGCGGGTCAGCTTCTGTATACGAACTCGTTGCGGTCTTCACGGCTGAATAATTCTGCGATGTACTCATCGTGTTCTCCTTGTGTCCTCCCTTTTCTTCCGCCATACCATCTCGCGTCGCTGTGGCCAAGAGATTGGCTTTCATCTTACCCAGCATTGAGATCAACGTTTCGTTTGATATTCCCCCGCTGCCTGCTACGGTATGCCCAGAGAGGGAGGTAATATGCGACTCTGTACTCATCATCAGCTATGGCTTTGGAGCAGTTTTCTGCTGATTCTCTTTGGGTTGAGTGGCGGTGTGGCGGCAGCCGCGGGACAGGGCTGGGAGCGGTATAGCCATGAGTCAACGCTGGAAGTGCTGACCATTGATTCCGAGGGGGAAGAGCATTGGTCCGCATTCTGGCTGGTGGTGCTAGACGGCCAGTGCTACCTACGGCTGGGGACCCGCGGCGCCGAGCGCATCGAGAGGAATACCAAGCAACCTCACGTCTCTATCAAGATCGCAGGACAGAGATCCGATCAGGTACTGGTCATTCGAGCTCCCGAGATGGCCGAGGCAGTCGCCGCAGCCATGGCGGAGAAGTATTGGTCAGATCTGTACGTACGATATTTCCCACATCCGATGACCGTCCGGCTCGAAATGGGAGAGTAGGGAGAGGCGTTGCTTAAGGAAATGCTCGGTGAAAAAGTCTAAATCAATCGTTGCAAACGACGCGGCTGAGCTTGCCGATATCCTTGGCCTTTCTTCAGTTGATGGTGTAGAGATTCAGCTCAGGGGTGATCTGGACGACAAGATTTGAGGCTGTAAATAAAGCGGGGCTCACCCATGTGCAGGTTGCCAAACTGGCACGGACGTCTCGTTCGCGGACTACCGCTATCCTCAACCGTAATACGAAAGACGTTTCCACGGATCTGATGTTGCGTATCCTGGCGAGCTTAGGCTACCGGGCCAAGGTGACCTTTTCACGGGCAGCGAAGAGCGGTCGATCCTGCGTTACCCATCCTCCCGCCACTCCAGCCAGCGCCCGTGGGAGTGAGCGTTGGCAACATGTCGTTTGCTATAGCTGCCTTTGTTGAAGTCCCGGATGAGGAGCTGGCTCCAGCCTTCTGGGAGTTCGTCCATAATGATGACGGATACGGGCCGGGAGGCTGAGAACTCAGTCAGCAGAGTCCACAAAGCTTTACGCGCTTCGGGTGTGAACTGGTTAAGCACCCTTGACGCGTACAGGCATAAGCACGAATCGGCTGGGGCCTGTGACAACAGAGCTGGCAGATGGGTCAGTGCATCGCCCGTGACGATAGGGACAGGATGTTCCCGTGCGACGCGAGCGGCGGCTTCAATTGTTTGCTGTCGATGTAGATGTTCCGGAAAGATGAGCGCGCGTAGCCAGCGCATGGCATCCGTATCGGTCACGTCGATAGGATTAAGGTCGATACCCGTACGCCACTCGATACGCAGATCTTCGGGCAGGGGAGGGAGCGGAACTGTTCCCCGGACTTGTGTTGAAAGATGAACGGGCGAGTTCTCATCTCCCCACTCCGTGTGTTGGCCCGACGGATACTCATAGCGATGATGGTAGCGATCCCAATGTAAATTCAATCCCGCGCTTGTTCCGATTTCAATTAATGACAGCGGCAGATTTCCTGCCTCCCTCGCTATGAGGGCGAAGATGGGCAATAGGCAAGTCGTGCGACGGACGACGTTTGTTTGGACTAAACGTGTGGCAATCAGCTTTCGGATCGTATCGACATGGGTCCGGACAAAATCTTGAAAGAGGGGATATGTCTCTTGGGCTGGTGTGCGTGGTGTCTTTTCCGATGCAACGACGTCCGGGTAGAAATCACGCAAAGGATGCTGAATCCCACCAAGCAGTAGGTAATGTACGGACGCAAACAATATGTTTGCCGATAGCTGTGAGGGCGGACAGCCGGCGGCTAGCTGCAGCATGTCGGGGTCATCAAGTACGCCCAAGCATAGAGTGTGGTAGACCGGGGAGCCGGCTTCGGGTGCCTGGCGGAGGCCGAAGTTTTGGAAATAGGCGCGGACCTTGTCGAGATCGCTGGTTGGCTGAGCAGGCATGAGTGTAACATTGATTGTCGGGTTACGCTCCGCTAACCCGACCTACGGTTTACGGTTTGTACGATGATAATTAGCCGCCAAAATAGCTCTTCGGATTTTTGACCATCATGGTATGAATGGTCCCTTCGCTCACGCCGGCTTTGCCGAGGGTGGGAATGATATTCTTCAGAATATGAGAGTAATTATTATTCGGGCAGGCTTCCATGAATTTGTCCCAGGCCGGGCTGGGCCGTCCCATCAGACAGTGCACAGCATCGTGCGAGAGCATGATCCGGTCATAGCCGACGGCGAGTAAGCCTATCAGCGAGGCCAGACGCATTTTATCCGGGGCAATGATGTCGATCCCGAACCGATCAAAGCCTATCCATGCGCCCCGATCCAAAATGTCAAAGTAATAGCGCATATCCCCCACACCACAGGCATGGCCGATCAGCACGCGGTTAAAATCAACGCCTTCCTCCTCAAACACGTCCAAGGTCTCTCGGCCAAACGGACCAAGCTCATCGTTGTGACACAGGATAGGCATCCCCGTGGCCTTGTGGGCCCGGGCCGCTGCCCGCAGACAGGTTTCCTCATGTTTCCCAATAGACGTAGCAGTCTCGGTCATGCCCGGAATTCCACCCGTGGCGGTTTTGATGAGGCCGGCTTTAATGCCGGTCTTACCGATCCCCTCGGTGATCTCGCGCACATAGATCTCGGCGATATCGTCTGCGGCTAGGCTGCGAAAGTGGGGCGGAATGCCGAGCGCTTCGTTGTACAGCCCGGTGGCTACTATGACGTTGAGGCCGGACTTGTCGGCACATTCAGCGGCAAACTCGGGGTCACGGCCCAATTCCATGGGGCAGGGATCAACAAAGGATGTAACTCCTAGTGATTTAATCTCTTTGAGCTTTTCTACTGCTCCAGCGATTTCTTTTTTGCGATCAAAGCTCGTATTGTCCCACTCGTAGCCAGGAAAGCCGACCGTCAAATGCTCGTGGATCAGCGTAAACCCTAGGTCATCGGTTGAACGGTCTCCCAGTACTGTCTGAACGTTTGCCATACGTGTATCTCCTTTTTGGTGAGTATAGGGTTCTCAAATCACAACCCAGACACGGCTGCAAGGAGGCCGTATCCGAATACTCGCTCTTACCCCCGGCGAGCGCTCATCAGCGGGGAGCAAAGGCCTCAAGAGCCCGCTCGTCGGGCAAACTATTATCGTCGCAGCGGAGCGGCATGAGGCAGACGTGGCTGGCTCCTGCCGCCAACTGGGCGTCGATCTTGTCTTGGATCTGCTCTTCACTGCCCCAGGCCACCATGGTGTCGATGAGCCGATCGCTGCCCCCGTTCTCAAAATCTGTATCTGCGAACCCTTGCGCCCGGAGAATCCGTTGGTAGTTCTCCTGGGAGGCATAAAAGCTCAAGTGCTCGCGGGCGCGGGTACGAGCTTTGACCGCGTCCCGCTCTAGAATCACAATCAGACTGGGGCATACCCATGCCTCTGGCCCCATGAGCGCCCGCGCGTTTTCCGTATGATCCGGCAGGCACAGATAGGTATGCGTACCGTGCGTTTCGCGGGCGGCGAGACCGAGCGATTTTGGATGCAGCGCTGCAAGAACCAAGGGTGGCTCTGCTTCAGGCGCGACAGCTTTGTACAGAGCATCTTTCATTTTTGTAATGTATTCGCTCAGATAGCTAAACGGCTTGGTGTAGTTGTGTCCGCGCCAGTCTGCAACCAAAGAGCGGTGACTGACACCAATGCCCAGGATGAACCGATTTGGCGCAAACTCGGCCAGCGTCTTTGCGGATGCCGCCATGGTCACGGGATCGCGGACCCAGATGTTGGCGATCCCGGTCGCGTAAATCAGGCTGTCGGTGTTGGCCAGCAAATAGGAGCCGTGGGCAAAGGGCTCGCGGCCCCAGGCCTCAGGGGACCACACAACCTTATAGCCCATCTTCTCGATTCTGCGACAAAACGCGATACTTTCCTGGGCTGACATCGCGTCCATGAAAGCAAAGGCACCGACCTGACCAAGTTCCATTTTATCTTCTTCCGATTCGTTCTTTAGGTGCCGCTCGCAACGGCCGGCTGCTCAATATCGTAAGGGATATCCAGTGTGGTCACACGCCGTAGCTCGCGACGATGCTTAGTGTCTTCGAAGGGTCGGGCACGATGCATGGTGGCGCGATTGTCATAGATGACGAGGTCGCCGACGTGCCACGAATGACGGTAGACAAACTCTGGTTGGGTAGCATGCTCCATTAATTCGAGCAGCAGGAGTCGCCCTTCGGGTACCGGCCAGTCGATGATTTTCGATGCATGCGCCGCAACATAGAGTGACTTGCGATTTGAGCCGGAGAGGGTGCGGATGAGGAGATGGACGGCGCCTTTTAAGATGTCTTGCTCATCCTTGGAAAATTCAAAACCGAGTATTTCCCGTGAGTGCGCAATCGAGTGATGGACGCGCAGTCCCTCAATCCGGGCTTTCATCTCCAGAGGTAGCGCGTCATACGCCGCTCGCATGTCAGCGTATTCTGTATCTGCTGCAACAGGAGGGACGACTCTTGCAAAGAGCATGGAGTAGCGTCCGGGTGGATCTTGGAATGACGCATCAGTGTGCCACAATCGATTACCTAGTCCGTACATGCGTCGGCGGTCGTCGGACTTCTGTACTTCCCCATTTGCGTCGAGGTTGGAGACATCGGCCAGCGCCTCGTTGCCGAAGCGGTTTTTCTGGAAGGCGCTGATCCCAGTTTTTGTGTGCAACTGGCCGTCCAGTCGCTGGGCAAAGGCGAGGTGTTCGTCGTCACTAAAAGCCTGGTCGCGGAAAATAACGATGGCATACTCATCCATCCCGGCTCGAATCTGAGTCAGCGTCTCGTAATCATATACCTGGCGAAGATCTAGCGGACTGACCTCTGCGACGAAGTGTGGATGCAGTTTGCGGAATGTCAGGGTCATGGGAGAGTGCTCCTCCTTGCTAAGAGTGCCTAACAGAACTACCTAGAGCCCCTTGTCAACGCCCCAGCCTCTCCCTTCCCGTTTCCACGGGAATGACAGCCCTTCTGTGTCATACCTGCGAAAGCAGGTATCCAGGCCGACAGGATAAGATGGAGTTTTGTTAGTGGTTCTAAACAATTTTCTTGTCTTCACGCCATGAGTGTGTTTGCAACCTCTTCCAACTGCGCCAGCGTCTTATCCGTGTCTAGAGCCGTCATAAACAGCACCATTTCTTGCACCCCGAGTTCGCTCAGTTCCGCCAGCTTACCCGGGTTTTCTCGGAGGTCTTTTGGATCGCCAGCATAGAGATCGACAACTGCGAAAAATCCCGATCACGTTCAGCCATGAGCTCCTTCAGCTGGCCCATCCGCTCTCGCAACGTCTCAATCGGAATCGGGCCGGGCTGCCAGCCATCGCCTAAATCGGCCACGCGTTTAAGGGCAGGCATACTCTCGCCACCAAAGATTATAGGCGGGTGGGGCTTTTGAATCGGCAGGGGCATGGCATACAGGTCGGGAAAAGAGAAATACTTGCCTTCAAAGCTGGCGGCTTCCTCCTGCCAGACGGCTTTCATGACCTGTAAATACTCTCTGGTGCGGCTGCCCCGTTCTGAGAACTTTTCTCCCAATGCTTCAAATTCTTCCGCCATCCAGCCAACACCCACACCAAAAAGATAGCGACCATGAGTGGCCATATCGACGGTCGCCACCGCCTTGGCCACGGGGAGCGGATTACGGTAGGGAACGACAATCACGCTGGTGCCCAGCTTGATTGTTGTGGTGTGGGCACCAAGCGCTGCCAATAAGACAAAGGTATCTGGAAAGGGCAGACGACGCGGAAAGCTGGTCGAGCCGTCAGGTGTATATGGATAGGTGGATTCAATTTTTTCCGGGATGACAATATGGTCACCCAGCCACGCCGAGTTATAGCCGAGTTCTTCCGCCTTTGTGGCCACGCGAACATAATCATCGATGGTTGGATTCATGCCAACACCAAGAGAATAATGGATGCCGAATTTCATACGCGCCTCCTTTCTTGTTCCTACCGGATCTCTCCCTGCTCGATGCTATAACACATACTGACGAGTCCTGACGAGGGAGACGGCGGCGAAACATTGACAGTTCGACAATGCGCGGCATATGGTGCGGTTCGTTATGAATAATTGATTTCTGCGTAAGGAGGTCTTCATGGATATCGGAAAAGTAGGCGTATGGTTTTTTCTTGATGGAATGCCGGCTCCGGAAAGTGCGGAGTTTGCCCAGACGGTTGAGAAGGCGGGCTATAAAGCGTTGTGGATACCTGAGGCAGTCGGACGTGAGCCGTTTGCGCATGCCGCGTATCTGCTCAGCAACACGGAGCGTCTGTCTATCGCAACCGGGATTGCCAATATCTGGGCGCGTGACGCGTATACCATGGCAGCTGCGACGAATACGGTCGCCGAGCTGTCAGGCGGTCGTTTTGTGCTCGGCATCGGGGTAAGTCATAAACCGATTGTGTCCAACCTACGTGGGCACGACTATAACAAGCCGTATAGTTATATGAAGGAGTACCTGCCCAAGCTCAAGGATATCTTCTATCAGGCACCTAAACCCAGGACGCCCGCCCCCATCGTCCTTGCGGCGTTGCATCCCAAGATGCTTGCGCTGTCTGCAGAACAGGCTCAGGGCACACATACGTATTTCGTACCGCCGGAACACACAGCAAAAGTTCGTGAGCAGATCGGTCCTGAGCCATGGATCTGCGTAGCGCAGGCTGTGGTTCTTGAGAGCGATGCAACCAAGGCGCGTGACGCAGCACGTCGATATATGAAGACCTACGTCCCCAGGTTACCCAACTATACAAATAATTTGAAAAATCTAGGCTGGTCGGACGCTGATTTCGAGGATGGCTGTAGTGATGCTCTGGTTGACGCCATTGTTGCCTGGGGCAGCGAAGAGAAGATTCGCGATCGTTTTGATGCGCAGCGCAAAGCCGGTGCGACCCATGTGTGCTTTTTACCGATCCGGACGGATAATGAGTCGTTGCCTGATCTGCGCGCGGTGGAAGCTTTCGGGCCTGGTGCGTAGACCACACTGAGGAGGGTGAGCCCCCGCCCACCCTCCCAATCCGATCTCAGCCTAGAGCCGTGAATCTGTGACTCACAATGAATTGAAACGAATAGCACTGAAACGGCCGAAAGTGAGAGCTGTTTATGATGAGTTAGGGCCGGAATTCGAGCTTCTGCGCCAAATGGTGGGAGCACGCCAGGAAGCAGGTCTCACTCAAGCGCAAGTCGCTGAGCGCATGGGCGCAAAGCCTCCTGCTGTGACGCGTCTCGAATCGTCCCTGAGCAGTGGCAAACATTCGCCTTCTATTGCGACGTTACGGAAATATGCTGAGGCAGTTGGCTGCCGTCTTGATATTCATATGATCCGAAATCAGCGAGCAGCTTAATATCACCGCCGCAAAATCGCCAAACTGCCATCTCCAAAGTCACCCCAGCCGGTTACCAGGCCGAGTTGCGCGTCTTGGACCTGACGTTTGCCGCAGTCATGGCGCAGCTGGCGGGTGGCTTCGACGATGTGATTCATGCCGGAGACGTGTGCTTCGGAATGCAGCCCGCCATGCGTGTTGATGGGCAGCTCACCTCCGAGTTCCAAACGCCCGTTTTTTACATAATCGGCGACTTCGCCCCGCGCGCAGAGTCCGAGCGCTTCGAGTTGCAGCAGTACGACATAGGTGAAGCAGTCGTAGACTTGCATGAAGTCGAGATCCTTGAGATCGATGTCGGCCATTTGCAAGGCTTTGGGTGTGGCGAAGCTCAGGCCAATTTTAAAGGGATCCGGCCGGGCGGGAATATCATCTGCGGGGTAAGGGTGTCCTTCGGCAAGGCCGGACAGATAGACTGGCGTCTGGCGCAGATCTGTGGCCCGTTCGGTACAGGACACAACAACCGCACACGCCCCGTCGGTTTCCAAACAGCAATCAAAGAGACGGAAGGGTTTGGCGATCCAACGCGCATTTAAATAGTCTTCCATAGTGAGCGGCCGGCCGCGCATATAGGCTTTGTCATTCAGCTGGGCGTGCTTGCGCGCGGCGAGGGCGATTGCCCCGGTAGCCTCGTCTGGCACGTTATAAATCTCTTTGTGTCGCGTGGCGATCCAGGCGTACCACTGCACCGGAACCGATGCACCAAAAGGCAGATAATACTCATTCACAGTGTTCATGAGTGTCGCCAGCGCTCCGCCGATGTTGTCTCCCTCGTCGCTGCCAAGACTTCGCACGCGCGCGCCCGAATAGCCTTTCCAGCCAAAGGGACTCAAGACGTGGTTTGCCACCCCACAGGCGACGGCTAAGGCGGCGCTTTGCAGTGCCGTGACTGGACTGGCGCCGCCCATATGAACCGTGGTGGCGTAGCGCAAGTCTTCAATACCCAAATTGGCCGCAAAATGTTCAGACGTCGCATGGGGCGTAGGCGGCGGAATGACACCATCTATGTCGTGTGGGCTGAGACCTGCATCGGCAATAGCGTTTATAGAGGCTTCCAGCATGAGGGCGAATTCGGTTTTGTCCGTACCGCGTGTAAATGCAGTTTCGCCAACGCCGGTGATACAGGCTTGATCTTGGAGTGAGGACATTGTTTTCTCCGAGTTTGCTTCGATAACCTTGAGGACAGCAGATAAAGTGGCGATGCCGGGAAACCCACCCCGGCGCTACGCGCCACCCCTCCAGGGAGGGGATTCTCTTTAGAAGCCTTTGACGCCCTTGTCTAATTGCACGCCGAAGGTGTTGAGAGCCATGGACACCATATTGTACTGACCGACGGTGAAGACCACGTCCATGAGCTGCCGGGTATCATAGCGCTCGCTCAGGGCTGCCCAAGTGGCATCGCTGATAAGCGCGTCTGCGTGCAACTCGTTGGCTGCGCGTAAGAGAGTGGCATCGAACGGGTCCCAGCCCCCGGCGTCTGGGCCCTCTTTGATCCGTGCGATCTCTTCGTCGGTCAGACCGGCTCCTTTGCCGAAAAAGACATGCTGGCCCCACTCATATTCAGCCTGACACAACCAGCCGATACGCAATATTAATAGCTCACGCTCGCGTGGCACTAAAGTCGAGGTGTCGCCCATAATGTGATAGGCCCAGACCTGGAATTTCTTTGACGCCTCCCAATGCCGGGCCAGAGTACCAATCACATTGTATACGCGTCCCTCACGATAATGGGGCTCCAGCGTCTCGCGTTGTTCGTCGGTCCATTCGTCTTGTGTCAGCGGCGTAATCCGTGCTTGTGAGAGTTTCATTCGTATTCCTCCTGTGAACACGTTCTATAGAAGAGACAGGGAAAGACGCAAGTCTCGTATTGCCTTTGACAGCTTGCCTTGTGTCTCAGGCTTGGTCTATAGAAAGAGTATGCAATACGATCTGATTATTAAAAACGGTACCGTTGTTGACGGTTCAGGACTGCCCCGTTTTCAGGCTGACGTGGGTATCGTCCAGGGCAAAATCGCCGCGATTGGAAGAATCCGCGATAGCGCTCAAGAGGTCATCGATGCTGAAGGTTATGTCGTAGCCCCGGGATTTGTCGACGTTCACACCCATATGGACGCCCAGGTGTTTTGGGATCCACTCGGGACCTGTTCCTGCTGGCACGGCATCACCAGCGTAGTCATGGGAAATTGCGGCTTTTCTCTTGCGCCGTGCGCCGAGAAGGACAAACTCCTAGTGATGCGGAATCTTGAGCGGGCGGAAGATATCGCGCCTGAAGCTATGCAGGCGGGCATTCCGTGGAGTTGGACGACCTATCCTGAGTACTTGGATGCCGTTGACCAACTTCCCAAAGGCATTAACTACGCCGCCTATATCGGTCACTCCGCGCTACGCACCTATGTGATGGGCGAACGAGCGTTCACACAAGAAGCGAGTTCGGAAGATTTGGAGGCGATGAAGCACGAAGTCGGCGGTGCTATTCAGGCTGGTGCGATCGGCTTTACTACTTCACGTACCCATAACCATCAGACCCCGGACGGACAACCTGTTGCCAGCCGTCTGGCCACGTGGGAAGAAGTCCGGCAATTGGTCGGCGTCATGGGTGAGTTGAATGCCGGCGTATTTGAAATCGCGAACGAAGACGCCCGGTTCGATCCCGAACGGATTGACGAATATCTTGGTCGGCTGAAAGCACTAGCGGTCGATACTGGCGTACCGGTCACATTTGGCATGTTCAGCAGCCGCCAGGCGCCAAATATGTGGCAGCCGTTCTTTGCCCTGGCGGACGAGACCGCGTCAGGTGGCGGACGTATCTTTATTCAAGTGCACAGCCGTCCGCTGAATGTGGTGCTATCGTTCGAGACTGCCACGCCGTTTGACAAACTGCCGGTCTGGCGCGATATCCGTAAGCTACCGTTAGCGGAACAGGCAGCCGCCCTGCGTAATCCAGAAACGCGCAGCAAACTCATCGAAGCGGCCCATCATTCTCCACGAGATCAAAATCGTGGAATCGGAGCTGAACCGCGTGCGGCTAATTTTAAGTGGCTGTTTGTCATGGATTCTGCCCTCCCGCCGTACCGTTCGATTGCCGAGATAGCCGCTGAGCGCAATCAAGACCAAGTCGCGGTGTTTATCGATCTCGCGCTGGACAAGAACCTCAAACAATTCTTCCTTCAACCTTTGGTTAACCAAAATCAGGATCATGTGCTGGAAATGATGCGGCATCCGCGATCTGTGGTTACCTTTTCAGATTCCGGTGCGCATGTGTCGCAGATCATGGACTCCTCGCTGCAGAGGCATGTGTTGGGCCATTGGGTACGAGAAAAACAAGCACTGACATTAGAAGATGCGGTGCGGCAGCTCAGCTTTGTGCCAGCCTCCCACTGGGGGTTGACTGGTCGAGGCCTGTTACGTGAAGGGTGGAATGCGGACGTAGTAATCTTCGATCCTGAGACCGTTGCACCGCAGTTGCCAGAACTCACCTATGATCTGCCGGCAGGCGCCCGGCGGCTCAAGCAAAAGGCCGATGGCTTTCTTGCTACAGTCGTTAACGGTGAGGTTGTGTTGCGTAATAATGAACACACAGGCGCGTTGCCTGGTCAGCTGCTGCGCGGTCCGTTGGCCTCTGGCTAAGAAGTACAGTTTCAGGGCACCTCCTTGGGAATAGGAATTCCCTCGCCCCTTTGGGGAGAGGGCGGCGACCACGTAGTGGACGCGGGTGAGGGGAATGGAATGAGATTTTACCCACCATCACCTCAATCCTCGCCCGCCAGCGGGCGAGGAGGCCAATCGGATTCCCAAAGAGGTTAACTGTTTTTGTCCTAGCCAGCCTGCGGCTCCGGAGCCATCGCCGCGGCACCTGCGCCTACGAAAAACACACCAACGCAAGATAGAAACGCCCAGTCGTAACTGCCAGTGTTATCGTAAATCGCGCCGGCAATGATCGGTCCCAACGCTCCCCCAAGACTGAGTCCCAACATACCCAGTACACCGGCAATCGCCCCAAAAGACTGCTGACCAAAATTATGCCCGACCGTCAAAGGCCACAGCACGATCATGCCTCCATAGCCAAGTCCAAAGAGCGGCACAAACAGCGCCAGCGCCCAAAACCCGAGGCTATCTAGATAGGGTAAAGCTCCGATGCCGACTGCCTGCAGGCAGAGACACCCGGCCAGGATAGAGTGTGGATGGCGAACGTGTTCGCTGACCCAACCTGCCACAAACCGCCCAGCCATACTCATGCCTAAGGAGATTCCAGTAATCGTTGCAGCACGCTCGAGGGTATATCCGGCATCCTGTAAAAATGCGACCTGGTGAGCGTGCACGGCCCCCGCCGCCATCAGCCCCAGACCGAATGCGACCGCCAACAGCCAAAAGGTCGATGTGGATAGCGCCTGCCTGAGTGTCCAATCTTGAGACCTCGGCTCTTGCTTTTGCTCCGGCGCCATTGGCGCAGTTGTCTGTGCAGGGCTGTCCTGCCCTAAAGGTCTCAGTCCCTTTTCCTCTGGGGTATTGACGACAAAAAACCACACCAGGGGCAGCATTCCGCCCAGCGATAATGCGGCTAAGACCTGATACGCCACTCGCCAACTGTATTCGGCGATCAAAAAACCGCACAGCGGTACGAGCACAAGTCCGCCACCGCTCGCGCCGACCAAGGCGATGCCCATTGCGCGGCCGCGCTTGGCCACAAACCATCGGGTAACGACCTTGCCGACGGGCATGGGTCCGATCCCCGCCAATCCCACGCCCAAAAATAGGTATAAGGAATAGAAGCCGGTTAGGCTGTGTACCGTGCTGAGCAACAGCAGGGCTACCCCGTCGATGAGGGCGCTTAGTAGAAAGACCCAGCGGGCACCAACATGATCGATGAGCCAACCCCAGAAGGGCAGGACCAGGCCGGCAACGAGCAGATACAGAGAGAAGGCGGTAGCCGTCTCGGCCCGCGACCAACCAAACTCCTGAGTGAGGGGTTTGAGAAAAGTCGAGAAGGTATAGGTGAACCCACCGTCGATGATGGAGATAAAAAACAGGATGCCAACAATCAGCCAGCCATAGAAGAAACGTTCATCGCGGTCTGCTGTCCCGCCATCTATGTTGGCGTCGTCCAAAGGACTTGGCTCTCGCATCAGCCGCGATTAGATAGGCGAAGGCTTGGTCTGTCAATCTGAACAAAAAGAAAGGGCTGAGAAGGAAACCTCTCTCAGCCCCGAAGAGTGTTGTAAAATCCGCTCACCCTTCGACAGGCTCAGGGCGAACGGCCTGAGTCGTTTCTTATACGACCGCCTGACCACTCCGCAGCAGCGTACCTGGCGTAGCGTTGGTGCATGCGCCGTCTTCGAATGTCACCTCACCGTTGACCATGGTCCAGCGATAGCCTTCCGCCTTCTGCACGCGCCGCCACTCACCGGCTGGCAGATCATGGACAACTTCTGAAGGCAAGATCTTCAAGTTGTCTAGATCATACACGATGACATCGGCCGCCATGCCTGGACGCAGACAGCCGCGGTCCTTAATGCGTGCCGCCCAGGCCGTCAGGTAGCTCAAGCGATAGTGGGCTTCTTCCAGCGTCATGACTTCTGAATCGCGGACCATCCAGGTGATCATATCCGCGGAATAGGTGCTTGGAGTGATGAACTTGATGTGCGCCCCACCATCCGACACCCCAGGCAGGGTGTAGGGAGAAGCCATGATCTCGCGGTAGTTTTCCACATCATTGTTGAGTAGAGGTCCGGCCCACTCGGTTTTGAGATTGTCAGCCACGGTCAGATCCAACATGGCATCAATGACGTGCTTGCCTTCCTGCTCGGCAATCTGCTCGACCGACAAACCCTCATATTTTTCCTTGAGGTCTGGCGTGCGGACCTTGCGGGCGATAAATTCCGTGAGTTCGCCAAATAAGAAATCACGGGACTTTGTGCCGGCATCATACTCTTCGCGCATGGCCGCGCGGATACGCGGATCGGCCAGCTTGGTCCTCTTCTCTTCAACCGTTCCCGTGGTCGCCTCACGCCAGGCCTCGCTGTCATCAAACAGGTTCCAGTCTTCGAAGTTGATGCGGTTGGGCGCCCGCGCCGTCGCGGCCTGTCCAAAGATCTGGATGCCCTTTTTGTTGGCCTCGGCCAGCCAGCGTAGCTGGGCTCGAAAGACATGCGGGAATTTGTCATTCACCGCCACAGCGTTGAACAACACCGAGCAGCCACTTTCTTCGGACAACCGGGCGTTGAAATTAAAGTCGTTGTGCATGCCGGCCTTGGGATCGTCGACGCCGACACTCGACCGGGTAAACTGGATGCACCCCTCACCACCCGCTCACCAAGCCCCCGGGCCATGGCGATATAGAAATCGTCCGGCAGCATGTCGGTGATCATCGGCGTGCCGTCAAAGTCACGTTGAACAGCGGACGAGCCGCCGGGCACCAGCTGCTGAGCCGACCAGCCGTTCGCACCAGCATCCATGGCTCATGCATCAGGCGGACAATCTGTTGCGTTTCCTTCTCGTTTGGCAAGCGTTCCTTGGCCTCTGCAAAGCTGCCCAAGGCATAGGCCACGGCCGGTCCGAGGGGGAGGAAGTGGGAAATATTGATCCCCTTGGGTAAGGCATCGATGCGGTCCATGTATTGGGGAAAGGTTTCCCAGTCCCATGCCATTGAGACCTACATCGGCTCCATGGGGATAGCCTCGTTGCGGGATAACGACAGCATAGCTCGCTCGGTATCCTTGGGGTGGACAGGGGCAAAGCCAAAGCCACAGTTCCCGACGGTGACCGAGGTGACCCCATGCCCGCTGGAGATGGTCAGATACGGGTCCCAGTGAATCTGGGCATCATAGTGGGTGTGCAGATCAATGCCGCCCGGCGCGACGATCAGCCCACGCGCATCCAAGACCTTTTCGGCGTCGCTGGTATTCAGGCGGCCGATCTCGGCGATCTTGCCATTCTTAATGCAAATGTCGCCTCTATAACGCGGGACACGGGTGCCATCGACAATCGTGCCATCTTTAATAATCGTATCGAACTGAGCCATAATCCCTCCTCCTTTTGCTTTGCAGTCTCTACGATGCGTCAGCATGGAATATCTGGGCGCGCGCTGTCAATGGTTGGGTAAGAAACGGTCCTAGGCGGATTTTAGGGTGTAGGGGCGGGTCTTGTGCCCGCCCGAGTTCGGGCACCCACAAGAGGTGCCCCTACGGTTAGACAACCGGATCTGCTTGGCAAGCTGCAAGCAGATCACATACATCCTCAGGCTCGGCATTGCCCCAATCGGCGGCTTCATGTGGATTGCGGCCCATCTCTTTAACCGCGTCGATGGCGTCTTTGACTGGTAATCCCCGACCGAAGACTAACCATGCCGCGAGTACCTGACCCGCGCCCTCTGCCGCCGTAACAATGCACCACAACAGGCGCTTGTTTTTCGGCGGCTTCTTTTAAAAAGGGCAGAATGCGTTTTTTCATGGGGTCGATATCACACAGATGATAGTCGGGTATCGGAGCCCAACAAATATTGTCTGGCCCAAACTCTCTCTTGTAGACTTCTAGGAGGTCTTCTTTATACGCACACAGCTGCTCTTGAGGCAGCAAACAGCAGACACGTTTGACGCCGTGTTTCTGCATATAGGCGACCCATTCGTTAATGCGAAGCTTAGAAAAGGCGGGACCCCGAGCCCCAAAGACAAGCGGCTCATCTTGTGCGGCTGGACTGAAGCGGAAATTTGTCGGCATGCTGTCCTTTACGCTTTCTTGAACTCCATAAATTCTAAGACTGTGCCGTCCGGATCGGTGCAGCAGAAAAACGTTTGCCTTGTGCCACCCAAGCCGGTTTCGTGCGGTTCGGTGAATGGCTCGACCCCGCGGGTCTTCAGTTCTTTATACGCCTGCCAGGCATCTTTGACTTTGAAACAAATGCGGGCAATACCGAGATGGGCGAGGTGGGGATAAGGTTGGCCTTCGGCTTTGGGGTCGATCCACTCAATCAAGTCGAGCCGAGTCGCGCGTGGGTCATCGCCAAGGACGAGCAGCCGCGCCCGCCCACGACTCTCTTCGGGCAGACCCAGGGCTGGGCCCAAGCCCGGCTCAACCGGCGCCTTTTTTTCGTCGATCTTTTTGGTTGCCAGTGCATTCGTCTTTTTATTGAAATCCAGCAGCTCCTTAAACCCGATCGCTTTGTAAAATTCCAGCGACCGGTCCAGATTTGAGCAGTTCACATTGATGTGAAAGATTTGCAGATTTTCCATTACGAGGCCCTCCTGTGTTGTTTTTCTTATCTGCCACACCGTCGTCAACACTGTGCTGTCAAACTGAAGCGCGTCACACATATTGCCTTACGTGTCACTAGGGTTCATTTTGTAACAAAGGGGGACTAACAATGAGCGATCTGACATTACCAAAAGATAAAACCGCCATCCTGGTGATGGACTGCCAAAACGATATTGTGCATGAAGACGGCAAAGTCGGCGGTCACCTGACCGACGGAGCCATGCCGAGGTTGATCAAAGAAAAGAATATCCTCGGCACGATCAGTAAGCTGGCCGCCGTGGGCAGAGCGGCCAAGGTGCCGATCATTCATGTGCGGCATGCGTATCGGCCGGATTACGCCGACCTGCCGGAAAACTTCAAGATTTTTCGAAGCATGAAACAGATGCAGGCCCTGCAAGATGGTACATGGGGCGCTGAGATCCATGCCGACGTCAGTCTTGAGCCGCAAGATATCGTTCTTACCAAAACGCGCGTCAGTTCTTTTTATGCGAGTCCGCTGGAAGGCATCCTCAACGCCCAGGGCCTCACCCACCTGGTGCTGACTGGAATTGCAACCGATGGCGTGGTTGAGGGAACGGCGCGCGATGGCGCCGACCGGGGCTATACCATCATTATTCCCGACGACTGCTGTGCCGCTACGACCGAAGAGGCCCATCGGGTGATTTTGGGCGGCATTCTCGCCGCCCTGACTACGGTGTGTACGGCTGATGATGTGATCCAGGCGTTAGGGTAGGAGCGCAACGATAGGGCGAGGGAACCTCGTCCCTACAGCACGCGTTGCTACAGCTCGGGGGGGGCCAGGATCGTCAAGCCAAAGAACGACTCGTTGCCCGTACGCAGTGAGTGCGGGGCGCCGGCCGGAATCATGAGCACGTCGCCTACTTTGAGATCCTGCTCTTTGCCGGACACTTTGGCTGTCGCGCACCCCTCAACGACATAAATAATCTGGTCGCCCTTGTGGGTGTTCTCTGTGTCGTTGCTATAGCCTGCCGGCAGGGTGAATGCGACTGTCTGGCTCATAGGGGTTTCTTGCAACTTGGCCACCGGGCTGCCTCGATGCTCAAAGACGTTGGCAACATCAAGCCCGCCTGCCGCACCGTTTGCCCCAAGTTCTTGCATCTGTTCTGCAAACAGTGCATCTGAGATCAGCCCCTGCCGATACGCCTTAAGGATTTGTTTCACTTCAAAATCTTTGTGCGCCATACTGTTACTCCCTTCTTTAATGAGTTTTCGATACGCGTGCCTTTGGCCATAGCGCTGGGCTGTACGGAAAGCAAGACGTTGGCGATATTAATCGGAAGTGTTGCAGGTGGCAGGACCGGCGCGTATGCTCTGGCCCTGCATGCAATACACCACCCTAGGACGGACTGGTCTCAAGGTCAGTGTCGCTGGCCTTGGTTGCGGCGGCCACAGCCGGTTGGGGCAGAGAACCGGAAAAACTGAGCAAGAATCTATTGGAATCGTCCACCAGGCGTTAGATCTTGGTGTTAATCTCATTGATACTGCCGAGGCATATAAAACCGAAAAGATCGTAGGCAAGGCCATTCAAAGCATCCGGCGCGATCAGATTGTCATCTCAACAAAAAAACTGTGTTCGTCGTCCGATAGTAAGAATCCAAGCGGTGAACTCCGGCGTGGAGTTGAACAAAGCCTCAAGCGGCTGCAGACCGACTACGTAGATGTCTTCTATCTCCACGGCGTGCGGCCCGAGCAATACCAGTATGCACGCGACACGCTTGCGCCGGTGCTGGTGCAGCTGCGTGAGGAGGGGAAGATCCGCTTCATCGGTGTGACCGAGGCCTTTATTCCCGATCCGCAACACGCCATGCTCAAACAGGCTCTGGAGGATGACTGTTGGGATGTGATGATGGTCGGGTTTAATCTGCTCAATCAATCCGCACGCCAGCGCGTATTTCCAAAAACCCAAGAAAAAAATATCGGCATCATGGATATGTTTGCGGTGCGTAATGCGCTCAGTCGGCCGGATCACCTTCAAAAGCTCTTGACCGAGTTAAGAGACAATAAACAGATCAATCCAACGCTGTGTGACAGGAAAGAGCTTCTTGGCTTTCTGACCGAAAACGTAAAAGCCGAGACGATTCCTGAAGCCGCCTATCGGTACTGTCGGCATGAACCGGGGATCGATACGGTCTTGATCGGAACCGGCAACGTCGGTCATCTCAAGGAGAATGTTGCTGCTCTCCTGAAGGAGCCTTTGGTGCAGCAAGATAGGCAGCGGCTGGGAGAGATGTTTGGGCAGGTGGATTCGGTGTCGGGGAATTAGTTTTGTTGTGGTGTGTCTAGGGCGAAACGTACGTCTAGGTGAAAAACAGGCCATGCTAACAAGTAGTGTATGCCTAGCCCCTCCTCGGAGGGGAAGGTAGACCGTAAAAGGAGACTCCTATGGGCGAACCAACTTTCGTTGTCGAAAAAGACGTAGCCGTTCCCATGCGAGACGGCGTTGTTCTACGGGCTGATGTATTTCGCCCTGCGGGAGCAGGCTCGTATCCGGTCATCCTGCAGCGGACTCCGTATAATAAGAGCCTCACCATGATTTCCATGCTCATGCTTGATGTCATGCGTACAGCCAGTGAGGGCTACGTTGTCGTTATTCAAGACTCGCGTGGTCGATACGCCTCGGACGGAGAGTTTTACGCCTTTCGAGATGACATTGCGGATGGTTATGACACGGTGGAGTGGTGTGCGGTGCAGCCGTGGTCAGACGGCAATGTCGGCATGTATGGCGCGTCTTATGTTGGCGCTACACAGTGGTTGGCCGCCATAAGCAAACCGCCCCATCTCAAGGCTATTTTCCCACTGATTACGGCCTCCGATTATCACGAGGGCTGGACGTATCAGGGCGGAGCCTTTGCGCTTGGTTTTAACGCAAGCTGGACCATGACCGGCCTGGCGCCGGATACGGCCATGCGCCTTGCCAAACAAAATCCCGAACTACGAGACGACGCGGGACAACTGCTGACCGGGATTGACGATATGTGTGATGTCTTTCGTCATCTCCCGCTGAAAGATTTTCCGTTCTTCAGTAAGTCTGCGCCGTACTTCTACGACTGGGTGGCGCATCCGGACGATGACGACTACTGGGCACGGCTCAATATTGAAAACCGGCATGATTCGATTACCGTCCCGGCTTGCAATGTCGGTGGCTGGTACGACATTTTTTTGGGCGGTACGATTCGTAATTATGTGGGTATGCAAGAACGAGCGGCCACCCCAGAGGCTCGCAGCGGTCAGAAACTCGTCATAGGTCCGTGGCACCATACACTGCCTCTCAGCAATATCGTGGGCGAGGCGAATTTCGGGCTAGCGAGTACACCCCTGGCTGCAGATCTGGATGGCCTGCACATTAAATGGTTTGACTACTGGCTCAAAGGCAAACGGAACGGTCTGTTAGAAGAACCGCCCGTCCGCATTTTTGTGATGGGCAAGAATGTATGGCGGAATGAAAACGAATGGCCGCTGGCTCGGACCCAGTACACAACGTACTACTTGCATAGTGACGGAAAAGCGAACAGCCTGCGTGGTGATGGAATACTGAGTCCTGAGGTCCCGCGTAGCAAACTTGCCGATGCGTATGTGTCTGACCCGCGTAATCCCGTTCCAACCAAGGGCGGAGGGTTGTGCTGCTGGCCCGCGGCTGTACCAGGCGGCGCGTTCGATCAACGATCCGTAGAAGAACGGGAAGACGTCCTGGTATACACTACCCCGGTATTGGAACAGGATGTCGAGGTCACCGGACCGATAACGGTTACGCTGTACGCGGCAACCAGCGCGGTCGATACCGACTTTACGGCTAAGCTGGTAGATGTCCATCCAGCAGGGTACGCACGTAATCTGACTGACGGTATCATTCGTGGTCGCTATCGTGCATCAAAAGTAAAAGCAACGCTGCTCAAACCGGATGAGGTTTACGAGTTTACGATAGACCTGTGGGCGACCAGCAATGTCTTCAAAGCCGGGCACCGTATTCGTCTCGACATCGCCAGCTCAAACTTCCCACGTTTTGACCGCAATCCGCAAACGGGTGAGGCAAGTGGCGAGGCAAGCATACTGGAGCCCGCCCTACAGCACGTCTTTCATGACGAAGCGCATCCTTCTCACGTGGTGTTGCCGATTATTCCGAAGTGAAGGAGCAAAGGAGAAACTATGTCCCTGAAAATTGAAGATCACGGCCGGGTCCGAAAACTTACCCTGAACCGCCCCGAGCAATTGAATGCGTTTAATAATGAACAGTATGCTGCGGTGCGGGATGCACTGAAACAGACCGAACAAGACCCTGGCATTGCCGTTGCGGTTTTGACAGGCGAAGGTCGGGCGTTTTCCGCCGGCCAAGACTTAGCCGAGATGCAGCGGATGATCGACAGCGGCAGTGAGGGCTATCAGTTTCCGAGCTTTCTTGCTCAGCTAACGTCATTCAAAAAACCGCTCATCGCTGCAGTCAACGGTGTGGGCGTGGGGATCGGTATGACCATGCTGTCTCACTGTGACCTGGTACTGATATCGAGTAGGGCCAAGTTGCGTACGCCATTTCCGCAACTCGGCCTTGCACCGGAAGCGGGCAGCAGTGGTCTTTTTCCCATGCGTATGGGCTGGCAGAACGCTGCCTACACGTTGCTATCCGGGAAGTGGATGTCAGCAGAAGAAGTATATCAAGCCGGCTATGTCTGGAAAATGTGTCCTCCGGAAGAGTTGATGGATCAGGCTATGGCCACGGCAGAAGAGATCGCCGCTAACCCCATTTCCTCTCTTGTCGCAACCAAGGAACTCATGCTGGCGGGTGGACGGCTTGCGTTGGCGAAAGAGTCTCATGCGCGTGAAATTGAAGCGTATAAAGACTTGGTCGGCGCGCCGGCCAACCGTGAGGCAATTGCCGCCTTTCTAGAGAATCGTAAGCCGGACTTTTCGAAAATTCCTGGGGCGTGAGGGGTTGGGACCCTTCTTCTTCGTCAGGACTGACCTCGTGCATAATAAACGGTATATGGCCGCCTTGGTTAAGCGAGTTTCAGGGCAACTCCAGACAAGCATGTGGGAAAGATCTTACATATCATACACATGTTGGAGGAATTTGGGCCAGGTCTTCCCTTCCCCTACTCCAGCCAGATCGAAGGAAAGATGCGAGAGCTAAGGGCACACTACGGAAAAACGCATTATCGACTGCTGTACTACGGAGATGTACGGCGAGGCTTTATTCTGCTGCATGCGTTCATGAAGCGGACGGAGCGTATACCAGAGAAAGAGAAAAGAATCGCCCGGCAGCGACTCCAGGCGGATGAACAGCGAAAGAAGGGCTAAACAAGATGAAGAAGAATAGGTACACGGCATTCAACCAGCGCGCCTTAACCAAGCCCGAGATTAGGAAAGCCTTTGACGCGGGGTTGGACGAGCTCCGGTTTGCTGTTCGCTTGGCAGAACTACGAGAAAAGCGTGGACTGACGCAGACTCAACTCGCTGCTCAGATTTCCACCAGTCCCGCCGTGATTTCCAGAATTGAGAACGGCGGTAATGCACAGCTGAAGACGCTGCAGAAAACCGCACGGGCTCTGCAGGTCCAGCTCAAAATTGACCTTGTCGAAGCCAGACAAGCCCCAGATGCAGTCAGACCAGCTTCTCCAATAACGCTTTGGCGTCCTTTATTGCCCAAATCCTGACTAGCACGCGTCCGTATCCTTCGCCGGGAAGAGCAGACTAACCTTAAAGGAATTGACTGTGCAGCGTAATCCGCGTGTCTCAATTGGTATTTTCTCTGGGCTCATTATCCTTTGCACCTCATACTGGATGCCGGTTTGGGCTGCGTCTCCGCTCATTACTTTGAATCCGCCGAGTCGATTGTCCTTTACTGGTTTTGCCACGTCGCTCGCTATTGTCGGCGATGTTGACGCGGACAGCATGCCTGGTTACCTGGTCGGGGCGTACCAGCATGGTTTGAATAATACGGAAAAGCAGGGTCGGGCTTTTCTCTTTAGCGGGCGCGAGGGCCGGTTTTACTGACGTTGGACAATCCATTTCCCCAGGCAGACGCCGCCTTTGGCTGTGCTGTCGCTGGGGCTGGTGACGTGAATCAAGACGGGGTGCCCGACCTCATTATTGGTGCCTTTGGCCAAGGAGAGAGAGGCAGTGCACGCGATCTTGTTGGCTGGCAAGAGCTGCTGGGCGTGGGAGGAGTGCGCAATCTTTCCCAAGATGCCGGGAGTGGCCACGGGTTTGTGTTCAGCGGCAAAGACGGACAACTCCTGTACACGCTCCTCTCACCTCAACCGCAAGCCGGGGCTGCGTTTGGCTGGGCGGTTACGTCTATGGCCGACGTAACCCAAGACGGCATTAACGAACTTGTTGTCGGTGCGCCCGCCCAAGATGGTGTAGGCAGAGTGTTTGTGTTTAACGGGCGCAGCGGCAGCTTACTGAGGACCTTGATGCCACCGCCCGAGTCCTCTGGCATGGCGTTTGGCTGGGCGGTTGCCGCGATTAGTGATCTGAATACAGACGGGGCTCCCGAGATCTTGGTGGGAGCTCCGCACTCCAACTAAAGGCGAGCAGGCCACGGGGCAGGGCCGAGTCTACGTCTTTAGTGGTCAAACTGGGACGCTGCTTTACAGCATTGATGACCCTCAGCCTCAAGCGGGCGCGACCTTCGGCTGGCATGTTGCGTCAGGCGGAGACCTCAACCAAGACGAGGTGCCGGACATCCTGGTAGGAGCCCCTCACAAGGATGTTAATTCTCGCCGCTGGGAGGGCGCAGCCCTTGCCTTTAGCGGGCAGGATGGCTCGCTTCTCTTTGCCCTCAACAACCCAGCGCCTCGACTCGATACCGGTTTCGGCTGGGTCGTTGGGAAGAGCATGGACCTCAATCAGGACGGGGCGGCTGAAATCTTTGTTGGTGCTCCGTACCAAAGAGTGGACGAATTGCACGTACAGGGTGAGGTTTTTGTCTTCAACGGCCGTGATGGCGGGCATCTGACCACGCTTGATAACCCCTCTCCGCACTAGGGTTCAGCCTTTGGCTATGCGGTGGTCTCACCGGGGGATGTGGATGGCGACAAGCGGCCTGACTTTGTCATTGGCGCGGCAGGTCAAGGGACGCGAGACCAGATTGCCGTAGGCCGCGTATATTTTTGTATCCCGCCCGCAACCGGCGGAAAGATACTGACCTGATCTCCATCCGTCAGCGCCCGCTCAAATTCGCGCGTTTGCTCACCGTTGACCAATACCATTTGAGCCAGCTCGAGAGGAATATCCAGATGTTGGATCAGATCGCTGATGGTCACATTATCCGCCAAGTCCAGCGTCGCCTTGCCCCTGGATGAATCCGGCGGCAATTTTTTACGCAGTGTGGCAAAGAGCTTGAGATTGATCTGCATGGATAGCTTGCCCTTAGTTGGCCTTTCCAATGCCTGGAGTCGGGGTCCGAGGAAGTTCGTCAAGTCTATCCGGACGTGTGCCGATGAGCGGGGCGTGCGATCCTTTTTTCCACGTCTGGGGGGTTTTGCCATTCAGCCGATAGGCGCGGTCTTTTGCTGGTGCACCTAACAGCGTCTGGCTGATCAGTTTCTGGGCCGTGCCCGTCGCCACATAGGCCCGGCGAATGTCCGTCGGATTTTTCTTGATATAATCAGCCCAGTTGCCGAGTGTCTGTTTAGTCTGAATCAGTCCTTTGACCATGCCCACGTCGTTGAGCATGGTCACATCATCAATACGCCCGACGAATAGTGCGCCGACCATGCGGTCGCCGTCCCAGACGTATTTGCGATAAATCGGCCGCGTAGGGTTCGACACGATTGTGGTCTCTTGGCCTGCCTCATGCCACTGGCCAAAGCTGGCACAGTGCAGATTAATGACATCCAGTACGTTCAGTAGCAGGCTGCCTGGATAATGAGTTTCTTTGCCTGCCATATTGACGCCGGCAATACGGCCATGATCGACAGCTGTGGGCTGAATGGCATGCACGGCCGATGAGCCATTCAGTAGATCTGGTCCAGCCGCAACATCGCCCGCCGCATAGATGCCGGGAATATTGGTTTGCATGCGGTCATCTACAACAATGCCGCCATCCACGGTAATGCCGGAGCCATCGAGAAAGCTCAGATTAGGTTGAATGCCTGTGGCCAGAATGACAATATCCGCGTTCAGGCTTGAGCCTGTGCTGAGCGATAGGCTGAGCTTGTCGCCCTGGCGCGTAATACTCTGCACTTGGGCGCCGGTGTGAACGGTCACGTCCCGATTGCTCAGCCAGCCTTCAACCGCCTCAGCGCCTTTTGTGTCGAGCATGCGCGGCAAGACTTGTGATTCGGTTTCTACAACTGAAAGATTCCAGCCCAACTTCGCCATGGCGTTCAATACAATGAAACCGATGAAGCCCGCGCCAATGAGCACGGCTTGTGGGGTACCTTGGACTTTGGCCATGACCTGCTTGGCGTCGTCTAAGGTCCAGAATGTATACACACCTTCTTGGTCGATGCCGGAGATAGCAGGACGTTGGGCCGAGGAGCCGGTGGCAATCAGCAAGGTGTCAAATGAATGAGTAGAGCCGTCGCCGAGTGTCACCGAGCGTATTTGGGTATCGACTTTCTCGACTTGGCCGGACACGGATTCAATGCCGTGCTTTTCGAAATAGGACTGATCACCCGTCAGGACATGCTGCTCTGGAATCTCATTGGCCAAATAGTACGGTAGGACCATGCGCGAGTAGGCTGGTTCGTTGGAGATCAGTGTAATCTGTGCATTCGCTCCAGCTGTGGCACGGATGGTCTCAGCCGCCGCCACGCCGGCAGGTCCAGCGCCAATAATGATGTGTTGTGCCATGGCTCTTCTTCCTTTGAATCCTACTATTCTAACCCTAACTCTTTTTTCTTCTCGGCAGTGATGATCCCGTTTTTGTCCCAGCCGCGCAGTTCATAATATTCGGGCAGCATTTCACCAAGGCGATTGACCTCGCCTTTGGCTGGTCCGGATGGAATAGGCTCTTCCAGAATACGTTTGGGCAAAGTATCGTCCTTGCCCGTGAAGCCGGCCCGCTCGTTCCACAGCCGTTCCAAGTTCCAAATGCGTTCGCCGATTAACATCAATTCTTCGAGCGTGTAGGGCACTCCTGTGGCTGCCGACAACTGGGGCAGCATTTCCTCAAGACCTACCCCAAAGGTGAGGAATTGACACAGGCCGAGAGCATCCACGGTTGAGGTGGCGTCTTGGAAGATCTTGGTGATCTCAGCTTTCTCTTCTGTGGCTCTGGGGTCCATCTGACGTGGCAGACCCAGGATTTCAGCAGCTACGGTATACGCCTTCAAATGGCACGCGCCCCGGTTCGAGGTCGCATAGCCGAGGCCCATGCCCTGAATGGCGCGGGCTTCATACGCGGCAAATTCTTGGCTGCGTACGCCCATAAAGAACTCGGGCCGGCCCAGCGTCTCCGTCATGCGTCTGGAACCCTCGGCAATGACATCGCCAAAACCCTGACGGTAGGCGGTCTTTTCAGCCATAACGATCAGGGCTTCAGCGTTGCCAAATTCGAGCGGCAGCTCGGTCTCGTTTTGGGTCACCACGCCTTTTTCAAACAGCTCCATGGCGGCCGCCACACTAGCGCCGAAGCTGATCGAATCCATCCCCAGGTCGTTGCACAGCCAGTTGGCTTTGATGAGAGCATCCAGGTCTCCGATGCCGCACTCGGCACCCATAGCCCAGGCGGCTTCATACTCCGGGCCCTCGCCCGCGATTTTCCAATTGCGCGGGTTAGTCGTCACGGAGTATTTCGAGGCTGCTTCTCCCGGCAGGGTGCTGACCCTGCCGCAGGCGATAGTGCAGGCAAAGCAGGCTTTGTTGGCAACCAGGCGCGTCTCGGTCAGGGTCTCGCCGCTAATGTTTTCAGCCTCTGCAAAGACGGTTTCTTGGTGATTGCGCGTGGGCAGCGCGCCGTGTTCGTTAATCACGTTGACCAAGACTTCCGTGCCGTACATGGGGAGACCCTCAGCTGTTACCGGAGCTTCGCGCAATTTTGCCTTCATCGCCCACTGGCCTTCCATATAGGCCTGTGGGTCGGCCAGGCTGACACCGCCCGTACCCCGCAGGGCGATGGCTTTGAGATTTTTCGAACCCATGACCGCGCCTACGCCGGACCGACCGGCGGCACGATGCAGGTCGTTCATAATGCAGGCAAAGCGAACCAGCTTTTCTCCTGCCGGACCGATGCTGGCGATGATAGTGTCAGGCACGCCGAGTTCGCTCCGTAACTCCTCTTCGGTTTGCCACACCGTCTTGCCCCACAAGTGCGTCGCATCACGGAGTTCGACCTGATCATCATAGATCCACAGATAAGAGGGCTTTTCCGCCTTGCCTTCCAGGATGATCATGTCGTAGCCGGCGAACTTCATCTCCGGTCCCCAAAAGCCGCCTGAGTTCGAGGTCGTGATAGCATTGGTCAGTGCGCCTTTGGTGATGACCATATAACGCGAACCGCACGAGGCGTTAGTGCCGGTGAGTGGACCGGTGGCAAAGATCATTTTATTGTCCGGGCTGAGCGGATCGACCGTGGGGTCCATCTCTTCAGACAGATATTTGACTCCAAGCCCGCGACCACCGACGTAGTCTTTGGCCCATTCGGCATTGAGCGGCTCTTTGGTGATCGTGCTGGTGGTGAGGTTCACGCGCAGAACTGTTCCGATCCAACCATGCATGCCATTCATATCAGTCTTGCCGCTCATGAGTTGCCTCCTTCGCCGTCTTGCATGCGCTGATATCCTGTATCAACTTTTTTCAGCCCAGCTGGCCAGCCAGTCGGGTTGATCCATATCAACATACTCGAGTGCGCCTGTCGGACACGACTTCACACAAGCCGGATCACCACCGCATAGGTCACACTTGAACGCTTTATGCGTATCGGGATTGTAGAACATGGTTCCGTAAGGACAGGCGACTGTACACACAGCACAGCCGACACACACGTCGTCCATAACGACTTTTGCGCCGTTGTTTGGGTCAATGGCAATTGCGTTGACCGGACACGCGGTGAGACACCAGGCTTCGTCGCACTGAAAGCAGGTATACGGCGCGTAGACGGCCTGCTCGTCAAAGATATGGACTCGAATGACCGAACGGGACGGCTGAAAGGTCCCAGTTTGGACAAACGCACAAGCCAGCTCACACTGGAGACAGCTTGTACATTTATCGGTAATCACGCGTAGCTGCTTCATAAGCGTTTCCCCTTCTCTGTGTCATCTAACAGATTCGGGCACAGAATTCCAGAAAAGCAAGCAGATGAGATGGTAAGGTAGTGAGAGAGGTGAAAAAAGTAGCCGGCCCCTCTTTTCTGTGTTGGGCACATCATCATCATTCAGATCGCGGAAGCTGCGCTTGTAGATGACATACCACCGTACCACAGGATGATAATTGCACGGTCGAAATGGCGACCTTTAAACAAAGCAAACGCGTAATTGCGAAACAGCTCCATGCCTCTGCCTAACATGGTCATCCTCTGTTTACACCAGAACCCCCGTGGAATGGGTAGCCAGGAGGGTACGCTAATTCAGAGGCGACGCCAGATTTGGAAATGGCGAAAACTTGGACTTTCAAATCTGCCATATTCTCTATGTTGAGGGTAAAGGCGAAGCCTGGGTGGCGTACGTCATCTTCAGGACTGTCGTCACATCAAGCCGGGGAATCGTGGTGGTCCCCACGTGGGCTAATTGGCCATTTTACGAACACCCATATGGCTGCGGCTGGTTGTGCCTTCTGGACATCTGCGGCCCAGCCTTTGAGTACAAGCTGGTTGTGCTGAAGCGTCGCTCGATCCACCCATCCTTTGAGATAGTCAGGATCTACACGCAGTTTCTCCCCTTGCCCTGAAATGACCCATTACTTCAGCTCCTGGATCGTACTCTGGCAGTTCCTGAAAAATCCCGATGGGTCGAAGCAATGTAATGCCACGATCGGCTTTGGATATAAGCATCGGGAGACACGGCATTATCTCCTGATCGAAAGGATGTCTCATTAACAAGAGCTCCCCACCGACCATGTTGTTCCTTCAGTGGGAAGGTCCAGGGCTGTGTTACGGCCTGAATGGTACCGTTGATCGCTATGGCAATGGGGTATGAAGAGCCTGCCTGTCGAGACCGCAACTGACCAGAGATGTATACCGGCAGAACCGTTCCGCGAAGATCTATGTGCTTATATGCCATTGGTGTGTCGAGCCTGATCGCCAGGTCCTCCGCGTCCTCAATGGGAAACCGCGTTTATGGGTAATCCCAAGAGGTGAGCATAGGGGCCAATCTGGTACAGTCCAGCGGGTCTCGTGCGTCCGGAGCCGAAGAGTTCAAGTTTCCGATTGACGGTGGTCCACTCCTCACCTTTGGCAACGGCTGCCGGAAAGGAAAACCGGGTATGAGCGTTTGTTACGGTTCCCCCAAAATATGTCTTGTGTGGCCGTTGGGGACCGGACTCAAAGATAGACTGGCCATTCGCTCACGGCTGCTATGGTCTGATCCGGACGTTTTATAAAAAGAGGAATCCGGAGAATCTCTTCCTTGTTCGTATCCGACAGCAGCCTTCGAAAGTCGTTCGGTCGAAAACTCACACCATGATCGGCTGTGATAACAATTTAGGCTTGGTCGTATAGCCCCTGGTCCTTCAATCGGTCGATGAGCTGGCCAAAGAGTTTGTCCACAAATCCGATCTGTAGAAGCGCTCTTTGATAACCTTGATTCGGTGCCCATTCATCCGTCTGCCATCTCCCTGAAGTATAACCGGGGAGAGATGGTACTGCGTGGTACCGCTTTCCGGACGGCAACCAGAGATACGGAATATGCGGGAGGAGGGTATGCATAAAATAAAATGTCGGTTGCGTAGGAGGCCGAAACGTATCGAGAAAACGCAGGAAATACGTAGCGCGATCCTCTGATTTTTGAGTGCGGATCTGGTTGTTTTCCCAGCGGAGACGAGCGAGAGTAATCGCATCAGAATAGGCCTGCTCCGGGGTAGCAGCAAAATTGCGCCAGTCCTGAGAGATATTAGGCAAATGCTCACGGAAATCGTGGGGGAGAAGGAGATGGAGATAAAGGATGGACACATCGCTAGCGAGTTCAGAGAGGCGGGAGATCAATCCCAACGGCTGAGTAATGCCATAACCACACAGGCGCTCGGGACAGAGCTGCGTACGCGACTCCTGAACTTGCAGATCATAGGTCCCTCCTAAGAGCCGTGAACAGATTCCGTGGATGATCCGTCCATCGGTGCTCGCGAATGATCGGGATATCTGTCCGTCAGAATACTTGGAGGAGCGAGAACCGTTTCACCGCTCACCGTCGTCGCATTACGAAACCACGTCGCGTCTTGTGCAAACGCCGCCAAAATGGGGATACCGGACCGCATCAATTTGCTGATTTTCATCCATGAGTGCCGCCAGCGGGAACTCATCGAACACGACCAGCACAATCGGAAACGTGGCGGTGATTGGCGGCGGTGACAGGGTCGCGATCTGCCCGCGAACGGTCAGTTTCGCGATCGGCGAAAAGGACAAAAAAACGACCGGAAACACCAGCAACGCTGGGGTGAGAAACGTCAGGAACAGCCGGACGAAGGGAAGACGATGATACATCCCTGTGGCACCGGCACTGATAACGACTGCCCCGACGACGAGGGCACTGCCCGGCAGGCTCGAGACCTCTCGGCTGGCTAGAAGGACGAGGGTCGTACCCAACCCACCGATGAAGATTCGGTGCCATAAAACGTACGCGGGACGACTCAGCTGAGCGAGCGTCCACAGAATCAGGCTGACACTGCTGGGGACCAACAGGCTCAGACCAAGCACCAACATAACAATGTCACTGGGTGTGGACCGACGGGCAATAAAAAACTCGGGGGATCGGGACAGCAAACGCTAACAGCACCCACCAGTGACATTGCTCTTCGAGAAAACCTTTACCTGTCCTCTGCATGTTTGTTCATACTCACTGGGAGACGATGGGGTGACAAGTGATACACGGCGGCGTCTCAAACGCGACCCCGTCTATGCACAGTGCCCGGTTCTGTGGTTGATGCCGACAAGGGCAAGTTTCAGGCCGCAGGGAGCTCGTGGTGGTTTCGATATACGGACTGGCAAGCGTTCCAGGTCTCGCGTTGGAGCTTCTATCATTAGGCAACTCGCCCAATATTTCAGCTTTGCGTACCATTCAGTTTGTGGGATCAGCGCACTATTTGTCTTGCCTGCATGCACTGCGTTTAACAACCATCAATCAACATCCGGATTTTTATGGTGATGGCTTAGCTCTGGGCAATGGGGAGGTCAGTTTACGTGCCTTAGTCTAAGCTTATGCAGCCTTGGCAAACCAAGGGACGTTCTTGCCTATCACGTTGCTGATGGATGATCCTGCCCCGCCCAAAAAAGATCGTGTATTTTCGCCTGAGGTCAGTTCGCTGATTGGGCATATCCTGTCAGAGCCGGAGGCCAAGCGGCTCGAATTCGGTGCGGGCGGAATTCTGGATTTCCCGGTCCAAACCGCGGTGAAGGCGGGGACGTCGAGTGACTATCGAGTTGCCTGGGCGGTGGGTTTTAATTATCGCTACACCGTTGGGGTGTGGATGGGGAATCTGAGCCAGCAGCCGACTAAAAGCGTGAGCGGAGCACGAGGTCCGGCGCTGGTGTTGCGGAGTGTGTTCGCTGAGTTGAATAAGCATCAGCGTACGACGCCCTTGTATCTAAGCCCTCGACTCGTGTCACAAACGCTGTGTCGAGAAAATGGAGCCCTGCACCGTGAAGATGAGAACTGCTCACGCTATACGGAATGGTTTCTGCCGGGAACGGAGCCGAATAAAAGGCAGCGTATTATTCCTCCAGAGCCACTGCGCTGGCGCTGGCCAACAAACGGTTTGCAACTCGCTTCCGATCCCCGCATTCCCGATGATCTCGAAGTCTTTCCTTTTGAAATCCAAGGTGTCGCTGAAGATGCTCGAGTCGAATGGACCCTCAACGGTGTCACGCTTGCCCAAACGACTGGCGGCTCCTATGCGTGGTTGGTGAAACGTGGGGCACACCGACTCCGGGCTCGGATTCATACACGGGAGACCATCGCTGAGGTGCCGGAGATCAAGTTTATAGTGAAGTGAATGAGAAGAAGCCTTGCAGTCTCCATAATGAAGGCGTTACGCTGCGGGCACTAACAATACAGGAGGTATAATCATGGATGTCAATTGGGACGAGAACGTCTGCAATCACTCTGCGAATTGTGTGAAGAGCTTACCCCAGGTTTTCAAAGTTGAAGGCGGAAAGTTTGTCATTGATACGAGCGCCGGCTCAGAGGATGATATCCGGGCTGTGGTGGCCAAGTGCCCGTCCGGCGCGCTGTCAGTTCAGGAAGATTAAGAGGACCGACGTTTGAAACTCCGATGGTCCTGGCCTCTCCCGCCTGGATTCCCGTTTTCACGGGAATGATAGGCAGTGTTGTGTCATACCTGCGCATGCAGGTATCCAGGCCTATGGAATAAGACGGAGTTTTGTTCGTGTCTTTAAGAGCCTATCCGAATAACGGTTTCAAGGTGTCATGTTGAGCCCTTCGTCTACGCTCAGGATAAACTCCGGGAAACATCTCAACTCCACGACAAAGACAGAGATTCTTCGCTTCGCTCAGAATGACAGAACCAAGCACTCATGGTTATTCGGATACTCTCTAAGTGAGCCTCACCAAGGTTCAGGAACCATATGGCTGAACATGTCTTCCTCAACGGTCGTGTGTCTGTCCTCGTCGGTGACATTACCCAGCAGCAGGTTGACGCGGTAGTCAACGCGGCCAACTTAACCCTGTTAGGTGGCGGGGGGGTGGACGGTGCGATTCATCGAGCCGGCGGACCCAAAATTCTGGCTGAATGCCAGGAGCTACGCCACACGCGCTATGCCGATGGTTTGCCCCCAGGCGAAGCGGTCATAACGACAGCGGGCAATATGCCGGCTCGGCATGTGATTCATACTGTAGGACCCGTCTTCAGTGCTGCAGGGGAGCAAGCTGCCGACCTCCTATCGGCGTGTTACCGAAACTCGCTCTCACTCGCAGTTCAACATAACCTCAGCACTATTGCCTTTCCTGCGATTTCAACTGGAGTCTACGGTTATCCACGCGGAGAGGCCGCTGCGGTTGCCTCACAATCGATTGCCGACTTTTTGGCGACTGACTCGTCCCTCAACCAAGTCTTCCAAGTCCGTTTAGTCTTTTTCGCCCCGCAAGACGCAGCGGTTTTTTTGACCCACCAGACGTTCTAATCCGTCAGTTTATTTTCAGCTCAAGCAGATCGGTCCTACTGATCTGCTTGAGCCAGGGTTTTCCAGCCCGAACTTGGGAAGACGAAAAAAAGAAAAACTAGTCTTATGCCTGCTTGTCGTGTACAAGGACAGCCTAGCTCTTTGTGCATCTCTTGAGGACGAGCATGCTGGTCGGAAAAAAACTGCACACCTTTGGAATCATTGTAACGGGCCTGCTCATCTGTACTTCTGCTGCATTGACGGCTGTATCTGAGGACAATGACAATCGTCCTGAACGGACTTGGCGTCTAATAGACGAACTCTCAGAAGAAGAACGGGCGCGTATCGACTTTTCGACCGACACGCCACGGGATGCAAATGTCCCCTACCTGCCGGCTGAGCCGTATCCGTTTGAGCCGCCCTATACGGCGGAGGAGATGGGCTATCGAATCATGGAGTTCCCGCATATGCCACGCTGGGACTGCGTGCAAATAGAAGACTCCGGAACACTCACGCCGACCGGCTATCTCTACATCAATCAAATCATTACCCTTATCCAGCATAGAGACCCAGAGGGACTGGTAGGCCAGTTAACCGCCAAACCCGGTGAGGTCTATTCGCGCTGGCTGGCCCAAGATATCGCGCCCCCAGAAAATCGGGGCAACCAGCTGCTGTTCATCACTTCCCGCACCGATCAGCAGACCACAAAAAAGGCCGACCTTTTCGGCTACTCGCCTGCGCTCCGCCGGGTGCGGCGTTTTCCCCAGCCGCGCCGTCAGGATAAATTCCCCAACCAGCCTATGGCCTATGACGACTTTCTCGGTCGCGATGCCTGGGAGTTTTCGTGGCGCATCATTGGAACAGACGTGTTGTATGAAACCGCTCGCTTTCCGAAAACGCGCCAGTTTATCACCCTCAGCAACGACGACGGGTCTTTTCGCGATGTGCCTGCAAGCGAGCTGAAACTTATGGGTGATGAGTACCCGCACTATAGGGCAGATGGCGGCGTAGGCTGCTATCTCATTGAAGCTACGGCCAAGGACGACTGGATTCCGGATTACTACGTGCCTCGCCTACTCTTTTGGGTAGATCAGCACTATTTCTTTCCGCTTCGGACGGAGCTGTATGGCAAGGAGGGCGAACTCGTCTTACTTGAAGAACGTATGGCGAAACTCCTAAATCCACGCCTCAAGGAGCGTGGCTATCACAATCTCATTACGCTGTGGTGGGATCCTCAGCAAGACTTTTACTCTTACGGGGTGCATGACGGCATGCAGCTTCGGGACTGGTCTCAAGAGGATAAGGACGTGTTCTTTAATCCGGATTTTATGCGTCGAACTTGGTTCCCCGCTCCGCTCAAGACGCAGTCCGGGATCAGGTTGCCCGAGGAATTTTTTCTCCGCCCGCACCTGTATCGGGACAAGTTCCCTGGGGAACGCAAGATCGTTTTGTCGGATGACCTCGAAAAACGTATCGCGGCTCAAGAAAAAGCGGGCTATATTGTCTTCACTGGGGATACGGCCGGTGCAGAGTAGTGTTTGGTGGTAGTCCTAGAGTGGTTTGCCGCTTACTTGCCTTCTCCCTCCGACAAGGCATCTAAGAGCGTTTTGGCATCTTTGAGGTCCGCCGTATCAAACCCTTCGGTGAGCCAGTTGTAGACCGGAGCTAGGAGGTTGCGAGCTTCGGTTGTCTTGCCTTGCGACTGCCACAGCGGCGCCGCCGTGAGGAGAAGGGGCTCATCCACCTCCCACCTGATCGTCACAGGCAGCTCTTTCAGCAAGGCATAGCGCAGATTTGCCTCAGACTCACCCTGCTCTGTCGGGTAATATAGGTCACCTCAAGCAGGACAACCCAAAGAAGCCAGACCTGTCCCTCCCTGAGAATTGTCTGCACGCGGTCAGCGCCCGACTCATCCTCGATCAATGTGAGGATGGCCGATGTATCGAGCACATAACGCTTAGCGTTCATTATCGCGGTCAGCCTGTCTAGTCGCCAGCAACCGCTCCCCTTTTCCCCGCCGACGCAACGCATGGATAGGATCGGCCGCGGTGGGTACGACCCGAATCGTCATGCAGTCGTCGAGCCAGATGATCTGGTCGCTTTCGTGGATGTGGTAGCGTTTGCGAATGGCTGCTGGGATGACAGTCTGTCCCCGCTTCGTGACCGACGTCTGCATTACAATTCCTCAATATTCAGTTTTTGCAAGGCAAATTATATCTTTGCAAGACAAAATGAATAGATCACCGCGAGATACTGATGGTAGAGGGCGCTATGAGGTCTTTTCGATTTCTGGGATGGCTTGTTCGAATGGGGCGGCTTCGTCCTGGGATGCTTTCGCCGGTTATAGGCTTTGAGGGAATCGAGTTCCTCCAAACCTTGAAGCAACTTCTGGTATTCTTCTACATCCAGCAACACTGCGGTCCGCTTTCCATTTTTGTCGACCACAAAACGTTCATGGATGGCACTCATACAGACCTCCCCCATGAACTCCTCCTTGATAGGATAGCAAGCATTCTATCCCCTCCGAGGGAGGGGATAATGATAATAAGGAGGCAACTTGGGTCTCTACGACCGGCCTGATCCATTTGTCCCTGAGCCGTTCGTTCCATTGGGGCCGTTCCCGTGTATGGCCCAGAAGACGCGTTCGGGATTCATGGGCAATTCATACAGCCGTTTGCCTGTGGCGCGGTAAATTGCATTTGCCAGGGCTGCGCCCGGTGGCACTATGGGTACTTCGCCTACGCCGCGCAGTCCATACGGACCTTCTGAGGCTGGGACTTCGGTGAGTACAGTCTCAATCATGGGCAGGTCGAGGGCAACCGGACAGCGATAGTCGAGCAGGCTTGCGTTTTTCAGCTCGCCGTTGTCAAAGATATACTCTTCATTCAGCGCCCAGCCGATGCCCTGCACAGCTCCACCCTGGATCTGGCCTTCAACCTGCATTGGATTGATCGCTTTGCCGACATCTTGGAAGCAGGTGTAGCGCAGAATTGTCGCCTTGCCCGTATCTGGGTCGATCTCAACATCAGCCACATGGGCGGCATAGGAGTGGGCCGGCTGCATGCGGGTTGTGCTGCCCTTACCGATGATCGGCCCGCTGCCCCAGGCCACACTCTCGCGCGCCAGGTCTGCCAGGCTGACCTCGTTCTGCGTGTCGTCTTTGGCCCAGAAACGCTTTTGTTTATATTCAACGTCGTCTACCGAGACCTTGAGCTTTTCGGCGGCGCGTACGCGCAGCTGGGATAAAACGTCGTGGCTGGCCTGATGCGCCGCAGCGCTCATGGTGTAAGTAATCCGGCTGCCGCCGCTCAGATCGGCAAAGGGGGCGGTGTCGGTATCGCCCACGGTGATGGTGATCTCTGTCGGATCAAGCTGCAGTTCGTCCGCCACCATTTGTAAAATAGTGGTCCGAGTGCCGGTCAGATCAACCGTGCCGACAAAGATAGAAGCAGTAGCATCTGGATTGATTTTGATTTCAGCACTCGAGGTAAATGAACCACCGATCCAGTAACCCAAGGCTAAGCCACGACCACGATTGGCGCCTTCTAGCGGCGTCGTCCAGCACGAATGCTTTTGAATCTCCCCCAACATCTCGGTCAGACCGATGCGGTTGAGCGGCATGCCGAGCGGCAGTGTATCGCCTTCCTCAGCTGCATTTTTCTGACGAAACTCCAGGGGATCTACACCGATCTCCTCAGCCAGCGCATCCATGAGGGATTCAACCGCAAAAGCCGCCGGCGTTCCACCAGGAGCTCGGTAGGCCTGGACCCGAGGCTTGTTGGTCAGGACGTCAAACCCTTCGGCTAGCATATTGTCCAATTTGTACGGAGCTAAGCCCACGAGCAGTCCGCGGGAGACTGGCGAGCCGGGGAAGGCTCCCGCATCATAGCGCATGGTCGTTGAAATCGCGGTGAGTTTGCCGTCTTTTTTTGCCCCGGCTTTGACCGTAATGACCGCAGGGGCACCCGGACCCGTTGCACGCAGGACTTCCTCGCGAGAGACGACCAATTTGACCGGGCGGCTGGTCTTCTGGGCCAGGACGATGGCCGTGGGTTCAAACAGTGCCAGCGCTTTGCCGCCAAATCCGCCGCCGATCTCCATGGGGATAACGTTGAGCTGGTTCGCCGGTAAGCCCAGCAGGGTGACAAGCTGGGTCCGCACGGTGAAATGCCCCTGAGCCGAGGTCCACAACGTCACCTTGCCACTCGGTTCGACCCGCGCGGCACAGGCTTGGGGTTCCAGATACCCCTGATGGACCATCTGGGTCGTATACGTTTTCTCGATGAGTACGTCGGCTTCTTTAAACCCAGCCTCCACATCGCCCCGGGTATAGACCATATGCGTGGCAATATTGCTGGGCTGGTCAGATTTTTCTTGGGTGGCCTCTTCGAGCGTGTGCAGATCTTCGTGAACCAGAGCGGTACCAGGTTGCATGGCCTGTAGCACGTCTTCCACGACAGGCAGGACTTCGACCAGCCCGGCTGCTTCCTCGGCAATAAAGGGATCAGTCGCAGCCACAGCGGCCACGACCTGACCATGATAGCGCGCTTTATCTGAGGCCATGACAATTTCTCGGATGGCGCTCATGTCTATGCTGACTTCGCCGACCAGTGGCGCAGTCGCGCCTTTTGGCAGGTGAGGCAGGTCGTTGGCGGTAATAACGGCCTTCACGCCGGGCAGGGCTTTCGCTTTGCTGGTATCAATCTTCTTGATGCGCGCGTGTGCATACGGGCTACGGACTAATTTGGCCCACAGCATACCGGGCAGATCGAGGTCTGCCCCATAGACCGCTTTGCCCGTGACCCGTTCCGGGGCATCAACCTTGGCTAGAGACGTTCCGATCACACTATACTCAGCCATGCTGTCCCTCCTTATGCATGCTGCGACAGCGCCTGTGACGCGGCCTGAATCGAACGGACAATTTTGTCATAGCCTGTGCAGCGGCACAGGTTGCCAGAAATCGCTAAACGAATCTCTTGTTCACTCGGGTTTGGGTTCCGTTCCAATAATGCCTTGGCCGACATAATGAAGCCCGGAGTGCAGAAGCCACACTGTAAGCCGCCGTGTTCAATAAACGCTTGCTGTACGGGGTGGAGATTGCCCTCGGCCGCCACGCCTTCGACCGTTGTGACGTCTGCGCCTGCGGCTTCCACTGCGAACACGAGACAGGCATTGACGACGGAGCCGTTCAGGACGACCGTGCAGGCTCCGCAGTTGCCGTTTCCACAGCCTTCCTTCGGGCCCATGAAACCCAGCTTGTAGCGGAGGGTATCGAGCAGCGTTGTGCGTGTATCTACAATGGTGGTGTGCGGCTCGCCGTTTATGTTCATTTCGATAGGCTGTTTCATACTGTTTACCCCCTCGTCCTTTCCAGCGCCCTTGTCAGCGTTCTGCGCGTCAGGACCTTCACCAATTCAATCCGATACGTGGCTGAACCACGCACATCAGAGATCGGGCTGGCGGCCTGAGCGGCGAGTTCGCCGGCCTGTGCAATAGTCGTTACATCCAATGTTTTGCCTGCTAAAAATGCCTCCGCCTCTTTTGCCCGGAGAGGAGTAGGGGCAACTGCGGCTAGTGTGATACGAGCCTGCTCACAGGTTTGCTTGTCTGGGCTGAGCTGGACAAACGAGCCTACTCCAGCAACTGCGATGTCCATCTCTTCGCGGGGAATGAACCGCAGATAGGCTGCGCCGGAGTTTGGTGGGGGAACAGGCAGAATAATCTCAACCAGGATCTCTCCTTTTTCGAGCACGGTCTGTCCCGGTCCAGTAAAAAGATATTCCGCAGGCAGCTCGCGTCGTCCGTTTGGTCCTTCGAGCAGCAGCGCTGCGCCGTACGACAGTGCGGGCGGGACGGCGTCAGCCGACGGAGCCGCATTACAAAAATTGCCGCCCAGCCCAGCGCGGTTCTGTATTTGATACGAACCGACTAAGGCGCAGGCTTCGGCCAAGGCAGGGTAGTGGTCGCTGGCCGGATCGAAGCTGGCGATCTTGGTGCACGAGACGGCCGCTCCAATATGGAGTCCGGAGCCGGTGTAGGACAGAACGTTTAATTCAGAAATTCTTTTGATATCAACGACCAGGGAAAGGCTGCGGCGGTTTTCTTTCATCTGGGTGACGAGATCCGTTCCGCCTGCGAGTGGGCGGGCCTCGCCATTCGCCTCAGACAGCAAAGCCACGGCTTCTTGTAAACTTTGGGGAGCCGCGTAGTCAAATGCGTGCACGATTCGAGCCTCCTTTTCTCAGACAAGAGTATTTCTATCCCCCAGTGCAGGGGAAGATCAAGGGAAAGGGAGTGTGGACAAGTCGGACCGGGCCTGATTAAGTACCCCGATTACTAAGGGGAGTGGGCGGTGGGATAGACGGGGGCGCTCGGACGCGCAAACTCTGAAGAGGGAGGAAATATTCTTGGCAAACCGGACTGAACATAAGATTACCGTAGCCGAATCTGAATTGACGCTCATTAAGGCAGGTTCGGGTAAACCGCTGTTAATGCTGCATGATGAGCTCGGATTTCCGGGCTGGCTGAAATGGAATGACGAGCTCGCCGCGGACCGTGGATTTGTGATTCCGCTGCAGCCGGGTTTCGATAAAACACCCCGCATAGACTGGATTCGCAGTTTCCGTGACTTGGCCAGCTTTTATAGTATGGCGGTCCGAGAAATGGGTCTCGGCCCTGTGGATGTGATTGCTTTCTCGGCTGGTGGATATATTGCCGCCGAGATGATCGCGTCTGACCCCCATATATTTAGCCATATGATTCTTGTGGGTCCTATGGGCATCAAGCCGGAAAAAGGGGAGATCTTTGACATCTTCCCGGTGACGATTCGCACCCATCTGCGAGCAACCGTAGCAGATCCGAGCAATCCCGAGTTTGGCACTATCTACGGCGGAGAGATGACGCCGGAGCAGTTCGAGGCGTTTGAAGACGCACGGGCCGAGAGCGCGCGGATCGGTTGGGAGCCGTATATGCACAATCCCAGCTTGCCGCATTTGCTGCGTGGAGTGAAAAACGTAACAACGCTGCTGATCCGAGGCGCTCAAGATAAGATCGTCCCGCAAGGCTGCATTGATGCCTACCAACAGGCTATTGATGGAGCCCGGACAGCGCAGATTACCGATGCCGGCCACCGTCCGGAAGTAGAAAACTCGGCTGAGTTCGTGAAAATCGTCACAGAGTTCCTGGCATCCTAGGAGCACAAGAGGAAGAGTCACCATGCAATTTTCATATTTTACGGAACGCCCTTACCGTGGGGTGGATGAAGACGCAGTCCTCAAAAATAGAGCCTTCTTTGCCCTCCCTAACGAACAGTTCGATCGTGAGATAGCAGCGAACGATTTCAACTATTATCTGGACGAAAACTGCTATGCGGAAGAACTTGGCTTTGATGCGGTTGCGCTCAATGAGCATCACGGCAACCCGTTCTGTATGGGCAGTGTCATGAACGTTGAGGCGGCGATTCTGGCCCGGATTACAAACAGGGTCAAAATCGTCCTGATCGGCAACCCTCTGCCCGTCCTGAAACATCCGCTTCGGATGGCAGAAGAACTCGCTGAGATTGATCTGATCTCGCGCGGACGTTTGGTCACTGGTTGGGTGCGCGGTGCCGGCAGTGAACAGTTCTTTAATAACGCCAACCCAGCTTATAACCGTGAGTTGTTCAACGAAGCCCACGATTTTATTATTCAAGCCTGGACCAAGCCTGGGCCGTGGCGTTACGAGGGAAAACATTTCCACTACCGGCATGTGAACCCTTGGGTGTTGCCGTACCAGAAGCCGTATCCGCAAATGTGGATTCCGGGCGTGTTGAGCCCTGAAACCGTACGCTGGTGTGCACAGCACAAATACCCCTATATCGGTCTTGGGACTGCGTTGGGGCCAACCTGCGAGCTGTGGAATGTGTATGCCGATGAAGCGGCTAAACTAGGATACCAAGCGGGTCCGGAGAATTTTGGTTATCTGATTCCAACCTTTCTGGCTGAAACAGATGCAAAGGCCCAGGAAGTGGGGAAGAATTTTATCTTTGGCGGTGGGCAAAATGCCTTCTCGCGGCCTGAACACACCCTGCCGCCGGGGTATAATTCTAAAAGCGCGATTCGTATGCTGGCCAAGCATCCGGGCGGGAGTTGGTTGGGCGTAAGCCCCGAGAAGCTGCGGCAGCAGCAGGAGGACCAACCCGAGGAAGTCGATTATGATGAGGTCCGCCAAAAGTTGCTCAAGGGATATGAAAAGACCCAGCGCAACCACCAGCTCATCATTGGCTCGCCCAAAACGGTGCTTCCCAAACTCAAGGTCCTGCTGCGCATCCTGCGACCTGGCATCTTCACTTTCTTCAACATCCAGGGCAAGGTGAGTAATGAAGACCGGATGACGAGCATGCGGCTCATTGCTGAAGAAGTCATGCCTGATCTCCGCGAGTATGCCAACGAGTTGGGCCTCAAGGACCCGTTCGAGCGTACGCCCGGCTCAGTCCCGTATCGGAATGGCGTGGCGCGCGATCCTGTGATAGACCGCGGACCTTTGGACGAGTTGGGCCTTAAATAGGGTCATCTAAACTTGCATAACTGGCTGTTTCTGAGGGGCGGGTTTTAAACCCGTCCTTTTTTTGTTGTGTCAATTGTTTGACTCGGTTGAGAGCCCGCAGTACCGTGTCACCCAGAAAGAATCTCACCATGAGCGACCAGCACGACGAGAAACAACTCCGGCATGACTCTGAGTCCTTCCCGCAACGAACACTCACGTCTGCCCAGAACCGGGAACGGGAGATCCGGGTCAAGGCAATTGAGGCATTGTTAGTCGAAAGAGAGCTGGTTTCCGACGAATTGCTCGATTCCGTGCTGGACTCGTATGAGAACGATATCGGTCCACTGAATGGCTACCGAGTCGTTGCCCGCGCGTGGGTCGACCCTGCGTATAAAGAACGCCTTCTTGAGAATGGAACGGCCGCCATCGCAGAGCTTGGTTTTGGCGGCTTGCAAGGCGAACGCCTTGTTGTTGTAGAGAATACCCCAGAGACGCACAATGTCATCGTGTGCGCCTTGTGCTCGTGTTACCCCTGGCCTGTCCTGGGCCTGCCGCCATTTTGGTATAAGAGTCGATCGTACCGATCGAGAGTGGCGGGCAAGCCGCGCGAGGTGCTCCACGAGTTTGGTCTCGATCTGGATGAAGAGGTGCAGATTCAGGTCTGGAATAGCAACTTCCAGACCCGCTATATGGTTCTGCCTGAACGACCGCAGGGTTCGGAACAGCTGACAGAAGAGGAACTCGCGGCCATAGTCACGCGGGACGCCATGATCGGCGTGGCTAAAGTCGAGCGTAAGAAAAAACAGCAGCCCGGTCTCTCCCAACGACAAGTATCCGACATGCAAGGCACCGCCGCCCTACCGCGGAAAAGTGGAGAACTCCAGTTCCAAGATCCCTGGGAAGGTGAGGCGTTTGCCATGGCTGTCGCCCTGTGTGAGCGTAGGCACTATCAGTGGCAAGAATTTCAGGAGCACTTGATTGCTGAGATTGCGAGAGCAGATCAAACAGCGCCTGATGTGAGATCGACGTATTATGAAAGCTGGCTCGCGGCATTTGAAAAGCTGCTCGATACGAAAAACATTCTGGCCCAAACAACGCTCAATCGACGCGTCCGACAAATACAGCGCGGCATTTCTATGCGCCGCACTCGCCTGCCATTTGGCATCGCCATGTGGGAAGACGATGAGGATGAGTGAGTTCTGTTGAGAGCGGGTACACTTTTCTGCTCCACTGCATAACAGAGAGCGTCCAAAGCGACCTCATGGATGGGGAAAAAACATCTTTCTGGCGTATTGCTGCTGAAGCCCTAGCTCACTAGAAGTGGCGTGGACGAGGTCCACGGGATACAAAGCGAAAGAGTGACGCGTAGTGACGAAAGGAAAAAGAGCAGTATGAAACATCGCTTCATCCATATCTGTCTTGCTGGTCTGCTTGTCTTTCCTTGTCTGACCTGGGGCTACGGAGTTCCGCCAATACCCCCGCCAGAAAATCCCCAGAGCCCGGGTGCCCTGGAGGTCCCACTGGCCAACGCACTCCGTTCAGAGCGGGATAGGCTATGTCTCTGGCTGGTATTGTGACTTGCTAGCAACAGACACGCTGACCGTCCTCTTTAACGGTGGCGAGCCTAATACCGTGCTGTATGGCGCGAGCCGTAACGATACAGTTGCGGTTTGCGGCGATGCCGACAACGGTTACGTCATGCCGCTGAACTGGAATGATTTGGGGGATGGTCTGCACCTGGTCGAAGTCTTTGCCGGAGACGCCCTCATTGCGAGTGCCGGGGTGTGGGTCAAGACCTTTGGGACAGCGTTTCACACCGGCGCTGCGGCGACCGTCGTGATTCAGGATTTTCTCCCAGGAAGACCGGAAGAGCAGCTCGTATCGATACACTTGCTGGTGTTGATCTAAAATTGGTTGACGAGCAACGAAGGTCTCCATAATTCCCCCGGTTTTTCCCTGTAAAGGAATTTTCGGCCTATTTGGGGGGATCTATAGTCCAGATCGGCTAGAAGTGGAGGGCGTAGCCTGGAGAATTCCGGCCTTAGCCCGTCCGAAGCTCGACCTCAAAACACGTCCCGCCGCCTTCGCGCGGCACACAGCGGACATCGCAGCCGTGACGGCGAGCGATTTGGTGTACGAGCGCCAGCCCAAGACCAACGCCGTCGTCACTGCTCTCGCGCATTCCAGGCAGACGATAGAACGGCTCGAAGATGCGTTCTCGCTCCTGCTCCGGAATGCCGGGGCCCCGATCTGCAACCCGCAGCCGAGCGCCCGTATTGAATGGAGCAACGGTCGCCTCAATAGGCGAGTCGGCCGCATAGCGCTGGGCATTTTCGAGCAAATTGCGCATTAATCTGCGCAACATATGCGGATCGCCGTGAATGCAGACGGACTCCCCGCCGACCTCTGCCTGGGTTCGTGTCGCTTCTTCCGCCAGCAGAGCGAGCAGATCCACTGCTTGTGGGTGCTCAATGCTGTCGAGGGTATCCAGGCGGCTGGCTAAAAGAATTTCGCCGATCAATTCGTCCAGCTCGGTGATATCTTGCGCAATCTGGGTGTGTAACTCTGGCCGCTCTGTACTCGGCAAGAGCTCAACCGCCATGCGTATGCGTGCCAGCGGGGAGCGGAGTTCATGCGAGGCTCCGCTGAACATCGTGCGCTGCGCAGTGACCAGACGCTCGATGCGAGCGGCCAGGCAGCAGGGACTTGTGCGTGGCTAAGTTTATTTTTGCTCGACGTTCTTTGCGGGACGTTGCGGATTGGAAGAAAGGCGCTTCGCCGCGTGATCGTGACGCCTTGGATCAAGTATTGAGTGCCATATCTGCTGATCCGACCTTGCCAGGCCGTGCGCTGAGCTTTCACGATCCGCAGCGGCCGAGCTATTCATATCGGGCTGGCCCTTTTCTCATCCGTTATCGGGAGACAGATGATGGAGGAGTGGAGTTCCTCAACCTTTTCCACCGCTGAGGCCCAGCGCCGAAGAGGGTCGTAGGGGCAGTCGGCAGTCCGCCCGACCCCAATCCGTCCACGTTTGGCGGCGGACCGGCGATCATGGGACCGACGGCGGGGACTCTGTTTAATTTTCTGAAGGTCACCATAGACACGCGGATATCGGGTTTGGACACGATCCGGCTGGGCGGATATGTGGGGCTGGCCGAGACCGGCAGCAGGGTGCCGCTGTGTACGACCGGTTACGCTTTGGCTTCTATGCTGATCTGCGTCGCCGTCGGCTGAGAGTCAAAGAAGTCTCCCTTCTCCATTACCGTTCTGCCGTTCGGTTAATATTTTGATGCCGAATGATGATGAATCCTGATAATCAAAGCACCGCTCCAAGCGGTATGGCAGGGGCGATAAACTGAAAAGACTCTCTCCTACCGACAGTGTGGAATGACTTCTGTGGCAAACAATTCCATTGAGCGCTTGATGATAGTGTGATCGACCAGCCCGCCTTGGTTGAAATAGCCGATATATTCGGCCATGGGAAATTCTCGCTTGAAGTGCTGAATGCGCTCAATGCAGTGATCAGGATCGCCAAACGCGCCCATAGTCCTATCCAGCCCTTCGTAGGTAACGCGCTCTAGTCGCTCTAACACCTGCTTGAAGGCTTGGTAGCTTTTGATGGTTGTTTCTTTCAGCGGCCGGAGACGCTCCCCGGCCGCCTTAAAAAAATTCATCAGACTGGCCTCACATTCCTCACGCGCTTTGTCTCGGCTGGTTGCAACGTGAACGGGAAACATGAGCGCAACATCAGGCTGCACGCCGGGTTTCATGTGTTCCTGATAGTCCGCAATATAGCCCTGTAGTTTGTCAGGCGGATTAATGAGCGGTGAGGCAAAGATGGATAGACCCAGCAGTCCGGACAGCGCAAAGGTATCCGGACTGTTGGCCGCCATACGTATGGGAGGGTGGGGCTTCTGAAGAGGGCGCGGGACGACGGCGAGATCCTCAGCATGGAAATACTTACCCTGATAGGACAACCGATCGTGTGTCCAGGCCGTCCGAATCACGTCAAGTGCTTCTGCAAATCGTTCCCGACTTTCTTCCATAGACACATTATAGCCGGTGTAATGGATCGGAGCGCTGCCGCGTCCCACACCGAACTCGAGCCGCCCGCCACTCAGTATGTCCGCAGTAGCCGCTTCTTCCGCAATTTTCAGTGGGTTATGCAGCGGCAAGAGTGTGACGGCGGTTCCCAGCCGAATGCGCTCGGTATGTTGTGCGGCGGTTGCCAGCACCATGAGTGGTGAGGCCATGATCGAGGTGTTCGGCCCAAAGTGGAGTTCGCCCAGCCAGACGGTATCGAAACCGACTGCATCGCCGAGACGAATCTGGGCCAAAATATCCTGGTAGCGTTGCCGTGCAGACTGCGACGACGCGCACGGCAGCTGATCGAAAAACCCAAAGCGCATGTTTCCCTCCTTTTGCTTGGGCGTATTGTCTGCTCTTTTTATTGGGCTGTATATCCTCCGTCGATAACCAATTCTGTCCCGGTCACATACGAGGACTCATCCGAAGCAAGATAGAGCACGCCATACGCGACTTCCTCGGGCTTGCCGTCTCTGCCCAGCGGAGTGAGGCGTAAGACCATCTCGCGTCGCTCTGGGGCTAAGGGCGTCGTCATGGGTGTTTCGATGCGACCCGGATGGATAGAGTTGGCCCGGATCTTATCGGCGGCATATTGCACGGCGGCGTTTTTGGTCAGCAGCCGCACCGCGCCTTTGCTGGCTTGGTAAGCCGGAATATTGGACAACCCGATGAGACCGGCTATAGACGAAATATTCACAATCGAGCCACTGCCTGCCCGGCGCATGGCGGGGATCGCGTGCTTCATGCCAAGGAAGACGCCGGTTTGATTTACACTGATGACGGCATTCCAGTCGTCAAGGCTGGTTTCATCCAGAGGGGCCATGCGGACTATGCCCGCATTGTTGACCAAGATGGCAAGTTGGCCATAGGTCTGTTCAGCGGTCTCAACTGCCTGCTGCCAGTCGCTTTCTTTGCTGACATCAAGAGGGACGAAGGTGGCAGCTCCACCTTGCCGGATAATATCCTGGACGACGGCTCGGCCCTGCTCCTCAAGTACATCGCCCAGAATAACCTTTGCCCCCTCGCGCGCGAATAATCGTGCTTCGCTTTCTCCCATACCGCGGGCCGCCCCCGAGATGAGCGCGACTTTTCCTGCTAAACGTCCTGGCATATGCGGCCTCCTTTATCTGCTCTCCCTATCTTTCCTTACCCCTGCGGGGAACTCCCTTACTGGTGCAGCTTCAGGGGACCTCCTTGGGAATAGCAGTTCCCTCGCCCAGTCGGGGCTCCAAAGGGGCGAGGGCTAGGGCGAGGGGAATGGAATGAAATTTCAACCCCCCTCACCTCTTTCCTCTCCGACCAGCGGGAGAGGAGGGGAATTGGACTCCCAAAGAGGTTGACTGTTTTTGCCCGGGGTAATATCAAAAAGTGTGGGAAACGAGCGACAGGTGGCATATCCTCATGGGTGACCTAACCCACCGGACGGAGTCCGGGGAGAGCAGGAGGAGTTGCTATGGCGCAGAAGGATATTACCTCAGAGCAGAAGGGAAACAGCACGTGGGACCACCTAGAGGGGTTTGTTCGGGACCACGTTCGACGATTCATCCCAGCCCTGTTAGAAGAAGTGGTGACCGAGTTGTTAGGGTGGGCCAAGTCGGCGCGGTGCGAAGCCGTTGAGGCCCTCTAAGGGTATCGGAATGGCTATGGAAAGCCGCGCCGCTTGAGTATGACGAGCGGAACGATAACCGTCCGGCGGCCCCGAGTCCGGGACTTACCCGAGCGGTCTGAAAGTCGGGTACTCCCCATGTTCAAGCGCCACACCAAGCCGGTCGAGTCGAAGCCCGGGAACTGCTCGCTCCCGTCTACAACTGGTTCACCGAAGGGTTTGATACGGCAGATTTGAAAGAGGCAAAAACGTTGCTGGAGGAGTTAAGCTGAAGAGACAATCGTCACCTGAGAGTATTGCTGCCTGGCTTTATTTACACAACTATCGCAAAGACCTCTTTTGCCTTTGGGAGAGGGAAAAGAACGGATCCCAAAAAATCCGGAAATATTTCTTGAGCTGAGACTCCTACTACGCAACGCATCTTAACGCAACGTTAGGGCGTGTGGGGTCGGGACTCGTGGTAGTGAATGACTTTCCACTGTCCATTGTGGCGGCGCAGAATAAATGTATTCCGCCCAGCGGTGACAAAGGTCTCAGCCAGTCTCTTGATATCACCCTCAAAATGAAAATTGCAAAAGGCATAGGCTGTGTCGCCAAACACGTCGATGGTGATGTCCCGCAGCCGCATGGCTCCCACACGAATGACAGACTCGGCCGCGTGGCGGAAATACGCCTCGACTTCGGCCCAGCCGCGAACGGGCTGAGCCCGCTCTTCGGGAATATAGAGGATATGCTCGTATGCTGAGTCCCAAATGCTTTTGAGTCCTTCCCAGTCCATGGCCTGCCAGCTTTTGGAATACTGATCAAGGACCGCCCTGATTTGTTGTATATCGTGTTCCTTGGTCGGCATAGGGGTGCTCCGTTTCTCATCGTCCGTGTAGTGTATTCGGGTGTGCGTGTCAATAAAAATATGCTCGCGCTTATAGCGATACGCTTTGAACTGCGCTATGAAGAAAAAGATACTCGGAGAGGTAAAAGTATGCGTTCCCTACTGTTCGTATTCTTTCCGACCGTGCTGATCGTGCTCATTCTGCCAGCGTTTCTCCTGGCGTGTGATATGATGCGCATTACGGGCGTATTCGTGAGTGCCGAAGACGATCCTGGGCAGTACTCCCCCAGCCTGAATGTGAGGATCGCCGGTCAGCCCTGGACGCTGCATATCCGAGAATCCCGCCATCTGTCTGACGGCCGGTCCGGTCGGAAGACCCTACGCTCCGTGCGATCGTTATCCTTGGTGGGCTCACCCGAGCTGCTGGACTATATCCAGAGCCCCGAGACGCGCGGTCAACCTCTCAAAATTGAAGGCGATTTCGCTCGCAGAGGCGGCATCTTTCGGCTGATGACAGTGGAGCCCGCACTGGGGTCGTTCTGGTAAGGCCCGTAGGCTAGCAGCACTATCCTCAATTCCCGTTTGAGCAGCACTCGCCCTTTTTGCTCCTGCACTGTCTAACCGCAGGGGAGAAGTGTTACGTTCAAGACGTGCGACGGCAGACGTATATGAGTGCGGGCGGTATTGTGGTCTTGCTATGCTTTGCCGGCTGGCCGATGACGTGGTTCCTTCCCGGTGGCATGCTAGTCGTCGCTGTGCTTCACGCAGCTGACAGTACTGCGGACGCTTTGCTCGACACAGCCAACCAACTCCGGGCAGCGGGACAAACCGATCGGGCCCGGAGCAGGTATGCCGAAGCGCGCAAGCGCTATCAGCAACACGCAGATCTACTTGGCCAGGCGCACGTCTTGCTCGAACTGGGGAATTTAGAGCGGGCGGCTGGACAGGACAAGCGGGCGCATGAAGCGTATACGCAGGCGGAAGAGTTGTATAAACGCAGGGGCGACCGCCGTGGCCAGGCGCACGTGCTGCTTGGCCTGGGCGATGTCGAACGTCGGCTGAAAAATGCGCAGAAGGCGCGTGGATTGTATGCCCATGCGTATAAACTATACCAACTTGAACGCGACTCGTTCGGCCAGGCGCACGTGCTGCTTGGCATGGGGAATGTCGAGCGGAGTCTTGATCGTATTGATCAGGCGCATGATTTTCTCTTTCGGGCGCTGACGTTGTATACCATGCAGGGCCAGAGTCTGGGCCGCGCTCAGGTGTTTTTTGCGCTCGGGCAGCTCTATTCCAGCACTGACCAGGCACTCGCCCAACGCTATTTCGAGCAAGCGGCTGAGCAGTACCGCATCGTACACATGTCTGACTGGGCACAGCGTGCAGAGCAGCGTGCGCAACGGCTGGGCGGACAGTCCAACCTGGCCTCGGAGTCCGCCGACCCAGAATGACCTACTAAAGTGCGGGACTCGGCCCGCCAAGTGTTACTACTGACTCCTGCCTCGTGCGGCGAAAGGCCGAATTGCCTCCACTCGGCTGTTCCGCAGGCAGTAGTAGGCATCGTGTATGTTTAGAGTGGTGTCGCCGTGGGAAGGAATGAGTTCGAGTGTGTCACCGGGCTGCAGCTGGACGGATGGGTCTGCGAGCCGCACGGTGCCGTGTTCTTCTGACAGGCCGAGTAGCTCCAAGTCGTCCCTATTTTTGAAACATGGCAAACCAAATTCACGCGAAATCGTCTTCACCCCAGTGTCAATGATAATACGGTCTGGAATGGGGCGACTAACCACCGTCGTCAGCAGACTCAGCGCACACGCAAACTCTACCCCTTCAATGGTTTGATAGCGGCCATCCATAAACACATATGAGCCGGCTTGAATTTCGGTAATCCGAGGGAGGGTGCTTGTTATCATGGTCGTGCCGGTCCCGCCCGCGCTGACAATTTCAACTGAGAGGCCGTTGGATTTCACAAACTCCACGGTGTCAATTAATGCCTGCAAATCGTTGCGTACGCGCTGGACGCGTTTCTCCAGGCCGGGTACAAAAACGAGATGGCCCTCATAGCCCATGAGACCGGCGAAAGTGAGATGAGGCGCGTGGTCGACTGCTTGGGCGAGGTCTAACGCCGGCGGTCCCGGCTCGACCCCGCAGCGATGCATGCCGACGTTCACTTAGACAAGGATGCGGAGCGACGCTCCCGCAGCCTGTGCTGCCTGAGACAGCGCGCCAACATTGCGCGCATCGTCCACAGCCACAATCAAATCCGCATGGCGGGCAAGAGACACCAGGCGTTCGATTTTTCGCCTGCCGACTATCTGGTCGGCGATCAAGACATCGCGCACGCCGCCGGCGACCATGACCTCGGCTTCCCCCAGCTTGGCGCAAGTGATGCCGATGGCGCCCGCGGCAAGCTGTTTATGGGCTATAATCGGGGTCTTATGTGTCTTGGCGTGGGGGCGGAGTGCGACGTATGAGATCCGCCATGGCGGCAATGTTTTGCTCCATGATATCTAGGTCGAGTAGGAGCACGGGCGTGTCGACATCTTCTCGGACCATCCCGATTTGCGCGGCTGCTATCATACGAGTTCCTTTTTGAAACCAAATGACGTGTATCGGAATTATATATACTGAAACACATGGAGATAGTGAATCATGAGGACTTGTCTCTCACGATATACGGGCCAGGAGGCTGCTGGATGCCATTACACGTCAGAGGGGGTCTAAAAAGTCCATTCTGGGCGTCGCCCGGCTACAACCAGCGTGTCCAGCGTGGCCCTGCATCGCCATATCCCAGCGGATATGGCTGCTTCGGCCGCCTCGGTCACACCGTTTTCGTGCGGGCTTTGGCCACAGAGACACTTATTAGACACCCTCTAAAACACTGGCTTGCCGCTCTACTCGCGATTGTCGGACTTTTGGCTGGCAGCGCTGCCCAAGCCGCCGAGCTGAATTATCAACACTTTGCTGCTGCTCTTGAACAGTATGTGGATGACACCGGACTCGTCTACTACCACGGGCTGAAAGCCCACCCTCAGGAACTGCAGGCCTTTGTGACACAGCTGGATCAACTGGACCGGACCGTTTATGAACAGTGGGGCGATCAAGCAAAGATTGCTTTCTGGATCAATGTCTATAACGCGCTTACGCTCCAAGCGATTATCGATCACTACCCGATTCAATCATCTTTTTGGAAAGCTGTGCTTTATCCTAAAAACAGCATTCGGCAAATTGGCGGCGTATGGGACGAGCTACAGTTTGGCGTGATGGGCAAGCAGATGACGCTGGATGATATTGAACATGCAGTCTTGCGTACAGAATTTAATGAGCCGCGCATTCATATTGCGCTTGTGTGCGCGGCCATAGGCTGCCCACCGCTGCGCAACGAACCCTATAGCGGAGAACGACTCGATGCGCAGCTCAACGATCAGGCCCGCAAGTTTCTCAACAATCCGCTCAAGTTTCACCTTGATACACAGACCACCGCCGTCGGGCTGTCTCCGATATTCAAATGGTTTGGCGCTGATTTTGTGAAAACATACGGGACGGACAAGAAGTTTAGAGGCCGGAGTGACCCGGAGCGGGCGGTCCTCAATTTTATCAGTACTTATCTCGACGACGGCGACCTGCGCTATCTCGCAACCGGCGCGTACAGTATCGATTATCTCGACTATGATTGGTCCTTGAATGAACGTACGTCTGGGTTGAGCTGAAAAACGATTGACATCAAGTATGCAGTCGTGAGGGAAGATCCACGCCCTCCTAGCAGCGGACTAAGCCCGGTGGTGTCAGGTTACGCTCCGCTAACCTGACCTAAGGTTGCTGCAAAATTATTGTGTCGTTTATCCTTAGACATACTCCTCTGCCCACCACCGTATTTCGTAGCCGCCACCACATATCGTAGGGACGCAGTTCTGGTGCGGAAGAAAACAGTCTGTGATTCTTGTATATCCTTGTCAGCATAGGACTTTCCCGATCGGTGATGAGAGCGCTGGTCACGGTCAACTGTGCTGCCCTCCCGGCAGGCCTGATTGAAAGTGAACTGTTCGGCCACGAGAAGGGTGCATTTACCGGAGCGGTGAACAGCAAGATTGGGCGCTTTGAACTCGCTCATGGCGGAACGATCTTTCTGGATGAGATTGGAGAGCTTCCGCACGAGCTTCAACCCAAGCTCCTACGTATTCTCCAGGAACAGGAATTTGAGCGGGTCGGGGGATCCCAAGCCATTCGAGTGGACGCCCGTGTCATTGCTAGAGGTCGGGCCGAAACTGTCCCGCTTGGGTTGCCGTCTGCCAGACCGGGATAAAAGTACGGCACTAATGAGTACGTTGGTATCGAGAACCACTCGTGATTCACTCGTCATTCACTCGTCATGCCGCAAGGTCTCCAAGACCTCCGGGGTCGTGCCACGCGCCTCTACTTGCTTCCCAATGTCATCCATCACAGCTTTCAGCGGTCTATGTGAGCTGAGAGTAAGGTCTTGGAGACGAAGACGGAGGAGGAGCTCCATCATACACTGTTCCTCCGTGGATGCCGCCGCATATGCTTTCGCGGTTTCTTCATCGACTGAGATTGAGATTGTTGCAGTGGTCATGGCAATTGTCTCCTAACGACTAAGGGCAGAGAGAATATGATCGTTGACAACCCGTATCTTCTACAGACGTCTTCCCATCTCTTAACCATACTTTCCAGGGGAACTATGATCTTGTCAATCTTTGAGTTCTGTAGATGAGGATGGAAGCGAAGTGTTACCCACCGGGCCAAATTGTCTGACACCGAGACAAACCTGCTCCGCCGCAAAGAACCGCCGCAAAATCCGGACCAGATTGAACGCGTCCGCAGTGCCGGCCACTTCTCGGATGGAATGCATGGCCCATTGGGGTACACCCACGTCCAAAGTCCGCACACCGATTTCAGCCGCGGTGAGTGGCCCGATAGTGCTGCCGCAAGCCATGTCGCTGCGCACGACAAATGATTGTACTGGTGCGTCTGCATCTGCTGCCAGCTTGCGAAAGATAGCGCAGGTTTCGCTGTTGCTTGCGTAGCGCTGATTGGCGTTGAGTTTGATGACGACGCCGTGGTTAAGAAGTGGTCCGTGGTTGTCATCGTGCCGGTCGGAGAAATTCGGGTGTACGCCGTGGGCATTATCCGTCGAGATCAGCATGGAGCGAGATATGGTGCGGCCGCGTTCTTCCGAATCGGGCAATACGCGCTCCAGCATCTGTTTCAGCATGGGGCCGCTTGCTCCGGAAGCCGACGTACTGCCGACTTCTTCATGATCGTTACACACGAGTAACGTGCCCTGGTCAGTATCAGTCTCCAACAATGCCTGCAGGCCAATAAAGCAGCTCAGTAAGTTGTCCAGCCGTGCCGCGGCGATAAATTCGTTAGCGAGTCCGACGAGACTCGGACGCTGAGTGGCATAGAAAAAGAGTTCATAGTCCAGCACCTGACCGACATCGGACACACCGTCCGTCTCAAGCCGTTGAGACAACAGCGCTTTGAAGTCCAGCTTGTCATCTTTCTTGTCGGTTTGTCCTAAAATTGGCGGGAGATAGGTCTGGGCGTTGATCGAACGGCTCTTGTTGGCCTCTCGGTCGAGGTGAATGGCTAGGCTGGGAATGATGGCCACGGCCTGACAGAAATCGATCAGCCCATGCCTGATATCGCCACCCTGATTCAGATAACTGACGCGTCCGGCGATTGACAAATCGCGATCAAACCAGGGGTTGAGCAAGACCCCGCCGTACACTTCAACACCCAGTTGCACATATCCGTGTCGATGCAATTCGGGCTGTGGTTTGACCTTCAGACATGGTGAGTCGGTATGGGCGCCGGCCATGCGAAAACCACTCTCGGCCAGCACGCTCCGGGTCGGCATGGTCCAGGCAATAATAGATGAGTCGTTGCGGGTGATAAAATAGCGTCCGCCCGGCACTATCTGCCACGCATCGGCTTCGTGTAAGCGTTCAAACCCGGCGTCCGACAGCCGGACCGCCATCTGATCGACGGCATGAAAAGGGGTGGGGGATGAGGCTAAGAAATCGATCAGCTTTTGGTTGAATTGGTGTTGATCCATCGCTACTCCCATATGTGTACTGTCTCCCCATACCATGAAAGTAGGCGGCGCCCAATTCGATGAATTGATACAAGTGGGAATCCTTACGAGGAGAGGCTGGCATGGTAGCAAAGGAGCCCTGGACTCCGCTTCGCTGTCTCCAGGCTACATGACTAGGGAAAATTGCGTAGGTCGGGCTCGCGTAGCGTAACCCGACCCGACACTATATAGCCGAACTCAACCAGACTCCGCCGTGGGATGAAGTCCCCCGGCTACCTAACAGCGCCCCATGAATGGGACTTAAAGCCGGCTTTAGCCGGCGCCGTTACGTAGGCCGGACATTTATGTCCGGACGGAGCTGAACCGCATGATCAATTTGTATTCGTCTTAATGAAACGTTCTTCCTTCTTCCGCCAGTTTCTTGAGCAGTGGCTTAGAGCCACTAACAAAACTCCACCTTGTGTTCTCCCTTTCAGAGCCCCCGTCCGAGAGTACTCCTTGACTAGCAGACTATATATGGTCAGGATAAGACTATGCAGCAAGCAATGGTTTCGGAACTGAAAGCCAAACTCAGCAATTACTTGGCGGCCGTGCGTAAGGGAGAGACTGTGATCGTTTGTGATCGCAAAACACCCATCGCACGCCTCATCCCGTACGAAGCGGAACCAGACGCGCTTGGAATCGAAGAACCGTCAATCCCAGGTAGTGCGCTGCTGCGACGCAGACCCGTCCGTCTCCGCAAGCAGGTTGACGTGGTCAAGCTACTTCAAGAGGATCGTGATCGCCGTTGATCGTCTATTTGGATACCAGTGTTGTGCTTCGAGTCCTTTTCGGGCAGACGGAACGCTTGAGTGGATGGGGAAGGTGGCAGCGTGCCTACTCCAGCGAGCTTCTGGGTGTGGAGGCGCGCCGAGTTATTGACCGGCTTCGACTCGAGTCTGCCCTGGATGACGAGGGGGTGGCGCAGGCGCAGGAAGCCCTGGCCGGGATCGAACAGGGTATTGGATCCATCCGGATGGCGCGGATTGTCCTACGGCGTGCTTCCCTACCCATGGCCACTGTGGTGAAAACCCTTGACGCTATTCACCTGGCCAGCGCGTTACTTTTTCAGGAGCGTCGCAGTCAAGCCGTTATTTTTGCTACGCACGACCGACAACAGGCTATTGGCGCTCGGGCGTTAGGTTTCACGGTCATAGGTGTTTAAATGCTCCCGGCTCTAATCTTAATGAAACGTTCCGCCTTCTTCCGCCAGTTTCTTGAGCAGCGGCGCAGGCTGCCAGGACGCCGGGTCCTGTTCGGCTAAGAGGCAGACTCTCTCATAGACTTTCTTGAGACCGACGGTACCAGCATAAAACATGGGACCACCAAGATAGGCGGGAAAGCCGTAGCCATAGACGTAAATGACATCGATGTCACTGGCGCGCTGGGCAATCCCTTCTTCCAGGATCTTGGCCCCCTCGTTAATAAGCGCGTACATCAAACGCTCGATAATTTCCTCAGGACTGATGGCGCGACGTTGGATGCCTTTCTCTTTGGAATAATTGATGATCAATGCCTCAATTGCGGGATCGGGATGGGGCGTGCGATCGCCTGTCTCATATCTGTAATAGCCAGCGCCGGTTTTTTGGCCGTAGCGTCCTAGCTCGCAAATACGATCGGCAATAGCACTATACCGCGCACCTTCGGGCAGACTGCCTGGCTGCCCCTTACCTTGTCGAATGCGCCAACCCACGTCGAGTCCGGCCAGGTCGCCCATGGCCATGGGGCCCATGGCGAGGCCTAGCTCGTATACCGCGCTATCAACATCCTGCGGCAAGCAGCCTTCCTCAAGCAGGTACTGGGCTTGGGCACCGTATTGATGCAGCATGCGGTTGCCGACAAAGCCGTCACACACGCCGACGACAACGCCGACTTTCTGGATGGCTTTGGCCACGGCTTGGGTCGTCACCAGCGTTTCGAAGCTCGTCTTCGCGCCGCGCACGATTTCGAGCAAGCGCATGACGTTTGCCGGGCTGAAGAAGTGCGTACCAATGACCTTGTCGGGACGCTTAGTGACAGAGGCAATTTCGTCAACGTCGAGTGTGGACGTATTCGTCGCCAGAATGCATTCGGGCTTCGCAGCCACATCCAGCATGGCGAACACTTCCTTTTTAATGTCCATGTTCTCGAATACGGCCTCGACGATAAGGTCGACATCGCCGAGACCGGCATAGTCCAGTGTCGGCGTGAGGAGACCCATCCGTTGTTCGACTTGTTCCGCAGTGAATCGACCTCTCCTGGCGCTGCGTTCATAGTTGCCGCGCACGACGGCTACGCCCTTATCCAGAAACTCCTGGCTGGTTTCGAGGATGGTTACAGGGATCCCGGCATTCACGAAGTTCATAGCAATGCCACCACCCATAGTCCCCGCACCTATAATCCCGACTTTCTTGATGCCGAGGGTCTTGGTGCCTTTGGGCATGTCGTTCACTTTTGCTGCGGCCCGTTCAGCGAAGAAAATGTGGAGTTGGGCGGACGATTGATTGCTGCTCAGCACTTGTTTGAATAATTCCTGCTCCTTGGCTAGACCTTCGTCAAACGGCAAGGTGCAAGCGGCTTCAATACAATCAATGCAACGCTGCGGTGCTTCGAATCCACGCCGCGTTTTATTGGCTTGTTTACGGGCGGCATCAAAGATAGCGAGGTCTACACCCGTCACCTTGTCATTCAGGTCGCGTACTTTATTGAGCTTTGCACCTTCGGCAACGAGTTCACGAGCAAAGGCTTTTGCACCTTCGAGGAGATTGCCTTCGTCTATGATCTCGTCTATCACACCCACGGCATGAGCCTGACTCGCTTTCATCGGCGTTCCTGAGGTAATGGCCTCAAGTGCAGCCTCAGGACCAATCAGACGCGGCAAACGTTGTGTGCCACCGCCGCCCGGTAAGAGTCCGAGAGTGACTTCGGGCAGCCCAACTCGGGCGGAGGGGACTGCGACACGATAGTGGCAGCACAGCGCGGTTTCGAGTCCGCCGCCCAGGGCGGTGCCGTGAATGGCGGCAACAGCGGGCTTGGACAGGCTCTCGATAATCTCCATAGTTTCGAGAAAATGCGGTGGCTGAAGCGGTTTGCCAAATTCAGTGATATCCGCACCTGCAATAAAGGTTCGGCCATCGCAGATGAGGACAGTGGCGATGGTGGCGTCGTTGTGGGCTTCGGTAAAGCTCTCGAGCAAGCCTTGGCGCACGTGCTGAGTGAGCGCGTTCACGGGTGGATTGTTGACGGTGATGATACCGATATCGCCGTCTTTGGTGTAGGTGACTGAATGACTCATAAAACAAACCGTCCTTTATTTCTGTTTCTCTCTTCCGCAGGGGAGAGAGTTCCTCTTAGATGAATAAACTAACGTCGCGTGGTTCCCTGTGTCGATCCCCCAAACTCGCGTTCTCATAGATTGGGCGGGAACTACAGTCCGGACTCTAATCTTTAATTTGAGGCAGCTCGAACGGCGTGAGGTCGGCAAAACGGCGGACGACGTTGGTCGTGATCTGGGCGATATCGTTGTCGTAGCCGTTGCGAGCGAGTGCGCCGAACCACGAAATCGAGCCGACCGAGAATACGGCACCGCCAGCCGGTGTCTCGAAAAATACGATATCGGCGCGTACCACCGGATCGGGCGAAGGCACGACGGTTGCCGCTGTGAGTTCTTCCTTGGTGCGAGTCATGTCAGGCCCGAACTCAGTGGCTGAGGCGAGTACGACAGCGTGTGTGGGTGAGCCGAGCGACGGGTTATAGCGGTCGACTTCCTGACCGGCTGCGCCGCCGCCGAGGCCCGAAGTACCAATATTTTCGTCTGTGACGTTTTCAAAGATCCACGTAGCGCGAGAGGTATAGCTTTCTGGGTTACGTTTATACCCGATCGCCCGTTCAAAACCCTGGGCAGCAAACCCGACACCTACGAGCGTGTTCGGCGCCCGACCCAGACGCCGCCACAGTCCGCCATACTCGCCGTTAAACGCGTGATAGGATTCGCCCGATTCGGTTTCCCAGTTACGCACGCCGTCCTCGGCGCGCCGCAATTCAATCGCTCCCGGCCAGGCAGCACTAAAGGCCACGCGCCAGTAAAACCCGTTACCGCCCAGATACATCAACCGCCCTCCGCGTCGCAGCCATTCTTCAAGGGCGTCGAGCATGGCTGTTGACCAGTACTCGGGGTGGGTACCCGTCACGATGAGCCGGTACGGCGCTAGCGCCTCAATGCCTTCGGTATGCACGTCCTCATCGGCGATAATGTCGTGGCCAATTTGAAGATGGTCGAGGAAGGCATTGAGGTCTGTATCCGGCGTGAAATTCCAGCCGTCCGCGCCAGGTCGCAGTTGTAACACCGGCCGACGGCGAGAGCTGAACATCACCCCGCTGCCATCGGTATGCTTTTCGTAGCTAGACGGGCCGACCTCAGGATGCTGACGCAGATACTCATGCTCGGGCCGCAGCCGGGATCGCGCGGTGAGAAAGTCCGCGCCTTCGAACAGCATCCGGTGGTTGGCATAGGCCATATACGTACACGACGGCATGAGCAGCGCGATATCGGCCGTTGATGCCCCTTTGGCCGGGCGAACGAAGAACGGAACGCGATCCTCGCCGTGTTCTGTTCGCAAGCGAAAAGCGTAGATACCGCTGTCGAGATTAGTAGGCAAAGACAGCTCTGCAGTGGTGGGCCAGCCGGCATCATACAAATCGTCGCTGTGAAAATGCACGGCGTCGTAGTGTGCGGGTTTTGCCGTCCAGGCATGGTGACTGCCGTCCCAGCCGGGGCCGGTGACCGCCCGGGCGGGAAGCTGATGCAGCAGCCCGTGGCGCTCATTGCCGCTGATGTCAACGATTTGTTTACCCGACATGTCTTTGGAGAAATCCCATTCCAAGGTTACATCGTCCACTGTGAGCACTGGCCGAGCCAAGCGCCCGTCGAAGTGATCACCGTCCGGCGAGGCGGCAAGCAGACAGCGTTGTAGCGGTTCTGCTAGCGCTTTGCTTATCTGGGTGCTGGCTGTGTGTGGCTCGAATCGCTCGAAGACATCCTGGCCTGGCGAACGGGTGGGCTCTGGAGTAAGTGTCCCGGCTACGATCCCAGCGTCCGTCAGATTAGCGTCCACCTCGACTTGATACCAGCGCTTGGCCTGGAGGGGTTGCTCCCGGAGTGATAGAACGGTCTCTCCAACACGAGCAATAAGATGGCCGTTCGACATCGCAAGCGCCAACATCGGTCCGGCATTGCTGACGACTGAGAGCAGAGTTTGATCCAGACCTGGCCGTGTGGCAAAGAGGTGAACCTTGACCTTGATCTGTCTCGTCGCCGAGAGCCCAGATAGATCAATCTCACCGTAAGAGCCGGGCAGCAATGGCTGCTCATCAAGCAGGACCTCGGTAGGCAGCTCGCTTGGCACCCCTCCTTCTTGAAACCCCGGCCCACTGCGTGTTGGATCACCACAGATAATCCGAACGAGATCGAGCTGGGCCGGGCCGGGTGTATGGCTGGAGGCCATCAAGTGAATCGACTCTCCCGCACGCAACGAG
>CAXXHG010000036.1:0-137829 GCA_963666315.2 Binatia bacterium
CCGTGAACGAAGCCACAACACTGCCGTACACGATGGCTTTCCGCAGCCCCGTCTCAGATACATCGTTGGACTCGGCCAAATAGCCGAGAAAGCCACCAGCAAATGAATCGCCCGCCCCGGTGGGGTCGCTAACCTCTTCCAAAGGATAGGCAGGCACGGCAAAGACCGACTGCGGAGAAAAAAGTAGCGCCCCATACTCCCCACGCTTGACCACTAGCATTTTGGGTCCCATCGTTAGGATTTGACGCGCCGCCCGGACCACATTGTGCGCGCCGCTGATCATCTGTGCTTCTCCATCATTGATGATCAACACATCAACCCGCTTGAGCACGGCTTCCAGGGCTGGACGCTCGTTCTCAATCCAGTGACTGATGGTATCGCAGCCGATGAGGCGTGGCTGGGCGAGCTGATCCAATACACGACTTTGCAGACCAGGGTCAATATTGCCCAGAAAGACAAACGGGGTCTGGCGGTAGTGCTCAGGCAGCTGCGGTGCAAAATCCGCCACCACGTTCATTTGCAGGTCGAGCGTATCGCGCATATTGAGGTTTTCATGATAACGGCCTGTCCAACGGAACGTGCGCCCAGGGTGCACCTCAAGCCCGTCAAGATTAATAGTCGGGGATATCAGGGTCGCCTTGGCCTCTTCGGGAAAGTCTTCGCCAACGACGGCTACCACGTTGACGGGTGCAAAATAACTGGCCGCAACCGCAAAATAGGCGGCTGATCCACCCAAGACTTCATCGGCTCGACCAGACGGTGTTTCAAGCGAATCAAGGGCAACTGAGCCCACAACGACAATGCTCATGCCATCACTCCCATATTCACCCAACTTCGCCTTACATATATTTGCCAATAATCGGCTCAAGTTCGGCTTTCACGCTTGCAGGGATCAGCAACCGATCCGTAATAATGGCGCCCTTGAGCGCTGTTTCGCATGAGCACACGTGGTCTGGTAAAAGCCGCCGCGCTGACCTGTGTACAATCCGTTTGGCGGTTTCAACATTCTTGTTCAATATGGCCAGCACATCCTCAATCACGACATCCCCAGCTTCAGTATTCCAGCAATCATAATCCGTGGCCAGGGCTAACGTCGCGAAGCAGATCTCGGCTTCACGGGCGAGTTTGGCCTCTTGTAAATTCGTCATGCCGATAATATCGGCCCCCCAACTGCGGTAGAGAAAAGACTCGGCACGTGTGGAGAATTGGGGACCCTCCATACAAATATATGTCCCGCCCTGATGGACTGTGACATCAATTTCTTGCTCTTGGCTCGCCTCGAATAAAGCTTGCGACAAAAGGGGGCAAATGGGGTCGGCAAACGCGACATGCGCAACAATGCCTCGGCCAAAGAAGGTGTCGATGCGTCCACGCGTGCGGTCAATGAACTGATCCGGAATCACGATCTGCCCCGGCACAATCTCTTGTTTCAAACTCCCGACCGCACTCACAGCGATCAGTCGTCGGACACCAAGCTTTTTCATGCCATAGATATTCGCCCGGAAATTCAGCTCTGAGGGCAGAATGCGATGCCCCCGACCATGACGCGGAAGAAACACCACGTCTACACCATCCAACGCGCCGACAAAATACGCATCGGATGGAGCACCAAACGGCGTCTCCACACTGACCCACTCGCCGTGCTCTATCCCGTCCATCCGGTACAGACCACTGCCGCCAATAACACCCAGGGTGATCATAGTTTCCTCATGTCGTCTTCTCTTACGCCGCGTGTTCCACAGACGCAGCAAGCTGGCCACACGCAGCCTGGACGTCTTGACCCCGACTCTCGCGTATCGTGGCGTGAACCCCGCGGTCAAGCAGGATTTGACGAAAGCGTTGCATCCGGACGCGCGGCGAGGAACGGAAAGCAGCACCGGGATAGGGATTAAATGGAATCAAGTTCACTTTCGCCCGGAGTCCATGCAGCAGCGCGACCAATCGTTTGGCGTCTGCGTCGTTATCATTAATCCCGTCAAACATGGTGTAGGCAAACGTGAGGCGCTTCCGGGGAGCAATCGGGAGTGTCCGACACGCTGCAAACAACACGGCTAAGGGGTAGCGGCGGTTAACCGGCATCAGTTCGTCCCGCAACGTATCGGTTGTCGCGGTTAAAGACACCGTCAAATTGACGTTTGTGTCCTGCAGCAGGCGTTGCATGGCCGGGACCAGGCCAACAGTTGAAACCGTGACACGGCGCGGCGAAAAATCAAATCCCCAGGCTTGCGTCAAAATAGTCAGCGCCTTGACGAGCTGTTCGTAGTTCGCCAACGGCTCGCCCATACCCATAAAGACCACATTGGTGATCGCATCCTGCGCCGGTCTACGCTGCTCTACTTCCCAGATTTGGCTGACCATTTCTCCGGCAGTGAGATCGCGCACCGGTCGGACTTGAGCCGTAGCACAGAACTGACAGCCCATGGCGCAGCCGGCTTGGGATGATACACACAGCGTGCGGCGTTTCTCACTCGGAATAAACACACTCTCAATCCGCCGTCCGTCCGCAAGAGTAAACAGATATTTTTCTGTTCCGTCAGCCGCCAGCGTTTGCTGTATACACGTCAACCGTTGAATCGCAAAGTGCTGCTCCAGTATCTCCCGTAAGGCAACGGATACATCGCTCATAGCACTAAATGTATCCATGCGCTTCTGGTACAGCCACTTGAGGATCTGCCTGGCTCGAAAGGGTTTGTGTCCATGTTCGGTGAGCCAGCTCTCAAGCTCATCTTTGGTCAACTCTTTAATATCCATAGCTTAGACACGCTGAACGCTTGCGTAGAGACAGGGTCGTTTTCCTTAGCATCAGTTGAAAGCGGAACAACCAGAGACCGCTAGGCGAGATCTATACTACTAAAGAAATAGGCGATCTCCCACTGAGCGGTTTCTGGAGCATCAGAGCCATGGACGGCATTCTGCTCGATATCCGTCGCAAAATCTTTCCGGATCGTGCCCTCGTCCGCCTCCTCGGGGTTGGTCGCGCCCATGATCTTGCGATTGCACTGAATCGCCCCCTCGCCTTCGAGCACGGACATAAGAGCCGGGCCGGAAGACATGAACGAGGTCAGGCTATCAAAGAACGGGCGTTCTTTGTGCACGGCATAAAACCCCTCGGCTTCGACTTTGCTGAGTGCGACCATTTTGCTCGCCACGATCTTCAACCCGGCGGCCTCAAAACGACGTAAAATCTCACCAATAGCATTCTTTCTAACTGCATCCGGTTTGATAATCGAAAGTGTACGTTCTGGCATAACAGTCCTTTCTGTGCCTGGCACCCCTCCCCAAAGGGGTCAATGTTTAGGGCATATTCAAAGGTGGCGGAAGAGGCGTGAAATACAGACCGCAGCTCCGGTATGCCTGCTTGACCGCTTTCCAATCCGGCTGAACCTCGGTCAGCGTACGGCAAGCCAGCGCATGGCAGGCTTCTGCATAATACCCGAAACGCGTGGCCCGATCCTGGCAGCGTACGAACGTTGCTCGGGCCACTTTCGGCTGCGCTTGTAAAAAGGCCAACTCTCCCAGGCCTAAGCCGCAGTATACCGATCCACGTATATCTCGCGTCGCACGAAACAGCTGATGCGCGCGTCTGAAGGTGTCAGCGCTCCGTCCATAATCGCCCTGCATTTTGTGCACCGTGGCCATGGCCCAAACGGTATAGGCGAAACTGGCCTGATCGCCAATGCGCATATAGAGGCGTTCGGCTTTAGCAAACAGCCGCAGCGCGACTTTGTATTCCCGACGCATCCGTGCGGCATTCCCAAGGCCGCAATAGGAATAGGCGCGGCCATACACATCATCCTCGATCTCAAACACGGCATGGGCTTCGGCGTAATAGCGCTGGGTATCGGGGAATCGGCCCATGAGCCGAGAGGCGCCACCTAAGCCGCACAGCGCATAGCCAGCACCCAGCGTATCGCCCTCGCGTTGCCCCAGCTTGAGTGCCTGCTTGAAATGGGACAAGGCTTTTCTGAGATCACCACAAAAGCGATACGTACCGCCAATAGCCCACACAATAAAACCTTCCCGGTCGTACACTTTGGCACGGCGATACAGAGAACGCGCCTCAGATAAGTAGGCTAACGCCCGCTCTGGATTTCCCCGAGCACGCAGGCTGAGCCCAATTCCAGCCAGACTCTCTGCCCCACCCTCAATATCGGAAAGCTGAGCGGCGACTCGTCCCGCCCGCTCATAGGCCTGCCTCGCCAAACCATACTGCGCCATCATCCGTAAACAATCGCCAACGCCGAGCTGTGCATTCAGTTCATACTCGGCAGAATGCGCAGTTTTTGCCGCTCGCCAGGCCTGGTGATATAACTGCAGCGCCTCCGGAAAACGACTTTTCTGGCGGGCGCGTTCGCCTTGCAGGAATAGGCGTTCAGGCGTATGGGTCGAGGTAGTTCGGGTTGGCATAGAACTCGTAGGGACGGTTTATAAACCGCCCCTACCCAGCGTAGCAAGATAATGATTGGACTCCGGCACCTAGCCTAGCGCCGCAGCCATGGTTGTGCCCATCTCCGCCGGGCTTTGGATAATGGACACGCCTGCATCCCGAAAGGCCTGGACCTTCTCAGCTGCCGTCCCCTTACCACCGGCAATGATCGCACCGGCGTGGCCCATCCGTTTGCCTTGAGGCGCGGTCTGGCCGGCAATAAACGCCGCTACAGGCTTCGTCATGTGCTCCTTGATGAACGTGGCAGCGTCTTCTTCAGCCGAGCCACCAATCTCGCCGATGAGTACCACGCCTTCGGTTTGCGGGTCATCTTGAAAGAGGCGCAGCACGTCGACAAAGCTCGTGCCGTTCACTGGATCGCCGCCGATACCGACACAGGACGATTGACCGATACCCAACTGGGTGAGTTGATGCACCGCTTCATAGGTCAATGTGCCACTGCGCGATACCACGCCTATCGACCCAGGGGTATGGATATAGCCGGGCATAATGCCGATTTTACAGGCACCCGGCGTAATCACGCCGGGACAGTTGGGACCGATCAAGCGGGAGTGTCTCCCGTCCAAGTACCGTTTTACCCGAACCATATCCAGCACCGGAATGCCTTCAGTGATGCAGATGACTAACGCCACCTCAGCATCTGCCGCCTCCATAATCGCATCCGCAGCAAACGGTGGCGGGACATAGATCACGGTCGCGTTCGCCCCGGTTTCCTCAACGGCTTGCGCAACCGTATTAAAAATAGGAATACCTTCAAAGTCCGTTCCGCCCCGACCGGGCGTGACGCCAGCCACCATTTGGGTGCCGTACTCCTGACATCCTCGGGTATGCAACTGGCCGGTGGAACCGGTAATACCCTGGGTCAGGACCTTGGTATTTTTATCAACAAGAATGCTCACGCGAGTACTCCTCGACTTCTCCTAATGCGCACCCTTCAGCGGGCTCGGAGGTTACGCAGAAATTGCTGCTACGACCTTCTGGGCCGCATCAGCCAGGTCGTCCGCCGCGATAATGTCCAACCTGGATTCGGCTAAAATCTTTTTTCCAAGTTCCACATTCGTCCCCTCTAATCGTACGACGAGAGGGATAGACAGATTGACCTGTTTTGCCGCTTCCACCACACCATTGGCAACCACATCACAGCGCATAATTCCACCAAAAATATTGACGAGTACGCCCTTTACCTTCTTATCCGATAGAATAATTTTGAAGGCCTCGGTGACTTTCTCCGCTGTGGCACCACCGCCGACGTCCAGAAAGTTGGCCGGCTCCGCTCCGTAGTGCTTGATAATATCCATGGTCGCCATGGCCAGCCCGGCACCATTCACCAAGCAGCCGATACTGCCGTCCAAGGCAATATAGTTGAGGTCAAATTCCGACGCCGCGACTTCTTTGTCGTTCTCTTCCGACACATCCCGCAGCTCACGGATGTCAGCATGCCGGAAGAGCGCATTGTCATCAAAGCCAATCTTGGCGTCCAACGCGACTAGATCTCCGGATTTGGTCAACACCAATGGATTGATCTCCATCATGGAGGCATCACACTCGGAAAATGCTCTGTACAGGCCGCGCATAAAAGCCACCGCCTTGTTGACACACTCCTGTGGCAAACCAAGGCCATACGCAAGCTGGCGGCCTTGAAAGTCTCCAAACCCGACAGCGGGGTCTATAGTCGCGCGCAAAATCTTCTCCGGTGCGCGTTCGGCGACCTCCTCGATTTCCACGCCACCCTCGGAACTGGCCATTATGGTAACCCGGGAAGTCGTCCGGTCTATGACGATGCCAAGATAAAACTCTTTCTCAATGTCACACCCTTGCTCGATAAAGACCTTATGAACCTCTTTGCCTTCCGGACCGGTTTGGTGGGTCACCAGTATGGAGCCGAGCAGCGCCTGCGCATGTGCGCGCGCTTCTTGAGGCGTATGAGCAAGCTTCACCCCACCGGCCTTGCCTCGACCGCCGGCGTGGATCTGGGCTTTGACCACGCACAAACCACCACCGAGATCCTGGGCCGCAGCTTCGGCCTCGTCCGGTGTGGTGACCACCTTGCCTTCGAGAACGGCAACCCCGTATTTCCGCAGAACGTCTTTCGCCTGGTATTCGTGAATATTCATACGCGCTTACCCGTTGCTCCGCTTACGCTCTCTTCTCCAAGATGGAGTCCATGGCTGTAATCAGCTCACGCACATGGCCCACAGACACATCCATCGCTTGCTTTTCTTTTTCATTCAGATCCACTTCGATCACCCGCTCGACGCCCCCAGCACCTATCGATACCGGCACGCCAAAATAGACGCCTGCTATCCCATACTCACCCTCAAGATAGGCCGCACATGGCAAGATTTGTTTTCTATCCTGGAGATACGCTGCGGCCATTTGCACTGCATCGGAAGCCGGCGAGTAAAACGCGGAGCCTGTCTTGAGCAAAGCGACAATCTCGCCACCGGCCTGACGGCTGCGTTGCTCGATTTCATCGAGACGCGCAGACAAAATCAGCTTTTCGACAGGGACACCGCCAACCTGACAGTAGCTGCGCACGGGGACCATATCCTCCCGATGGCCGCCTAAGACCATGGCTGTAACATTCAGGACGGATACGTTGAGCTCTTGGGCCATAAACGTCCGATACCGAGCGGAATCCAACACGCCAGCTTGACCTACTGCTTTGTTTTTGGGAAAGCCGGTAACCCGTTTGGTCAACGTTACCATGGCATCCAAGGGATTCGTGATAACGATGCCAAGTGAATTCGGTGCGTACTGTTTAATATTTGCGGACACATCGCTCATGATTTTACAGTTAATCCCGAGCAGATCGTCCCGACTCATGCCGGGTTTGCGCGCAAGGCCGGCGGTCACAATACACACATTCGCGCCTTCGATGTCGGTGTAGCTATTCGTGCCGGTGATGCGGGTATCATATCCTTCAATCGGGCCCGCTTCGAGCATATCAAGGGCCTTGGCCCTGCGGCAGGCCTTCAACCACGTCAAAGAGGACAACGTCGCCAAATCCTTTCAGCACACACAGGTGAGCCAGGGTTCCGCCGATATTGCCTGCGCCTATGAGTGCAATCTTCTTCCGGGCCATAATATCTTTACCTCCGAACTGTCATTTGTAGATGCTGAAGGAGGGCAGTCCGTACGTCCGTCCTTAGCATTCCGCTGTTAGGGGGACCTTTATTCAGTATGATTCTGGGGCAGGATGCCAAAATTCGCCCGGCCTGTCTAGGCCATAAGGTCCCTGAAAGACTGACATTTGTCGATTTCGGGCTGCACGCCAGACGAGGATATAGCTGAGAATATGCCCGAGGTTATTTTCGTTCTCCTAGAACGCGTTCTAGGAGAACGCATACACATCCCATGTATTCTTCATCCGATTCTGCGATTCCGCTCAGCGTCTGAGCGGCGGATGTAGCGTGGCACGAGTTGAGACACATCATCGTGCTCACCACGCCGGAATCGTTCCCAGGCTAAACGGGCGACCACGCTCCCGCGCGGTGGGCTCTCATCAAGAGCAGCCAGTTGAGCACGCGTTCCGCAGTGTTCCTGGATTATATCTCGGTAACGATCAACCCCGTCGCCAATAAACAGACACAAGGAAGAAACCTGTTCACACAAATCACGGGGAGAGAGTAGCGCGTCTTCTGTCAAGCGACGGACAGAGCCTGCGTTATCACGCTCAAAGCAGGCGCTATAGACCTCACGTTTACGCGCGTCTAACACCACGCAGATTCGGCCAGTCCAGCCGTTTACACAATGCGCAAGCGCCAAGAGCGTCGAAATGCCGGCAACACGCTGGGGCAAGGCATAGGCGAAGCCCTTGACTGTACTCAGTGCGATGCGGAGCCCCGAGAAGGCGCCGGGACCGATCGTCACACCAATGCCCTCCACCTCCGACAAGGTGACTTGGGCTAGCCTGAGGACCTGCGCTATCAGCGGCAGCAGATTTTCGGCATGGCTAGACGTGACGGCATATGATCGTTCAGCCAAAACGGTTTTCTCTCGAATCAGGCCGACACTTGCAATCGGCGTAGCTGTGTCGATGCCGAGCACAAGCATGTCGGCATATTAACTGACGAGACGCGAGATGTCGTTGTAAAAGACGAGGACAATCAGCGAGACTATCACCAGGAAGCCGACGCGCAGGGCCATTTCCTTGGAACGATTACTCAGCGGTCGGCCGAGCAGCAGCTCAATCAGGAGAAGCAACAGGTGACCGCCGTCGAGCACGGGGATAGGCAGCAGATTAAAGACGGCTAAATTCACATTAATAATTGCAGTAAAGCGCAGCAAATAGTCCATCCCCAGACGTGCCTGTTGACCGGCAACCTGAGCAATGAGAATGGGACCACCCAGCTCTTTGGTCGAGACTTCTCCACTCAGCAGCTTGACCACGCTGCCGAGGATAAGTTGTGTCCAAAGCCAGGTTTGCTCGCCCCCGAGCGTGATCGCCCGCCCGAGTGAAACATTCTCCGTCGTAAATACGCGTTCGATGCCGATCACATAGACTTGTCCGCCTACTGGGTTATCGCGGGGTTGGGGCGTAACCGTTATTTCAACGACTCGGCCACCGTTCGCCTTTTTGACCACGAGGGGGATTGCATTGCCTTGGCTGAGTTGAATATGCTCGGCCAACTCTTCCCACGTCTGAATCGCTGCTCTATCGACTTTAAGGATCTCGTCGCCCTGCTCCAAACCAGCGGCTTCGGCAGGCATATTTGCGACGACCCCACCAACTGTGGGCTGATCAACGGGGACGTGCATACCAAATTGGGCAAAGGTCAGGCTAAAAACAACAAAGGCCATCAAAAAATTGGCAAGCGGGCCGGCACAAATTATCAGGAACCGCTGGGGCAAAGACTTGTGGGTGAAGGAGCGCTCGATCTGTGTGTCCTCAACCTCCTCACCCACTTCTTCGCCTATCATTTTGACATAGCCGCCGAGCGGGATGGCGCTGAGTACATATTCGGTCTCGCCGAACTGACGCCCGATCAATTTTGGACCAAACCCCAAGGAAAAACGTTCCACCCCGACCCCGACCCATTTGGCAGCCAGAAAGTGGCCAAGTTCGTGAACAAAAACAATTAAACCAAAGACAATAATGACTCTCAGCGCAACATCAATAGTCGATAGATCCATGCCCAGCTACTCCTCGTTTTCGGGCTAACTTAATACAACAGATTATTATAGTAATAGATAAAGGCAACCGGGAAAAGCAAACTATCAATACGATCAAGCACACCGCCGTGGCCAGGGAAGAAGTGGCCCGAGTCTTTCACTTTACACGCCCGTTTCAAGGCAGACTCACACAAGTCGCCCAGCTGGGCCAACAGTCCAGCGATCAGCGCTACAGCGACCAATTCGGGCCCAGATCGTTCGGGCAGCAACCAGTGCCAGGCAATCAGTCCGGCTGCGCAGTTCCCAAGAGTCGCTCCCACGCTGCCTGCTATCGTTTTTCCCGGACTGATATGTGGCAAGAGTTGCCGTTTCCCCCAGAGACGCCCAATCGCATAGCCTGCGCTATCCCCAAGCATGGCGACGAGGAAAATGAAAAAGACCCACGCCGTCCCGTTCGGCCCACGATGCACCCACAGAAAATGCGGAAAAAGAAAGCCAATATACAGCACCCCAAGCAGGGTCAGGCTGATCGCTCGGATCCCCCTCTCCGGCTGGCGATCACGTAAACTCGCAATAAACACCAGCATGACCCCTGCCGCAAATGCGGCGCCAACGAGCAAAGAATTGGACGTCCAGATGGCTAAGGCGACCAGGAGACCCCACACGATGCCGAGAGTCGAAGGCAGTGAGTTTTGCGTACGGGTCAGTGAAAAATATTCGTATAATCCAATACCAGTCAGGCTGAGAATTGCGAGCGAGAAGCTCCATTCCGGAGCATACCCGACGAGATAGATAAGACAGGGGAGAACGATCGCCGTCGTTAGCAATCTAGCGCGCAGCACGTTTCAGCTCAGTCTCTCCCCGCTGTTCGGCCGTTCGACCAAAGCGGCGATCCCGACTCTGATACTCGGCTAATGCCTGGAGAAAGGCGTCTCTATCAAAATCCGGCCACAACGTCTCGGTCACGTAGATCTCAGTATAAGCGAGTTGCCACAGTAAGAAATTGCTGATGCGGAATTCGCCGCTCGTCCGTATCAGGAGATCAGGATCTGGAATATCCGCTGTCCACAGCGTATTACCTATAGTCTGTTCATCAATATCTTGCGGATCAAGCTGTCCTGTGCGGACCGCCTCGGCCAGACACTGTACTGCAGCAACGATCTCTTCCCGCGCACCGTAGCTGACCGCTAACACAACCGTCAGCCCGGTATTCTCTTTGGTCGCCGCAATCACATCGAGTAAAGACTTGCGCACATTCGCCGGCAGACGTTCCAGATCACCAACAGATCGTAACCGGATATTGTATCTCATCATCCGGCGCAATTCGCTGCGCAAATACCGATTCAGCAGCCCCATGAGCGCGCGGACTTCGTGCGCCGGGCGCTGCCAATTCTCAGAGGAGAAAGCGTACAGAGTCAGATAGGAGAGACCTATTTCTCTGCTCGTCTCGACGATGTTCCGAACCGCTTCTTTGCCGCGCCTGTGGCCTTCAAGACGGCTCAGGCCGCGCCGTTGGGCCCAGCGGCCGTTCCCGTCCATGATAACGGCAACATGACGGGGCAACCGATCTTTCTCAATAACAACGCTCACGCACTTGAATCAAAGGTTAGAGTGGATCTCTCGTTGGGATAGTCGAACCAACACGGTGGCCATTATACCGACATCAAGTCTTCTTCTTTGACCTTGAGTATCTGATCAAGATTTTCTATATATCCATTAGTCCTCTTCTGGACTTGATCTTGGGCAGTATGCAATTCGTCTTCCGTAATGTCTTTATCCTTCTGCATTTCCTTGAGATAATCATTTGTATCCCTGCGATGGTTACGAAACGAGACCCGGTAGTCTTCGGCGATTTTACGGATCTTTCGGACCAACTCCTTGCGCCGCTCCTCCGTCAACTCTGGAATAGGAATCCGAATGATTTTCCCATCATTGACTGGGGTCAAGCCCAGGTCTGCGTGATAGATTGCTTTTTCAACATCGCCCATAACACTCTGATCATAGGGTTGAACAACAAGGAGACGCGCTTCAGGGGCAGACAGGGAGGCCAGTTGGTTGAGCGGCGTGCGAGCACCGTAACAGTCGACCAGGACGCCTTCAATGAAGGATGTTGAAGCCCGACCGGTACGGACTTTGGCAAACTCCACGCGGAGCGACTCTAGTGTGTGCTGCATCTCTAGCTTCAGCTGCTCCAAGGCGGCGGCGATCATATCTGTCCTCCGGTGACCATGGTTCCGATCGGCTCACCGCGCACGGCCCGCTGGATATTGTTCGGCTCAAGCATGCTAAACACGACGATCGGGAGATCATTATCCATGCACAGGGAGATCGCTGTGGCATCCATCACTTTGAGCTTTTGCTGCAAGATCTCAATATACGTCAAATGCGTATACCGTTTCGCACCCGTAGTCTTGAACGGATCTGCACTATAAATGCCGTCGACTTTCGTAGCTTTAAGGATCGCCTCGGCTCCAATTTCCATCGCTCGCAGGCAGGCTGCAGTGTCGGTTGTGAAATAGGGATTCCCCGTCCCGGAGGCAAAGATCACGACGCGCCCCTTCTCAAGATGGCGTGTTGCCCGACGGCGAATATAGGGTTCTGCGACTTGAGATACCGTCAATGCAGACATCACCCGTGTCGGAACATCGAGTTTCTCCAGGGCTGCCTGCATGGCTAAGCTGTTGATGATCGTTGCCAGCATGCCCATATAGTCGCCGGTGGCCCGCGCAATACCCCGTGTACTCGCCTCCATTCCGCGCAGGATATTCCCGCCGCCCAACACCAAGGCAGTTTCACAACCGAGCGCGCGTACTTGCTGCACTTCACCCGCAATACGGGACAAGACGGTATCATCAATCCCATACCCATGTTCTCCCGCAAGCGCTTCCCCTCCTAGCTTGAGTAATACGCGTCGGTATGGTGTCAGCCTCGTCGCCATGCAGCCTACTCGTTTGCCTCTTCTACTGTCCCTGCTTCTCCAATTTGGAACCGCGCAAACCGATGGACCACAATATTCTCACCCGTACGTGTCACGGCATCCCGCACGACTTGTGCCACCGTCTTGCTCGAATCTCGGATAAACGTCTGCTCAAGCAAGCACGTCTCACTGTAAAATTTCTCTAATTTGCCTGCAATGATCTTTTCAACAATATTCGCCGGCTTTCCGGATTCTTCCGCTTGCACGCGATACACCGCGCGCTCACGGTCGCGTTCCGCCTCGGAGACTTCTTCGCGCCGAACGCAGCGCGGGCTCGCCGCAGCCACTTGCATGGCAACATCTTTCACTAGTTGCTGAAACTCCTCCGTGCGGGCGACAAAGTCCGTCTCACAATTAATCTCAACCAAAACACCGATCTTTCCACCGCCATGGATATAGGAGCCGACGACCCCCTGCTCTGCGGCGCGGCCGGCTTTCTTCGCTGCAGCGGCGAGCCCTTTCTCTCGCAAAAAATCAATGGCCTTTTCGATATCGCCATCGTTTTCGGTCAGCGCCTTCTTACAGTTTACGATTCCTGCGCCCGTACGCTCACGGAGTTCCTTCACTTGGGCCATGGAAACAGTGCTACTCACGCCACATTCCCTTCCTCCACGCTCGGCGACTCTGCCGGCGCTTCTGGTGTGACTTCTTGAACTGGGGCTTCCGGCGTCACAGCAACTTGCTCAGCCGCTTGTGGCGCTGCCTGTTCTTGCTGTCGCTCTTCAAGCACTGCGCGTCCTTCGAGGGCGGCCTCAGCAATGGCGCTGCTAAAAAGGCGGATTGCGCGTATGGCATCGTCGTTGCCCGGGACTTTGTGGGTCACAAGATCCGGATCACAATTTGAATCAATGGCAGCCAGGACTGGAATGCCGAGCTTATTCGCCTCGCGCACAGCGATTTCTTCCTTCTTGGTATCCACAACGAACATGGCATCCGGCAACTTGCGCATGGTTTTAATGCCACCCAACACACTCATCAATTTGTCGCGTTCGCGACTCATCTTCAACAGTTCTTTTTTGGTTAAGGCTTCGGCAACTGCCGGCGTCTCAAGCATTTCGTCTAGACGTTTGAGCCGATCAATAGATTTCCGAATCGTTTGAAAATTCGTCAACATCCCACCCAACCAGCGGTTATTGATATAGAACATGTCACACCGCTCGGCTTCTTCGCGCACTACCTCCTGGGCTTGTTTCTTTGTCCCTACAAACAAAATTTGCCCGCCCTCGGCAGCAAGGTCGCGGACAAAGCCGCACACATCGCGCAGCATGCCCACTGTCTGCTGCAGATCAATAATGTGGATGCCGTTACGCGCACCAAAGATATACGGCTTCATCTTCGGATTCCATCGACTCGTTTGGTGACCAAAGTGCACCCCGGCTTCCAGCAATTGCTTAATGGTAATCTCAACCATGCATATAGACCTTTCTTCTCAGCAGTTCACAGAATTTCGTTTATTCTAGAGAAAAATTTTGTAGCAAACTGCAAAACCATTTGCAATGCACTTACCCATTCATCGATTCTAGAAATTCCTGATTATCCTTCGTGCCCTGGACTTTGTCCATAAAGAATTCCATGGCCTCAACCGCGTTGAGCTGCGCTAACAACTTTCTGAGTATCCATACCCGGTTCAGCACATCGCGAGAGAGGAGTAATTCTTCTTTCCGCGTTCCTGATCGACCGATATCCATGGCCGGGAATATGCGTTTATCCATAAGCCGCCGATCCAGATGAATTTCCATATTCCCGGTGCCTTTGAATTCTTCAAAAATCACCTCATCCATGCGGCTCCCGGTATCCACGAGCGCGGTCCCGATAATGGTCAAACTCCCGCCATCTTCAATATTCCGCGCGGACCCAAAGAATTTTTTTGGCCCCCTTAGCGCATTTGCATCAACACCACCGGAGAGCAGTTTTCCACTGGGAGGGACGACCGCATTAAACGCCCGGGCGAGACGGGTCACACTATCTAACAGCACCACAACGTCTCTGCCGTGCTCGACTAATCGTTTCGCTTTTTCTATGACCATCTCTGCGACTTGGACGTGTCGTGTCGCAGGTTCGTCAAACGTCGAACTGACAACCTCAGCCTTGACGAGGCGCTGCATATCAGTGACTTCCTCGGGCCGCTCATCAATCAACAAGACAATCAAAATGACCTCTTTATGATTGTGCACAATTCCGTGAGCGAGGTTCTGCAGCATCATCGTCTTCCCCGTGCGGGGGGCGGCAACAATCAGGCCGCGTTGGCCCTTCCCGATCGGGGTCAGCAGGTCGATGAGTCGGGTCGTATACTCCTCGGGGTCGTTTTCGAGTTTCAGATGTTCATCAGGGTAGAGGGGAGTAAGATTATCAAACAGGATCTTATCCCTGGCCCGCTCGGGTTCTTCGTAATTCAGTGCCTCAACTTTAAGCAGCGCAAAATAGCGTTCGCCTTCTTTCGGCGGACGAATTTGGCCGGCGACAACATCACCGGTCCGGAGACTAAAGCGCCGAATCTGGCTGGGGGACACATAGATGTCATCAGGTCCAGGTAGATAGTTATAATCAGGAGAACGTAAGAAGCCGAAGCCGTCTGACAGGATCTCGAGTACCCCCTCTCCATAAATAAACCCACTTTGCTCGGCCTGAGCTTGCAGGATGGCAAAAATTAAATCTTGCTTTCGCAAACTTGACGCGCCTTCTACATTAAAGTTCCGAGAAATCTGGGTCAGTTCTCCAATCTTTTTCGACTTTAATGACTTGAGGTTCAGGCCGCCATCCTCAGCCGTTCCATTAACGCGCACATCCTGTATGCCATTTGTATCGTTAGTTTTCGTGGTCACGCGACCCATACATTCCTCCCAATTCGTCTCTAGCACTTGACCGGGGGATCACTTTCTCAATGTTGAGAGTTGGTGCGGCAGGTCCAATCGCCTTAAGGGCCTATCGTGGTGTGACGGGAGAAGCCATCCGGAAACAGAAGATAATGTGACTGGCGAGAAATTCTTTATCGGGGTGGTCTACAGAAGATGACTCATCCTCTGTGAGCCTTCTTAGCATAATACATACATCTCAAGCTGTCAACGAGCAGGGGAAATCGTGCTGACCCGTTACTTGCGAAAGAAGATGTGCAAAATCTGCAGGGTATGGGGCACGGATCGTCACCGCTGCCTGGTTTTCCGGATGCGCAAATTGAATGGCCTCGGCATGTAATGCTTGACGAGGGAAATCTCTGAACATGCTGGGAACAGCGTGTTCCATCCGTCGAGAACCATACAGCCGGTCTCCAATAATCGGATGATTGAACGCGGCAAGGTGAACACGCAATTGATGTGTTCGCCCGGTTTCCGGAAAGAGACGAACCAGTGTGACATTTTGAGCAGAATCGACCACCTCGTAGCGACTGACGGCAGGTCGACTTTTGCGCGCGTGGATAGACATTTTCTTGCGGTCAATGGGATGCCGTCCGAGAGGCAGCGCGATGACGCCAGCCCTTTGAGTCCATCGTCCGACCACAACCGCCAGATAGGTTTTGTGAACCTGTCGAGTTTTGAATTGAGCAGCCAGATTCTCTAGTGCGGCTCTGTGTTTTGCGACCAGGAGAACACCCGAGGTATCTTTGTCGAGCCGATGGACTATCCCTGGTCGGATTGACGGCTCGTCCGTATCCCAGCCCCAATGCCCAAGAAGGGCGTTGACAACAGTGCCATGCCAATGGCCGGGAGCTGGATGGACAACCATCCCTGGAGGTTTATTAATCGCCGCCAGGCTCCCGTCCTCATATAATATATCGAGCGGGAGAGACTCTGGTCTTGCTGTGGTTGGCTGAGGGGGAAGCGGCTGGATTTCAATGGCCTCTGCTATCCTGACCGGATAGCTCGCTTTTTTGTATTGACCTTCTACTAAAACCCGCTTGTTCGCTATGAGTCTCTTCGCATGCGAGCGGCTAACCGCCGCAAGATCAGCAATCACGACATCCAAGCGCTGGCTGACTTTGGGCAGGGGAACCCTGAAATATTGAATAGTCACAAGGCACTCTGTTCGGTCAGAGAGAGGAGGGTACGCGCGCGGCGCGCATCCTCTCGAATCTGGCTGACCAAACCCTGGACCGACGGGAATTTGCGCTCTTTGCGTAAGCGTTCGACAAACGCTATACGAATCCGTTTCCCATACAGGTCCGCCGAGAAGTCAAACAGATGCGTTTCAATGGTCCGCTGATTTTCGCCAAAGGTCGGATTGACACCGACATTCGCTACAGCATGATACTGGTCGTCATCGACATCGACGCATACGGCGTACACCCCGTTTGGCAAAAGCACCTGACCCCGAGGGCGTAGATTTGCAGTTGGAAATCCGATTTCTCGACCACGCTGAAAACCTTTCACGACCCGCCCACTCAGCGCATATGGTTGTCCAAGAAGTTGGGTCGCCTCACTCATATTCCCTGCCGTCAGCAATGATCGTAACGCCGTGCTACTGACTGCACGGTTTCCGACCGTAACCGGCCCAACAACTTCCACCTCAAACCCCCACTGTTCCCCCCATGCGACAAGACGTTCAGCGTTACCGGCTCGATCCCGACCGAAACTGACATTATGCCCGACGACAATTTTTTCCACCCCAATCGCCTCGACGAGGTAGCGTTGAATAAATTCTTCTGGGGTCAACCGTGCAAAACCAAGTTCAAAGCGCTGAAGGATAATCCCATCGACACCCATCGCCGCAATCCGCTGGAGCTTCTCACGCAAACTCAAGATAAGAGAAACCGGACGGTCAGGTCGAAGGACCGTCAAGGGATGCGGATGAAAGGTCATCACCAGGGCCGTGCCCTGCTGCGCCGCCGCTTCGTCAACAAGCTTCTTGAGAATTCTCCGATGTCCGATATGGACGCCATCGAAATTTCCGAGACCGATGAGGGAGTGTGGTAAGGGAGGTTGGGAGAGGATAGTGCGGATAATTTTCATGCGTAGCCCACCGCAGAGGTCCGGGGGATGAAAAGGCTAGCGTCCAAGAGTCTGGAGCATGGTTTGCGCTTCTGCCGTTTGCAGAGCACTCGGGTAGTCACTGATCAACTTCCGGAGGATCAATCTCGCGTCAGTTTTATCTCCAATAGCCAGAAACGCTTGCGCTTGTCGGAATAACGCGGCAGGAACTCGGTCACCACGCCGGTAAGAGAGTACGTCATTAAACTCGAGAATCGCCCGATTGTAATCATCTTGAAGATAATGACTCTCTCCAATCCAGTACTGTGCATCGTCTGCCATTTTTGAGTCTGGACATTGCCGTTGGAACTTCCGAAACTCCTGAACCGCAGGATCATAGGTTTGTCCCCGAAAGAGCCGTAGTGCCCCACGATACAGATCTTGACACGCTGGAGATTCATTTGCCATCTGTATATTCGAATCCGCCGGCGGAGCAGGAGGATGGGACGCTGGTGGGCCGAAGGGGAGCGGCGGCGTACCCTCCGCCTCGACTCCCTGTGGACTGGGCAAGGGTGGCTCTCCAGGCCGATACTCGGGACTCCTTCTGGCGTAGTGCATGCGTCCTTCGAGACTCGTCAGCCGTTTTTCTATTTTGCGTAGCTGAGGAGCAGTCCCCCTGCCCTGCTGAGAGACACGATTCAAACGATGCCGGAGTTCTTCGACCTCACCCTGAACGCGCTGGAGTTCCCTGCGGAGGCTATCCAGTGAGGCGTGCGTATTCGCAGCTTGGGTGCGGACTACGGCCCGATCACTCTGCAGCTGTTGCAGATCGGCTTGGGTCGCACACCCAGTGATCCAGAGGCACAGGACGAAAAGGGACGGAGTAGCAGGACGGAGCAATTTCACACAACGTTCGTACCGACGTACAGCATCTTGTAGAGCACCTAGCGCAGGACAAGGAAATGGTTGCGTCGATTTTGCTGCCAACATGATTCATTCAGATCCGTACACTGCGGCAACTCTTCTCCATAACTAATCGTTGACAGCCGTTCAGGAGGAATCCCCAACGTAATGAGATAATCTCGTGCCGCGCGTGCACGTTTCGCTCCAAGAGCGAGGTTATATTCAACCGTTCCTCGGTCGTCACAATGCCCTTCGACTTCCACTTTGGCTTGGGTGTTACTCTGCAGCCAGTCTGCATTTGCTTGCAAAACCTGTTGAGCCTCAGCAGAGAGTTCAAACGAATTATACGCAAAAAGGACATCTTGCAACGGACCACCGCCGTCGCCTTCGCCTTGGACTCGATCTTGAACGCGCCCCCCTGCAGCAAGATCGGATTCACCAACCCCGGATGAACCAGAACTGCCATAACTGGAACCAGCAATGTTTTGTGGTGTCTTTTTCGGGCATCCAGCCATGATAATAGAAATAAAGAGAACGCTGATCAGCCACCCGCTACGGAATATAGTATGCCTCATTTTTGTCTGCTTTTCCTCCAGCCACGCGAGCTTATGGTAGGCGTGGCGACCACGCCGGACTAGTATCATTTCCCCTACCTCCAGTCAATTGTTTTATACTCCGACCGTCACGACTGAGCATATAGATCCGACCGCGCCGAGTCACCGCGAGATAGCGTCCGTCCGGTGACCAGGACGGATGCTCTCCACGCCCGACTTTGGTCGCTTCTCCGCCAGCCGGCTCAATCGACATAATCTGAAAACCACCCGATCGGGCAGTATAGGCAATACGATCGCCTTTAGGCGACCACGCGGGATCGGTATTATAACGTCCTCGAAAGGTCAACCGCCGGGACCGTCCGGTTTCAACATCCATGACGTAGATCTGCGGACTCCCGCTCCGGTCCGAACAGAAGGCAAGACGACGACCATCCGGCGACCAGGCCGGCGAAACATCAATCCCGGCGTGACGCGTCAAGCGTCGAATCAGCTTTCCTTGCGGCGTAATAAGAAACAGGTCAGCATTCCCGCGCTGCTCCACACTCACCGCCACCAGCTTGCCGTCCGGCGACCAACTTGCTCCGTAGCCGACCTTCGCATACACACGCGAGGCGCGCCCACTGGCTAAATTCAACCGATAGGGATACGGGCCGCCGCGCTTATACGAGATGAACAGGAGCTCTTCCCCGGTTGGGCTCCAGCTCGGTCCAAGGCTCAATGTCCGGTCTCGTGTCACTCGGCGGACTTCAGTCCCACTCACATCCATGCGGTAGACTTCCTTTGCACGACCATCTGCACGGTTGGACACAAATGCAATCTGAGAATTAAACGGCCCTTCTTCACCGGTGAGGAAAAGCATAATTTGGTCGGCAAACCGATGCGCCATACGTCGCACATCGGCCCGTACGCCTTGATACCGCTTTCCCCCCAATTGTTTGCGCTGGGTCACATCAAAAAGCCGCGCTTCAATAATCAGCCGCTCGCCCTCAATCCAGAATCCACCTTTCGCCAACGCACTGGCATCCAAAACCGACCAATTCTGAAAGTTGATCTGTTCCAGCACAAATCCGTCTGGACCCTCAATATAGGCACGCCGATCAAGCACTCGAAATAATCCCGATAGCTCCAAATCACGCGCAATAACGTCAGCAAAGATCCGGCCAATTTCACGGTCTGGGTGGGCAGCTGGGTTTGACAATGGCGCAATAGCTATGGGGACTCCAGCCCCCCCGGGTGTAGGGATCTCGATCCGAATTTGCGCCTCTAGAGGCCCGGCAGAGTAGAGCACCCCCAGCATCCACGCTACTCTTGCCCCCCTCACCCATCCCTTCAGCACAATCTCATCCAGCCCATCCGGCTCCTCCCGTCATTGAATACGACTCGTCTCGCCAAAGACCACCTCGACCTTTTGCCGGGCAAATTCGTACCGGTATGCTGCAGGTGGAGGAGGCAAAGGACTGGCTTTCCTCACGGCTCGTACGGCAGACTCGTCGAATGCCATGTCCCCAGACCGCTGCGCGAATTCCACATCAAAGACTTGACCATTCGCCTGAATACCAAAACGAACGATCACCGTGAGACCGGTCTTGAGTTCGGCAACAATCCAACTCTGTTTCACCTGCCGTTTCACTTGTTCCGTATACAAAATGAATTGCAACCCGCGGACGGGACCCACGCCACCGCCGTCACCTTGTCGGGCAGCACCACTCGAAGCACCTCTCTTCGAGTTCTTGGTATTTTTTGCCGGCCTGGCTTGATCTCCTGCCCCCTTTACCCTCTGCCGCACCTTTTCTAACGCGGCTAAGATTTGTTGGTCGCGCTTCTGGGTCGATGTTTGTGTCTCCTTTTGCCGACTCGTTTGTTCTTGCGCAGAAGTGGGCTGAGTCTGGGCTTCTTTTTTCGGCTTTTTCGCCTTGACCTTCTGTTGCGCTTTCTTTTTGGGCGTAGTCTTTTTCTTTGCCGCAATTTTTACCGTCTTCTTTTTGTTCGGCGCAGCTTTGGCGGATTTAACAGGCGTAACCTCTTTCTGGATCGCTGTGGGTTTCTGAGACGTGACCTCCTTCTTTGCCGGTGGAGGCTGGTGACGTGGTGCGACCATCTGTGGGACAGCCACCTCAGGCTTTACCTCTTGCTCGGAAACCGCCGGCTGCGCAGGTGTAGGAAAGCCCAAGGATTCAGCGGAAACGAGAGCTACAGTATACGTTTGTAACACTCTGATCTCTGACTGCCCCTGGCGCACCGACGTCACCATATACACCACCAGAACCACATGAATAAGCGCCGAAAGGAGAACCATACGACTCAACCGCTTGTCCTTCGGTCTGCCCGGCGGCTGAGCCTTGCGCAGTTGCGTCTTTTGTTTCATCACAACTGCTCACTAGCCCTTGCTTTCCGGATCCTGTGCCGGAAGCGGCTCAGTCACCATGCCGAGCTTTGCAATGCCGGCGTTTCGGACCGCGGCCATGACGGCAACCACTTTTCCATACACAACGTGTTTGTCCGCCCGCAGATACACGGTCCGGTCCGGACGAAGCTTCACAATGGCAGCTAATTTTTCGCTTAAGTCAGCAAGGTCGAGCAGTGTATCGTTGAGGTGGATCGTTCCGTTTCGGTCGATTGCGACCACCAACTGATCATCAGTCTCGGCCGTTAAAGGCCCAGCTTCAACCTCAGGCAGCTCAACATTCACCCCTTGCTGCAGGATAGGCGTAGTCACCATGAAAATCACTAAAAGTACCAACATCACGTCAACAAAGGGTGTGACGTTGATCTGGGAAATACTGCTCTCATCCTGCTGATCAAAGGCCATAGGACGTGTCCTGTGTCTTTTTGTTTATAAAAAATGACGTTCTGCGATGTTCAGGAATTCAGCCGAAAAATTCTCCATATCCGATGCCATAACACGCACTTTACGGCTAAAGTGATTATACGCCATGACTGCGGGAATCGCGGCCGCAAGGCCAATAGCTGTTGCAATGAGCGCTTCAGCAATCCCCGGGGCAACCGCCTGAATCGTTGACGTCCGAGCGAGACTCAACCCACGAAATGCATTCATAATGCCCCAGACTGTGCCAAATAGACCAATAAAAGGGGCCGTACTGGCCGTGGTCGCCAGAAATGTTAGTGCCCGTTCGAGCCGGGTTATCTGTTCACGTGACGCACGTCGCATCGCCCGCTCAACATTATCGATCCCGCCTTCTTCAGGAATCGTGAGCAGAACAGTTTCCGCCGGATCAGACTGTTTCCGCGTGCGGGTGAGGCGCACCAGTTCCTGATAGCCGGCTCGAAACACCTGGGCGAGCGGACTCGCTTGCATTTCTAATGCGGCGGTTTGAATAGCCGGCAGATTCTTGGTCTCCCAAAACACGACCGTGAAGCGTTCGGATTCACGCCGTGCTTGGCGGAGCTGGCGAAGCTTGTAGAACGTAATCCCCCAACTGACAACCGAAAAAACCAGCAAGATATACAGAACAGCCTGGACCACTGGTCCAGAGCCTGTGACCATATCAAGAAGGCTGTGTGATTGCCGAAAAGGAATGTCGGCCTGAAGCGCAAAATGCCCGAGAAAACCATCCATAATCCGATTTCCACCCCCCCACAAACACGCGTTGGCAGCCTCAGGCCCTATCACTATTAGCTCACGACCACCTATGGGTAGCACTAATACACGCCGGCAAAGGAGTCAATCGTTTCCGTTCGTTTCCCTACGTTTTCACGTGACGGGCTTTCACCAAACAGGAAAATATGAAAAGAAATCTGGCGGGACCGCTACTGCGAAAAAAGAGGAATTATGGCGATACGTGTTGGAATCAATGGTTTTGGTCGCATTGGGCGGAATATCTTTCGTGCCAGTATCACCGAACCCGGGCTGGAATTTGTCGCTCTCAATGACATCACTGACGCAAAAACGCTCGCCCACCTCCTCCGCTACGACTCGATCCACGGGCGGCTCGACGCGGACGTCGTGGCGCAAGACGACGCGCTGATTGTCAATGGGAAAAAGATTCAGATTATCCAAGAACGTGATCCCGGTAAGCTCCCGTGGAAAGACCTTGGGGTGGATATTGCCATTGAATCTACCGGCCTGTTCACCGCGCGCGACAAATCCGAGCTGCATCTATCAGCCGGAGCCAAGAAGGTCATTATTTCTGCACCAGCCAAGGATCCGGACATCACTCTGTGCTACGGCGTCAACCATACCAGCTATGAGCCGGATACGCATCATATCATTTCGAACGCCTCGTGTACCACCAACTGCTTATCCCCTGTTGCAAAAGTGCTCCACGATTCCTTTGGCATTAAACGTGGCCTGATGACGACCATACATGCCTATACAAATGAACAGCGTATCCTGGATCTGCCCCACTCCGATATGCGGCGTGCTCGGGCAGCAGCGCTGTCTATGATTCCGACCTCAACCGGAGCAGCCCGTGCGGTTGGCGAGGTCCTGCCAGAGCTCAAGGGCAAACTCGACGGCATGGCCATTCGCGTTCCAACCGCCAATGTCTCGGTCGTTGACCTCGTTGCGGAGCTGGGCCGAACCGTCACGGTCGAAGAGGTCAACAGCGCGATCCGGACCGCCGCCGAAGGACCGCTCAAAGGCGTGTTGCAGTATTGCGAGGAAGAGCTTGTTTCCGTCGATTTTAACGGCAACCCACATTCGTCCATTTTCGACTCTTTGCTGACCAAAGTCATGGACAATAATTTTGTCAAGGTCCTGGCCTGGTATGACAACGAATGGGGGTTCTCTAATCGCATGCGTGACGTGACGCTCTTCATCGGGCAGCAACTCGTTTGATCCCATGTCTACCCGTCGTACACTCATTGTCGGTAACTGGAAAATGCACAAGACCCTGGCCGAGACAGCCGAGCTGCTGTCGGCCCTGGCCGCGCAGTTTCCAGACAACCTCTCGGATCGAGAGGTCATTGTTGCTCCTCCGTTCCCTGCGCTGGAAACAGCAGCACGGACACTGAGCGGTTCAGCGATTCGTTTAGCCGCTCAGAATCTGCATGGGGAAACGCAGGGCGCATTTACCGGGGAAGTCTCGGGTCCCATGCTGAAAGCCATCGGCTGCCAGTATGTCATCATCGGCCATTCCGAACGGCGGCAGTATTGTGGCGAAACCGACGCACAGGTCGCTAAAAAAGTGCAAGCCGCTCAACGCGATAGTTTGACCTCGATTATTTGTGTGGGAGAAACCTTGGAAGAACGGGAACGCCGAGAAACTCTCCACGTCATCTCACGCCAAATCCGCGGGGCTCTTGAGGGTCTAACCGCTCGTGCTATTGCCACCCTCGTCATTGCCTACGAGCCGATCTGGGCAATTGGTACGGGCAAGACAGCGTCGCCCGAACAAGCCCAGGGCATCCATGCGGCCATTCGTACCACGCTGGCCGAGCTCTCTGATCAGCCCAGCGCAGATGCCGTACGCATTCTATACGGCGGTAGCGTCAAACCCGATAATGTCGACGGCCTCATGGCCCAAGTCGATATCGATGGTGCCTTAGTCGGTGGGGCAAGTTTGCAAGCCGACGCATTTGCTCGTATTGTCCACTTCGCGTAGAATTCGCCTTATTATGTTGTACACAAGCTTAATCGTTGTTCATGTGCTCGCCTGCGTTTTCCTTATTGCCGTTGTACTTTTGCAAACCGGCAAAGGCGCAGACATGGGAGCCGTATTTGGTGGCTCGAGTGAAACAGTCTTCGGCAGCTCCGGCGCCGGCAACTTCTTGACAAAGCTGACAACCGGAGTGGCTGCCCTTTTTATGCTCACGTCGCTGGTGATGACCTATGGCTCAGCCCTTCGGACCACGCAAAGTCTGTTTGATGACGTCCCTGAGGATACATCCACCCAAGAAGGCGAGGCGACAGAGGCCGCCCCGCCGGTGACCGACGCGGAAGAGAACCCGGCCTCAGAGCCCCAAGCCTCTGCGCCGCCACTGACCGAGAGTTCGCCTGCTGAAGTACCCGCGCCGGCTTCAGAGACGCACACACCGGGAACAGGCTAGCCCCAGGCAGAAGCACCGTCGGCTGCAACGCCAAGCAGTTAGCCTCTGTGTTGGATGAGGACCACCCTAGAGCGGCTTCAAGACACCTCCTTGGAAATAGCAATTCCCTCGCCCCTTTGGGGAGAAGGCGGCGGCCACGTAGTGGACGCGGGAGGGGCATGGAATGAGATTTCAACCACCCTCTGTCCGACGGGTCGTCTTCTTTTTCTTCAGGCGATGGCTGGGCGCCCCACCCAACTGACTGAGCACGGCTTTTGCTTCTTGGAGATCTCGGGTTCCAAACCCCTCAGTAAACCAATTATACACATCCGCAAGTACGTGGCGCGCTTCTGCTTGCCTGTCCTGCTCAGTCCACCATCGACTCAAACTCATCGCGGCCCGCAATTCCAATAATTTTGCATGCTGGGAGCGGGCGATCTCCAGGGCCTTTTGATAGCAGCCCTCGATCTCGACTGCTATTTTTGCTTGCTGTCTTTTGCCCTGTGCCTGCTTGCTCAGCAACTCTCCCTTGAGTCGATGCAGCTCGGCTTCGGACTCCCGTTCCTCACTCTTTTGCATAACCGTGAACGTCTCGGCCACAGCATCCAGGCCTGCTCGTATTTGCCCACTCTTCAGATATCCCGTGGCGAGCAGGAGAAGACAGGTCGTCACATGATTGCCGACCCCCATGTGACGTAGGGTTGCTAACCCGTCCTGAATCTGTGCAATCCCCTTTTGCCCATTTTGCCTATTTTGTCCATTTTGCAGGCTGCTGTGTTCGATGAACGTCCAGCCGTTGGAAATCGTATCCCACATATGAAACATCGCATGACCTTCAGTCGTTGCAGTGGTGCGAACAGCATCGAGCAGGGCACGAGACAGTTGTTCCTCGCGACGAATCAGGCGCAAATAAGACGCGCTCACATGAGCCACGACTACCGTCATGCGGTTGGTCTGTTCCTGGGCGCGGGTCAGAGACTCCTGACTGCGTTGCGCAGCCTCATCCGGATAGCCCAAATACCACGAGGCCCGCGCCAGATGGGCAAGACTCAGCGCCTTGGGGTCATCTCCGTACACAAAACCTAAATCGTCGTATTTGTGCGGCTCGAAGAGCGCCAAGCACTGCTCCTCATGTGTACGGCACTGGGCAAACTCCCCGCGCAGAACCAGGCAACCGCCCATGTGAGCATGTGCCTCTATGAGGAGGGCGGGGTCCTGCGCGTCTTTCGCGATTTTCAAGAGCTGTTGGCCTAATTCCAGGCCTCGATTCAGATCTCCCCTAACAATATGGAAGCGCCGGATTCCATGCAGGGCCGAAAAGAGTTGGGGGGTTTCCAGTTGTTGACACAAGACAAAGGCTCGATCATAGACCTGCTCGACGGCTGGCGCCGTGTAGCCGTGTGTCATCAGCAGGGGGATACTCAAGGTCATCTGAAGAGCCAGCTCTTGTTGTCTCCGTTCGGGTGTGTCGGCAAGAGCCGCCACTAAGCCTAAACCCGTCTGGAAATGCCCGATCGCTTCTTGGGGGGCGTTGCGTCGGAGGGCAGCCTGTCCCGCCTGGTGATGATACTCAATAGCCTTTGGTGCCAGCCGCCCCTCTTCAAAATGGAGGGCGAACCCCCCGGCAATCTCTCCCGCCCGCTCCCCATAACCTGCCTCCAAGCGCTGTGCCATCTGCCGGTGGAGTTGCACCCGGCGTCCCTCGGCCAGGCGTTCATACAATACCTCCTGGTAGAGGGCATACACAAAACGATAGTGCGAAGCCACCGTCCCATCCGGCCACTCGCCCACGCCTGCCCGCTCTAATGAGGTGACTGTGTCGAACAATATCCTCACAGGCCTCCTCAACTCTGCGCAGTTGCTGGTCAACACCCGTCGCCAGTGTGGCAGTCGAGAAAGTCATCCCGGCGACACTGGCGACTTCAAGCGGCCGTTGCTGTGTTGCGCCCAAATGTCCAACCTGTCGATCCAGCAGCTGCTGAAGACTGGCGGGGACACTGCGCTCTATGTCTTCAATCTTCCCCCGCAGTTCCCACCCGGCGTCTGCCTGGACGAGCTACGCTTGCTCCACCAACTCGTCCACCAGCGTGACCATGAATAACGGATTCCCCTCGGCCCGCTCATGCAGGAAACGCGCGAGCTGCGGCAGCCAAGCAGCCTGCTGAGCCCCCGGCGCAAACCGCCGCCTGAGATAGTCCTGCACCGCCTCTTCGCTCAAGTATCCGAGCAGCAGCTCTTCACACTGCTGATGCATCTGTAGTTCTTGCTTCACCGCCTTGAGCGGATGATCGCGTATGATCACGTCCACCGGCCGGTACGTCCCAAGCACGAGCAGCCGTGCCGGCTCCGGTCGTCGTGCAAAGGCGGTCAGGAGATCGAGCGTAGAGACATCACTCCAGTGCAAATCCTCGATAATCAGAACTAAGGGTCTTTCCGCAGTCAGTACCTCGACCACTTCGGCCATCTCGCGCAGCATCTTCTCCTTGCTTGTCCGCATCACCTGGCGCTGCAGCTCTTCCGCAGACACCAACGTCGGCATCTGCACCAGCCAGGTAGGCGCGTGCTGTCCGAGCAGCGAGATCAGCCGTTGGCCCTCCGGTCCCCGACATAACCGTCCCAAGGCTTCCAATATCGGCAGATACGCCTCGCCCGGCCCGTATTGCTCAATGCATTGCCCTTGTCCCAGCCACACAGCCCCATCCTGCTTCGCATATGTCTGAACGTGGTGGACAAAAGCTTCGACTACAGTCGTCTTGCCGATTCCCGCCTCGCCTGTCATAAACACGATCTGCCGCTCTCCCCTGAGCGCCCGCTCTAATATACGGCGCAATTGTCCCAGCTCGGCTTCCCGCCCCACCATATGCGCCATAGGCGCCGTAGGAAGGCTGGGGGACTGGGCGTCAGAGCTTTTTTGGACAGTCGCAATAAACCGATAGCCACGCCGATGGACTGTCTCGATACATCGCGGAGTCAGCGCACGCTCCCTGAGCGCTTTCCGAATCCTGGCAACACACACCGTGAGCGTTGCCTCACTCACACACGTCTCAGGCCAGAACGCTGTCAGGAGTTCCTCTTTTGTGACTAACTGCCCAGGTCGCTCGGCCATATAGCACAGCACGCCGAAAGCTTTATGGGAGAGTGGAATCGTCTTTTTTCCGCGCCACAGCTGTGCGTTTTCCGAGTCCAGATAGTACGGACCGAAGCGAAGCCCTTGTTTTTCCTTCATTTTCTGTGCTCTGCCAGGATTCGGAAAAATTTAGAGAAATGTTCGATTTTTGTTAGGACTTTGCCGCAGCCCTGCACGTATCCTTGGATCATACCACACGACTAGCCAACCAAGGAGGAGTTGTGGGAGGAGTTCTAAGGCCACACGCAGAGCCACATCTATCGCTGTCCCCTGCCTGGGCGTTCGTCGTACAGTTCCGGGCGACTCGCCAGGGTCAACCCAGCCGCTGGGAAGGACGGGTGGAGCATGTCGTGTCGAGCCAGGCGGCTACTTTTCATTCGCAGCAGGAACTGTTGGCGTTCCTGGAATCCATGCTGGAGCGGCGCACTGCGAAACCGATTCAGGATTAAAACAGACATGTGGTGTCGGGTTACGCTCCGCCAACCCGACCTACGAGATTGGCATCAGGCGCTACAAGGAGGTTCGTATGCTGGGCTTGTCAAAAAAGCTGGAAACGCGGCTAGGAGCGACACGTGCGGAGACCAAATCGGTATCCGATAGCGTGCACTTTCGTGAAACTGCCCCTTTCGTCTCGCCCACACTGATGGGGTCCGGCGCTGCGGCGTCCAGGCCCTTTTTTGTTCACCCGCAGCGAGTCGGAGGTGCGTACGGTGCAGTCTCAGAACCCACACTTCGGCCAGGCACTCTGGCCACCACAAGAACCCTCCCCGGCGACGCGTGCGGGTTCTCCCATATTGGAAGCATATCTGGAAAAGAACAGGCTGGTGCCATGTTGGACGTGAGTCCTGTGCCCTATGAGGACATGCGTGAGCGCATGCCGCCGGTTGGTCGGACGTGCTTCGGTATGTGGACGCTGTGTATAGTTCTCTTGTTGACGCCCGTTGGCGTCGAAGCGGCAACTATCGACACCGTTGCAGGCACCGGGGTCCCCGGTTTCTCGGGCGACGGCGGACCGGCGACGGAACGCAGGCCTTAACGGCGACGGGATTGCTGCCACGTCGGCGAGCCTCAACGCGCCGTTCGAAATCGACTGCGACGACGCCGGCAACCTCTACCTCTCTGACCTGCTGAATGGGCGCCTCCGTTTCGTCGATGCAGCGACCGGACTGATCGACACAATCGCCGGTAACGGCGGCTTTGGATTCGGCGGTGACGGCGGGCCGGCCACGCTCGCAACCCTCTTCCTACCTCAAGGCACTGCCGTCGACGCGGCCGGCAATATCTACATTGCCGACACCAGCAACTACCGCGTGCGGCGCGTCGACGCGCTGACCGGCATCATCACAACGATCGCGGGCACCGGCGGCGACGGTGGGCTGGCCATCCTGGCCTCGTTCTCCAGCATGCGGCAGCTCGACGTCGATGACGCGGGCAACGTTTACGTGCTCAATAACGACGCGGGCGGCGGTCGGATCCGGCGCATCGATGCCGTGACCGGCATCATCGATACCGTCGCCGGTGGCGGCGCGACCATCGCCGACTCGGGGCTCGCGACCGATCTCGCGATCGGGTTCGTCACCGTCGCCACCAATGCCGCGGGAACGGAACTCCTGATCGCCTCCGAGACCTGCGTTTGGCGCGTCGATCGCGCCGGCGGTACGATCGAGGCGGTGGCCGGTGACGGTACGTTCGGTTACTCCGGCGACGGCGGCGACGCGCTCCTCGCGCAGTTCAACACGCTCAGCGGGGTCGAAGGGGGCGGCTTCTGGCTCGCCGACGCTAAGAACCAACGCGTACGCCTCGTCGAGGCCGCCGTCGGGCTGATCGACATCGTCATCGACCTGGCCACTCTGCAGGCCCTCCTCGATCAGCTGGCGAGCATCCAGGGCAGCCTCATTATGGACGCGGTTGCGGGGCGCCTCGATCTCCTTCTCCCAATCCTCACCGACGTACTCAATGACGTCACGATCGACAACAACGCCGACCTGGTGACAATCAGCTTCCCGGTGCTGGGGAGCACTGGTGGCGACGTCACCGTCACGAACAACGGCCAGCTCGGCTCAGTCGACTTTCCTTCGCTCGGTTCCACCGGAGGCTCGGTCACGATCACCAACAATGGTTCGGCGGGTGTTGTCGACCTCTCCTCATAGTCACCGAATGGGTGCGGTGCGAAGGAAAATTCGATCTTGCTGAAGCCGTTCAACAGTCCCTCGACATTATCCTCAACGGTCTTGCCACACACACAGAAAAAATAGGAGAACCGCATGTCCCAAACTCACGCTGTTGTCATTGGGGGAAGCATGGCCGGCTTGTGCACCGCACGCGCGCTGTGTGATCATTTCGACACCGTTACGGTGATAGACTGGGATCGCTACCCTGAGGGTGCGCTTGAGCGGGCCGGCGTACCGCAAAGCCCCCATGTGCACGCCGTCCTGGTGCGAGGCAGGCAAGAGCTCAACCGCTTCTTTCCTGGCTTTGACAGCCTGATGCTGGAGCGTGGGGCACATGACATCGACTTTGGCAGTGACTTTGCGACGCTGCGTCCGTGGGGTTGGGAGCGTCGCCAGCCCACCGGCATGATGACCCTGTTTGCCAGTCGGACTCTGATAGAGTCCACCGTCCGAGAACTCTTCCGCAAGCAGCCGAATGTGGAACTCCGCGAGCAGACTCGCGTCACCGGGCTGGGCATGACGGCCCATGGTCATAAACGCATCGACCAGGTCCATATTGCCCCACACCAGGATGGCGCACCGAGCACGATACAGGCCGAGCTTGTCATCAATGCCAGTGGCCGCGCCTCCAAGGCGCCCGACTGGCCACAGGAACTGGGCCTTACACCGCCGCAAGAAACCATTGTGAATTCCTACTCACGCTATAGCTCACGCTGGTTCCAGGCTCCGCCGGCCGATGAGCTCCCAGCTGAGTGGTAGTGGAAGGGCATCTGGCTCGAACCGGAACTGCCCGGGGGCATGCTGGCCGGGGTATTATTCCCGGTCGAACAAGGACGCCGGATAGTCACATTAGGCGGAGTGGCCAAAAACTATCCGCCTAAAGGCGAAGCGGGTTTTATGGACGGCCTGTCCTAGCTACGTTCGCCGATACTGGCCGAAGCCGTCCGCCTGGCAGAGCCGATCTCTCCGGTCTATTGCTACCGCGCCATGGCTAATCGATTTCGTCGGTACGAGAAGTGGAATGAGCGCGCTGACGGATTTATCGCCGTGGGCCACTCGACCTGCGCCTTTAACCCCATCTATGGACAAGGCATGACGACCGGAGCGCTTTCGGCCGGGGCACTTCAAAAATGTCTGAAAAAATACGGGCCTACGCACCCTGAACTTGCCCGGCACTTCTTCCAAGCCCAAGCGCAGGTGCAATCCTATCCATGGGGGTTGGCAACCGGCGCAGACTTCACCTATCCCGCCACAGAAGGCGAGCGGACGGCCGGATCGCGCATTTTTGCGCCCTATTATGAGCGCCCTTTTCAGAACTGCCATCGAGGACATGGAGCTGCATCGCCAGGTTGATGAAGTCATCAATATGCTCCAGCCGCCGTCTAGCTTCTTCACCCCGACCGTCATGGCACGCGTTGCCCGCGGAACTCTGCGGCGCTGGCTGCAGAGGAAATCCGAGCAGCACGCGATCCCGGCTATGCCGCCTACTCCTGTGCCGGTTGGCTGAGTTTGTGAGGCAAGCAGACTCCCCTTGCCCCTCTAGACCAGTCTGCTGGAGCGCGGTATCATTCCTGGCCGCGATACCCTATACAGTGAGAAAAGCGCTGTAATTCTGCGAGGATGGCGGAACTGGTAGACGCGCTAGTTTGAGGGACTAGTGGGGTAACACCTGTGGGGGTTCAAGTCCCCCTCCTCGCAATTCCTTTCGGGCAGGGACTACTCTGCCCGTTTCGTTTTGTGCGCAGTTTCGGCTTTAGTGGAGGAAGGCGGCTCTTAACATTGACTCCCGTATGGGGTTGTGAGACACAGGAGAATTATGTCGAACGCAACGCAGCTTGAGACGTCTGGCAGATCAAAACACGCGGAGCAAGCAGGGCCTACAGGCCACCCAAACCGGCTGCTCCTTACACTTGAGAACGGCCTGCAAGTGGCTATTCAAGAGGATCATTTTGCGCCGGTCGTGGCCATCCAAATATGGGTCAAGGCCGGTAGCGCGGATGAAACCCCGGATGTAGCCGGTGCTGCCCACGTCCATGAACACATGCTCTTTAAGGGCACGACACGCAGGCCGGTTGGCGCGATTGCAGCGGAAATCGAATCGTCAGGCGGCAATATCAATGCGTTTACTACAGCGGATCATACCGTCTACTACATCGTCCTGGCGTCTCGCCATTTCTCGACCGGACTCGATATTCTGACCGATGCCATCCAAAACTCTACGTTTGATGCCAACGAGCTGGACAAAGAACTCAAGGTCGTCATGGAAGAGTGGAAACGCGGTGAGGATTCGCCCACGAGCCGGGCGGCAACCGAACTCTTTGAGATCGCCTATACGCAACACCCCTACGGGCGGCCGGTCATCGGCTATCGGGAAACGGTTGAGGCCCTCAATCGGGACCGGGTCGTGCACTTCTACCAACGCTGGTATCACCCCAACAATATGACCTTGGTCATTGTCGGCGACATCGACCAAGAAGCAGCACGCCAGGAAGTCGTACGCTTTTTTGCGCATAAACCGCAGACCGCATTGCCGGTCCGGCCGCGCCCGCCTGAGCCTGCCCAGACCGAGCTACGCCTATCGGTTATCGACATGAACGTCGAGGAATTCTATTTCTATCTGGGCTTTCCTCTGCCACCGGCCGAACATGAAGATATCTTTGCCCTCGATCTACTCAGCTTTATCGTAGGTGGAGGAGAAAGCTCGCCGCTCATACAAAAGCTGCAAGCCGAACAAGAATCGGTGAATTGGATCACAGCCAGCGCCTACACGCCCGCAGACTCCGGGCTCTTCATCGTCGCCGCGGCTCTTGAACAGGAGAAAATTCAAAACGCTCTTGAGCAAAGCCTCGCTCTCCTGTTCCAGTATAAACACAAGCTCGTGTCTCAGACCGAACTCGACCGTGCGCGTACAAATCTGGCCAGTGATTTTGTGTATCGGCGCGAAACCGTTCAAGGCCAAGCCCGCCAGCTGGGCTATTTCCTCACCGTCTTCTCTGATCCTGATTATGAGCAACGCTATCTGAGTGGTTTAGCCGCTGTCACAGCGCAGGACATTCAGCGTGTCGCACGCCAGTATATCACCGCCACGACAGTGAACGCAGTCATCCTCGGCAAGACGGATGGGGTGACACTCCCCACCGCAGCAGACATGACCCTGTTGTGTCAGCGGCTAGACCAGCCACCTGCTCAGAACAGCTCACCGGCTTCTGACGGAAGTGGAGTAACGGTCACGCGCCTCGATAATGGTGTCCGCATTCTGCTGAAAGAACATCATGGGGTACCCGTGATGGCGATTCAGGCTGCCACACTCGGGGGTTTACTCTTCGAGCAGGACGAAAACGCGGGTATTAACAATCTGATCGCGGGCATGCTGACACGCGGCAGCCAGCGATTCTCGCGTCTCAGCCTGGCGGAAACGGTCGAGTCGTTCGCCGGAGGAATAAACGGATTCTCAGGACGTAACAGCTTGGGCTTGTCCGGCTCGTTCCTCACCACCCATACGAATGAAGGCGTCGATATTTTCCTTGAGACCTTATTGCACCCGACCTTTCCGGATGACGAGGTTGAAAAACGGCGACGTGAGGTCTTACTGGCACTCAAGAATCGTGACGATGATCTGGCGCAAATCGCCTTCGACTTGTTTTATCAGACGCTGTACACGACCCATCCGTATCGTCGTTTGACGCTCGGCCATGCGGACAGCATTAACGCCATAACGCGAGAGCAGATGCGTACGTATTACGGCACCTTGCTTGATCCCGAACGCCTGGTCGTCAGCGTGGTCGGCGATATCGATACCACCCAGCTGGTTGATCGGCTCAGCGCCGCCCTGTCCACGCTCCCAGCCGTCACTGCCCCCTTAGCCCTGCCAGAGACAGAGCCCCGACCAAGCACTGAGCGCAGCGCAACCAGAGGCGCAGATAAACAGCAAGCTCACATTGTTCTGGGTTTTCAAGGCCTGACGCTTGACAACCCGGATCGTTATGCCCTCAAAGTTCTGGATACGATTCTTTCTCGGCAGGGTGGACGGCTCTTTTACGAGGTCCGCGAGCAACGTGCCTTGGCGTATTCGGTCACCGCTTTTAACGTGGAAGGACTCGCTCCAGGCGTGTTTGGCATCTATTTGGGCACCGATCCGAGCAATATTGATGAGGCTATCAGCACAACTCAAACAGAACTGTCTCGACTGCGCAACGAAACTGTCGGCTCGGATGAATTAGAGCAGGCCAAAAAATATATGACCGGCAGCTACGAAATCTCTTTGCAGTCGAACGGGGCACAGTCCGAAGAGTTGGTTTTCAATGAGCTCTACGGCCTGGGGTATAATAACGGCCGCGCCTATCTGGCTGGAATTGAACGGGTCACGCCAACAGACCTGCAGCGCGTGGCCAACACTTACCTCGATCCCAGCGGCCAAACGCTCGTCATTGTTGGACGCTAATATAGGGCTGGGGGTTAGGGATTAGGGACTGGGGACAATCTGAGAAATACAGTATGAGTTGCAGGATGCCCGAAGGGGATCCCCGGAGTAAATCCGGTTGTCTTCCATCCCCCACTCTTCCCCAGCCTCCTTCGACCCCAGTCCCTCCTACCCCAGCCCCTGCTCAGCGCTGGCTGTGTGTTTCCGTAGCAGTCCCACATGATACGGTAGACGCAGTCGCAAATTTTTTTGTCGAACTCGGATCGAGCGGCATCGTCGAAGGGGAATACGCACCAAGCGCTCCGCTGCCGCCAACTACGACAGTCCAAGGATTTTTCCCAGAACATCAAGACTCAGCCATCCTCCGAGAGCGTCTGACGAAGTATCTGCAAAGTCTCGCGGCTTTGCATCTTTTGCCTCCTTCGCATCTTAGTTTAGGCCGGAGCAGGCCTCAGTGTGACATTATCAGCAGCGACGCCTGGCAGGAGCAATGGAAAGGTCATTTCCCTCCACTATGTGTCGGTCAGCGTTTACTCGTACTTCCACCCTGGGAGCCGCAGCCAGATCAACCCGACCGGCATTGCATTGTCATTAACCCGAGTATGGCTTTTGGTACCGGACACCATGCCACTACGCACACCTGCCTGGAAACCTTAGAGTCGCTGTGCATACAAGGCGGTCCACCCGAGCGGGCACTCGATCTTGGCACCGGATCCGGCATCTTGGCCATCGCATTGGCCAAGCTTGGGTCTGGGGCGATTTGGGCAACCGATATTGATCCGGACGCCCTCGTCGAGGCGCGCCGAAACGCAACCGTCAACCAGGTAGCAGACGCGCTCCACATCAGCGCGACCGCGCTCGACGCCCTGCCCCTGCCCTTTCCTCTCGTCATCGCCAACCTGTTTGCCTCGACCCTCATAGAACTGAGTCTCCCGCTTACCAGCGCAGTCGCCAGCTCAGGACATGCGATCTTGTCCGGTATCCAGGCTGACCAAGAAGAAACCGTACGCCACGCCTTTTGTTCTCCGGCCTGGACCCTGACAAAGCGACTCCCCAAAGAGGAATGGGTGACGTTGGTCTTGCGTCGGAACTAAGAATTCGGTCCAAAAGATTCGATTTTGCATGCGACGCTTCTTCATCTCTTCGTACGCTCTCATAACAAACCGCGGGCAGCTCAGCGTGCAGATGAGCGGTCCGGAATTTCACCATCTTCGCCATGTCCTTCGCCTCGATGTCGGCGCGCAGATTGCCTTATACGATGAACGCGGAACGACCTATCACGGCACCCTGACTCACCTGGCCAAGGATCACGCCGAGGTGAGACTTACGGACACAGTTCCTCCGTCTGCACCAACATTTCGCCTCACGCTGGCCCAAAGTGTTCTCAAGGGCAGCAAAATGGATCTCGTGGTTGAAAAAGCCACTGAGCTCGGGGTCCATACCATCATTCCTTTTTTCTCGGACTTTACCGTGGCACGTATTCCATCAGCCAAACAGGCTGAGCGCGTGGCCCGCTGGCGGCGTCTTGCCCAAGCCGCCGCCAAACAATCCGGCAGTCGACTACCGGAGATCGCCTCACCCCTGTCTTTTGAAACGCTGTTACACTCCAGCCCCTCTCATGCGCTAAAGGTGATCTGCTCAGAGCGCGAACACAACATCCACCTCAAAGCATTTGCGGAAGACTTTCCTACCCCGGATGCAGTCTGGATTGCCGTCGGCCCGGAAGGCGGATTTTCCAGCCAAGAGATGGAGCACGCACGCGCAGCAGGCTACGTACCCCTGAGTCTGGGTCCCTCCGTCCTGCGCGCGGAAACCGCCAGCATGAGCGCTGTGGCATTGTGCCAGTTTCTCTGGCGTGACATCCAATTTCCCCCCTTGCCTTAATGGTTGCGAATACCTAGCATGCCGCTCCTGGAAGTAAGGGGAGTTGAACGCTCTCGAACAGGAGGCAGACAGCATGCACGGCTTGCGTTTCGCTTTTATCATGGATCCGATTCAGCACGTCTTGATTGATAAGGATACGACCTTTGCTTTTATGCTTGAAGCTCAGGCGCGGGCGCATGACGTCTGGTATCTTGAGCTGTCTGATTTGTTTATTGATCGCGCACGGGCAATGGGCCGAGCACGGCGGATTGAACTGCGACGCCATCTGCATAACCATTTTACGTTTGGTGAAGAACAGACCGGTCCTTTAGGGGATTTTGACGCGATCTTTATGCGCAAAGACCCGCCTTTTGACATTGCCTATTTGCACGCAACTCAACTGCTCGATCTTGCCCAAAATGAAGGCGCATTCGTACTCAATAATCCAACAGGACTGCGTACGGCAAATGAAAAGCTGTATGCGCTCAACTTCCCCAGTGTCATTCCAGCAACCCTGGTCTCGCACGAGGCAACCAGGTTGAAAACATTTCTCGAAGAGCTGGGCGGAGAGATGATTATTAAACCCATAGACGGGCATGGCGGCGCGGGCATCTTTCACGTGCACCGGGATGACCGCAATCTGAACTCCATCCTGGAGACCGCAACCAAAGACGGCCGCAAGCCGATTATTGCCCAGCAATATCTTCCCGAGGCACGCCAAGGTGACAAACGCCTGATTGTTCTCAATGGAGAACCGCTCGGCTGCACCTTGCGCGTCCCCCGAGCGGATGAAAACCGGGGCAATATTCATGTAGGCGGGACGTGTGTGAAAGCGGAGGTGACAGACAGAGATAAAGAAATCTGCCGTACGGTCGCCCCGTGGCTGCAACGCGACGGACTCTATTTTGTCGGGCTGGATATCATCGGAGAATCTTTGACCGAGGTGAACGTCACAAGCCCAACCTGCGTTCAGGAAATTAATCGTCTCAACAACGCCTGCCTTGAAGCCCAGGTTATTAATTTTGTTGAGCAGCAGGTTGCAAATCAGGTTACAAAACAGCCCCACTAATATGGTCTCTATTTGGTCACTGTAGATGCGCGTTTATGCTTCGACAGGCTCAGCACGAACGGGGCAACCCACGGCAAGCCCATTCCCGTTCACCCTGAGCTTCTCGAAGGGGGCGAGCAGCAGGGACACCAGCCGTATGCACGCTCACGCCTATGCCGGATAGCGGTCAAGAAAACGCGACCGCCCTGTGGTCACTGCACGCAAGAGAGGTCTTGTATTCCTTTCTGGCTGGAATATTCTTAACCTCGCTTACCTTAGGGAATATTATAGGCATCACCAAGTTTGTCGATCTGGGTTGGTTTGTGATTCCAGTCGGGTTGTTGGCGTACCCGTTTACCTTCCTGGCGACCGACCTTATCAGCGAACTCTACGGTCGACGACGGGCGCAGTCCCTCGTCTGGGTCGGCTTGGGCATGAATTTTTTCATGCTTTTCTTGATGTGGTTTGGCCATGTGTTGCCGGATGCCTCTGAGGTGTCAGGCGCATCTGCAACATTTGACACGGTCTATACCTTTATGAAGCCAGGGGTCATCGCCTCCATGATCGCCTATCTGGTGGCCCAATCCGTGGACGTACAGCTGTTCCACTTCTGGCGACGACTCACCAAGGGGCGCCACTTGTGGCTGCGTAATAATGGCTCAACCATGCTCAGCCAAGTCGTAGACACCATGCTGATCTTATCGATTTTGTACGCTTCGGGCGGTCTTGGTTCGGCAATTGATTCCGTGGACAAGCTCATTCCGCTTGCTCTGTCCTCGTACTCTTTTAAGCTTGTCTTCGCCTTGCTCGATACGCCACTGTTTTATTTGGGCGTGTATTGTTTGCAGTCTCGCTTCCCCGTTATCGACGACGATGCTTAGCTCATAGGGTTAGATTTCAGACCGTCCCAAAGCCGTCTCGTCGCTGGGCTTGCCAAGAAACCAGATTAACTGATAAAAAATGCCCCACGACTTTTGGGGTAATACTACTTCGGAAGTCGCGCATCGTCCCAAATGTGGGCAGGTAGCTCAGTCGGTAGAGCAGAGGACTGAAAATCCTCGTGTCGGCGGTTCAATTCCGCCCCTGCCCACACTCTTTCCTCATATTCAACAGATATTTAGGACTTTTTCGTAGGCAAGCTCTTCTGAGGTAGGGTAGCTAATACCCTGGTTCGTCCCGATCTTTTGTGGGGAGGGGATGAGAGATGCCGGGCAGCTTCTCTCAGATCGGTCTCACAGACCAAGACAGTCCACAAGCGGATGTTCAGGCTTGCCCTCATTATAGCCATTCTTGGGCACGTTCCCTCGCTATTGAAACGTGACTGCTATAGCGGGGGCGTATTGTCATATGCCCCCGCTTCCTTTCTTTCCTGTATAGCAATCGCTATACTTCCCCGATGCGGGAGGCTATCTTTGCCGATTCGGCCTTTCAGCACGGATATACGGAAGATGATTTCTATGAGGTAATCGTAAGCCGGCCGCTCAAAATTCGGAGCCAACGCGGCCTCGATGCCGTGTTTGAGCTGCTAGGACAAAATATGGCTGGCGATTATTTGCATATTGTCTACCAGATCTTGCTCGACGGAACGGTACGAGTGTTTCATATCAACCGTATGACCGCAGCGCAGAAGCGCCGTTACCAGAGGATACGACGATGAGTACCAAGAAACCGACAATACCCCGATTGCGGAAAACCGCGAGCGATGAAGTGATCATCCGATGGACCAAGACCCATGATGTCTTCGACCGCATGGAAGCAGGTGTCGCCCAAGTGCTCGAGGACCACAGCGATTTAGCGGATTTGCTCGAAGCAGCGCTACGCCAGCACAACACTGCCCAGCTCAACATGCGGATTCCCCCAGCCATGAAAGCCATTCTCAGTCGGCTCGCCCGCGAACGCACGACCGACGCTACCACGCTGGCCCGCATCTGGTTGGCTGAGCGCCTCCAGCAAGAACTCAAGGTCCATCCGTAATCAGCTCTCCTTTAGGCTCGATTACCTTTCCCCTTTCCCCTGCCCTCCTCAGAGCCGACAAGGGTAGGCATAAGTCCGAACGACATTGGAATTCCACTCAGTAACCTGGATAGAACGGAGTGGAATCCGGGGAATGCATGCGAACGCTTCCTCCCGGTCCGTGAGGAAAAAGCGGCAGTCAGAACTACAGTGGAGAGCCATATAAATATATGGCTATATCTCTGGCCATTTGCCATAATCATGCTATCCTCTCTCCATGGATCGGACGCGGTTTGAGTGGGACGAGAATAAAAACCGCCAGCACCAGGAGAAGCATGCGATCGCATTTGAAGCCGCCCAGTACGCCTTCGCTGATCAGCATCGCATAATCGCCAAAGACCTGCCCCATAGTCAGGACGAGCAACGCTATTATTGTTTTGGCAAGGTCGGCGCTGGCATTCTCACCGTACGGTTTACCTACAGAGGGAGCGTTATTCGTATTATCGGCGCTGGGTATTGGCGGAAAGGAAAACGGATTTATGAAAAAGAAAATCACATACACAGATGAGCCGTTGGGCGATGTCCAAGTCGTGGAGGATTTTTTACCCCCGCCTGAGCAATTGTTGTTCAAGGAAGCGAACGTTAAAGTTACGCTCTCGTTAAGTAAATCGAGTGTTCATTTCTTCAAACAAACTGCCGCTGCCAACCACGTTTCCTATCAGCAAATGATCCGTCGCTTACTCGACCTCTATGTCGCTCGGCATCAACAATAGGAGATCTTGTTTCAAAGGGAGTACACCAACTCATGACGGTTGACCGGATCAGCGTAGACCCCAATATTTGTCTGGGACAGCCGACTATTCGAGGCACCCGGATTACAGTCTCGGTTATCTTACGCATGATCGCCTGGGGCATGGCGTGCCAGGAAATCGCACAAGACTATCCGGAACTGAGCGAGGAGGATGTCCAACAGGCAGCTGCTTACGGTGCGTGGTTGGCATCCGAGCAGTCGCGCGCCCTCCCCTTGCCATGATCTCGGTACAATAATGTCATTTAATTCCGCGGAATTCGGATCTCTTCAACCATGTCTTGGACTTGTTGCGGTGGTGGGCTGGTACGAGACGAGATGGCGAGAGAAACGCCAAAATTGAGCAACATGCCAACCCCACCAATACCTTCGGGAGAGATGCCCCACAGCCAGTGCGCAGCGGTATTGGCTTCGGGGTGTATAAATTTGAAATAGATAATATAGGCGGCCGTAAAGCTCATGCCGGTGATCATCCCGGCAATTGCCCCGGCTCGGTTCATACGTTTGGAGAAAATTCCGAGGACAATGACTGGGAAGAAGCTCGATGCCGCCAGACCGAAAGCAAAGGCCACGACTTGGGCCACAAACCCCGGCGGATGAACGCCGAAATAGCCGGCAATAATCACCGCTACGGCCGCCGAGATGCGCGCATAGCGCAGCTCTTGCTTTTCAGTGATGTTTGGGCGGATCACCTTTTTCATCAGGTCGTGTGAGACCGACATCGAAAGGACAAGCAGTAATCCAGCCGCCGTAGACAGGGCAGCCGCTAGACCTCCGGCCGCAACGAGCGCAATGATCCAGGCGGGGAGCTGGGCAATTTCCGGATTGGCCAGAACAATGATATCGCGGTCGATGCTCAGTTCGTTTCCGCTCCAGCCCTGGGCCGTAGCGCGCTGGGCAAATGCGGGATTCTGATCGTTATAATACTGGATGCGGCCATCCTGATTCTTATCGGAGAAACGAATCAGACCGGTTTCTTCCCATTTGGAGAACCAGTCCGGAACGCTTGCGTATTCCGTATTGTGAACACTGGTTAAGAGATTGATACGCGCGAACGCCGCAACGGCAGGAGCGGTCGCGTACAGGATGACAATGAACAATAAGGCCCAGCCCGCCGAGATGCGTGCATCTTTCACTCTCGGGACCGTAAAAAAACGGGTGATGACATGCGGCAGACCGGCAGTACCGACCATCAGCGAGAGGGTAATAAAAAAGACGTCGATAATTGTTTTACTGCCCCGACCTGTATACGCGGCAAAACCGAGTTCCTGACTTAATCCGTCCAGCTTATCGAGCAGAAAGACCCCCGGCTCCGTACTCAGTTCCGCGCCAAAACCAATTTGGGGCAGCAGTGTATCGGTCAGCAGCAGAGAGATAAAAAAGGTGGGCAGCATATAGGCGAAGATCAGCACACAATACTGGGCGACCTGAGTATAGGTAATGCTTTTTTGCCCGCCAGTCACGGTGTAGATGAATACGATGACCATGCCGATGACCACGCCCCATTCAACCGGCACTTCTAAAAAACGGGCAAACACCACCCCCACACCGCGCATCTGGCCAGCCACATACGTAAACGAGACAAAGATAGCGCAGACGAGGGCGACGACCCGAGCGGTCTGCGAGTAATACCGTTCGCCAACGAAATCCGGCACGGTATATTTACCAAACTTTCGCAAATACGCAGCCAGCAACAGGGCTAAGAGTACATAGCCGCCCGTCCAGCCCATCAGATACATCGCGCCATCACGCCCCAGGAAGGACATCATGCCGGCCATCGAGATAAACGAGGCCGCACTCATCCACCCGGCGGCTGTGGCCATGCCATTGGCCACGGCACCGACCTGTGAACCGGCAACATAAAAATCACTCATCGACTCGGCCTTGGCACGCCAGGCGATGCCAATATAGAGCGCAAACGAGAGACCGACGATGATGAATGTCCAAATTTTGATAGGATCAGCCGCGCAGATGTCCGTCACTGGGCCGCCCCTTCACTGCTCGCGTCTTGTTCGTGTTCATTTATTTCTTGTTCTTCTAGGCCATAGGCGCGGTCCAAACGGTTCATCAGCCACACGTACACGAAGATCAAGATGACAAAGATATATAGAGAACCCTGTTGAGCCATCCAAAAGCCAAGGCGGAAGCCGCCCATACGGATTTCGTTCAGGTCGTCAACAAAAACTATCGATAGAACAAAAGAAACGATGAACCAGACAGTCAATAAGCCCACGACGAAGATGAGATTCTTACGCCAGTAGGCACGCCGGTGCGTCTCAGACAAGGAGTGATTTTCCATCTCGGCAGGCTACCATAATCATGGGGGTTGCATCACTCCTCTGCGCAGCCGGTACTACTCAGCGTCACAGATAGTTTTAAGACTGAAAATTCCCGTGTCGCCGAGAATAACATTCCTTTTTTGTCATACCTGCGAAAGCAGGTATCCTGGCCTACGGGACAAGGCGGAATTTTGGTAGCAGTTCTAAGGACACTGCTACGCTAGGCCAACGTGACCCCACCATCGACAATAATGTTTTGGCCTGTCACAAAATCTGAGGCGGGTGATGCCAGGAAAATGGCCGCGCCAACAAGATCGCGCGGTTCCCCCAAACGGCGCAGGGGCGTTTGCCGGAGCATTTCTTTCTCAACTTCAGGCCGGGTGAGATGCGGCGCCGTCATCCCGGTGCGAATATAGCCAGGACTAAAACAGTTCACATATATGCTGTGTTTGGCCCAGCGCATGGCCAGCACCCGGGTGAGTTGGATGACACCGGCCTTGGCAGTCGAATAGGTCAGGCCCGAATTCACAATCAGACCGGATATCGAAGCCGTATTCACAATCTTGCCGCCACCGTGTTCGATCATGTATCGACCCGCCGCCTGACAGCACAGAAACGCGCCGGTCAAATCCACATCCAGCTCTTCACGCCAATCCGCTTCGCTCAGATCTTCAGGTTTCCCCAGTTTGAGAATGCCGGCATTGTTAAAAGCAAAGTCTAGACCTCCCAGCTCTTCAGCAGTGACGCGGACAAGCTCTTCAACTTGGCTTTTCTGAGAGACGTCGATATGCAGGGCAATGCCTTGACCGTTCTGGGAGCGGATCTCTTCGGCTACGTGTTCGGCCGCCCCCAGGTTGATGTCACTCACGATCACGGCTGCACCTGCCTCGGCCATACCGACGGCAATGGCGTGGCCTAATCCTGAGCCGCCGCCGGTCACGTAACCTCTTTTTCCTGATAAATCAAACAGGACATGTCCGCTCATTACTCTTCCTTCCCTGTTGGCATCGGGGTCTGTTTGTATCGAGCTTCAACCCACGAGACAAGACAGGATTCCCGCCTGTCGTTGAAGAAGTCGGGCCCTTATGACATATCTAACTCAGAGAGACCATGCAGCCACTATTCCCCAAAGATACACCGAAAGGCAGCCTGTGAACGAACAGATAACACGGCAGGAATGGAGTCTGCACTGGTCAGTTTTCTGGGGCTGCAGGCTTTTTTTCTTTGTGTCACTCCTGACGGTCTGTAGCCCACAGCCTGCCGACGCAGCGAATATCGATTGGAACGTCATTGAAAAAGAGGCCGGAGTCTTACTGAGTCGATCCATACAAATTGACACCTCTAATCCGCCGGGTAACGAGACAGCCGCAGCGAACTTCTGGCAAAAAGTCCTCGCTCAGGAAGGCATCGACTCACACATCTATGAGTCTGCACCCAACCGAGGCATTGTGTACGCACGGCTCAAGGGCAATGGCAAGAAAAAAGCGCTGATCCTGCTGCACCATCTCGATGTGGTTCCCGCCGACCCCGAAGAGTGGGACATCGATCCGTTTGGTGGCATCATTACAGATGGTTATGTGCACGGCCGGGGAGCGATAGATTGTAAAGGCGTTGCCGTAGTGCAGTTTCTCGCCGTGGCGCTACTCAAACGAACGGGCATGACGTTGGACCGCGATATCATTTTTCTGGGAACCGGAGATGAAGAAGCTGGCGGGCAACAGGGCGCCGGCTGGTTTGTAGAGCATCATTTTGATCTGATTCGCGATGCCGAGTTCCTGCTGACCGAAGGTGGCGGTATTCGGCAACGTGACGGCAAACGCTCGTACCGGATCTCCGTTGCAGAGAAAGCACCGTGCTGGATTGAACTCACGGCAACAGGACCGGCAGGACACGGCGCGAGCCCGGTTCCAGAGACTGCCGTAAACCGCCTCGTGCGTGCCTTGGAGAAGATTCGTCGCTACGAAACCGCATTCAAAGTGGTGCCTGCCGTGCAGGCCTATTTTACAGCGCTGGCTGAATATGAAGACGCCCAAACGGCGGAGCAGTATCGATCTCTCGAACAGTCGCTCAAGAACGAGACCTTCCGTAAGGAGTTTACTGCGAATCGAGGCCATAACGCTCTGGTCCGGAACACCATCTCACTCACCGTTCTCAACGGCAGTCCGAAAACCAATATTGTTCCGGCCTCAGCCTCAGCCCAACTCGACTGCCGCCTGTTGCCGGGCGAAGATCCCCAACAATTTATCGCGATGCTCAAAAAGATTGTGGGTGATCCGAACATCCAGTTCTCGACCCTCTTAAACTTCCCCTCAGTCGCTTCGGACCCAGATACCCCACTCTTTCATGCTATCCACTCGGTTGCGAACCGCAGAGATCCTCACGCTCCGGTGTTACCCAGCGTCCTGGGTGGTTTCACCGATACCCACTATTTTCGAGAAAAAGGTATTGTGAGTTATGGGTTTTCAGGACTCGCACTTAAATCTGAAGACTCGCGTGGCGTCCACGGCCTGAACGAGCGCATGCCACTCTCAGCTCTGCGAGACGCTATCCAAGTGATGCTAGCCGTGATTCAGTCCATCGATACAATTTCCCAAAACGAAGGAGACAAGACATATGGCCATTAGTCAAGAATTACTCGACATTCTCGTCTGTCCGGAAACCAAGCAACCCGTCGTGCTGGCCGAATGCGATTTGTTGAAAAAACTCAATGCGCAAATTCAGGACGGTACGCTCAAGAATCGCGTCGGCGAGACCGTGTCCGAAGCTATAGACGAGGCCCTGGTGCGGGAAGATCAGAGCTATTGTTATCCGATTCGGGATGACATTCCGGTCATGCTGATCGATGAAGCGATTCCGCTTGGGGAGGACGCCTAATTTCCAGCAGATAGAGAGAAAGCGTGGGGTCGTCTCCCTTAGTTCTTTTTTCGCCTCTTCGCTGCGGCCGTTTTCTTTGACCGATTCTTTGGGCCTGGACTGTCAAAAGGATAGTCGTAATCAATCATAAGCGGCGCATGGTCGGAAAAGCGCACGTCCTTATATATGGCAGTCTGCGTGGCCCGCTTAGCCAGACCCGGCGTGGCTATCTGATAATCAATCCGCCAACCGATATTTTTTGCCCAGGCCTGGCCGCGAAACGACCACCAGGTGTATTGCTCCTCTTCTTGATTGACACCACGAAATACATCGACCATCCCAGCGTGGTTGAATACTTGGGTCATCCAGTCTCGTTCCTCCGGTAGAAAGCCCGAGTTCTTCTGATTGCCACGCCAGTTTTTGAGATCTTTATTCGTATGAGCGATATTCCAATCCCCGCAGATCACCACATGTCGTCGACTGGACCGCAGGGCGGTAAGCTCGGGCAAGAGCTTGTCCATGAATTGATACTTCAGCTGTTGACGCTGCCCAGAACTGGAGCCCGACGGCAGATACATCGAAATAACAGACAGCCGTCCAAAGTCGGCGCGTAGATACCGCCCCTCAACATCAGCCTCAGGCCAGCCCCACCCGATCCGCACCCTATCCGGCTGTTTCCGAGCATACAGGCCAACGCCCGAATAGCCCGGTTTCTCAGCATAGTGAAAGAAGCCGGAGAGTCCTCCCTCTTCTTGATAGGTCGGAATGACGTCTTTTTCTTGGGCCTTGAGCTCTTGAACACACACCACATCAGCCTGCTGTTCCTCTAGCCAGGTAAAAAAGCCTTTCTTGGCAGCGGACCGGATACCGTTGAGGTTACACGTAATAATTCGCATATCTCGCTTCACCCACCACCGTGGCGACACACTAGTTCCGGCTTTGCGCCAAGCGCGCCAGATTGGTCTTGTGCAGTTCTTTATCCAACAGGTAGAGGAACATCACGGCCATAGAGTCTTGATCAACATCCGTCGTGTTATTGTACGTGCTCACCAATTCATACCCGTGGCCTTTATAGACTGGGATACCTTCGGGGCTAGAGAAGTATTCCACATGCTCTATGCCGATGCCCTCCGGCGTTCCTCGGACCTTGCTCTTAAAGACCGTTGTGCCGGTTGTCAGATTACGCAGTTCTAAAGACTCGGCATACGGATGGAGATGAACCCCAATATAGTGCACGGTGGTGTCAAACGGCACCTGCATCCAGGTTGTGGCCAGGGTACGGTTCACTTCCCGTCCAGGTTTCACGGTCCAGTGGCCGGAGAATTTTCGACCAAAAGCGTCCTTATAAGTGTGCTGCGTCGCGCCCAGGCCAATGAGACATCCCGGGCCATAATCTTCTGCATCCGGGTTTTTCACGTTGAAGTATGCAGCTTGGTCTTCACCTTGGCCTTCGAGTAAGACCAGCCCCGTTGCCGCAGCCATGAACAGCGGCTTCAGCGGCGCTTTCAGGTCCGCAGCTCGGACATAGTCAATCTCAATCTTATGCCTGACCTGAAACGTCTGCCCTTCGATATTGTGATTCAGCACTTGGGTATTGAGGGAAAAGACTTCATCCGAAAAAATGGGCAAACCAAACCCGGCAGGAAACACAATATCGAACTGTCCCTGGGACAAGGTAAACAACCGGGTTGAAACCTGTTTCTTCCATTGAAAAAGATCTCGATGCCGCGCCATATCGATGTCGAGATTGCTGTGACACATAAATTCTTGAGAGGCAGGTTCTTCCCCATCCGGCCCGACCATGACGGCCCGATAGCCGGTTACCCAGAGCAGCTCGGACGGGCTGCCCGCCTCGCCGAGCTGTACTTCCTGGACACCATACGGCCCGCGCATGGACGGGTATTTACGATCTATGGTATACACCTCAGACAGAATGACCTTGGATTGGGTTGGGATTTCCTCACTCCAAGCGGGCTGTGCAACGGGAGTGACGACGAAAACCAAGAGAAGAACAAAGAACAGCCGGCTCGTTTTTTCTTTCGCTGGTCCGTGTCTCAAAGAAGTCCGCTGCATCATCTTCCCCCTTTTCCAGCGTGCACGTGAAGCGACCAACTTGCCCCACAGTCAAAATAGGGTCAACAGCCTACTCCAGAGAGAGACGAGGACCCCTTAACCCAGACATATCGTTCACCATACCTATTTCGGGTCGGGTAGGAAGGATAGTCCATGACACAGTTGCATATAGAAGGAGCAGTTGCCTCGCCCCAGGCTTTCGGACTCGAGGATTTGGTGCAACTCCCAGACCAGGTCGAAGATATCAGCTAAATCATTCCAGGCCGCGAAGGCAGTGCCGTATGTCTCCAGTCTCTCCTAGATCAAGTCGGCGTTAAGGATAACGTCAAATACATCACCCTGGGATCAACCGATGGCAAATTTTCCGCCAGTATTCCGTTAGAAGCGGTGCAAGACGCTATCGTTGTCTATCGTCTTCACGATGAATCTCTCCCGGCAAAAAAAGGCGGCCCCTTCCGCTTCTTTATCCCCAATGTCACCGAGTGTCATGTCGGAGAGGTTGATGCCTGCGCCAATGTGAAATTCCTTGGCCGCATTCATCTCAGCCAAGAGAAAGGCCGTGATGTGCAGACCACGAGTCCCCAATCTCACGAACAGCATCACGAGCAACCTGGACACGAACATCTAGAGTGACCAGCATCATTAGATCAATTGATTCTGGGACCATTAGATCATGGTGCCGGGGCGCAGCATGCTGCGCCCCGGCAGTTCGTAAACCGCCCTTCCCCGCTCTAACGCGTATAGTTCAACTTCAATCCCGGCCGAGGCCAGTCCATCGCCACCAGCTTGCCCGTGCCGGATAGCGTCATATACGCTGTTTTCAAATCCGGGCCGCCAAAGCAGATATTCGTCACAAGCGGATCACCAGGCACAGGCACATGCTCTACTGACGAGCCGTCAGGCGAGATCACCGTTATGCCCCCGTTCATAATCGTGGCGACACACACATTGCCCGCGCCATCAACCGCCAACGAATCAAGCAGCTGATACCCCGGCAGTCCAGCCAAGAGGACGCCTCCGCCAGGCCCAGCCAACAGCGGGCCACCCTCACCTTCCACACGCTCCAGCTCTCCAGGAGCGGTAATATTCCATTTCCACACCCGACCCTCAAACGTCTGGGCCGCATACAGCGTGCTGTCTCCGGGAGCCAAACCAATGCCGTTGGGGCCGTCAATCGGAAAGACTATTTCTTTGATCGTCGAGCCGTCAGGCTGGGCATAATACAGCCCGCAGCGATCTCGGTCTCGGTCCCGGACTTTCCCAAAGTCGCTGATCCACATGCCACCGGTGGCATCAAAAACAATGTCATTCGGGCCACACAGCTTGTTTCCGGCACACTCGGTATAAATGGTTTCGACACTGCCGGTGTCGATATCCACGCGCTGGATGTACCCATTCGTATAGCTGGTGGGTAGCCCGTGCGGGACGGTCAGACCGCCAGCGTCTATCCACTCAAATCCACCATTATTGCAGACATAGCACTTGCCGTCGGGGCCGATGGCCGCGCCGTTCGGGCCGCCGCCTGTTTCCGCTATCACCTCTTTTGTTCCGTCGGGCTGCACCCGGGTCAGGGTCCCGCGCTTAATTTCAACTAGGATGACGCTGCCGTCATCCATGGCTATCGGGCCTTCCGGGAACTCAAGACCAGATGTGATCTCACGAATCTCTGCCATACTTCGTCCTCCTTTTGTCGGTGTTTGGGTTTTGTATCACACCAGAGGAGCGAGAGTCATTAGCTGCTTCTCCGCTTTGCCCTGCAATCGGGATCGAACCACCAAGCTCCCAGCTTCTATAGTCGTCCGCTAAAGGATGGGCGGGGAGGTCAGTGGGCGAGGCGATAAGTATTGTGGCTTGCCGCATATCAGCAAGCAGCTGCAGAACAGCTGCTGCTCCATCGGCATCCATCTCAGCCAGAGGCTCATCCAACAAGAAGAGGCGCGGCTGGAGCACCAGCGCTCGGGCTAGAGCCACGCGCCGAATTTCCCCACCTGACAGTCGGCTGACACTCCGTTGCGCCAACTGCCCGATGCCCAACTGCTCCAATACGTTCAGGGCTAACGGCTCAGCTGCCGGCTTTGTGAAACGCCGCGCGCGCAGGCCAAACAGGACGTTCGAGAGCACGCTGCCCCGAAAAAGATACGGTCTTTGATGGATATATACACACTGCCCAGGATCAACCTGGACCGCACGCCGGCCAGTATACTCAGTCTCTAATCCGGCGATCAGCCGCAACAAGGTCGTCTTGCCTGAACCATTCCCGCCCAGGATGAGGAGGCGTTCACCAGGCTGGACCGCAAGGGCATCGACCGAGCAAATGACCTGACCGTTTTTCCACACTCGAAGATTTTGCAGATCAATGATCACAGCTCAGGTCTCTTCCTGACGAGCAAAGCGGGCCATGACGAGCATGACCACAAGAGCCATCAGCAGCAGAATGAGGCCCATGGCCAGTCCACGACCAAACTCTCCTTTGCCCGTCTCCAGTGCGGTTGCCGTAGCCAACGTCCGCGTCCGCCCGGCGATATTCCCGCCCACCATCATCGCAATGCCGAGTTCGGTCACACATCGGGCAAAGGCAGTCAGTATCCCCAGCGACACCCCAATGCGCGCCTCGGACACGTATAACCGCCAACGCAGCAGCAGGCCTGCTCCGAGGGTTTTCGCAGTTTCGCTCACCCGATAGTCGAGCGCTTGGATAGCCCCGTGCGTCAGCGACACCACAATCGGCAAAGCCAGCATTAACTCTCCGATCACGATCACCCACGGCGTGTACAACAGGTTCAGCGGACCAAAAACGCCGCGGCGCGAGAAGATCGAATAACACACCACGCCGATGAATACGGTGGGAAGCGCCATGCCGGCGCGACACAAAGTGACCAGCAGCGCCTGCCCAGGAAATGACCGCCGCGCCAGCAGTGTTCCGAGCGGGAGCCCGATACTCCCGGCCAAGACCACGGCCAGCACAGAAATCCCTAGAGTGCGGCCCGCCGCAGCCATAACCAAGGCATCGCCGGTCGAAACTAAATGCCAGGCTTCTTGCAGCCCGTCCCATAGTAATTGCACGGCAGATGCTCAGCTCGCAGTCGGCCGGAGGTGTAGCGGATAGAATAAACGGTCGCCCTCCAGCATATAGTCCCGAATCCGTTTCTGGCCGCGCTCGGAAATCAGGAAATCCACAAAGGCGTTTGCACGGGTCACGTTGCCTGCGCTACTCGGCAGCCCTGTTTTGACCACAATAATACCGTAGGAATTGCGTAAGCCCTGGGACGATGTGACCATAGGCAGCAGCTCTGTTTTGGATTTGAAACGTAGATACGTCGCTTTGTCGGTCAGAATATAAGCCTGCATTTGGTCCGCCATAATCAAACTTGCACCCATGCCCTGGCCACTCTCCACATATTTCTCCCACACGGCCTTGCCGCCGCCAGCCTCCCACAGAGTGAGTTCGCGTTGATGCGTACCACTCTCGTCACCACGCGAGACAAAGGGTTGTCTGGCTATCATGATTTGCTGGAGTGCGGCCACGGCATCCATACCCCTCACCTTGGCAGGATCAGCCGACGGTCCGACAATGAGAAAAGTATTATACATCACGTCTTCACGCCGACTGCCAAAACCCGCCGCCATAAAAACGTCCTCTGCCATGCGTGCATGCACGAGCAGGGCGTCGACATCGCCGGCTTCACCGAGTTTGAGAGCCTTGCCCGTTCCAACCGCAATGACATCGACCCGTACACCGTGGTCTTTTTCAAAGATCGGAACGAGTTGATCCAATAGTCCGGAATCGCGCGTGCTGGTTGTGACGGCCAGACGAAGAACCGCGCTCTGCCGCGACTCCGCCCTCTCAGCACTCTCACACCCCAAGCAAAAGAGCACCACGAACAGGCTGACCAACAGGAAGTTTCGTATTGGCTCGGGCTTATCTTCACTCATCATCTGTTTGAAATACAGCGAGCTAGAGCCTCCGGATAGAGCCCAAGAAATTTCCTTCCTTTTTCAACTACGATAGTCTTAGCCGATTCTGATATGTAGGGGCGAGGTCACCTCGCCCCTACACCCGCTATTATCTCGGCCAAAACGTCTGGTTGTACGAATGGATTGCCTAAGAATAGCCTCAACACGATGTGATCAGAACACGCACTCGTCACTGCCCGAGTCGCTGAACGTCTGTCCGGCAATAGGCACGAACTCCCAGTCGTAACTGGTCTCATACAGTTTCAACTTCAGGAGGCCGTGTGTAGCCTTCTCTCGGACTTCGCTGTTGGCTCGAATTTTTTTGAATTTGCTCAGCCCTTTGCCGCCTGTCCCAACCACAAACTCTCGGATGCCGGTAGCGGGGTCCGCCGCTCCATCCGGCGTCTGTGGGGCAAAGCGCTCATAGACGTGATCATGGCCGTTGACGACCGCATCTGCACCAAATTCATACAAGACGCGCCACACTTCGCGCATATGGCCATCACTACCGTGTTTAGGAGTACGGTATCGAAGGGCTGCCCATTGAGGTTGACCCCAGTCAGCATAATCTCGGTCGGGCTCATGGCATCGAACTGAGCACTCATCACGTTCAAAACGACCGAGCTAGGATTTTCCGTCCCAGGGGCATTGGATACTAGGAAGTCCACGCTGATGGTTGCTGTTTCTCCGTTTGTGTTCGTGGCGACAACGTCTAAGGTATGCGGCCCATTGGTCAGCAGCCGGGTGTTGAGCGCGACGGCAAATCCAGACCGCTTGGCATCCAGCACATGCGGATAGGCCGTCGCTACATCTTCTCGATCACCACCGTATCCAATCGCAAGCCCCTTATTTCCGCCATCAATGAAGAACTGTACATCTCGTATCGAGTGCGTTTCTCCGACGGCCCAGCCAAAACACGAGACTATCCCCGATAGCACCTTCCCATGGCTAGGATTGTCAATAAATATGGCAGGAGGAGTAGCCCAGACAGGAAAAACAAAGGCAAGATTGAGGAACAAAAGACTGAGCAAACGTATATAGACTCTTGCGTACAATGACAGCGGGTCATAATTGTTAGCCACGTTCTCGTGCGTCGGATTCCCCATAACAGCCAGCTCCATTCTTCGCAAGATGTTCAGCCTGCCGTGTAGTCGTTTGCAGCGTCTACGGATAAAAACTAACGGCCAGTGCTAGTGGTGGACCTAGCAACGTAGGGGCCAGCCCTCAGACCAGAGAAATCACATGTCTTTGGGGTAGGACCTCGCAAAGAAAGAAGGAAGGCTGCAAAAAACGTCGACAATAATTGCAGCCGTAAGACCGAGAAGAAAAGGGGAAATGAGGTGGAGTGAGTACGGATCGTACGGCAGCTGCCCCTCAATTGGGACCAAGGCACGATACAAAGCGAAAGCCATACCGAGGCGTCCCTTCCCCAGCACCCCTCAGTCCCCCTCCGCACACCGCCGCTCCTCAGCGCATAAGCAAGACACGAGCGTGTCTATTCCGCCGGAATTCCTTGAGCTCGGCGCAGAATACAATCTCGAGGTTTTGGCAAGAGAAGTAGGCGGAAACCAAACACTCTCGTCGAGCTCCTTCGAGACGCAAGAGTATGCAGACTCGGCCGGCTTATGACCACAGATACTCTCCCACAGCCTGTGCTCCTACAAAAAGAGCCAGAAATCCCGGCGGCCCCCCAATGGCAAAAAGGAGGACCACGGCAGGAAGGAGCAGGCAGGCCAGCGGAGCTGCAATTTTGACATGGACGTCTACCTGGTAGGTTGTTGTGTCATAGCCGCCAGCCTGGGCGGCATAGATCATATCAAGCAGTTTTGCTACGCCGACTTCTTTCGTTTTCACAGCCGTGCGTGGGGCTTCCCCGAGTTGAATAAAACGATCTGCGGGCGCCGGGTGTATGCCGTCTTGAGTGATTTCGATCCGTACCGGATCAGCGAGTTCCCAGACCCCATTCCCGACATGGCGTGCAGCAAGTGCCTCCGCCCTGCTTACCGGCAGCCCGGAAGCACTAAGTTCATACACTGACAGGTTTAAAATGACCAGAATATTTTGAGGTCTTCCCGGGCCGGTCGAATCGGGAGGCGCATCAAGACATTTACTTCCCCGGCTTGCCCTGCCTGTCCATTCAGCATGCGGATATGCACATAGCCGATCGCCCCAGGGGTAGTGGCAACGAATTCGAGCACGGCGTCCTCAGACGCTAAGACATAGGGTGGCGACACGCCTTGAAAGTACTGGGCGTTCCAGTAATCCTGCATGTCTTCGGGCGGTTTATCAAAAACCTCGAGCGAAAACTGGGTACGCACCGGGTGATCGGCCGGGAGGTTGATCGGTACAATCCTTGCTCCATTATTCCAGAAACGCCGGCGCCGTTCATAAATGCTGCTCAGATCGGCACGACTCAGAGATTCTCCACCGTGCGCGCGAGAAACGATGACGGCAAGCTGTTCCGTTGCGCCCAACTGCGTCGGGTAGAAGGCTCCCAGCAGGAACAGGCAGAGGAGTATGACACGACGCATCCTAGAGAATCTCTCTGAACTGGCTAAAAAAAATTGCGATAGAGGCGCCAAAGCCCTCTGGGACTTCGGCAAAAATGGAGTCAGCGTCCCGTGGATCATCCCGCCTGTCGTGTTCTCGGAAAACGGCTGGGAGGTGACACTCGGACGCGACGTGGTCCATACCAAGGGTGCCGCATGGATTTCGTTCCAACGACCAACGGGTGTCAAGAATTTCCCAACCCGTCCCACCAAGGCGTCAGAGGCAAACAGATCCAGATACAATCGCTCGACCTCAAGCGCATCTTCACGCGAACGCAACCGATGCCCTTCTTGAGCAATGAGAATGTCTTCGAGCTCTATTTCGGAAAAAAGCGAACCCGGCTCAGCAAATCCCACGAGATCTGACTGCTCAGGGTGTTGACCAAGAAACGGAATGCTTCGTCACGCATGTCCTCATACTGCAGGTTGGCATACCCGCCGAGGGTCAGACCCGTATTCCCAATGCTCAAGCCACGACCCAGGGTGTAGTGCGTAGGCTGCAGCGGACCTGCAGCACGGACAGCAGCGACCGGACCTACGTTCTGAATGACAACGGCAAAAAGACAGGACAAGAGGACGTGGCGGGCTCGCATTGGATGCGTTCTTATACCCACATTACGGCGAAGCATGGAAGAACCATCTTGCAAGAGATATACTTAGAGTATCCATGAGCATGCGGCGCATTCTTATTTTTCTTTTATCAGCATGAGCCTCATTCCCGCCTTAGGACTAACCTTGCTCGCCTTTTCTCAGGCGCGACAGGCCTTATGCTCGGAAATCGCCCGGAACCTCGAAGCGCAATCAGTCTCGGTGATTGAACAGGTCGACCGCATACCAAGACCGAGCGGGGAAGTTTGAGCTGGCCAACGGTGGCACCATCTTTCTCGACGAGATTACTGAAATGCCGCTTGCGATGCAGGCCAAGCTTTTGCGCGTCTTGCAAGAACGAGAAATCGAGCGACTGGGCAGTAACCGGCGTGTCCCCGTAGACCTTCGTATCGTCGTGGCGACGAACCGGAACCCGCAGCAGGCCGTTCAAGACGGCCTGCTGCGCGAAAACCTCTTTTATCGCATCAATATTTTTACGCTAGAAATGCCCCCACTGCGTAAACGCTCAGATGACATCTCGATGCTTGTTACACATTTTCTTGAGCAACACGGCAGGAAGCTAGGCAAAGGCAACATGACTGTCACTGATCACGCTCTCACCTGTCTGCAACAGTATGCCTGGCCTGGGAATATCCGAGAATTGGAAAATGTTCTGGAAAGCGCGGTTGTTCTGTGCCGGGATGAGCAGATCGATACCGACCACTTACCGCGAGAAATACTCTCGCTCTCCGCTGTCGCGCTACCACATGTGACAGCCCAGGCAGCAACAGTCCCTACCTTACCTCATGCGGTTGAGGACCTTGAAAAAGAGCTGATCGCGCGGGCACTGTCTGAAACCAATGATAACAAATCCAAAGCCGCTCACTTGCTCAATATCAGCGAACGGTCCCTCTGGTATAAGGTGAAAAAATACAGTGTGTAAGAAAGTTTTCGCCGAGTACGCGCACTATCTGCACAAATTGTGCACCCTGCACAATTTGTCTGCAAATATTAGACGACGGACCTCCCATCATCTCGCTCCTCCCTCAAAAGCTCATACTTTTGCTTCTTGTGTAAATGGCACGGGAAGTGCTCTCCCCCAGATAGCACAGCCACACGGGCTGAATTTCGGAGGATGGAGGAGGAATATTCCTATGACCACACCACGCATACTCTCAGGGGGGGAGCCTAGAACGCTTCGACTGAAAATTCGATTCGGGCTACTGGGACTCGGACTCTTTTTTTTGGCAGCCACACCGGCATTCGCCGGCCATTGCAATTCACAAGCCATCTCGAAACGCCACTCCTGTATTTTCGAGATACATGAAGAATATTGGGATGCACGGGGGAATTGTTTCGATTTGTTCACAAGTGCTGAGCGCATTCCGTGTGTAAAGACCGCAGTTGAAGAAAGGGAGGAGGCCCGCAGTGAGTGCGAGGACCAGCTTATGGCGCGCAAAGAGGTATGTGACCTTGTCGGCCCTGGTCCGTATATCCCAGACTTCGCCCCCGCCAACTTCATCGATCCCAACGATATAGGCGGTTCTGTCACACCCAATCCATATTTCTCCCTCGTCGTGGGGAATACCTGGGAGTATGCTGGCGACGATGAGACCGTGACCGTGACCGACAAGACTAAGCTCATTGCTGGCGTGACCTGTCGCGTTGTCAACGATGTCGTTCGCGAAGACGGCCAAGTGATCGAAGACACCAATGATTGGTATGCCCAACACCTGAATGGTGACGTCTGGTATTGTGGTGAGCTGGCGCGAGACTTTGAGACCTTCGAAGGAGATGAGCCCCAAGAGCCGGAGTTAGTGGAGATCGATGGCTCATTCAAGGCGGGCCGGGACAATGCTCGGCCGGGGATTCTTGTATTGGCCGACCCGCAGGTCGGGGATGCCTACCGGCAAGAGATGTCGCTGGGAGAGGCTGAAGATTTCGCGCAGGTCATCGGGATTACCGGTACGGAGTCGGTACCCGGCGCCGCGTGCTCCGGCAGCTGCCTCGTGACCCGTGACTTCACGGCGCTCGAGCCTGGCCATGAGGAGAACAAATACTATGTACCTGGCGTAGGTCCCATCCTCGAAGTCAATCTGGAAGAAGGGGACCGACTCGAACTCCAATTGTTCACCCCTGGGCCGTAACACCAGGCTCGCTCGTTCGCCGTGGGTCCGCAGTCATGCCGGCCCACGGCTGTCTCACTGCTATCGAGTGACCACCCCTCCGGTTGGCACCCACAACCTTGCCCTTATAAGCACCGTATTCCAATTATGGCACACCCGATGGCCTGGTCCATTCGAGCTGTCCGCAATCACACCAGAGCGTTTCCTGCGATTGATTCATATTGAGGGGATAGCGCCGTATCAGGAGAGTTGGTAGGCTACCCCGCTTCGCGTGACCCCGAATAGGTCGAGGCCACAATACACACCACACCGGGTATTCGGCGGCATCTTACGACGGGATATTGCGACGGCATATTGTCATGACAGCAGTTTGGATCACTAGTGCAACTTTTGTCCTGACCCTCGCGGGAGGACTGCTTACTCTCCGTCTTCAAGCCTATCAGGGCATCGTCTTTGCCTTCTGTGCTGGAGCATTGATTGCAAGTGCGCTGATGGAAGTGATTCCAGAATCGTTGGAATTGCTGGAGGTGACCGGCTCTTCTTTTCACCATCATCACCTGCTGCTTGCCTGCGTCCTCGGCTTTCTGTGCTTCTACTTGGTCGAGCATGCAACCCACCAGCGAGAGACACCGGACGAACAAGCGTCTCACCATGCACACGCTCCGCATTCCGGCATCTGGGGGGCAACCGGCATTCTGGTGCATAGTTTTTTTGACGGATTTGCCATTGGGAAAGGCTTTCACGCCGGGGAGCAGGTAGGCTGGGCTATCGCACTGGGGATTACCCTGCACAAAATTGCCGACGGCGCGAGTGTTGCCGGGGTTATGCTCGGGACAAAACAGACCGTTCGCGCAACGATGATTATGCTCGTGCTCACTGCTCTTGCCCCGATTGCCGGCGTCTTTGCCCAGGACTTGGTCGTTTTTCAGACAGCAATTCTTGCTCTGCTGCTCGGCTGGTTTGGTGGAGTCCTTTTGTATCTTGGTGCGGGCAGTCTGTTGCCTGCGGCGCACGATGCAAGTCATTCGCGTCAGCTTCCACTTGCAACCCTTGCCGGCGTGCTCTTTGTCTACGCTGCACAGCTTTTGGTGCAGCATTAGCAGCATGAGACGGGCCGGCCAGTGCCGAGCACTCCGGCCTTTTCAAGCTCTCGACTCTGTATCTGCGTAACCGATTCCAGATAAGATCTCGACTGTATGCTCCCCATATAAATGGGGAACGCCGAGTGAGCCGGGCCGCGGTCGGTGACAGTTCCGCTGCCGGACCGACGGGAGATGCAGGCGCGTTATGTAGGCGCGTTGTTAATGATGCTTCTCAACGAGGTTCATCATGGCGGCGCTTTGACTCGCCGACGCGCAGACCAGACTGCAGGATTCCTTTGTCGATCCTGATAGTAAAACCACATTCTGGGTTCGTACATGCCCAAACCTTAAATTCGAGCGATGCGCCTTCTGGTCCGTAATCAGACAACGGAACGAGCACCCCAAGGGTGCATTTTTTGCATTGGGGAAGGTCCACGCCTGCCGCCTCCTCTCTCACTACAAGAGTTCTACCTCTCTTGTAGTATGCCAGGGAAAGGAGGTGAGATACAAGGGGAATTTTTCAAAGACCTCAGTTGCCATCCGTGTAGTGCAACTCCGTCCACTCAACAATACTTCCATCTTGTCGTGCACCACTAGTCCTCATTTAGGGCATATGGGGAGAAGCACCCAAGCGTGCGAGTTGCAGCATACGCCACGTATCGTTCAGCATCTTGCGTGTCTGGACAATACGGCGTTGAACCTCAAGTTGATGGACCTGCTCGGTTAAGACTGTAATAAAGGGAAGTTGCATCTTATGATTCCATTCTTGGGCATAGTTGACGCTCGTGTCGGTTGAGGGAAGCAATCTATTTTCTAGTATCAGGAGTGCTGCATGCATACGGTCGAGTCCGCGATAATGCTCAACAACTTCTTTTGCCACCAGCCGCTGGAGTGCTTCTAGCCGCCGTATCGCTTGTCGCAGCTGATAGGAAGAAGCGGCAATCCAGGCCTGGTTCTGGTCGAATATCGGAAGCTCAATCGAGAGGGTGGGTCCAATTGAATTCTCTCCTCCTGCCACATCTTCAAAATCCCCCTCCCAGCGCGGCCCAAATAGGACGGTCTTCCAGATAAGGGCCCGCTCCAGCTCGTGTTGCTTCGCCCTTCGCTCAACCTCGGCGTGCGCGATGGCCAAGTCCAATCGATTATCCATTGCGTATTGAAGTGTTACTTGAAGAGATTGCTGCTCAAAATGGATAGTCTCTAGTGTGTGAGTCGAGATAAAATCGGCTGCATTCTCGAGTGCCAGCGTTTGCGCGAGTAGCGTTACGGCCTGTGTTACGGCCTGCTTTGCCTCGTGAACGGCTATCTCTTGTCCGGCCTGCATGGACACTGCTTCTTCCATTTCAGTCGTGTCAGCCAAACCATGGCCGTAACGAATCTGAAGCCGCTGGGCGGCCTTCCCGCGCACGACAAGAAGCTCTTGTTCAATATGGAGGAGCTGTCGCGTAGCGACAACAGCGTCCCAAGCATGCGCAGCCGTATAAGCCGTCAGCATGACATGCCAGACTGCGGTATATTCGGCTTGTCGGGCAGCAAGGGCGGCAACCCGCTTGCGTCGCGGCACTTGCCACAGGTCGGACAGCCAGCCTATCAGCCCTAGCCCACTACTACCCACAGAGAGAGGAAACGCCACAAAGGCCTCCAGAGTCGGATTTTGCAGTAGACCAGCTTGAGTCAATTCTGCAGCTGCCAGGCCAAGATTCTCAAGTTCTGCTTGCAGGCTGCGGTTGTTCAAAATGGCAATGTGGGCAGCCTCGTCACGAGTCAATCCGTCCTGCGCAAGTGTAGACGCACGCTGAAAATTCTCTTGAACTTGCTCTGCATCCTGCGACCAGACAATCTCCGTCTGCACGCGCTCCTGGCCTAAGGTCTGCACCGCCTCAAAATGCGATTCGGGTTGAACTGTGACACATCCGCCCAAGGACAAAACAAGGAGAATTTCGATGCCAAGGGAGATCTTTGCCCTCATTAGATCCCCTCCTGTTTTGGCGGATATTCCCAGGGAGCTCTAGGTGAACGCGGATCATAGCCCCGCTCATTGGGGATAACCTTGAGATGGGTGAACATGCCTTCATGTGGGGCAATGCCCATAGGCTGGTCCGGCATCTGGTTCATAATGTGATGCAGGACATGACAGTGTAGACGCCAAGTGCCGGGATTCCATGCGTCGAGCTCGATATCACGTGTCTCTCCCGGTCCGATTGTCACCGTCACATCCCGCCAACGCGCGCTAACAGGAATAGGTCCTCCCGTTGTGCCAACAATTTCAAAAACGTGCCCGTGAATATGGATCGGATGATACAGCAGACTCAGGTTTGCGAACCGAATACGCACTTGGTCGCCTTGATGTACGACGAGCTGAGGAAACGACGGAGCCGTCTTTCCGTTGAAGGTTGCAAATGAGGGCTCCATGGCATTGATATTGGGGTTCGGATTGCCCGGCTGGAATGTCCATTGTTGCAGTACGAGTACGAAATCTTTGTCTATTTTTCGTTCCTGGCGCCGGGGATGAATGACAAACGCCCCGCTTAGGCCCAGCGCTTCTTGTTTCATGACGTTAAAGCCGGTGTGGTACATGAGCGTTCCGGACTGCATGAGGTCGAACTCGTATACCTCCGTCTGTCCAGGCAGAACCGGTCTGCGGGCTTCAAACGGATGATAGCCGGACGCCCCGTCTTGGGAGAATGGCAGCTCAAAGCCGTGCCAATGAATGGACGTCGGCTCCGGAAGTTCGTTGCGTAGGATGATCCGAACGCGGTCGCCCTCGGTTGCTTCAAGTGTCGGACCAGGACAATTCCCGTTATAGCCCCAGGCCAGCATGGTCTTGGGCTGGCTTGATCGCGGCTGAAAGCGCTGATGACCCTCCGGGATAGTCGGTGCGTGTCGGTGTTCGACACTGTCCGGCTCCGTTATGACGACCTCAACCGGCTGGGCAATAAGCTCGAAGACTTTGACGTCGCCGTCCATGCGATAGCCCAAAGGCGGGATACCGGGCGTGACCACGCGCCCCATTTGGCGGCCCATCGTTCGGGGTGGGGACGAGAGAACAATATCGGGATGCCGACGTGGAAACCGGTCGACAAGCGGGTTCATGGACATCCCATGCATGGGATGCCCATGGCCGTCGGCTGCCGACAGCTCAGCGTTCTGGTCTAATCTGGCTGGGCTGGCTGGGCCGGCCAAGCTGACCGCCCTACGCGCTGAGAGTGCGCCTGTTGTCGCGGCGGCAAATGCGGTGAGCAATTTTCGTCGCGTAAGTATTTTGGACGCTTTCATTCGGATGACTCCTGTATATTCTGAGGGAAAAAGGAAGTAGACAGCACACCTCGCAGCAATCCACTATCGACACTATCGAGGCGGTGTGGATAACGGTGAACGGTGGCAGCGCGAGGCGTACACGTTTTGGCGGGCTCACAGGAGAAAAATGGAATACAGAACGTTTAATCGAGGTTGAGACAAGTCTCTTACAGGAGACTGTCGAGAGCTCGGATTTTCCCACTCTTGTGGCGGCCGCCTCTCGCCTGCGGGCTGGAGCAAAGGCAGAGCGACCGCAGCAGCCGGAACCTCACTAGAAAAATCTGTTCGTGCAAGAAAGATGCACGTTGGGCAGTCAGCGGCTTGTTGCGGGACAGCCTCCTTATGGCAGGCAGGAGGGCCGGACGGCTCAGCCTCAGGACGAAAAGATGCACAGGCCGCAAGCGCGCACAGCGGCATCTGGAAAAGCAACACACAAGACAGGAGGGCTCCGATAAACAAACGCATACCGCACCGATCAAAAACCGCCGCCATCGAGAGGTGACTGTCATCAGTATGGAGGAGGCCCCCAAGCGAGTCAATCTGAGTGCCAAGCTGGGCTTTTTGCAACCCGACGAAGGTGGTATGCATTGCCATGTCTGGGGATAGGGAGAAGCAAAACAGAGGCACAGAGAATACAGGATGAGGAGACCGGGCATGGACGTATTTAAACAGCTAGGCGATCTGGTGACCTTCTCTGACGAGAAGATGAAAAAGGTCAACCTCTTCACAACCGACCGGATGTTCTGCGACGTATATTGCTTTGAGCCCGACCAAAAACAAACGCCGCACACCCATACCGGCTCTGACAAGATTTATTATGTCCTTGAAGGCAAGGCTAAAATTCGCATAGGCCAAGAAACTAAAGATGTGGGTCCGGGCGAAATCGCCCTGGCCCCATCCGGAACCGAGCATGGGGTGAGCAATCCCGGCCCTGATCGTTTGACGGTTTTAGTTTTCATGGCTCCAAAACCTATCGCTCCAAAACCTGGATAAGGAATACGCATGGAAGCACACCAGGCCGTTGCGGCGGCAAATGAGGCCTTTTATCGCGCCTTTGAGACGCTCGATATTAAGGAGATGGAAAAGGTGTGGTTGCAAGCCAGCCATATCAAATGCGTCCATCCCGGTTGGTCGTTACTGTGTGGCTGGGGTCCGATTATGGCAAGCTGGGAGCGCATTTTCACTAATACGCAGTCCATGCGTTTCAGCCTCTCGGATGTACGCCTTGAGGTGTCAGGCACCCTAGGCTGGGCGGTGCTGATCGAAAATCTCGATGCGCACGGTTCGGACGGTGTGTCCCGATCCCAAATTTTAACCACCAATCTTTTTGAGCAATCCGAAGGACAGTGGTTCATGGTCCACCATCATGCGTCGCCGATTTTGGCGCCGCCAACACCGGCTGAAGACCAGCTCCAATAGCAACAGTTGGAGCGGAACCAGCGTCTGAGCTTGCCCATTTCGCCACGTCGATGTTAGAGTGACAGCACCGCTAGACACACTAGGAGGAGGGTGACACGCATGCTCATATCAGCAACCCAGCTACGGGTTGGGGCGCTTGTCCTATATCAAAATGAGCTCCACCGCATCACGAATGTGATCCATGTCACACCGGGCAATAAACGCGGATTTATGCAAACAAAACTCCGCAACCTGCGAACCGGACTACAAACGGCACATAAATTTAGCTCGAACGATAAAGTCGACCGAGTGAGCCTGGATCAACAGGAGATGGAATACCTGTATGAGTCCGGGGATGAGTACTGCTTTATGAATTCCGAGAATTACGAGCAGATCAGCTTAACAAAAGAGACGCTCGGAGATTCCGTGCACTACCTCTTCCCGAACATGAAAATCACGATAGATTTCTACGAAGATAACCCTGTGGGTGTGAATTTACCAAAGACGGTCGATCTTACAGTGACCGATACTCCCCCAGCGCTGAAGGGCGCAACAGTGATAAACGAGCTGAAACCCGCCACCATGGAAACCGGCCTTGTCGTCCGTGTTCCCGGCTTTATCAACATTGGCGAATCCATACGCGTGGACACCGAAACCGGAGCATATGTCTCCCGGGCTAAATAGTCTGCCTATGAAACGTTTTTTCCTTGGTCTTGGTGTTAGTGTGATTCTTGTCTGTATCGGCCTGGGGATAGGTGTTGCCGTTCTTATACACACTCCGGGCTATGCGGCCGGCACAATCGCTGAGCCGCGGCTGCTGATCGATCATCACCGCATTAAAGTCTGGAGACTAGTCTTAGAGCCAGGTCAATCGACCAGACGGCACACGCATAAATTCGAGGAAGTCCTGATTTGTCTGGAAGGCGGCAAGCTCCGGTCAACTCAGCCCGGGCCTGAGCCTGAACGCGAGACCCATTATCCTGAGGCCGGCCAGGTCATCATGCCCAAGGTCAAGGGTCTGACCCACGTGCTGACCAATGTGGGAACGACGCGCTACACTCAGATCTCAATTGAGCTCAAGGAATAAAAAAGGGCGCACCGGAGTGCGCCCTTCTATCTTGTCTGCACCTGATTCGTTGGTCAGCTCATTATCCACCAAAATAACTCTTTGGATTCTGAACCGTCATGGTTTGAACAGTACCCTCACTGACCCCGGCTTTATGCAACTGAGGCAGGATATCCTTCAAGATGTGAGCATAGTTCCAGTTCGGACAGGCCTCGACGAATTTCTCCCAGGCCGCACTCAGCCAGCCCATCATACAATGCACTGCATCGTGTGAAAGCACAATCCGGTCATGGCCAACGGCCAACAGACCGATCAGCGACGCCAAGCGCATCTTATCCGACGCAATGGTCTCAACACCAAAGCGGTCAAAGCCTATCCACGCGCCTCGATCCACGATGTCGAAGTAGTAGCGCCTATCACCCACGCCACAAGCATGACCGATCATCACCCGGTTAAAGTCAACGCCTTCTTCTTCAAACGCATCCAGCGTCTCTCGACCGAACGGGCCAAACTCATCGTTGTGACACAGAATGGAAATGCCCGTAGCCTTGTGGGCACGAGCCGCAGCACGCAGACATGTTTCTTCGTGAACACCAATCGAGGTTGCCGTCTCGGTGAGGCCCGGAATGCCATCTGTCGCGGTTTTGATGAGTCCGGCCTTAATGCCGGTGTTGCCTATCCCCTCGGTAATCTCGCGCACGTACACTTCGGCGATATCGTCGGCAGACAGACTCCGGAAATGAGGCGGAATCCCCAGTGCCTCGTTGTACAGCCCGGTTGTAATAATCACATTTAAGCCGGATTTATCAGCGCATTCCGCCGCAAACTCGGGGTCGCGGCCAAGTTCCATCGGGCAGGGATCAACAAAGGATGACACACCCAGAGCTTTGATTTCTTTGAGTTTGACCACCGCACCGGCCAGCTCTTTTTCACGATCAAAACTCGTATTATCCCACTCATAACTAGGAAAACCTGCAGTCAGATGCTCGTGGACGAGAGTAAATCCCAGACCATCCGTAGTACAGGCTGTTGCAGCAAATCCAGCAGGCCCGTAGGGCGGATTAGCCCAGAGTAATCCGCCACCACTGAGGGCTTCCCTATACAGCTACGACAGCGCGTACCTCCACTACTTTTGCGTCCGGTCTTCAACGAGCAGTTCTGGAACACGACGGATGACGGTGAGATGATCCGTATCCAGGATGAACATTATCAGGTCCGAGGCTTGAGGGAGCGCCGATACTTTTGGCCGGCTTTAATAGTCTCGTCAAAGAGCGGGTCGTTCTTAAACCTACCGGCGACGTGATCCCACCAGGGCTTCTGGGATGCCTTCTTCACTGACTGCAACTCGGTCTTCACCTTGCGCAACTCGCGTTCCAAGCTGATTACCCGTTCTTCTAGTCCGGTCACTTGCAGGCTGCATATTCGGCCTCCGTACGGAAAAGAGCATGCCGCGAACAGCGAAGAAGGGAAAGATGCGACGCCGCGCGCATCTTTTTTCTCAACCGCCGCCAGCACCTCTGCAGCATCCAGGAACAATTCCTCCCATTTCGCGTAGTCAGACGTGAGGATCAAATGCAGAAGTACCCTTTCGTGTGAAACGCTCAAAACAGCGCGCGGAGCCTCCCTTTTCCCCGTTTGGACAGCGAAAAGACAATATTCCGGTCAAAACCCGAACGAAACGCGACTTTTCTTGTACGCGACCAGACAACGCAGTCCTGCAAAATCAATACGTTGGCGCGGCCGCCGTGAAACGTTTTTGCACAGCCAGAAAAAGTAATGATAGATTTTTAATGTTATTAGTTATATATCTATACGTCTAGTAGCTGGACTAGTGAAATATAGAGTATAGTGTAGAAAAAATTCCCGCTCACAAGAGAAACATCTTCTGCCCGTAAATTTGGGGCTCTGTGGGCGGGGACACGCGCGGTGCAGATGCCCTTCCTCCTCTGTATCGAGTGCGCGCAAGACGCGCACTTAACCCACTACCCACGTGCCCACCGCGCCAATCTGAGCTCCCGCAGGTCGAATTAGCACGGCGTAATTCGACAACACTAAGAGGCTATCCGAATAACGGTTTCACGGTGTCGTGTTGAGCCCTTCGACTACGCTCAGGATAAACTCCGCGAAACATCTCAACCCACGACCAGGGGAAAGATTCTTCGCTGCGCTCAGAATGACAGAACCGGGCTCCTATCGTTATTCGGATAGGCACTGAGGGCTTCCCCGTACACCTACGCCTACCCTGCGGCAGGTTGCCACGTCTCCCGAATAATCCGGAGCGCTTCGTCTATGTCCTCGTGCAATATGCCGTAGTGGGTCACGGCGCGCAGACGCCCGCCGCCGATATCACCAATCTTGACCCCAACCTGTGCCAGCACTTCGGCAAACGAGCTACCATTTTCATGCGGGGTGGATACACGGAAAATGACGAGATTAGTTTGTACGGTCTCAAGATCAATCGAGACTTTTGGTATTGCGGCTAGCCCTTCGGCCAGTCGTTGTGCGGTTGCGTGGTCCTCAGCTAAGCGCTCAACCATTTCATTCAGCGCAACAATCCCAGCCGCAGCAATAATCCCGGCCTGGCGCATCCCGCCACCAACCATTTTACGATAATGCCGGGCTCGCACTACGAAGCGCTTGCTGCCACAGACCACGGAACCTATGGGCGCAGACAGTCCCTTGGACAGACAAAACTGCACCGTATCAACCGGTTGTGTTAATTCGCGTACGTCACATCCCAAGGCAACTGCGGCGTTGAAAATGCGCGATCCGTCCAGGTGGACGGGAATGCCGGCTTTATCGGCCACTGCACGAACAGATTGCAAATAGTCTGGTTTGAGAATCGTGCCACCACAACGGTTATGCGTATTCTCCAGACAAATGATTCCAGGCGGTGCGTAGTGGACGTCGGGTGGATGCAGGGCGTGGTCTAAATCAGATATGTCCAATTCGCCCAAACGGCCAGTCGGAACGGTGTGAAAAGCAATGCCACCAAGGGCGGATGCACCACCGGCCTCATAGTTGAAGATATGGCACTCGTCGCCAAGAATGGCTTCCTGTCCTCGACTACAGTGGGCAAGCAACGCAACCAGATTGCCCATTGTTCCACTGCTGACCAGCAGCGCAGCCTCTTTACCCACCTTTTCTGCGGCACATTCTTCTAAGCGGTTGACGGTCGGATCTTCACCCATGACATCATCACCGAGTTCAGCCTTGGCGACAGCTTCGCGCATGGCCGGACTCGGCAATGTCACGGTGTCGCTACGTAGGTCTATCATCGGAGTTAACTCCTTCGTACGCACAGCGCACGCTACTGCTGTGTTGACCTCGTTCCCCCCTTCGACTCTGCTCAGGACAAGCTTCGACAAGCTCAGGGCGAACGGAACAAGGGGCGGTACACAAGAACCGTTCGTGCTGAACCCCGTCGAAGCATGAACGCGCGGGCATGCACCCTCTTCTAGGCACACTGCTCCCTAAACCCCAGCCCCTAGACCCCCATTATTTGTTTACCGGCCTCGTAACCATTCGGTCTCTCGGCGTTCGCGTTTGGTGGGGCGCCCCTGCCCCCGTAGTCGTGATGACGGTTGTTCAAAAAAATCAAACCGTTCTTCACGTGGCGGCGGAGGCGGGGAATCGTCTTCGTACAACAACTGAGCCTCAACGGCCGGGCCACGCTTTTCTGACACAGCAAGAACTTTCAGCTTCTTTGGTCCGTGCGGGTGCATAAACTCTAGCGTATCATTCACTCGGACCAACTTATGCGGCTTCGCCTTATGTCCGTTGATTGCAACCTTCCCGCCATCACAGACCTCGGCAGCCAAGGAGCGGCTTTTATAAAACCGCGCTGCCCACAGCCAACGGTCCGCCCGCACGGCCGGGTCGCTTATAATGTCCGCTGCCTTCTTTCGTTTCGCCTTCATACCGATTCATCGCACTCGTAGGGCGAGTCTTGCGTCCCTATCTGGTCGCCCGGGGAGAGGACGGGCAGCCACGCAGGGTTACCCCGACATTGCCTCTCCCTCTCAAACCACACGCCAGCATCGCATTTACACCCTTATCATAATTACTATCAATAGTGGTCGGGTAAAGAATCACAGCTGAGTGCGGATACGAAAGCGGACTAATGTTCGTCAGCAAGAGTCTGAGAGGGCCTGGACGGGAGAGCATCTATCTCTTCTTTTACGGCCACTCCGCTGAGTTCTCCTCTCCTCAATTGTTCTGCCAACTGTAGAATACGCTCCGCAGCTGTCTCAGGGGCCACACCACGCGCATGAATGTTCGAAATCAAATTTCGCTCTGCATCAGTGTGACGGTGTCTTGGACGATACGCCATATAGGCCGATAGGCTGTCTGCCGTGGCGAGGCCGGGCCGTTCGCCGATCAACAACACGACCACCAGGGGGTCAAGCAATTCTCCGAGGTCGTTCAGCACGCCGACTCTGCAGTAGCGAATGAAGAAGGGTAGACCGAAACGCCAGCCTCGTTTCTCCGTACCTTGGGCTAGGAGCGGCAGTAATCGCGGGACCTGTTTGACGACTGCGGCAGCCGACAGCCCGTCTCCGATGACAACCTGGAGGTCGACGCTCGGCGGGCATAGGTCCCTCAGCGAGGCTTTCGTCTTGGCAGACAACAGTCGGCCAAGGTCCGGTCGCATGAGGTATTCGGCTTTGCTTCGCGCCTGGCTAGTGACTTCAAATATCCGCCATTCGGCGAGAAAGTCAGACTCAAAATCACGCTCTAAGTTAATTTCGGAATGGACGGCGTCTCGGGCTGCTGCGTGGTCGAGACGTAAGGCTAGCTGGGTCTGAGTCCGATACGCCGGACCGGATCGACCCACAAAAATGCGTGCAGATGTGCGAGCACGGATGGCGACCAACGGATCATCCGTCTCGGCAGGCTGAGCAGTTGTGACAGGGCAGTTGGATTTAGTCGGAGTCGACATCACATTATCTCTTGAGCAGCATCGTAGCCTGGAATGTAATGGAATCCGGGAGTCCCTGGACTTCGCAGGGCTACAGGCTACACAACTCCCGCCCCTTCAATCATCCTGACCCCGTCTTCCAACTTCTTCCGAGCCTGTCCATTGGATGGAACAAGCGCCCCATTCCGAAAGATATCCATCTGCTCCAGCCATTCCAAAAACTCAGGCGCAGGCTGTAAACCAAAAAGTTGCCGCGCCCCCAGTGCGTCGTGGAAGCTGGTCGACTGATAACTCAGCATGACGTCATCAGCACACGGCACGCCCATAAAATAATTGCAGCCGGCTGCGGTGAGCAGCAACAACAAATTGTCCGCAGAGTTCTGATCGGCCTGGGCGTGGTTGGTGTAACACACGTCACAACCCATGGGCAGACCTAACAGCTTGCCCATGAAATGGTCTTCCAACCCAGCCCGGATGATCTGACACTCATCGTACAAATATTCGGGGCCAATAAAGCCGACGACAGTATTGACGAGAAAAGGATCAAACGCACGTGCAACACCATAGGCGCGCGCTTCCAGCGTGAGCTGGTCTACGCCGTGATGCGCATGGGCCGACAACGCACTGCCCTGCCCGGTCTCAAAATACATCACATTATCCCCCACCCAGTTCACATCTCGATTCTGGTGCTGCTCCAGCACCCGCTCGCGGCCTTCGTCCAAGATTCTCAGATTGACCCCAAAGCTCGCATTTGCGGCTTGTGTCCCGGCAATGGACTGAAACAGCAAGTCGACCGGCGCACCAGACTCCAAACTGTCTAGCTGAGTACTGATATGAGCGAGGCAGCACGACTGGGTAGGAATAGCATAGACGTCGATCAAACGGTTGAGACCGTACAGAATTCGGCTGACGGTTTCTACTGACTCCGTAGCCGGGTTCACCCCGAGCACGGCATCGCCACAACCAAATAATAAACCATCGATTGCCGATAATAAAATTCCGCCGAGATCATCAGCCGGGTGGTTGGGTTGGAGCCGAATACCCAGCACGCCGCGCTGGCCCATCGTATTGCGACAGCGCGTTACTGTGCGGATCTTACTTGCAGCAAGCACTAAGTCTTTATTGCTCATCAGCTTGGCAACGGCGGCCGCGACTTCGGGCGTAATAGCGCGGTGTAGTGTGCCGAGAGTGTCGCCGTCCTGGGCCTCGTCAAGCAGGTACTCGCGAAACTCACCAACCGTCAGGCCTGCAATCGGACGGAACCCCTCTTGGTCATGGGTATCAAGAGTCAGCCGACTGACTTCATCTTGACCCGGATCAATCAACGGGTTGTCTATAATTTCCGAGAGGCAGACGTCTGCGAGTACGTATTTTGCAGCAATGCGCTCCTGTTCAGACGCCGCGGCAATGCCGGCCAGTTGATCGCCCGACTTCTCTTCATTCGCCTTGGCAAACACTACACTGAGGGTGTCAAAAGCAAAGCGTTCGGCGCGGACGGTTGTGGCGTACGCCATGGATTTACTCCAAACGCAGCGTTCGCAATCGAAGTGAATTCGTCACTACGGACACCGAACTCAACGCCATTGCCAGCGCGGCAAACATGGGATCAAGCAAGATGGAAAAGACCGGATACAACACTCCCGCAGCCAGAGGAATGCCTGCCGTATTATACGCGAACGCCCAGAATAGATTCTGACGGATGATCTGCATGGTCCTACGTGACAAGACAATGGCGGTGCTCACACCGCTCAGGTCACCGCGCAGCAAGGTAATATCGGCCGCTTCGATTGCCACGTCGGTCCCCGTCCCAAGCGCGATACCGACATCGGCTTGCGCCAGCGCAGGCGCATCATTGATGCCATCACCGACCATACCCACACTGGCTCCAGCCTGTTGTAAGCGGATGACCTCGGCAGCTTTATCTTCCGGCAAGACTTCTGCCAAGATGTCTGAGATACCCGCCTGCTGGGCAATAGCGTGCGCCGTATGTTGATTGTCGCCCGTCAGCATGACAACTTTGAGGCCCAGGCGGCGAAGATATCGCACTTCTTGCGCCGCCTGAGGCTTGAGTACATCAGCAACGGCAATCAGCCCGACAACACTCCGGTCAACCACGACATACAGCGGTGTCTTGCCCGCGCGGGCAATTGTCTCAGACTGGACTTCCAGGCCCTTCGGCCGGACGCCGCGCTTCGCCAACAGTCGTTGACTCCCGATCACAACCGCTTTGCCTGCCAGCCGGGCTTCGACGCCGTGCCCGGCAAGGGCTGAGAACGCCGCAGCGGGCGTCAGTCTCAGCCCTCGGTCTTGGGCATGTTGCACGATAGCCTGTCCCAACGGATGCTCACTATGCCATTCCACACTGGCGGCTAAACGCAGGAGTTCTTCTTCGCTAAGACGCGCGCGCTCAGCCACCACCTCAGAGCAAATGATATCAGTGACGGCAGGCTTACCGGTCGTGAGCGTCCCGGTTTTGTCAAACACGATAGTGGTCAGCCTATGTGCACGCTCTAATATCTCACCGCCTTTAATCAACACACCCTGCTCGGCACCGCGGCCAGTCCCCGCCATAATGGCCGTGGGGGTTGCCAGCCCCAGCGAACACGGACAGGCAATGATCAGTACGGCCACAAAATTCATGAGCGCAAAGTTGAGACCAGGTTCCGGCCCGATAACAAACCAGACACCGAAGGTCAGGAGCGCAGTCACAATCACAACCGGCACAAAATATGAGGCTATGGTATCGGCCAAACGCTGAATCGGCGCCTTCGACCCCTGTGCTTGGCGGACCAAATTGACAATTCTTGCCAGAGCCGTGTCCGTGCCAACTTTAGTCGCTTGAAAGGTGAATGCACCGGTTGTGTTGAGGGTTGCCCCAGTAACTGGGTCACCCGTCTGCTTGTCAACCGGCAGGCTTTCCCCCGTCAGCATGGATTCATCCACACTCGACCTGCCACTGAGCACAACGCCGTCTACGGAAATCTGTTCACCCGGTCGAACGACAACCACGTCTCCAACCTGGACCTGATCAATCGGCAGCGTGACTTCCTTGTCCTGTCTGAGCAGTCTTGCCGTCTTGGGTTGCAGCTGAAGCAGGTGGCGAATGGCTGCAGTCGTTCGCCCTTTTGCCCGAGCTTCCAGCACCCGACCGAGCAGAATCAGGGTGATGATCACGGCCGCAGTATCAAAATAGACTAGCGGCTGTTGCCCCGTCAAAACAAAAAAGCCGGGCGCGAACACGGCCACCGCACTGTACAGGAACGCAGCAGAGGTCCCCACCACGATCAGGGTATTCATATCGCTGGAGCCGTGGCGGGCCATTGCCCAGGCGCTGCGATAGAATTGTGCGCCTACCCAGAACTGCACCGGAATTGTCAGGACCAGCAACCAAAAATGAGCGCCTAGTGGCAGGCCAGACAGCAGGGTGGTCATTGATCCAAGCAGGATCAATGCAGTCAAGACTACGCTGACTGCAAATTTATTTTTGAGGATCTGATAGTCGCTCTGATTGCGGTCTTCTATCTCTTCAACTGTCTCGTGTCGCTCGACCACCTCAAACCCGGTCGCGGCAATCGCCTTGCCAAGCTCAAGGAGATCGGCTTGACCAGGCTCGTATTCAACCAGTGCTTCTGCGCTGGCCAGGTTCACACTCGCCCGCAGTACGCCAGGCGTTTGCACCAGCGCCTGCTCGACCTTGGCCACACACGAAGCACAGTGCATGCCCCGAATGCCAATGAGGGCAGAAGTAAGATCCCGAGTCGTTTCAGCCGCCCGCATCACTCTCCCTCCAGTGCCTGAAGAATAGGACAGCCGTCGATGGACCCCTTGCCGTCACACAGGGCAGTCACCTGCGCCAAGGCGTCTCGCATTTCCGTCAGGCGCTCGATCTTCTCCTCAATATCCGCCAGCTTTGCCTCAGCCCGCGCTTTCACCGCTGCACGACTGGTTTTAGGGTTATTTCGGAGGAAGAGTATGGCGGTGATTTCATTCAGGGAAAAGCCCAATCCTTGCGCGCGTTTGATAAAACGAGTCTGTCGAACAGCCGTCGCGGGATAGCGACGATAGTTTGTCCCACTGCGCGGCGGGATCGGGAGAATGCCGCGCCGCTCGTAATAGCGCAGCGTTTCCACATTGACCTCAGCCTGCTTCGCAACTTCGCCTATAGTTAATCCATTCATGCTACTTATGCCGCTCATGCTTGACTCCTCTATAAGCGAGTATACACCCTGTAGCTAGGTACGGAGTCAAGTAGAATTCAAATATTTTGCTCTGGACGTAAGAGGCATGAGTATGGCAGAACAAATATGAGGAGTGTTTCTAGCATTATGCGTCAAGTCAAAGTCATTGTTGAAAAGAATTCGGACGGATACATCGCGTATCCACTCGGTGTCAAAGGAGTCGTTGTTGGACAAGGAGACAGCTATGAAGAAGCCCTAGCAGATGTCAAATCAGCGATACAGTTTCATATTGAAAGTTTTGGTAGCGAAATCCTGACGGAATAGATGTACGCAGGCGACAATGAGAAGAATTTCTGTCTGCATATGAGAGGTCTTAAAGATCAATAGGAGGAAAATAGCATGGATGCGAAGTCCGGCGCCCGCGAACGCTTTGCGCAATCGCAACAGGACCTTATAACACTCAGTCATCGTATCCACGCCCGTCCCGAGTTAGGCTTTGAGGAAGAAAAAGCCGCTGCCTGGATTTCAGAAGCACTCACTGACGCGGGTTTCAGTGTTGAGACCGGCATCTGCGATATGCCCACCGCTTTTGTGGCGCGCGCGGGCAGCGGCCCGCTGCACATTGGCATCTGTGCGGAATATGACTGTTTGCCCGGCATTGGGCATGCCTGCGGCCATAATATTATTGCCGCAGCTGCGGTTGGGGCGGGGATTGCTGCGGCCAAGGTGGCAGACGAAGTCGGACTGACGGTGAGCGTTCTGGGCACACCGGCGGAAGAAACTGGGGATGCGGGCGGCAAGATTCTCCTCTTAGAACGAGGCGCCTTCACAGATGTGCATGCCGCGATGATGGTACATCCTGCTCCCATGGATGTCGTTGATCCGTCTATTATCGCCTGTTCCACATTTCATGTGCAGTACACCGGCAAAGAAGCCCATGCCTCAGCTTTTCCTGAACGCGGCATCAACGCAGCCGACGCCTTCACTGTTGCCCAAACTGCCATTGGCCTCCTGCGTCAACACATTCGCCCAACTGACCGCATTCACGGCATTATTACTAACGGTGGGGACGCACCAAATGTCATCCCCGCCCATACCGAAGCCACCTACATAGTCCGAGCCAAAACATTAGACGATTTGGATGAGATTAAAGAGAAGGTCCAGCGCTGTTTTGAGGCCGGCGCGCTGGCGACAGGCTCAAAACTCAAAATCGTCGGTGGCCATAAACCCTACGCTGAGCATCGTACGGATCAAGATATGGCGGCTATCTATCAACGCAACTCAGAAGCGCTCGGGCGTAGCTTCCCTGAGCGTGGCCCAGCTATCGAACGTGTCGCCGGCTCAACCGACATGGGTAATGTGTCCCTCGCCCTGCCCTCACTCCATCCGTTTATCGGCATCGACTCCTTGCCGGCCGTTAATCATCAGCCCGAGTTCACCGCCCACTGTACTACTGAAGCCGCCGACAAAGCCCTCATCGATGGAGCGCTGTCTATGGCTTGGACGGTGATTGATATGGCAACGGATACGAAGATTCGTGAGCGGTTAATACATAGGCAGACACACGCCATATAAAGAATAGGGGCTCTCCTATCCAAACAAGATCAAGCCCAGTATGACGACGGCAAAATACGCAGCGACAACAGCGGCGCCAGCATAGTCTTTAGCCAAACGTTGACCGAAAAAGAGGCAGAGTAAAGAAATAGTTGAGAATACCAATCCCCATACCGCCATCCCCGTCCCCAGGCCAAGCAAGATTTGGATTGCGCCTATTCCACTCACCACTCCGGCAATCGACTCCAGCACGGTGATGGTCCAGAACATCGTGGGAACCAGACTGGACAGTGGACTGTCGGCAAAATGGCCGCCAAAGAATTCGATGTTGCCTGCGCTGTCCATCCATTTATCCGCTGCGGATTGCAAAAACGCGATGGCAAAAAATGCTGTGACCGTCAGTTGTCCAAACCATACCGCATCCATGTCGTACCTCCTTTTTTCCCGCCTCTTCTCGGGGAGACCCCGCCTTCATGTACCATGTTCTTTCCGGCACGTCGATTTGGGCGAGGTAAAGTGAGTGGATTTCACCCATCAGCCCTGTCTTAAAAAGGCAAAGTCATACTGCTGCTAGACGCTGCCAAGCCACCTATGGTAAAGCGGATGAGTCTAAAAAGGAGAACCACATGGACGCCAAAGCAGGAGCCCAAGAACGATTTGAGAGCGCGCGCGATGACCTCATTGCTCTGAGTCATCGCATTCATGCTAACCCGGAAGTTGGCTTTGAAGAGGAAAAAGCCGCAAGGTGGCTCTCGGAAACGTTGGCAGATGCAGGCTTCTCGATAGAGACCGGCATCTGCGACCTACCCACCGCGTTTATCGCCCGGGCGGGTAGCGGCCCGCTGCATATTGGCATCTGTGCCGAATACGACAGCCTGCCTGGCATCGGCCATGCCTGTGGTCATAACATCATCGCCGCAGCGTCGGTTGGAGCGGGTATTGCCGCGGCGAAAGTCGCTGATGAAGTAGGCCTAACGGTGAGTGTGATTGGAACGCCGGCTGAGGAAGTCTGCGATGCCGGCGGGAAAATCCTGCTGCTGGAGCGCGGCGCGTTTGAGGGCCTGCACGCAGCCATGATGGTCCATCCCGCACCCATGGATGTTGTTGAATTTCCGATTATTGCCGCTTCGATGTTCGAGGTGTGTTATCACGGCAAAGAGGCGCATGCCTCAGCCTTCCCCGAACGCGGTATCAATGCCGCTGACGCTCTGACCGTGGCGCAAACGGCCATTGGTCTGCTGCGGCAACATATTCGTTCGACCGACCGGATTCACGGCATCATTACCAAAGGCGGCGAGGCGCCGAATATCATTCCGGCCCACACCGTGGCCAAATATATTGTTCGAGCAAACACGTTGGCGGATCTCGACGAGATCAAAGACAAGGTTTTGAAATGTTTTGAGGCTCGGGCGCTGGCGACCGGGTCTACACTCGAAATCCTTGGCGGTGAAAAACCATATGCCGAGATGCTGCACGATCCGGATATGGCAGCCGCCTACCGACGCAATGCGGAAGCCCTGGGTCGGACGTTTCCCGATTTCGGTCCTGCTACTCAGCGTGCAGCCGGTTCAACCGACATGGGCAATGTGTCGCTTGCCATGCCGTCGATACACCCCGCCATAGGCATAGATTCTCTGCCTGCGGTGAATCACCAGCCTGAGTTTGCGGCCCAGTGTGTAACGCCGGCAGCGGATAAAGCCATCATCGATGGAGCGGTCTCCATGGCCTGGACTGTTGTTGATTTAGCCAGGGATCCGACGATCCGAGAGCGCTTATTGGAGCGCATCATGCTGCCCGTCAGCTGACACATCATGCAAAATAATGTGACGCGGGGCACTATCAGAATGATAAATTTTACTGTTATCCGGGGAGAATCCGATCCCATTGGTGATACCTACATCGCCGTACATTTCAACAACGGTGCCTTCAGCCTCGATCCGCCACAGTTCACCCGGCACCTGGCTCTTCAACGTAAACGGATCGGACCGCAGGGCCCCAACAAGGACGCGGCCCTGCGGATCGGTAAATAAATCGTTGAAGCCGGGAATGTCGTCGCGCTGAAACAAAATGCGCGTCGCACCGTCTTTGCCGTGACACACATTCTTGCCGGAAATGACTACGCCCCCGTCGGCATGCAGTGCAATCCCGCCTACCCCGCGACGGCGCGGCACGACGGTCGAAATCTCACCGCCCGGCGCTCTGCAATATACGCCACCATTGGTGACATCACTGAAAAACAAATTCCCGGCGTCATCGACGCGTGGGCCTTCAAGCAGTCCGTAGCCGGAAGCAATCGTTTCGAGCATAGTCGCCCTTTTCAACGCCGACTCTGCAGGGCATTGGAATCGGTTCACAGGCTATAAGATCGCTTTTGACTGTCAAGGGCAAAGGCTGGTGTGAACAGGGAGCTTGCTCAACGAAAGGCTTGCACAAGCGGGTCGAAGCGGAGTATAGAGCACGAAGAACTAAGCTGCTCGACAAGGGGGACGTATGGCATTCAATCCCAAACATTCCAGTCACATTATTACACACGGACGAGATCGCGCTCCGGCCCGGTCGATGTTCAAGGCCATTGGTTTTACAGATGACGATCTGGCAAAACCCCTCGTCGGCGTTGCCCACAGCTGGATTGAGACCATGCCGTGCAACTTCAATCAACGCCGTCTGGCGGCCAAGGTCAAAGAAGGCGTGCGCAAAGCCGGCGGTACCCCCATGGAGATCAATACTGTCGCTATTAGTGATGCCGTGACCATGGGCACGGAAGGTATGAAAGCCTCGCTGGTGAGCCGTGAGGTTATTGCCGATTCGATCGAGCTGGTTGGCCGCGGCTATATGTTCGACGCCATGGTTGTCGTTGTCGGCTGTGACAAGACTATCCCGGCTGGCGCTATGGCTCTCACCCGCCTCAATGTGCCCAGCCTGCTGCTGTATGGCGGTTCCATTGCCCCCGGCCGTTTTCAGGAGCGAGATATCACCATCCAGGACGTTTTTGAGGCGGTTGGTGCCAATGCGGCCGGACGGATGGATAACGCAGATCTCAAACACATAGAAGATTTTGCCTGCCCGGGCGCAGGCGCATGCGGGGGACAATATACAGCAAACACCATGGCCACCGTGATGGAGTTCATCGGCCTGTCTCCCATGGGTACGTCCAGTGTTCCTGCCACAGATGCACGCAAGGACACCGTGGCCGTTCAATGTGGACAGCTCGTTATGGATCTCCTGCGCAACAACATCCGTCCTCTGGACATTCTCACCCGTCAAGCGTTTGAAAATGCGATTGCCTGTGTTGCCGCGACCGGGGGCTCGACCAACGCCGTCCTGCATCTATTGGCCATGGCCAGGGAAGCTCACATCCCGCTGCACATTGATGACTTTGATACGGTGAGTCGCCGCACGCCGCTCATCGCGGATCTCAAGCCAAGTGGGAAATACGTTGCAGTGGATGTAGATCGCGCCGGCGGCATTCAACTCATTGCGCAGCGTCTGCTAGAAGGCGGACTCATCGACGGCGAACAAATGACCGCTAGTGGTACGACGCTGGGGACGGAAGCTGCCAAGGCCGTAGAAACTCCCGGCCAAGACGTCATTCTGCCCCTGCTCAATCCACTCAAATCAACAGGTGGTCTGGTCATTCTCCGCGGCAACCTCGCGCCTGAAGGATGTGTGGTCAAAGTCGCGGAGCATGAACGCCACTATCATAAGGGACCAGCTCGTATTTTCGACCGTGAAGAAGATGCTATGGCTGCCGTCACCCAACAAAAAATAAAACCGGGTGATGTAGTCGTCATCCGCTATGAAGGTCCCAAAGGCGGCCCTGGTATGCGTGAAATGCTGGGCGTCACTGCCGCGATTGTGGGAGAAGGCTTGGGCGAGTCGGTGTCTTTGTTGACCGATGGACGCTTTAGTGGTGCGACCCGTGGCCTGATGGCCGGTCACGTCGCCCCCGAGGCTGCAGTCGGTGGACCAATCGCAGCCCTCCAAGAAGATGACATGGTTGTCTTCGACATCGAGCATCGTCAACTGCAGGTCGAATTGAGCGAGGAGGAGATCCAGACGCGCTTGGCCAACTGGCAGCCTCCTGCGCCTCGTTATACTACGGGTGTGTTTGCCAAATATGTCGCGCAAGTTTCGTCGGCGTCGGAAGGGGCAATAACGCAGCCGAATTTATAGGGGTTAGGGGATTGGGGTTGGGGATAGGACAGAGAGATCGGTTGCCAATCTATAGCGAACTGGACTATAAGACTGACAGAGTAACGCTAAACTGGCACTGCGCAGCGGTGCCCAAAGAAAACAGGAGGTCGTTCATGACTATAGAAGCAAATAAAGGACTTGTTCTTGGTTTATTTGAGAACCTCTCAGCGGGCAAAATCGAAGCAGTCCTTGATGCCATGACTGATACTGCCACGTGGTGGGTTGCCGGCAATTTCGAACTGTCGGGCACGAAGACCAAGGCGGAATTTGCCGAGTTGTTAAAAGGCGTCACTTCCGCCATGCCGAATGGGCTGAAGATTACTCCCAAGGTTGTTATTGCGGAAGGAGATCGGGTTTCAGTCGAGGCCGAATCGTATGGCGAGATGGCCAACGGCAAAGTCTACAACAACCAGTATCACTTCATGATTGAAGTCCGCGACAGCAAGGTTCAAGCCGTGCGTGAATACCTGGATACAATTCACGCCAAAGAAATTTTGGTTGGCTAGAATTCTTAGAGTGTGTCTAATAAGTGTCTCTGTGGCCAAAGCCCGAGCGAAAGCAGCATGACCAAGGCGCCCGAAGCAGCTATATCCGCTGTGATATGGCGATGCAGGGCAACGCTGGACATGCTGCTTGCAGCTGGGCGACGCCCAGAATGTACTTTTCGGACACGCTCTTAAGGGCGACACATGCGTCGTCCCTATTCCGGGATATCAAATCCCCCGGGCACTCTGCTATCGGTCCGCCTCCCGCGCGAACGGCGCTGAGATACCACACTCGTCCATTTCCGATACGGAGCATCATCCACCTTCGCCACTGCGTCAGCCTTAATCCCACTAATCAACGACGTACCGTCGTGAGTCTTCTTGACTAAGAACACACCTGTCACGCGACAAATTTGGCCCTGCTTAAAAGACGGTGTCCCCTGGATAAAAACAGGCATAGAGCCGCTCTCATCTTGCAGTTTGAACTTCCGGTACGTCTTCTCCCCGTAACGCGTAATGAGCGTCGTCACTTGACCAGTGACACTGACCAATTGTCGATCAAATCTAGGCGGGTCGGACAGCAGCTCGCCTACCGCATAGACTGGGGCGTCATAAACGACCTGCTCAACAGAGTCCGGAGCCTCGGCATCCGACTCAGAGGACTCCGCGACTAACGGTGGAGTTTCTTCAACCGATGCAACCGCATCAGCAGGTCCAATCGATTCAATCGCTTTGGCCACAATGCCGCTGACCTGACCGGAACCGTCCCGCGTAGGTTTCACCACATACACACCATCCACGTGATAGGTTGCACCCTCCGTTAACCGTTTCGCACCGTGCATAAAGACCGGGATGCTGCCGCTCTCATCTCGGAGTTTGAACTTCGTGTACGCCTTCTCGCCTTCTTCGATGCTCAGCCTCGTTACCCGTCCAGTGGCGCTCACCTCCTGGCGATCGAAGAATGAAGGATAATCAAGCAGTTCGCCGACTGTGGTGCTTGGCGCATCAGATTCCGCTTCCAGATCCGATGCGGCCACTACCACACGCTCAGAATAATTTTCAACAGGCTGTATCGTTTTCGTGACAATGCCGCTGATTTGTGTGGAACCGTCACCGCTGGGTTTCACCAGAAATACGCCGTCTATTTGGTAGATCTCAGCTCTATTAATGTGTTGCACGCCGCGCATAAAGACCGGGATGATGCCGCTCCCATCTTGGAGCTTAAACTTCGTATATGGCTCGTCGCCTTCTTCGATAATCAACGTTGTCACCTGCCCGGTCACACGCACCTCCTGCCTGTCAAATATTGAGGGATCGGACAGCAGTTCGCCCACAGTGTGAGGCCATGCCGAAAGCGGAAGGAGGACGACCACTAGCAAGGCGACGCCTATAAGGCTGCAGCGGGCTGCCCTCCTGCGAAAAGGACAGCCACACACGGCTGCTCCTATTATTCTGTGCAGAAAGGGCGGTAGCCCATGCACTCGGAATCTCTCCCCCATATGTGTCGTGTCGCAGTCTCGCCCTACGGCCAAAACATCTTCTTGGCGGCTTTTTGCAATTCCGGCTGAAAATCCGGATGGGCAATACTGATCAGCGCTTCGGCCCGTTGACGTTGTGTCTTCCCCTGGAGATTGACGATGCCGAACTCCGTCACCACATAGTCCGTGTATTGCCGCGGAGTGGTGAGTGTACTGCCGGGTGCTAGCATAGGCGTGATGCGCGACAGCCTACCCGTGCGCGCCGTTGCCGGCAGGACCATGATGGACCGTCCGCCCTTGGAGTACATCGCACCCATCATAAAAGTCATCTGTCCACCGATGCCCGAATACATTTGCGGCCCAACCGACTCGGCTGCCACTTGGCCAGTCAGGTCTATAGACAAGGTGCTATTCACTGCAACCTGGTTATTCTGCATAGCAATATTCGGTAGGGAGTTTGTATAGAGCACGCTGTATAACTCAAATGCCGGGTTATTGTCCACAAATTCTAAGTCAGCCCCACCGACAACCATGGCAGCGACAGCCTTCCCTTTATGTGTAGCCTTATATTTTCCAGTCGCAACCCCGCGCTTGACTAACTCGACATGGCTGGCGGTCATCAGCTCACTGTGAATGCCGAGATCGTTACGATCCATCAGAAAAAGGCCGATTGCTTCAGAAATCGCGCCTATGCCCATTTGGACCGTATCTCCGTCACGGATCAGCGAGGAAGCGAACTCGCCTATCACTTCTAAGGTTCCCTGCTCTTCGTCAGGCGGAGGTGGCGTGCCAACCGGAAAAGGCTGGGTCTCTTCAACGAGGTGGTCAATCTCTGAAACGTGAATAAAGTTGTCGCCATGGGTTCGAATAAAAGACGGATCAACTTCCGCCACAAAATACTTCGCGGCCTGGGCAACGTCTTTGTTGTACCACAGGGTATTGCCGAAACTGCAATAGCCTTTTTCATCCGGCGGCGAGACAACGCCAAAGAATATGTCGGCATTCCACGTATTAGTCCGGCCTTGTTCCGCCTGCTTGGCGTACTGTGGATAGTCGAGCGGCATGAAATCCACATAGTGCTTTTTCATACCCTCACGGCAGCCTTCAGCCACATAGTCAACAATCATATTGAACGACTGCTCATAGCCGGCTTCATTCCAGATGGGATGGCTATACAGCGGATAGCACTGGATAACGGTAACGTTCTCCAGCTGTCCATTCCGTTTTGCCAATGCGTCGAGAATTGGAATAGGCGGTTTGCCGAGATGCAAGCGCACGAGCTGATCCGATTTGACCAGATTGGCCGCTTGCTCTGCTGTGAGCAGCTTATCCTTATATATGTGCTGCCAGGGTTCCATGCTTATCCTCCCGAACTCTTTATGCCGGCATCTTCTCCCCCGCCCTGCTAGGGAGAGGGCGTCGTCCACATAGTGGGCGCGGGTGAGGGTCGCTCAGAACAATTATTATCCGTTCCAAGACTCCGTCGATGTTTGTCAATACTTCATGGTTCCAAAAACGGAGGACCTGATAGCCTCGGTTGTCCAAGAATAAGGTCTAAAGTCAGGCTGCCTGTGCCGGGTGGATTTTTGTCTGGGACAGAATTAGCTGTATGTTTTCCATAAGATACCTGTCGTCACTGCGACGAGATAGCCAACCATCCAACGGAGCACAGCGAGTTGTTTGTGAAGCTCTGCGAACTCTTTCTCAACACGCCGTTTCCACGGTGCATCCTGACTGGTATAGACGACTTCTGCTGCCGGCCGCGCTTTGTCTTCGCTCGCTCCAGCCTCTCTGAAGGCATCGTAGAGAGGGAACAATACCACCAAGCGGGAGAAAGTTTGCATACGGGGATTTCCTTACCCAACCAAGCTATGCCCGCCGTCAACGAACAGCGTCGTTCCAGTCATGAACGTGTTCGCGTCCGAGGCCAAAAAGATAATCGCGGGTTTGAGTTCTTTCGGATCACCGACCCGCTGCATCGGGATTTTGGTAATAATGCCCTTGCCGCCCTTCGTATCCCAAAAGTCGTGGTTCATGGGCGTATCAAAATAGCCCGGACAGAGGGCGTGCACACGGATATTGTCACGCGCCCATTCCAGCGCCAACGTCCGGGTGAAGGATACGAGTGCCGCTTTGCTCGCACCATACGCCGCCATATAGCGGGCAACAATCTTAGCGAACAACGATGAGACATTAATAATATTGCCCTGCTTCCGCTTGGCCATCTCGGCTCCAACATGCTTGGAGCACAGCACCGGGGCTTTCAAGTTGAGGTTCATGAACCGGTCCCACTCAGCCTCCTCAAGATTATGAACGGGCGTCGTGCCGCCAATTCCAGCATTATTGATCAGCACATCAATCTGACCGAACTCAGCCATGACCTGTTGCACCATAGCCTGAATGTCGGCGTCTTTCGTCACATCGGCGGCTACACCAATAATATTGCGTCCGGTTGCAGCCTTGATTTCAGCCGCAACTTTATCCAAATCAGCTTTCGTCCGGCTCACCAACGCCACATCAGCCCCGGCCTCGGCCAGGGCATACGCCATCTGTTCTCCCAGGCCCTTACTGCCGCCGGTAATAATGGCTGTTTTTCCACTTAAATCAAAATATGGTAGAGTCATAGTATTCCTTTAGGGGGTTAGGGACTGGGAGCTGGATCCAAAAACCATCCCCCAACACCCAATCCCCAACCCCAGTTCTCAACAACCCAATTGCCGCGCAATGACCATGCGCTGGACTTCACTGGTTCCTTCACCAATGGTGAGAATCTTGGAGTCCAGGTAAAAGCGAGAGACGGGCGATTCACGCATATACCCATAGCCACCGTGAATCTGAACGGCTTCTTCTGCGATTTTGACAGCGATCTCTGACGAAGCCAGCTTCGCCATGGCCGCCTCTTGGGCAAACGGTTTGCCTTGGTCGCGCAAGGTTGCAGCACGGTAGGTCATGAGCCGGGCCATCTCCGTCTGGGTGGCCATATCCGCCAGTTTAAACTGTATGGCCTGATGGGAGGCGAGCGGCTTCCCAAAGGTTTTGCGTTCTAAGGCGTATTTGAGGGACATATCGAGGCAACTTTCGGCCAGCGACAATCCCAGCGTCGCAACCGAAATGCGACCGCATTCCAGCGTCTTCAAAAACGCTCGAAATCCGGCGCCTTGTTCGCCTAATAAATTTTCGCGTGGCACCCGGACATTATCAAATACCTGCTCGCGGGTATCGACCGTATGCCAGCCGATTTTCTTGTACGGCTTACCGACGGTATAGCCGGGCGTGCCCTTGGGAATAATTATCGCGCTGTAGCGCTTCTTCCCATTTTTATCGCTGCCGTTCGATGTCAGCGCCACCAACCCATAGCTCAGCGGCGTTCCCGCGTTTGAAATAAAACTCTTGGTGCCATTCACCACCCACTGATCGCCCTCTAGACGAGACGTGGTCATGATATTGGCGGCGTCAGAACCTGCCTGCGGTTCGGTCAAACCAAACGCGCCTAGGTGTTTGCCTTGGGCTAGAGGCGTCAGCCATTGTTTCTTTTGCTCTTCCGTCCCAAAGTGCAAATAGGGGAGCGAGCCTATGGTCAAATGAGCCTGTAGCGTCGTGGCAATCGACTGATCAACCTTGCCCAGTTCTTCAATGGCCATCACCATGGCCATGGTCCCAGCGTTTGTACCGCCGTATTCCTCTGGGATCAGCAGGCCCATAAGCTGCAGATCTGCCAGCTTTTTAAAGACTTCGGTGGGGAAGCATTCGGCATCAAACCACGCCTCCGCATACGGCGCGATCTCTTTCTTGGCAAAGTCGCGACACAGGTCACGTATCATCACCTGCTCTTCAGATAATTCGAAATCCATACCTGCCTCACTTCAATATTGAGTAATATTTTCAACACACTGAGAACCTTGGCATCTTGGCTGTGCTCCTGAAGATTGTCAAGCAGAAACACCTCTCTTTATGTGGTCATAGACGGACAGCACGCGGGACTATAATAAGCCTCTTGGAAAGAGGCAAGACTCGTCTCACTTGTCCCCTCTTGAGGGGGGATCAAATACGGAGTCGGCCCAACCCTCTGACGTCATGAGAGGAGAATTCTATGACCCGCCCAATTCAATTCGGTCTCTTCCAGCCTCAAGTTGATTTACCCTTTTCTTTACTCAAAGAACGCGCACTCGCCTGCCAAGAGTATGGTTTTCACTCCATTTGGTTCACCGATCATATGTGGGCACGCGGAATGAAACAGGTCGACTTCTTAGAAGGCTGGACGGTGATGTCGGCTATGGCCATGGTCACCAGCAAGATCCGAATCGGCGGCTTAGTATTGTGCAATTCTTATCGCAATCCCGCCTTCCTGGCCAAAATGGCAGCGAGCCTAGATAACATCAGTGAAGGCAGACTGGAAATCGGTCTGGGTGCGGGCTGGATGAATGAGGAATATGAGGCGTACGGCTATCCTTTTCCGTCTGGTGGGACCCGAGCGGATCAGCTCAAGGAAGGTGTCGAAATCCTGAAAAAAATGTTTACCGAAGATGCCGCGACTTACAGCGGTAAGTACTACAAGATCGTTGCCGCCCACTGTAACCCCAAACCAATCCAGAAACCCTACCCGCCCATCACTATTGGTGCTATGGCCGAAAAAAAGGGCCTCAAGATCGTAGCCGAACACGCCGACCGTTGGAATTGCCCGGCGGCGGCCGCGCATCGAATCGAACAAAAATGGGGCTTGATTACCGACCATTGCAAAACAATCGGACGCAACCCGGCAGAGATAGAAATCTCAGAGCAGACGCTCGTTGTCCTGGGCAAAGACAAGCCGGATTTCGAGCGTAAATATCCAACCGCAAAAAAACGTTGGGACGATTAGCGGATTTAGAAAAATGTGGCGTATGTGGTGACCCGGCTGGCGTCATCGATAGCCTGAGGAAGAAGAACAAAAAAGGCGTGACTCTGTTCACCCTGATGTTCAGCGACATGGCTCAGGATGACTTTCTCGCGACCTTACAGGTCTTTGCGAATGAGGTCATGCCCGCGTTTCGGTACAGGCTATGAGCCAAGACACCAAATCTTTTAATGATTTTGAGATCGGCGACGAGATTGGTCCGGTCACCAAGACGCCGACCACGGCACAGGTGCTGCAATACGCGGAGGTCGCCCACATTCAAGGGCTCAAGTTCTTCTTCCATAAGAAAGCTGCCGAACAGGCCGGCTTAACAAAGCCCATTGTCCCCGGACCACTGAATACCACCTATTTGTGTCAGATGCTGAAAGACTTTTTTGTGGGCTGGCGTCTGCGTACGCTGAACACAACCTTCCGGACTCCCATTCGGCATGGGGAAACAATCTCGCTGTGGGGTATGATTACGGAGAAAAACGAAGAAGACGGCGTGCCGACCGTGTACTGCGACTTAGTCGTCGAAAACGAGCAAGGCGAACGCGCCATTACCGGCACGGCGGTTATGGTTCAGCAGACGCCTCGACCTGCTTCGAACTGATGCCCCTTCCCCCACGGCTGACACTATTTCATCATTTCATCTTGCTTGATCACTGCTTTGGCAAACGCCTCAATTGTTTCGCGTGCATCCGCCACAGGCTGGACCGCGACTTGATTAATGCCGGCCTTCTTCATAGCCTGGACGGACTCTAATACTTCCTCTTTTGTTCCCGTCAATGTCGTGGCTCGAATCATCTTCTCGGTTACCAGTGGTTCGTGCTCTTTCTTAAAGCCTTGCAGATAGCCCTCGTAGAGTTTGAGGTGGCGCGTTTCGATAGAACCCTGCAGGCGCACGATAGGCGTTTTTGAAAGGCCATCAAGGTCATCACGCAAATCAGCGGGCAGGTCCTGCGGGTCGGGACATGAGAAGGCAAAAATATTACTCGACGAGGAGACAAACGGGCCGACGGCCTTGCGCACCCGAGACGTTTCCAATTTTTCGCCTTTTTTGGTGAGATGAAAAGCCGTCATACACAGGGTGTAAATCCGCTTGGGATTACGCCCTGCCCGCTCGGCCCCCGTTCGAATATGATTCATGGCGAATTCAATTAAACTTGGACTGACCGTCCCAAACAGAATAATCCCATCGGCAATTTCACCAGCTAATTCCAGCGTCTTTGGACCACTGGCGGCAACATAAATGGGAACTTTTTTCTTAATATTGATCCAGCCGCCTTTGGGGTTGAGGAATTTAATCATGCGCCGTCGATCACCTTCCTGATACCACGTGGTATTCCCCGCTAAGAGTTCACGGCAAATTTCGACGTGTTCACGCATCTGCGCCAACCGAGCGGCAGGCATACCAAGGGTCCGTCGGGCCGTATTGCCGGTCCCGATTCCAAGTATGGTCCGGCCGGGGGCGAGTTCGTTAATCGAAGCAATTGAGCAGGCCGTAACAGGCGCGATGCGCGAGGCCGGATTGGTCACGCCTGGGCCGAGTTTAATCTTCTTGGTATTGACGGCACACAGGGCGAGCGAGGCATACACATCGCTACACAGCATCTGAGAGTCATACAGCCAGGCGTGCGTATAGCCGCGCTTTTCAGCCAGCCTGACATCTTTATAAACATGCACCCCGCTAAAAAAAACATAACCATAGTCCATGATTGCCTCCCCCTAGAGCGATTGTGTAAAGTTGTACATGTCTCTTTCGCTCTCAAGTTGTTTGACTGCATGATAGACACGCTCTACTCGGGGCGCGTCCCAGACCGATTTCACCAAATCTCTATATTTATCCGTCAGTTGATCCCACGACAGCGGATTCTCCGGATCACCTTTGGGAAAACGGACCTGAGCAGAAACCTCGCGTCCGTCCTGGAGCTTGACCTTAGCCCAAGCCGGCCACTCCTTGGGATAGTTGTGTTCCAAGGCAGGATCACGTTCATAGTCTACCTTCGCCATGAGCGCGCCGATTTCCGCATCGTGGAGCATGGTTTCAGTAAATTCATCTAAGCCCGCCCGCCGCTTTGCCAACGCCACAGCCACACCAAACGGCAGACTGAACTGCGCCTCAACCACATTCGTCGGTCGGGATTTGCGGTCGGCGGGTTCGCAGATCACTGGGATGCCGGTCTCCAGCATGCCTATGGTGATTTGCTCAACCTGCTGGGGCTGGATGTCGTACTCATGCGCGACTTTCAGGACAGCATCGATGGGCGCCTGGGTATAGCGACAGCAGGCGTGTGGCTTGACCGCGGTTTGAAGAATCTGGAAATCGTCACCTAAGCCCTGTGTAATTTTGCTAGGATCAGGATTGACTGCATAGGCTTTCAGAAAGCCACCTCGGCCCTCGAGTATCGTAGTCGGGCCAATAAAACCTTCTTTTGCCAAAAGCGCGGCATGCAGCCCACTAAACGCCGCCCAGCCCGGATGGAAGCGCTTGGTCCAGGCACCTGCGGTCAGAAACTCCATCGATCCGGCTGACTGGCTGCCGGCAATACCCAAAGCGGAAAGGAACTGCGGCTCGTCGAGATGCAGCAGCCTGGCTGCACTGGCCGCAGCACCAAAGGTGCCGCAGGTGGCAGTGGGATGAAAACCGCGCGCATAGTGATCTGCGGGCTTGAGCGCCATGGCAAGCCGCGCAGCAACCTCAAAGCCGGCCACAGTCGCCGTAAGAAATTCTTTACCACTTGCCCCAAGAGACTCGGCCATGGCCAAGGCCGCAGAAAAGACCGACACTCCGAGATGGATTGAGCCGCCTTGGTGGGTGTCATCCAATTCCAAACTGTGCGCCGCAGTCCCATTGGTCAAAGCCGCATAGGGCAAGGTCGTTTTTTGCGTACGGCCTAAGACTGTCCCAGAGCCCTCAGGAGCCAGGGTTTGGGCAATCCGGTAGAGCGGCTGGCTGGAATCAGACAGCGATCCACGTATGGCAACACCCAGATAATCGAGGAAAAAATACTTGGCCCGGTCAACGACTTCCGGCGGGAGGGCCTCGTATTGCAGTTCAGCACAAAATGAAGCGAGATAACGGGTTAAGGGGATTTCCATAGCTTGAGCCCCGTATCGGGAACTCCATAGTCTAAGTCTCTGTCGCGTTTTACGTGCCTATCGACTGTGTCACCCTGAGCAACGCGAAGGGTCTCTCTGAGAGATTCTTAGCATCCGCTCAGAATGACAGGAATAGGCGAAAGAAATAAACCCCAGGAACGCAACCGATATCGAATTCCTATAACTTCGGAATCACCTTCTCACCAAACGTCCGTATGGCTTGCAACGTCTTCTCATGTGACGGACCGCCCGGCTGGCGGAAGCGAAGAATCAAATAATCCGGCTGAATCGCTTCTTTCCACATTTGAAGCTGATCCAAACAGTCCTCCGGCGAGCCCACAATGAGCCGTTCTTTGGCCGCCTTCTCAAACGTCAACTCCTCAGGAGTCTTCACATCTTTGATGTGTTCATCCGGGACGTAAGCGTCATACTCGAAATAAAAGCGGTGCGTATACATAGTCGGCTCGCTGGCGGCTTCGGCTGCGGCCATGCTGTCGGCAACGATCGCGTCACGCATCAAACAGATATACGGCTTGCGTCCAGCCTTTTCTGCGGCGGCGCGGTAGAGCGAGGCATAGTCTTTAATGACGCTCAGGCTCTGCACTGGATCAGCAATCCAGCCATCCGCCAGCCGCCCTGCTCGGCGCAGGCCAATCGGCGTCCAGGACGCCATCCATATTGGCGGGCCCGGCTTCTGGATGGGACCTGGAGTAATCAGGGTGTCCTTGTATTGAAAATGTTTGCCGTCAAAAGAGAAGCGCTCACCTGCCCAACTCTTACGGATAATCTCAATCCCTTCTTCAGTTCGAGACGCACGTTCGGTCACGGGTATCCCAAACGCATCAAAGTCGTGCGGCTGATAGCCCACGCCGATGCTCAGCACCAGCCGGCCCTTGGTAGCCTGGTCAATCACGGCGCAGTCTTCCGCAACGTGAACAGGATGATGCAGCGGCATGAGCAACACACACGTGCCGACCTTGATCCGCTCAGTCTTCATGCCTACGAGTCCGGCCAATAGCAGCGGGTTGGGCAGATAGCCGTCTTCCTGCTGGTGGTGTTCGGTAATAAAGCAGCCGTCCCAGCCACTGGCCTCGGCCGCTTGAGCTTCGGCAACGATTTCGTCTATCACCGTAGCCATATTCGCCCCGGACGGGGGATCTTGAGTGCAGGGTAGATAGCCAATTGGTAGCATACACATTCTCCTTTATCCGGCAGATCGGTGTGCTGCCGTTAAAGCAAAAACACGAAAAAGTGTCTATTGCCCCGAGTTTTTCCAATGCTGACTCTTTTCCTATATAAGGATTCAGGACTCTCCGACAGCGCACTAGATTCCACACCCCATACGGCGGAGCCGCTGGGTCTAGAGAAAACCACCCACCCGAGCCGAACCATTGCCGGGTGTCGCTCGTATAGTCCGTGCAGAAAATATTTTTGAGGAGGAACCCGACAGATGCTCCTACTCTCATTCTTGAGCCACACACTTGTGCTTACGCGGATCTCATTCATAAGTCCACCGGCTCACAGCACTCCTTCCGCGTCCTGGACGACGAACCATTCGTGTTTGCTGTGGTTCTGTACGGCGGCTTTCAGCTTGTCACTAGCTAAGCGGTGTGATCTTTTTGCTACGTATGTATTTGGTAGTGTGGCTTTTCGCCACAGCGCCTCGCCATATTTGCTACCTCAAGTACACCAGAATGTATACTCAGTTGACTCGTCGAGAGCTCCTTTCGTCATGGATAGGAATGGATGGGAATGGATCGGAATGAATGGGCATGAACGGGACGCTTCAACCTCAACTCCGCTGGAATTCGAGGTGTGGTAAGAAGCAAAACACAAAAGCACTGAAATAGTTGGTACGCTCCTTGCATCCTTAATTCTTAATAGAGAAACCAAAAAGGGGCCTTTCAGCATGACCTCGCAACCGACCTCAACCTTGCTCAAGCTTGTCAGAACGGTGAACGCATACACTGCCGATGATCAGGAAGTGGTCGCGACGGTCACCTATCTTGTAAACAGCGGGAAAGTCCGTTTAGGCGGCATTTTCGCGGGAGCCCACATTGGTCCGACCGCCGACGCAATCGAGTACCACTTGCTACCAAACGGTTGAGACCAGCCGGGCGCCAGACGGAAACGGCAACCAGTTGGTCCAGAGGGGCCTCTTCTTCATCAACTCTGGGGGTAAGGAAAATCGCTATTCTCAGGATGACCTTGCTGGACCTATGAACGGCGATTTGACCTCTGTCAGCGTCAGAATCTTCCAGACTCCTCCGTCCTGGCGAAAAGTATAGAAATAGCTTCCCTGTTCTAATTGTGATCCGTCGGCCTTATAGCGAACGAGATCAGCACTGCCAGCGGCCGTTGTTTCCGACAACGGCCAGACCTCAATCTGGTCAACCTCAGTATGATCCCAGCCTCGACTTTGAATAGAAACCATTATTTCCTGATAGAAACGTTGTTGGTCTGATTCTTTGGTATGAACGACCATACCCTGCTCACCGCTTAAGATCGCATTCGGATAGCAGAATGAACGCAGATAGAGATCCGTATCTTCCCGGTTAAATCCGTCGATAAAGCTCCGATAGAATGTTGCCACATCTTGAATAATCCTCTCGGTGTCGGCCATTTGTTTCTCCTCACAATACGTTAAAGAATTGGTCCACCGGACAGCCGGTCGTCTGCCCAAAGCCCTCTTGCACCTAGACACGGTGCGGCTCACTGTATCTCGCCGCTTGCCCTGAGATCAAGACAACGACTGCTATCCCGAGGCCAATCTTAACACAGAACAAACCACAAACTAGGTATAAAGCCAAAATGGTCTTATATAGGTAGAATAGCCTTGATAAATACGCTGTATCCATCCGAATAATAAACGTAGGCAGTGACAAAAGCGACATTGTACTTCTCCTGGATAAAGTTTATAAGGAAGGAAAAAAGTAATGCAGGCGTTTAGTATATACTAACATAGAGCAGAAATTTACAGAAAAAGTAGGGAGGATATTCATATGGCACAGAATCAGAATGAAGAACTAGAGCAGCTCTCTGCTGAAAAAGAGCGCTATCGAGTCATTGCTGAACTCACCTCAGATTACGCATATACCTTACGCGCAGAGTCTGAAACGAAAGTCGTTCTAGACTGGGCGAATGGGGCTTATTCGCGTTTGACCGGACTGGGCGAGACAGACCTACATCGCGGCGTCACGCAGGCGCGCTGGATCAGAACGGCTCACACTACGGATCGCGCCTCTATGCAGAAGCGTATGGACACGCTGCTTTCCGGCGAATCCATCACGACAGAGTATAAAATCGTGAGCAAGACCGGAGAGACGCGCTGGCTGCGAGATATTGGACGGCCGATTCTTGACGACGACGGACGGGTGATACGGATTTATTGCGCTGCCCAAGACATTACGGAGGACATGCGTAAGGCAGAACTCATTGACGACCGCACCCTTGATCCTAAGGCATTATGCGGCAACCTGCGGAAATTTCGCCACAAGCTGAAACTCAGCCAGAAAGTCTTTGGCAAAACCTTCGGCGAATACAGCCAACGGCAGATCACCAGCTATGAAACCGGCGAATCGGAAATCCCTCTCGGCCTCTTGCTTCGCATTCGCGATGCAGGCTATCCACTCGACGTCGTCCTGGGTGAAGGCAAGACTACTGCGCTTGATCAGGTCGTGGGTTATCTGGCTGCCAGCGCGCGGGCGCATGACAAGGCCCGCCAATCGGCTCAGTCTATCTGTGATATGCTTGCCAATGAGTGCGACACGATTAAAGAAATCATGCGGGAATTAGGCCTTCCTGACGATTTGAAGAACGGCGCGCGCATGCGTCGCCGCCGCCCTGCCTAAGCGGCGCGTAAACGGCTACACGGACGACGGGGAACCGTCGTCCGTGTCTTTCATGCCTGGTCCTACTTCTTTGGGTCCTCGACAAGGACGCCTTGCTCACGCAGGGCTTGAATCCTCTCCGGCGTATACCCACACAGGTCCTGCAGTAATTCTTGTGTATGTTGACCCAGCCGTGAGGCCGGCCCGGGGATACGAGGCGGGGTTTTGGAAAACTTATGCGGCGACTTGAGTAGCATGAGTTCTCCGTAGCCGGGATTCGGGGGTTTTTCTACCATGCGCTTACTCAAGTGCGGATCAGTGGCAAACTGGCCGATGGACAAAATGGGAGCAACCGGCAGCCGTAATTCATCGGCCAATATTCGAATCGCTGCTTCGTCGCTCGGCAGCGATTGCAGCCACTCCTCAATAATGACCCGCAGCGCGGCTGCATTTTGAATCCGCCAGCGGTTTGTTTTAAATTCAGGCGAGGTCAGTAGGTCTTCGCGCCCCATACGTTTCACCATCGTCACCCAGTGATCTTCGGTAATCAGTCCAATGGCGATATAGCCGTCTTTCGACTTAAACGACCCATAGGGGAAGGCGCCAGCGCGCTGCGTCCCGCCGCGCTGCGGATCTACCTCACCATCGGTCACGCTATACGCGGCGAGGGCCCAGTCGTGGGAGTTATACGTACAGTCCACCAAGGCTAAATCAATATATTGGCCTTCGCCCGTGCGCTGACGGTGAAACAGGGCCGCCATGATTGCACCAAAGGCATTCAGGGCCGCCATGTGATCACCAATCGCCGAGCCCGGATAGGCCGGATAGCCATCCGGATCACCAACCATATGGAGTACACCGCCTACGGCTAACGCCACGAGATCGTTTCCAATCCGGCGCGAATACGGCCCAGTCTGGCCATAGGTTGAGACTGAACACATGATGATCTTGGGGTTGAGCTGTGAGACCGATTCATACGTAAAGCCGTAATTGGCCATAATGCCGGGCGTAAAATTTTCAAACAAGACGTCCGCAGACTTGATCAAGTCTTGAATAACCTGCTGTCCTGCCGGCGTCTTTATGTCCACGCAGATACTCTTCTTGCCCCGGTTGTGCATGATGAAATAACTCGGGGTTGCGCCGTCACGTCCATCTTTGGGAACAATGCGAATATGCCGACTATGCTCACCCTTGGGCGGGAGTTCGACTTTGATCACCTCTGCCCCCAGATCAACCATAAGCCGCGTGGCCTGAGGGCCAGCTAGCCACTGCGTCAAATCAAGAATACGAATTCCTTCAAGAATCTGTGTTGGCGTACTCATCGTGTCTCCCCCGCCCTAGACCGTCGGACAGAATATTCCCAACCTGCTCAACCTTGCCGACCAGAGTGATTATATGCTCTTGCCTGCGGCAAACCCGCCATCAATGGGGATGGTTGCCCCAGTCATAAAGTTCGCGTCAGCCGAGGCCAAAAACAACATCAGCGCGGCAATTTCTTCCGGCTGAGCCCAACGACCTGCGGGATGGGCCTTCTTGAGCGAGGCGACGACATCGGGGTTATCGAAATACCCAGCCGTCATCGACGTTTCGACTACGCCGGGTGCAATCGCGTTCACCTGAATATTCTTGTCGCCCAATTCCATAGCCATCTCTTTGGTGAGGCCGACTACCGCGTGTTTCGATGCAACATAGGCCGCACGGTTGGGCACCGCCATGAGACCAGCGACGGAAGAGAGATTAATAATTTTTCCGCCTTTGCCTTGAGCGACCAGGTGTTGCGCCACGGCTTGGCTACACAAAAACGTCCCGGTCAGGTTCGTACCGATGACCTTCAGCCACTCTTCCGCCAGCAACTCCAAGAACGGCACAATCTCCCGCACGCCTGCGCTGTTTATGAGCACATCGAGTGATCCCAGTCCGGCGACTGCGTTAGCCACCATCGCCTGTACGGAATCCGGCTCCATCACGTTCACCTGGACGGCAATGGCTTTTCGGCCGAGTCCTTCCACCGCTTGAACCGTGGCCTGTGCACTCTCAAGGCGCACATCGGCCGCGGCAATCGCCGCGCCTTCTTTGGCAAACGCCAGACTAGCCGCCCGCCCAATACCACTCCCGGCACCAGTAATAAGTACGTTGGTCTTTTCAAATCGCATACAGTCCTCCAGAATCTCCAAAACAAAAGGCGCGGCAGGCTGCCCCTCTCCAGGCTCTTTAATGCTGTAGGCTCGGCATTACTTCATGAGCAAATAGCTCCAGCGAACGCGTAGATTTTTTTGGATCCATCCCCGCCAGCTGCGTACTCATAATAAAATGCGTACACTGAAACTCCTTTTGGAAACGTTGCATCTTTTCGGCAACTTGATGCGGCGTACCGATCATGACCGCCTCGCCAAAAGCTGAGTTGCGCAGTTCTTCAGGCTTCTTAAATGTCCATACATCTTTATCGCCCGGCGCATCGTTGGCCTCGGCAAGGATATGGCCGTAGAACTCCATCATGCTGAAGAGATGCTCCTGGCATTCCGCCCATGCCTGGTCTTCCGTGTCAGCAATATATACCAAACGCAACTGGGCAATATTGAATGCAGCAGGGTTACGGCCATATTTTTTGAGCTCATCAATATACCACGGGGCTGGATCAGGGCCGACGGTCGCCATGAGATGGCAGCCCGTCTGCGCCACTTTGCGTGTCGCTTTTTCCGCACGAGCGCCTATCCATAGCGGCAGGGGCTGTTGAACCGGCTTAGGACTTAGGGTGAGGTCTTTGACTTGCGTAAAACGTCCAGCAAATGTGACATTGTCCTCGGTCCAGACTTTCTGAATGAGCTCGACTCCCTCGCGCATCCGAGCTGAACGTTCTTTACGCGGCATACACAACGCGTCGAACTCCATATACGAATACCCTTGTCCTACGCCCAACTCGAACCGCCCATTGGACCAAATATCCACACAGGCCGAATCTTCAGCAACCCGAATAGGATGTTGAAACGGTAGGAGCAAAATGAATGTCCCTATACGAATCTGACTGGTCCGCGTCGCAATCGCGGCTGCCGTCGGCAGGAGGGAGGGGTTGTATCCATCCTGTGTAAAATGGTGCTCGGTCAGCCAGACGTTGTCATAGCCGAGCTCTTCAGCCCGGATCGTTTGTTCCAGCAGTGTGTTATACAGCTCGGGGAACGGTCGCCGCCAGGGTTCAGGGTTTCGGAAATCCTGCATAAATCCAAATTTCATACAATCGCCCTCCTTATTGTGAAAACCTGACTCGGTCGTCACAATTCGCTTTATCACGCCTTCACCCTGACACTCAAATCCCCCCAAAGCCCTCCAGAATCGCGCGCGTGCGCCTTGGACACGCACTCAGAAAATACTTCGGAACCGAAAACGACTACAAACCGCCCTGAAATGAGCCATATTGGCCCATAAATTAAGCTGATTTGGCCACTATAGGGCGCCGACCACGCCCGATATAAAGTATAATCGTTACTAAAGACAACCCATGAAAAAACGCATTTCCATCGATCAGCTCCGGCCCGGCATGTTCATCGTGAAGACGGCCCAGTCATGGCTGAAGACACCCTTCTTGCGCAAGAAATTGCTCATTCAGGCTGAGAGCGATGTGACAGCGCTCAGAGAATCCGGGGTAAAAGCGGTGGTGATTGAATGACTGCGCGGAGACGACGCCGTTCAGTCCGATCCTCAGCCAGCGGCCGCCGATCTTTCAGCTCAGGTGCAAGCAGTGCCCCCTGAAGACTAGCCCACTCCCTCCCAAACGGGACAAGGTCTTGCTCAGGAAGAGAGCTCAAATACCTCAGTCGAAGTAGTCTTTACACAGGAGGAACAGTCTATACTTGACGCGGCACTAGAGAATATGGCCTGCCATCAAGACCTCTTGAACGAAACGATCGCCTCGTTTCTCGCCGAGTATCCGAAGACCCTGGAACGCATACAGAGGGCGATGAAGGCAGGCGAGGGCGAAATCATAGAATACGAAGCCGCCTCGCTCAAGAATGCCACGGGCAATTCATGGGCCAAAGACGCATTCAACGCGGCACTCCAGGTCGAACAGTTCGGAAAAAATCAGAAGTTCGCCCGTATCCCCGAAAGCTGATTACGCTGACGAAGGACCTCGAACGATTCCACAAGATCCTCTTGCATATCCGTCCGGCCGGCCGCCGTCTTCAACGCCCTGCCACTCAAACGGAACAGAGCGCCCCACACGAGAACACGGCGATGAGCACTTGCGAGGTCCTCATCGCTGATGCAGGTCAGACCTCGCGGACCACGCTGCGTGAACTGCTGCGGCAGCAGGGTATTCAAAATATCAGAGAGGTCGAAGACGGGGTTGCCGTACTGAACGCCCTCCACGAGTCTCAGCCCCACTTGATCATCTCAGACTGGCATTTATCGGGCATACGCAGCATCGACCTGCTGCGCATTATACGCCAAGATGACAAACTCAAAGCCATTCCCATGATGATGGTGACTGACACCGCAACGCGCGCTGAAGTCATCGAGGCCTACCAAGCCGGAGCGAATGGCTATCTGCTGAGGCCATTCAGCCCCCAGCTCTTAGCCGAACAACTCAAGAAAGTCCCGGCCTCCTACGAGGCGGCTTTTGCTGCCGGCTACGGCTGCTCCCTCGGCCCATTCCGCTCAGACCCTTTACCTTACTTGTCCTGACTCAACAATTGAGAAAAGTCCTTCCTCGGCGTGCATTGACCCTCGCTGCGTAAGCGGCCGCCGTCTTCCCGCGCGCCTCCTTGGCTATATTTCTTCAACAATAGGCGGTCGCCGTTTGCCCACCTGAGTCGCCTGTTCAAAAGCATGGGCGAGTTGGAGCACGCCAAAATCGTCTTGATGGCGACCAACAATCTGTACGCCAACGGGTAAGCCTTCGGGTGTAAAGCCACACGGCACAGCGATGGCGGGCAATCCCGTTACGCTGATGTAGTAACACGAGCGCATCCAGTCCACATACGTCTCCATTTGTACACCGTTAATCTCACGGACGTAGCGCTGTTTGACATCAAACGGCGGTACTTGAGAGACCGGAAGAACCAGAAACTCGTACTGTTCCGTAAACTCGCGCACCCGGTGATAGAGGGCAGTCCGCTTCTTTTCGGCTCGTCCGATCTGCGGACCTGTCAGCTGGGCTCCTTCTTCAATATTCCAGATGACTGTATCTTTCATGTGGTCCCGATGTTCGGGCAGCAACTCGCCCAAAGCCAGCTCAAAATACCACGCCCGCCACACACGAAAGACCTCATCCGCATCTCGGAAGTCCGGCGTTGCTTCTTCCAGCACACAGCCCAGGTCTTCAAATATAGACCGCTTACTGTGCAGTACCGCTGTCACACGCGCATCTATCGGCAGGCCATCTAGCGTCGGACTCCACGCGATGGGAGTGCCAGCGAAAGACCGCTCCAGCGGTTGTAAAAACTGCGCGGCCGACTCACTGTTGGCAATCGGCACGCGCGGATCAGGTCCGGCCATGACACTGAGCAGCAAAGCTACGTCTTGCACCGTACGGGCCATAGGGCCTTCGACCGTAAGCGGGAACCAGGCCACGCGATGCGGACACAGCGGCCCCGCCACTGCTGCCGCCACACGTTGTCGTCAGATCGTACGGATTCAGCGTTTCGCCAAATACTTCGTTATAGGTTTGCGAGCCGGCGCCAAACTCGGGCGTATTGGTTTTTCCTATAACAATCGCTCCAGCCCCACGCAGACGCTCGACAATAATCTCGTCTTGGTCAGGAATAAAATTAGCGAAAATTGGTGAGCCGAGTGTAGTCCGGATTCCCTTGGTGAGCACCAAGTCTTTGTGGGCGATCGGCAGGCCATGCAACGGGCCCACCGCCCCTCCCCGCGCCAGTGTCTCATCCGCGTCTTGCGCGTGCGCCCGCCCTCGGTCTGCAAGCAGCGTGACAATGGCATTCAGCTGGGGATTGAGGCGATCAATCTGCGCTAAGTGCGCCGCCATCACCTCGCGACACGAGACCTCTTTATTACGAATGCGTCGAGCTAGTTCTGTTGCGGTCAGAAAGCAGAGTTCAGTTGAGGACATAGCCACCCCCTTGCTCGGCAGGCTAGTAGAATGTGTCATACCCGCGAACGCAGGCAGGTGAAAGGCATCTCTTCTCGCCCTCTTGGGCTCATCACACAACAGTTTTGGGCGGGGGAATTATCGTACGGAGAATGCAGTCTAACTTATTTGATCCTACTGATCCTGCTTATGCTGCGACCCTACAATATACCCACCGTCTTTTTGCAGGATGGCCCGGGCCACGTCTTTCGCATCCACCCCATACGTGCCGTCTTCAATCTGTTCTCTGATCGCTCTCACCGTCTCGGCACGCTGCGTTTGCGTACTCTGGGTGACAGCTGCGGCGTGTTGGCGCCCAGCGGATGAAATACTTACGCGCGTGGCATCATCGGGTTGTCCAGATTGCTCAGTCTGCCGAGATTTGTGCTCATTCGTCGCAGCCGGATTGTTGGTTCGGCTCAGTCGATCCGCATTGATATCGGCCGGACCACTATCGGTTATTTTCATATCCTCTCCTTGTTGCAGAGGCCCCCGCTGCCCTCAGGATATCCCCACTCCTATACGAGAGCGCGCCTTACGTCTTTGTCACGTCTTGAATATAGATTTTCCTCCCATCTTTACCAGTATGCAACCCGCATTGTTCAAAGAAAATACCCTTACACAGGCTGCACGTACTTCCCCTCTCACTGTGACTGGGGCAGATACTCGCGTCACGTATCGTCACTCATTAACCCTCAAAAAAAGCCTGGACTAAACCCGTTTCATTCCCTCTTCTACCATTTCCACTTCTTTTCTCCTGCGATTGCCCTGTCCATCTCATCGTCAATGATCGTAGGTAATATTGCCCCCTCACTATCGGGCCCGCGCCCACAGTGCGGACACGGCTCACCCACCGCTACACCCCTGTCCCTGCCGAATGCCGAACTCAACTCATTCACTCCACGCTGCACCGCCGCAATGACCGCAGACAAACCAAAACTCAGCGTCATAATAACGAGGGCCATACCGGCTTCAATCTCATAAATTGCGTTACGCCCACCGGCCAAGACCGCCGCAGCAAAGACTAAACTCAACATCCCCCAGATCCTGAGCAATGACGCCACATGAACGCCTCCTACACTGGGTTAGAGACGTCACTGCCTACCATGTTTTGCGCCATTTGCATATGAAAAGTAGACACCCAAACTCAATAAAGGCGGGGTTGAGGCGATCCGGCCCCAGGCCACCACAACGACAATCCGCGGCCAATGCCTGCCCATGCATTCCAAAAATCGTTCATATTTTGAAACCTCCGTTCAGCGTGGCTTTGCTTCGGTCGATAAGGTTTGCATCAGTATCGCGATGGTAGAGAGGTTCGAGTTCTTCTAGATATTCGAGACGAGCATTTACGCTCTGCATCCGGATATCGAGACGCAAAATTTGTTCACCGAGGCTCTGTAAAACATCGGTCATAGTCAGAATTGAGTGTTTTACGAGATGGTCGTGCTCCTGGGCGTCATGCCCGCGTCGATGAGTATTCTCTGTATCCTCAGGTCCCTCTTCCTGCACAATTTCTATTTCCCCTTCTGTTAGGTCGTGTTGTATTTTCTTAATCATGCATGTCTCCCTGCGCACTTCAGAACCTGCCCTACTTAAAAGTAGGTAGAGTCCTGCGATTGCTCGTGCGGGATCTGAACCGTGCAATGCAGAGAGCGTTTCAGCCGACTGCTGCCTACTGATTAGGAGGGGGATATCGACCTGATCAACACTACCGGTGGGGCTAAGGTCGTCGTTGTTGTTTGCGGTTGGTGGGATGTCTTTGTGGAACAGATCTTTCTTGAGGGTCAAATCATTGAGATCAATCCGGACTAAGCCCTGCCAGACCAAATCCTGCCAGACTAAGTCCCATGGACTCGTCCTCGAGAGTTTCGATTCGAAAAATACAGGAATAATGGAGGCCGATGGGGCGACCATGCACGACGCCTTTCTTTCCGCTCCCGCTTATCACGTGCCATCTTCCACACTCCACAAGACAAGACTAGGGCAAAGGGTGAATCGTTGTCAAGAATAATTAGATAATGTAACCTATTGATTTCATGTAATTATTTATGTCTGGGGCTAGCAGACGAGAAGAAACCCATATTCGATTGCGGACTTGACCGAACGGTTCATCCCCTCTATGCCATGGGCCGGTAGCGGAAGAGGTGGAGCTGGTGGCCCCGATCCCCGGTCAGAAGTATGACGTGGTCTGGATGGCGTACAACAAGAACAACGCGGTTGACGACCAAGACGACTACCGAGATGGAGCCGCCACGATATCGGGAAATCAGACCGCGCCACGTGAAACCGCACCCACCCATGATTGGGAAAGTGCAACTGCAGGATACCCTTGGAGACCAGTATCCCGCCATCTTCAGCGCAGCAGAAGAGTTGGCGGAATTAATTGCGGCTGAGATTGTGTCCCGCAAAGACGAAGCAGGCGGGCTCACACAGCTCCAGTTTGAATGGGATGAGGGCATTGTCTCGGCAAACGGGGCGTATGTCGATGATAGAGGCAAACGTGTCGGCAATGCCCAGACGGATAAGCGCACCTCCCCACCCCCTGAAATCCCTGATCCAGAGGCAGATCCGTCGAGGTAGGCAGCCGATGCCGCAATGTACCCCGACCTGGCAGAGTCCGAACCAGCGTGTTCAGCTCTACTTGTCCGAGAGTCTCTCCGTCCTCTGCCAGCTGCCCACGGCCAGCGTGGACGCCCTTGTCGCCGATCCGCCCTATTCTTCAGGCGGGCGAACTGCAGGCGAGCGCCCAGCGCCGCCGAGTAGAAAGTATGTGACTGGCGGCCAAAAACTCCACCGGCCCGACTACCGCGGTGATGGACGTGACCAGCGCTCCTGGGGCTATTGGGTGGCGTTGTGGCTCAGCCAGGGCCTACGGCTGGTCACCGAGTCCGGCTACTGCCTCATCTTCTCCGATTGGCGTCAGCTCCCACGAGCCATCGATGCCCTGCAAGCCGGCGGCTTCATTTGGCGGGGCCTTGTGGCGTGGGACAAAACCGGGGCTGCCAGATCACCCCACACCGGCTATTTTCGGCATCAATTCGAATACGTGCTATGGGGTACGAAGGGCAAGTGTCTCAAAGCCCCAGGCCGAGGCCCCTGGCCGGGCTGCTACCGTGAGTCAGTCCGTCAGTCCGACAAGCACCATCTCACCGGCGAGCCCACCCAGCTCATGCGCGATCTGATCCAATGCGTCCCACCCGACGGACTCATCCTCGACCCCTTCATGGGCAGCGGCACCACAGGCGTAGCCGCCCTCCACGAAGGCCGCCGCTTCATCAGCATCGAACAAGATTCCACCTATTTTGAGGTGGCCAAGAGCAGGATTGAAGAATCGCTGCGATCCACATCTTGACCTTCCCTCCCCCGTTCGCCTAGAACCTCCGTATGGCGGACAATAACCTCGACTCAAGTATTCATCTCTTTTCGCCATTCTATTCACCTGCAGCAACAGACAGCGAGCCTCAATAAGTGTTTGGTGCAGCCTACGGCTGTGACTAGCAACGGAAATAAAGTCAGCGCACGATCCCCTGAGCGGACGTTTCATCTGGAGCCGCGCGGCGGCCCCCCGCCCCGTGCAATGCATCCGTCTGCCCGGTTGACAACGGAGGCCTGATAAGGGTTAGGCGATGTACTGTTGGAAAACTGACTCTGACGCCGATTTCATCAGGCTTAGCTCTTCACCGTTTCAGTCGCGAACTACTCTGAGTGTTCAGAATGTGCTTCAACAAGGTATCGTTCGATTAACAAGTCAGCCATGACCATAGCGAACTGATTCGAAAAACCCGCAGAATAGTGCACTGTGTCGACGTACAAAGATCTCTTCTCATTCTTCTGGATATCTGCACACCACAAAAAGTTGTCGCCCAGTGGATTTTCCTCAATGATGTCAGCCATGCGCTCATAACCATACTGCGAGTAGCTGGCTCGACCGTACCCGCCTTCCGAGAAGGGATGGTACTGTTGATCATAATCATACATTGGGACTGGCTGCCAAACGAATATAGGTTTTACACCAAAAGGCTTAGAAACAGCTTCGATCAATTTCTTGTTCACTAAGTATCTTTTGATCGCTAAGTCGATCACTTTCGGGTCACTGTAGATGTTAGGCTCTGCGTTCTCTTTTAGCTGCTCGCTGTGCCGCCCTTCTCGAAGCCACTTCGGGAGCCGACGTCTAAATCCTTCCGTGGCGCGAACAAGAGATGTTCGTGAAATAAAACCCCTATCTTTGTTACTGGCTGTTCCGTTGGCTACGAATTCACGAAACCGGGATGTAAACATTGGTTGGTCGTAATAAAAATCGTTGAGACCATCGATAAAAATGGCCATGTCTGGAACAAATCCAGAGGCAAGAAGTTCCTCATAAAGAATACGTTCCTGAGTTGAGTAGTAGCTCCCTCGACCAAAGTTGTAGACGCGCACGTCTCGGCCCAACCTTGTCGTCAGATACTCCTGTAGATACGAGGCGACCGTTTCGTGGTCCGGGACGCCATATCCGAAAGTAGTTGAACCTCCAAACAAAAAGATGTTCAGGCTTCTCGATTCAGGTGGCCAAGGGCCTTGGTTCTTCGTGATTCGGAACCCGCTACTGTCTACATTGACGTAGAGTCCACGAGATGGACGCTCCCGGAACTGGGTAAATGGCTCGTAGATGTAAGTGCGAGACCACGTCTCCTTGAGGAGACCATCTATTTCGGGTTCGCTTAATCCTGGATATACGGCGCTGATAGTCGAATGGCCATACTTTGTCCAGATAGCGTTCCAAGATAAGTAGTCCTTTACAACAAATGCCGCATAGAGGATTGCATTCAAGAGCAGGAGGGCTACCAGAGTATTCAGCAAGGCCAGGGCGGAAAGGCGGTAGCCATACGACAGTTTCTGTAGGAATCTGTTTGCCTTTTTCGTCATTTTGTGGGCCTAACTATGGTGCAATCGAAACTTTTTCTACCCCAAATGCCTACAGCGGGAGACTTTTTTTGCTGATCCTCCTGCAAAGGGGTTTATCAGGAAATTTTATCTACCAGAGAAACGTAACGTAAGCCAGCCTCTTTCGAATGTAAAGCGTCGGGTTTTCTTTTGGATTTTCCTCCGCGCCTTTGGCGCCCAACTCTAATTATACAGAGAGCCCACGTGCGGGATCCGCTGTCGAAATTGATTTGAACCTCGCCATCTAAGCGAGAATGGCGAGCAAAAAAACCCCAATAACCCTGCCACAACGCCCCAAATCCCGCCCCAAAATTCCGACTTTCAAACACCAGCCTACTGAGTAAAAAAATTAAACGGCAAAAGTTATCACCTACAAAGTGCAAATTGTTCATCTGCGGCAACACAGGCAGTTTTCAGCCCACAAAATTTCGACTTTCAAACACCAGACTACCAGTAGAAAAATTTATCGGCAAAATTATCACCTTTTTTCGCCGTTCTATTCACCTGCGGCAACACTGCGCCAAAATTTTTCCAAAAATAACTTGACAATGTAACTTAACGTTGTTATTTAACAGTGTAACACAATAATCAAAGCGAGGATCACCCCATGGCGCAGATCATCCCCCAACGCACGACTGCAGAAATTGATGGACCGTTTGTCGTGTTTCTGATTGGCATGCGCATCAATAAATTCTGGAAGGTCAATAAATGGCGGCCGGTCTTTCAAGCCATCCCCGCCATGCTGGATGAACTGGCAACCAATCCAGACTCCGGCTTGCTCGGATTCCGCCATCAGCCAGGCTTCCCCAATTTTTCGGTCGTGCAGTATTGGCGCTCGTTTGAACATCTGCACGCGTGTGCGCGTGACCGCAGCGGGAAGCACTACCCTGCGTGGGCGGCATTCAACCGGAAAGTCGGCACGAACGGCGACGTGGGCATTTGCCATGAAACCTATTGTGTCGCGGACGGACAGTATGAAGCCGTTTACGGCAATATGCCTGCGTATGGATTGGGCTTGGCGGGGAAACTCATTTCGGCAGCCGGGCGGAAGAATACGGCCAAGGGACGGCTGAAGCAGAGCCAGGGTGAGGATGCACCGATTGATACGGCTGGGGTTGAGAAAGTGGAAGAGGCAGCGGCGTGAAGATAAGGCAGACCTGACTCAATACCAGCTGCTGGAGCTCCCACCTAGCTTCACCTTTCACTACGGAAACGCCTGGGAAGAGGCCAGTGGTGTGATTCGTTTTGATGCGTGTCGCCGCAACGACGCTTCGGTTCTCTTTGGCGGCTTTCAGAACGTGATGCACGGTCGTACATTCAACCAAGGCGCGCCGTCGGAATGCACCCAGATCACCCTCAACTTGCAAAAGGGAACGGCCAAAGAAGAGGTAGTAGGCGGAGAAACCGAATTCCCTCGGGTGGATGCGCGTGTCAGTGGACGGCGAAATCGGTATGTGTATTACACCGTGCGCCAGCCCGACACTTCGACCCCGCATCCTTTATTCAACGCGGTGGCTCGGTACGACATGGAAACCGGTCAGCCTGAGACCTTCACGTATCCGGCACAGATCTGTGCAGAGGAGCATCTTTTCGTTTCTCGTCCCGGCGGTATCTCAGAAACAGACGGCTGGCTGTTTGGGACAGGCCTAGATATCCACCAAGAAATTACACAAGTAGCGATATTTGATGCAGCCCGTCTTGCGGACGGTCCACTGGCTATCGTCCGCTTACCGTATTGGCTACCACTCGGATTTCGTGGGAATTTTGCTTCAGCTCAGGCATAATACGCGCACCCCGAAACGCACTGGGCGATCGACAATGCTGGAGTAAAGAAAGATTTTATATATGCCACGCGCTGCCAACCCAACATTACGAGAAGACATCCTGAAAGCTGCCTTACAGATCGTTGAAGAAAAAGGCGCAGCCGGACTCACCATGCGTGCGGTGGCCGGTGGGCTGGGTTATAGCGCCACTGCGCTCTACCAACACTTTGAGAGTAAAGAAAAGCTTTTGCTCGCACTAAAAATCAAGGCCGGAGACTTGCTCACCCAAGAGATGGAACGTGCGCGCCAAGAACCTACACTAGAGGAACAGCTCTTCCAGATGGGGCGGCACTATATCCGTTTTGGCCTGGAAAATCCAACTTATTATCAACTCATTTTTCAAGATACGAGCCTCGACCTCGTTTGTACGCCAGAACAAACTGAACGCATGCGCCACAGTTGGTCTATCATGCGCGGTACCATACAGACCTGGGTCGAAGAGCGTGGTTTTCAAGGGATAGATGTCGATCAGGAAGCCAACGTCCTGTGGATGATGGTCCACGGACTCACCTCGCTTGCCCTAGCCGGACGTCTGCCCTCGGCTCAGCTTGACGACGTCTTTGCCCTGTTTGACCTCTCCGGCAGCCGCTGGATGGCAGGATTGTTGAGCGCCCAACCACATATAAACGAAAGCCCATCTTAAACACCACGAAGTCCAAAACGAGTAACTTCGCATAAAACATGCGCCTTCGCACAAAACGTCTCGGCTACAGCCGAGAAGGAGGAAAGCCCAATGAGTCGCCCATTTCCTGATGATCCGTTTCTCAAAGGTAATTATGCCCCCTGGCCTATGGAGGGTGAGGCGCACGATTTGGTTGTTCAGGGAGAAATCCCCCAGGAGCTTAATGGCACGCTGTATCGTAATGGATCAAATCCCCAATTCGCTCCGCGCGGACGCTACCACTGGTTTGACGGCGATGGGATGATTCATGCGTTTACACTCGGTGATGGCAAAGCGCATTATCGCAATCGCTGGGTGCGGACAGAACGCTTCAAGCTTGAACGAGAGGCTGGCGAAGCCCTGTTTGCCGGACTGAGCGATCTGAGCAATACGGATAAACGCGTGGAAGGTGTTTTTCCAAACGCCGCCAATACCAATATTATTTTCTACGCCGGTAAACTCTTAGCCCTGTGGGAAGGCGGCCCTCCGTACGAGCTGGATCCTGCTACACTCGACACCATCGGACTATACGATTTTAACGGCAAGCTGCAGGGTGCCATGACCGCGCATCCCAAGGTCGATCCTGAAACTGGAGAATTGCTCTTTTTCGGCTATGGCCCGTTTCCCCCTTACCTGCGCTACGATGTGGCATCAGCGGACGGCGACATCATCCGCAGCCAAGAAATTGATATTCCCGTCCCGACCATGATGCACGATTTTATTACCACCCGAGAGCACGTGATCTTCATGGTCTTTCCAGCAACCTTGCGGCCGGAGAATCTCACATCCGGTTCACCCATACGCTGGGAGCCTGAACTCGGCACCCGCATCGGCGTCATGCCACGGGACGGAGACAGTGACGATATCGTCTGGTTCGAAACCGACCCATGCTTTGTCTTTCATCCCATGAATGCCTACACCGAAAACAATCGGGTGATAGCCGACGTATGTCAGTTCCGCCACCTGCCGCTGTTCGACGTAGAGGGCGAGGACGGACAAACTAACGTCCCTGTCTTAACCCGCTGGACGCTGGATCTTGAGTCCAAGTCGATCACAATGGAACCGCGCGACGATCAAACCTGTGAGTTCCCGCGACTAGACGAACGCTACACCGGCCTGCCCTATCGCGCGGGTTATGCTGCCGGCAACCGTAGCGCTGCATCTCTGGTCGATGAACCGTTTAACGCAGTGGTCCGATACGATCATGCAAGCGGTCAGTCGCACGTCCACGAGTTCGGGCCAAGCAGTTTTACATCTGAGCCGATCTTTGTGCCGCGCTCAGAGTCTGCCGCAGAAGGAGAAGGCTTTCTCCTCGTTGGCGTGTACCGAAAAGAAGAGCACCGCAGCGACTTGGTGATTCTCGACGCAGAGAACATCGAAAGCGAACCGCTGGCGACCGTCCAACTACCACACCGTATTCCGTATGGCTTTCACGGCAACTGGGCAGACGGGTTGTCGGTGGAATAGGCAGCAGTAGGGAGACTTGAGGGGGAGGACGCCATGAGGGCTTGTGTCATGGACGATCCTTCACCCGCATAGAACGAAGCGTCACCGCATTGACCGGTGGCATCTTCGTCCGCAGGTTCAGTAAGGCATCCATCGCCTGTGCCCGGCGTTCTCGAAGCTGCTGCGCTTCTACAGCGTCACTCATGAGTCGTGCGATGATCGCACTTTTATTCTCTTTGGCGAAAGTTCTATTAAAAGCGTCTCGAACTTCATCGGGGATACTGAAACACACCCTAGCCACTATTCCTCCATGAGCTGAAATTGTAAAACACGCTCGTAAGGCATCTTATATCGTTTCTGCTTGATGCCTATCCAGCAGTGTCGTAAGAGCTCGCCCTTCGACAAGCTCAGGGTGAGCGGGCCTGGCTTCTTCTGGAGCGGGTCCCCGTTCGTGCTGAGCCTGTCGAAGCAGGAACGGGGATGTACAACGATCAGATAGAAACTGTCTTATAACACTTCTGATAAGAAAGCCGTGTTCGGCCCAAGTCGTCCTGAGCAACGCGAAGGATCTCGCCCAGAACAGTAAAAGCAGCGCCTTGACCAGCCTTCTCTAAAGCAGCCATGTATAAGGCATGAATTCTCACAAAGGAGAGGGGTGGTGGTTTAGTCTTTTCTTCCTACTTGTCTGTGCTCCCGCAGCCCTCGCCTATCAAGAAATCACGGTTGAGCACGCCGGGGCCATAGCCGGTCGAGTGATCTTCGACGGCGAAGCCCCACAGCCCCGCTTTCTGCCGGTACACAAAAATAGAGCGATCTGCGGAGAGCGTGTGTCAGATGAAAGCCTGCTCGTCGGTCCGGACGGCGGTCTCAAGAACGTCGTCATTGTGCTCGACGGCATAGCCGCAGGCAAATCACCGTCGGTCACGCCGGCCGTTCTCGACAATAAACACTGTGCCTTCGTCCCGCGTGTGCTCACCCTGACCGTGGGCCAAGCCCTTGAGTTGCGCAATAGTGACCCTATCCTGCACGACGCCCACGCGCGCATACATGGATATAAGACCCTTTTCAACCTGGGCCTACCGGAGTGGTCGCGCAAGACCTATCGCTTTGAACAGCCGGGCCGGGTGCTTATTGATTGTGACGTCCTGCATACCTGGATGCAGGCGTATGTCATTGTCGCCGAACACCCCTATACTGCGGTCACGGATTCAGGCGGTAGTTTCTCTCTACAAGAAGTTCCTCCTGGCACCTACACTATACGTGTCTGGCACGAGCAACTCGGCGAACAGACTACTCGGGTGGCCGTTCAGGCCGACCACACAGCCACCCTCCGACTTAGCTATACACTCAGGCTGCAACACGATAAGGGAGAATGAATTCTTTTGAGGACTGGAGCACCTATGTCGAACGATTCTGTCCACTACGCACTACACGAGACCATCGCCGTCATCCGTCTCGACGACGGCAAGGCCAACGTCGTCAGTCAGGCCTTGATCAATGGTCTGACGGCAGGGCTGGCGAGAGCCGCCCAAGAAGCCCAAGCCGTTATTTTGACTGGTCGGCCGGGGCGTTTTTCGGCTGGATTTGACCTGTCCGTCTTGAACTCCGGACCGGATGCCGCACGTGCGCTGGTCACAGCCGGTGCCGAGATGCTGCTCAAGATCTTTACCCATCCTCAACCGGTGATCGCAGCCAGCACCGGCCACGCTATTGCGGCGGGGGCCTTTATCCTCCTAGCGTCTGATACGCGTCTCGGAACTGAGGGGGATTTTAAAATCGGCCTGAATGAAGTCGCGATCGGCATGACCCTGCCCGAGTTTGGCATGATGTTCGCCCGGGAACGGCTGTCCAAACGCCATTTCACCAACGCCGCCATTCAGGCGCGTCTGTATAATCCAACAGATGCGGTTGATGTGGGTTTCTTGGATCGTGTGTGTTCAGCCGGTACGCTCTTAGACGAGGCGTTGACCGAAGCCCGCCAGCTCGCAAAACTCGACCTGCCATCCTATGCACGCACCAAAGAACGCGCCCGGGGTGCCCTGGCAGAGCGAGTCCGCATGGGTTTGGAAGAAGATCTGGCGCAGTTGATGGCTTAGGCTATATGGGATGTCGGATTACGCTCCGCTCATCCGCCCTACGGGCTTCGCCTTGGGCGCAGACAGAGATACACCATTCGCCCGGGCTTGCGCATCAGGCTTGCACGGGCTCCAACTCCGGCAAAAGCGCCTGAGCCGCTTGGTGGTCCGCCGTGTCTAACCCCTCGCTGAACCAGGTATAGATATCGGACAGGAGCTGCTGGGCGTCTTCGTGTTTGTCCTCTTGCTGCCACAGTCGAGCTAAACTCAGGACGGCGCGCAATTTCGGCTGCGCCGCTCGGCTCACCTGTGGCAGCAAGGAGCTTGATCGCGAAAACCCTTATACGCAACAAAATCCTAAACAGATAGAAACCTGGCAAGTTTAGTAGAATGTATCGAATGGGGAGGTCGGTCGGTCCCTACCTCGCGCGCAGTTTGTAACGCTGGATCTTACCGGTGGCCGTCTTGGGAAGATCAGGCACGAATTCGACCCAGCGGGGATATTTGTGTGGCTGGCTGCGTTCTTTCACAAATATGCGGAGTTCTGTGGCCAGCGCCTCGGAAGCTGTTTGGCCTGCTTTGAGCACCACAAAGGCTTTGGGTTTGACAAGTTTGTTCTCATCCTCCCAGCCGACGATGGCCGCCTCTAGAACAGCAGGATACTGCAACAAAATACCCTCGACTTCGGCTGGGGAGACCCACTGGCCTGAGACTTTGAGCATGTCGTCGGCTCGGCCGCAGTAGATGAAATAGCCGTCTTCGGCTTGGCTATAGGTGTCGCCGGTGTTGATCCACTCGCCGAGCATGGTCTCAGCCGTCTTGTCCGGATTATTCCAGTAACACGCTGCGCCGGATTGACCCTTAATCAGCAGCCGTCCGATATCCGTCTGGCTTACAGGACTGCCAGTGTCATCCACTATTTTTGCTTCATAGCCCGGCACCAGGCGGCCGCTCGTGCCCGGCTTATAGTCGTCCAGACGATTGGAAATAAAAATATGCAGTAGCTCCGTAGATCCAATGCCGTCAAGAATCGTCAGGCCAGTGTGTTCCTGCCAGCGGCGCAAGACTGCGGCCGGCAGCGCCTCTCCGGCAGACACACAGGCACGCAGAGAAGAGCAGTCGCGCGGTGTCTTCTCTAGTGCTAGCAACTGGGCGGCATACAGTGTCGGTACGCCAAAATAGAGCGTGGGCCGAAATCGCTCGATCAGCTCAAACGTCACATCTGGTGTGGGGCGTTGATCAGTCAAGAGTGCTGTTCCGCCCACCCAGAGCGGAAAAGTCATGCCGTTGCCGAGACCGTAGGCGAAGAAGAGCTTGGCTGCAGAAAAGCACACATCGGCGGCAGTCATCCCCAGCACGCCCACCGCATACTGCACGCAGGTGACGACCATGTCACGCTGGCGGTGCACCACACCTTTGGGTCGCCCGGCAGAACCCGAGGAATACAGCCAAAAACAGTCGTCGTCCGGCGCTGCAAGCGCTGGTTCTAAATCCACAGAAGCAGACTGCATACGACTCAGCACGTCCGCGTCACCGCCCTCGACCTGCAGGGCCATCGGACTTGCAGGACTTGCCGGGCTTGTCGATTTTGGCCGTACCGCCGCCAAAGCCGGCTCAACCATATGCGCGTATTCCGCCGAGTATACGACCAGGGCACAGCCGGAGTCGGCGATCATATACTGATAGTCAGCCATACCGAGTAAAGTATTGACCGGGACAGGAATCACGCCGGCCTTGATCGCGCCCCAAAAGAGATAGAAAAACTCCGGGCAGTCTTTGACTATCATGAGCATACGCTCGCCCGCAGCGATCCCTACAGAATGGAGGACATTGCCGCAGCGATTAACTCGCTCAGCCAGCTGGCCATAGGTCACCTGACCGGTTACGGTCCGAATCGCAATCTCGTCCGCGCGGCCCTCATCTAGATGGCGGTCGATAAAGGGGATAGCGACATTAAAGCTCGGGGCATACTGAATGCTCGGCGGCGAGCTTGTGTGATCAACGCTGACCGTATTCGACTGCATTGTTGGTGCCTTTAGTTGCTCGGAAATCCAACGTAGGAAAAGTCTGTCGGCTGGCCATTAATCCCCCGCGTCGGTTGGGCTATCCACGTAGCCATGGCACCAGGCGCAGTCACCGGCTGCATAAGAGAGGTCACAAATTCGTGATCGCTTGCAGTCGGCAACCAATCCGAGACGTGATCGGCCCAAACTTCTTTGCTCACAATTTCCCCTTCGGGCGAGACACACACAGCGGCAAAAGCACCAATCTGGCGGTAAAACCCCCGATGCGGCAGGGTGAGCGTATAATCGAGGCCATGTTGGTCAAGCACTTTATTCCATCGATCCAGGCCGCGCTGGGTGTCGGTGATGTAATCGTCACGCAAGCGTTCATTGATAGCCAGCAGTGCCGGTTGCTCTTCACACACAATGACCTCGTCTTTGGGCACATAGACCGGCCAGGTTGTGTCCACGAGCCGGTGGTCGTCGCTGATACGTGTTTCGCGGTAGCGGCCTTTCAAGCCAGTCGTAAAATAATTAGCCGCATTGGTCGAACGCTCCTGGCCGAAGAGGTCGATCGAGATACTATAGTGAAAGTTGATAAAACGCTGCAGCGTCAGCAGGTCTATCGCCCCAGCCGCACGGATACGTTCCGGGTCATCCGTCTTGAGCTCATTCATGCGTTCACACGTGCGTTGGACGATACGCATGATGCCGGCTTCGCCTACAAACATATGATGCGCTTCTTCGGTCAGCATGAATTGACACGTGCGGGCCAAGGGATCGAAGCTCGATTCGGCCAGCGAGGCGAGCTGATACTTGCCATCTCGATCCGTGAAGAAGGTAAACATGAAGTAAGCCAGCCAATGCGGCGTCTTTTCATTAAAAGCGCCCAGAATGCGCGGCTTATCCTGATCGCCCGAGTGACGCTCGAGCATCATCTCCGCTTCTTCGCGTCCATCCCGACCGAAATAGGCGTGCAGCAAATAGACCATGGCCCATAAATGGCGGCCTTCTTCTACGTTGATCTGAAACAAGTTGCGCAGATCGTATAGCGACGGGCAGGTGGAGCCGAGCTGGCGTTGCTGTTCGACTGACGCCGGCTCGGTATCGCCTTGGGTCACAATCAGCCGACGCAGCGAACTGCGATATTCGCCTGGGACCTCCTTCCAGGCCGGCTCTCCAAGATGGTCACCAAATGAGATCGTCCGCTCTGCCTGAGGCGGGGCCAAGAAAATGCCCCAGCGATAGTCGGGCATTTTGACATAGCCAAAATGCGCCCAGCCGTCGGACTCTACACTGATTGCGGTGCGCAGATAGACGTCGAAGTCTTGCGCCCCCGCTGGCCCCTGGTCGTTCCACCAACGTAAATAATTCGGTTGCCACGACTCCAGCGCCCGTTGTAGACGGCGGTTGTCAGCCAGCGCGACGTTGTTCGGAATCCGCTCATTATAATCGATAGGCATGCCTTATACCCTTTGTTTATTGAAACGACTCTTTTCGCCTGTCCCATACAGCGTGAGCGCCCCATCGTTGCCCACGGCATTCGGCCTTTGGAAGATCCAGTTCTGCCAGGCACTCAAGCGGCCGAAAATTTTGGTCTGCATGGTTTCTTGACCGGCAAAACGCAGGCTGGCCTCCATGCCAGTCAGCGCGTCCGGTGAGAAACTTGCCCGCTCCTCTATAACCAGTCTGACCTCATCCTCCCAATCGATGTCATCCGGAATAAAAGTCACCAGCCCGAGCGACTCTGCGGTCTCGGCATCAAGGTCTTGTCCGATGTGAACTTGCAATGCAGCAACACGATCCGAGTCGGCAGGAAAACGGCTCTCCAGACGTGTTAACGCGTTTGCCATAGGCAGCGGCCCAAAATTCAGCGGCGTTAAACGAAGGCTGGCTGGAGGCAGATCACTGTCTTCAAACCTGCCGGCCAACATATATGATCGATCAGCCGCCAAGACCAACTCCAATAAGCTCCCGACAAAGCAACTGCCGGGCTCAATCAGAGCAATCAGACTGCGCGCGCTCACGTCCAAGCGCTGCAAAATCCGCTTGAGGTAGAGAATGATCTCACGCACCAGCCAGTCGGTGTGATGCTCACCCAGGAGCGTATCCACGGCCTCGACTAAGGCTGAATCTCCGGTTGTACGAAATACCCACGTCCCAATATCGCCCTCGTTGAGTCGTAAGTGCAGAATAGCGTCGTCGAGTTCACGCGCCAGGGCCAACGGCCAAAAATCGGCACCTGCGGCATGGATGGCTTCCAGCGATTGTGGCACTGCTTCATGTGGTGCGGAAATCGTGAACGACGCGGTCCTCAGATCACGATCAATTGTGATCTGTACATGATCGTAGTGAACGGCATTCGGCTCCAAAGACCGCGACAGCGGCGTTAAGACAATCCCCGTCGCGTCAGTGGGTCGATCCGACTGGGCGACGAATGCGCGCGCGCGCGCTTGGACGATCTCCTCGAAGCCTGAGCGTGGGGCCAGCTCGTCGACAAACTTCCACTCAAGCGCCCGTTTGCCGCGTATGCCCTCAGACCTGGTACAAAAGAAATCGGCATGATCACGCCGCACATAACGTTTGTCCACCAGACGGGTCAGTCCGCCCGTGCCGGGCAGGACGGCCAAGAGGGGCAGCTCAGGCAGAGACACCGCACTTGATCCGTCATCAATGAGAATAATGTATTCACAGGTGAGAGCTAACTCGTACCCGCCACCTGATGCCGCTCCGTTTAGCGCACACAGATAGATCTGCCCGGAATACGCACTCGCGTCTTCAATGCTACCCCGTGTTTCATTGGTGAACTTGCAGAAATTTACCTTATGCGCGTGTGACGATTGGGCCAACATTCTTATATTCGCACCGGCACAGAAAATACGGGGTTTATCCGAACTCAGCACAACGGCGGCGACTTCAGGATGCTCGAAGCGTAAGCGCTGAACCGCGTCATAGAGTTCAATATCGACCCCAAGATCGTACGAGTTGAGTTTCAACTCGTAGCCGGGAACGAGTGGCGCATCTTCTTGCACATCCATCCTCAAGCTGGCTACACGTCCATCCAGCGTGAGCTTCCAGTGCCGATAGGAGTCCGGATGGGTCGCGAAATCAATACGACTTTCCGTGCTCATTTCTGTACTCGTGGAAGACGCCTTTTCTGCCTGCCGTACATCACGCGTATCCATACTAACCGAGCGAGGCGAGCTTGTCTTTCTTCCGTTTGGACCGGGCTGGGTGTGGAGATTTCTTTTGCGCCAAATTGACATCCGCAGCTGTTTTGCTCAGATATGCGTCACCGGCAAGCGCGTGATCTGAGGAAGCCAGGCAGACCTGTTGCCCCTCCAGATACGCACACAAGAAATCCGGATAGGGCAGATCATAACACTGCACGAGTAATTTCTTGGATTCGCGAAACGCCGCCGGCGCAGTATGAATAAACATATCAGCGGTAGCGGTCAGCGCCGTATCCAAGCTTTTCGGTTTAACAACCTGGTCCACCAAACCCCATTCCAGCGCCTGCTTGGCCCGGATCTGTGAAGCGGCTAAGGCGAGCAGCCGCCCGCGTCCCAGGCCCACAGCGCGCGGCAGGCGGAAGGTGCCGAGGCCAGGAATAATGCTATGCCGGACAGCCGTAAGGCTGAAAAAGGCGTTGTCAGCGGCGATGCGCATATCGCACGTCCGGCTAAATTGCAGACCGCCGCCTATGCACGTTCCATGGATGCCGCAAATCAGCGCTTTGTCATACATGGTCTCAAAAAGGCGCAGCGTCGCTTCCCATTCCCGAAACCAAGACAGTTGAATCTCATCTTGCGCAACCGCCTTGAGATCGATACCGGAACAAAACCCCTGCCCGGCTCCAGTCACAATGACGGCGCGAATGTCCTTGGCCTTGGCGAGCGCTTTGCCAACAGCGTGCAGTTCTTTGACAAAGCCCGCGTCTGTGTCGTTCACGACTTCAGGCCGGTTGAAAATCACCCGTGCAATGGGAGGATCTTTTTTAAGAATAATCCGTTCCATAGTCTGTATCGTGCTGTATCCTGAACGATCTTTATATTTCTATTTTTAAGCGCTATATATATTTGCTGTTATACAAAGTCAAGCAAAATTTTCGGCTTTGACATAAGATTCATACGCTATGCGTCCGCGTTCATTACTCTTTACGCTGTTTGGTGATTTCGTACGTTATTATGGTGGAGAAATTTGGGTCGGCAGTCTCATCCGATCGATGCAAGAATTTGATATCTCGTCTCAGGCCGTCCGGGTTGCGCTCTCGCGCATGGTTGCGGATGGCTGGCTACAGAATCGCAAGGTCGGCAAGAAGGGCTACTATGGACTGACAGCCCAAGGCGCACGTCGGCTGGCCGAAGGCGCACGTCGGATCTATAAACTCGAAAACCCCGCCTGGAATGGAGAGTGGTTGCTGGTCACCTATACGATTCCGGAAAAGCGAAAAGCTCAGCGTGAGACCTTCCGGCGTGAGCTGGCCTGGACCGGCTTCGGCCAGTTAGCCAGCAGCGTCTGGATCAGTCCGCGTGACTTACGCCCCCAGCTACTCGATCTCAGCCAGAGATATGACCTTGGGCAGCATATCGACTTCTTCACTGCGCATTACCACGGGCCGGACGAGAGCCGCGGACTGGTTGAAAAATGTTGGGACTTGGCTGCTATCCAACACGGCTATAGCGAATTTATCAGTGTCTATCGGCGCAAGCTGGCCCAGCAGCAACGCATGCCGGATGCAGTCTGTTTTCGCGAGGAAATCCAACTCATCCATGCCTATAGAAAATTTCTCTTCAGCGATCCCAGCCTGCCGGACGAACTCTTACCCAAGCGCTGGCTCGGCCACGCTGCCGCCCATTTAATGCGAGAGTATTATCGCCACATCTCGCCGGCTGCCCATCGTTTTTTCGAACGAATTTTTGTTGGACATCCAGAGACCAGCACTCCTCCCTCCCGTCATCCCGGCCGGCCGCGCCTCGACCCGTTCGCCGAAGAGCTACGTCGTCAGCAGATTATGGGAACATAATATTCCTCAATCAGACCTCATGAGATTCGTACACAACCATGACAATCAGTGCTTGCACGAGGAGGCATTCCTCTGCCCGCCGCCGCCCGGCGATAAAGTCGCCAGGCGATAAGAGAGCGCCCCATCTAATGGGGCTAGCCGGCTTGAGCCGGCGTCGTTGTGTAGCCCGGAACTTCCGCTGCAGTGTACGAGCCATTTTTTTTTGTGGTAGAGTCTTTGCATCAATTCCAAACTGACTTGAACTGAGGCAGCTGACTATTATGCATTCCACCGCAGGGCCAAGCGCTGAAGAATTACGTACGGCTTTGCATGAAGCCGTAGACTGGGTGGCGTCCTATCTGCAACACGTCGGCGATAAGCCCGTCCTGGCTCAAGTGTCTCCCGGTGTAATTGCGGCAAGACTCCCTCAGGCTCCGCCCGAGCAGGGTGAATCGCTTGAGGACATTCTGCAAGATCTCGACCGTCTCATCCTGCCCGGTATCACCCACTGAAATCATCCCGCCTTTTTCGCCTATTTCGGGATTAGCGGCTCAGGCCCCGGTATTGTGGGAGAACTGATCTGTGCCGCACTGAACGTGAACGCCATGTTGTGGCGCACCTCGCCCTCAGCCACCGAGCTTGAGCAGCGCACGCTGCAGTGGGTGACAAACATGCTAGGTCTGCCACGCGACTGGTTTGGCGAAATAACGGATACCGCATCGGCCTCAACCTTATACGCGCTTGCGGCGGCACGCGAGGCAGATTGAACATCCCGCCACCCATTTCCACGGCCGCGTTTTGAATGAATGTGGAGCCGATGATAATGGGATTCCCTTCTGTGTTGTACATGCCGCCGCCCCGGTCGGCAGCGGTGTTTCCGGTGAAAATGCAATCGATCACCGTCGGGCTAGTCCCACTGTTGAACATCCCACCGCCCTCATTGGCGTTGCCTCCGGTGATCGTGAATCCTTGGAGAACGGTGTCAGCCCCCTCGCCAGTAACACATTGGACAACAGAGCCGCTCAATCCTGACCCATCGATGGTCGTGACCTGTGGTCCGTCGGCGCTGCGCAGCGTGATCCCCTTGCCTTTGAAGTCGATCGTCTCCACATACGTACCCGCTGCGACCACGATCACGTCCCCTGGCAGTGCCGCGTCAATCGCGGCTTGGATCGTGGTGTGATTCATCGGAACGTTGGTGGTTACGCCTTGGGCAAATGACTGGCTCAGGAGACAATAACACACCCAGGTACGGACAAACGAAGAAGGTCCTGAACGGCAGAAACTGCCAGGCCCCACTCACCAAGGCCACTCATTGCATAGAGAGAAGAGAACTGTCAACCCTGAGCGTGGGGTCCGAGCACAGGGTCCACCCAACGGTTCTGGTGCAAACAGTTCTAGGCCATGCGAGTGCAGGCGTATGGCCTCGTTCTGCCAGAACTCTGCCCTCTAACGAACGTGAGGGATACGGCCCCACAGCGATACAACAGGAAAGCGGCGTGGCGTTCAGCCGGCGCCTAAGACGGCCGTTGTAGCCCGTTTGTTTGCTAGGGCGCTTTTTCGGGCTCGGACTCTTTTTCCGGCTCGGGCCGTTTCTTCAGCCGCACGCTGACGCTGGCCGGGTCCATGCCCGCCACCTGCAGGCCCAACGGAACATTCACGTCTTGGGCAGTCAACGGATAGCGGCTTCTGCCGGCGCTGGCGCTCGACAAATCCACCTGTGCGCGCAGTCGGCGGGGGTCGAGCAGCGTAAGTAATTCTCCCGAGCCGCGGAGTCTAAGGTAGACCTCCTGGGTGTTCTTACCCGTCATATCGAGGTTACCTGGGATATTGTAATAGACCACGGGAATGGTGAAACCGATTTCGGTGTTCTGCGGGCCGACCAGGACGAGCCATAAGACACACACTGTTGCCAGGGCACCCGCCTTGGCCCGCACATTGGAAAAGATTGCGCCGCGCCACCAACTTTGGACATCGCCTCCCCCTTCTGCCCCCGACAGCCGCGAATTCAGCCAGTCGAGCAGCTCTGACGAGCCGGGCAGGGTCACCATGCCACCATGGTCTACCACAGACACGGCTCCTCGCTCCTCTGAAATGACGACAGCTAGGGCGTCTGAGCGTTCGGTAATACCCAGCGCCGCTCTATGCCGGGTGCCGTAGATATACGGCAAGGAGCGGGTTTCTGACAGCGGTAAGATACATCCGGCGCGACACACCCGTCCATTCCGAATATAGACGGCACCGTCATGCAAAGGGCTGGCCGGCGTAAAGAGATTTTCGAGCAGCAACGCACTCACCTGGGCATCAACCAGGACACCGCGGCTGCGCAATAAGGACTCAAGGGGATCGCTACGCTCTAGGACGAGCAATCCGCCGCACTGCTTTTTTGCCAAGGCAAAACACGTATCCGCGATAGTGACCAGGAAATCGGCAACTTTTGGAGCCGAAGAGTTCCGACGAAAAATATTCAGGGCGGGCAGGCGGGGATTGACGTGTTCAAGAATCTGGCGAATCTCGGCCTGAAACACGACCACAACAAGGATAAAGGCAGCCGCCCATATACCGCCCAGCACCCACGTGGTCAAAAACAAACCAGCCAGATTGGCCAGGAAATAAAACATGCCCAGGACGGCCAGACCGGCACCTATCCGGGCTGCCCGAGTACCACGAAAGCGAATATAGGCCTGATATACGATAAACGCCATAAAGGCGATATCAAGCCCGTCTCGCCAACGGAAGTCCCACCTGAGCCACCAATCCGACGCAAGAAAATCAAAAAATGCGGTCATAAGCAGGCATCTTTATGGAGCAGTTTTGACCAAATGACTGCAACTGATTGTATGGCCAATAAGGCGGAAAAGCAAGAAAAGTCAGACAGATACGGACATTCCGGGGAAAATCCGCTTGCTGGTCGTCTCGCTGCCATCTAGCCCATATAGTTTTCATAAAAAATATAGTTGGTCGAATAATCACTAAACTCGAAATAGACTTTCTTCTCTCCCGCATCGACCTTGAAGTTCAGGTTCCTGTCCACATAGCCGTAGCCAAATCGATACGGTCGGGTCTGGCCGCCGTCCGCGGTTGCCGTTGCGGTACTGATCTTATCGATCTGAATAAACCGCAGCACCAGTTTTTCGCCCGCGTAAATATCCAGCAACGCCATCCGTGCCGGTCCAGTTTTGGCTAAGACCGACTTATCCGATTCTGGGCCTCCCGGGTACAGCTGGAGAGCTCTATTCCCGCCCCACACACCACCACTACCACCAGCGCGATTCTGATCATTGAATGTTGACCCATAGTCCTCTCCTTGCCGCGTATTTTCTGCATACGACAGGCTAGCACCCCCTGCGCCTGAAGCAAAAGTGAACCACTTTGTGTCATAATAGGAACACAGTGACCTGTCTGGCCTGCGTGATATAGACCCCGTACTGAGCAGCCTGAAGAACTGATACGAGTACATACAGGACTCGCTGGAAAGTTTTATGTCTCCAAAAGCACTCTATTTGAAGTCCAATTGAAGCCCAAAGCCTCATCCCTATGAATATTCCACTGCTAGATCTCAAAGCGCAGTATGCAACAATCCGGGACGATATTCGGGCCGCCATCGACCGCGTTCTAGAATCACAGCAGTTTATTTTAGGACCGGAAGTCGAGGCACTCGAACAAGAGATTGCCGCCTATAGCCACTGCCGATATGCTATTGGTCTCTCATCCGGCACGGATGCCCTCCTTGCTGCGCTTATGGCGATCGATATCCGGCCGGGTGATGAAGTCATCACGTCGCCGTATACCTTTTTTGCGTCAGTCGGCAGCATCGTGCGCGTCGGGGCACGGCCCGTATTCATCGACATTGACCCGCAAACCTATACTCTTGATCCGGCCCAGATCGCCGCAGCCGTGACCAAGCGGACGCGCGCCATCATCCCGGTCCATCTGTTTGGCCAGATGGCGGATATGGATCCGATTCTTGAGATTGCCACGAGCCGAAATCTGTTCATCATTGAAGATGCCGCCCAGGCGTTAGGGGCCGAGTACAAAGGCCGGCGAGCCGGCTCGCTGGGCCATTGCGGTTGCTTTAGCTTTTTTCCTTCTAAGAATTTGGGCGGATACGGCGATGGAGGCATGCTCACCACCAACGATGCGGATCTGGCGACGCGGGTCAGGCTCCTCCGGAATCATGGGGCTGGGTCTCAATATCAGCATAAAATTGTGGGTGGGAATTTCCGTCTAGATGCCATTCAGGCGGCCGTCCTGCGGGCCAAACTCAAATATTTGGATGTCTGGACGACGGCCCGCCAACGCAATGCCGATCACTACCGACGGCTTTTCTCTTCCACTCCCAAGCATGCTATCGTTGTTCCAGTCGAAGCCGAGCACAGGCGGCACATCTATAATCAATTCGTCATCCACAGCCCACACCGAGATGCGCTGATGAGCGCTCTCCAGCGACAGGATATAGGCGTTGCAATTTATTATCCGACTCCCATGCACCGGCAACCGTGCTTCGCAGCGCTGGGATATAGACCAGGAGACTTCCCCCACACCGAACACGCGGCCGCGCACACCTTGGCACTGCCTATCTATCCTGAACTGACCCAGGCGATGCAACACGAGGTCGTACAGGCCGTCATCGATTTCCGTCAGGGAAAATAGAAGAGCATACTAACATGCCAATACACGCTGTCATTCTCGCCGGCGGCGGAGGGAGGCGGTTGTGGCCGCTGAGCCGGACCCTCTACCCGAAACAGTTCCTGGCCTTGCTGGGGGAACACTCGCTGCTGCAACGCACAGTCTTACGCATACACGATATGATACCAGCGGAGCGCCTGTGGATCGTGACCGCGCAAGAGCAGTCATTTTATGTCCAGTCGCAGCTGGGCGATATCGGCCATTCAGGCCGGATCATCGCCGAACCCCAGGGCCGGAATACGGCTGCCGCCGTTGGGCTGGCGGCCTGTCACATTCAGCAGCGCGATCCTGAGGCAGTCACGGTCGTACTTCCGGCAGACCACTGGATCAAGAAGCCGCAGGAATTTCTGAGCCTCATCCAAGACGCGATTGCGCTCGCCGAACGCGGCGCTTTAGTGACGCTGGGCATTATTCCGGATCAAGCCGAGACCGGCTACGGCTATATCTGCCGCGGAGAGCCACTGACCAACGCGCCATCCGAGCAGTCCGTCTATGCAGTCAGCCGATTCGTCGAAAAGCCGAATATTTCCGATGCGCGCCGCTATGTAGACAGTGGGGAATATTACTGGAACGCGGGTATTTTTGTGTGGCGCACAAGTGTGATTATGGACGAAATTGCAGCCCACCTGCCTGCCCTGTCTCAGGGGCTCGAAGAAATCGCGCCCGCCCTACACAGGGCGGACGAGAAAGATACGCTCAAGCGCGTGTACGCACAGCTCGCTTCAGTTTCGATCGATCATGGTGTGTTGGAAAAATCCAGCCGTTTGGTAGTCATGCCCGCCGCCATCGGCTGGTCGGATCTGGGCAAGTGGTCGACGATCCATCAGTTTTCAGATCAGGATGAACGCGGCAATGTCTTGAGTCCGAGCGTGCTCGATATCGAAAGTGAGAATTCTCTGGTGTACAGCAGCGGGCGAACGATCGCCACGATCGGGCTGAAAAACATGATTGTCGTGGATACGCCCGATGCACTCCTCGTCTGCGCGCAAGAGCGGACCTCGGAGGTCGGCTCTCTTGTGCAACAACTGCTTGCGCGTGGAGATCAGACTGTCCACACACCCAATATGGTCCGGCGTCCATGGGGCAGCTATACGGTCTTGGAGGAAGGTCCTCAGTTTAAAGTGAAGCGCATTGTGGTCGAGCCGGGCGGTGGATTAAGCCTGCAACGTCACCGCCGGCGCAGTGAACACTGGGTCGTGATCTCCGGCGTGGCAACTATTATCCGGGGCGAAGAGGAGCTGACCCTCGGGGTTGATCAATCCACCTATATCCCGCAGGGCACCAAACACCGCCTCTCCAACCGGGGCACCCAGCCGCTTCAAATCATTGAAGTCCAAACCGGCGCATACCTGGGTGAAGATGATATCGAGCGGCTGGAGGATGTGTATGGGCGCGTGTAATTGATCTTCGGCGTTTAGTCCTTCAGGTCGAAGATGAGAAAAAGGTGTCTTACTTCGCGTGTCGGAATGTATCCGCCATGCAATAGAGCAATCCGCCGATGAAGATAACAAAGATGATAGCCACAAAAATCTCCATGTTACAAATCTCCCAAGCGTTCTATTGCCGCCTCGATTTTTCCGTTGAAGATCGCAATGGTACCGGTCAGGATGACTATAGCAAGACTGGCCAGAATAATCAGCAAATTCTTTGCTTGTCCATAATTGGAGGCCACCCAGCCGGTCAGTTCAGTAGGTCGGATTAGCGGAGCGTAATCCGACACCTCGTCTAGGCGCAGCCCCGGCAATAGCGACGAACCGTTGTCCTTGGGGGTGGCTACGGCTACACGGTAGTGACGACCCAAGGACGGAAGCTGGTCGCCAATGAGGGGAGTGGTAGAATGCTGCGCGAGGCGTTGCGCCCAGTCACCGCGATACGACCGGTGTAGGGCGAGAGGAGTCGTCACGACGGGGGAGGATGTTGGGTTACGCTTACGCTAACCCAACCTACGGGAGACGGCCGGTGCCTTGCAGGCTGTTGCTGAAGTCCATCGAGCTTGCCCATCTGCTCTCACTATGAGATCATCTTAGCAGTGAGAGCCATTAGTTACAAAACGATTCGAGAATTCGTCAGGACACATCCTCAAGCATCGACAAGTTTACAGAATTGGTACGACACGGTTCTCAAAGCCTCTTGGCGATCCTTGGCTGATGTCCGGCAGATCTACCCGCATGCGGACCTTGTGGGACGACGCACCGTTTTTAACATCTCGGGCAACAACTTTCGGCTGATTTCTCGGATCAACTATCAGTGGCAAATCGTCTACATTCTCGCCATCCTGACCCACGCAGAATATGACAAGGAGCAGTGGAAATGAAGACAGCTTTGGCTTTTGATTCCAAAAAGTACGGGCGTCTACTCGTACAGACTTTACCCTCTACTATTAAAACAGACGAAGAACACGAACGACTCCTCAAGATTGTCGAGCAGCTCATAGAGCGAGAGGAGGAAGAGTTGTCCCCAGAAGAGGGCTCTTTACTCGATCTGCTGGCCACTTTGATTGAGCGCTATGAGACGGAACGATATCCGAGGCCCGCATCTCTTCCGCACGAGCTGCTGCAGCACCTGATGGAGGCCCGGGGTCTCCGCCAGCGCGATCTCCTAGTGATCTTTGGCTCCCGCGGGCTGACGTCCGAGGTGGTCAATGGCAAACGACAGATCAGTAAGGCCCAGACCAAGAAACTGGCTGCGTTTTTTCATGTGTCGGCAGATTTATTTCTGTAAGTGCCCTGATTGAGGAGAGCGGTTAATCTCTGTCAATGTATCTCAATCAGACTTCATGAGCTCCGTGCACAATCATGACAATCGGTGCTTACTCCTGGGGGCGTTCCTATGCCCGCCTCCGCCCGGCGATAAAGTCGCCGATCTACAAGAAAGCGCCCGATCAATGGGGCTAGCCAGCTTGAGCCGGCGTCGTTGTGTAGCCCGGACACTTCACTTCATGTCCGGGCGGGGGTGGGTGCATCGCAGAAGGTGCGATCCTGTCCCTATCTCTAGCGTTTCGATTGAGGATAAGGATGTCTGATGCGCTACCATCGACCACGTTACTTCCGCCGTTTGCGGGTTGCACTCTCGATAGCAGGGATAATTTGCTTTGGCGTATCGCCTGGCTGGGCGGCCGACCAGGTTCGCCCGCCACTAACCGGCTGGGCCGCCGCCGAAGGGCGCTGGCCCATTGCCGACGGGGAGCTGAGTTCGTCTTAAATTGTGTGGAAGCCGTTTGGCGCCTACCAGTCGCTCATCCTGACGGTGTCGTTGCCCGGCGGGCTGGTGGTGCGCAACGAATTTCAGCCCGGCGAGACGGTCCTTTTCAAGGCCGGCATGTCGGTAGAGGAGAAGGACGTCCTCCTTTCCGGCCGCAGGACCGACCCAGAGTTCCTCAAGAAGGAGCAATCCGTCAAGACTCTCGAATCCCTCCAGGACGGCGTATACCACTGCGAGCTGACCATCGTCCCCCGTCCGGAATCCCTCCCCCCAACCGCGCGGGAGAGGGCGGCTCTCACCATTTCGGCGCAGGTGGGATACGAGGAAAAGGCGCTTCGGCAAGTATGGTTCTCATGCCTTAGGTTCCTCTGCAGAAAAGCCTCCCTGTATCCATAATAAGGCTATGGAAGAGAGCGTCTAGAATTATTGCATTTTTCGGAGAGAATGTGACCAGTACTAATTGCCGTACGGGCGCGGCAAAACAATCTGCCCATCTTGATCCGCCACCGTTGCGGCAATCTCAGTCCAGCCCCAATACAGATCTTCCCAAACGATTGCCACCCGGTCTTCTCCACCAACAACAAGGGGATTGACGCAGTCTGATTTTCTATCGCGGTTCAGTAACACCGGACTGGTCCACTGGCCGTTGGCATAGCGAGAAAACCAGACATGAGACCGGTCAGAGTCTTTGGCGTCCCAGACCGCGATAGTCCCCACCGCAGAAGCACCGAGCGCCACATTACGGGTAGACCAGGCAAACGGAATCTGTCCCGTTGTGATGCGAGGCGTGTCCTGTCCCTCAGTAATAGTGATCTGTCGCCACGTCACACCAGTTTCGCTGTCTGGCCAGGCAACAAGGTATCCCTCAGGCGTCCCAACAAGAGCCGGAGCCCCAGCGGCCTCATTCATTTGGCCTAGATTCAGTATTTGAGGTGCCTTGGTGTTGTCGTTCGGCCACAGCGTCAACTTCACCCTGACTTGCTCTCCCACTCTGTCAGTCCAAACAAGCACAGCTTTTTCATGGTCATCCGCCGCCACCACATGTAGAGGAGTCGTAACATTGAGTGGGATCCGTGAAAGCGAAATCGCGTTCGTATCTCCCTCTGGAGGCAAAACCGCCTGATAGATCCCCCACCCGTGGCTCACACTATACCCACGCATCACAACGCCAATTGTCCTGTCCATGCGGAGCAGTCGGGCTCCAGTGAAAGACATCCCTTCTTCATGGACGCGTAGATAGGGCTCGATACGCGGTCGTTCCCTATCAATGGTGACTTTACTTACAATGATATCCACGTGAGTATCATGTCGCTCGTCCCAAGCGACATGATACGACGAGTCACGCCAGATCATATCCGTTGCTTCGGAGACATTCTCCGTACTTGTCAGAGGCATTTCCGGGCCTAACAATGTACCATCAAGACCAATCTGTCGGAAAAATACGCGACGACCTTCCCGATCATCAGTCCACACAACTCCAAAGTGCTGCGCGTATGGTACAAGCGCCGTCCGGGCCGAAAAAGAAATCCCATTGGCCTCGGAGATCCGTACCGTATTGTTCTCTTTTATAGAAAAGAACTGCTCCTGATACTCCTGTCCATCGACATATGTTTCCTGGGCGGGAAAACGCCGCGCGGCAGGAGATTGCGTATTGAGAAACACAAACACGGCGGGGAGTCCTTGTTTATCATAAGCAAGGTAGAGTTCTCGCAATACAGGAGACTGACGTAAGCGCCTATGGATATCGAAAAACTGCTTCCGGGTATTATCTAAGGGTAAGGAACGATCCGGAGCAGGCGTCACGCAGATAATAAAATCAAAGGGCAATTGTGCATACGGCGGCGGAACAACCACTCTTTTCTGAATATCCTCATTCTCAATAGAGACGTAGCGTTTATGCCCACTCATCCCGGTACCAAGAGCATGGATCGTTCTGTTGCCTTCATTGCCTACAATAACATCCTCAGACCGGACTCGACCAGACGCCCATACGGACATAGCATTCAGATAGTCATATTTGAGTGTGGCATAAGGATATCTAAAAAACATTTGCGTCTGGTAGCGAAAGGGATGGAGTGGAATAAAGAGAAGCGTCGCAAGAACACACAATCCAATACTCGCCTGCAAGCGCTTCCTGTTTGGAGTATGCTGATTATCCGTATGCAGGCAACAAGTTTGATAGTATTTCCAGACTAGACACACTTCGCACATGTAGAAGGCAAGGAGATCAGTACGAATCAGTAAGCCTAACCCAAAACATACCCCCATAATTGTCAGATTGCCCCGAGGACGCGGGGCGAGAACAGGCCGTGCAATCCAATACGCCAGCAGTGGATAAACAGGCAGAAAGAACCTCACAAACCCGCTTATATTCCATAAATTCATCCCCAAGAGCAGCATTAGCGCAAACACGAGATGCGGTAGTATAAGGCCCTCCTCTTGGAGGGCCTCTTCCGGCTGGACGACTGGGTTTTGCGATCTCCATAAAAAGCTGAGAACACTCCCCGTAATGACACACAACAGAGACAAGCGCCATGAGCCTTCAAGCCCACTACTCCACAGCGCCAGCGCCATAAGGCCACCATTGAACACGCATAACGCTAGGAATACGACGAGCTTCCAGCGGCGCCGCCGCTCCCTCCACTTGTCCGGTTTCCGCAGGGCCAGAAAAGCCCTCGCTCCATCATCCCACATGCTGACCAGGAAAAGAGCCATGAAGATCGCAGGAATGGTGTTCACATGAAATGCACGACTGATTAATGATATATGGCCCGCAAAATCAAACAGATTGTTCTTTACACCGACCAAGAACTGATCTACAATCAGTACCTGATATTCCATCGCCCCAATCAATCCTCCAGCTGATGCGGAGAGCAGCATTTGATCTGGAGCAGAGAACCCCAACGCTGCCATTATCGGCCAGGACGGCGGCCACAGAGTCAACACGGATCCCAGTGCAACACACCCCCAGATGGCGACAGCGATCGCGCCCCAGTACCCGAGATCATTTTTCTCAAGTCGTCCCTCGAGGTATGCCATCAGCCCAACCCAAGCGAGGATAGGAGCGATCGCGCCAAGCACAAATTCTTTGGTCAAAACGGCTACGGTCGCAAATAAGAGGGTCAGTGTCACCGCGCTCGTCGATCGAGTCTGCCTCCACCAAAGCACTCCGACCAATACCCCAATCATGCCCCATGCAGCCTGCACGTCGGGAAGCATGATAAAGGACTTATCTCGGAGTTCTGGGAGAACAAGCAACACGCCCAGAGCTCCGACGGCGATGGAACGCTGAATCCCGAGCAATCTCAAGAAAACATAGGAGAGAGGAAAAAGGGACACCTGCACACAGAACTGTACCGACCGAGCAACAAAGATAGGGTCACTTTTTGTAATCCATGTAATAAATGCAGGGACAAGAACAAGGAAAGGGTGTCGGATCCATAACTCGAGCATGGAAAACTCGGAGGAACCCTCCCAAATCGCCATCAGCTCCCGTATAACTGCAGCATAAAAATGTTCGTCTGAATACATCGACAGCTTTCGTTTTCCGAAGTAATCGATATAACGAAAAACAAAAGCCACTAGACCAACACTGCCAGCAATGGCCCAGTCTTTTTTTCCAGTGAATACTTTTTTCAGTGGAGAATTCAACGAATTGCCCCTCTGTTGGGCACGCACAGCGATCCCATCGTCGGCAATGTAACTTGTCTACACAGAGATCCTCCTCAAGGCCAGCAGTCGCAAGGCCACAATACTCATAATCGCGATGACGGCAAGGTGATTCTTGTCCGATTGCCTATTGAGCCCATGATGCTGAAACTCCAGCGAGAAATGGTAGGAAGCATTTTCGACGATTACCTAACAGCGCTAAAAATCCGCAAATCCGGTATCCATCTCGACTTACGTCAGGGGCGACGTTTTGAGTTCGCCGATCTTAATCATCTGTCACTCCGAGGCGGACAAGAACTCGCCTCGGCCATCTTTAATCCGTTGATCACACGACTTTTGGCAAGCCGACGTGGGGAGCAGGAGGTACACCGTTAGATATGGGGGTGTTTTCAGCACCAACAAAACGAGGTGGAATGATAGAATTTCGTATCTCTTTCCGGGCCTCTTCAGGGGACACACTATTCTGGGCTGCCTCTGCCTCGTCCGGCGGGGTTGAGAGGCAACACCTTTGCACCACGAGACTTTCTAGAAAGATCGTCGTCCGACCCCTCCATACCATCATTGGCAAGGTCAATAATAGCTCGGTTGAGGGAGGTGCTCGATGACGAGAGCAGTCTGTCCACTTCGTCCAAGAGTAACTCTGGCCGACAAATTGTTGCTGAGGACAGCGCTTTCAGAATCTTGGGATGTGCTGTGCGCTCCTTCTGTTCATCGGCGTGCCAGAGTTCTTCGCGCAGCTTCTCTCCTGGCCTTAAGCCAATAAACTGAATGGGCACGTCCGTGTGGGGCTCTCGGCCAGCCAGACGAATCAGCTGTTCAGCCAGGTCCAGAATCTTAATAGGCTCGCCCATCTCTAACAGAAAAATCTCCCCGCCATGACCCATTACCACGGCCTGCAGGATCAAACGCACTGCTTCAGGAATTGTCATAAAGAAACGCGTCACCTCGCGATGGGTTACAGTCAGGGGACCTCCTGCCGCGAGTTGGCGCTCAAAGAGAGGAACCACTGAGCCCGAGCTGCCGATCACATTCCCAAACCGCACGACGTGAAAAGCGGTTGGGCCTCGGTCGTCAAAGCCCAAGCACAGCTGCTCAGCCAGTCGCTTGGTTGCCCCCATGACGCTCGTTGGGTGCACGGCCTTATCGCTGGAGATGAGCACAAAGTGTTCCACTCCCGCACGCCGGGCCGCCTCTCCTACGATCGAGGTGCCTAATACATTAGTGACAAGGGCGGCGCGAGGATTTTCCTCCATCAAGTGAACATGTTTATAGGCGGCGGCATGGAAAATGACCTGCGGGCCCTCTGATTGAAGTAGGTCAGAAACAAGAGTCTGATCTGTGATTGAGCCGATGACGCAGCGGTGAGGAGCCTTTGCCAGTAGAGGTCCTAACTCGTCTTGTAGCAGATAGAGATGCAACTCGCTTTGGTCCAGCAACGTGAGATGGTCTATCCCAAACCCCAGCAGCTGGCGACACAGCTCTGAGCCAATAGACCCAGCCGCCCCCGTGACGAGGATACGTTTCCCTTGGAGCTAGTCCGCAATACCTTCGATGTCAACACCAACCGGCTCTCGGCCTAAGAGATCCTCCAGCTGAACCGGCCGGAGCTGAGACAAGATCGCTCTTCCTGTCAGAGTATCGCTTATAGACGGTAAGGTCCGAAATTCAGCGTCAGCCTCTTCACAGATCCGTACGATCCTGCGCATCTGGGCGGAGGTTGCGGAAGGCAGGGCAATGTAGACATAGCGGGTCTCAAAATCGGAGAGCAGCTCGGGTAGACGTTTCACCGGGGTCAAGATGGGCACTCCGTGGAGCTCACGGTTGTGCTTCCCCTGATCATCGTCAAGCACGGCCACCACGCACTCTCCGAGTCCGGGATTCTGTGCGAGCGCGCGGACTAAAGTACTCCCAGCAGACCCAGCGCCGATCACAATGACGGACTTCATTTGTTGCGGTGCCCCTCCCACTCTCCTCCCCCGCCACATCTCCCAAGACATCCGAGAGGTAATCCGCACCCCTGCCGTAAGAAACAGGTAAATGCCCCACTCCAGGATAAAAACTGAGCGGGGCATCCCTTGCAATCGAGAGATAAAAGCCACTGCAGAAACCCCGACAAGCGACCCAATGGCTGACGCGACAACCAGTCGTCGCAGCTCCCACAGGCTGGTATGACGCCATACCATGCGGTGTAGGCGAAAAACATAGCGGAGCAAGAAACGAATAGGTACGAGCACGACAAATCCAGTGAGAAACTGTCGCCAGTACTCTCCATCAAGAAAGATAATCGTAAAGTTAAAACGCAATACATACGCGAGAGGCAGAGCAATAAGGATCACGGCAAAGTCTATGCCCCCGATCACCACTCTCCGCCACAGAGCCCATCGTAGGAGTGTTTCCTTCATTGTCGCTGGTGCCACTACTCTCTCTTGCCTCATATTTTTTCCAGCATGTGACGTCAAACTCAGAAAGACCAGTAGTCGCAATATCAGGTATCCGCCCAAAACCCCGCTGTATAACCCTTTCGAAGCTAGCAGGCCAGGTCGATGTTGCGTAGCTCGGTCAAGAAACATCCCCGACAACACCTTGGCGTTCCCGACGAACAACAGCGGACCAAAGCGTGAAACTCAGCAATGGGAGCAGGAGAAGAATAGCCATGCTACTTCCCCTCACCTGCATCACCCACAGCAACGCAAGCGCAACACCAAAGAGGGCGAGAACGAGATAGCACAGGGTCACACCACGATGTGTCGCGCCGGCGATAACCAACCGTTGATACAGATGCGAGCGGTGCGCCGCAAAAACGTTCTCGCGATGGTACAAACGTCGCAGAAAAGTAAACATGGTGTCAAACAGAAAAGGCCATAGCAACAGCACGCCGACGACGGCCAAGGCAGGCTCCGCCCGAGCCGCGACAACAGGGAGAAAAGCAAAGGAGTAGCCGAGAAAAGCGCTGCCGACATCGCCCATGAAGATACGCGCTGGTGGCCAGTTGTGCCCTAGAAAACCCAGACTGCTCGCTGCGAGCAGCAGGCCCACGATACTCACGAACGATAGGCTGGCCAGCCATCCGACTACAGCCCAACCGAAGCCGGCGACGACCGCCTGGCCAGCAGCGAGCCCATCTATACCATCCATGAAATTGTAGGCGTTTGTCAGTCCCACAATCCAAAGAAAGGTGACGATCCATCCCCACCCGCCGAGGTAAAACTCGCCCATCCAGGGAAGGCTAACGAGGTGCCAGGTTCCAACACCTAATATTGCCACAAGAGCACCCACGCTATGAGCGGTAAAACGCACCCAGTTGGTCAGTGAATGCAGATCATCTCGCCAACTGACCCCAGCGATCAAGCTTGCCCCAATACTATACGCCAGGAGCACCGACCAGGACCAATCGAGATCGAGGAACTGATAGGCGATCAAGCCGATCAAGGTGATCGTGCATATAGCAATGCCACCTCCCCGAGGTATAGGCTGTACATGAGAGCTTCGTTCGGTCGGGATGTCGAGGATCTGCCGGCGCTCTGCCCAGCGACGTAAGCCGCTAACCGCGAGATAGCCGAGCATCAATGTGATAAAGGCCAGTCCTGCTGTTTGCCACATCATCTTCTTTCTGCCACTCGCTGTCGATCAGACACTAACACGACCAAGGAGCCAAGCCATGCCGCCACCAGTAGAAACCGAACTTGATCAGTTCATTGATCACCTCTACCAAACCACCCTCGTGTTGCCACCAGTTATCAGGTCGAGAGCTCCAGACTGGGGGAGGGTCATAATACACGCTCACCCCACTACCAGCCAGATGCTGACGAATCACGCACAGCGCCCGGCGGCTATGGGACCAGTTGGTGACAATCAGGAGCCGGCGGAGACCTTTTTGGTGTACGGTTGTGGCTATCTGCCGCCCGTCCTCCCAGGTGCTGGTCGTTTTCAACAAATGGACGGCCTCCGCCGGAATCCCCTCCGCCAGAGCAAATTGGTAGGCGAACTGAGCCTCGGTAAAAGTGGTCCGCGCAGCGAACGCCCCATCTCCCGTATGCCACAATTCCGGCGCAAGGCCTTTTTTGTATAAGCTAATCCCGTGCGTCAGACGCTGGGGGCCACCTCCACCGAGCACGACGATGGCGTCCGCAGGTCTCGCTTGAGGCGACACCGCAAGCCAATACCCGATTCCAGGAAGCCACCATTGGGCCGTAAGCAGCAAAACCAGGGGTAGCAAGAAAAACAGCCCTAGGCAGCCGATCACCGCTCGATAAGAGCCAACAGCCACGCTGCTTCCCCTTATCGCATAGATCACATCAACCCCATTTGCCCTAGCTCCAGCCGAATCCCTTCGGCAAAGGAGTGCGGCTGATAGCCAAAATCCCGTTTGCTCTCCTCCCAGCTAAACGCTTTATCTTCATTCATGCGTTGGATTTGTTCAGCTTTGATTGGCAACGGGAAAGCAAGTCGTTCCACTGCCCGCAGCCCTGTCACTATGGGTGCCATCGGTACGTGGATCTTCCATACTGGCCCGCCAAGGAGTTTACCGATGGTATCAATGACCTGATTATACGTCAGTGCCGTCGCTCCAGGGATATTATAGGCTTGCCCAATAGTCCCGTCCGTCGATATCGCTTGAAGAACGGCAGCCGCGACATCCTCGACATACACCGGCTGCTGTAGGTATTCTCCAGAGCCGAAGATGGGAATCACCGGCCACCGCTTCAGATAACGGATCAGGCGACACATATTGCGATCTCGGATGCTGCCGTAAATCATCGTTGGCCGCAGGATCGTGTAGGCAAGACCACTCCGACGAATGTAGGCTTCCGCTGCCAGCCGGACTGATTTGCTAGGAGCATCAAGGGAGGTAAAGATTGCGGTCGTGCTCACAAAGATTGCCCGTTGCACCCGCGCGCCCACAGCAGCATTGACTATCTCTCTAGCATGACCAGATCCAAGTGAAGCAATATGGACAAGAACATCAATCTCTTGAAGAGCCTGCTCCACAACGACGGGGTTGTTCAGGTCGCCATAGACGAATTCTATGCGCTCAGCAGGAAGAACGCTTGTGTCGCTCGACTCCCGAACCAGACAACAGATTTGCGCCTGCTGCTGTAAGAGGAGCGGCACAACGTATGAACCCGTAAAGCCGGTCGCTCCAGTGACCAAAATCCTCATCGGCTGCTGTCACCATACGCCGCAACCGCTTCCCGCAGGGCATCCATGTATGTAGCAGCAAGGGAACGACGTGAATACTGTTCGACAACAAACTGACGACCTCGTCGTCCCAGGGCACGCGCCTGATCTTGATGGGTATACAGATGCAGCAATGCGTGGGCAATGGCCTCGCTATCCTCAGGCCCTACCACGACTGCCCCTCCAGACCGCTGCAAAATACTCGCAGGCTCTCCCCGCACGCTGCCAACGATAGGCCGGGCCATGGCCATGATCTCGAACATTTTCGAGGGAAGAAACGTTTCGAAGAGCGGAATATTGCGCAAAGGGACCAGACAGACATCAGCCAGCGCGTAGAACTCTTTAACTGCGGGCTTTGCGACAGGGTCAAGGAACTGAACATTCTCCAATTGCGCTTGCTGCGCCTGCTGAATGAGGGAGACCTTCTCGGCCCCTTCCCCAACAAAAAGGAAACGAATATCCGAGTGCTCGCGCAGTCGCCGGGCACTCTCTAGTATCCCTCCCAAGGCATGAGAAATCCCGTGGGCACCAATATAGAGCACGACGAACTTGCCCTCTAACCCGAGCCGTTGGGCTAGCTGAGGCGGCGGCTGTATTGGTTGCCAAAATTCCACATCCGCCCCATTGGGGACTGTCCAGACTTTTTCCGCTGGCACGCCGCGGTTTATTAAGTTACGACGAAAGGCTTCCGTGACCGTAACGACACGGGTGGCCTGACGGTAGAGGCCTAACTCCCAGCGCTCGAGCCACTGAATAAGATGGCGGTTCCGCAATATTCCTAGTTCCACAAAAATCGCCGGCCACAGATCACGTACCTCCATAATGAAGGGTCGCCGGTAACGCCACCCAGCAGCTGCGGCTGCCATTGCTGCAAATAAGGTCGGCGAGGTGCCAATCACTACATCTGGAGTGCACAGGCGTCGATTGCTCAGGAAAAGGGAGGCAGGGAAATACGAGAGATGCCCCAGCGTCTTTTTGGCCATCCCTGAGTTTGGAGCGATATAGGTCCAATGACGGTGGACGCCAATACCATCTAACTCCTCGTACATGTAGAATCCGCGTTTATAGCCTGGATACACGGTTCCGGTAGGATGATTGGGAAAGCAGGTCACAACTTGGACTGAATGGTCCAGCGCTAACCACTGTTGGGCAAAATCGTAAATCCGGGCAGACGGAGCGCCAATTTCCGGGGTAAAATAATGAGAATAATACGCAATATTCATGAAGAGTCAGGTTCATGTGTGGCGAGAGAGATGCAGCACCTGTTCGTGTTGTTCGGTGGTCACGATGATTTTCAGCTCAGCAGAGGCAGGGATAATCTGCACGGCCGTCGCGGCATGTCTCGATATCAAATAACCATAACAAATGGGAAGCGATGAGTCTTGATAGAGCGTCAAAACCGTATTGGCTTGCCGTTGCCCGAATCTTTCCGAATACCATCCCTGACGCCTAGCATCCAGCTGTCCTTGTGTTATGGCAGAGTCCTGATGGCCGAATGCTGTCAGCCACAGCGGAGAAGAGCAGCCTTGTATCCGCCAGTGTGCCTCGTCTTTTACCTCTAAGGTCAGGGTCGGATGAAGATGCACATGGCTAGCAACGGTTGTCCGACCGTCGCCCTGCAGGTCATCAACAATGAGCCAAAAATATCCCTTTTTCCATATCACCGTACGTCGATGCGTCACCGCTACGGCTAAACGCTGGTAACCGTCGTGTTCAGCCTGCAATAGGGTATACGCATCTGTCGGCTGCCAGACAACGGCCCCTGGCTGCGCCCGACGCGCGACTCGGAAGCTACTCCAGACCTCCGACTGATTTTCCTGTGCCACTTCCACAGTATTGTGCGCCCGCGTCGAGCGAAAGTACTCCCGCCAGGGGCCAGCCGTATACTCATACACACCGGAATCGACCACGATACGCTGATTATCAATCACCAATTCGTAGGACAGCAAATCAGCGTGGGCGTGAGCGGGTAAGTAATCTGGACAGGGTCGACCCGCATCGAAAATCAAATATTCACTGCGCGCCGCGTCTTGAAGAATATAATACCCGCTAGTAGGAAAGGCCTGACACCGGCCAGGTGCCTGAGGGACGCCCCAATGTCGAAATTTTTCCCACCCAGCCAGGCCAAAGAGGAGGAAAGGATAGAGACCAAAGGAGTCTGTCCGTTTATATGCCGGCTCGTCGGAGTATAAGGCTCCGGCTGCGAGGACATCGTGGGGAGCCGGGATGGCATCCCAGGCCGTATCTTTGAGGAGGGGCAAGTGCCCATCCGGCGGTAGAAGGGCACTCAGGTAGTCCAGCATACGGTGCAAACTGTTATCGAGCCACCCAGGCACCGGTTTCTTATTCCGTCTCAGCCACAAGGCAATCTCGATACAGTCCTTTAACACGACCACGTGATAGCCCGGATTACGTTCAAAATGGCCACCATCCGTAAGCACCTGTTCAGCCAACTCTTGCTGCAGGAGGCACGATGCCTTTCGAAACCAGCCCTGCGGCTCCGCTCCATCAAAGGTGAGACCCACCCAGAAGAGCGCCCGGATATTCTCCAAGAGATGATTACCACGCACATCAAACTCCAAGTCGGCAGCCAGGACTTGGGCTTGCTGATAGAGGCTAGTGAGGAAATGCTGACGAAAAGGTTCGTCAGCCCGCAACTGAGGCTTGAAGGCGAACGCGGCATGGAGCCAATTCACTATCCGCAAAGAAATCGTATACGGATGCCAGCCATCTCCTTCACAAGCTGGGTTCTCCTGTATCCACGCCCGAACCAGTTTCCGAAAAGTGGTGTAAGCGGCAAGCTCTTGCCCAGTTGCAGCCCAAATGAATAGATCCTGCGTATAGCCAAAATAGTGGAGATGATAACGCCAGAGTTGGCTCAGGCCTGGATCGTGCCAGCCGAGTCGATGCGGAAATTCCTCCAGCTGGTTCAAAAAGCAAAAGCGCTGCTGAGCAACAGCCTCGGCCCGTTCAAGCGCCAGCGAACACTCTTCTCCCCAAGGCCCGCTGAGCTTGATTTCGAGTAATCCCGCATAAAGAGGACACGGGTCAGCAAGCTGCCAGTGCACCGGGGGAAAAGCCCGACTTCCAATCAGCTTCCACCAGCGCCGGCGCAGCAGGCGCCGGCTCCGGTGAAACATCTGCGCAGCCGTGAGATAGCGCAGGGTCCACAGGAATAAACGTACTCGCGCGAGCTGCTTAATCCGCAAGAGCCGCCCTTTCTTCTCCTTCTCGAGCCGCCTCGACTTCTCCTTTCCTGTTCGGATTCACTGCTACCGACAGTCCTGTTTTGAGGGATTCCAACATAGCAAATGTAGAGAGCGTCGTGGTCGTAAGGGACGCAAAGGAGATAGGGAGTGGTCCCTCATTGTGCACCGCCGAGAGAAAGGCTACCCACTCCCCGCGATGACCTTTGTCTTGACGGAGACGGGACGTGAAGACTTTCTTACGGCCATGGCGGACTAATTCAAGGCGGCGAAAATCATCAAGCAGGGCTACCCTGCCACCACCGAAGACTTCGATGCGCTCCTTTGGAACCGAGCTATCACCATTGGCGACATACGTAATCGTCCCGACTGAGCCGTTCTCAAATTCAAGACTCGCCGTCACGTTATCATCTTGGTAACGGCCGTTGTTTGGGGTTGCCCAGGCATGCACGCGGACGGGCACGGCGTCAGTGAGAAAAGACAGAAAATCAACAAAGTGGCACACCTCACCAATGATTCGGCCACCGCCCTGGGCAGGGTCGTGGACCCAGTGGTTGGGTGGAATATAGCCGGCATTGATTCGATAGTGCATAACCAATGGCTCCTTGATTTCGGAACAAAAGTCCTTCAACTGGCCTGCCATTGGAGCAAAGCGTCGGTTGTACCCCACCATAAGGATGAGAGACTGCGGGCTGACGAGGAGCGGCTGCCCATCACTCTCCGTGCCATTCTGTAACTCCTGGGTGTCTTCATCTGACCGCAAAATGGCATACGCTTGAACGATCTGCGCCAATTCTTGTTCGTTTAAGCACAGCGGCTTTTCACAGAATATATGTTTGCCGGCCTTGAGCGCGGCCAGTACCTGACGGGCATGGAGATGGTGGCGGGTGGCAATGACGACCACCCTAACCTCAGAGTCGTCGAGAATCTCGTTCTCATCTGTCGTACAGTAGCGAAATCCAAATTTGTCACCGGCATGTCGAGCGCTCAGACCAGAAGCAGCGCAGACCCCAATACAATCGAGGCCTGGAACTTTTTTCATCGCCGGGATCAAGGTCGCAGTCGCGAAGTTTCCTGCCCCAAGCAGGCCGACGGCAACACTCGCCCGCCGCTCAGGACTCCCTAGCGACAACGCAGCAGGAGGTTGGCTTAGGAGGTCAACACGTCGGATCAATTCGGAGGGAGATGCCGGACTTTTTGTGGAAGTCGTAGAAGTCCTTGAGGTCATGAAGGAAGGATAAGAGATCACAACCCCAAGAAAGGACTCGCCATCTTTGGCAGTAATGAGCTTGTAAGCTTCAGGTGCATTGTCTATCGGAAAGCGATGCGTAATGCAGGATTTGACATCGACTTTCCCCGCTCCGAGGAGCTGCGCAAATGCCTGCATGTTCCGGTTTTCCGTCCAACGGACATAGCCGATGGGGTAATCATGGCCTTTTTCTTCATACTCAGGGTCGTACCGGCCGGGGCCATAGGAACGGGATATCCGGAAGTCAATCTCTTTCTCATAGTAGGCAGGACGTGGAATCTGCAGCCCAACCGTTCCCACTGCCACAACAATTCCCCGCTCTCGCGTAATCTTTCCAGCCAATTCAACGGGTTGATGGCTTGGTGTCTCTGCCGTGATCAGGGTCGCATCAACTCCGTGGCCAGACGAGAGCTTAAAGACATCGGACACGAAGGTGTCGACATCGACTGCCGCAGCTTCAGCCC
>CAXXHG010000037.1:0-62340 GCA_963666315.2 Binatia bacterium
GGCACGCAACGCTTCGCGCCCCTCAACAGTTGGCCCGACAACGTAAACCTCGACAAGGCGCGCCGGTTGCTCTGGCCGGTCAAGCAGAAGTACGGCCGGAAAATCTCGTGGGCCGACCTGATGATCTTCGCCGGCAACCGCGCCCTGGAGTCGATGGGATTCAAGACCTTTGGTTTCGCCGGCGGCCGCGAGGACGTCTGGGAGCCCGAAGAGGACGTCTACTGGGGGCCAGAGAGCACGTGGCTTGGAGACGAGCGCTACAGCGGCGACAGGGATCTCGATAAGCCTCTCGGCGCCGTTCAAATGGGCCTGATCTACGTAAATCCGGAGGGGCCGAACGGGAACCCGGATCCGGTCGCCGCAGGCGTCGACATTCGAGAGACCTTTCTTCGCATGGCGATGAACGACGAGGAGACGGTTGCCCTGATCGCCGGCGGACATACGTTCGGCAAAACCCACGGTGCTGCCCCGGAGGAGCACAAAGGTCGCGAGCCCGAAGGTGCCGGCATCGAGGAGCAAGGCCTTGGCTGGACAAGCACCTTTGGCAGCGGCAAAGGCGTCGACACCATCTCGAGCGGGTTGGAAGGCGCATGGACCACTGAGCCGGCGCAGTGGGACAACAACTACTTCGAGAACCTTTTCGGCTACGAGTGGGAGCAGACGAAGAGTCCTGCCGGTGCGGCGCAGTGGACGCCCACGGACACATCTGCGCAGGGCACCGTCCCGGATGCTCACGATCCGTCGAAGACGCATCCCCCCACCATGCTGACGACGGACCTGTCACTGAGGATGGACCCGATCTACGAGCCGATTTCGAGGCGTTTCTACGAGCACCCGGATGAGTTCGCAGACGCCTTCGCCAGGGCGTGGTACAAGCTGACGCACCGCGACATGGGGCCCGTCACGCGGTGTCTCGGCCCGTTGGTGCCTGCGGAGCCGCAGTTGTGGCAAGACCCCGTCCCCGAAGTCACTCATGAAGTCATCGGGGAGCAGGACATCGCGGACCTCAAGGCTAAAGTCCTCGCATCGGGATTGTCCGTTTCCCAACTGGTTTCGACCGCCTGGGCGTCGGCGGCGACGTTCCGCGGCACCGACAAACGCGGCGGGGCGAATGGGGCGCGCATCCGCCTCGCGCCGCAGAAAGATTGGGACGTGAACAACCCGGCCGAGCTGGGGAAGGTGCTGCAGACGCTGGAGCAGATCCAAACGGAGTTCAACAGCTCCCAGTCCGACGGGAAGTGGGTCTCGCTCGCCGATGTGATCGTTCTGGGCGGGTGCGCGGCCGTCGAGCAAGCTGCGAAGAACGCCGGGCACGACGTGCAGGTTCCCTTCTCGCCGGGGCGCACGGACGCGGTGCAGGAGCAAACCGACGTGGACTCCTTTGCCGTACTCGAACCGACCGCGGATGGGTTCCGCAACTACCTCCGAATCGGAAACAAGATACCGGCGGAGGAGCTCTTGGTGGATCGGGCGCACCTGCTGACGCTGACCGCCCCGGAGATGACGGTGCTCGTCGGCGGCATGCGCGTCCTGAATGCAAACGTTGGGCAGTCCGAACACGGCGTCTTCACAAACCGGCCCGGGACGTTGACCCAGGACTTCTTCGTGAACCTGCTCGACATGAACACGACGTGGCAGGCGTCCTCTTCATCCGAGGACGTGTTCGAGGGACACGATCGAGGGACGGGCGAGCTCAAGTGGACCGGCACCCGCGTAGACCTCGTCTTCGGTTCGAACTCGCAGCTCCGAGCGATCGCAGAGGTCTACGCGTGTGACGACTCGCAGCAGGCCTTCGTGCGTAACTTCGTGTCCGCGTGGGACAAGGTGATGAATCTTGATCGCTTCGACCTTGCCTGATCTCCGCGAGGCGCTCGTAACGGTCGTCTCCTGTTGCGTCCGCCAAGGCGAGGTAGTTGCAGACCGCAAAGGCATCAGTCCACAGATACCGCTCCGGAGGGCGGTCGGGGGCGAGACCGGTGCGCTCGGCGAAGCCCGCCATGAGGTCGATCGTTTCTTGGATGCGCGGCTCCACGTTGATCGGAGCCCTCCCTTGTTCGCCGGCCCACGTGATGCTGAGACCGACCGCGACCGCGAGCAACCAGCGGCTCACGCTCCTAGTGTCGGGCAAAGCCGTGCTGACCTGCCCCCCTGAAACAGACCCAGCCTGAGCGGTAGGATCTCGGGCGTGGGGAAAGGAGGCAGGATGCCCACGAAGCACTACAGCACGGGACAGATTGTCCGTAAGCTGCGGCGAGACGAGGTTGAGCTCGGCCGCCAGATCTCTGCAGCTGATAGTCTGCAGATTCCCTACGTCCTGATTCTTGGGCCTGACGAGGTCGAACGCCAAATCTATACTTTGAAAAACCTGGCGACTGGGGAACAGCAGACGCTGGCGGAAGATGCGCTTATCGCAGTGCTGCGATCATAATGTGAGGTCGGGTTACGCTTCGCTAACCCGACCTACGGTCTGGGCCATTGCGTGCCTTCGGCGGTTCCCTAGAACACCATCTCAAGCTGGGCGATCAGATTATCCCGGTCACGCAAGAAGCCAATGCCGTTATATTGCCCATCCAGGTAGTTGTACTGCAGCGTCAGTCGGAAAGGATCGCGCGTAAGTGTTATGCCCGGCTGGACCAGCCAGGATCCCTGCCAGTCGTAGAAATAGACGAGCTGAGGTTTGATCACCCCGGACCGGAAGGATGTTGAGATGCTGAACGTGTTCACGAATTGGTGCTGATCGATATTGACCAAAGTTCGGTTCTGGCGGTTCGGGTCGCTGACCGGGACCGAAAAATGGCCGAAGTCGTACGGCCCAACCGACTCCAGCGAGGTATCATTAAAGTCGACGATATGGGTGCCAAACATCTGGGCACTAATAATAAAGGACCGCTGAGGATTGAGGACACGAATATAACGGTTCACATCCACGCCCAATACCCAGCGGACCACGTGCGAGTGAGCAATATCGTTTTCGTAGGCCAATAAGGGTGAGCCCGTCACCGGATCCACTCCAACTTGTCTGTAACCGGGAGTGATCTGGCCATCTGTCTCGACTGGTCCGAGGAGAATGTTTGGCCCGAAATTCTTAAAAAACGGCTCATCCCAGAAAACGGCGGCCTCACTACGGATAATGGCAAACAGGCTCGGGATAGGGAAAGAGGCGGTCAGTCCTGAGATTGCAATTTTCGGGTACAGCACGTTGGCCTGGAAATGATCCAGAATATACTGGGACGTCTGTCCATCGTTGACCGCCTGGTCAAACTCGGCCAGGTTAATCGGTGAGTTACTCCTAGGGGTCACAATCCGTACCTCGGGCGTGTCGATAAACGTGTAGTAATGCGCAGCCGACAGGGTGAGATCACCGGCTCTGGCTGTGAGGCGAAAGCCACCCCGGGTGTCTTTGAAGTTCTGAGCGGGCTTCTTGACCACACTACTCAGCCCGAGTGGATTGGGGGCCGACCACGGGGAGCCAGCTGGAACGGGGCTCGAAATATTCTTGTCAAAGGCTCCGTAGCCTTCGATGTTGAACTCGGAGAAAGGGCCAATATCCTCAAAGCTATATACGGCCCGAATCATATCCAGCGGCACCCGCCGATCATCCAAGGACACAAGAAAGCCGCCAAAGCTGTCGTCCAGAGGATTGATCTGATCCAGCAGGCGGAACGCGTCGGTCTCGCCCCAGGACAGATTTTGACGCCCAATGCGTAAAAATAAGGACTCCCAAGACAGGTCGACATAGGCCTCAAACAGCCGATGGCGTTTGCGCAAAGTGCGCCGGGGGTTTAAGCGTGAGCAATTTGTAAACTGACGTGGACTGGTCCGTTTTTGTTTACTGGCAGGAGCGCAGTTGGAAAGCAGCGGAAACCGTTCGCTATACACATCCGGGCCGTAATCCCAGACTCCATCGTACTCGCCCCGATAGGTCATGAAATAGCTCATATCTTCAAGCTGCAGCCACTGGAGAGGTTGCAGCAGCGGGGCCAGAAAACTGAGACGTCCCTGGTAGCTGCCCTCAATCAGGTCTAGTAAATCGTGGCGGAGTTCGAGTTGCAGGAACGTGCGGTTCTGCAACATATTGAACGAGTTATACGGGGTCTGGAGGCGCGTATTCTTGGCTGCCTTCTCAACTGCCATGGCCGTCCGGTTGTATACGCGCCCGTTAAAACGTAGGGTTTGCGCTTCGTCCAGAAAACGCGCCGATACGAGGCCGGGCCCTACAAGGGCAGACTCAAGGAATAAGACGGCGAAAAAAAGAAACCAGGCCGGCCTCGCTCCCGTTTTTGTGTGCGGCTCAGTCATGAGGCATCAGGTGAGAGAGACCTCTCACTTGCCCAACCGCACCATTTGTTTGACCGTAAATGTCCGCGGCTTCAGTGGTTTGTTCAACAAGATTCTGTCTGCAGTCCAGAGCGCGGCCGTATTGCTCTTATAGTCTATCCACACATTGCCTAAGTGCAGATGGGTGCCTTTCACATGCGCATTGTCGGGATCCGCAGCCGGGTCTCCAAACGTGTGAAAGAGCGTCCGCCAGTGATTCCCCTCGCGGTCATACACAAAGAGACACAGGGCTGAATAGATCTGTCGGTCAATGTAAAAGCGACGCCTGCCGTATGGGTGGCCAGAATCGTTCGGGGTTGCTTCGAGCACCACGACTGTACGCAACTCCCACGGGGACTGTGGATACCAGCCGCCCTTGCCCCCGTACTCGGGCGGCGTTCCGCCTATGAACCCTGGGACCAGCGCCACCTGTTCGCCGATGTACTTCCAGGTGAAGTCGCGCATATAGCCCTGAAAGCCGGCGTGATCTTCTACTAAGAAGTTTGCCTCAAACGAGGATGCGAGGGGATTCACCACGATGCTGCGTGTGCGGCGACTCTGCGGATCATACGCCCAGCTCTTCTGGTTTGCCGTATCCGCTGCATAGTGAAAGGTGAGACGCTGAGCGCCCTCAAGATCTTGCGGGCTCAGGACAATCGAGTGCTCTCGCCACCAGGTGCCTTCTTTTGCCCACTTCGGGACGTTGAGGTCGGGATTGGTGCGGTACATGCCGTATTTGCGTATATAGCGGGTGTCCACCGCACGTTCGGTATTGCCGGAACTATTGACCGTACGCAGTACGCCTTGGGTCACCATCGTATCGCCCATATAGCGGAGACGAAAATTCCAGGCGGCTTTGAGCCCGGCTTGCGGGTCAGCAGGATCAATCAGGGGAAAGGGCTGGCCAACGGTGTAGTTCTGGAGTTCGCCATCCGCGCCGATTTGGACCTGACCCGCGTGCTCGATTGAGGCCTGCCTATAGTCGTCAAGGATGGGAAAGTCTGTTGTTGCCTGCACCGTAATCTCGAAATCTCCGGCTTGGACAACGCGTACAATCTCCGGCGGCAGCACCTTTGCTGCGACCTGGACATTCTCTTTGGTAATGGTCATGCCGGGCGTAATCCCGTCAACCTGCGGACTGCCATTGCGGTAGGGAAGAAAACCGTCCAGCAGTTTTTGGTCTTCCTCCTGGGCGGAAACGCTGAGCGGCAGCGTAGCCAGCATGCTGACTACGCAAATGACAATAAGGGCGTCTAGAAATTCGTAGTTTCTCGTTTGCACTTTAAGATCCCCCCAAATGCCGAGTCTGCCGAATCTGCAAAGTCTGCAGGATATGAATGAACGTTCGGTCTCTTTTAGAGCTTACCCCCCTGACATGCAAGAGGCCGGAAGAGGCTGGAAGGGAGCCTGAGATCAAGAGGAGTGGGCTTTAGGGGCTTGGTCCGGTACAATATGTCCCTTCCAAACAGAGGAGAAAACTCATGCTCACACTCCATCATAACGAAATGTCCACCTGTTCCCAAAAGGTACGTTTGACCTCGGCTGAGAAGAACCTGGAGTGGAAGAGCATCCATCTAAGATTGCGTAAAGGCGAGCAATTTGACCCGGTTTGAACATCTCCACTTGCTCGGCATGCTGGACAGCCTACCGCGCCTGCGCGGCTGATACGAGCGGGTCAAAGCACGGCCAAGTTATCGAACCGCTATGACTACATGGGAGAGTCCGGCCTATTTCGAGCTGTATAACACCATGGTGCCGCAGGAATGGCCACGGGTGCAGGCTATTCTCCAGGCGTGACAGGGGCGACAGCAGCCAGTATAGAGGTATCCCTCGACAGCAGTCAGTCCCCTAGGTTAGTCTCAGTCTTACCGTCCTCCTCCCTGCCTGTGGCGAATCGGGTCTGTCAAAACCGCCACGCCAGCCCGCCCCGCTCGATATGGCCACGGTAGGAACGATATCTGGAACCATACACTTTGAAGGACCAGTGCCAGAGCAAGGCGTTCTCCAACTCGGTGGCTGGTCCGAGTGTGCAGCGCAACATGAAGGCACGGCGTATGCCAGCGATGTGCTCGTCACAAACGGCAAACTCCAAAACGCGCTGGTGTATATCAAAAACGGACTCGGCGACCGTGTTTTTACTGTTCCTGAACAGCCGGTACAGAACGACCAAAAGGGCTGCGTCTTTCTTCCCCACGTGATGGCGGTCCAAGTCGATCAACCGATCCGCTTCCTCAACAGTGACCCCACGGCCCACAATGTGCACGGACTGCCCGCCAATTCCTCGCGGTGGAATTTCAGTCCGGGTCTCAAGGGCGCCTCACGCACGATGAGCGTCGCCGCGGAAGAAACCGGTATTGAGGTCAAATGTGACATCCACGGCTGGATGCGTGGATATGTCCGCGTGTTCGATCACCCCTATTTTGCGCTGAATGGCGAAGATGGATCTTTTACTCTCAACAATGTCCCGCCAGGTGAGTACGCACTCGAAGCCTGGCACGAACGCTTTGGGGTGCAGCCGCAGAAAGTTTCCCTTTCAGCCAAAGGCGAAGGGACGGTCAAGCTGACGTTTACGGCAGGCTAGAGAGACGAGAGGGGCGGGTCATAAACCGCTCCTACTCTTATTTTACGAAAAATAAAGAGTCCGGTACTAATCCACCGGCCATTCCTTGGCAACCTTGCCACCAATCTGAAAGATCATGTGATACGACAGACCAAAGCCGAGCCCCAGTACGATAATCAGCCACAGCGGTCCAAAAGTAATCGACGGGTAATGCCCGGCTCCGGCTATCATGCCGAAGAGCATGGGCACGGACAGAAACGTATTCGCTCGAGAAGCCAGCAGGGCCTTCTTAGGCAACGCTGGGTCTGGAGCTTCACCCTTCACTATTGCAGTAATAATCTGTTGCTGGGCCGGCCAAATGATGAACCAGACATTGAACCACATAATCGTTCCGAACAGCGCACCCATGGTAATCCACAGTCCCGCGCTCGACCCAAATAAACCGGCATCGCCGGTAAAGCCGCTGCCGAGGAGAAAATACTTCCACAGGATCAGCAACAGACCGGATAGAAAGGTAAACATGGCTCCCCAGCGGAACCACCACAGCGTGCGCGGCATGAGTTGCGGCACCACCTGTTTCCGGACTTCCGCTTCGAGTGCGCCTTGGAAGTGGGCGTTGATTAAATTGAAGTAGTACAGTAGGCCGACCCAGGTAATGCCTGCTAAGAGATGGATCCACCGGAAAAGCGCTTGCCACACATCGTTCACATCCATAGCTCATTCCCCTATAGGAAGGGCAGACTCCTTGTCAATGCGGTCTGGTCAATCCGGCCAATTATGAGTAGCCCCCGGAAGAACGCTTCGGTAAGTAGCCCTCAGTCCTGAGTTGACCGAGGAGGGTCGTCAGTCCAGAGGCAGAGTGTAGAATTGAGTGATCCGACTCGCCTCTACTGCCATCAAAGGACGACGACCCATGCTCGACACCATAGAGGACCAGATGACCATAATCTCCTGTTTTGTGGACGATTTCTTCCACGCCCAGCCTGCAGTGGCGCCGCACGCATGCCCCCGCTTCAGCGCTGCCGAAGTCCTGACCGTGGCCTTGCTCCAAGGCGTCTTTGAGGTGGCCACTTTGAAGCGGACCTATCGCCTGGCGGCCAGCAACTGGCAGGCATCAGCCCTGGTCTGATAGGGCTGGCCCTACAGGGCCAGCAAGACACCAAGGAAGATCGTCGCCATGAGCAACGACACCTTGCCTGCGACCTGGTGCTCACCTAGTTTCCAGTAAGCAATGATCGCCAGGACCATCAGCACCTCGACCAAGCCGAACTTGGCAAAACGTCCAATGTCGTTCCAGTTGTAAGCAACAAAGAACATGGCGGCAAAAGCCAGGGCCAGGCCACCCAGCCAAAGTAGGAGATGATCAATAAAGGTTCGCCAGGCCTGGCCATCGGGGGTGATCTTTGCCGCGGTCAGGGCGTCGACTATCTTCTCCGTCGGGATAGCGCCCTGCTCGACGAATGGAATGATCTGGTTGCTGGGTGAAGTCATGGCCTGTTTTCGGGTACGGCTGCTCTTTATTCATGACAAAAAACATCCAGAGTGACACACTTCCCCTCTCAATCCTCGGCCCCGTCTTGGCGTGATGTTTTGACGAAGTTGTAGAATATCACGCCAAGTGGTTCCCTAGGCTGAATCGACACTGAGCAAGGCGCCGAAGAAGACGTTGCGGCTCTAGTGGCCTAACCGCCCGGTCACCGTTTGCCGCCCACACCGGGGCTTCTCAGGTTCACACCAAGCCGCAAGCGGACGGCAGTACGGCGTACTGGGGTGGCTGGCTTGGCTAGACGTGTACTATACCCGTAACCCAGCTTGACGCATCAAGGGCAGCACTCTCTCACCTAAGTAGTCCAGCTCCTCCAGATAATCGTGGCCAATGAGGGCGATCCCCTCAACCCCGATGTCCGAGAGCTTGAGCATCTCGTCTACGATTTGTTCAGGCGTACCCACCAGGGGATATCCGCCCCAGCCTGCTATCCAGCGCGCAGCAAATTTCTTGATCTGGCTGCCAAAGGATTGACTCTCCGTGCCTAACGTTCGCATGATGTTCGCTGCTGCGTCCCAGTCCCCTTTCTCCAGAATGTAGTCGAGCGCTTGCCGGGCTTCGCGCTCCGTGTCTCGACACAGGATGAAGCCATACGTCAGCACCCCGACCTCGCGCTTATACTCCTGCGCACGACGACGCACGTCTTCCGCAATGACTTTGCCGTTCTCCAAGGTGGCTACTGAGATGAAGTTGAAATCAACGTGCCGGGCCGAAAAGTCTCGTCCCGCTGGCGAGGCTCCCGCATTGACCACGACCGGGTAAGGTTTCTGGATGGGTTTGGGGAGCAAATACCCGTCTTTAACCCGAAAGAATTCTCCGCTGTGTTCAAAGTGCTGCTCGGTCCACAGCCGCTTGACTACTTCCAGCCATTCAGCCGCGTAACGGTAGCGGTCGTCGTGCTCCATCTGGGTCACCCCAAACATTTCCATTTCCGGCGTGTACCAACCACACACAACGTTAAGGCCCCAGCGGCCGTTGGAGATGTGATCGATAGTCGCCCCCTGCTTGGCCGACACAATCGGATGCACCGTCGGCACGTGGGAGGTGGCAAAGATCATAATGCGCTCCGTTTGCGCCGCGATTGCGGCGGCCCAAGTGTATACCTCCAGACAGTCGCCGTTGTAATCGCTCTTCCCACCCAGGCTTTTCCAGCGCCCAAAGGGGATGAGGAATTCCAAACCGAGCGCTTCAGCCTTCTTGGCAATCTCCAGATTATGCGAGTAGGTGGGTTTGAATGAGGTCTCGGCGAAGGTCATAGTCCCGCCGTAGCTCACGTTCATCCCAAAGACGCCAAGCTTCATCTTGTTCGCGTTATAGAGCGGCACGTGTTGGCGGCGATACGATTGTAACTCATCTAACTCATCTGGGTTCATGTTTGTTGCTCCTCCTCAGGTGTGACACCCAGCTCATAATATGCTGCTTATTGAAAATGGACAAACCTTGCAACTTTTGCAGCATTTGACCATTCCAATATTGGCTCGATCATGACAAAAAATATCCAGATTAATAATACTTACCCGCTCAATCCTCGACCCCGCCTCGGCGTGATATCTTGCAAAAGTTGCAGCTTATCATGCCGAGTGGTTCCCTAGACTGAGTCGACAGTGCAAGGGTCAGGCGGGAGAAAGGTGTCGAGGCACCGCAAGAAACCCACCCCGGCGCTATGCGCCACCCCTCCCAAGAGGCCTCCAAGGAGGGGATAGTAAAACTGTGGGGTGATGGGCTCTGGGGGGGGACGTAGACAGGCAGGATCATAACATCTGGAGCGTGGACGAAGGGAGAGGCAAGAGCCGAATCTTTCTGTTCGGGAGAGAATCAGTACCAATACCGATGCGTGCGATAGCTTGGGTAAAAGTAATCATGCTGGCCATGATGATCCTGCCGATGATGGCCGCGGTAATGCCGGCGGTAGGGGCGGTAGTCATAACGATCATAATGCCGATAGCCATGCCGATCATAATGCCGATAGTGGTGCCGATACGCCCGATGGCGCGGATAGGAGTAATGGCCGTGATGGCCGTAATGATGGCGATAGTGATGCCCGCTCCACGTCCAGCCGGTTGACGGGACAAAAAGAAACGTGGCACCAATCAGGAGAGTCAATACAACAAGGGCCGTTTTCTTACGCATGAGGGCTTCCTCCTTGTTCTGTATCCTGTCCATGTAAACTGTTGAGACGCGGAAAAGTTCCGTTTCTTGGGATGGTCAGCCCATTTGAGTTGCGTGTCAAGCGTAAAATTTATATGAGCAGAGAGAGGGAAATATTCTTGCACGGCAGCAGAGGAAGTCATGACTGAGCACCCACCCCCAACTCAGCATATATTGGAAGGCGGCTTCCGCCTACGACCTGAGCAGGTCGTAGGGTATGCAAAACGACACGAAGAATTTATGCCGTATGTGATCAAACAACCCGGGTTCCGGGAAACCTATGGTGGCCCCATCCCGCGTAGCCCGTGGTGGTTCTTTACCGCGAAGTTCGACACGCTCGAAGATATGGAGCAGTGGCAAAAAGATCGCGCGCATGTCGACGTGCAGGACAGCGCGCGCGCGACGTGGTGGACGGGCTATTATATTCGAAAGGGACGCCTGCTCGCCCCAGGAGAATCCGTAACTGGACAGATCTTGAGTGAAACCATGATCTGCCGCGACACTGTGCTGTCACAAGAAGAACGTACTCGTATCCAAGCAGCGCTTTCGAAGTTGGCTGAGGCTGGTATCCGACCGTATGAAACTGTCTGGAGCGAGCGTACTGCCGTGCCGTATGTGTTTACCCAGTTAGCGGGGATTGCCCCGCAGCGAGCACCCCAGCACTATGTCCTGCTCAGCTATTGGCACAGGACAACAGACTGTCAGTCCTGGCAGGAGTCCGCCGAGTATCGGCACATCACCGACCTCGGCACAATTCGTTCCACATGTTTTCAAATTATCCCTGAACGACAACGCCGCATGGGGCTCCGGCCTGACCGCATGCAGCGCGAGTGGCTGGTTGAGGAGTAGGGGGAAGGAGTCACCAAGCCAATACGGATGCATTTTTTCGGAATGTTGGAGTCGAATACGATGTGATCAATGTCAATGCGGCTGCGTTTACGTGTGTTGAAACGGAGCTGATATAAAGGGGACCGTATGGATAAAAAAGCGATTATTGCGGCCAAGCTGGCCGAATGGGAACTTAAGCTCACTGACGCTGAGCTTGATCAACTTGTTGTTCCGTATGAAAACCTCTTGCGCTGGCAAGGCATAGTCGAAGGCATGCTCAAGTCGCGCACGCTTGTCGCCGGCATGCGCATGCCGGAAAGTGAACCGTTACTTATCCATGCCCTGGATAGGGTTGATACAGCGTTCGACAAGACAGGGGGCGCATAATGACAACCGCACCAGAACTCGCGTATATGCCGATCTCTGAGCTATCAGGCAAAATCCAGAAGAAAGACATCTCTCCCGTCGAGATCACTCAGGCCATGCTGGCTCGGATTGACGAACTCGAACCCCAGCTGCATGCCTTCAACATTGTCTTCAAGGACGAGGTGTTAGTAGCCGCCCGGGACGCCGAGGCCGAAATTCAGCGCGGCGACTATCGTGGTCCGCTGCATGGTGTCCCGATTGGGATTAAGGACATCTATGAGTGTGGTCCGACGACGTGTGGTTCACAAGCGTTGGAAAACTATGTGGCAGAAGAGGACTGTACGTCGGTTGCCAAGCTCAAAGAAGCCGGAGCCCTGATCCTGGGGAAGACGGCTACCTATGAGTTTGCCTACGGATTTCCCACAAACCAGTCCTATTACAAACCCACCCATAACCCCTGGAATCTTGCTCGCGACGCGGGCGGTTCGAGCAGTGGCACGGCAGCCTCTACGGCCGCCGGCATGGCCTACGCCGGCATGGGCTCGTGCACGGGCGGCTCGATTCGTTGGCCGGCACAGTGCTGTGGCATTGTCGGGCTCAAAGCAACCTATGGGCGGGTGAGTCGGGCAGGCGTGTATCCACTGTCGTGGAGCCTCGACCATACTGGGCCTCTTACCCGGACGGTTACCGACGCAGCCCTGATGCTGCAAGGCTGTGCCGGCTACGATCCGCTTGATCCTGCTTCAGCAAATATTCCCGTTCCAGACTTCACCGCAAAGCTCGGCCGAGACATCACAGGCATCCGCATAGGTCTCTTACGTTCGATCTATGAAGACGACTGTGATCCTAAGCTACTTGGCCCATACCATGAAGCGGTAAAAAAGTTCGGGAATCTTGGAGCGGAAATCGTCGACGTTCCGTCTATTACGCTCACCCAGCTCCAGGCCATTGAATGGCCCGGCTTGTTTGCCGAATGTGCGACTATTCATGTGGACAATATTCGTAACTGTGGAGACAAATATAATCCGCATGCAAAACTTTTTGCCGCATATGGGCTGCTTGTGAGTGGCACCCAGTATCTCATGGGAGCACAGGTGCGAGCGCAGGTGCGAGACGACTTGCTAAACGCGCTGGACAAGAAGGTGGACGTGCTTATGCTTCCGACGTCGGGCTTCCAGATTAATCCGATTGCCGATGAGTCACCGGGATTGAGCATTGTGTCTTCTGACTTTTCGGTCTACACACCGATTTTCAATTTCACTGGCCTACCGGCCATTCAGGTGCCGTGCGGGTTTGATAGCGACGGACTGCCTGTGGGGTTCCAGATTGCCGGCAAGCCGTTTGATGAGCAGACCATCTGCCAGGTTGCGTATGCCTATGAGCAGGCCGCTGAGTGGCATACCCAGCATCCGGAGCTGTAGAATCGTACTTAGAGGCTAAAGGAGAGCGGGGGAAGGGGGCAACTTCCCCCGCTAGAGGGATGAGGAAGGACGACTTACACGTATATATTCAGACGCGCAGGCACCAATCAGACGCGCAGGCACCAAAAAAATTCACCAGACTTTGCACGAGACCTTGAAAGATAAAACGCGACGAGTGGTTTTGGCGAGTGCCAGATATTTCTCCCTTTCCAGTCTGCTTTGGATCCCTGAAAAATACGAAGAATATCAATGCATTGTATGAAACAATGGGGTTGCTATGGGACGAATAGCGCTCCGAACTATTTCTTCTTTTTCTTTTTCTTCCCCGGTTTCTTCTCTTCGCCCTCTTTCGGTGGTGGAGGGTTATAGATGTTCTGGGCCGTTCGCATACAGCCCTGCGGCGACCCGCTTATGGCGTGCCCACTCATTCTCATACAGCCAGGTGGGCACTTCACCTTTTTTTTCGGGCAACCGAGACTATCGTATTGAGATAGCGCTGTGCTGCGTTGAGTTGCGGAACAGTATCACTCCGGATGAACCGACGCAGAGAGGCCGCTTTGATACACGGTCCCTCGGCTTCCCAGGCCATGGCCCGCTCTTCCATGGCTTCTAGCTCGACCACAGGCTCGTTGTCGTCAGCCGACTCCCAGAGTGCTCCAGCCTGAACGAGATCTGTCCACAGCAGCGCAAGAGCAAGGACCAGGGGCAAACGGAAAACAGCGATACCAACCTCATGGCGAGAGTATCGGCTGTTTCGGCGGCAGGCTTTACCGTAACCGCAGTCCGTAGTCCTTAATTTTCTTTTGTAACATTTGTCGACTGATCCCCAGCACTTTTGCCGTTTGGACCGCATTCCCCTGATGCTGGCGGAGCATCTCCGCGGCCGATCAGGTGCGTCACCAGGAGGGGGATATCTTCTCGCGGCTCTCGGAGTGGAGGGATAGGAATATCCAAAACGTTGAGACGATAGTATAAATCTTCACGAGACTGTTTGTGGCGTACGGCTTGGATGAGGTCCCGGTTTGTCGCCGAAATGATCCGTACATCGACATGCCGAAGCTGTGTGTCCCCCACGCGGCGGATCTCGCCCTCTTGCAGTACCCGTACGAGCTTCACCTGCAGGGCGGCTGACATTTCGCTGATCTCATCGAGAAAAATCGTCCCACCATCAGCAACCTCAAATAGGCCAACCTTATCCGCCACCGCATCCGTAAACGCTCCTTTCCTATGCCCAAACAGTTCGCTTTCGAGCAGGGCGTCTTGGAAAGCCCCGCAATTGACAGTGACAAAAGGCCGCTCCTGGCGGGGGCCGTTGTGATGAATCGCCTGAGCAACCAACTCCTTGCCCGTCCCGGTCTCACCTTGGAGCAGGACCGTAATCGACGACGGCAGCGCACTCTCCATGAGGCTGAAAACCCGCCGTATCGCCGCGCTGTTGCCGAGGATTTCAGTAAAGTGTCGCGACTGCGCGATTTCCCGCTGGAGCGTTGCAACCTCCTGCTTGAGGCGTGCCGCTGATTGCCGCGTCTGTTGGTATAAGCGTGCGTTCTCAATCGCAATCGCAATTGAGCCGGACAGCGCGTGCAGAAAGGTGAGGTCTTCCTGAGTAAAACACTCTCTCAGCTTATTCCTGAGCTGAACGACGCCGATCGTTCCAGACCGCGTTCGGAGTGGGGCACACAGCAGCTCTCTCGTACGTGCCTTGGTCTGTTTATCAACGTCTGCATAAAAGCGCGGATCCTGGGCCACGTCAGGGACAAGGAGCGGTTGTTCATTTTTCAATACCTAGCCTGCTATGCCCCGATCTGCGGGGAAGCGGATCGCGTCAAAACGTTTACCCCGCTCTCGGCTCACATCGACCATGACCGGGAAATACAGCTCATCGCGCTCACTGTCTAAGAGGAGAACGGCGCAGCTTTCCGCCTCAAGAACGCTATTTGTTCTGGCTATAATGACAGACAGCAACTCCTCTAAGTCCGCCAGGGTGCTGAACGCCTGACTGAGCTCCAAAAGGAGGGATAACCGCTTGGTATTTTCTCGCTCCTGCCGTCCCATACACGATCTTTTACAAATCTGCTCCTCATCGTCAAACAGCCGCATTCAGTGATCTGTACCAGGCCGCCGAGAGCAGCCGTATTATGGGTGATGTATTGATAGCAATCCTTCGGCCCTTTCCAGTCGCTGCCGAAATTTGTAAAGACCGCGAAGAGCAGAGTATTTCAGCCGGACGGTTCATCACCGGACTGTTTATCAAATTGACCGGTTTAGACATCCTAAAAAAAGGTGCCCGAATTTATACAGAAAAGGTTGCATAATTTGAATTTGAAAGATAAGGATGACGCGGGTTTAAGCCCGGGACCTTTTGGTTGACCTTGCGATTGAACCTGAAAAACACTGGTATGAGCGAGCCCGAAGCATGGCATGTCATGTCTGCCGTAGCCAGACGATTCGGGATTCTCGTTTGACTCGCATGACGCATTGAGGAGCTGGATGTATGGCTGCAACACGGCCGCGCACTCGTAGAGATAAATACTGGATCGCCCTCGACGCCGGCGGAACCTTGACTGATACGGTCATCGTGGACACGCAGGGCCGGTTTCTGGTCGGGAAGAGTCTGACCAACAAACAAGATGAATCACAAAGCTTCTTAAGCTCGATCAAGGACGGCGTTGCCAGCGACAGCCGCTCCGTCGACGAAACATTGGGCAAGAGTGACGTGATCGTGTATGCGGGCACGATCATGCTGAATACGTTGCTAAGTAAGACGGGTGCCAAGGTCGGCCTGATGGTCAGCCAAGGCTTCGAAGACTACCTCCTGATGGAGAAGGGCGAAGGCGGTTGGATCAGTTATCCCTATACCGACCGGCTGCATACCGTGACCCACCATCACGAAGATCCCGTTATTCCGCGCAGTCGTATCGTCGGGGTGCAGGGTAGGCTGGACATGTTCGGCGCCGAGGTCATTCCGCTGCGTCAGAAGGATGTTGAAGAGCAAACGAAAGTACTGATCAAGGCCGGGGTCGAATCGATTGCCATAATGTTTCTCTTTTCGCACATGAACCCGGCCCATGAACAGCTGGCGAAAAAGATCATCCGACGCATCAACAAAACGATCCCGCTCGTGCTGTCTTCAGAGATTGCCCCGACACATAAGGAATATACGCGCCTGGCGAGTGTCGTTGCGCAAGCCTATGCCGGAGCGCGCGCGCGGGTACACTTCCAGAAGGTCGAAAAGACGGCTCATAGTCATGGCTTCGACAAAGAGGTGTCTACTTTGCTGGCGCATGGCGGCACGGTCCCGATCAGCACCAAACGCCTGTACGAATCATATGTATCGGGACCCGTGGGCGGCGTGTTGGGCTGCCATTACATCGGCGAGATTATCGGCTCCGGCAATGTCGTCGGCTGCGATATCGGTGGGACCAGCTTCGATGTCGGGATCATCCGCGACGGTATTATCCCCATCGTGCGGGAACCGACTTTGCTCAGTTTCCGCACGAATATTCCCATGATCCACACCGAATCGATCGGTGCCGGCATGGGCTCGGAGTTGGGCGTCCATCCTTTGACCGGCAAACTGACCGTCGGACCAAAAAGCGCGGGTTCGGACGTCGGCTGTTGCCTGAATTGGAACGTGCCCACCATCACCGACTGCCATATTCTGCTGGGGTATTTGAATCCCAACAATTTTTTGGGCGGCGATGTGCCTTTAGATCTTGATAAAGCCGTCAAGGCGCTCGAGCCCATAGCCCGGAATTTCAAGACTCAGGTGTATGAGTTCGCCGAGCGCGCGCATTTGCTGGTGTGCGATTATATGCGCGAATTTCTGGTGAATATGTTGCGCGGTCGTGGTTATGATACGCGGGACTACACCATGCTGATGTATGGCGGAGGCGGGCCGTTAGGGCTGGCCGACGTAGTCGAGGACCTTGAGATGAAAGACATCATCAGCTTCCCATTCGCGGCGGTGTTTTCGGCATTTGGTGTCCTGTGTGCACCGCGCCGGTATCGTTACCACCAAAGTATCGTCGCCGCGTGTCCGCCTGGCGACGCGCCGCACGTACAGGAAACGAAAGGGCTTGCGCTCGAAGCTATTAACACTGCGTGGCTGCAGTTAGAAGTGCGTGCGCGCGCTGACTTCAAGCAGCACGGCTGGGACATGAAAGACGCCCATCTTTCACGCGCGGCCTACGTCCGCTTCACCAACCAGCTGTCGGACTTTGAGGTGCTGTGGGATACCCCCAGACTAGAATCCGTCGATGACGTGGATGAGTTGATGAAACGATTCGAACACGTCTACACGACTATTTATCCGGAGCAGGCGATGTATTCAGAGGTCGGTTTCCAGATTCTGGAAGTCGCCTTGACGGCAGAGGTTGCGACCCCGAAACCAGTCATACCGGAGCTGAGGACGGCAGGCAAGAAACCATCATCGGCTGCTGAGAAAGGAGCCCGCAGAGTGTACTACCGTGGCAAGAACAAAGAATTTCGCGTGTACGAAATGGACGAACTACGAGCCGGCAATGTCGTCAACGGGCCGGGGATCATTGAGCATCCCGCGACGACCTTCTATATCCCGCCGGGCCGGCATGTCGCCTTCGACAACCGTCGCATCATCCACTATCGCCGCGGCGTGCAGTGAGGGCGCCGCGCAACAGGAAGCATCGACCATGCCTATGAAAAGGACTACACATTTGACTCTGCTCGAACAGTTGGACCTGTCCGAAAAGCTCTATGAAGAAACGGGTCATTACCAAGGTCTGAAGAAACTCGCGCTGCACGACAAAGATCCCCTGACGTTCGAGGCGTTTCACTCGCGCCTGATGTCCACTGTCATCTCTGTGCGCGAAACGATGAAGCATATTGCATCCTCGCCCGCGATTCGCGATTTCGAGGAATTCGTCATCGGCATCTATACCCCAGAGGGCGATGCCGTCGCTTTGTCCACCGGCATCATGGTGCACGTCCACACCTTGTCGGAATTCATCAAATTCATAATCCGCAATAACTACGAAGATGATCCGAAGATCCGGCCGGGGGATATATTCGAGAACAACGAATCCTGGGCGGGCGGGGTGCACACACCCGACGTCATGACTTTGATCCCCATGTTTTACAAGGGGGAAGTAATCTGCTGGATCGGATCGGTATCCCACGAGCTCGAAGCCGGGACCTATGAAGGGCCGGGGATGACTGTTTTCTCACCAGACCGCTTCGGCGAAGGATTACATATCAGCGCCGAGAAAGTGGGCGAGAACGATCAGTTCCGCAAGGATTATCTTATCCGTTTGAAACTCAATCTGCGCAACTCGAACTGGTGGACGCTGGATGACAAGGCCAAGCTTTCCGGCTGCCTCATGATCCGGGACGCTCTTCACAAGGCGATCGCTAAGTTCGGCCTCGATTACTACAAACAAGGGATCCGGGAACTCATTGAGGAAGGCCGGCGTAACTTCGTCAAACGCGTGAAGACCACCATGGTCCCCGGGACCTACCGCGGTCTGACTATGCCGGTGCATAAGCGCTCGCATATTCCGTCGACCCACCCGCTGGCCCGCAGTGATTTCATCGACCTGGTCCACAACGACATGACCGTGACGAAAGAGGGGCATATCGAGCTTGATTTCGAAGGGAGTACCGGCTGGAGTTTCCATCCCTTTAACTGCGCGGTCGGACCCATGAACGGTGGCTTCTGGATCACCCTGACGCAGCTGCTCAATTACGACGGACGGGTGAACGACGGGGCCTATCTCGCGGTCAAACAATATCTGCCCGAAGGGTCGATCGTGAACGCAAATTATGCGGGTGCCGCGACGTCACTTGCCTGGTGGACCTTGATCCCGATCTTTGGGAATGTCTGGCGCATGATGGGGATCAGCTGGTTCGCACGCGGCTTCCTTGAAGAGATCATCATGTCGACACCGACGTGCATCGTCGGTGTGGCCGGATTCGACCAATACGGTCATCATACTGGGTATCAGAATTTCGAAATGGCGGCGGAAAGTTTCGGTGCACGCGGCGTCGACGACGGCATGGATTGCGGCAGTCCCATCTGGAACTCCGAAGGCGTACAGGGCGACGCGGAGGTGTGGGAGCTGACCGGCCCAAACGTGTATATAGGCCGCGCCTTTACCCCCAATCACCATGGCCCCGGCCGCTTTCGCGGCAGTAGTGCCTGGGAGTCGTTGTGGATCGTGCGCGGTTCGCGCTTCGTTCACGTGACCTTATCAGCCTCCGGGGCACATAACGGCGGCATTTTTCACAAGGGTCTGTTCGGTGGGTATCCCGCACCTGGTTGGAAGTGTCTGTGGGCGCGCGGGGTGAACCTGCAGGAAATGGCAGCGCGAGACGAGCGCATACCGCGCAGTGTCAATGAAGCCGAAGCCATGCTGAAAGACGGCCGCGTCAAGGCTGAGGAATGGTATTGTGGTCCGCTTAACGCCTGGTCGCCGAATCTCTCCGACGGTGACTTGTTCGGGGTGATGTACTCGAGCGGGCCAGGCTATGGTGACCCCATCGAGCGCGAGCATGCGCGTATCGAGAAAGATTTAGCAAACGGTCTCATCACGCCGAACTTCGCGCGCAAGGCCTATGGCTACGCGAAGAGTGTAGCCAAGACCGAAGAGAACCGGGCGAAGATCCGGGCGCAGCGCCTTGAAGAATCGGTGCCCGCCTCGCAGTGGTGGCGCGCAGAGCGCAAGCGTGCACGTGTGGGCGATGTCGGCAAACTCGTTTCCGAGACCTTCGCCCGCTCCGTGCGGATGTCGGATAAGATCAAGGATATGTATCTCGATTTTTGGCAGCTTAAGAAATTCCCTTACACCGATACCGGGACGATCGATTTCCATACTGAATCTCCGACCGGCTTTTACTACCCAAAGTCGCCACAGAAGCCGTACAAGAAAGCGGTGTAGGGGGTAGCCATATGTCGAAGGAAACACAAACCAGCCAAGAGGTCACCCGTTCATTGGTGCACCGCGAACTCGCGTGGCCCGATTTGTTTAAACTCATGCGGGATCCGAAATCTCCGGATCGTTTCGACGAAATGATTGCCGCTCGGCAGGCGATGGTCCCGTGGAAAAACCGCATCCTGCTCCCGCTCGGCGAGAACCTGTTTATCGTGGCCAAGAACGGAAAGGCGATCATCAAAACTCTAGCTGGCGCAGAGCTGTGCGCGTGGAACGAGAATTGGAAGATGCAATGTCGCGTGCGTATCAGAAAGAACACTGCCGATTTCAACAAGATCTTTCCGCCCGAGCACATGACCATCGATCCCGAATTGGTTGAAATCCGCGAATGGATTTGCCCCAAGAGCGGGATGCTGCTCGACGTTGACTGTGTCCCCCCGACGTATCCGGTGGAGATCGATTTCACCCCGGACTTGGAGGCGTTTTACTCAGATTGGTTGGGGCGTAAGCTGCCCGTCAGGCTTTGACTTGACCGCCCAAGCTAGGGCGATGCGGCGCTACCTGGCTAAACAATCTGTGGTCTCAAATCTCTCCCGGCACGTAAGCAGGAGAGGCCGGAGGGAAGCAAGATATGCCGACTATACGACTTGGGGCGCGCGCCTGTGTATTAGGAATACTTACGCTCAGCTGGCTCGGGTTCGCCTCGCCTCACTCAGTGTGGGCTCAGGCGACCCTGGAGAATCCACCGCCGGGATCATTTCAGAGTGGGATTGGGGTGGTCTCGACATGCTGCCGGCCATAATCCGGTGCAATCTCGGCCACGAAGACTGCCAGTGTCTCCGCCGGTACTGAGAATCTGAGGCAGCCAGACGCACCGATATATTGCGTATGCACACCCTGCTGAGCCAATTCCGACCAGTGGACGGTCTGCCTCGCTGTTACCGGCATGGGTGCGGCAACCGGGTGTACTACCGTTCCGCCGCAACCAGCCACACATAACGCGAGCAGGCCATACACGAGCAGGTGGAGACTCATACGGACTACTTAGCAACGCGCACGGCGCCGGTGCAAGGTGAACAGGCTGTACTACGCTCCATCATTTCTTTTGGTACAGGCCGAGATCGGAAGCCTCGACAGTGATGCTACTCGTGGTTGCCCCGATCAGGGGAGGCCGCGCAGCGGAAAGCCCAACGGAAACCGCCCGGGGAGGAGGGACCCCGGGCGGGCAAGCAACCTGCGGAGGGAAGCAGGTCACGGAGTGAAGGGCATGAGCCCTTAGTAATCGTAGACGTTCACGGCTACACCCAACCGGATCTTGTTGGATGAATCCCGGTTCGCATACCGGTTGATCTTGAACGTGTAGTACCCGGAGACGGTGGGCTCAAAGTCAAAGTCTTCCCACCCGTCGTCCCAGGAATAGGATCCGCCCAGATATGCGCCAGAGGGATTGTAGACCCGGATGTCAAAGTCTATGCCGATCGGATGCGCGTCGCTGCGGTGACTATAGACGTAGGTGCCGCGGGACAGCCATGTCATGGCGATCCGGACGGCGTCATACGAACTTGAGATGTACACTTGGCGGGTGATGTATCCGTCCGTCAAGCCATCCCCAGCATCAAGGGTACTGAAAGAACTGTTGCTGCCGTGCATCCAGTAGTTGTGACCGTTGTAGTGACTGCTGAGAAAGTCGATGCCACCCAAGCCGACCGCGTCCGCACCACCAGAGATCTCATCCGTGGCCCCTGCCAATTGCTTGGCCTTGGCCAGATGCGGCTTGTACTGCAGCCAGCTGTAACTGGACAATGAATCCGACGTGAAGGCCGCCGCATGTGGCGAGGCCATACTGGTGCCACTCTTCGTAAAGCCGCCGGCGGTGATGCTGCTTCCTGGCGCTAAAATTTCCGGCTTTTCGTTTCCGGTCTCGGGATCCAGAAAGGATGAATCCGCCGCGATGGCATCCGTAGCGTCGCTATAGTTACCAACCGTGGTGACATTCAGTCCTTTACCCGGTGAAGTCACATACTCTTCCCCGTCTTCATCGCCCTCGTTTCCGGCCGATTTGAATGCGGGGATTTCGTGGTCATAGATGAAATCGTCCCAATCCCTATCGCTGGTATGATATCCGGTATCGGAGTAGTGGCCCGCCGACATCGTGACGACCTGGATGGGGATATCTACCCGACTGACGCCGAGGAGGTCGAGGATCAAGTCTGACAACCAAGACCCGTACAGATCGATTGAAAACGGTAAATCACTATCGCCTCGACAGTACAGATGACCATCTGGTGCTACACCTTTGATTATCCCGGCCACGTTACGCGAATGGTCACTCTCGCCGCCCGCTGAACCGAGCCTGGTGTAGTCGCTGACGCGGCTGTCATTGGGACAGTCTGGTTCAGTCATATACACGGCGATGCCATCGCCGCGGGTGGAGGCATAGGAGAGTGCCCAGGGGTCAATGCCTGACGCGATCATTGCCGAACTCAGTTCGTCTTGGGGTTCTTCATACAACTCGATACCGATGATGGTGGAGTCGTTACTGTTTGCGAGATCTTCGATCTCTTCGCCCGTGAGCTCCAGCGTGAGAGTGTTGGTGAGGGAGGCGAGGGCCTCTTTCGGTAATTCAATGTTATGACGTTTGGCAAAGGCTTCGAGGAGCTGTAACCGTTCTTCCACACGCGCTGCCGCTTGTTCGCCCCGGGTTTGTCGTTCGGCGGCTTGCAAGCGGGCAAAGTCCTTCTCACTGACCGTCCGGTCGTTAATCTGCAGCTCCGACTCACCGCTGTCGCTCGTCTCCACCGTGCCGGTCTGAGGGGTTTCGCTGGGCACCGTGAGTGCGAGTTCCAACGCCACGTTGACCTTGTGCACCCCACTCCGGCCATTGCGGGTCCGCAGGAGCTGCTCTAATTCAGGTTCTAGAATGTTCTGGGTGATCTGTGGTAGAACCCGCTCGGACACTTCGTTCCCTGTCTCATCGAGAATCACTGTGGTCACGTTACCCTTGGCATCCACCCATTTCTCGAAGGTAAATTCGCGCCCGGCTAACTCTTTCGTCTTTGTAGCGACCAGTTCGACTGAATTGACGGGGCCCGTGTCCGTGCTCGTCCGCCTAACCGGACCAGTCGCCTTTGTGACGGCGCGCTTGAGTTTTAATTTCCCGGTACTCTGCAGCACGCTCGCGGCCTGGGCCACGGGGGCCATGGCGACGCTAAGCGCGAGGGCGGAGACCGTATACTTCCAACCTGCGTGATGTGATGTGTTCTTTTGCATGATCGTGTCCTTTCCTGCTCCGCCCGGATAATTACTGTGTGTCACAGTGTGGGCGGGATACCGGAGGAATAACGCACAACCCGTGCCAACCGCTCAGGAATGAGCACGCTCTTTCTGTATTTCAAGTTATTTCAATATGTTACAGCGTCAAAGCACGGTGAAGGTAGGCAGACGGGTCCCCAGCGGTCTCATCCATCGAGACCGTTCTGATATATCGCTTTGATGAGTTATGGCGAAACGATATGGCCGCTTGAAGTCGCCAATCAGCGCGCCGGTAGGGGTATTTCGATAGTCGTGTGGGGAGCCGGCGGCCTCCACTGCCAAGACGCCCGAGTCCTCATTGAGGTGCGACTCGCCATGCGTTCTCGCCAGCGGCGAGGCATTATATCAAAGGGCAGAGAAGATACTGTCAACAACGCGTGCGGCGATACCCCTCAATAATCACGGCGAGGAGCACCCCCGCCAAAAAGGCCCCGATCCCGTCGTGCGCGACCAGTGGACCGACCAGCACGGCGTAGATCCTAACCTATCGGTGCGGACAACTTTCAGCGCAACAATGATTTGCGGTTGATCTACATCGAAAACAGCTATGAACGGAAGAACATCACAGAGAGTTATGAGCGAAACTGGATGAGCGGCCTGGACGAACTGTGTGACTTCCCGTGTGAGCTAGTGAGCATACTGGTTGTGCAGGACGAACGAGTTGCCGATTTGCATACAGAGGGGTCGTAACCTGAGAAATGCCGTTTCGCGCTTTTCTGGCTTACCTGTGGTCTGAGTCGTGCTCACGCAGGAGAGCCTGATCATCGGGGGCGAGTAAACCAATAGTTTTTCCCCAGGGCGGAAGATGAGGCGCGGCCCCCGTTATGGCATGACGTCAAAAGGCTCGGAGGACGATGACGGTTCTGGGGCATCGAGGAACAGCGCCAGCTCCTTGGCGCACAATCGATCGGCGTCCAAAAGTTGGATTTCGACCTGCGGGAGGGCGGCGGGGGAAGAGGCTGTCGATTCGGTCACGGCCAGGATCTCAAAGGCCACAATCCCGAGCGTCGCTCCCTGGAGGCTGCCCGTTAAGGGAGCGTAGGTCACCTGGACATCCCGGTCATAGACCACGGCGCAGACCTGTTTCCCCGCCAATAGCCGCAGGCCGGTCGCGCGCAGCGGCGTGATATCGGGGATCTGAGCGAGCAGCGCCTCAGGGTTCCCGTGGCGGTCGGGGGTGCCGAGGCCGGGATCCGCGTTGAGGTAATTGCGCAGCCCCTCGCCCGTCCGCCCCACTGCCGCCCACGAGGCGGGGATCGTCTTCAGCGCGAACCACCCTTCATCCCCGACTGCGCCCGTATGCAGAGTGAGGGTCTCGCCCGTGTGGTCCGCAAAGAACAGGAGCCGTTCGCGCAGCCCGATCTCGGCCATGTCCGCATTCACGTCCAACTCCGAGAAGAAGTTCGGCGGCGTGGCGTGGTCGATGGAGTCCTCGTCGATGAGTAAGAAGGTGTGGGTGCCGTCGAGCAGTGGATCGTCGCCGGCTTTGTTCGGAGAGCCACTGATGGGGCCCCCCACACCGGAGGCAGGGACACCATTCGCATTCCTCAGCGCATTCGATACGCCGTCCCCCGCGGCGCCTGCCGCAAAGACAAACTCCCGGTCCTGCCTGCGCACTGTGTCCATGGCACTCTCACAGGGGTCCGGGTCCGTGTTAGCCGTGAACGTTGCCCCCAACTGTATGGAAACCCCCGCCTCCAAACGAATTGTCCTCGACCGCAGTGTGATCGCGGTCCCGCTCGGGACGGTCATAGTCGGCCCGAACGTCATCGCGCTCTCGGATCTGAAGACCTGCGTCCCGCTCATCGTTTGGTTGGCTAGGACGAGATCGGCCGGCACGACGGCAACATCACATGCGAGTGCGAAGCCGCTCAAGGCCACGCCCATGTCCCAGGAATCCGATGAGCTCTGGATCCTCAGCTCCAGCGTCGCTTGTTTGGGCCCGCTGCTGGATGGATCAAAGGTCACGGCGATGGTGCGTGACTGCCCGTTGCTAAAAGGTCCGGAATCGACCATCGGCGAACCGGTGGCAAACTCGCCGGGGTCCGTGCCGGTCAAGGTGCGGCTGCCGATGGCCAGGCTCTCGGTACCGGTATGGGTGAGGGTGACGGTCATCGCCGAGGTCGCACCATCGTCCACGGCTTGATTACCGAGATTCAGGGTCCGGGTGAAAGTGAAGGGGAGCTCTACCAACCCTTCCAGGAAGGCCTGGATATCCTGCACCTTCTGCGAACTGCTCACGTCCAAGATGTCGCCGACCTGAACACCAGCAGGCGAGTTTACGAATTGGGCCGTATCGTAAAACTGAATCGCCCCGAGCAGCGTAGCGACGGAATTGTCATGGAAGAAGGGAGCCGTATTCTTCACGCCGAACAGCGGCCGGGTGCTGAATTCCCGGCTGTTGGCGGCGAAGCCCAGGTCTTGCTCAGTGGGCAAGCCGTCACTCGTGTTGATCGGCAGGTTGGCGACCCCGGTATTGAACTCCTCGTTGACGCCCACAGTGGTGCCGAACTGGCCGTCGGAGGTGGCCAGGACGTTACCACTGTGACAGACTCCGCATTTTGCCGTACCGAAGAAAAGAGCCCGGCCTCGCTTTTGCGCTTCGGTGGTCACGAACTTGTTGAAGTTGTTGCCCTCGTCGAAATTTTCGTCCGAGGGTAGAAAGATGGTGTCCATAAACGCGGCCATGGCATCCAATTCGGCCGTGGTGGGCAAGCGGAAATCGTTTGCCGCCACCGGCAGCAAAGTCCCCACCCGCTGCAAATGCCGTGGAAAGTGCTGCTGCACCGCTCCCTTGGCAAAGGCCTGGAGATCAGCGAATTCACCACTGAGGCCGTACGGCGCCGTGTGCTTGAGATTGAGAAGGTTGGGCGACATTCTCATGAATGTCGTTTCAGGGAAACCATTGATGTTCTCTGTAATCAGCGCCCTGCCGCCGGTCATGAATGCCGTATCTTCGATCCCTCTGGGCTCGACATTTACCGGATTCGGGCCAACCAGATTCCCGGCGGTGAACGACACCAACGTACCGGTATTGCCGGCGGCGTCGGAAATCACGTTGCCCGACACATTCAGAGCAGATCCGCCCAAGATGTGATAGGTCGTCCCGGTGCCGGCCAGTACGGTCGCGGTGCCGCCCATGGTACCGGTGATCGTGGTTCCCAGAAAAAAGTCGCTGGGCTGAGTCGTGCCCGAGCCGGCGCCCGGGTTCACGGATCCGGCACTGTTGACCACCAGGGTATTCACATTGACTGTATTCATAAAAAGGAGATCGGTAGCCGGCAAGGTAGCGACCTTCGCCGGCGTCAATCCGAAATCGTTGCTCATGAAATGGCAAGTGCCACAGGTGCGGCCGTTGCCCAAGAAGCGCTCTTTGAAAAACAGGTCGTCACCCTGATCCGCCATGCTGCTCGCCACCGGCAAGACCGCTTCACCCACGGTATTCGTCTCCACCCCTGAAGGATTGTTTTGAGTGCTGTTCGGCGTTGGCACGGCCAGGGCGAAGTTCGCATTCGTGTTGGTGCCGGAACCGAAGGAGAAATTGGCATTACGGCTCAAGCTCTGAGAATTCATGATCAACAGGTCCGAAGCAAAAGGGGACCCGGAAGCTTCTTCCGTCGCTCCTGTGAATCCGGCTCCACCATAGGAAAGGCATAGATTGACGTTAAACGCACCCGAGCTATCTGGATTGTTTTTGAAACAGACCTTTCCCGCAATCGGCATGACCCCTGCCGGGATGATGAAATCAGGGGTAATATCCGTGAGATCCGCAAACGCCTGAGTTGCGAACAAGACAGTGTCTGCCGGCCCCCCGGGATTAGTGGGAACGACGAATCGCCCCGTTTGAACTCCCCCCGAGTCGAAGAAAACCACCATCGCCCTGCCGGGGGTGCTGGGCGACCAATTTTTCTGCCCGCTGCCCTGCGCCACCATTTCAAAAAATTGGATACTCGAATCGCCATTCAAGCCGGCCATGAGCTCGTTGATTCGGACAAAGTGGTTGGTCGCCAGTGCAGGCTGCCAGGAAAAGAGCACAAGGCCGAACGCCACAAGCCACCGAATAGGTCCGGAGACTCGACAAGACAAGGGGCCACCGAGAATGTCGGATTTTTTCAGTTTGCTTTCTCCCTTGATTGGCGCGGAGAAAGTCGCCCAATTTTGGTAAAATGCGGGTTTTGTATGGCCGGGGAGACTTTGCCCCGCTCCATCAATGGATTTCTGAAATTGCGAGCCTCCTGCACGAATATCGGACCTTCCCTGAAAGACTCCGTGGCTGCTTTTAAACAGGCCAAGCGCCTGCGCAAAATGATACAAGCAAACGGAATAGACCTTCAGAAAGTACGCATGACACGGCCTCGTTCTGCGTTCTGTTGTGTGTAACTCTGCATGATCGTGTCCTTTCCTCTTGTACCACCCGGTAGATTACTGTGTGCCACAGCGTTTGCGGGTTACCCGAGGAGTAGAGCACGACCCGTGCCAACCGCTCAGAGCAGATCAGAGTCTTTCTAAATTTCTTCTTATTTCCATATGTTAGAGCATAGACGCACGGTGAAGGTAGGCAGGCGTGGCCCCTTCAGCCCCCTCCACAAAGACCGTTGTGATATATCGCTTTGATGAGTTATGGCGAAACGATATGGCCGCTTGACGGGAGGCATACCCTTTCCTTACCAGGGTCCTGCATCCATACACAAGAGAGAACGGTCAGTGAGAGCCAGCACCGGGCGGTTGTGCGTCTTCTCCCCCTGCACCCAAAAAAGTGTGCAATCATGGTGTGCGTACTCCGTGAAAGGACGGTGCCCCATGGAAGATCAAGACCGCAACTCGTTTGAGCCGTATGACGAACACCATCGCTGCCAAGCGTTGGCGAAGCAGAGGAGAAAGCAATGTGGCCGCGCTGCCGCGATTGGCAAGCGAACTTGCAAATTTCACGGTGGTGCGAGTCTCGTGGGGCCGGACCATCCCCGCTACACGGGCAAGAGCCGCTACTTGTCTAAATATCTGCCGCGCCGCCTGGAACAGCGTCTGGTGGAGGCGCAACAACAGCCGGATCTGGCCACACTGCGGAAGGAACTGGGGTTGCTTGATCTTCGGCTCAACGATCTGCTGCAACGGCTAGGGCCGGACACGCCGGAGACCGTTCGGGAGGCGATCTGGCCCGAGGTGTACGGACTCGTCCATCTCAAAGCAAAGACGGTAGATGTCTACGCCCGCAAAGCCAAAATATATGAGCAATTCTTCACGCTGAGTGAGGTATCGGCAGTCGTACAAGGGTTGGTCGCAGTGATTGAGCGATTGCCATTGGAGCCCGAGGAGCGGGCGCGTGCCTTTCATCAATGCCGGGCGGTCATCGATTTCCATGCGAAAACGTATCACGCCGACCAAGCGCCGGGGTCGCTTACCTAAGGACGTAGCATTGCGAGATGCGCATGCGGGCAGGCATTTTTTCAAATATATCAAACAGGCATCGAGCAGCGTTAGTGAACCCATATCTTCGTAGTTTGTGACAGCATGAAGCGACGGCCATCCTCAAACGCGCAGGTCGAGCAGAACCAGGAGGGGGACGAAATGCTTCGGCAACATGACCTGGGTGCGGAGGAAAGCTGCTGCGCGGTGCGCTTATACCCGTTTCCCCGCTGGTGCCTTGCTCGTTCCAATCCGAAGGAGGTCTCTGACTTTCACAAATCACCTCATGAGAATCCCTGGCATTACTGCCTCCGGCAGGACCGGTCTGACGGGCCGCAGATAACCTTAGTCATCGCGCCTTCACCGTGAAAATATGTTGATGACACACTAATCTATAAAGAAATGATAAATTAGTAATCCAATTAGGATCCCTTTAATAAAAGATATCCAAGCGATTCCATAATAGGAAATTCCAAGCGTTTTCTTCCACCAGTCTACGTATTTTTTGTGCCAATTAAGCATCTTAACTTCTCTTGTTTCTAAGTTTAAAAACTATCATCCTTATACCAACTCCCAGTCTTTGTATCCCACATAGCCTGTCCTCCCACTGCCGGAAAGTGATATCGCCCACTCTCGCTGATCATCCAGGCGCTCGCCATTAAAGCGACGGACAGAATGACCGTACAGAGAATATTGTTCATACACACTCCCTTTACGAAGCGCTGACCTTCGTGCTTAGCGCTGTTTCCGGCTGATTATCAATGGACTAGCTAGCATGGGTACTCACCTCTTGAACAAGGTGTCACTGCATCTGACACCGATGACACCCTTAGCCACGTTTCTTCCACCTGCCAATCCCCATTGGCCGGGTAGGTGTCACCCCCCATGACACCTATGACATCTAGGCCCTCATTATTCCGCCTTTCTATTGCCTCTGATGAGGTAGTTTTTCGGCTTCCTAGTCTCTGGATTCGTCCGCCTCTCACGCACCAATATGTGTTGCCTTTCAGCCTTTTCGATGGCTCGGCGGGCTGTCGCCTCTGCCACCGAGAAGCGGGCCACAATGTCCGCTTTCGTCTTTTCCAGCCATGCGCCATCAGACCCCAGCATCTCCCAAATTTCTTTGGGCGTGACGCTGGCTTCGATATCAACAGGCGTGAAGATGTACGAGTCTTGTCTTCGCTCTAGGGTGAGGCTCCATATCGTCCCGCCATAGTTAGCTTTGTCCAAGTCCAGCTTGAATCGTTCAACCCCGTTATCGCCACCTTGCTGCGGCTTGAGGCGTAGCATTGTTCGGCACCAATCCCGGATGGCCGATGCTCCTCTGGGTGCCGCACTATTAGATTCCGCTACTTTGGGCTCATGGTGGGCGATAATAAATGTGCAGCCCGTCTCCGCTTGATACGGGGTGAACAGATCAAGCACCTCACGCATGGCAGAATTTGAGTTCTCGTCCTGGTCATGCGAGCTCACTAAAGGGTCAAGTATCGCCACGGTTGCTTGATGCTGCCGAAAAGCGTCGAAAAGCGCCGTTCTCCGTGCTTCGTCGGTCAGCATGAGGATAGAGTCAGGCGCTTCGAGAAAAGCGATGCGGTCAGCGATCTCGTCTCCGTAGCCGAGCGCCCGCATTTGCTTGACCCACCGAAATCTCACCTCACTGAGAGGATCTTCCGCCATGTAGACGACTACTCGTTGCGGGCCAGCAACAGCAAGTCCGGCATACCCCAATAGAGGCCTACCCGCTAACAGGTCGCACGCAATCTGGAGAAGAAGCGTACTCTTCCCACGTCCGCCCATCCCGGTCAGCAGCACTTTCCCGCATTCCCCACCCTGGGACGATTGGAGCTGGACGCTCGATTGTGGCTGACTGCAGTTCCGTGCCCGTCCACAATCTAACCCGTGGATATGGGGACGAGAGTTCTTCGACATCGAGGGCGCGAAACGCCTCAACGTCGTACGCGTCAAGATAATCATCCAGTCCACACTTCGCCCCTTTCAGCTCCGGTAAGTTGATGGAAAAGACGACGCGTGCTCCGCGGCTGTACAGTTCCTTGGCTAAACCATCCCGTGCAGCCAGAACATTGGGATTTGTCGCTGTATCTGAGTCAAAACAGATCGAGACCAACCGATCTTGCCAGGGGATTAAATCCAGGTCAGTGATGGGGCCGCTCTTCCCTGTTTGAGAATCCTTCCCACGCCAACAAGTCACACCACTCAGCCCAACAAGGTTCACCCCCGCCTGATACGCCCACAGCGTCTTGAATTCACCCTCTGTGATGCCGATTACGACCGACGGATCATTGATCCAGGATTCACACTCTGGTGGATAGTAGACCGCATTCCCAGCCCCTCGTGGTGACAGATACTTGGCTGGTTTACCCTTGATAGTTGGTGGCGTGTCCGGTCTGACGCGTGTGAGCGACACTGTCTTGTTGAACGGGTCCTGGTAGGGAAGCGCAATGCCAGGGCAGCCGATCGTTCGCCCTAGAGTATCGCCCGCCTCGGCTGGAGAGACGCTGAAGAGACGCGCTGCGGCAATCGTCTGATCAGACAGACCTCGATCCTGCAGATGTTTTCTATGGGGTGCGGTCAACGGATCGTTGATCGTATCGACATGCGCCGGGTCGAAACCCTTGGTGTCTGTGTGTGTTTGCATAACCCTTTCAGTCGAATAATTCTTCTCGGCGCTTTGCTGTTCAAGCCAGGCTATGACCACCTCCCGCCGCTACGAACGGTATCGGCCTCCTCTACTATTTCTCTTTGCGCGTGACCGTTTAACTTCTTTCTGCACGGCTGGGCAGTTGAGCCCGACGCCGGGCCTGTCTGTCCGCTAACCATTGGACCATGTCGTCTTCGTAGAAACGCACGAGCCGTCCAATGTGCTGTTGTGGACAGCCTTCAAAGTCCAAAAGCGGACGGCGGCGGGAGTGCAATTAAGGCGCTCCGCCAGTTGGCGATAATTGAGCCGCGGTTTTTCGGATGTGCGCATGAGTAATCCTCCTTCTCTTCCACATTGGGCTGATCATACTGGATAGCAGCCGTCTTGTACATCACATATAGTTATCTTTCTTATCCTCTTAAAATAGGATTATAAATAGGATAAAATATATTCAAGTGAGGGGAAAGACAGGGAGACCCAGAGAGCGGGCGTCGATTGAAGAAAATGAGGACGGCGGCGTGATGAGGAGGTGGAGGGATGAGGAGGTGGAGGGATGCTGAGAAAACAATCAACTGGGGACCACAGGTTGGCATTTTATGCACAGTTGGCGTCGATGGCGGACCTCACCATGCTCAAAAAGAAAGAACAGAAAGCCGTGGAAAAAGTGGCCCGTCGCGCCGGGTTTCAGTTCACGCGACTAGAATCGCCAGATCGCCACTGGGAGATTATTCGCGAATGTCACGCGGACGTGTATAGGACGATTAATACGGTCTTGGATCGGCGGCAGGTATCGCTCAAACCGCTCGCTAAAAAAGAAGAGTCTGATCAGGCGCTATTAGGAAAAAACTACCGGCTACAACCGGTGCTGGTACATACTTGGGAGAGTCTATGGGCTGAGATTAAAACGGGGCTGTACAAGGTGCTCAAGCAAGAGGAATTTCCGTTACGACGGTGTCCGCATTGCAAGGCAGGGGTGTTTGTAGCCGGCGGGCGGCGGAAGTATTGCTCGCGAACATGTACGACGCGAGCGGTGGATTTGCGGCGAAAAGATGATCCGAAACGTCGCGACGATGTGTTGCGCAATATGAGGCATTACCATGCCAAGAAACGAGCAGCGGCTGCCAGGCCGATTGTTTAGACATCACCTCGCTATGGCATGAAAAGGAGGTACGATATGCCGAAACTCAGATATGGCTCGGGGGGTGTATATCGACGGGGGCGCATTTGGTGGATCACGTACAATGTGGCCAGTAAACAGCGGCGGGAATCCGCGAAGACGACAGACAAAAGTGAGGCGAGCCGCTTGCTCCGGCAGCGGCTCGGTGAGATCGCGGAAGGACGGTACGTTGAGACAGGGAAGGGCCGGCTCAGTTTTGAGGACTTGGCGAACATGGTTGTGGCTGACTACGAGGTCAAAGGGTTGGCTACTCTTCGCGAGTTACGGATTCGTGTTGACAAACATCTTCGCCCCTTCTTTGCGGGAAAGTTGGCGCAGGATATTAGTGCAACGGACGTGAGAGTTTTTATAGCGAAGCGGCAGGCTGCGGGCGCTGCAAATGCTTCTATCAACAGAGAGACAAGCGCTTTGAAGCGGTCATTTAATCTAGCGATTCAGGCAGAGCGTCTCTACAAAAAACCTTACATGCCCCGATTGCCGGAGAAAAACGTTCGCGAGGGGTTCGTGGAGCGCTGGGAGTATGAGGCGGTGCTGTCGAAAGTGCCGGAATATCTTCGTCCCCCTATGATGTTCGCCTATTGGACGGGATGGCGGTTGAATAAGGAGGTGTTGGCGCTGGAATGGTCCAACGTCGATTTGGACGAGGGAACAGTACGACTCCGGTTCGGGTCAACGAAGAATGGAGATGGGCGGGTGATTTTCCTCCCGGAAGATCTGTATGCAATGCTGGCGCACCAACAGGCAGAACAGCGGCGGGATTTTCCGGCCTGCAGCCGCGTGTTTCACCGGGACGGTCACCCGATCAAATCGATACGCGGGTCCTGGGAACGGGCTTGCGCAGAAACGGGACTGACGGGTAAGATTCCGCACGACTTTCGGCGGACGGCGGTACGCAACTTGGTCCGGGCCGGGGTTTCGGAACATGTGGCGCAGACGATGACAGGCCACAAGACCCGGGACGTGTTTGATCGGTACGACATTGTGAGTGAGGGAGATTTGCGAGAGGCGGCGGTGAGGCTCAACAGGCGGATAAGCCTCAAACCATCACAAAACCAATCACAATGAGCCAAACGGAGGGAGTTGGAACCGTTCTAAGTCATTGATTTCATTACTGTGCCGGGATGGCGGAATTGGCAGACGCAGTGGACTCCAAAGGCACTACGAGTGATATAACTAAATGATATACAGAGCTACGGAGTAGGATAGGGCTGTTCTTTCAGCGGATTAGACCAACCGCGACTTACTCCGTAGCACTCCGTACTTCTCCTTCTCACAGCCAAACGACGGCAAAAACAACGGCGATTTGAGCGGATGCTCTCGGGCCGGCCCCTGACGCAGTTTGGGGGCCCCTCCTCCCCGGGGTGGGGTCGTGTTCGAGGATCCATTTGCAGACGCGCTCGAACTGAGTGCCGCGTACCTTTTTCTCTCTCGAGAAGGTCTGTCGAAATTCTGCGAAGGTGGCCATAGGTGTGTCTGCTGCGCGGTGATATGCAGTAGTCGCAATGTACCCTCACGTACCACAAGTCGGCATAAGAATCACCGATTTCCCTCCGAGGCCATTGCCCAAACCGTTCTACGTGCGCTAGGACACGATGATGCGATGGTTCTTCACAATATGACTTCTTGTGACTGCCCTCCACTGGAGCCCGGACGCCAACGCGGACGAGATCGCTGAGCTCCGGGCACGGGCGGAGCAAGGCAACGCCAGGGCCCAGTTCAATCTGGGCAACATGTACAACGGCGGCGACGGGGTTGTGCAGGATTACAAACAAGCGCTGTTCTGGTACCGCAAAGCCGCCGACCAAGGCAACGCCAGGGCCCAGTTCAATCTGGGCAACATGTACAACGGCGGCGACGGGGTCGTGCAGAACTACGTCCAGGCACACAAGTGGTACAACCTGGCCGCGGCAGACTCCACCGGAGAAACGCACGAAAAGGCCGTTCGCAATAGATCCATTGTTGAGAAAAAGATGACGCCGCAGCAGGTCGCGGAGGCGCAACGACTTGCCGGGGAATGGAGGGTCCGTCAGCCGTAGGCCGGAGGAGTCTGGGAATGAATGATCTACGCCGTGGTAGGATAACCCTTTAAGGGCGTCCGGCAGAAACGATACTGTCGACCTGCCTGCAGCGCCCGAGCGGACTATCAACGGCATGCAGCGCAGCGTCGGAAAAATGGCGTCAAACGATACCGCGAGGAGAAGAGTCGCTCGCCCACCTCGTAGTACGGCCATGCGTATGAATATATTCCGCCGCCACGTCGACAGTCATCTTGCCCCGAGAAAGCGGTGCAGCGGGTGGGGTGGGCGGTGGTTCTTCTGGTTAGTCAGAATAGTTTGGGAAAATTAGGGAGGAGGGAAAGCGGATGCTGTCCAGATGGTCTGCTCTACTACTGCTATTTCTACTTGCAAACTCAGGGTGCGGGACGGGACCAGTAACATTATCAGCACAGGCGGAGGCCAAGGCCAAACGCCACCAACGGTACAAGGCGGATATCAGCCGAAAAGCGCACCTGAAAGTGGTGATGGCGCACGGCGAAAAAAGCCAGGCAGCAGGGCGGCCCCCGGTTATACAAGGAAAGGAGCCGGGGGAAGTACGACTCGAACCAGGGCTTGTCTCCTCGTCATCCTTGCGCCCTCTCAGCATTAGAGACCGCACAAACTCGGTTGTTGTGGATTGCCGGTTGGACAGGACCCTCTCGTTATTACTGACGTACCAGGGAACAAAGCTCTCACTCTCAGGTCGTCGGATTGTCTTTCAATTTGATAATGGCCCAGAGTATAACAGCACCGGTATGAAACTTCGCCATGAGAAGACGAAGAAATTTGTGGAAGATATGGTCAGTCATCGCACTCTTGCCTTATGGGTTCCTGGCGACGCTGCGAACCGGGCCAAATTCGACCTACGACCCGTCCGCCAAGACTTACAATCGTTGGTCAATCGGTGCAAAGTACCAGTCCACGATCCCGAGGGTATGCCCCGTCGCGTCACTATTGCCTCCCGCCGTGCCAACATTCGTACTAGAGCGGACGTGAAGTCGGATGTCCTCGGTCAGGCAACGGCGGGCCTGTCGTTTCCCGTGGTCAGCGAAGAGGGAGAATGGCTTAAAATCAATTACGCTGACAAAACTGGATGGGTGCACCTTGCCGTGACAGAACGAGGCAAGGAGAGGAATGTGAAGCACCTTCAATTTTCCGTTGACACGTCCGTTACCACCGCGTCACGGAAACCGAACGACGTCGTAGCGTCCAAAGTCGCCAACACTGTTGGGCCGTCCGACACAGCGAACCCTGATGAACCTGTGTCTGAAACGAGATCCGGAAACCCGACTTCCCGCCGAACCAGAAAGGTCAAGACGCGAGCTGGCCCGTTTGGTTTGTCCATGGGCATGAAGAAATCTGATATTAGGTCGGAACTCGTAGAGTTCGAACGATACCAATTCAAGACTTCAAGTCTCCCCAAGACACACCCCGCTTTCAATATTTACGTACTCCAAATCACGCCAAAACGCGGCCTCTGCTATATAAAGGCTGTCGGCAAAACGCTCCAAACAAACCGTTATGGCGGCTCGCTCCTTCTTAAGTTCAACCAAATGGAAGCGAAGCTCGATTCCGCATATGGTTCGCACGAGCGAATCGATAGGCTCAATTCTGGGAGCATCTGGAATGAGGCGGAGGACTGGATGATGGCATTAAAAAAAAGGGAACGGTACCTTTTTACGACATGGACATTAGACGGCGACCTCGCAAAGATTGGCCTCATTGCGACAGCACTGACCACGGAGTCAGGTTATCTGGCCGTTGAGTACTATTTCCGTTCTCATGATGACTGTGATGCAGAGCGTGACTCTGTTGAGGATAGCGTGCTCTGAGTTCTTTTTTCTCCCCCGTAGACGGGCACTCATCCAACCAGCGTCGAAATCTGCAAGTCGACGATGTTGTTGCAGCAAGCAATCCGGTGCAAATCCATGCCAAATTGGACGGGAAAGGCGTGCTGCGAGGACTCACGTTTCACACACGGTCCGGAAGTTACGCGGTAGATGAAAGTCTGCTCGACGCCTGCCAACAAGGCGCCTGGGACGAGGGCCCACCGCCCGCGGCTGTGTCGGAAGACGGCCATTACCATTTCATCTTCCGATCTCGAGTAAGCGTCCGAATCGACGCCACAGACGGCCGAGTTATAAAAACATTCCTCTCGGTAGGCCTGTTGTAGCACGCTCCTCGAAGACGTTTATTGTATTTGGGGTAGAGCGGGCGTTCATAGGAGAGGCCTCTGCTCGTCCTATTTGCTGTGAAAGAGATTCAGGGGCAAGACGTTCATTGCTGGAAGGATTTCAGCGCCTGCCGCACCGCACAGAGGAGTCCCATTATGGCCGGCGATACCCCTCAATAATCACGGCCAGGAGCACCCCCCGCCAAAAAGGCCCCGACCCCGTCGTGCGCCACCAGTGGGCCAACCAGCACGGCGTAGAACCCGAGGCCAACAGTCGCCGTGACTTGGCCCAGCAGCATCGACGTGAGCCAGGATCCGTGCGAGACCATGACCGTACCCGAGATCCCGGTGACCATCGCCGGCACGGCTGCGAGCTGCCAGGTCGCGATTGCAAATAAGGACAAAGTCAGGAGAATCATGCCCCACTGGGGAAGCGTCGGAATGGGGACAGGCCCCGACTGGAACACAAATACCCCTCCGTGCGTCCCGGCATATAGCTTCATTCCACCGGGCGCAACCGCGAAGGCTAAGACTAATGGGTTGGTCAGGCCAGTGTTCATCTCCGCCCAGGTCGCACCTGCATTGATACTCTTGAACACCCCTCCTTGCGTCCCAGCATACAGGATATCGGAATGAGCCGGATCCATGGCGAACGAGCGGACGATGAGGTTGGTCAGGCCGGTGTTCATCGCCGTCCACGTCGCACCTGCATTCGTAGTCTTGAACACGCCTTCTCCGCCAAGCGTGCCGGCGTACACGGTGTCAGGGTTGGTCAGAGCAATGGCTAGGGATTCGGCTGAGAAGCCGTTCACCTGTGCCCAGGTCGTGCCCATATTCATACTTTTGAACACACCCAAATTTCCCCCGGCGTACAGGGTCGTAGAATTGGTCGGGTCGATAGCCAGGGAGTCGATGTCTCTAGGATTGGTCAGGCCGGTGTTCATCGCCGTCCAGGTCGTGCCCATGTTCGTACTCTTGAACACGCCTCCTTCAAAGGTCCCGGCATACACGATGTCAGGGTCGGTGGGATCCACGGCTACGGCCTGGATGAATGGAACTGCGGGGCCATTCGTCGTCCATGCATTCAGGCCCGCGTAGGCAGGCGGGGTACGCATAAAGACGGAGACCAGGACAAGCACCACGCATCCGCACCACACAGCCATGGACGGCAAGTCAGCCGGCCCTGCAGCTGCGTGGGCAACACAGCCTGTGGCATAAAAATATCCATCGCCAGTTCCTCTCGATTCTCCCAGGAGCGAAGGTCCGCAAATACTCGCATGGGTGCCACCTTTGACGAGACGGAATACCCCTTGTGTCTCATAGTGCCTAGCGCGAGTGTTGATACATAAAGAGAAACACCACGCATCCGGGCTGTGACTGGTCTACCAGTCAGGGTAGCCAGGGCTATCCTCCACTACTAACTTTACGACCTGCGTGGTGAGCCCCGGCTGTTCACTGAGCGCGCCGTATGGCCTCCCGCAGTAACCGGGTCAGGCTCGGGTTGTCGTAAGTGATGTTCTGCGCAATCTTTCGCATCGACGCGGAGAGCCGCCGGTAGCCCCAGAGGCTACGTCGCAGGGTTTCTTCCCACCCTTCTCGTTGATAGTACAGCGGCAGATTGACCTTAAAATAGGAGATACTGTCGGCATCCTTGAGCAGATCAGAACGCGGGTCGCCCCCAATCTCATGTAGGCGGACCAAGCGACATGCTTCGTCCGCAATCGGCAGGGCGACGGCGCACCGCTCGAGGATCGCCTGTAGCATCTGCGCCCCATGCTGCGCGTGCGCAGCCTTGAATGCCTCATAGTCCCCATAGTCGGCACGCCGCACTTTTTGGGCCTCAACCGCGCGGTCAATGTCATGGGCAAGGGCGGCAAGTTGTATCGCCTGGTCCGCCTGGGGGGCAAGCGTGCGCAGCCACGCAAGCGTATCTTCAGCGTGGCGAGGATCTTCCGGCACCCGCGAACCGGCCACAATCTCCCGGATTCTCTGTTTTGCAGCCGCTACGCTAGCCATCATGTCGGCAGACAATAAGGCGACGGATGGTTTCAAGATTCATAAGAACGGCAATCACTCCTAAAACCAGACACACTTGGTTACAGATAGCCGCCAGGAAGATGAGAAAGACCCGCACGTCACGGCCCAGGCGAAAGCCCCGGCCACGGCTGATCTGGGTGGCCATGAGATGATCGTATTTGTCCGCCGTATAACTCACCATAAACGATCCGATGATGGCCAAAAACCCAATCACAAGGACGAGGCCCTGCGGGGTGTCTGCATACGCATACCAAGTCAGACCGAACAGCAGAAAAGCGTCGGCATACCGGTCGAGGACTGCATCCAGCCAGCCCCCGTAAGTGCTGCTCTGGAACGTGAGCCGCGCCACTTCGCCGTCCGACCCGTCGATAATAGACGCAAACTGGGCCAGCACCCCTCCCGCCACAAGGGTCGCATAGCTCCCGAGAACAAACAGGCCGGCCGCCAGGACGGAACACCCAAACGAAAACACAGAGATGTGATTGGGGGTAATGGCATACTGCACCAGCCGACGAGACAACCGTATGGACAGGGGACGGTTCACATACCGCGCCACCGGGCCGTCGTTGGGCTTATCCCGCAGCTAGGCTAAGAGGGCGCGTTCCGCTTTGCCAAAGGCAACCGGATCATCCACGTCTATCCAGAACCCTCGGATGGGCACTGCCGTGGCTTTCCCCCGGGCGGCCAGCACCTGCACGGCGGCGGAGAGCGTCGCGTTTCCGTTCTGCTCGATACACGTGGTCAGTGCGCCAAAAATGGCGGGCGTACACACGAAAATGCCGGTGTCGAAGCCGTTGAAGTCGGAGAGTCCCTTGCCGATCTGCGTGATCCGGCTCCCGTCCGTCTTGACCCGGGTCACATCGGCCATATCGATGAGAGGATTGTGGAGGTCGACGTCCACGCCCAAGGCAATTGCGTCCTTCTCGAGGGACACGTGCATCAACGCCTGCGCACCGGCGGGGTCAAAGACATGATCCGCCATAAGCAGGAGAAACGGTTCGGTGAGATACCCGTCCGCTTTCAGGACGGAGAGTCCGTTTTCTTTTTCCCATTCGTCATTCAGCAGCACCGTCATCCGAATCGCCAGCCGCTGTGCGAAGCGCGTGAGAAACGTGCGCAGCCGATCCCCCTGGTAGCCGATGACCACATAGAAGTCATCCGCGCCCGCCTCTCGGGCGGCGCGGATGACGCGTTCGATCAGGGGGACGCCTAAGAGGGGCACGAGGGGTTTGCTGTCGCCCTGGTGTCGGAGTCGGCGGCCCTGGCCGGCCGCAATGATCAGACACTGCATCGGGTCAGGAGCGCTGGATGAAGGCTTCGAGCATCTGAAAGGCCTCGTCATCGGTGAACTGCTGGGGGGGATGTTTGCAAAAATAGGCGGAGGGGGCCTCTAGGATGCCCCCCTGCCGGCGGTTCAAGGCCAGTTTGACACACCGGATCGCGTCTATGGCGACCCCGGCGGAGTTGGGGGAATCCTCCACGGAGAGGCGCAGTTCTATGTTCATATCGACCCCGCCGAAGAGCTTGCCTTCCATGCGCAGAAAACACACTTTGTTGTCTTTCTGCCACGGCACGAAATCGCTCGGCCCGATATGAATGTTTTCATCCGCCAACCGGGTAGCCGACACGGATTGCACCGCCTCGGTCTTGGACACTTTCTTCGAGGCCAGCCGGCGGTGATTGAGCATGTTCAGAAAATCCGTGTTGCCGCCCGTATTGAGTTGGTAGGTGCGCTCCAGTTTCACCCCGCGCTTCTTGAACAGATCGGTCAGGACCCGGTGGGTGATCGTCGCCCCCAACTGCGCCTTGATGTCGTCCCCGATCAGAGGCAGCTTGCGCTCCGCAAACCGCTGCGCCCAGAGCGGGTCGCTGGCGATGAAGACCGGCATATTATTGATAAACGCGACGCCGGCCTGGAGCGCGCATTCGGCATAGAACCGCGTCGCCTCTTCCGAGCCCACGGGTAAATAATTCAGCAGCATGTCCGCGCCGGAGTCTTTGATGATCTTGACCACGGCCGCGGCGCTGGGTTCCGCCTGGTCGGCCACGACGAAGGTGTATTTATCGTCATACTCGTGCATATGGGGAGACACTCCATCCAGAATCTTCCCCATCTGGACCGTGACCCCCGCCGGCGGCAGATCGGCACAGAAGACGGTCGTACAGTTCGGCGGGGCAAAGATCGCCGCATGGACGTCTTGCCCCACTTTGCGCCGGTCGATATCAAAGGCCGCGACGACGCTGATATCGCCGGGCTGATAGCCCCCGATGTCCCAGTGCATCAGGCCGACGACGTCCTGGGGTTGCTCCCGGTAGTACTCGATGCCCTGCAGGAGGGAACTGACGCAGTTCCCCACTCCGACAATCGCGATCTTGATTCCGCTCATTGCGTGCTCCTTACTCTTCATGGAAAGACGGGCGCCCCGGCGAGCCGAACACTGTCTCGGCGGCAGGTTGCCTAGTCCTCACTGCGTGGCGGCGGACGTTCTCATCCGCCCGCCAGAACTGATCGAACAGGAGCGTAGACGAGTGGCCGGGTGCTAATATTCGTTGGTCTTGGGACCGGGCTTGCGAGGAGGCCGGTCTAGTCGGTAAGATTCCGCACGACTTTCGGCGGACGGCGGTACGCAACTTGGTCCGGGCCGGGGTTTCGGAACATGTGGCGCAGAGGATGACAGGCCATAAGACACGAGCGGTGTTTGATCGGTACGACATCGTGAGTGAGGGGGATTTGCGAGAGGCCGCGGTGAAGCTTAACGCCCGGATAAACGCTCAAACGACGGCAAGAACAACGGCAATGGGCCAAACAGAGGGAGTTGGAACCGCTCTAAGTCATTGATTTCATTACTGTGCCGGGATGGCGGAATTGGCAGACGCAGTGGACTCAAAATCCACCGGTGGAAACACTGTGCGAGTTCGAGTCTCGCTCCCGGCATATTTCCTTTCTTTTGATCGGCGTAGGCACTAAAGGTTTTGGCGCTCTACAGACTTAGTACGGGTGAGGCTATGGGCAGGGCGCTTCCATCCTCCTCTCCACCCCCCTGCTCATGGTCTCCCCCTTTTCCCCAACACTTAAAGAATGCAGACAGGCATACCGAATCTTGCTTGAGGGAGAAGTCGGTTGGATTAAACCTATGGATGACGGTACGGCAGTCGGCATCAATATTGCCAACCGTAAACAACGCCAGGAATGAGTCGAACTCGTGTTTCACCTTCAACACCGACGCTCCCGCCGGCCTAAAGATTATCTGACCGCCATATCCGCCATATCTGTATAGATCTCAGGACTCTGTCTCTTGTCCCTCTTGCTCATCACATGGGACCAAAAGGAGAGCAGGCGCGGGTGAGGGTTGTCTCTCAGCCGGATTTGCTGTAGGCAAAAAGCCAGCTTTTTGGCAGTTTTGTGCTGATTTGAGGATACATCATGAGTGATTCAGGCAGCGTTGCGAAAGCCCAACAGGAATGGGAGAATTCGGTTCTGAAGAAAGCGCTGTCGCGCTCACCCGAGCGTAAGGAGCGCTTTCACACTACGTCCGACATTGAGATCAAGCGGGTGTATACCAATGCGGATACACAGGCGGATGCCTACCAGGACAAGCTCGATTTTCCCGGTCAGTATCCGTTTACCCGCGGGGTGCAACCGACCATGTACCGCGGCCGCTATTGGACTATGCGCCAGTACGCGGGTTTTGGCACGGCTGAAGAGTCCAACCAGCGCTATCGCTATCTGCTTGACCAGGGACAAACCGGACTGTCCGTAGCCTTTGATCTACCAACGCAAATGGGTCGGGATTCCGACCACGTGCTTGCCTCAGGCGAAGTTGGTCGGGCCGGCGTGGCCATAGACTCCTTGGCTGACATGGAAACGCTGCTGAACGGGATTCCGCTCGACAAGGTCAGCACGTCGATGACGATTAATTCCACGGCGTCTATTCTCTTGGCGCTCTATCTGGTCGTAGCGGAAAAACAAGGCGTGAGCTGGGATAAAGTCAGCGGAACAATCCAGAACGACCTGCTTAAAGAATATATTGCGCGCGGCACGTATATCTATCCGCCCAGCCCGTCGCTTCGTATTATCACCGATATCTTCGGCTTCTGCGCCGACCAGGTGCCGAACTGGAATACGATTTCTATCTCCGGCTATCATATTCGCGAGGCCGGCTCGACGGCGGCGCAAGAGATTGCCTTTACGCTGGCTGATGGGATTGCCTATGTGGATGCCGCCTTGTCGGTTGGTCTCGATATAGATAGGTTTGCCTCGCGGCTGTCGTTCTTCTTTAACGTCCACAACAATTTCTTTGAGGAAGTGGCCAAATTTCGTGCCGCTCGACGGCTATGGGCGGAAATCATGAAAGAGCGCTTTCAGGCCAAAAACCCGCGCTCATGGATGCTGCGTATGCATGCGCAGACGGCAGGTTCTACGCTGACCGCCCAGCAGCCGGATAATAATATTATTCGGGTTACGCTCCAGGCTTTGGCTGCCACCTTAGGTGGGACAAACTCCTTGCATACCAATTCAAAAGACGAAGCCCTGGCTTTGCCGACGGAAGACTCGGTACGGATCGCGCTGCGGACGCAGCAGGTCATTGCGCATGAGTCGGGTGTGGCCGATACCATTGATCCCTTGGCTGGATCCTATTTTGTGGAATCCTTGACCGACGAGCTTGAGGCCAAAGCGCTTGCATATATCGACCGGATCGACAAGCTGGGTGGCGCCGTGAAAGCCATTGAGACCGGCTACCAACAGCGGGAAATCCATGAAGCGGCATTTCGCTACCAACAAGCCGTTGAGACCAAAGAGCAGGTGATCGTTGGGGTGAATGAATTCACGGTTGAGGAAGATCATCACGACGCGCTGCACAAGATCGATTTGGCCGTAGAGAAGCGCCAGAAAGAAAAAGTGGCCGCCGTCCGGGCTGAGCGCAGTCAGGCTGCTGCACTAGGCGCGCTGCAGCGAGTTGCACAGACCGCGCGGGACGGTGGGAATCTGATGCCGGCGATTTTGGATGCTGTGCGCGCCTATGCCACGCTGGGCGAAATTTCAGACGCGATGCGTGAGGTATTTGGCGAGTATGCGCCGCCGACGTTTTAAGGGCCATAAGGACTGAGGGTCGAGTTTTTGAGCATATTGTTTGAGCATATCAAGGGAGAATCACATGAAAGGAACAGTCAGTTTTATTCCACGCGCGCGCATGATTGAGTTCTTTGAATACGACCTGCCGGAGGTTGCCGATGGGGCCATCTTGGCAGAAGTGAGCCGCACCAATGTGTGTGGATCCGAAGTCCATATGTGGCGCGGCGAGTTTGGGAAACGTGGTGTCATGCCCGGCCATGAGATGGTCGGGCGTGTGTATCAATTAGGCAAAGGCGTGACAAAAGATACGGCCGGGCAGCCACTGAAAGAAGGCGACCGTATTGCTCCGGTGTATTATGAGACCTGCGGCGAGTGTGTGAACTGTCGTGACGGCAATGCCGCTGCGTGCGTTGTCCTGGGTATCCGCGCCCGACGGGTCGGCCCCCACGATCCGCCCCATTTTCATACTCCGTTTGCCACCCACTATTACATCCAGCCCGGCCAGCATGTGTATAAGGTGCCCGACCATGCTGCATCGGCGGCAAACTGTGCCTTGTCTCAGGTATTCTTTGGTTTAGATCAGGCAAACTTACGCTATGAGGAAACGCTGGTTGTCCAAGGTGCGGGCGGCCTGGGGCTGCACGCCATGACCGTTGCGAAAGCGCGTGGCGCGCGCGTAATTGCCATTGATGGGGTTGATCTGCGGCTCAAACGCGCCCAGGCGTTTGGCGCAGACGAACTGATCGACATGCGTGAGTACACCGATACCAGGGCGCGGGTCGGGCGCGTGCGGGAACTCACCAATGGCTTGGGCGCGGATGTTGTACTTGAGGTTGCCGGAGTGCCCCAGGCATTTCTGGAAGCTATCAATCTCGTACGCAACGGCGGTCGAGTCATTGAGATCGGCAATATCTCTATGGGCATGACGGTTGAGCTGCCGCCCGCCCTAGTGACCTTTAAATCAATCCATATACTGGGTGTGGCCACCTATAATCCGCACTATCTGCTCAAGGCCCTACACTTCCTGTCCGCTCATATTGACAAGTATCCTTACGACGAGCTGGTGGATGCCGAGTTCCCGCTTGAGAAGGCGGGCGAGGCGATGGAAAAGTCAGATCGTAAAGAGGTCACGCGGGCGGCATTGGTACCGTAGCAGCGGGGTTGGTTATCCCTGGCCTGTCCTAGTGAAAAAGGAGAAGCGAGCGCATGAAAGAGTCACTCAAACCCGGCATGTCTGCTGAACAAACCATCACGACGACGCCCGAGATGGGCATTGTCCACCTGGGCCCGGGTGCACCCCAAATGTACTCAACCCCGTCGATGATCCAGCTCATGGAAGGAACGTGTGTGCAGTTCCTCACGCCTCATGTGGATGCCGGCGAGCAAACGGTGGGCTTTCATATTGATGTGAGACATCTTGCGCCCACTACGATTGGGCAAAAAGTGAGGGGGAAAGTGACGCTGAAAGAGATCAAAGGTCGCCGTCTGCTGTTTGGCGTGGAAGCCTATAATGAAGATGGGACCAAGATCGGGGACGGCATACATGAGCGGGCGGTGGTGAATATTGACCGCTTTTCTGGGCAGAAATAATACTGCTCCCGGGTGTTTTGTTTCGGCACGGCGTGCCCGTCTTTTTTTGTTATCTGACCTGTGACCCGGCCCGTGTACGCTTCTCGGGCCGCAGCACAATCACCTGCTCTCCGTCTGACGCGGCGAGCAGCATGCCTTGGCTCTCTATGCCGCGCAGTTTTGCCGGCTGAAGATTGGCGACCACAACAATTTGCCTGCCGACTAATTCTTCCGGGCTGTAATGGGCGCGTATGCCGGCCACGAGTTGGCGTTCTTCTTCTTCCCCGATATCTACCTTCAGTACCAGCAGGCGGTCTGCGTTGGGATGGGGCTGAACGGATTTGACCGTCCCGACCCGCAGCTCAATTTTGCTGAATTCTTCAATCGTTACCATGGACTTGGACTCCTCCTCAGATTTCGAGCCACTATAACCACGTGAGAAGAAAGAGCAACAAGGCTTTTGACTTTTCCGGCTCGTCCGGCCATAATCCTGAATCGGCCTGTGAAAAAGGAAGAATAATAAGGGTGTTGCAGCTCCAGCCACAGACGCGAGAGGCTCTGGGTCAGCATGCACGGGACACGTTTCCGGATGAGTGCTGTGGGGCAATTCTGACTATCGATGGTCGTGAAGAAGTGCGCCGGATTGCCAATGTCCAAAACGCGATGCATGCGAAGGACGCGCAGACCTATCCCCGCGACGCAACGATTGCGTATTTCATGCAGCCCAAAGAGCTCTTTGCGGTGATTCAGGCTGTTGATGAGGGCAGGGCTGTGCTGACGGCTTTCTACCACTCGCATCCCAACCATGACGCTTATTTTTCTGACGAAGATAAAGCCCAAGCTCTATTTGGAGATGAACCCTCGTATCCGGATACCTCCTATGTGGTCGTTTCCGTATATGATAGTGGGGTCCGGACCATGCGGGCATATGGCTGGGATGAAGCCAGCCAGGATTTTGTTGAAACGGGATTACAAGCCTAAGAACGTGTCTACGAAGTTTCTGAGGTACTGCAAGAAGAGGATGGAGTTATGATGCGAGTACAGGCTGTGCGCAGGATGGTGGTTATGGCCGGGGTGATGGGTGCGCTGGGCATGTTTGTCGCAACGCCGCTGTGGGCCAATGATCTCCCGGGTAAAGGGACGTGGTCGTTTGGCATGCGGTCCGGATTCACGGTCAGTGATGATACCGGCACACGTGAGATTGAAAAGGTTCCGCTCCATTTACACATTGGCTATACGGCCTTTAAGGGCTCAAAATGGTTTCTGCCCAAAGGTTCTCTGGAAATCGCCACAGAACCCTTTGCCACTCTTGTGACGTATAAGACCCAGGGTTCTGTGGAGCGCCATAAAGCCAATTATGAAATCGGGCTGATGCTGCCGGTCCTGACCTATCATTTTGATCTCGGCATTCCTGCCTACCCCTATATTGAGGGCGGCCTGGGCGTTATGTACCATGATTTCCAGGGCTATGATTTAGGCGGTGGGTTTAATTTTGCGGAGATGGCCGGGGGCGGTGTGACCTATTTTCTTGATACGAATTTGACGGTTAATCTTGGTTACCGCTTTCAGCATGCATCCAATACGAGCTTGTATGATGAAAACCGAGGCTTCAATACGCACACCTTTATGGCCGGGTTTTCGTATTTGTTGCCCGCCCAATAATTGAACGATCCCCGCCCAGTGATGGGCGAACGTACCCCGCTCAGTAATGAGCGGACGCTGTCTTCCAAGAAAGAAAAGGTCTCATGGCGGAGAAGAACAAGAAAGCCCCTAAGGACGAGGCATGGTGGGTTGAGGTAAACAAAAAGCGCGAGCGAGCAAAGCCGACCGAACGTGAAGCCCCAATCGGGAAGTCATTTTTCAGCAGTGTTCAGGATTACGACCAGGTCCAGGCTGAAAAAAATCTGACTGATCTGAACCTCAAGCTCCTGTCTGACGCTCATGCCGAACCTGGAGTGTGGAGCTATTTTGCCTTACTTGAGGAAAAATCCTCTCAGCGAGAAATAGACAAAATCAAGCGCGCCGTGCCTCTGCCCAAGAATGCACGTGGAGTCATCGTAGACTCAGGTCTATCGCTGCGTGCCATAGTGAAGGATACCTCGGATCATGGCGTCTTGATGGAGTTTAATTTCATCGCTGAGGCGTCCTTTGACTGCTGGATTCGGAATGAATGGGTGTGTGAGAAAGTCTTTAAAGGCAAACATGAACTGCTCAGACGGGCAGACCAACTTCTCAAGAAGTATCTGCGCCGAGGAGCACGTGCGGGCGAGGAATTCTTTGATGCGCCGAGCCCGGCTGGGGCCCTGCCGCCGGCGCGAACCGAGTGGTAGCACGCTCACAAAGCAGGTCAGTAGCAGGTCCTCAGGAGGATACGATGTCGAGTACAGCAGCCTGTCTTCGTCAGATGATCAATGGACCAGAGATGGTCGTTGCTCCATTCATATTTGATGCCTTTCAAGCCAAGATTGCCCAAGCTGCGGGTTTCCAGACCGTATACATGACTGGGTTCGGGACCGCTGCTTCGCGTGGATTTCCCGACGTGGGCCTGCTGACTATGGCCGAGATGGTCGAGAATGTACGCTATATTGCCAACGCTATCGATATTCCGCTGGTGTGCGATGCGGATACCGGCTACGGCAATCCCGTCAACGTGTACCGCACTGTTCGTGAATATGAAGCCGCGGGCGCTGCCGCATTACATATCGAAGACCAGGTGTGGCCCAAGCGATGCGGATTTTTATCCGGCAAACAAGTCATTCGGATGGAAGACATGGTGCCCAAAGTCAAGGCGGCGTGTGATGCCCGGCGGAGTGCCGACTTTGTGATTATCGCGCGGACGGATGCCTTAGCGGTGAATGGCTGGGAGGATGTTATTCGGCGTGCCCGCGCGTACCGAGAAGCAGGCGCGGACCTGATCTTTGTGGATGGGATTAAGACGCACGATGACATCACTCGGTATGTGCAAGAGCTGGGAGATCTGCCCCTGCTGTATAATGGGCAACTTCTGCCCACACAAGAGATTGCGAAATTCGGCTTTAAGCTGACGATTTATTCTGCAACGCTGATGGCGGCCTATGTCCGTATGCGCGACGCTATGCAGGAACTCAAGACAACGGGCAGCATCGCCCATGGTGCCGAGTGGCAGTGTTTCGAAGAACTGACTTCTCTCCTGGGCGTGCCGGAAGCCATGGCGATAGGCAAGAAGTACGAGCAGTGATTTATTCAAGCAAGAAATATATTTGACTAGCCCACCCGCTGGAAGCCAAACAGCGACGAGCGACGGTGGGTCCGTCCGGCTGGTTTTGCTCCTGCGACCACCACTCTGAGCTCAGCAGAAAAATTCTCCAGATCTTTGCGCTTCTCTTCCTCAAACTCGTCGAGGTCACGCTGCCGCTTTTTTTGAAACGTAGAAAAATCGCTAGTCCACTGGGACTGAAACGTGTCTAGGGCTGTAGCGACGTCCTTATACATGGACGAGTTCACAACCAGCGAACCGGCACAGTGCGTGCAATAGAACACCATACCGATCCGAAAATGCCGAAAGGGAGCAGTGAATTCTCCATCGCAACGCTGACAATTAATGGGTACCTGCCATTCATCTACGCTGGGTATGGATAGGGCCATAGGATCTGCAACGGATGCTGGTGCCGGTGCTGAGACGGGGGCCGCTTGTGGAGCGGGGGCAGGGGCCGCTGCATCCGCGGCTGCGGGGGCCTCGGCTCCTCCTCCTTTAAACCGTGAGGGAAAGTCATCCGCAAACGTGTCCTCCGGGTGGAGTTCCTTGGCACGCGCGAGCAGTGCCGCTTCAGTTTCCACAATGTCAGGATTCGGGAGGCAGCAATCAACCGGACACACCACGGCACAGGCCTCTTGATCGAAAAAGCCGACACATTCCGTGCATTTTTCCGGTACGATGTAAAAGATATCGTCGTCGATGGCCGCGTGGGTCGCGCCGTTGAATTCATACTCGACCGCGCCTTGATAAATGGCGGTATTGGGACATTCCGGTTCGCAGGCTCCGCAGTTTATGCATTCCTCTGTGATGATGGTTGCCATGAGTGGTCACTCCCTTTGCGTGTATACAACTGATAGTGTCGGTTTGTATCGACCGCATTCTCAGACAGATAACACTAGGATAACGCGTCTGAGGGTTTCTTAACTACTAATAAAATAAAGGGACACCAAGTCTACGGGTAGCCAGTTGCTTGGTGGCTGTCAATGACCCCGATCCTGGGTGGTTCCTGCGTCTATCCTGCCTTGCAAAGCAAGCGGGCAGGACGGATAATACGGGCACAGTTCAAGTCGAGTTTCCCCCGAGAGTCCCATGTGGAGAAAGTCTCGTATGGCGGCTGACAAAAGTGTGACGGAAAAAATTCTCAGTGTGCTGCGTCCATATGCGGCCCACTGGGGCGGAACGCTGAGCCGGGGAGATCTCGTCATCCCGCAGCGGGAAATTCCGCGGATGATTCATGAGATTATCGATGCCACGCACGACGTGTCTGCTGGACAACAAGAGGCTAGCGACCTGGACCTGTTTCAGGTGCTCAACGAAACACGCCGTCTGCCCTCGGTTCAGGACCAAATTGATCGGCTGAAGGGCCATTTTCGGATCAATAAGAAATAAGCCGCTGTTTTTCCCTGTCGTATGAACCTCGCCTTTGCCCCACGTCTGGTGAATGGACCGTTTGGTGACCCCGGACTGTATATCCATATGCGCTGGGAAGGCCGCGCGCTGCTGTTCGATCTCGGCCAGAGCGATGCTTGTCCTGCGGGCGACCTTTTACGGGTCAGTCATGTTTTTGTGTCGCACTGTCATATGGATCACTTTATCGGCTTCGACCGATTACTGCGCCTGTTTTTGAGTCGAGACGCGCGGTTGTCAATTTATGGTCCGCCGGGAATACTTGACTGTGTGGAGGGAAAACTCCGCGGCTATACCTGGAATCTGGTCGACGGCTACTGCTTCTCGCTTGAGGTCGCCGAAGTTGGCCCGGACACCATCCAGCGAGCCCTGTTTCATGCGGCGACCGGCTTTACGCGCGAACTACTGTCCTCGTCTCCGTTTACCGGAGTCCTGCTCGATGAGTCGGCGTTTTGTGTTCGGGCGACTCATCTCGATCACCGGATTTACTCTCTGGCCTTTGCGTTTGAAGAAAAGAGTCATCTCAACGTTGACAAAGCGCATTTAGACCGCCTCGGCGTGCCGACCGGTGCGTGGTTGTCCGAACTGAAAAGCGCGCTTCGCCGGAATGAGCCGGATGCTTTTCTTGTCTGCGCGACATGGCAAGAAGACGGACAAGAACGCAGTCGGGATTTTCGCCTTGGAGAGGTCCGCGGCTCCCTGGTGAAGGAAACTCGCGGGCAGAAATTCGCCTATGTTGTAGACACGCTGTATAGCCCGGAGAATGCCGCGCGGATTACCAGGCTGGCCCGAGACGCGGACGTGTTCTTCTGTGAATCCCCATTCCTGGACGAAGACGAGGAGCAGGCGACCAAGCGCTATCATCTCACAGCCAAACAGGCCGGACTGCTGGGCCGTTCGGCACATGTCCGCAAGCTGCAGGTGTTTCATTTTTCCCCGCGCTATTCGGATCGTGCGCAGCAAATCTATCGTGAGGCGCAGGCTGCTTTTCTTGGAGCGTCCGTTCAGGCGGCTGCGCCGGAACAGGCTGCTGAATCCGACGCCGTCTCCGAGGCGCCTGCGAAGTGATGCCGGCCCATGGCGATATCTATTCCTGAATCCGTTCAGCGTTTTATCAATGCCCACGTAGTAGCGCACTTGGCGACTGCGGACAGCAATGGTCAGCCGCATGTCATTCCCTTTTGTTATGCCTTTGACGGCGAACATATCTATTTTGTGGTCGATCAAAAACCCAAGCGCCAGACCGGCAAACCGATCAAGCGGATTCGGAATATGCTAGAGAATCCGCACGCGGCCATTGTCATCGATGACTACGCTGATGACTGGACGCAGCTCGCCTATGTATTGATCACGGGAACCACGGCCTTGGTGAGTGACGAAACCGAGTATGACCGGCTATTAGCGCTCTTGCGCGAACGCTATCTGCAGTACCGGGAGATGGAGCTGACTTTTGCCACTAATGCCATGGTGCGGATTACGCCAACCAAGGTTCACGCCTGGGGTAAAATTGAAAAAGATTGAGCAAGATTGAGAAAAAATGGTAGGGTCGCGTCTACGTTGAAGTTGTGCATGGCGGTGCGTTCATGCTTCGACGGGCTCAGCACGAACGGGCCTTGTCTGCCACCTCTTTTTCCGTTCGCCCTGAGCTTGTCGAAGGGGAACGGCGGCAACACAACGCATAGTTTCGACTCAGACACGACAGTAGGCTGCGCCCTGCGCACTGAAGGATAGCGCTGCCTATAAACGAGCCAGAACCTGGCGCATAATCGAAACCGCCCGGTCGATCTCTTGCGAAGAAATGACCAACGGTGGGGCAAGGCGGACGACCGTATCCGCATGTAACGTCCAGCCTAGAACGAGGCTGCGCGCAAAACATTCTTGAACAAAACGTTGCGTGACCTGCTGCGTGGCAAAATCCATCCCGATGAGCAAGCCGCGTCCGCGCACTGCCGTGCAGCCGCCTTCGCCCCTAAGCGTTCTCAGCTTACGAATAAATTCCTCACCTTTTTCCCGTGCCTGCTGCACCAGGTTTTCTTGAAGAATCACGTCGAGTGCAGCCAGGCCGGCCGCGCAACAGACCGGATGGCCACCGAAGGTTGTGACATGCGCCAGGGCTGGGTCGTGTGAGAGTGTAGCCATGATCTGCGGCGTGCTGATAAAGGCACCCAGTGGCATACCGCCGCCCAAGGCTTTGGCAACAAGCAGGATGTCGGGTACGACGTTCCAGTGCTCGCTTGCAAACAGTTTGCCCGTGCGCCCAAAGCCGGTGATGACTTCATCGAAGATCAATACAGCGCCGACTTCAGTACAGCGCCGGCGCAGGGCGGGAAGAAAATCGTCGGCCGGGATACGTACTCCACCCTCACCTTGAATCGGCTCTATGATGACTCCGGCTACGGTCTCGTCGATTGCTTGCAAGGCGTTGCGGTCATTGAAAGGCAGAAACGTGACGGTGGGCAGTAAGGGTTCAAACGGTTCCCGATAAACGGGATTGCCGCCCACAGACACCGACCCAAACGTGTCGCCATGAAAGCTGCCCACGAAACTCACAAACCCTGAGCGAGCGGTGTGTTTGCGCGCGGTCTTGAGCGCACCTTCGACCGCTTCCGTACCACTATTGGTGAAATAGGTCACAGACAGATCGCCGGGGGTAATTTCGGCCAACCGGCGGGCTAGATCGACTTGCGGTTTCTGGATGTATTCGCCATACACCATGGCGTGCAGATAGCGTTCGGCCTGGGCTTTGATGGCCTGTACGGCTGCCGGATGCGTATGACCGATGCCGGTCACGCCGATGCCGGACAGCAGGTCCAGATACTCTTTGCCACTGGTGTCTACGACAATACAACCATGAGAAGCCGAGACCTCAACGCCCATGGGTTCCGGAGACGTTTGGCTCACAAAACGGAGAAAGTCGTCACGAAGAGAGGCCATAAACAAAACATATGTGAGCGGGCAGTGTTCAGCAATTCCACTCAGCGTAATCCGACGCCTCGGGGTATAGAGGGCATTTTCTCCAGCCCATGAAATTGGTAGCGTGCACGTTGCGGACAAAAGGAGGAAATCATGGCCAAAAATAAAGTCTTAGTTGCCGGCGCATCCGGCTTGGTTGGGTTTGCCGCGGTGCGACATTTTGCCGGTCTTGAGGATTGGGACGTCGTTGGGGTCTCGCGGCGTATTCCTGACGGACTCGACGGTGCGACTTTGTTGTCGGTTGATTTGCAAGACAAGGCCCGCTGCGCCGAGGTCTTTAGTCACATGCACGATGTCACCCATCTGGTGTATACCGCGCTGTATGAAAAGCCCGGCGTGGTGCGCGGGTGGCGTGAACGGGATCAGATGGACACGAATCTCATGATGCTGAAGAATCTCTTTGAGCCGCTGAAAGGGGCAGCCAAGAATCTCCAGCACGTTTCTCTGCTGCAAGGCACCAAAGCCTACGGCGCGCATATCGAACCTTTTCCTGCTCCGGCGCGTGAACGCTGGCCACGGCATCAGCATGAAAACTTCTATTGGCTACAAGAAGACTATCTGCGTGCGCAGCAGACGGGACAATCGGGGACACACTGGCACTGGACGATATTCCGACCCCAACTCGTTTTTGGTGAAGCGCTCAAAGGCAACCTCAACGTCCTGCCTGCGCTTTGTGTGTATGCTGCACTGCGTAAAGAAGCTGGCTTGCCGCTATCGTTCCCCGGCGGTCCGTCTTACGTGGTTGAAGCAGTGGACGCTGACCTGCTGGCCCGTTCCTGCGCCTGGGCAGCAACCAGCCCAGCGGCGCAGAATGAGACGTTTAACAGCACCAATGGTGATGTGTTTGTGTGGCCGAATGTGTGGCCGGCCATAGCCGACGCCTTGGGCATGGAAGTCGGTCCGCCCGAGCCGGTGTGTCTGACCGAACAGACGCCCCAGCGCGATGCCGAATGGGCCGCCATAGTTGACAAATACAATCTCAAAGCACCTCGGAAGATGTTGGACTTCGTCGGCGGCTCGTTTGAGCTGACCGACCTGTCCTTTCCGTATGGCGCGTCCGAGCCGCCTCCGCCGGTTATTGTGAGTACGATTAAAATCAGGCAGGCGGGCTTTCACGACTGCGTCGATACGGAAGATATGTTTCGGCGGCTTATCCAGCGCTATCAGGGGTTAGGCTGGATACCGCCGGTAGCGTAGTGGGAAACGCGATTCATCACCGGATGCGGGCCCGCTGACGATGTTTGTCCTCAAGTAGTTCCCGGATGGCTTCATAGTCCACCGGGACCTCAGTGAAAATTTTTTGCGGCCAGGGCGGAGCCTTGGTCGAGTTATGAGAAAGTGCACCTATGCAAGAATCGCCCATCTTTATTAAAAGCTTTGAGCCCCTGGGATGGATTCTTGATCACACCCGCAAGTTTCCCAAACATCAACGCTTTGTGATGGCTAAACGGATTGAAGAAGCGGCGCTGGAATTTCATGACAATTTGAGAGAGCTGATTATGCGGCCTTCCGTTGACGCTTGATGGGGACAAAACGAATGTCTATCCGCTTGTTTAGAGCTGTCGCAATACGTCTCAACATGCTCAGCGAATGCCCTTCGTAGCCGGAATTTTCAAGCCGACAGATGACCGATGCAGTCGTCCTGACAAGTTCCGCCAGTTCCCGTTGCGACAGGCCGCCTCTGGTGCGTAAGTCATAGATTTTCGCTGCTAGCTCCGCATTCGCGACTTCGTCTTCAAACGAGGCGACCCGCTCAGGGTCATCTTCAATATAACGCTTATAATAACGCTTATAAGCAAACTGTCGGGCGTCGGATTTAAACTGCTGCTTTTCTCTTGCCATGGTTAACGCTGAGGAAGCTCTTGTGTAGATTCCCCTGACCCCTTCGACATGCTCAGGACAGGCTTCATCCTCTCCAGCTCCCCTGAAATTGGGGGCGAGGAAATTCTGAGTCAATAGTTATTCTTTACAACCGCTCCCAATCGACACTCTGCTCAAACGCATACGCGACCTGAAAGAGCGTACTCTCCTTCCAACGTCGCCCGACGAGCTGCAGGCCGATGGGAAGGCCGTCGCGTAGGCCGCACGGTAAATTGAGCGCCGGATGGCCCGACAGGTTAAACGGACTGGTATTCTGACCTGCGGCCGCGCTGCGGCGGACGAGGTCTTTGAACGTCAGTCCTGCCTCCAGCTTTGGCGCGCGCATGGGCGTGGTCGGCATGGCGAGAACATCCACGTCTTGCAGTGCCTGCTCGATCTGCTGGGTGAAGCTGAATCGTAAGTTTTGGGCCAGGGCGTAATAGCGATTGTTGTACTCGCGGCGTAGATAATTGCCGACGGGTATAATGAGTTTCAAAAACGGCGGCAGATCGTTGCTGCGTGCCCGGCGGGCGCGACCAAATGCCTCGACCCAGCCGACGTTACTCACGCCGCCATGCCCATAGCCTTCGCCGTCGGACTCGATCATGGCTGGAATCGAATGACTGGTAATGCCGGTCCAAATCGCCCAGGCGTTTTTGAACATGGGCAGCGAAAGCACAGTGCATGTCGCACCGAGCGTACCAAGCTGAGTCATGCTCTTTTGAAAGGCGTCAATAACCTCCGGTTCTACGGCTCGACCTTGCAAACCTTCCTTCACAATACCGATGCGCAGACCTTGCAGGCTTTGCCCATCCGTTTTTAATGCTTCCGCGTACGGCTCAACCTGAATCGGTCCGCGTACCCACTGCGGATCACGGGGATCGTCCCCGGCTATGACTTCCAGCGTTTGAGCAACTTCCTGGACGGTGCGGGCCATGGGACAAATAAAGTCCAGGGTGTGGTCCATATAGGTCAAGCCAAAGGACGGCACCAGGCCGTGGGTGGCTTTGATACTCGTTATCCCGCACCAGGCGGCAGGAATCCGACCGCTGCCGCCTTCATCCACACCCAGAGCAATATCTACGTCGCCGTTTGCTACGGCGGCTCCACTCCCGCCGGACGATCCGCCCGGCGAATGATCCGGATTCCTGGGGTTACGAGCGTAGCCGAACTCGCTCGTTTCAGCAGAAGGAGAAAGGGCAAAACTGTCCATATTCAGCTTGCCGACGATTTCGGCGCCTGCGTCTAAGAGTCGTTCGACCACGGTCGCATCGTAGTCCGGCACATAGCCCGCGGCGAGGCGAGAGCCGTTTGTGAGTGGAATGCCTGCCACGGCGATATTATCTTTGAGACCGATTTTTTTGCCCACGAGTTTGCCGCTCGACGCACCAGTGACACGACATTTGCGAATAAAAATATTATACGGGTCTTCTTCTTCCGTGGGCCGGTAGCCGGGATCGCGGTCGTATATTTGATCGGCCAGCGCGGCTGAGGCAGGTCGTCTAAACGGTCCAACGTGCTGAGTAGCCCTTCACTCAGTTCCTGGATATCTTGGGCTTCCTGAGGAGTCAGATGCAGATACTCTCGTGCGGCTAACTCGGTCAGTTCCTCTGCCGTGGGTCGTCGAATCTTTCCGGTTGATCGGAGCCGTCGCATGCTGTTCTCCTACTACCCGATAAACTTTTGTTTGGCCCAGCCTTGATCAAACGGCGTCCAGCATTCCGGGGCGAGGATGAGGTTTTGCATCTTCCACTCGCCGTTGATTTTGACGTATTCTTCCTCGTATTTGGCAACCCCCCAGACGGCTTGCTCACCACCTTCGACCATGGTGCACGGCTCCAGGAGGTACCAGTGGCCTGTGGCTTTATCTCCGCTGACCTCAATCCGCGGATTCATAACGTAATGGATGGCGAATCCCAGGATTTTCGGAATAGAGCGGAAAAAGTCCCGAATAGCCGCCGCCCCTTCGAAGCGTCCGAAGCTGCCGCCATCCCAGATGGCATCCTCCGTAAAACAACCCACAAACGCATCTTCATCACGCTCGTCGGCTGCCGCGCAGTAGCGGGCCTTGAGCTTTTTGATGGCTTCGACGTCTTCAAGCGTTTGGATACGTTGGCCGAGTTCTTCGATATCCATGCGGTCCTCCTTATTTGCGGTTACAGGCCAAAAAACTGTACAGCGTTTTCTCCCAATATTTTATCTACTGACTCTTGTGGCAATTTTGTCAAGGCTTTGCGTGCCTTGGCCACCGGCTCAGTAAATCCTTCCGCATGTGGATAATCTGAGCCGATAAAAAACTTATGATCGCCGAGCAGCTCGACCATGTATGGTAGTAGGCGTTCTTCCGGGTCAGCCGCAATCCAGATATTGCGCTCAAAATACTCACTGGCCGGGCGCTCCATCTGACACGAGTGGCCCATATAACTGTAGCGATAGTCGAGCCGGTCTAACCATTCCACCACCCAGCCGCTGGCGGATTCAATCGTGGCCACGCGCAGCTTTGGAAAGCGCTCAAACACGCCGTCGTAGACCATGGTGGTGAGGGCCATGCGGGGGTCTTGGATGCCATTCATACTCAGAAACATAAAGCCCGGTCGTCGGTCGGCATACCAATCGTGGCCGAGGTAGTTGCGATGGACAACGAGATGGATGCCGACGGCCATGTCGTGATGCTGGGCGGCGTCCCACACCGGATCAAAATCCGGACTGCCAAAGCTCTTGCCGTCAATCGGCAGGGCGCCAACAAAGACGGTACGGGCTCCCGCCTTTGCCAAGCGTTCGAGTTCCCGAACGGCTGCAGGGGGATTGCGGATTGAAATATGGCCCACCGGGTAGAGCCGATCACGGTGCTGGGCACACACCTCCAGTGCCCAGGTGTTATACGCCCGGCAGTGCGCTGCGGCTAACTCCGGGTCGCTAATCTGGCCTTCCCACATGAGGCCTAAGGTTGGATAAATAAACTGACACGCAAAGCCTTCCTGATCCAGAAAGGCAATCCGCTTATCCATATCTTCGAGCGTATTATTAAACGCGCTCGAAAAGTCGAACGAGCCCAGTCCTACACCCTTTTCTTTTTGGCCATAGCCCACGCCCACGCCCAGCATGTCCTCCATGCTGAACTCGCCCACACCCCGAATGCGTTTTGACTCATTGATGAGCATGACGTAACGACCCGTGTCTGGATCTTTTGCAAATCGCAGACAGCGCGAACGAAATTTGGGTTCGATATAACGCTCCCACAGATCCAGGGGTTCCATGAAGTGGCTGTCAGCATCAATTATGCGGCTCATGTTTGTCCCTTTCTATACACGGACTCTGTTCTCGTAGCGGCGAAACGGCTGTTGAAAAGGCTGGGAAAGGAAAGGTTTTGGGCTGCTGCGAGGCTCAGCCCGGCTGCCATTTCACTGCCAACTCGACCGTCCACTCGGGCGCGGAGCGGAACGCGGTCGAGCGCACCGGGCAGTCCTGGACCCGGCACATCGGACAGTGGAGGGGCATACACGGGTCGAGATGGATAATGGCCTCGCTTTGTCCGTGAAAATGCTTGAGCAGCTGTTCTTCTATCTCCGTATTCGTTGCATGGCCCTGTCGAGGTCCCAGTAGCGAGGCAGGGTCAAGTGGAAATCAATATGATGGCGTTCCCCCGAATGCCAGGAGCGGAGTTGGTGCAGCTCTATCCATTCAGGTCGCTGAATGCTGTGGAGCGTATCCACAATATCGCGCAAAACCGTTTCATCTGATGCATCCATAAGATGGCTGACAGATATGCGTAACAAGCGCGTCCCGGACACCAGGATGTTCAGCGCGACTGCACACGCAGTGAGAGAATCGAATACCGCCCAGCCCGTCAACCGGACAAGGAGCAGGCCGAGTACGACACCCACGCTGGTATAGCTATCGGCCAGCACATGTCTGCCGTCGGCAGTTAGTGCCAGCGAGTGCGAGTGTTTCCCCGTTCGAATGAGAAACAGGCCCAGCCCAGCATTGACACAGGCCGAAGCCAGGACGATGACCATCCCCAGATTGAGTTGGAGGAGTGGCGGAGGGGAGAAAAAGCCGGGCAGAGCATGCCACAAGATGACCAGTGCAGCCAGGATGATGAGTGCGCCTTCAAACCCGGCTGAAAAGGACTCGACCTTACCATGTCCATACGGATGTGAGCGGTCGGGCGGGATGTCGCTCAGGGTAATGCTATAGAACGCAAACCCGCTGGCGACGACATTAATAATAGATTCAAGAGCATCCGACAGAATAGCGGCCGAGCCGGTCAAAACGGCTGCAACGAATTTCCCGACAAGAAGAACAATGCCGATTGCGACGGAGACCAGAATGGCTCGGCGGCGCAGTTTGAATTCGGCTGAGTGCGGTACCGAATAGCGATCCATACGGCCAAGATATGGAGGATATACAGGATATGGAAGACTCTAGAGAATTCGCGAATTGGAGAAACGGAGACAGGGGGAAACGGCAGAGAATCTAGACCTCCCCATCTCTCCCTCGTTGGTTCTCCCCCGTCGCCTCTCCCGGTCTTCCGCCTATGCCGCTCGCTGGAGTCGGGCTTTACTGGGCGTAAGCTGACAGTCAAAGAACTCACCGTCCTTCATGATCGCGTGGAGATTCTTCCTGTTTTGCAGCAGAGTGATATCTTTGGCCGGGTTGCCTTTGACGATGAGGAGGTCGGCAATCTTGCCTGGCTCGATGGTTCCCAGCTCGTCGCCCATGCCGAGCAGCTCAGCGCCGGTTTTGGTGGCCAGCGCAGGACGTCAATCGCTGGAATGCCCGCGCCTTTGACATACGCTTCCAGCTCGCACGCATACTCGCCGTGTGGCATGGAGGCGATGCCGAAGTCATCGCCAATCAGCAGTTTCACCCCGGCTTGATTGGCTTTGGGCAGGACTTTGTACGAGTGCTCTAAATTCCGCTCCATGGCGTCCACACCGCCCCAGCCGCTTGAGCCGGTCGGCGTTTTTCTTCTACAACCTTCCAAGGGAAGTACAGGCTGGGCGTGACAAAGGTGCCCTGCTTGAGCATGCCGTCGATACACTCGTCGTCCATGCGATCGGCGTGGTCGATGACATCCATGCCGGCTTGGAGCGCGGCTAGAATGCCTTTCTTGGAAATGATATGGCCACGAATCTTTTTGCCTCGCTCATGTGCGGCATTGGTGGCGGCATCGATTTCGTCTTGGCTCATGGTCATGACATCCTCGTCCCACATCAAACCGTGTCCACCGGTCGGGTAGAGTTTGATAATATCCACGCCGAGCTTGATTTCTTCGCGTACGGCTTTGCGGAAGTCATCCGGTCCATCGCAAATCCTGGCCAGTCCATCCATTTGCATCTTCCAAAGTTGGGATGGCAGTCTACCGAATCGCCCGTTGTGACCACATCACGACCGCTGGCGAGGAAACGCGGACCAGGAATCAGACCCGAATTAATGGCTTTTTTCAGCGTGACATCAATGTTGTGCATGGTGCCGGCACCGGCGGCACCGGTGTAGCCACAACTGAGTAAAAGTTCGGCGTTTTTGGCTGCTATTAGCGTTAATTCGGTCGGTGGGTGTTTCATGTCGATATCGTTCATGTCGCCTACATTGGCGTAGGCCACGTGGTAGTGGCACTGGATCATACCGGGCATGAGCGATTTACCGCCGAGATCATACACCACATCTTTGGCTGTTGGTTTTGGGCTGTCGCCGTTTTTTCCCACCGCACTGATACGTTTCCCCTGAACCACAACGGTCGAATTGGGTTGCGGCTTATGTTCACCGTCAATCAGATTTACTCCCCGAAAAAATATTCGTCCCATACTATACCCTCCTCTGTTATGAGTCCTTGCTGAGACTGCGGCTGCTCGCTCTGTCCCTTATCTATCCTATTTCTCTTAACAAGCAAAACCCGCAAACCGCCAAAACTCCCAAAACTGGTTTTTTCTCTATAAGTCCTGGACCTCGGGAATCACTTCGTTGGCAAAACGTGTCATGGCCGCCAAGACTTTATCGTGCGGCACCAGCCCGCCGGGATTAAACCAACAAATCAATTCGTTCATCCGGAGTTCTTTATGCAGCGTGCTGATGCGCTCAACACACTCGCGGGATGAACCAAAGATCGCCATGCTGCGTTCCACTTTCTCAAAGGTTATGCTCTCCAGATTCTTTCGTAGCTCAGCGGTGTAACGGTACGATTCCACATCATCCTGTGTCGAGCTGCCGCTCGTCATCATGCCCAGACGCTTTGAAAGTAATTATTAATGCTGGGTTCAACTGTCTTCCGAACGTAGTCGAGATTCTCGCCTGGATGTACGAAGAACATGGTCGAGACATCTTGCTTGGCACTAGCATTGCCGTTTTGTGGTGCGGGCTGTTCCGTCCAGGACCGACGATACGTGGCCACCTGCTCAAACATCTTGGGCAGCGGGTTGGTGACGGACGCGACAAAAATGGGGTAGCCGGTTTTGCCGGCGAACACGGCCGTCTCGGGACTATTGGCGGCAACGCGGATAGGAGGATGCGGCTTTTGAACAGGTTTGGGCACCACGCAGGTCTCAGGGATTTGGTAGTACGTCCCGTCATATGAAAAGGACTCGTGTGTCCACGCCTGCTTAATGATGTCGAGACTTTTCTTCAAAGCGCCCGCGACTATCCTCCCGGGACCGAATCAAAGCCCGCAAAATGGAGCGGAATCGCCCCGCGGTCCAACTCCGAACTCTAACCTGCCGTTACTGAGCAGATCGACCGTCGCGCCCTCCTCAGCACAGCGGACCGGATGCCATAACGGCAGGAGGTTCACCGCAATGCCCAGGCGGATCCGTTCTGTCTGCTGGGCGATAGCGGTGGCGACGATGAGGGGCGACGACATAATCGAGAAATTCTTATAAAAATGGAGTTCAGCCAACCAGGCGCGATTGAAGCCGAGCTCCTCGGCGTGAACAACTTGCTGAATTGTCTCCTGATAACGCGCAGCTTGGGCCTGGGTGTCAGCGCAAGGAAGTTGGTAGAAAAGGCCGAATTTCACGTTTTCCTCCTTTGGGAACTATTGGGAACTGTGGGCGCACACCGGCCCATTTTTTGGTTGAGCCTGCCCCGACTATATATGTCAAGCACAAGGCTGGAAAGGCTGAGCAAGATTAAGCAAAACTGGACAAGACTGGGCAAGACCGGGCAAGATTGAGCGAGATTAGGCAAGATGGATAAGGACGCGGCTCTCTTGTTCCCGCAGTCTGCCCTGGTATAGTCCCCAGGCAAAATATTCTGTACGAAGGAGGAAAATCATGGCAAATCAAAGTGATCTTGAAAAGGGGATCGAAATCCGGAAAAAGCTGAGCGGGGATCGA
>CAXXHG010000038.1:0-158014 GCA_963666315.2 Binatia bacterium
TCCTGAACGCATACTGGAGCGCATCGTTCAGCTCGTCCGCGGTATGCACCGCGCGCCCTTCGACACCAAAGCCTTCGGCCAGCTTCACAAAGTCGAATTCCGGTTTGTCCAAACTTGTCAGCGACAGACTGGCATCACCCGGTGTCATCTTGGCACGTTCCAGCTCCCAACGCAGGATGGAGTAAGCACGATTCTTACAGATAATAGTCGTCAGGTTTTGTTTCTCACGCGCCATGGTCCACAAAGACTGTATCGTATAGAGCGCTGAGCCATCGCCTTCGAGACAAATTGTTGGACGATCCGGTTCTGCCGCCGCTGCTCCGACTGCACACGGTAGACCCTGGCCGATCGAACCACCGGTGAGGGCCATATACGTAAACGGCGGCGCCCCACCTGCCATACCGTGGTAGGCAAACCCCGCTGTCGCGCCTTCATCCATCACAATCGCCCCTTCGGGTTGGGCAGCCGCAAGTGCCTGACACATATGAGCCGCAGTTAGTGGGCCGGTCGGGGACTCCGGACGTGGCTGGGCCGGAGCCTGGCGGACCGGCGGCGCATCCAGGGCGTCTGCTACAGTCATGAGCGCTGTAGCCGGATCAACGTTGGGGCTACACAGCTGGATGATGTCTGCGTCTTCCGCACACAGGCTGCTGCGCGTATCGGGATAACCAAAAAACGCAACCGGCTCAGGCGGGTAGGGGATTTTATCCGGAGAAATCAAGCCTATGCCGCGATCCTGAATGGGTGGAAAGGTCGGCGTGAGGACACGGCAGCCGGTCGCCCGCTGAATGCGGTCCGCTGCCTGCAAACCGGCGGTTCGGAGTGCGCTGCCACTCAGTACCAGAGCCGCCTGGCCCGAACGCAGCGCTTTGGCCGCTCGCTCGGTTTCGCTCACACTCGGAAACGCAGGCTCAGTAATCGTGGGCTTCTCCGGTTTGGCTCTGACCCTGGCCCATTGCATATCTCCTGGCAGAATCAGCGTGGTTGGTCCGGTCGGCAATTGCGCCGCCCGGAAGATAACCTCAGCCATATCTTGGCCGACCGTCTCCGGGCTTTTTGAGGTAAGTACGAACTGCGACATGGGCTGGGCCAGCGTAGCAATATCCGCTGTCAGCGGTGCGTTGGCTGCAATATGCCACGTAGCATGTTCACCCACGATGGAGACCACGGGCGAGTGTGCTTTGCGCGCGTTGTGCAGATTCGCCTGCCCGTTGGCTAAGCCTGGCGCTAGATGCAGCAAAGCGAGCGCCGGTCGTCCGCTGACGCGCGCATAGCCGTCCGCCGCACCCGTACACACGCCCTCAAACACAGCCAAGATTGAACGGATGCTTGGGCAACGGTCAAGCGCCTGAACCAGATAGAGTTCGGTTGTGCCCGGATTCGCAAAGCACACGTCGATGCCGGCGGCAGCGGCGGTCTGAATGGCGAGTTCCGCGCCGGTCAGTGGTTCGGCGGCTGTTTGTGACTCCAGCGTCATACGGTGTCCTCTCCTTGTTTACGTCTGCACATTGCTCTAGGGGCGAGTTTCCCGGATCTCATTCAGAATGGGCTCTACAAACTCGATGCAGCGCTCGGGATCTTCACTCATCGGAAAGTGGCCTAACCCCTGCATGGTTTGGTATTTGGCGCCTTTGATCCGTTCGGCCAACTCTTTCGACTGCGCAGGCGTACTGGCCCAGTCATATTCGCCGGTCAGCAGATAGACGCCCACTTTGGAAGTATCGATTTGCTCGGCTGTTTCCCGCAAGTCATGATCGACCGAGTAGTAGTATAAGTCGCCTTTAAAAACTGGCGGTGCGCCTTGGCTATACACCCACACGGTCTCGCGGCGGTATTTCTCCGGAGCCGTTGGAGCCATAAGCCCGTACATCGACATGGACTTGAAAGCATTGCTGACCCTGGGGTGATTCCACACATCCCGCCAACCACCGGGAGTATAGAGCGCGGCCTCAAGACCGATGACGGCCCGGAATTCATCCGGATAGTGCAAGGCCAGATCTGTGGCCAGATGTCCGCCGATCGAGCTGCCCATATATATAGGACGATCCAGTTCGAGCGCCTTACTCAGGCTGACGGCAACCTGCATCAGAAAATCTTTGGTTAGTTTGTACTCTTCTTTCCACCATTCTTTTTCTATGGGAGGGAGAGACTTGGCATGATACGGCAGGTCATACGAGATCATCCGAAAGTTTTGTGTCAGGCGTTCGTGTTCCAGAAAATGCCGCCACTGCCTGCCGTCCGCCCCTGCTGTGTGCTGACACAGGACGGGTATGCCTGAGCCGCTCTCTTCAAAGTACACACGATATTCAACCTCATCGATACTGAGATACACATAGCGTCCAACTGCTTGATCAAAACGTGCCATACTCCAGTCCTCCGTTAGGCGGTATGCGTCTAGACGTTATGCGTCACTGCGCGCATGACATCAAAAAAGCGGCGGATGGCCGGGTAATAGGCGTACACCTTTTCTAGGTCGCCACCCACTTTAAACCCGTGATGGACCGTTGCTCCCCACAAATCGAGATAAAACGGCTTCGGCACAAGTTCGAGGAATTTATCCCATTGCTCAGCCGGGGCGTGGATCTGAATGTCAGATGGCACGAGTAGATCAAAGTCCTGATAGCCGCGCTCAATTTCCGTCACCTGGCCGTTTTGAATCCGAATGAGGAGGGCGCTATTGCCCATATCGAGTTTCAGGTTGGTATTCCAAAACCGGGATGCCAGCTGAAACTCCGGGTCGTTGTTGAGTGCCTCTTGCAGGCGCGTGGTACGGCTCGCGTCCATATCCGGCTCTCCTCTTCATTATGGCTACTTGCGGCTAGTCGTGTAGATATCGAAGTCGCGTGCTCAGAGCCTCTGTGTCATACCACAACGCGAGACGGTAGTCAGCCGAGTTTCGCAAACGTTACGAAAACCTTGCCCGACCTAGACAAGTGCCAGGCTTGGCTGTCTCTGTGTTGCTCTCTATTTCTCAGCATTCGCAGAGCAGAACGCTTCCTCTCGACCACAACACTGGACGATGTGCTACGAGGAGGAGGCAACAACACTACCGGAGACGAAAGGACAGGTATGGAAATCGGACTGTATGCAACCTCCCACGGCACCGGCTATCGAGATGATACCAACTTCTTCTTATATTCGTTGCCAGCTAATCAACTTCTCCCTATCCAAATGGCGCAAGTGGCTGAGCAGGCCGGTTTCCACTCGCTGTGGTTTCCAGACCATGTGTGTATGCCCATGTTCTCAGAGAGTGAGCATATGTGGCCAATGTCTCGGGGAGTCGGGCGTATGAGTCCAGACACACCATGCTGGATGCTGCGGTCACCATGGGAGCGGTCGCAGCCCGTACCACAACACTGAAGCTGGGAACCAGTGTCTTAGTCGCCCCGTATCGTAATCCACTCAGTGATGCGCGCCAGTTTGCAACGATTGATCAGCTATCAAATGGACGGCTTCTCTTTGGGGTTGGGACGGGTTGGTTGCAGGAAGAGTATCCGATATTGGGCCTGGATTACAAAGACCGGGGGAAACGCACTGAGGAGTGTATTGAAGTGTATAAACGTGCCTGGTCGGACGATGTGGTGTCCTTTGAGGGCCAGTTTTATTCGTTCTCGGATGTTTCTATGGACCCCAAACCTGTGCAAACCCCACGACCACCCATTCTGTATGGCGGCGTCACGCCTGCGGGTGCTCGTCGAGCGGCCCGTTTGTGTGACGGGTTTAATCCTATTTTTCCAGACCCGTACGCACAGCCTGAACGCTATGCAGACCTCCACGACCTGATCCGAAGAGAGTTAGACCTTAGAGAGCGGGATCCATCCGACTTTGGCATGATGTGTATTAGTTCGGCCCGTCTCACCTCAGCGGATGATCCGTTAGCCCAAGAAAGGCCGCGGCGAATTTGCACTGGCAGCGCGGAGCAAATATTGGATGATTTGTCCCGTTTTGCCGCAGCAGGCTACTCTCTTGTCGTGCTCTTCTTCGACTGCCTGTCTTCACGTGAAATATCGGAGTGGGATGATCAGATGCGACGCTTCGGAGAAGAAGTCATTCCTGAGGCAAAGAAAATAGAGGTAAAGGGCGGTTGGAATACAGCGCTATAGAGCCTGAACAAAGGGACGCCTATAGAGATTGGGAGATTGGCATACGCCTGGTCTGGCGTATCGGGATGACGAGAATGTGCTTGCGCGCGACTGCTTGAGGCGGCTGCCTGTGTAACACCACGCGCCACCGATTCCGAAGCTTAGGAAAAATACGGACTCAATGATGGCGGAGAATTCCCGATTAAACAATCATGTTCGGAAAACGGTTTGGGATTGGAACACGTCTCAGCGTATTGGTCTGTGCCCTTGTTATACTTTCGACCGGAGCGGTTGATATCGCGACATATCACCAGATCAGTTCGGTGCTGGTCAAGCATGAACTCAAAGAATTGAGTCTGGAAGCCAGAGTGGCTGGGGTGTGGCTTAATGGCGACATTGGTACACTCCGCAACGATGTTCTGTCGCTGGCCGGCACTCCTCCCATCCAGGGTGTTATCCGAGCACGAGAGCATGATGGGATCGATCCAGTCGATGGCTCAAGCGTGGATCTGTGGCAGAGTCGCCTTGCAGTGATCTTTACCCAGGTCATGCAGGTCAAACCGCACTACTCGCAAATTCGCTACATCGGACAGACTGACGCAGGACGAGAGATTGTCCGTGTCGAACGATTCGGCGAGACTATTCGTACCGTGCCTGAGGCGGCCCTGCCGCAAAAGGGACGGCGGGGTTATTTTCAGGACGCGCTCAGCGGCATGCCCGGTTCGGTGTCCCTGTCTGAGATAGCCCTCAACCGAGAACGTGGCCGGATTGCCGAGCCGCATACCCCCGTGCTCAGGGCTGCTGTAGCTGTCCACGACTCTGTGGGGGAGCCATTCGGTATTGTCATTATCAATATGGACATGCGTTCACTCTTCAAAACCTTACGGAGGGAGGTCGCTAAAGGACACAGCCTCTACATCACCAACGAGAGAGGCGACTTCCTTGTTCATCCCGATCCAGCCAAGACCTTTCGTTTCGAATGGGGACAACAGTTTCGATTGCAAGACTTCTTTCCCTCTATCCACTCCACATTTGCTCCTGGTACAGAACACAGAGAGACCTTGATACCCCCAGTTCAAAAGCTGGCCTGCAACACGCTAACCTCCGTGGGCCACCGGGCTGATGGGAAACGCTTTGTTGAGTCTGGTATGGCAGCCTGTCTGGTCAAACCGGCGCGTCAATCGTAGCTCTTCGATACTTTAGTTGCTGTTTGGAGAACAGCCCAGAACGGAGACAGCCTCAACCGGTCAATGAAACAGGGCGAAAAAGAGGCATTGCGCATGCAGGCCGAAGTTCCGCGCCCCGCACTCCATGCGCGCATCCTTTTAGCCGAAGATAATGTGGTGAACCAAAAAGTTGCAGTCCGGATGCTGGAAAAGCTGGGCTGTCGGGTGGACGTGGCAGCCAATGGCAAAGAAGCAGTCGAGATGTTGGCGCAAATGCCGTACGACCTGGTATTCATGGACTGCCAAATGCCCGAGATGGACGGCTATGAATCCACAGGCGAGATCCGTCGTCGCCAGAAGGAACAGTCTAGAGAGAAGCAGGCTGTGATGGCGCGGGTCCCGATCATTGCAATGACAGCGAATGTCATGCAGCGGGATCGCGAAAAGTGTCTTGACGCAGGCATGGATGACTACGTGAGCAAACCGATTACTCGTAAAGACTGTTCTTGAACGTTGGGGCAAGGCTGCAGCCGACCCGAATGCGCCCGCTGATCCAGTAGCCGCATGACGCTCCCTCCTTTCTTTCCTCTGGGTCATTAGGCGTTAGGCCGGCTTTTTCCCTCTCTCCTCCTAGGCCCACTCCATCAGTTGAATCGAGCCATCAGCGGCGACGAACAGTACCGCCCGCAGGCGCTCCCGTAAGGGTGGTGGGGAGACACTCCAAAAAATGCTAGGTCTCAGACGATTGTAACAGCCGTTGTGGGTCACGCTTTGGCTTAGGCCGAGTGAATACCCAGTACACGAAAAGAGGGCAACGATGAAATCCCCAGTTTGCGACATGCTTGGTATTGAGTTCCCGCTCATCGCCTTTACGCATTGTCGAGACGTTGTTGTGGCAGTATCCAAAGCCGGTGGGATGGGCGTATTCGGGGCCGTATCGCATCCGCCTGAAAGTTTGGAAGAAGAACTGTGCTGGATAGACAAGCACATCGATGGCAAGCCCTACGGCATCGACCTGATTGTTCCGAACAAGATTGCAAAAGAGAGTCTCGGCGGACTGACCAGCGAAAAGGTCAAGGCCGCCATTCCTGAAGAGTATTTTCAGTTCGCGGCTGGGATTCTGGCGCAACATGATATCCAATCGGAAGGTCTGTATACCTTCCGGGATGAATCGTTCCGGACGAGTCTGAACATGCAGGCCAGCGGGGCGGCAGAAGTGCTGGAGGTCGCCTTTTCTCATCCCATCAAGTTAGTTGCGAATGCGCTGGGGGTGCCGCCCAAGGTCATGCTGGAGATGGGGAAGCAACACGGTGTGCCGGTCGCGGCACTAGTGGGAGCGAAAAAGCACGCCATCCGGCAGGTGGAAGCCGGCGTTGATCTGCTTGTTGCCGCAGGCGGAGAGGCGGGCGGACATACTGGGGAGGTTTCGACGTTGGTGCTGATCCCGGAAATCTGTGAGGCCATACAACCTTTTCGGAATGTGCCGATTTTGGCGGCAGGCGGAATTGTGACCGGCCGCCAAATGGCGGCGTGTATGGCCATGGGTGCGGCCGGCGCCTGGACGGGATCGGTATGGCTGACGACAAGCGAAGCGGAAACGAACCCGATCGTCAAGGAAAAGATGATCCAGGCGACCTCGGGCGATACGGTCCGCTCCAAAGCCCGAACCGGCAAGTTTTCACGACAACTGAAGTCGTCTTGGACGGCCGCCTGGGAAGCGGAAGGCAGCCCGACGCCCCTGGCCATGCCGCTTCAGTCTTTGGTGAGCGAACCCGCCCTGCGTGAAATTGACACACTGTCCCAGCGCGGCCACGCGGGCGCAAAAGAATTGGCGACGTATTGGGTGGGACAGGGCGTTGGACTCATGAACCGCCAGATGTCGGCTGGCGCGGTGGTTCAGGAGTTCAAGGAAGATTTCTTGAATGCCTGCGTGCGTCTGTCCGATGCCTTGGATGCCGAATAAGCGGCACCGGGGCGAGCGGGACAGGGCGCACTACTCATGTGTGGTGAGATAGGATTGAGGAGGAGGAGATGCCCAACATCGTGCATCGGATTGGTGTCGACGAGACGACGCCGGAACACGCTTATCAGGCAGTCGCAACACGAGACGGCATTGCCGCATGGTGGACTGAGCAGGTCCACGGCGACTCCAAGGTGGGGACTGTCCTCCAGTTTCGTTTTGCCGAGGACGGCTCCGATTTTGAAGTTCTGGAGCTCACGCCGTTTTCGCGCGTTCGCTGGAAGTACGCGGCTGGTCCGCCGGAATGGCTGGATACACAAATTCACTTCGATATCAGTGACCAGGAGGGCGAAACGGTTATTCTCTTTAAGTACTGTGGCTGGCGCGAAGAGGTAGAATTTATGCATCACTGCAGCACGCAGTGGGCCTATTTTCTCGTCGGTTTGAAGGAGCTGTTAGAAGGTGGCCACGGAACGCCGTATGGGCCCCGGTCTCAGCCCATCAGCCGCTGGTCCAGATAACCGCGATCCCGACTGCTCCACGACTACTCTGATAGCAGACCACAAAGATAGGACTCACGGCGGGCGGAAATCATCAGGAAGCTCTCAGAGTTTTCTCAGGGGCTTGGCCAGCCAAAGGAAGGAACCCAGCGTGGCAGTAGCAGACGTTGTGCACTTTGGTGACTACCGGTTGGATATGCCCAAAGCGTTGAGCGTATTGGACTATCTGGTGACCCGGCCTGGGCAGTTGGTGACCAAAGACGAACTGTTCGTGGCCGTGTGGCCCGAGGCGGTGGTGAGTGAGGGGACGCTGGCGGAATGTATCCGCGGGGTGCGCAGGGCCTTAGGGGAGACGGCGCGGGCGCCGCGCTACGTGGAGACGGTCCATCGGCGTGGCTACCGCTTTATTGGGCAGCTGGCAAAAAGCGCAGTCGCGCCGTCTCCGCCGCCGCGTACCCGGTTAGTCGTGGGCCGGCACGCGCCAGGTGGTGTTTGTGGCGGGCGAGGCGGGGATCGGGAAGACGACGCTGGTGGAAGCCTGTGTGGAGCAGCTGCAGGGCGACGGGAACTGCTGGGTGGGGCAGGGGCAGTGCATTGAGCAATACGGAGCCGGCGAGGCGTATATGCCCGTGCTGGAAGCGTCGGGCCGTTTGTGTCGGGGCCCGGATGGCCAGCGGTTTGTGGAGTTGCTCGGCCAGCACGCACCGACGTGGCTGGTGCGGATGCCCACCTTGCTGCAGGCTGAAGAGTTCGAAGCGCTACAGCGCAAGACGGCGGGCGCGACGCAGCAGCGCATGTTGCGTGAGATGGCCGAGGTGCTGGAGGCCCTGACTGTTGAGAAGCCGCTCATCCTCGTGCTCGAGGATCTGCACTGGAGCGACTATTCGACGGTGGAACTCTTGGCCACTCTGGCCCGGCGGCGGGAGGCCGCACGGCTGTTGGTGTTGGGGACATATCGGATAGTAGAAGTGAACCAGGGAGAGCATCTCTTAAAGCGGGTGAAGCAAGAGTTACAGGTGCACGGCCAGTGTGAAGAACTGGCCCTAGACTTTCTGAGCCAGGGGGCGGTTGGGGACTATCTAGCCCGGCGGCTCGGACAGGATACGCTGCCCGCCAGTTTGCCGAGCTTCATCCATCGGCACACGGACGGCAACCCGTTATTCGTGGTGGGGGTGACGGAGGACCTGGTTCAGCGAGAGATCCTGACCCAGCACGACTGGCAGTGGGACCTGAGCGGGGGGTTGGGTGAGGAGAGTATCCATGTCCCGGAGGGGCTGCGGCAATTCGTTGAGCAGCAGTTAGAGCAGCTCAGTGGCGCGGAACGGGGCCTGGTTGAGGTGGCGAGTGTGGCCGGGGTCGAGTTTTCAGCGGCGGCGGTCGCGGCCGGGATTCACCAAGACTCAGAAGAGGTAGAAGAGCACAGTGTGCGGGCTTAGCGCAGCGGCAGCACTTTCTGGTAGACAAGGGGACGGCGGAGTGGCCGGATGGAACGGTGGCGGCGCGCTACGGGTTCATCCATGCCTTATACCAAGAAGTGTTCTATGCGCGGCTGACGCCGGGCCGCCGGAGTGGATTGCACCTGCGCATCGGAGAGCGAGCGGAAGGGGCGTACGGCGCCCGTACCGAGGAGATCGCGGCGGAACTCGCCATGCACTTTGAGCGCGGACGGGACACCCAGCGGGCGGTGCAGTATCTACAACTCGCGGGCCAAGGCGCCGTGCAGCGCTCGGCGAATGTGGAGGCGATCACACATTTGACACGTGGAATTGCCCTGGTCCAACCCCCCTGCCGGACAGCTCGGAACGCCGCGAGGAAGAACTCTGTCTGCAGGTAGGCTTGGGGTTACCTCTCTCGCTTACCAAGGGCTGGGCTGCCCCGGAAGTGGAACAAGTCTACAGCCGGGCACGGGAACTGTGTGCGCAGATCGGAGATACCCCGCAGCTTTTCCCAACGCTGAATGGGTTGTTCGCCTTTTATCTAATGCGAGCAGAATACAAGACGGCGCTCGAGGCGGCAAAGCAGCTCCTCAGCCTGGCCCAGCGCGCAGAAAATTCCGGCCCCTTGCTGGAGGCTCATGATGGAATCGGGTTGAACTTAATGATGCTGGGAGAGTTTGTCTCTGCCCGCGAGCACCTTGAAGCGGGGATGGCCTTCTACGATCCTCACCACCACTGCGCTCATATTGCCCTGTATGGGCATGACCCAGGGGTGGTGTGTCTCAACTATTCCGCTTACGTTTTAGGGATTTTGGGCTACCCGGACCAAGCACTGGAGACAATCCACCAGGCCCTCTCCTTGGCCCGGCAGTCTAGTTGCCCCTTCAGCGTGGCCTGGGCCCTGAACATGGTGAGCTGGGTCCATCAGGGTCCTCGGGAGGGGCAGGCAGCCCAGGAGCAGGTGGAGGCGGGCATTGCGCTCTCTACTGAGCAAAGATTTGCGTACTGGTCGGTGTGGGGAACTCTCTTGCGCGGCTGGGCACGGGCTGTGCAGGAGCAGGCTGGGGAAGGGGTGGCGCTGATACGCCAGAGCCTGGCTGCCCACCTAGCCACAGGATCGGGACTGGCACAATCGAATCCTTACCCTGCTCGTAGAGGCCCACGGGAAAGCCGGCCAGGCTGAGGAGGGGCTGGCAGCCGTGGCCGAGGCCCGAGCCTTCGTGGGCCAGACTGAAGAGTGCTACTACGAGGCGGAATTGTATCGACTCAAGGGGGAGTTGAGTTTGCAACAATTCAAAGTTCAAGGTCACAGGTCGAAGAGGAAGCGGAAGCTTGTTTTCAGAAGGCCATCGCTGTTGCCCGCCGGCAGAGCGCCAAATCCTGGGAGCTGCGCGCCGCTACCAGCGTCGCTCGGTTGTGGCAGCAACAGAGGAAGGTAGCAGAAGCGCGCGACCTCCTCGTTCCTGTTTATAATTGGTTTACGGAGGGGTTTGAGACGGCGGATTTGCAGGATGCGAAGGCATTGCTGGAGGCCCTGTCCTGACACAACGCTCCCCACCTTGTCTGTCTGTTGACAGAAATAATACCGTCTCTTTTTGATGCCTATCCATTGCTGTCCTTGCCACTCGCCCTACAAGACACGCCTGACTATGTCGCAATTCGCTCTCGCATTTCCCTTACTCCGCTTGACTCTCGTCCCAAAATCACATGAACTGTCAAAAGTTCTATCTCTATTCTATCTCTATATAAGGAGGCCAGCATGCAACTAGGTGTAGTGATGTTTGCGACCGATTACGCCATTCGGCCGGACGATTTTGCGAAAGAGTGTGAGGAGCGGGGATTCGAGTCGGTGTGGTTTCCGGAACACACCCATATTCCCGCCAGCCGTAAGAGCCCGTTTCCAGGCGGCGGCGATTTGCCCAAAGATTATTGGCATACGCATGACTTGTTTACCTCGCTCATGGCCGCCGCGGCTGCAACCAAGACGATCAAGGTCGGCAGCGGCATCTGCCTGGTCATCGAGCACGACCCGATTAAGCTGGCCAAGGAAGTCGCCACCGTGGACCAACTGTCCAACGGTCGGTTGCTGTTCGGCATCGGTGGGGGCTGGAACGCGGAAGAGATGGAGAACCACGGCACGCCGTTTAACCGGCGCTGGAGGGTCTTGCGCGAAAAGATCGAGGCCATGAAGGTTATCTGGTCGGAAGAAGAGGCCGAATATCACGGCGAGTTTGTTAATTTCGATCCCATCTGGTCCCATCCCAAACCGCTCCAAAAACCGCATCCGCCGATTCTGCTCGGCTCGCATACCGAGAGCGGCTTGAATCGCATTGCCAAGTATTGTGACGGCTGGATTCCCATTGGCGCGATGATGCCTGACTTCAAAGCCTCGATCGGCGACCTGCGTGTACGCGTGGAAAGCGTCGGCCGCAAGGGGGCGGACATTGGGGTGTCAAGCTTTATGGCCCCTGCCGAGGAACCTGTGCTCCAGCAGTATCAGGAGATGGGCGTTGAACGCGCCATCTTTGGCGTACCGTCCGAGGGCCGTGACAAGGTTCTGCCCATTCTGGATAACTACGCGAAGCTGATTCCCAAGATGGCCTAGCCACATGGTGGCGTAGCCATGGAGTCGCCGAACCAGGCCGTAGGCTTGTTATCCCCAAGGGCAAGCCTACGAGATCATCCCCTCCAGCTCGCCCGAAGATCGCACTCTCCCTTCCATCTGAGGGCGGGGAGAGTGTGCTGGAGGTTGAGAGGCTGAGATGAGTACCGCACCACATTGTGTAGTTGTGGGAGTTGGACCGGGTTGAGGCATGGGTTGCGTGCGTCGATTTGCTGCGGGCGGCTATCGGGTGTCGATGATCGCCCGACATGCGCAGTTTACATCGGTATGAAAACATTCCTCCTTGTCTTTGCCCTGGCCGTTATTGCTCTCTCCTTTGCCACAGCCCGCTTTCCGCAGGATGCCCAGGCCCCTGGCGCAGAACAGGGCAGTATGGCGTGGCATCGGCAAGTAGAGCACCAGCACAGACAGGAGCGCTATTTCCATGAGGTGCAGGAGCGGGCCATCCAGCAGCAAAGCAGATCCACTCGTACTATCTCTGCGAAGAGTGCGAACCGCGATTCTCGACTCACGGAAAAAGACCAGTGATCCCCCAGTGCGTCCGCAGTGCCGAATCGTTCCTGCTCCGGGAACAACTCACTGAGCTGAAACCAAGGGAGTTTGCCTGGTATACCGCTGTCCGATATAAATGGAGCGTGGAGGGGCTGGCCTGGAATGGGGATACGAAATTTCAAAGATCGAGAAACCGAGGACATCAACTACGGGAGAGTGTCGAAAGGAGCCTTGGGACTACTGCCGAATAAGTTGCACTGACAGGCTCAGGTCAAGTTGGCCCGTCTTGGAGCAGCCTTTTCGCTACAAGATCTGCGAGACCATCGTTGAGGCTCTGAGGGGAAATCGTAAGGGCCAGTATAGTATCCGCATTAATGATCAGTATCGCATTTGTTTTCTGTGGGAGAATGAACAGGCTGAGGAGGTTGAAATCGTTGATTACCATTCATGACGCCATGGAGAAAAGAAATGGGTAAAATTCATGTCACACCCGTCCATCCAGGGGAAGTATTGCAGGACGAGCTAGAGGAAATCGGTCTGACGCAAACGGCCTTGGCAAAACATATCAGTGTCCTCCCAAAAACCGTGAACGAAATCTGCCAGGGCAAGTGCGGCATTAGCGCAGAGATGGCAATGAAGCTGTCGAAGGCGTTAGGAGCTAGTCCACAGTTTTGGCTCAACCTCCAGAATAACTGGGAGATAAGTCGATTGGATGAACGTGCCTTTAGCGGGATTCAACCCGTCGCGGCTTAGTTGTTGGTGCCTCTGAGCAATGGAAGTGCCGCTCTATTCCATATGGAGGGGCGTATTGCTATAGTCCCCACCCCTCAACGGATAAGATTATCTGTGAGGATAAGAACCGCCGCTAGCCTTTAGGCTTTGTCATATCTGCAGGCCGGACCCATTCGTCAAACTGATCGGGGCTGAGATGCCCAAGGGACAGGGCCGCCTCGCGCAGACTGCTGCCGTCTTTATGCGCCTTCTTGGCAATCTCGGCTGCCTTCTCATAGCCGATATGCGGGTTGAGCGCGGTTACGATCATAAGTGAATCGCGCAGGTGTTCCTCAATCCGAGGCGTGTTGGGTTCGATACCCACCGCGCAGTGATCATTGAATGCGTTGCACGCATCCGCAATCAGCTGCACGGATTCAAGTAGATTATGCACCATCACTGGCTTGAAGACATTCAGCTGAAAGTTGCCCTGAGAGCCGCCAAAGGCTACGGCGGCATCATTGCCAAACACCTGTACCGCCACCATGGTCATGGCTTCGGACTGGGTTGGGTTCACCTTGCCGGGCATGATGGATGAGCCTGGCTCATTCTCTGGGATCAGGATCTCGCCAATTCCAGCCCGTGGTCCGGAAGCCAACCAACGCACGTCATTAGCAATCTTCATCAGCGCTCCGGCCAGGGTACGTAATGAGGCACTCGCTGTGACCATCGCGTCATGTGCAGACAATGCCGCAAATTTATTAGGCGCTGACGTAAACGGACGGCCTGTCTCTGCCGCCATCTTGGCTGCGGCCAAATCCCCGAATTGGGGGTGCGCGTTTAAACCGGTCCCCACGGCAGTGCCGCCTATGGCCAACTCACACAGACTCGGGATGGTGCGCCGGACGTCGGCCAGAGCCCCGTCGAGTTGGGCCACCCAGCCGCTGATCTCTTGGCCTAAAGTAATCGGCGTGGCGTCCTGCAGATGGGTGCGTCCGACTTTGACTACGTCCCGAAACTGTTCCGCCTTGGTGTGGAGTGTATCGCGCAGCCGGCTGACGGCAGGAAGCAGCACGTCTTCGAGCTGCTCGACGGCGGCGATGTGCATAGCGGTGGGAAAGGTATCGTTGGAGCTTTGGCCCCGATTGACGTCGTCATTGGGATGAATCGGCTTCTTTGACCCCATCTCGCCCCCGGCCAGCTCAATGGCCCGGTTAGAGATGACTTCGTTGGAATTCATATTAGTCTGCGTACCTGAGCCGGTCTGAAAGACGACTAAGGGAAAGTGATCATCCAGCTGTCCTGAGATGACCTCGTCTGCCGCCTGAACGATAAGATCGACTTTTTCTTGGGGTAGCTGACCGAGTTCTCCATTGGCCAGCGCTGCGCCTTTCTTGAGTACGCCCAGGGCACGGATGAGCGGCCGGGTAAAGCGAAAGCGCTCTACTCCGATCGGGAAATTATTACGCGAGCGTTCGGTTTGCGCTCCCCAATAGCGGTCGGCCGCTACCTCAATAGCCCCCATACTGTCCGTTTCTGTTCGGGTTCGTGGTTGGTCACTCATCAAGCTCCTCCTGCGCAATAGCTGTGTTTGTGTGTGCTTGTCTGTGTTCAGTCTGGGTTCAATCTGCCGCGCGGACCGCTGAGATGGACTGCCCGCTGCAGACAAGGTCCTTACCACGCTTGGAATCTCCCGCCAAGACGGTATGACACCTCAGGCTCAGCCTGGCCTAGACAGATTTGGTGGATTTTGGCAAATTATCTCGTATCCAACCCTTTTAGACTTCTTTGTTAGAGATTATGCACATTGAAACCCTCAAAGCCTTCTGTGATTTGGTTGAAACTGAGAGTTTTTCACTCGCGGCATCGAAGAACTTTATTACCCAATCTGCCGTTAGTCAGCAGATCCGCAGCCTCGAAGGGCACTACAATTGGGAACTGGTCGAGCGTTCGAGCAGATACCTCCGGTTGACTCAGGCCGGAAAAGCTGTGTACCAGGCTAGTAGGGAGATCATCCAAAAATATCGGGAGATGGAAGAGAGTCTTCAGGCTCTCTCGCATTCAGTAGGCGGCACAGTGCGGGTGGCCACAGTATACAGTGTCGGATTGTATGAGCTTTCTTCTCCTCTCAAAAGATATCTGCGGACCTTCCCGGAGGCTGAGGTCCACCTCGCATACACCCGAGTCAACAAGATTTACGAAGCCGTGAGTCGAGGGGATATTGACCTGGGCATAGTCGCCTATCCTCGCAAACGCCCACAGATTCAGATCACTCCCTTTCGCAAAGATCGTCTCGTATTGGTCTGTGCCCCGCAGCATCCTTTTGCCCAGTTGAAACGCCTCACGATGAAGCAGTTGGACGGGGAGAAGTTTATTGGTTTCGAGCGTGATGTCCCTACTCGCCGAGCTCTAGACAGAATTTTCCGCCGGCACCGTGTCAAGGTGCAATACATCGCAGAGATGGACAATATTGAAACCATTAAACGGGTCGTCGAGATTGGGTCGGGCGTTTCTATCGTGCCAGAACTCAGTATTGTCCAGGAGGCCAAAAATGAAACCCTCAAGGCGATCCAAATCTCGGATGAGATAGTGATGCGGCCACTGGGGATCATCGCCAAGCGGGGCCGGCGTTTAACACTCGCGGTACACGAGTTCGTCAAGTTTTTGAAGGGAGAGTCCCAGCCAGGTACAACACAAGAGTCAAACCAGGCGCTCCAAGCCACGCTGTAATCTCACGTCAGAGTTTAGCCCTTCGCTGACAAACGGACCATAGGGCCCTGTCCGCATGCAGCCGATAGCTTTCCGTGTTGCTGCTCTCTCACGCAGGGACAGCTGTCTGCAGGGGTCCGTCTCTATCGGGCTAGACAGGCCCGGCAAATTTTGGCATTCTGCCCCCTGCTCTGCTTTTGGACGATAGGAAAGCATTTTTGTGGCGTGTAACGTGGTCTTCGTCCGTACCCTGTCACACATGACCATTTGGAGCATAAGGTATGGCACGTAAGAAAATTGTACTGATCGGCGCGGGCAACATCGGCGGCACACTCGGTCACCTGTGTGCCCTCAAGGGACTCGGAGATGTCGTTCTGTACGACGTGATTGACGGACTGCCCCAGGGCAAGGCCCTGGATCTTCTCGAAGCCGGGCCAATCGAGGGTTACGACGTCAACCTCACTGGGACTACGAGTTATACTGATATTCAGGATGCCGACGTCTGTATTGTAACCGCTGGGCTGGCGCGCAAGCCAGGCATGAGCCGAGACGACCTGCTTGGCATCAACTGTAAAATCATGCGGGAGGTCTCGGAGAACATCGCAAAATATGCTCCCAATAGCTTTGTCATCGTTATTACCAACCCGCTCGACGCAATGGTGACGTTGGCCAAGCGGGTCACGGGGTTTCCCAAGAACCGGGTCGTTGGCCAAGCCGGGGTGCTTGACTCGTCGCGCTATCGGACGTTCATCGCCCAAGAGCTGAACGCGTCCGTCCGCAACGTCACGGCTATGGTCTTAGGTGGGCACGGCGATGATATGGTGCCAGCGCGCAGCTACTGCCAGGTGGCCGGTATCCCGATCGAGCGGCTGATCTCATCCCAACGCCTCGATGAAATCGAGAATCGAGTGCGTCAAGCTGGAGGGGAAATCGTGGCCCTCCTCAAGACCGGCTCAGCGTTCTATTCTCCGGCTTCGGCAGCGATTCAGATGACTGAGGCGTACCTGTACGACAAGAAGCAGATCCTGCCCTGTGCCGCCTACCTCGAAGGAGAGTATGGGATCGAGGGTGTGTATTTTGGCGTGCCAGTGAGCATCGGCGCCGGGGGTGTCGAGCGGGTTGTGGACATTGCGTTGAGCAATAAAGAGAAGCAAGCGATGCAGCTGTCGGTCAGCCATGTACAGGATCTGGTCGCAGCGATGGACAACGTGTTGGCGCAAAGCACATAGCTTCAGAGAGGGGAGACACAGACGGCGGGATTCTGTCCCTCTCTCTCTATACTTAATCTCATTAAGAGGAATAATGGCACCCGTGCATGACATACTCATTATAGGGGGCGGAGGAGCTGGACTCCGCGCCGCCATCGCCGCCGCCGAGATCAACCCTCAGCTTGACATCGCGCTTGTCTCTAAAGTCTATCCGATGCGGAGCCATACGGTTGCGGCTGAGGGCGGCACGGCCGCCGTCATTAGAGAGAATGACAGCCTGGAAGACCATATTAACGATACGATTACTGGCTCCGACTGGATGGCGGACCAGGATGCGGTCGAGCTCTTTGTCAATGAAGCCACAGCCGAGCTCATCCAATTAGAGCACTGGGGGTGCCCCTGGAGCCGCGAGCCCGACGGCAGTATTGCCGTACGCCCGTTTGGCGGGATGCGGATCGAGCGGACCTGGTTTGCTGCCGACAAGACCGGTTTCCACCTGCTTCACGCGTTGTTCCAAACGTCCCTTAAGTACACCACAATCACGCGCTATGACGAGTATTTTGCTACTACACTACTAGTGGAAAACGGCCGCTGCCAGGGAGTGACGGCTGTTGAGCTGCGCAGCGGTATGGTGCAGCCAGTTCTCGCCAAGGCAGTTATTATGTGTACGGGCGGGGCTGGCCGGATCTTTCCCTTTACGACCAACGGCTCCATCAAGACCGGCGATGGGATGGCCTTGGCCTACCGGGCTGGAGTGCCGCTCAAAGACATGGAGTTCGTCCAGTACCATCCTACCGGCTTGCCAGGGACAGGGATTCTGATCACCGAGGCCGCTCGTGGCGAGGGGGGGATTCTCGTCAATAAGAACGGCTACCGCTACCTGCAGGACTACGATCTCGGCAGGCCGCTTGATGTGAATGACCCGAACCATCCGCAGAAACGGACGATGGAGCTCGGTCCACGGGACAAGCTGTCCCTGTGTTTTGTCAAAGAGCAGGACAAGGGCAACACGATACCGGGACCGTACGGTGACGTGGTGTATCTCGACATCCGTCATCTGGGGGAGCAAAAGATCGATAAGAAGATCCCGTTTGTACGCGAGCTGTCCAAGAACTACGCAGGCATCGACCCAGTGTATGAGCCCATTCCGGTCCGTCCGGTGGTGCACTATATGATGGGTGGGATCCATACAGATATCGAGACGGCGACCCCACTGCCAGGCCTCTTCGCCGCTGGCGAGTGCGCGTGTGTCAGCATCAATGGGGCCAACCGGCTCGGCTCAAACTCGCTCACCGAGCTGTTGGTGTTTGGTGCCCGGGCAGGCCGTGCCGCCGCAACGTTCGTGCAAGAACAGCCAGCGTGTGACACGCCGGCCCTCGAGGCCCAAAGCAAAGACGAGCAAGCGCGCATCCAGAAGCAGTTCATCAACAAGACGGTTGGTACGGAGCGCATCGCTAGCCTACGCACCGAGATGACAGCGACCATGGAGGCAGGGGCTGGCATGTATCGCACCGAGGCATCACTGCAAGAGACGTGTAATAAGATATCTGAGCTCAAGGAGCGATTTGCCAATATCACCCTTGATGATCACAGTTTGACGTTTAACACCGAGTTGACCGCAGCGCTGGAGCTGGAATGCATGCTCGACGTGGCTGAGACTGTTGTGTATTCTGCTTTAGCACGGACAGAGTCGCGCGGCTCTCATCAGCGCACTGATTACCCCAAGCGTGATGACGACAAGTTCCTGGCCCACTCCTTGGCGCACCGCACAGATGGCCCGCCACGCATCGAGTATCTAGATGTCGTGATCACCCGCTGGCCCCCTGCTGAACGAAAGTATGGAGATTAGTCATGGTTGAGCCCAGCATCACGCTCGAGGTTTTCCGGTACCGGCCAGAGATCGAGCAAGAACCGACCTTCCAGACCTATACTGCGCCGTACCGCGAGGATTGGGTTGTCCTGGATGCGCTTAACTACCTTAAGGATGAGGTCGACGGCAGTTTATCCTACCGCTGGTCTTGCCGTATGGGCGTGTGCGGCAGCTGTGGCATGATGGTCAATGGCGAGCCGAAGCTCACCTGCGCGGCCTTCCTCAAAGACTACTACCCAGCACCGATTCGTGTGGAACCGCTGGCGAATTTTCCGGTCGAGCGTGACTTGGTCATCAATATGGATGACTTTATGCACAAGCTCAAGGACGTTCAGCCCTGGATCATCCGCGACCAAGAGAAACCAGTTTCTGAGGGTGAATATTTGCAGAGTCCAGCCGAACTCGCCACCTATAAACAGTTCAGCATGTGTATCAACTGCATGCTGTGCTACGCTGCCTGCCCCGTGTATGGGCTGGACCCCTCCTTTATTGGCCCGGCGGCGATTGCCCTAGCCCAGCGCTACAACCTCGACTCGCGTGATCAGGGCCAGGATGCGAGGCGAGAGGTGATCTCACAGCATGAAGGGGTGTGGCAATGCACCTTTGTGAGTGAGTGTTCTGTAGTCTGCCCCAAGGACGTGGACCCAGCCGGTGCAATCCAGCAGGCCAAGGTTTCCGGAGCGATTGACTGGTTCAAGTCTGTGCTCATGCCGAGGGGATCGCAATGAGAGAACCGTATCGGCGTCCGATGTCCTCTACGACGTGGTGGCTGAGCAAGCGCATTTATGTGCTCTTTATGCTACGAGAGCTAACTAGTGTATTGATTGCTGCCTTTTTAGTCGTGTACCTGATCCAGCTTGCCCAGCTTGGGCAGGGGGCTGAGGCCTATACGGCATTTGTCGAGCGGCTTGCATCACCAGGCTGGATCATTTTTCATCTCCTTGTGCTCATTGCCGCGCTCTACCATAGCATCACCTGGTTCAACCTGACCCCACAAGTCATCGTCCTGCGTTGGGGAGAAGAGCAGGTCCCGCCCGTCTTTATCGCTGGCTCCCACTATGTTGCGTGGCTGGCTGTCTCGGTTGCCATCGTGTGGATCGTCGTGGGGAACTGAAGACATGCCAAAGTCGGGTGAAGCCTTTTGGTGGTCTCTCTTTTCAGCTGGGGGGATGGTCGCTGCTCTCCTCCTGCCCATTCATGTCTTGCTGAGCGGGATAGCGGCTCCACTGGGCTGCGTATCAGCAGAGGCGTTTGGACGTCAGATGCAGGCTTTGGTCTCGCATCCGCTGACAAAGATATACCTGTTCGTGCTTTTTTCTTTGACTTTTTTCCACTGTGTGCACCGCATCCGGCATACCCTGTATGATACCGGTTTGAGGGAATATCAGACACCTATTGCGGTTATCTGCTATGGGATGGCTCTTATTGGCACGGTCGCAACTGTCTTTGTCCTGTTGGCGATTTAGGCAGCTGAGATCGCCAAGAAGGCCCATAAAGAAGGAACGAGCCTCAGGCAAGCGGCGACGACCCTCGCCTATGTTACCACCGAACAGTATGACCAGTGGGTCCGACCGGGAGATATGGTCGGACCCAAGGCTTAACCCTCTACTGCCAAGCTGTTGATCTATACAATCACGCGTCACACTGGCAACTTGGTCATCACCTGCAGGGTTTCATCTTCGATACATTCTTCAATCACGGGCACCCATTTCTGGAACTCGGGGTCTTGAGACGCGATTTCCAGGGTGGTCTGGACTGAGTTGGCATCGGGAACCTCCCACACGTCAACGACGGTGTTCAAGCGACCGATGACGTTGAAATAACTCCCGTGCAGCTTCCAGCCACCGTGCTTTTCCACAAGCGGCGCAAGGCCGCTGAGCATCTCCGTAAACTTCTGTACCTTGCCTGCCCGCAGTTTGATGTGTGCAAATACATACGCCACAATACTGCCCTCCTCTGTAAAATAGATTCTCAGACGGAAGAAACGTAGCGCAAGGGATGGAGCGCGGTCAAGGTTTTTTTGGTCAAATCGTTATTATTCTAGATTAGAATCCTCTTCGTGCGTTGCGCACGAAGAGGATTCTACGATCACCACTCAAGTGGCCAGATAATCGTAGCCGTGCTACGGGAAGGGTGCAAAAAATACCACTCAGGAAGGGAGAGCAGGATGGATCTAGGTCTCACTGGCAAAAAAGCAATTATCACAGGTGGCAGTCGGGGTATTGGGCGAGCTATCGCCGACCCTTCTTTTGGCGGATGAAGGTATGTCCCTTGCGATCTGTGCTCGTAAAGCTGAAGGGCTGCAGGAGGCAGAAAACGAGCTCAAAGCCAAAGGTGTTTCTGTCTTCTCGAAAGCCGTCGATGTCAGCAAAGCAGATGACTACAAGTCTTTTATTACTGAGGCGGCTGAAGCGCTGGGTGGTTTGGATATCTTTGTCCACAACGTCAGCGCCATGGTCGGCCTGGATGAGAAGGGGTGGGAGCGCAGCTTTCAGATTGACATGATGGGTGCGGTGCGCGGGATTGAGGCCGCTCAGCCGTTCTTAGAAAAGTCCGAAGCTGGCAGCGTTATCTTTATTGGTACAACAGCCGCACTCGAAAACTTTGGTCCGCCCAATTCGTATAGCGCACTCAAAGCTGCATTACTCGCCTACACCAACGACCTCGGCCAGGCCCTTGCCCACAAAGGTGTTCGGGTCAATACCGTCTCACCCGGCTCCATTTATTTTGAAGGCGGCACCTGGGACCGGGTGGAAAAGAATATGCCCGACTATTTTGAGCAGGTACGTAAATCTATTCCGTTTGGTCGTTTCGGAAAGCCGGACGAAGTGGCCCGTGTAGTGGCCTTTATAGCTAGCCCGGCTGCTGGTTGGGTGACGGGGACCAACATTATTGTTGACGGTGGCCAGCACAAAGGGGTGGACTGAGAAATTCGATTACAGTGAAAGAACACCTCTTTCCATAGTGCCGTGTCTATATCGAATTGTGCACGTCTACGCGTTCATGCTTCGACGGGCTCAGCACGAACGGGTCTTGGTCGGCGACTCTTTTTCCGTTCGCCCTGGGCTTGTCGAAGGGGAACGGCGATAACACAATGCACAATTTCAGAGTAGACACGGCAGGAGGGTGCGCCTTGCACATGGAGCACTGGGTGTCGGGTACGCTCCGCTAACCCGACCTACAGGATTGGCCTAACTTGACGGAGATAGTGAAAGCGCTAATTGCGATCAGCCCAATTCTTTCCCTCTTGGAGGGCATAATCGTCTGCTTCTTCTTCACTGGTAAACGTCTGTTCGCTTTCACGGAGCGGAAAGAATTCATCGACTATCCCATCGATCAACCGAAAGACCCGTGCTACTGGCTTCCACTCACCCGTATCAAGCTGTTTTGATCGCGGTTCAATGTAAAAGCCTTCATATTCTTCGGTGTCACGCATGTTGAGACTTCTTTCTAGGGATGAGGATTGAGGGAGTTATGAGGCCTGAAGTCCCAACAGTTCCTGGAGCTTGGCCTTATTGAAGCCAACGATGACTTCCTCGTCGACGATAATTACCGGTAGATGCACCCGGCCTGGGAGTTGTTGGAGGCGTTCTTGGGCGGCTGTGTCTGTCGTCACATCGTAGGCTGTGAAATCGATTCCTGCCTGTGAAAGAAACTCTTTCGCCGCTTTGCACGAGCCTCAGGTCGGTGTGGAGTACACTGCGACGCGTTTGTCCATAGGTTACCTCTTGATCGTTTATCGGGTACCCACAAGAGGTACCCTACAGCTGTGTCTATTATCGTCAAGCAGCTTCTGCGGTCAAGAAGCCCGGTATCCTTGGCCTGGCAGCTCATCTTCAGTATAATCAAAAAATATGAATCGGATCTCGGTTGTAGTACTCGGTTGCTTTGGATTGGTGTCTGTTCTCTCCTCACCGGCGTTCCCGGAGCAGTCTCCCGATAAAGAGGGATCTCTACCAGGCGCTCATACCCACGGAATTGCATCTCCGAAAACAGATGAGCCCAACGCTTGGAAAGAAGCCGAGTTGTTGACCCATATTCGCCAGGTCACGTTTGCCGGCAGGCGGGCTGGGGAGGGATATTTCAGCCCGGATGGATCTCAGCTGATCTTTCAGAGCGAGCGCGCCGGCGACAATCCTTTTTTTCAGATCTACCGTATGAACTTGCAGGACGGTGCAACCCTCAGAATCTCGCCTGGAACAGGCAAGACGACGTGTGCCTGGTTTCATCCTCTTCAAGAAAAAGTCCTCTTCGCCTCAACGCACGAAGACCCGGATGCGCACAAAAAGCAGCAAGCCGAGGTCGAACGACGTGCCTCAGGAAAGAAGCGCCGCTATGAATGGGACTTTGATGAACACTACGACCTGTTTGAAGCAGATACACACGGACACAACCTACGCAACCTAACGAACGCGAAGGGGTATGATGCTGAGGGTTCTTGGTCACCGAACGGACAGCTCATAGTCTTTACCTCAAATCGGCATACCTATGCGGAAACCCTGTCTGAGGAAGACCGGGAGCGTTTTGCCCAGGACCCATCGTCTCAGATGGATATTTATCTCATGCGGCTCATGCGGACCGACGGCTTAGGGGTACGCCGCCTGACAACGGCCCTGGGCTATGATGGCGGGCCTTTTTTCAGTCCGGATGGAAAACGCATTGTGTGGCGGCGCTTCTCACCCGATGGTGCACGGGCAGAGGTCTGGACGATGCGTATCGACGGGACGGACAAAAAACAGATCACTCGTCTGGATGCGATGTCGTGGGCACCCTACTTTCATCCGTCCGGCGACTATCTGATCTTTACGACGAATCTGCATGGTTTTGATAATTTCGAGCTATACATTGTGGATACATACGGCCGCGCTGATCCTGTTCGTGTCACGCATACCAAGGGCTTTGACGGACTGCCTGTGTTTGCTCCGGACGGAAATCGGCTGGCTTGGACCAGGAGCCGGACGGCGGACAAAAAAGCCCAGATTTTCTTTGCGCACTGGAACGACGCCGGCGCGCGCTGTTTGCTTGGACTTGCGCCGCAGCTGCCCTCCACCTCTGCGATTCGGACGTGTGAGTTGCGCCGGACCGTTACTGATCTAGCCTCCGAGAAAATGGCCGGCCGGTTGACGGGCACAGAAGGAGAAAGGCTCGCAACCGAGTACGTCGCCGCTATCTTGGCAAGAAGTGGCCTCGAACCAGCCGGAGATAACGACACGTTTTTTCAGTCTTTTGAGTTCACTGCGGGCGTATCCCTCGGCCCAAAGAATATCTTGGGTCGATACGTTGGTACGGAACGAGCGGACGAACGGAGGTATGTGATCAACACAGACTGGCGGCCGCTTACGTTCTCTAAGATTGGTGACTTTGATCCGGCGGCAGTGGTCTTTGCCGGCTACGGCATTGTCGCTCCGGAAACGGATGCATACGAGGAATACGATTCCTTTGTTCATCTGGATGTGGCGGATAAATGGGTGCTTGTTTTCCGCTATCTGCCTGAAGAAATAGACGCCATACACCGCCAGCATCTCAATCGCTATGCCAGCTTGCGCTATAAAGCCATGGTCGCTCGGGACCGTGGCGCGCATGGTCTCATTATTGTCAGCGGCCCGAATACCACAGTCAAAAACCAATTGGTCACACTATCATTGGATGCGTCTCTTGCCGGGGCGAGTATAGCCGCAGTGTCCATCACGGATGTGCTTGCCGACAAGTGGCTCCGTCAGGCGGGAAAGTCGCTGAGAGATCTGCAAACTGCGCTTGATACAGGCCGGCCGATGGCCGGATTCCCCATAACAGACCTGAGGCTTGGGGCCGCTATTGATATTCGGCAAGAGAAACGAAATGGGCGGAATGTGCTCGCACGTTTGCGTGCTAGCTCGGATACACCAGCGACCGGCATGGTCGTTGTTGGTGCGCACATCGATCATCTTGGCAACGGCGTAGGAAATGGATCGCTGGCGCGTGAGGGGGAAAAGGGTCAGATCCATTACGGTGCAGATGACAATGCGTCCGGGGTGGCCGCCGTGCTGGGGATTGCTCAATCTCTTGCTAGGCAGCAGGCGCAAGGAGAGGGTGTCCTTCAAGGGGGGAACGGACTTAAGCGAGATATCCTGTTTGCCTTCTGGTCTGGGGAAGAAATGGGTCTGCTCGGATCAAGTCATTTCACCAAGACCTTTGGCCAAACGGGAAAAGAGCCTGAGCGGCTCTCGCCTGATATTGTGGCCTATCTCAATCTGGATATGGTTGGCCGCTTTGATAAGGCCCTGGTTCTCCAAGGCGTAGGCTCAAGCTCGATTTGGCCGAGTGCCATTGAGCACCACAATGCGCCTATCGGCCTCCCGCTGACCTTGCACAACGACAGCTATCTGCCGACTGATGCGACGGCGTTTTATCTCAAGGGTGTCCCTATTTTAAATGCGTTTACCGGTGGGCATGCGGAGTATCACTCCCCACGCGATACGGTGGAGAAGCTCAACTACCCTGGTCTTACAAAAATCACGCAGCTGATGGCAGGGTTGACGCGATCAGTAGCAAACCGCGCAGAGGTGCCCGACTATAGAGAGATGGAAAAGCCCCACAGTCCTGCTGGCCGGGTCCGGCTGCGGGCCTACTTGGGAACGATTCCGGACTACACCCAAGGGAGTGTCACTGGGGTGCAACTCTCTGGTGTGGCAAAAGGCGGACCCGCAGATCTGGCTGGAGTCCAAGGCGGTGATATTGTTGTGACGTTGGCGGGCAAGACGGTAGAAAATATTTATGATTACACCTATGTGGTCGTTAGTTTGAAAATTGGTGAGCCGGTTGGCATTGCTGTGTTAAGAAATGGTCAGCGGGTCGAGTTGACTATTACGCCTGCGTCGCGGGAATAAATGGGACGCGCATTAAATCCCATATGTATTCAAGTTTCCCCTCACCCCAAAAGGGCGAGGAGATTTTTACCTGGTTTGCTGGTTAGCCTGCTCCCTCTTTTCATACTCTGCTGCTCATCTTTTCTGACGAGCAGCGCAGCCAGTGATCGCCCGCTAGCCTGGATCGCCCAGGGACCCGGAGGACAATCCGTCGTGCGGGCTGTCACGACGGAAGACGCTTGCCCTGCTGTGCGTGTTGACACACAGCCCTACCCATTGCGGATACGCGCTCGTCCGGTGTCGTCATCGTTCCCGATCTTGATCTGTGAAGCCACACTACCAAGCCATACGACTCTCGTCACAGTTGAGGGCGTGTTGCTCTCCCTGCCGAAATCTCAGCCCGAGAAGATCGTTATTCTTGGCGACACGGGCTGTCGAGTCAAAGGCCGACTTGCCCAAGCCTGCAATGATCCTGACGCGTGGCCGTTTGCACGGATAGCCCTAAGTGCTGCCGCTTGGCAGCCGGACCTGGTCATTCACCTGGGCGACTATTTTTATCGTGACTCGCCATGCCAGATTGGGAATGTCTCTTGCGCCGGTAGTCCGTGGGGCGACAACTGGGCGGTGGCTCAAGCCGACTTCTTCTCTCCAGCAAGACCCTTGCTACAAGTCGCGCCCTGGATATTCGTGCGGGGAAACCATGAGGCCTGTGGTCGGACTGGAGAGGCGTGGTTTCGCTTGCTCGATCCGCGGCCTCTGCGTGAGTACTGTACCGACGAGACCCAACCGTATGTTGTGCCATTCGGAGAACGAGACCTCTTCGTGCTGGATTCGACGAATGCTCACGATAGTGTTCCCCACCCAGAGAGCGTCACCTACTTTGCACAGCAGTTCGTTACATTGGCGGAGCAAAGCAAAAGGCCGGCCTGGCTCCTCTCTCACAAACCGCTGTGGGCGTTCGGTTCCTTGGGACAAGAGAATGGAGTCGATACGCTTTTTCGGACCAATCCAACACTTCAGGCTGCTGCTCGGCAGTCTTTCGCGCCGACAATTGAATTGATTCTTTCAGGCCATCTCCACAAGGTCGAGTTTTTGCAGTTTGCCCAAGGTCGGCCGCTCCAGTTTGTCGTTGGCAATGGCGGAGCCTTGCTCGATCCTCCCCTCAGCATGCCTGTGGTGGGAATGAAAATAGCAGACCGGCAGGTTGTTGGCGCGGAAGTACTCGCTGAGTTTGGATATGTAACCCTGGAACGTGATGGGGAAGGCTGGATACTGACCCCACGCGATGTGCACGGGGCTGCTCAGAAAATCTGTCAGCTCACGAATGCAGGCCTGGCGTGTGCTCCTCCAAGCCGAGTAGCTCGCCCACGTCAGTAACCACAATGTCGGCGCCATTTTGTTTGAGCAAATCCCCGTGGCCTCGGCGATCCACCCCGATAACTAAACCGAAGTTGCCGGCGCGACCTGACTGGACCCCAGATATGGCATCTTCAATGACGACCGCGCGTGATGGCTGAACGTCGAGTTTTTGGGCTGCGGCAAGAAATAGATCCGGCGCCGGCTTGCCTACGAGGTGTTCCTGAGCAGCGGTGTTTCCATCAACCCGGACCTCAAGCAGCTCAATAATCCCAGCGGATCGTAAAACCAACTCGCAATTTGTGCTCGCTGTGACGACTGCCGTTTTCATTCCGATCTGTCGGACGTAGCGGGCCAGGGCGACCGTGCCGGGGAAAGCCTCGACGCCGTCGGCGGCAATGACTGCGTTGACTGCGGCGTTCTTGCGATTGCCTAATCCACAAATGGTTTCCCAGTCGGGGAGGGCGGCCGGGCTGCCTTCCTGCAGATATATCTGGCGCGATTCTAGAAAACTGCGCGCCCCGTCATAGAGTGATTTCCCGTCAACGTAGAGATTATAATCGGTCTGAATGTCAAAAGGTCGGAATGGGAGGTTTTGAGCTTCGGCACAGCGGCTGAGGAAGGTGTCAAACATTTGCTTCCAGCATGCTGCATGAATTTTCGCTGTTGCCGTCAGTACCCCATCAAGATCAAAGAGGACGGCATCAAATCGGTCTGGGGTAATGGGCTTGAAATAACTCATACTCTGATGCTTCTGCTAACTATCCCCTCTTCACTCTCCACCCAGCCCTAGAAAGCGTCAGCATATCATAGTTCTGATACGATTGTTACTCGAACAGGTCATCCATATTTCATACTAGAGATACTTTCATGACATCCCGGTGTTCATAAGTCTGTGCCTCTTCGATCTTTTTTGGTGGCTACGGCCCTGTCTGCATTTTTTTTCGAACTAAACACCCGCTCAAACGTTTGTGTCTCTAAACGTGGGAATCAGTGTACAAAGGAGTGTCATATGTATAAACGAATTATCACAGCCGTTGTCGTCGCAAGCGTGTTTTTCTTGCCTGGTTCGAGCTGGGCGTGGGGCGGGCATCATGGTTACCACCATGGTCACGGATACGGGTATGGCTATGAGATTCCTTTACTTGCGGGGACGTTAGGAGTTGCAACCGGTATCCTGCTTGGCAGTGCGCTTGCACGTCCCGCTCCTCAGCCGGCTCCTGCGTATGCACTGCCGCCCGGTGATTCGCATCAATATGGCTATAGTTCGGGATATGACGCTGGGGTGCGTGAAGGCCGAAGAAAACGCTACCAGGATGCTTGGCAAGACGGCTACGACGAAGGGGTGCAGGCTGGTGAGACCGGGAAATAGGACTTTCCGAGAGTGCTGGCTGTCGGATCCGGGTCGCAGCTGCGGCGTGAGGTGGCGCAAACGCTGGAAGAAGTGTGACAGGCGGCCGGCGCGATCCGTATCTTGGCCCACGAACTCCAGCGTCAGCCGGATGCCCTCCTACGGGGTAAAGGGAAGCCCAAGAGATAAGAGACACAGGACAGGGGTAGGGCATGCACGTGCGGTCGTTGCGGTTCATCTTTATAGCAGGCAGTCTTCTGATCGGCCTGAATGCGGGCTGCAGTCGAACCCAGCCTCCGACAATCTACGCGCTGGCGTCCCTGTCGCCCGAGACGAGGGCAAGCACGCTGGATCTGCGTGGCACCACGCTGGCCGTCGGTCCGGTGCAGTTGCCGGAGTATGTGGACCGCCCACAAATTGTGACCCAAGAGAGCCAACATCGCTATGAGTTGGCGGAGTTCGACCAGTGGGCGGAACCGATAGAGGATAATTTCTCTCGTGTTTTGATGGACAATTTGTCCAATCTGCTCAGCCCGGTGCAGATCGCGGTGATCCCGTGGCAAAGTGATTTGCCCTCTGCCTACCGGGTGCAAGTGGACGTGACACGGTTTTCCGGGGCAGTAGGCGCAGAGGCGGCGCTACCGGCGCGCTGGTATATTTTTGGCAACGAGGCCATGACGGTGCTGGTGACGCGCCAGTCCAGTTTTAGTGAGGCGGTCAGCGATCAAGAGTACGAAGCGTTGGTGGCGGCGCTGAGTCGCACGGTGGAATCACTCAGTCACGCCATCGCTGCTGAGATCAAAGCGCTCCAGGAGAATGCGGCGCCTACGCCATAGCTCGTGGTGACATACGAGATAGAGTATTCTCGCTTACGACAGAGTTGCCGCCATCGTCGTCTCCAAGCCCGCGCAGACGCCAGCTTTTACAATCGACGACACTCAGGGTACCTCTCTTGGGCATATTGTCACACGGCTGCTTGAACCCAAGCCATATTCTTGACAAGTAGACGCTGGGTGGATTAGCGTGGGCCACAGGAGGGTCTGCTTCTGTCCTCGTCGCATCTATTCGCGCTCGCGTCTGTCCCGCTCGGTCTTCTTATTGGTGGCATCTTATTGATCGGCATTGGGGACCTGTTTCTGGCTGTTCGTGAGATGACACTCAATAGCAGGGATAGCGTCAGTTCCGACGCGGCATGGTTAAAGCACGACTATACCGGGCTACGCGTTGCGGGCTGGCTTCTTATCGTCTGCGGAGTCCTGACCGTACTCGGCGGGATAGTGATGGCCTACTTCGCTGTCTCGTCGCTGTAGCCTTGGATCTCCCAGAAAATTGATGATGGGCATTCCCGACTGATCGGGTGGATTCACCTGGGACTGTTCACGGCGAATCTCAGCTGAGGAAACGTAAATGTTTCGTATTTTTAGTAGGTTACGGGCTTTGTGGAAAAAGGGATAGGCCGGCGCGGCCCTTGCTCTAGCACATGATATCGCACGCCGTGTGGTTGACGGTGGAGTATATTTGGAAATGGAGCTGCTTACGACATGCGCCTGAACATTCCTCTTCTTGTGTGTATTGGTTTCCTTACTCTGGTTACTGTTCCTCTGGTGAAGGGATCGCAAAAGGCTATCCCATTTATCACCATTGCCGAGCCTCCTATTGGGACGCAAACGCTGGAGCCTCTGTATGAGAAGCCGATTGTCTTTTTTCGAGAAGAGGCCGACGTGCTCGTATTTCACCCAAATGGAGACATTATCCACCGAGGCAGAAAAGTGACGAACGACCAGGAGATCGTTCTGGCTTTGCAAGAACTGCTGTATCTCTCGCCGTGCCACTAGAGTGGCGCGACGATTTCTACTCTTCTCTGAAATAAGGAAGAAAGACGAGCGGCAAAGTCGCATCTCACAGGACGGCATTAACGCCTACCGCTCTTTCGTGCACCCCCTTAGCATCGGTCCGGTTCACTGTCCCTTTAATCCTTTCCTGTGGTTCCTGCTGGTGTCCCCAATAACGAGAAAAGTGCTGTAAAATGTGCCTGTTGCCGCTGTCTCAGGGGGATAAGCTCTTTTCATCAGGGTGGTGGTGTGGTAGGGGTGAGCCGTCTGTACGGCCTTGTACGGCGTCGAACAGGACCACCATACTGGGGAGAGAGGACTGTCTTATACCTATGGGTAGACCCTATCAGTGAGACATCGCCTATGCGTTCAGACTGATATTTCCACGGCTTGAACCGCACCTCGGGAGCCCGACATCGTCGGATCTTGAGTCCGGACAAGAAGAAAGGAGGCACTCTATTGGCAGGCATACAATGGAAGGAAGAAAAATTACAGGTTGGTGATACTGAACTGACTGTTATCCAGGGAGGCTCGGGAAGTCCTTTAATAGTTCTGCATGAAGAGCTTGGTCATCCCGGCATTACCCGTTGGCACGAGGAAATGGCCCGCGATCATACGGTCATGATCCCGCTCCTGCCCGGATTTGGACGGAGTCCGCGGGTTGAATGGGTGCGCGATGTGCGCGACATGGCCGGCCTGTATGGACATATCCTCAGAGAGCATAATCTTGCGCCGGCGAATGTGATCGGCTTCTCGCTGGGAGGCTGGATAGCGGCTGAAATGGCGGCCTGTAACGCGGCACAATTGCGGCGTTTGATCTTAGTCGCACCCTTTGGGATACGTCCTCCAGAGGGTGATATCTGCGATATGTTTCAGGTCACGGCCAAGGCCTATTTGGATACCGGCGTGCATAATATTGAAGGCACGCCCGAGTTCGCAAAACTGTATGGCGGCGAGCCGAACCCGGAACAGTTCGAAGCCTGGGAAGACGCCCGGGCCGAAGGTGCGCGTATTGCCTGGGTGCCGTATATGTTTAATCTGAGTTTAGGACCGCTACTCGAATGCAGCGATACCGTCCGGACTTTGATCATGTGGGGGAAAGAGGACCAGATCGCGCCGGTGAGCGCGGCTGAGGTCTACCAGAAGTCTATCGCCGGATCGGAACTGGTCGTCCTCGATGGGTGTGGCCACCGTCCCGAGGTTGAGCAGGCTGATACGTTTGTTGAGAAGCTGCGCCGCTTCCTGGCGTAGCCCTCTTGCCATGCCTTCACTTGTAGTGAGGGCATGGCGTAACGGCTGATCTTCTGATCTTGTAATCTCCTACTCTTGGGTTCATCCTTCTACCGATGGTGCGCATCCTTATATAGTTCGTTGGTGACAATGCTCTACCGCCAGGTTTTTCCTTTGAAGGTTCACATTCGTATAGATGCAACGCATCCGTACGGCGCTGGGGCAAGGGGCGAGGAGCGGTGGCCGTGTCTGGTGCGTCGGGTGCCGGAGCGTTTTTTTCTAGTGTGTGGGGAAGGGGAAAGCGACGGAAGACGGGGGCAAGGCGGCGGTGGAACGGGGTGAGAAGCTGGGGAGTCTGTACAAAAAGCTGAGGCAAGCAGGATCCCAAACTGGATCTAACAACCGAGAACACCTGGAACGCGCGCATGAGACACTAGGCCGGAACGGACCCGTCGAGCCGGTCTCTTCTGTACTGTCTCAATTCAATCCCTCCACACTTCTGCAGGCGGCATTTGCTCATGTGACTGACGCAGTTGTCACTGTTGATGCTGATGCAACCGTGTGCGGCCTTGATCCGGTCGCTGAGCGGTTGACCGGCTGGACGGAACAGGCAGCGTGGGGGCGTGGTGTGGCTGAGGTGATCTGCCTGCTCGCACCACTAGAATCGCACAGCACCGAGAGGCTGATTCCTCGGGTTCTGCACAGCGGAGAGGCGGTCTCTCTTGCTGAGCAGAGTATCCTCGTGCAGCGAACCGGGGCACCCCTACCTGTGGTTGGGCGCATTGTCCCTATTGCAGACAAGGCCGGGCCACCCCAAGGGGCCATGCTGCTCTTTCGAGATGCCTCAGAGCGACAGCGTATCGAGGACGAACTCCTGTCTGCAAAGGAGGACGCTGAGGCGGCCAACTGCCCCAAGACCGAGTTTTTGGCCACCATGTCGCATGAACTCCGTACTCCGCTGAGTATCGTGCTTGGGTATACCGAATTGCTGGCTGAGGGAGAATTCGGACGCTTGCTCGACGCCCAGGCTGAGACCTTGCAGCGGATCACACGTAGCGCCCACGAACTGCTCGACTTGATTACTGCCGTGCTCGATCTTGGGCGTTTGGATACGGGCCAGATGCCGGTAGATATGAAAGAGATCAACCCGGCTGATTTACTGCAAGAGATCAAAACAGAAACGCAAGACCTGGAAAAACAATCTGGACTCTAAGGTGGTCTGGAGAGTGAAGCCGGATCTGCCTCTCATTCATATTGACCCCTGGAAATTGAAAGTGATTGTGAAAAATTTAATCGGTAATGCGGTCAAGCTTAGCGAGTCAGGCGGAGTGAAAGTCGATGCCCAGGCCAGTGGGGAAGGTGTTGAGATCCGAGTCGAGGATACCGGGAAAGGCATCCCCCAGGATTCGCTCGTAGAGATTTTTGAGCTTTTTCGACAGCTTAAAAATACGTCAGCACGACATTTGAACGGGACGGGGCTGGGCTTGCACATCGTCAAACGGCTGCTCGACCTTGTGGGAGGACAGGTCGCGGTAGAAAGTGAAGTCGGACGCGGTTTGACCTTCTGTGTCTGGGTGCCGACCCCACATAACAAGCTAGGCCAAAATGACACGCAAGATGCGGAAGACACGGACGCATCCTCCTAATACCAAACAGACATTATCGACATTATCGATAGGACGTATATTCCCGCCCGAAGGCTTCTCTGGCAACAATGCCCTTCATAATCTCGGGGGTCCCGTCCCCGATTTCGAGCCCGACGACGTCCCGCCAGCGCTGTTCTAGCGGGACGTCCATATTATAGCCGTAATGGCCGTGCAAGATCATGCAGGCGTGTATGGCTTCGGCCGACACCTTGGGGCCCAGCCATTTGGCCATGGCTGCTTCTTTGGTGTGCTTGAGGCCCTGGTCCTTTAACCACAGGCATTTGTATGACACTAGGCGCGCCGATTCGAGCATGGTCAAATGCTCGGCGACTTGAAACGCCACGCCCTCGAACGTGGCTAACGGCTTGCCGAAGACCTTCCGACCCTTGGTATACTCAATCGTTTCGTCAATAGATTGCTGCGCGGCACCGATGCAGGCCAGGCCGATGATTGCGCGGTTGAAGTCAAAAGCGACCATAGCCTGATAAAAGCCTTTGCCTTCTTCGCCGACCAGGTTGCGGGCGGGAACGCGAACCCCGTCAAAAAATAATGATCCGCGTTGGGTCAACCGTTCCCCCGGAGACTGGTATACCTGACGGCTCACGCCTGGCGCGTCGAGCGGCACGAGAAAGGCCGACACGCCGCGTGCGCCGGTGTCTCCGGTACGTGCAAACACAATGCAGGCATCCGCATAGCCGGCAAACGTAATCGAGGCTTTCTCTCCGCTGATGATATAATCATCGCCTGTTTTTTCCGCATGGGTAGTGATATTGGCAGCGTCTGAGCCCGCATTTGGCTCAGTCAAACCAAAGGCAATAATGGCATCGCCGGTGGCGTGTTGGGTCAACCATTCCGCCTGCACCTCGGGATGGGCATAATCCGCTAATAACTCCGAGGCAATGAGGCCGAGTTGGATATATAAACTGTAGTTGAAATCCCCCCGCGACAGTTCTTCGGTCATCAGCCCGCAGGTGACGTAGTCGGCCATCTGCCCGCCGAATTTCTCGGGCACGCGCAAACCCAATATTCCCAGTTGAGCGGCTTCCTTAATGAGTGCGCGCGGAATCTTCTCGCCGCGATCCCAGCGATGGTAGTTGGGCGCGAGTTTATCTTTAGCGTATTGGCGTAGGGTTTGTTGCAGTAAGAGCTGGTCTTCCGTGAAGGTAAAGTCCATGCGTATTGTCCTGACGGATTGCCTTATCAATTGAAAGAATACGGCTCATGGTACGGACCGGGCTGAGACCGTGCAAGGTGGACGCGCTGTGTTCTGCCTCTACTGAAACCGAGATAATGACCGCTGCAAAAGAGAGACAGGCAGCAGACGGATTGCACGTTTGAGGCGCCCGGTCTGAAAGAGCAGCACCACGAGCGTGATCCAGAACACATGCACCCCGATAGCCGCAACCCAAAGAAACCAGGCCAGTTTTCGAAAGATGGAAGCTGCCAGAATAAAGATCGAATAGTCGCGACTGACCAAGCCGGAAAACATCTTTTGGAGCAGCTGGTCTTGCCACGTCGTCGCCTGGTTCTCGAACGTGTCCGTCTTCTGTGCGATCAGGACACAGGGGAAAGAAAAAACGGTTCCAGCCGCCAGCAGGCCGCCGAGAAAAAGGGCCGATTGTATTTCTCCTTGTGTCCAGACCGCAAAGCCGAGCCCGAGGAAGGTTGCAATATGCACGACTGTATCGAGTGTGATATCGAGCCATGCTCCAAGCGGCGATTCGAGGAATTTCATGCGAGCGACTTCGCCATCAACGCAGTCGACTATGGCGGACAGCTGTAAAAGCAGGGCCCCCAGCACGAAGCCCCAATAGCCTGCTTGAAAAAAACACGCAGCGCCGAGCAGACCGATGAGACAAGACAGCAGCGTGATCTGGTTCGGGCTGAGAGGCGTACGCAGGAGCAGCCGGGTCAAGGAGCGGGAGAGGGTTCGATTCAGATAGGTATCAACAAAACCGTCCCGCGGGTTCTCTAAAGAGCGCAGGAGGATGTCTTCGCCCCTCTGCACAGAGTCTGAAGAGGAGAGTTTATAGACTGAATGAGACGGCGCGGAAAACTCTGCGATCTTTTCCGCAGAGCCCGTTTCTTTTGCTGAGCCTTCGGATGCGTGGATTCGGGCGGCGAGTTTGAGCGCGGACCGATCGCGCGGACCCAGCAGGAGGGCATAGGTTCCGTCCTGTGCTTTGACTCCCCATGTCTCTCCTGATTTTGCCGTCCGATCGAGATTCTGCGCCAGGGATGGCTGAAAAAGCGTGTGGAGAGAAAAGTACAGACAGTGTTCGTGGGCCCCCGTAGGGAGTGCAGTCGGGATATCGGCAAGACGTGTCCAAACGACCTGTGCTGTCAGCCTTTTTTCATCTTTCAGCTCTTCCTGCAGCTGGGTGGTACCGGTGTCTCCCCGGGTCAGGATGTAGCACGTCTGTGCTCCTGCGCGTTGGGCAGTCAAAAGGGCACGCTTGAGAAGCGACACACCTCCAACTGATGTCAAAGGAGAGATCTGGTTGGTAACAGGGATAAGAATGCAAGCGGCTGTGATCATAATGCGAAGCTCTGAGGGACGGTAAATCGGTGATTATAAAGACAAGTGTGTTGCCTGGCAATTTCCCTCTTATAAATAATGCCTCGCAACGCCTCTCAACATCTCCTGAGCACGGAAGTTCCCAGATGCTCACACGTGCTCAGATTCCGTGGTATGGAAAGCGCTGCGCGCGCAGTCCTCTTGTGGCTCAAAGAGGTATTTGGTGTAATAGCCCAGCATTACAAGGAGGCAGATATGGCACAGGAAGAGCTGAAGCACGTTCTGGATGGCTACAAGGTCCTTGATTTCACTCAGGTATTGGCCGGCCCGACAGTCACTCGGCTGATGGCGGAAATGGGCGCGGAGATCATCAAGGTTGAGCTTGCTCCGAAGGGGGATCTCTCGCGTGGCCTGCCGTTTTTGCGGGATGGTCGGAGCGGCTATTTTATCCAACAAAATAGGGGCAAAAAGAGTCTCTGCATGGATGCCAGAAATCCTAAGGGGTTGGAGATTTTGAAACAGCTGGTGGGGAAGGTCGACGTTGTTGTTGAGAATTTTGCGCCTGGGGCAATTGGGCGGCTCGGGCTGGGTTACGAAACGGTGAAACAGCTGAATCCACGTGTGGTGATGCGTTCGGTGTCGGCGTTTGGCCAAACCGGACCGCTCTCCAAGTTGCCTGGTTATGACTATATTGCGCAAGCCTATGCCGGCGTGACCTATATGATCGGCGAGCCTGACGGCGCGCCGTATTTCCCTATGCTGGGTATTGGTGATGTCAGTACCGGGGTGCATGCCGTTGCCGCAATTGCCTGCGCGCTGCTGTATCGTGAACGAACCGGCAAAGGCCAGCATCTCGATATCTCGCTGCTTGACGCCTACTTCCACTGTCATGAGATGAACGTGGAGCTGTATAGTGCGAGCGGAGGGGCGATCAAACCCAAGCGGTCGGGCACGCAGCACTACGCACTTGCGCCTATCGGTCTCTTCAAGGGGCGGGAAACCTATATTTTTATCATGGCCCTGGCCCACCAGTGGGTGCCCTTTTGTAAAGCCATAGGAAAACCTGAGCTGGCTGAGGATCCGCGCTTTGCGGACAATGCCGACCGGGTGAAGAATATATCCGAGTTTGTCAAAATCGTTGAGGCCTGGATTACTTCAATGCCGAGTGACGAAGCAGCGGTGCATGCCTTGGAGGAGGCGCGTATTCCGGTTGCCCCGGTGCTCTCGATCGAACAGGCCATCAACCATCCGCATCTCCAATACCGGCGCACGGTGCGACGGATAACTGATCGTGCGTTTGGTGAGGTCGACATCCCAGGTATGCCGCTCAAATTCTCAGAATTCCCAGAGGAGCTGTCCCTTGACGCTCCCTTCTTAGGAGAACACAACGCGGATATTCTGACACATTATTTGTCGTATGCGCCGGATCAGATCCAAGCGCTGGAGGGCGAAGGCGTGCTCACCCGGGAGAGTTGAGGAATCGGCGGCGAGACGGGGGAGAGTGCGGGGACGAATGAGATTCTGCGCGGTGTGATTGGCGAGCGGGTGCTCGAGTTGCCCAGGAGTCGCGAGTGAGCCGCTAACCCAGTTCGGTGCATCTCCGGATACACGAATAGAGAGCCTGTTGTGACCAAGGAGCGAGCGATCACCACCATCCTCTTTGACGCGGGTGGGGTGCTCGTTCATCTTGACTATTATTTCCTCACGCGTCGGCTGCGGGCTGCGGGGATTACTGTGATCTCACGTGATGTGCGTCGAGCCGAGTATGCTGCCAAAGCAGAGATTGATCGCAGTTTTCGCGAGGTGCTCCCCAGCACTGACGAAACGCGCCGACAGCCTTACTTCTCCGTCCTACTCCAGCAGCTTGGGATAGAGGCGGGAGCAGCACATCGACTCCTTCAACAGTTTGATGCAGAACATCGAAAAGATAATTTATGGCGGCTCCGATTGCCTTCAACCCCACGTGTCCTGGCCGACCTATGTGCCCGCGGAATCACCTTGGGGGTCATCTCAAACGCGGATGGACGGATAGGCGCGATTCTTAAGACAGCAGGCATGGCGCATTTCTTCGACGTTATTATTGATTCGCACGTCGTGGGTATGGAAAAACCTGATCCTACAATTTTTCAGATCGCTCTGGATCGGATTGGGGTTAAAGCTGAGCACGCCCTTTTCGTGGGTGACATCTATGCTATTGACGTGCTTGGGGCTGCACGGGCGGGGCTCCGGCCTGTTTTGTTTGACATGCTCGGCGAGTATAAGGACGTGAGGTGCAAGAAGATTCAACATCTTCGTGAGCTGTTATCTTGTATTGAAGAAACGCAGCTCTGACAAAGACAGAGAGGGCGATATGGCAGACCGACTCAAGGGGAAAGTGACCTTAATCTCCGGCGGGGCGCGTGGACAGGGCGCTGTTGAGGGCGGGCTCTTCACCCGAGAAGGGGCCCAGGTTGTCCTAGCCGATGTTCTTGAAACCGAAGGGAGGCAGACCGCACGGGCGATCTGCGCTCAGGGTGGCGAGGCGACATTTGTGAAACTGGACGTGACACGTCCGGAGGATTGGCAAAAAGCGGTTGATACCGCAGTCAGCGTGTATGGCAAGCTCGATATCTTGATCAATAACGCCGGCATTCTGCAGATGGAAGGACTGGAAGACATCTCCCTAGAAGTGTGGGAACGAGTCATGGCGGTCAATTCGACCGGCGTGTGGCTAGGGATGAAGGCCGCGATTCCAGCCATGCGGAAAGCCGGCGGTGGATCGATTGTGAATATTTCATCCATTTCCGGCTTGGTGGGAACCGGCATGCAGACTGCCTACCAGGCGAGTAAAGGCGCGGTGCGGATTATGACCAAGACGGCAGCCGTGCAATATGCGCCTGAGGGTATTCGGGTGAACTCGGTGCATCCTGGTCCCGTTGATACACCGATGGTCTCAGGACTGGATAAAGAATTGTGGCAGATGTTTTTGAACAGCGTCCCGCTGCAGCGGGCGGGAACTGCGGAGGATATCGCTCTGGGCGTTTTGTATCTCGCTTCTGATGAATCGTCGTACGTGACCGGAACTGAGCTTGTCATTGATGGTGGCTTCACAGCTCGCTAAAAGCTTGGCGAGTATGGCATCTCTATGAGAGTCGTTTGACACAGGCGACGGGCTTGGACTAGGATGCGGACCTGCCGGTTCTCAATTGGTCGTAACCACCAAATAGGAGGGTTTTATGGCGGACGGGAAAGTAAAACGGATGTGGGCGTTGCCAAATGCGGAATTGACGGTTCCTCAATCGCTGCTCATGCACGGTGGTTCCGAGGACCTGGTGACTATACCGTGTCCCGCGTATCTCATTGAGCACGACAAGGGTTTAGTCCTTTTCGATACCGGTTGTCATCCTGCGGTGGCTGATGATCCCGTGGCCCACTGGGGACCGTTTGCCGAGCATTTGCAGGTGTCCTATCCCAAGGAAATGCTGCTCGACAGGCAGATCCAAGCGCTCGGCTACAAGATGTCGGACATTAAATACGTCCTGATTTCCCACCTGCACCTCGATCACACCGGCTATATGCACGCCTTCCCGGATGCCAAATTCCTGATCATGCAGGATGAGCTGCGGTATGCCTACTGGCCCGATCCGCATCTGCGGGATGTGTTTGTGTTTAAGGACATCGTCCCCACGCGTGGCTTCCAGTGGCTTGAACTGAACGGAGATTTCGATGTATTCGGCGACGGCAGCCTGAACCTGCTCAAGACGCCGGGTCATACGCCCGGAGAGAGTTCGCTGTATGTACGCCTGCCCAACCGCTCGATTCTTCTGGCTGGAGATACGCTGCATTTGCGCGAACAGTTCAATACGCTGTCAGGCATGCCGCTTGATACAGATCCCACCCTATCGTCGTTGTCGATCCAGCGTATCCGGGCGATGCGCGACTTGCACGAGTGCACGGTGTGGATCGCGCATGATCCGGAAGACTGGGCCGAATTTCCCCACGCACCCACGCCGATCGAGTAGAGGGGCAAGCGACTATGCCACTGTACGAATACCACTGCCCGGGGTGTGACTCCGTCTTTGAAGAGCTGTGTTCTTTGCACGAGGCGTCAAAGAAGAAGCCGTGTCCGAGCTGCGGCAAAAGGGCCCCCCGGATTGTATCGGCGTTTGCCATAGCGCGGGGGGTGAGTGGAGAGCCGTTCGATCCGGTGATCGCTTCTCAGAAAAATTCATCTGATCCACGCCCTTTGTGCATGCAACATGCACAGATTCCGCTGGCCTGCCATATGGACGAATATTCGGTGAAGCGATTTGCCGCGCATGCGTCAGGACGTGGGAACGCATTTGACGACAAGCTGGCTGAGGCGAAGGAGGTGTGCAAACAGCGCGGACTTGCGCAGCCTAAGTACGCGCCTGCGACGCATGGGCATGATCATGACCACGGACACGCGCGTGGCCCTGATCGCAACTTCCGTCGGCATGGCCAAAGTCAGGTCAGTGCCACCGATGATAGACATGGCCATGCCCCCGCGGGCTCTCACCGCCACGGGAAAGGCAAGACCGAGAAGACCAAGACGCGGACCAAACAGCAAATGCATGCGCATTAAGGTGCCCCTTGAGTGTGGAATAGTATGAAAGGGCGACCGTTAGGTCGTCCTTTTTGTTTTCGTGGTTTGAGGTAGACTGAACCGCAAACTCGGTTTATCGGTTGTAAGCATGCTCCCGCACGCATGGGGGTGCAAATCAGGAGGGAGAGGGAAATGGCAGACTTCGGTATCGTTACAATACCCACCCACTATGCGATTCAACCCGTAGAATTTGCGCGCTGGGCGGAAGAGAACGGTTTTGAATCATTGTTCTTTGGAGAGCACTCGCATATTCCCAGTAGCCGCAAAACGCCTTTCCCCTTGGGTGGCGAACTGCCCCGATATTATAGTGAGTTCTATGACCCTTTTGTGGGACTTACTGCAGCGGCGGCGGTGACGCAAAAGCTCAAGGTGGGGACGTCGGTCTGTCTGGTGCCCGAACACCACCCGATCAACCTGGCCAAAAGCACGGCCTGTCTCGACCGTGTGTCGAATGGCCGCTTCCTCTTTGGCATAGGCGCGGGCTGGAATGCCGAGGAGATGGGCGATCATGGCGTCGCTTTCAAGGATCGCTGGAAAGAGACCCGCGAACGCGTGCTGGCAATACGGGAAATCTGGACCAAAGATGAAGCGGAATTCCACGGTCAATTTGTCAATTTTGACCCCATATGGTGCTGGCCCAAGCCGGTTCAAGCCGGAGGTCCGCCCATTTTGATGGGAGCGGACTCTCGGTGGGTGCCCAAGCGTATCGCCGAGTACTGTGATGGCTGGATTCCCATTGATCGACCTTATTTAGCAACTGGAGTAGCCGCCATTAGTGAGCAGATGGACCAATTCGAAAGATCTATGGATCAGTTTGATCTGAGTGTTCTCACCGGAGACGCCTTTGGGGGAAACTCCATAGAAAGTCGCATTCCGGAGCTGATTGAAATTGGTGCGAACCGCATTCTGTTTCTTGTCACTCCTGACAAACCTGACGCGCAGTGGCCTATCCTAGAAAAGTACGCAAAGCTGATCAGGACGTTCCTGTAAGGCCGTATGCGCTTGGCTCGCTGCTCTCTTTTGACCGCTCTAGCCCTGTGTATAAGCATGCAGTCGGGCTGCTATTTTTCCGCGGGCGGAACAACCTTCCACCAACAGGCCGGCCCTAGCGGGAGCGGGTTTATTACTGCTATGGAAGAAAACGGACGCTGGGGGCTTGACGGTCCACTGTCGCAAGTCGGTGATGTGATTGAGCGCTCGGTATATCGGTATTTTGTCAAAAGTCGATCGTTTTGCTTGTTCTCTTCCGAGCAGGACTCTCGTCTCGGAGCTCCGTATCCCTACGGGCGGTATAAAATCACTGCGATCCGAGAAGTGAAGACTGAAAAGCGGCGAGCAGCCTATCGTGCATTACTCCCAAGTGAGCGTCGATCCGGCATGAGGCGGTACTATATAAAGCCCGGTGTAGATAGACTAATCCGCGTTGACTATCATGGCTTGAACTGGCTCGAATTTAAAACGAGCAACGGCTGCAGAAGGTCGCCTCGTACATAAGGAGTAGGACTGCATGGCTGAAGTCACAAATTTCCCTCGACCCGTTCCGAGTATTGACGATCAAGAGTTCTGGGATGGTTGCAATCGCGATGAGCTGCTCATGCAGCGCTGCAGTTCGTGCAAGAAATTTCGGTGGCTGCCGAAACCCATGTGCCCACACTGCAACGCGCTAGAGCACGAGTGGGTCAAAATGAGTGGCAAGGGCAAGGTGTTCTCGTGGACGATTATTGTGCACCCGGTCCACCCTGCGGCAGTTGAGAAGGTGCCATATAATGTGGCCCAGGTGCAGCTTGATGAAGACCCGGATTTAATTTATGGTGACCAGCTTGGTGGACGTCAAGAATGAAGATATTCAGATGGACATGCCGGTCGAAGCAGTGTTTGTCGAGCACGAAACCTGGAGTGAAGATTGCGAAGTTTCGCCCTGTGTAGGACCGCGTATGCAACTCGAACTCGAAGGCAAGATCGTCATTGTTACAGGTGGCAGTAAAGGCAGAGGCCGCGCCGGGGCTGTTGGTTTTCTTGCCGAAGGCGCTGCTGTCCTCGTGCGCGCTCGAGGCCAAGAGTCCAGGGCCGAAATATGAGTCGTATGCCAACAAACCCGCGTCTCATGAAGCGCATCTTGTCCCCGTTCATCGTCAACGAAGTGCACAAAGTCGGCCTCAAGCGGATTGTTGTCGGTCTCTCCGGAGGCGTAGATTCGGCGCTGAGTACATGTCTAGCGGCTGAGGCGCTCGGGCCGGAGAACGTGCTTGCGGTAAAAATGCCGTACAAGACTTCTAGCCAGGAGAGTATTGAACACGCGGACTTAGTAATTGCAGCGACTGGTATTGCGTCGATGACGGTTGATATCTCCGCCCAAGTTGATGCCTATTTTACGCGCTTCGCCGATGCCAATAACCTGCGCCGCGGTAATAAGATGGCACGCGAGCGGATGACTATTCTGTACGACCAGTCTGCACGCTGGGATGCGCTTGTGCTTGGTACGAGCAATAAAACTGAATTGCTCCTGGGCTATGGGACGCTGTTCGGCGATATGGCCTCAGCTCTTAATCCGCTTGGAGACCTGTATAAGACCCAGGTCTGGGCGTTGTCAGACTTCGTCGGTGTTCCCAAACCTATTGTGACAAAACAACCCTCCGCAGATCTATGGGCTGGGCAGACGGATGAGGAAGAGCTTGGTTTTTCGTATCAGGACGTTGATGAGCTGTTGTACTTAATGGTCGATCAACGTTACTCAAGTGAAGAACTGCTTGCTGCCGGGTTCCACGCACCATTCATCGATCAGATCACCCAGCGCATCATGAACTCGCAGTATAAGCGCCGCCTGCCGGTGATAGCCAAGGTTTCCCAACGGACTATTGACCGCGACTTTCGTTACGCCCGTGATTGGGGCCGCTAACGTGCCCGGCTCCCTTTACATCATTGCGACACCGATCGGTAATCTTGAAGATATCACCCTACGCGCCTTGCGCGTACTCAAAGAGGTTGACCTGATTGCGGCGGAAGACACCCGCCATACCAGAAAATTGCTCTCGCATTACGAGATTGCAACCCGGCTGACAAGCTACCATGACCACATCGAAGCAAGCAAAGCTCCGGTGCTGGTGGCGGAATTGCAGTCAGGAAAAAATATCGCCTTGGTCAGTGATGCTGGTACGCCGTGTATCTCCGACCCCGGCTATCGTTTGGTGAAAAGTGCAGCAGAGGCGGGTATTGCTGTTATTCCGATTCCTGGCCCGTCCATGCTGACGGCGCTCCTGAGCGTTGGTGGTTTACCTACCGATCGTTTCGCCTTTGAAGGATTTCTGCCTGCGAAAAAGAGTCAGCGTCAGAAGATATTGCAGGGACTCCAGCGTGAAGAACGTACTTTGGTTTTCTATGAATCTCCGCACCGGCTAGTCAGTACACTCACTGATCTCGAAGGACTTTTTGGTGACCGTCAGCTAGTGCTAGGGCGAGAGTTCACCAAGAAGTTTGAGGAAATCCGACGTGGAAAAGTGAGGACCGTCCTTGCGGATTTATACGGGCGACAAGTGAAAGGAGAGGTGGCGCTGTTGGTATCCGGCTGGGACGGCCGGGAAGAAGCATCTTCAGAGCTAGCGGCGCAAGGGCTCATGCAGCAGCTTTTGACACAAGAGCTGCCGCTTAAGGAAGCGGCGCGCATTGTCAGTGAACAGTGCGGAATGTCAAAACGTGAGGCCTATACACTAGGCATAAAAATAAAGGCCAGCTGAAGATGGCACGATACCGATACTGCAGCCACAATGCTCCAGCAACAAAGAACAGGCCCTTGACTTGACTCTTCAAAAAAGAGTACTAGGAGGGAGACAGACGGGTTTGGGGAAGTTTGTGGTTAGGGAATGTGGTCCACCAGACACCCGAATGGAGGCCGCCTACCACTATGCGAAACCAGGAGTCTACAGCTAGCTCCTCGCCTTCAGGTGAACATAAGCAGTTTGCTTATTCTGCTTGCTCTGCTCTTTCCGGCCTGATCGCCTTCCCTGTCGTCCTTCCTTTCCTCGGCTTTGATTATTCCTTAGACGCTGCAGGAGGAAAGCCATGAGCCAGCTCCGGCGCATTATTATTGGCCATGATCTGGGAGCAGGTTCTGAGAGCGCGGTGCAATCTGCAGTCGCCCTCGCCTCTCGCTATGGTGCTGCCCTGCGTTTCGTCCATGTCATTGAGCCGGTCCATACGTACCAGCGCTTATCGCACCCGTTCACGCCTCCGTACACTCCGGAAGAACTGGCGCAACAGGCCGGGGCAAAGCTGGAGGCCCTTGTCAGCAGCCCGGCTTTCGTCTCGCTGCATGCAGAATATGAGGTGCGCGTAGGGAAACCTTTTGTTGAACTCATCCTAGCCCGGCGTGCGTGGCAGGCCGACCTCATTATCGTTGGTGGACCGATAGACCAAGCTGGCCCCTTGCTGGGTGGAACAAGTGAGCGGCTGGTACGCAAGGCTCTGGTCCCGGTTCTCATTACAAAACGGCCCCTGTCTGCTGCTACCAAAACCTTCTTGCTGCCCACAGATTTTTCTCCCGCATCAAAGCAAGCGGCGCAGGAGGCGTTAACCCTTGCCGCGAGTTTTGACGGGCGGGTGATCTTCTTCCACGCCATAGACCTCTCCTACGGGTACGGGGCTGTGGTTGGGGCCGACATGCCGGCTTTCTCACCCGCTCCGCTCTTAACAGAGGAAGATATCGAAGGGGAATGGCAGGCTTTTCTTGCCGATCTTCCGCTCCAGGATATCTCCTGGGAACGTCGCACAGTGAGTGGACCCGCGGGGACTTCTATTGTGAACCAGGCAGACGAGTGTCAGGCCGATGTCATTGTGATGAGCACCCATGGCCGGAATGGACTCACCCATATGCTGTTAGGCAGTGTGACCGAAGAGGTTGTACGAACGGCGCACAGCCTCATCCTGACCATTCGACCGGGTGCATTTCAGTTTGAGCTGCCGCAATAAAAGTGGCGAAAAAACGAAGTGTCATGACGCTTGGCTGGGCGTAGCACGAACTCGTTTCGATTGGCGTATGCCTGTCTTGCTCCTAACGAAAAACAGCGGCAAGAGGAGGGAATATGGAAGTCACCCAAACAAAGGCTACCGAGTCGAGTCTTGCGGCAATTTCTTCAACAGAACTTTCGCAACTCCTCCAAGAAGGCATTGTTGCCCGCGTTCCGCCGACATCGGGCGAAAATTGGCCGGCAGCATCGCCCGGTGGCACGCTTTCGCTCGCACATTGTGTCGCTTTGGAGTGCACGTACTCTTTATACCATCCTATCCCAAGCTGCCGGGGCTCGTGTATCCAGCTGATGCGGGATTTGTGTTCGCTCTAGATACGCCTATCCCTCTCCGTAGCTAGACTTTTTATTTGTCTAATCTTTTACCGTCCCGGGCCGGCGAACAGCCCGTATATAAAAAATTTCTCGAACAGTGCGGCCTATGTCCGATGCTGGTGAACCCACGCTTCGACGGGGAAGCTGATTTCTTTCCAGCCGGGGCGTATTATCTTTTTACGTACGGCCGCCTTGAGCGACAGCGTTTCCGCTTGCGTTTTGGCTTGCTTCCATACTAGCGAGTCTACGGATTTCGCACCGATTTTACGGTCCTGAGTGAGCTACAACAGCGCGTGGCAGATACCGAAATTATTCCGCTCGAACTCAGGAATGAAGCCCACTATCACGGCGATACCGTCCTGCGTGCTTTCGGTCCGGGACGCCGTTTTCTCTTAGCCTATCTCGATGGGTTTACGCCAGCTGCCGCTGCCTGTCTCCGGGATCTCTTCCAGGGCGATCTGCTCCCACTTTCCTGTGCCGATGCCGCTCTGTATGCGGCCAACTCGTTTACGCTCGAACAGAACGGTCGAGCCTATCTGTTTATGCCAGACGGTGTGAGTGCGGCGCTCCAGGTCCAGGTGCGCGAGCGTAGGGTTGAGCCGGTGCTCGTTAATGTATCCGAATTCTTACGCAAAGGCGGCGGAGCGGTGTAATGTATGCTAGGCGACCTTGGCCCTCATGAGGAAGAGGAACTCAGTCCGGAGCAGCGGGATTTTCGTCGAGAACGAGACTATCGCAATTTGTTTGGGACAGTAGGCATATAAACGTTGGAGTCTAGGGTCTTTCCAGACACCCTCCGCTACTGTTGGATGTACTCCCTCAAATATCGATTCTCAAATTCAGTTGCTTCGAGCTGAGCTTTCACCACATCCCCTATAGAAATCAGGCCTTCGAGGCGGCCTTCATCCAAGATAGGGAGATGACGAATACGGTTTTGCGTCATGACTCCCATGATATAGCCGACCTCATCGTCCGGAATGCTAATAATGAGGTCTTTGGTCATGACCTGCTGTACCAGGGTAGTTTTCACCTGCTCACTGCGTGCCGTACATTCGCGTAGAATATCTCGCTCTGTGATGATGCCGATTACCTGTCCTTGGTCGTCGAGGACTATGAGCGATCCAATGTGGTGGGTGATCATAGTTTGCATGGCTGTATGAACTGTGACGTCTGGTTGAATGCTGATCACGTTTGTTTCCTTGGCGCGAAGGATGTCTTTGACTTGCATGGCTGTCTGACCTCCTGGAGCACAGTGTCCGTCTCCTGTTCCGCCCTCCTGACCCTCTGTATCACTAGGTGATAGATTGTAACCTCGATCTTTTGTCAGACAAAGTCAAGAAAAAATGCCCCGGCCTCTTGACTCTTATTGACTGAATGCTAGCAGGAAATGGTACAGAGCTTGTAGGCGGTTGTGGTACGGGGATGGTGGCAGCCTCTTCAAGTAAGGAGGGCCCCAGGCCGTGGTAGACCAGGGGTTATCATATGACTCCTGTCCTACGGACAAGCGTGCCTTTCGCGGCGCCATTGTGCGTCGGGCCCTTCCCGGTGCTCTTCTTCTCCCGTCCCATTTCTTTTTTCCACACACCTCTAGGTTCACCCGCGAAGTAGCTCAAAAGATTTGCGGCTCAAGAAGAAAAGAAGAATGACACGCCTAGAACAATACGACGGTGAGCATGGACGGAGTCGAAAGCCTCGGCCCCGAGTTGCCGCTCTCGATCACGGTGATTTTGCCTTAATGTGCGCGGTTCTTGAGGATGCCTTGAAATGTTTTCAGCATCAGCTTGTTCCGGGCAGCAAGCGTGAGCAACGCCTTGCGCAAGAAGCCGAAGAATGGCTCTTTGCGGACGATGCGCGCTGGCCATTTTCCTTTGTGAATATCTGCTCGGCCTTGGACCTGAGTCCTGAACGTGTTCGTCTTGGGCTTGCGCGTTGGCGTCACCGGGCGAGCTTTGAGCAGCACTTGCAGAAGACTCATCTCAGCTCTCCCCAGGACCGTGGGAAATATCATTAATGGAAATGACGGAGATCGCTTTAGCCTTGCAGGAATTCAAGCAGCATACGATTGATCTCATCCGGTTTTTCTTGATGGGTAAAGTGTCCGGCATCTGCGATAATTTCTTTCCGCAGTCCTTTGGGGAAGTATTGTTCTATGCCATCACTGAGTTCGACTCCGATGCAGCCGTCTTTGGCCCCGTGGAAGTACAGAGTCGGGACCTGAATCGGATCCCCGGTTAACACATGTTCTTGGATGTCCGCCAATTCCGGCACATGGTGGGCCGGATTCAGGGTGTGGCGATAATAATTGAGCGCGGCTTGGAGAACGCCCGGCTTCTTAAACGTCTCTTTCAGTGCGGCCATCTCCTCGGGGGGATACTCCCAGCCCGGAGACCAATCTTGCCAGATGCGTTCAATAAACGCGAAGTCGTTCAGCGCAACCGCGTCATCAGCAAACGGCATCTGGAAAAAGAACATATACCACGATCGGCGCTGCTGAGCCTGGCTGGTGATGAAAGACTCAAGGAGGCCAGGCCCGTGCGGAACCGCAATAGTGACCAGCTTGGTAATCTTTTCCGAGGCTATGACTGCGGCCGCATGGGCTGCTGCCGCGCCCCAATCGTGTCCGATCAAAACGCATGAACCTCCGCCCAGCTGGTCGATGAGCGCAAGAGTATCCTGCACGAGTGCGGCTGCCTGATACGGACCGTTGGGCGGAACGTCTGTTGGCGCATAGCCGCGCAAGTACGGGGCAACGGCCCGGTAGCCGGCTTTGGCAAGCACCGGCAACTGGTAGCGAAACGATGGGGCGTGATCTGGAAATCCATGCAGACACAGCGTGAGCGGCCCCTCGCCCAGTTCAAGACAGTGAAAGGTCAGGCCGTTGGCTTGGACGGTCGTATTCTTGAACACCGACATGGCTGCCCTCCTTACTGAGGAATAGTCCTGTTTTCTCGCAATTTTGCCATCTCTTCCCATGAATATCCGGCGGCCAAGAGAACTTCTTCTGTATTTTGCCCAGGCTCAGGTGCGGCGTGTCGAATGGTGGCTGGTGTCTCACTGAAATCGACCGGACTGGCTACCATTTCGATTTGCCGGCCGGAAGAATGGGCGACCGGAACAAACGCACCGTTCGCTTTTGTCTGAGGGTCATTGATGACGTCTTCAACTGTTTGGACCGGTCCCCAGAACAAGCCCGCAGTGTCGAGCAGGAGCGCCCATTCTGCTTGTGTTTTTTCCACGAAGATGGGGTCTAGGAGGGCTATCAACTCTGCAGCGTTCTGGCTGCGCAGGGCAGTATCCGCAAAGCGTGGATCATGCGTTAAATCCTTGCGATCGATGGCCTCACAAAATGTCGGCCAGTGCCGGTCACTTTGCAGCATGACCAGATAGAGCCATTTCCCATCTTTGGCTTGGTAGCAATTGAACAATGGATTGCCCGCAGCCTTTCGGCTCATGCGCGGAATATCTTGTCGTGTGAGCAGCGCGGTTTGAATATCAATGGAATTGACCCATACAGCTGTCCGGTACAGGGACAAGCCGACTTCCTGGCCGACTCCGGTTCGTTCTCTGGCAAACAGGGCTGCCGAAGTCGCTGCAGCGACACTCAGCGTGGTGGTGTGATCGCCCATGCCGGGCCTCTGACTCGGTGGCGGGGCATCGGGTTCGCCCATAGTAGCCATGATGCCGGAACGGGCCCAAAAACCGGCATAGTCAAAAGCCGCTCGGTCACGCTCCGGCCCGGTCTTGCCATATCCCGTCACCCCGACATAAATCAGCTTGGTATTATGGGCGCGCAACGTCTCGTAATCGAGATGATAGCGCTCCAGGGCGCCCGGCCGCAGATTCGTCAAGAACACATCTGCATCTTGGATGAGCCGATAGACGATAGTCTGCCCTTCTTCCGTGCGGATATTGACGGCCACACTTTTTTTATTGCGATTGTCTATTTCAAACGCACCATTAATCGTGAGACCAGAGCTGGCTCCAATTCCAGTGGTGAGAAACCCGCGAAAGGGATCGCCGCCATCAGGATCTTCGATTTTGACAACGTCCGCACCCCAGTCGGCCAGGATGGCTCCCCCTCCGGGGCCGGCGGCCCACATTGCGACTTCAACAACCTTGATCCCTGTAAGCGCTCCATCCATGTTGAGCCCCCTTATGTCTGCCTGCTTCTCTCTGCTCGGGCTATGCCTGATCCACTGGCATAGTGTCAAGGGCGAGGACTAGGAGGACAGATATTGAACCGTAGCCCTGGCAACCGGGCTAAAGGCCTCAGCTACGGTGTCCGTCAGTTCTGAGAGTGGCACCCAGCGCCGCTGCCGGTCGGTTTCGTATGCAGTCACTGCTCCTGTGACTTGAGCGGCAAAGAATGAGAAGCGGTTCGTTTTCCTTTTCCCTTCGAGCTCGAGCACTTTGAGCAACGGCCCGGTCTCGATGATATACCCACTTTCTTCCCTACACTCTCGGGCTGCAGCCTGCTCGAGTGTCTCTCCGGGATCGACCGTGCCGACCGGGAAGATCCATGAATCGTGATGTTGCCGAGCGGTAATGATGAGAATTTCATAACTCCGCTGCGCTGCCCGGCGGTATGCCACAACGCCGGCCTTTTGGCCTTCTACACGAGTAGGATGTTGAGAGGCCTCTTGTTCCGTCATTTGTGTTGCCATGAGTTTTCTTTATTTCGGACAACGATCGGTGACACCGACTCCTCGGGGACCCGAGTCCTCGGGGCATCTGCTTGTCCATTTGGGAAGTCTATCGTATTACCCATCGGAATACTTGTGGGGAGTTGGCTATGAGCATCAAGACTGTCCGTTTCGACGAGGGTCGAGATAATGGGGCTAACGCCCCATCCGCAGGAGGAGTGAGATTGCATGCCTTTGTCATTGCCGGTACACACAGCGGTGTTGGAAAAACCACTGTTACGTTGGGGCTGCTTGCCGCCTTACGCAAAAGAGGTCTCGCCGTCCAGCCGTTCAAAGTCGGGCCGAATTTTATTGACCCTGGCCATCATACCACCGTGACCGGTGTGCCCTCCAGAAATCTCGATGGCTGGATGCTGTCACAAGAATATAATCAAGACACGTTTAGACACAATATTCAGCGTCATGACGTTGGAGTTATCGAAGGGGTGATGGGCCTTTTCGATGGTTATGACGGCAAGAGCGAAGCCGGCAGTACGGCCGAAATGGCCAAATGGCTTGGCTTGCCGGTTATCCTTGTTGTGGATGCCTCGGCCATGGCGCGGCGTACTGCCGCGTTGATCCACGGTTTTCAAAGTTTTGATCCGAACCTCAATGTTACAGGAGTAATTTTTAATCGCATTGGCGGTCCCGGTCATCTGCAATATCTTTGTGGAGCACTTGAGGGGAGGCCGGATATCGTAGTGCTGGGTGGATTATCACACACCGCAGACATCACCATCCCTGAACGACACTTAGGACTGGTGACTCCGGAAGAACATCGATTAGGCGCGGAAAATATTGGGCGTCTGGCGACTTTCATTGAAGACAAAGTCGACCTTGATCGCCTGCTTCGGACTACGCAGTTTACCCAACCCCCAACTCCTGTTTCGCCATCCTCTACGGCGAACAGGGAGAGGCGGCGAGACAAGCGTGTCCGTTTCGGCATCGCCCGCGATGAGGTCTTCTGTTTTTATTATCCGGAGAATCTGGAACTCTTAGAACGAGCGGGTGCTGCGCTCGTTTTCTTCAGCCCGCTGCATGACGTGCACCTACCACCGGACCTGCAGGGCATCCACCTGGGCGGTGGCTACCCGGCGGTGCATGCCGCTCAACTCTCATCAAATGTAACCATGCGCCAAGAAATAAAAGCATTCATTGAAGACGGCAAGACCGTGTGTGCGGAGTGCGGTGGGTTTATGTATCTGACCCGGGGGACACGGACTACGCAGGGAAAATACTTTCCCATGGTGGACATTTATCCAACGGTGGTCCGCATGTTGTCGCGCCGCAGCGCGCTGGGATATACCGAGGTTGAGATAGCCGCCACAGAAATGGATTTTCCTCCGCTACGGCTGCGCGGGCACGAATTTCACTACTCCGAATCAGAGCAGGACATAGCGCGTGACACGATCAAGACGATCTACCAAGTTCGTCAGCGCCCGACGGACCCGCCTCGGTCTGAAGGCTATGTCTACAAACGCTGCCTCGCGAGTTATGCGCATCTACATTTTGGGAGTAATCCGGAATTTGTGGAGCGTTTGGTTTCGGGAACATAGTTTTCTTGTCTGATAATTCCGCTGAATCTCTGTTTGCTCCGCTTGCACTGTTTGCAACGCTTGACACTTACGCAACCCTCCGATACCAACGGTCCTGAATCTCGCTTGAGGTGCCCATACGGGGTGAAAAGGGAAGTCGGTGCGAAGCCGACGCGGTCCCGCCACTGTGATGGGGGAGCCTGTCTCTATTACGCCACTGCCTGCCAAAGCAGGTGGGAAGGCTGAAGACGGGTGCTGAGGTTTGAGCCTCTAACCCCCTAAGCCAGGAAACCTGCCTGAAGCCATGAACCGGCCTCTCCGCGGAGAGAGAAAGGGTTCAGCGTGTTATTTCATCGAGTCGTGTCCCACCGCCTGTTCCATATAGGCAGGCCTGCGGCACGATCTTCTCAAGTTTTTCAACACGACTGTTCCTGTTTCTCTCCTGGCGGAAGGCTTCCACGAGGAGGGAAGATGGAAAAGATGAGAGATCGGGTGTGTGTATTCTTTTTGGCCTTCTTTTTATATGGACTGCATGGCGCGCCTGTCCTTGGACAGACACCGCCCGAGCAGGCAGAGGCGCAACCCGAAGAGTCAAGCGGACAACACGCCCCGCAGACCCCGCAGTCTCAAATGGAAACGCTGCAGACAGCGCCGCTGTCCGCCAAATTGAACGAAGTGATAGTCACAGCAACCAAACTTGAAGAGCCGGTCGCACACACGACACACGCAGTGTCGGTTATCACTCAAGAAGAAATCGAGCAGCGGCAAACAACCGACGTCTTCGAGCAGCTTCGTGGTGTGCCCGGTTTCAATATTATCCAAACGGGCAGTCGCGGGGGGACGACGACGTTACAGTCGCGCGGGGGGGAGTCTGACTATAACTTAGTTTTGATCGACGGAGTGAAAGCCAACCTCGCGGGTGGGGCATTCAATTTCTCTAATCTGACAACGCTGGGTGTGAATCGGATTGAAATCGTACGTGGCTCGCAAAGCGCGCTGTATGGGTCGGATGCTATGAGTTCCGTCATTCAGCTTTTTATACCGCGAGGGCAGGCCGCACCGCACGCCTATCTCCGTTTTCGTGGCGGCAACCATGGGACCCTTGAAGAGCAGGCCGGCGTGTCGGGCGGGACGAATGTCTACGGCTATAATCTCGCTGTAGAGCGCGTTGATAGTGAAGGCATACTGTCAAAAAACAGCGACTACAGTAATACGACCATTGCGTCGCGTTTTGATCTTGATCCGAGCGATACGCTGCAGCTCACCTCAACCTTGCGTTACAACGATAGCCGCTTTCACTTTCCGACCGGTGGAGCCGGCGACCGCTTTGATCCTCTTGATCCAGGCCAGTACCAAGATAGCCGCCGCCTGATCCTGGGCCCCAGAGCGGTCTATCAACCGACTTCGTGGTGGCGCCACAAGCTCCAGCTTGGAATATTGTATGAATGGCGTACGTTTCGTGATGCTTTTGATGGAGATGCCTTTGATCCTTTCGGTTCCTTTGTGAGCAACACGAGGGAGCGGCGCCTGTCGGCGGATTACTCATCTGATTTTTTTCTGCCTCCAGTTTGGGAGGTGCTGCCCACCTTTACGCTTGGCGGCTATATTGAGGACGAACATCTGAACCAAAAATCAAACGCAGCTGGATTTATTGACCGGGTTAGCCCGAGCAGGAATGCGCAGTCGTTCTATTCTCAATTGCTGTTGGAATGGCGTGACATGCTCTTTATTACGTCTGGGTTTCGATTAGACGACGGGTCTACGTACGGCACGCATGTCAATCCGCGTGTCTCGGCTGCCTTTATTATTCCCGGACTCCGTACCAAGTTGCGCGCTGGATATAGCACGGGCCTGAAGGCTCCGACCTTTGTTGAGAACTTTGGAACCGGCAGCTCGTTCTTTCAGGGCGACCCGAATCTTGACCCAGAAGAATCCAAAAGTTGGGAAATCGGAGCGGAGCAGCCGCTTGAGTTCGCCAATCTCGCCGCCGAGTTGAGCCTGACCTACTTCTCTACTGAATACAAAAATATGATCGCCTTTGTCTTTCAGGGCGGACCGGATTTCTTGAATATTCAGCGCGCCCGCAGCCGAGGCCTGGAAGTGGGCGTACGCGCTTTTTTGAGTCACGGCTTTTCGGTGCGTGGCTCGTATACCTATTTAGAGACCAAGGTGCTTGATGCCGGAATGGCAGGCGGGCCAGCCTTTGTGAACGGCGAATCCTTGGTGCGGCGGCCCGAACATGTGGGCTCGTTTACGCTGAACTATAGTCGCGACCGCTTGAATGCCAATTTCCATCTCTTTTTAAAAGGCCACGTGACTGATCTGGACTTTAGCCAAGACTTCTCTTCCCGTCGTATTCGACTAGGCGGTTATACGCGCGCAGACCTCGCGGTTGCCTATCGCCTGTTTGAGAATCGCTGGGGCATTCGGGCCTTGGTGTTGGAGGGCCAAGCCAAAAATCTGTTTGACGAAGACTATGAGGAAGTCTTTGGCTTTTCGTCAGCAGGTGCTACGTTCCTGGTTGGATTTCGGGCCGAATTCTAAGGACAGGTGTAGGAGCGCATGGCTGTCATGGGCCGCGTGAGTTCATCATCCGAGTCCCTTTTGCTGTCGCATGAATCAGCCGCTGTCTGGAAAAAGAGCTGGCTGATTCCTCTGTTCGGCGTACTGCTGGTGGTTTCCATCGCCGTTGCTACGGCATTAGGCGCTGTGACCATTCCGCTACTCACAACAACGCGCTTGCTGACGTACGGGTTGTTGCAGCTGCCGATTGACGGGGATGAGCGGACTCTGGCAACGATTGTGTATTTGATTCGACTCCCGCGTGTTCTTGCTGCGGCTTTGGTGGGGGCCAGCCTTGCGCTGGCCGGGACCATGATGCAAGGGCTGTTTCGCAACCCGCTGGCTGACGCTGGTCTCATCGGCGTGTCCAGCGGCGGCGCGCTGGGCGGGGCACTGGCGATTAGTTCAGGTTTTGCTATGGGGTCATCCTTCCTGCTCCCCTGCGCAACATTCGCCGGCGCGCTTATCTCTGCCTTTGGCGTCTACCTTTTTGCCGCTCGCCAAGGCGAGACCTCGCTCACCAACCTCCTGCTGGTCGGGATCGCCCTGAACGCCATTTGGGGCTCGCTGACCACCTTGGTTCTAAGTTTCGCTCAGGACTATGAAATCTCCAGGCAGATTTTTTTCTGGCTGATGGGCGGCCTCGACGGGCGCGGCTGGTCACATGTCCAGATGGTTTTCCCGTTTGTGGTGATCGGCTTTGTCCCAGCCTTTTTTTTGAGTCGTGACCTGAATGTTCTGCTGCTAGGCGAAGAAACGGCAATGAGCCTAGGGATCAATGTCGAGTATGCCAAACGACTCTTGCTCGTGTTCGCTTCCCTCCTCGCCGGGGCGGCTGTCGCCATCGCCGGGACCATAAGCTTTGTCGGCTTGGTGATTCCACATATAATGCGCCTTATCCTCGGTCCGAATCATCGTCTCCTTTTGCCTGGCGCAACGCTAGGCGGTGCCATATTCCTTGTCTGGTGCGATCTGTTTGCACGGATGGTCATTCCATCCGAGGAACTCCAGCTGGGTGTTATTACGGCCGTTGTCGGGGCGCCGCTCTTTTTACATCTCCTGCTCAGACAGGATAAAATTCAGCGTAATCCGGCATAACGAATATGACCGATTTGGCCTTTTCACTCGATCAGGTGCGTTATACGCCAGATCATACGCTGATTCTGGACGATGTCAGTCTGGATGTTTCTCGCGGACACTGGGTCGGTATTCTGGGCCCGAATGGCGCAGGCAAATCGACGTTGCTGCGGATTATGGCCGGTGTGTTGCCTGCCTCGTCTGGTCTTGTTCTTTTCGAAGGTAAGGTTGTAGACCAATGGTCAACTCGTGAGCGGGCAAAGCAGCTGGCCTTACTGCCGCAGCGGACAGATCTCTCGTTTCCCTTTCGGGTGAGAGAAGTCGTTGCCATGGGCCGCACGCCGTATCTTGAGCGTTGGCAAAACGAAAGCAAGGCAGATGAACGGATAGTCGAGCAGACCATGGCGCTGACAGAAATCACTCGTCTTGCCGACCGGAATGTCATGACGCTGTCAGGCGGTGAATTTCAACGGGTCATGCTGGCGCGGGCGCTCGCCCAGCAGCCGGCCTTTCTCTTATTGGACGAGCCGACAACAGGCCTGGACCTGCGTCACCAGTTTGAAGTAGTCGATGTATTGACGACGCTGGTCCAGCAAGGCGTCACCATCATCACCGTGCTGCATGATCTCAACGTCGCCGCGTCTGCCTGCGTGTCGGTTGTGCTGCTCCAATCCGGGCGGGTGTATGCGGCTGGGCCGCCGCAAGACGTCTTGACTGTTGAAGCCATTCGCGCTGTGTATGGGGTAGATGTTGTCTTAGGGGAAAACCCGGAGACCGGAGCACTACAAATTATTCCGCTGCGCGTTGCCCGGCCTACTGGCTAGACCTATGTATGGCTCACATTTCGACCGTATCCAACCTTGACGGCAGCACAACCGAGTACACGGATATTGCCGTTGAGCCCGGCCGTTTAGAGCGGCTCTTGCGCGAACTGTTTGAAGTACATTGGCAGCAGATCGTTTTTGGACCGTGCATTCAGGGCGCGGTATTTGAAATCCGGCTTACCGCGCAACCAAAAAAAGTGGCTATGCTTGATGGCTATCTCACTGTTGATGCAGGCGCGTGGCATTTTCATCTGTGCATAGCTGAGCACAATGACGTGCCTGTGCCCGAACTTGCCCAGCAGCGGCAAGTCTCTCGGGCCGCCTTTTTCCAGGACGTTCGTGCCACCGGCCATGTCAAAGGCAGTTGGGGCCTGCGGCTGTGGAACGGCTTAGACGAGCAGATGATTACCGTCTTTTTCCCTAATCCGTATCTGACCGAGAAACAGCAAATACGACGTACTCCCGACTGGAGCCGGCTGGAGCTATGGCAGCAACTCCGACAGAAGTATACCGGCATGGAAGCGAGGGCAGCGCATGATGGACACTCCCCCGCCTGACAAGCTCGTTCACGGCCCAAAAGAACAGGATCCGCGTTTGCAACGCCTTGGGTTTCTGATCGGCCACTTTCAGGGTGAAGGCAAGTATCTGAAAGGAAGCCGACAATTCCAAAAGGACGTCGTCGGCGCGTGGCAAGCTGGTGGACAATTTCTCTCGCTGCGCATGCGTGTCGCCTATCCGCTGAAAGACGGGCGGGTGGACGTACATGACGCCTTTGTCGTGGTTGGGCTCAATCCAGCCAACAAACAACTAGAAGCCCGCGCATACACAGACAGTGGCGGGATGATCGACTACCAGCTTGAGGTGGTAGGACAAGAGATATTTTTTCCTGACCGTCCACCCGGACATCAATCTCAAACTAAAACCCTGCGGGCGCGCGAACAGCGGGCGCGCAAGGTGCTGTGTCCGCATGAGAACGGCTTTGAAGAGCGGCTGGAGGTGGATTTCGGGACCGGGGACTATGAACCGTATTCTCGCATCATCATGATCAAAGAAGAGGGTTCCGTGGTGAGTCCCCAGACTTGATCGCTTGAGACCGAGTCTGGGGACTTTGCTGTACGTGTATGCCCTCGGGCCTTTGCTTCAGCCTGGAGCGTCTCCCCAGCAAAATCCGAGAGGGTGCTTCGCAGGATTCTTTTAAAACTCTTGGCAGGGCTTTTCAGCTGAGGGGCACTTGCCCGTCTTGGCCGGACTGGTAGTTGATATGGGCAAGTCGGGCGGCCGTCTCGGTTGTCCGCTATCCAAGCTGTTATGATAGGACGCATCACGTACGGAAAAGAGTCTGGTGCACGAGTCGGAAAGGGGAGCTGATGTTACGTCAACGAACAATTTACACCTGTCTGGCCTGCCTTGGTCTGTTTATCGTGGTCGCCGGATGTAGCCCAGCACCAGCACAGGACGCGCAATCCAAACTGGCTGCATGGAATGTAGAATATAGTCCGGAGGCATTGCGCAGCCGGGCGGCGGTGGGCGATTTGACAGCCGTGCAGCTCCTGCTAGAAATCGGCATAGATTTTGATGCTAAGGACCAGCGTGGGGGAACCGCACTCCGCTACGCGGTTACGGGTGGACATCTCGAAATCGTGAGCGCTCTGCTCGAAGCTGGTGCGGATGTCAATGTTGAAGATAATGATGGTTACACTCCGCTGCGTTATGCGGCCTATAATAATCAGCCGAAAATAGCCGCAGCGTTATTAGAAAAAGGGGCGGATGTGAACGGTGGCAGCGCAGACGGCTGGACCCCTGAGGCTGTAGCCACGGGCAAAGGTTATCTTGCCGTCGTTCGACTGCTCAAAGACGCCCAACCGTAAGGCGTATTCCTGACTCGACGCTCGTGTTGAGATGCTGCGCCCGGGTGTCTCAATTTCTTTCTTGTCATTTTTCACTCCTGGCGGGGCAATGGTCTATCCCGTATGAATCTCGCAAAACGTGAGCAACGTATTCAGACCGTTTGCCTGCTTATTCTGAGCACTGTTGCGGTAGCGGCCGCCCTGTACTGGCTACGCCCGGTCCTCGTCCCCTTTGTCTTCGCTGTTTTTATTGCCTACGGTTTATTGCCGCTCATTGAACTGCAGGTCCGGCAACTCCACCTGCCACGTCCTGTGGCCGTGTGCTCGACGCTCGTCCTCGGCGGAGTCGTCCTGAGTGGCCTCGGCCTGTTGGTCTCCACCTCGGTGAGCCAGTTGCAGGACAATGCCGATGCCTATCAAGGCCAAATCGAAATATTCGTTGAAAGAATTTCAGCTGTGTTACCCATCGGGAATATGTTGACTAATGGACATCTGCTCACACAGCTGTCGATCGGAAACGTCAGCAGTATATTGCTCAACACAACCAACGCCGTTGTTGGGATTTTGTCTCAGGGGCTGCTGGTCCTGATCTTTGTCCTGTACCTGCTCTTGGGTGGCGCCAGCCGAGAAGAAACAATAAGTGCTGCGTGGACGGATATTGAATCCAAGATTCAGCACTATATTGTGACCAAGGGAATCATTTCGCTTGCGACGGGAGGTTTGGTCGGCCTTACGCTGGCAGTCCTCGGTATTGATCTGGCTCTGGTCTTTGGTCTGTTAGCCTTTTTGCTTAATTTTATCCCGAGTGTGGGATCAATTATTGCGACTCTACTACCGCTGCCGGTTGTCGTCGTGAGTCCCGATATTTCGGCTACTACCGCGACCCTGGCCATCGTCCTGCCCGGGCTTATTCAATTTGCCATCGGTAATGTCATTGAGCCTAAGGTCATGGGTGAGGCGCTCGACCTTCACCCAATAGTGATACTTATGGCCCTTATCGTGTGGGGCATGTTGTGGGGCATCGTCGGTATGCTGTTGGCGACCCCCATGACTGCAATCCTCAAGATCTTGTTTGAGAGGCTGGAACCCATGGCTCCGGTTGCGCAGGTGCTGGCCGGTCGGCTGGATCGGCTCAAAGCGGAGAATAGAGATGTGTGATCCGTCCTCCTCATCGAGGACATGGAGGATACGGAAGACGCTCTAGAGTTAGCGTCTCCGGTGAGCAGAGAGAAGACGGAGAATGAAGAAGCGATTGACGGAGGAGCAGATCATCGGGATTCTGCAGGAGACGGAAGCGGGGGCGAACGTAGTAGCGGTCTGTCGGCGACATTAGATCAGTAACGCGACCTTTTTTTAGTGAGACCAGAAGTATGGTGGTCTAGAGTTCACACAGCTCAAGCGGACTTTCTGGTCGACAGCCGTGTCCGACAGTTCATCTGAAGTTTATATAATCCTTGCTTGCCCGCTCTGCTCTGCCCATCCAGCTAATACTTGCAGCTAGCTCTTGACCTCAACACACGCTAAGACTGGGGCCTATGAAAGTCAATCGTGCTTCAGCTACAGCACTCCGCCTGGCCCCTTTGCATGCTCCCGTCTTGGTAACAATCAACGAGAATCGCACGAATCGCGCGACCGTGTTAGCGATGCGGGTCGATGAATTGTTCTGCTTGCAAACCCTGTTGACAACGCGGACGTCGTTAGGCAACGCGGACGTCGTTAGGACAGGCAGTGTTATCAGTCTTTCGTGGTGCAGTGCTGGAGTAGCACCCCAAAAAGGACGACCGCATGCATGCGCACAGCGGACTCATCCGCTATAGTCCAGCTGATCTCGTCGAGTTTCTGGCCTCGCCGTTTGCGACCTGGATGTCGCGTTTCGCGCTTGATCGCCCGGACCGGGTCCAACCCGATCCCGACCCGCCGGCATTGACCGTACTGGCAGAACGCGGGCGACAGCATGAGCAGGCCTGCGTGGAGCAATTCCGACAGGCAGGACGAGATATTTATGTGCCGCCTGAAGGCGCAGCGCGGACGAGTGCAACAGTGGCGGCGATGCGATCCGGCCGAGAAATTATTCATCAGGGTCGTCTCGCCTACGATGCGGTTCGCTGCTCTTTCATAGGCCAGCCAGATTTTTTGGTTCGTACGGAAGGCGTATCTGACTTGGGGGATTATCACTACGAGGTGTGGGACGCCAAGTTGGCTCATCACCCTAGCCCTGCCTTCTTGATCCAGTTGTGTTGCTACGCCGATCTCTTGACCATCGTTCAGGCCAGACTGCCAGGCTCTGTCTGCCTGTTGCTCGGGTCTGGAGAACAGCCTCGTTTTCGGACCGCTGATTATATCTATTACTACCGTGCTCTCAAACACAGCTTTCTTGAGTTCCTGCAGCACTTTGAGCTAGAGCACCGGCCAGCGCCTGAGTTGGGAGGAAGTTATGGACGCTGGTCTACCACTGCGGCCAAGCTGTTGGGTGCGGCCGACCATCTGAGTCGGGTTGCTAATATTACGGTGAGCCAGATCAAAAAACTTGGCGCTGCCGGGATAACCACCCTCCAGGCGCTGGCCGAGACCCGGCTCGCACACATACCGAAACTCGACGATACCGTCTTTGCTCGGCTTAAAGAGCAAGCCCACTTACAGCTGGTTTCAACCGATACCGAACGCCCAACGTACCGTATTCTGATTCCCCAGTCCTCAGAGCCTCGCCGAGGACTGGGGCTTCTCCCTCCGGCCTCAGCCGGCGACGTGTTTTTTGACATGGAAGGTTATCCGCTCGTAGAGGGTGGGCTTGAATATCTGTTCGGTGCCGTTTCGATTCAGCATGATGCCGTCACGTTTCATGACTGGTGGGCACATAACGCTGACGAAGAGCGCCGCGCGTTCAGCGCTTATGTGGACTGGGTATATGCCCGCTGGCAGGCCGACCCGAGCATGCATATTTATCATTACGCCAATTATGAAATCGCTGCGCTGCGCCGACTAATGGGACGCTACGGGACACGCGAAGCTGAAGTCGACACGTTGCTGCGGTCTGAGGTCTTTGTTGATCTGTATACTATCGTTCAACACGGCCTACGCGTTGGCGAACCGCACTATTCGATTAAGAATCTCGAACATTTATATCGTCCGCAACGCTCTGGAGAAGTCACTAGTGCGGTTGACTCCATTGTTGCTTATACGCGTTGGGTGGAGAGTGGAAAGCCTGCCGACTGGTCGGCATCGCCCTTGCTCCAGGCGATCCGTGTCTATAACCGGGATGATTGTGAATCAACCTGGCAGCTGGCTGCGTGGCTGCGCGAGCGTCAGCACGAGGCTAGTATCGCCTGGATGCCGAAACACGAGAATCAAGGCGAGGGGGCGGCCGAGGGAGTGGATGAGGCAGATCTGCTTGGCGATCTCGCGTCGCCGCACGCGCTTGCGCAGACGCTGATCGAAGAGATCCCCCCCGCACTGGAACGCGCAACACATGCCGAGCATTGGCATACACAAGAGCTGCTCGGACATATGCTGGAATTTCACCGACGAGAAGAAAAACCTGGCTGGTGGGCGATGTTTGATCGTCACGCTATGACCGAGACGGAGTTGGTCGAGGATATCAACTGCCTGGGTGGACTGGCCCGGCTGTCACAACCGCCGGAGCAGATCAAACGTTCCCAAGGATTTTGGTATGGCTTTGATCCGAATCAAGACACCAAGCTGGACACGGGAGCGTCGTGCTATTTTGCGCATGATCTCGGTATCAGAGTGCCGATTCATGTGCTTGACCGAGAGCGGGGGCGTATCTGTCTGAAGTTTGGCCCAGGTAAACTGAAACAATTCCCGCATGGCACGCCGCCCGACCGGCTGGCGCTGATTCCAGATGAACACGTCTCAGCCAAGGTGATTGAACGAGCGGTCTTGGCAGTCGCTTTGGCCTGGCAGGAAAAACACGATTTGTCGCCGGCGCTCCAAGACTTTGTCCTGCGTCGTCCGCCACGTTTGACCCAGGAGGGGCTACTCTCCAGTCAGTCTTCTGCTGATGAGCTAACGCATGAGCTTGTCGCACCAGACGAGGATCTAGTTGATGCCGCAACTCGGCTTGCTGTGTCTCTGGATCACTCAACCTTGTGTGTGCAGGGGCCGCCGGGCAGTGGCAAAACAACCACCGCTGCGCGCATGATCCTTGCTTTGTTGGATCGCGGCAAGCGCGTTGGGATTACGGCCAATAGTCATGCTGCCATCCTGAACCTGATGCGCAAATGTAAAGAGCTACGGGCCGGACGTCTGGCATGTGTAAAAATCGGCGGATCGGAGGAAGACGGGTTTTTTGAACTATGTCCGGAAGCACTGTATGCCCAACGAGTCAGGGACGCGCTGCCACGACTCGACCAGATTCAGCTCGTGGGTGGGACGGCTTGGGCTTTTAGCGACCCCGGCATGCGGGGCAGCCTGGAGTATTTATTTGTTGACGAGGCCGGCCAGGTTGCGGTCGCCAACCTGATGGGCATGGCCGCAGCGACCGACAACATCATTCTTGTTGGCGATCAGATGCAGCTCGGCCAGCCCATCCAAGGTTCTCATCCGGGAGAGAGTGGCTTGTCCATCCTCGAATACTTACTCCAGGGCAGGGCCACCATTCCGGCCGATATGGGGCTCTTTTTAGGCACGACGTGGCGACTCCATCCCAAGGTGTGTCATTTTCTCTCTGATGCCGTGTATGAAGGCCGACTCCAGGCTGCAGCGCAAACGACCGAACGCCGTGTTCTGGTCTCGAATACCGCTCGATACGTCACCCAGGAAGCCGGTCTGCTCTTTATCCCGGTTACACATGCGGGCAACATACAAGGCAGCGATGAAGAGGTCGGTCTGATTTGTGAGTTGGTTGATGAGCTCCTTGGGCGAACACTGACGGACACCCGGGGGCAGAAGTGCGGACAACTCCAACTGTCCGATATTCTTTTTGTTGCACCGTATAATATGCAGGCCCGCAAACTCCAGGCCGCGCTAGGTCTGCGCGCCCGGGTGGGCTCTGTGGATAAATTCCAAGGGCAAGAAGCCCCGGTTGTCATTCTGTCTATGTGTGCCAGTCAAGGCGATGGCTCTCCACGCGGCATTGCTTTTCTGTTGAATAAAAATCGTCTCAATGTGGCGCTGTCGCGTGCCCAAAGTCTTGCCATCGTTGTGGTCAACCCGGTCCTAGCCCGGACGCAGTGTCTCTCCTTAGCCCAAATGGAGCAGGTCAATCTGTTTTGTCGCGTGATGGAAGAGGGCAGGAGGCCATAACCAGGTCATGACCACCTTTACCCGCTACACGCTGATCCAAATCCCTGGTTGGCTCATCTGTGCAATTGTTCTCTGCGCTACTCATATTTGGTTTGAGCTGCCAGTGTGGGCGGCTGCTGGACTGGCTGCCGTTTGGGTGGGCAAGGACTTTGCCCTGTATCCGTTTCTGAAACATGCCTATGAAACTGATAGCAAAACCGGCGCACAGCGGCTGATAGGCAGCGTTGGAGAAGTGCAACAGACTCCTGGCCCGCTGGGTTATATACGCGTGAACGGAGAACTGTGGCGGACTGAGGTGATTTCAGGCGGGAGCCCACTCCGGCCTGGTACTCGGGTGCTGGTACAAGCAGTCTGCGGGCTGACGCTCCGGGTGATCCCTGTAGATCAAGATGCCCAGTCTGCCCAGCGTGTCCATGACCCTTGTTAATCGTCTGGACTAATCGTCTGGATCGCCGAGTTCTTTATTCCAGGCGTACTTGGCCAAGAAGAGAAATACGCCCCCAATTCCCAACAGCACCAGACCTTTGGGGTCGCTTTGACGAAAATAGTCGAAGCTCTGCATAAAGCACAGAAAACTTCCAGCAACGAGTCCGATCGCAGTCCCTTTCATAAACGGGCTCCTCCAGCGCCTAGTGTTGGGCCCATATGCTGGGCGTGAATGCTTGAGTGTCCTATCTCATACGAAGCGTACAACGGTCCAGCATGCCCAAAAAGAGCGGAGGAGTAAAGTTTGGGGCTCAATTTCCGACTCCTTCCCTCAGGTCGAAGAGGAGCCATTTTGTGTCTAGCGTTATGGTCGAAAAGAGGCGCAATCCTAAGTCGCGTCGTACGATTGACGATATGCTCGGTCAGGATGAGGCCATCCAGATCACAGCGAATGGTGTAGCAGAGCACTTCCTGCTCGTCACCAACCAGCGGGTCGCGATTATACAGGAGAAGGTGCGTGTGTGGGGCGCAAGCGAAACACAAACGGAGCCGCGTAACTTTCTGTTGCGAGATATTGTACGCGTAGAGATTCACGCCAAAGGCAATGTGTGTAACTTAGAGCTGATCTTGTGTAAAAAAGACGACACAGCCGATACGTCTGTGCAGCTGGAGCGATGCATACCCTTTAACAGTCTTGACGCGAAAAAAGCTATCAAACTCGCGATAGACATCGAAGCAAAGATTAAACAGTTTTCAGACCATCAACCGACCGGTACCCCGCCTATGGCCAATACTGATCAGCTCGCCAGTATTCTCGATCAAGCCTTGCTCAGAGCTATGGCCAAGCGTGAGGGCAACTTCGCATAGAGTGGAGTGACCTCGTCGCGGGGAAGGCCAGCGGCGCGCTGCCTACATTTCTCGGCAGGCTGCGCGAATGTCTTCCACACACATCGCCACCCGATCGTGATGAGTCCGAAAGCATAGGGCACAAATCCGGATGACAAATTTGTCGCCGAGCGTTTCCCCTGCCCGCTCGCTGAGCAGCGTTCCAGTGAGGAGGACGCGTTTACGGACGTTGATCGCGTTGAGCAGTCTCTGATTGAGTTGATTTAATGCGGACGTATCGAATCCAGATCGGTTGAGCCGAAAGGCGACGATCGATAGTTGTGGTTCAGCGATGATTTCTATGTCTGCAATGGTCCGCAGCTGTGCGGTTGCCCATTCGGCTAAGGCGAGCTTTTCTTCAAGTGCCTGCCGAAACGGCTCAATGCCGTGCATTTTGAGTGGCAGCCAGATGCGTAGCCCACGAAAATCGCGAGACAACTCAGGTGAGATCTGGCAGAAGTCTATAAAATCCGGATCAGCTTGCATGCTGGGCAAGTAGGCGGCTGCGTCCCCGCTATGCGCGCGTCTGAGCGTCTCTCGATCTCGGACAATCAGTGATCCTGTTCCAAAAGGAAGAAACAGCCCCTTATGAGGATCCAGCGTGATCGAGTTTGCACGCTGGAGGCCGGCCAAACGGCTCTTGCCGCGTTCGGTCAACACGAAGAATCCACCATAGGCTGCATCGATGTGGAGCCACAGATTTTCACGCTGAGCGATGTCAGCCAAAGCGTTGAGATCATCAACGGCTCCGGTATTGGTCGTCCCAGCATTGCCGACAATGAGAAATGGTTGCTGACCGGCATGCCGATCTGTCTCGATCTGCTGCTGCAGGGCCGTGAGACGAATACGGTAGTGGGCGTCCGTCGGAACCGCCCGGATGGTCTGCGGCGGAAAGCCGGCCAGGAGCGCCGCCTTTTGGACCGAATGGTGCGTCTGGTCGGAGGTATAGATCGTTCCCGAGAGAAAGTTGTCGGGCAGACGCTCGCGACGAGCCGTAAAGATAGCCGAGAAATTCGCCAGCGAGCCACCTGTGGTGAGAAATCCGCCCGCAGACTGGGGATAGCCTACGATATCGCAGAACCAGTGGACGACATTGGCTTCAAGCTGGGCCAAGCCTGGGGCTGCGGCCCACACGCCGACGTAGCGGTTGACGGCATTACTGATCAGATCGGCGACGGCCGCATGAAAAATTCCACCGCCGGGGACATAGGCCAGATAGCCCGGTCCGGCACAGTTAAAGCTGGTGGGAATTGCGGTCCGAAATAAGAATTCCAGGATCTCGTGATAAGGCTGTCCCTGTTCGGGCAGGTCTTCTCTCAAGCCGCGCGCGAGTTCTGCTCCGCCTTCCGTATTAGCCGCGGGTTGATCCGGGAGCGATTCAATATGCGCGGTGATATACGCCATGGCCTGGTCAACCAGGCGGTGCATGTCGGCGGTCGACGGTTCGAGCGGAAAAGTATGATCCACAACGCCGTCCGCATTACTGACCCGTGATCAAACTCTGATACACCAGGGTCAGCCATAGGTCGGTTGAGATCGACCCGCTGCCCCACGACTGCCATTCCTCAGGGACTCCGGCCGCTTTCATGTCATCCAGACTCGTGCCTGCCGAGATAGCCTGCTGAACAGTATGCATCGTTTCGACCAACATCCGGTGCGATGTCTTGAGGTTGTCGAGCGTTGCGAGCGGACCATGACCGGGAATAATCTTGGTTTCAGCGGCTGCTTGGTCTATCACGCTCTGCACGTTCTGGGTGTAGCCTTGCACGCTCCCGCCGTTGTCTAAATCAATAAACGGGAAGCGCCCGACAAAAAAGTGGTCGCCCATATGAATGACCTGTGACTGGGTGAAAAACACTATGCTGTCGCCGTCTGTGTGGCCGTGCGGAAAGTGCACGACTTTTATTTCTTCGCCGTTAAAATGAATCGAAACCGAGGTATCAAACGTGACCACCGGCCAGGCAGCTTTGGGAGCTGCTGGGACCGTATTGTGAAAAACCTGCTGGTTGGCCGTGAGACGTTTGCGGACATTGGTGTGGGCAATGATCGGCGCGAGTGGACCAAATTCTACATTGCCGCCGGTATGATCACCGTGCCAGTGTGTGTTTAGAATAAACTTGAGCGGTCCAGTGTGGACGGCGTGCAAAGCCGCCGTGATTTTCTCGGCCAGTGGGGCAAATTGATCATCAACAATCAAAATGCCATCCTCTCCAATCGACGCCGCAATATTTCCTGTGCCCCAGTTGGCGTGCAGCATATAGATGTTGCCACTGACCTGGGTTGTCGTAATTTCGACGTTGCTGAAGTCGCGTTGAGCCTGAGCAGGGCGGCCAAGAGCAAGCACAGCCCACAAGAGGCACAAGATGCAAACGAGACGGAATACAGACATGACGGGTCTCCTGACACAATCACACCATTAAACTAAACTAGCGTTGTAAGAGAATCTCTACACACTGCCGTACGGCGTCCTCGGCCTTTTCGCGCAGCACGGTGTCGGTATTACTCGCTATGGGATGCGGAATCACGACAAATGGATAGTCCGGCAGCCCCTGCACCTTGGCCATGGCTTTCGCCGTAGGTTCAAAGCGATCCGTAATAATGGCGGTGGCGGCTAGGCCGGCTTTTTCCGCTGTAATGGCGTCGTGCAAACTGCACGACGAGCAGCTGCCTCAATCGCCGACTGCGGAGATCACGGCATCACAGTCTGCCATATGGGCAATAACGTCATCCGGAGCAGGCCGGCTGGCATCGGGCTTTGAAAGCCGCACTACCTGGCTGACGTCGTACTGCGAGCGCAGTAACTCCTCGATGTGATTCAGCAGCGTATCGACATTCAGTTTGCCGTTGTCGAGTAAGCCCACCGTACGTCCGGACAGCGAGTCCAAGCGTGCAACCGTTTTTTGTCTGGCCTGCTGGCCGTCAAAGGTCGGATCAAGAACGCGCAGGGTCATACCTTTCCTCCTTTATGGGGTTTCGATAATTTGTGTGACAGCGCGGGCTCGCGAGCCGAGCCAGGGCGGAATGATGGCCCCAAATCCACCGGCTGGTCCGCCGGCTGCAATCACCAGCAGATCGTCGGGCGAACACAGGGCGGTAAACTTTTGATCAGCTCCTTTGCCCATATTCACAATCTGTTGTTTGCCCACGGTCGCCCAATCACGCCGGACGACGCGGGCTGAGCGATATACATATTCCTGAATGTCTTTCTTTTGCCAGCCGGCAGCTGCAATCAGCTCGCGCAGTTGTTTGGGAAGGATCAAGGCATAATTCCCAGCCCAGATCGAATACGTCAGCATATTATGCCGTATTGCTGCGGCAAAGGTTTCGACAATCTCTTCCGGATCGTCTGTCCATTCATTCATCGCCTGATGGGGTGATTCTCCGGCCATGACCGTCACCGCAGATGTCCCGTGGGGAACGCCACGTTCTTGAGCCAACGGAATCCACGGACTGTCTTCTTCATCTTCAGCAATGCAAAATGTGAATTTGCCCGGATGACCCAGCGTGGCCCGGTCGAGTTGGCCGGGAATACAGCCCAGTATATTGATCAGAATCAGGCGAATAGCTCGACCTATGCTGCCGTTGGCACGGGTGCTATTGCCCAAGACATTATGGGTGGCATTCAGACCAATTGCCTGCCGGATCGGACCGTTGACCACAATGAATTGGGCGCTGCCTCCGGTGCTGGCCGTACTGCCATGCAGGTTGAATTCTTCCTGACACATCGCTTTGAGAATCGCCACGACTACAGGCATATAGACGGGGAGACAACCGGCCATGACGGCATTGATGGCGACTTTCTCTGCGGTAATGGGGCCGCTGGCGGACCGACTCCACTCCTACGACGTCATGCGGAGCTAACCCGGCTGCATCCAAGCAAGCACCTACGAGATCTGCAGTCGGGGGCAGGATCGGCAGGCCGTCAGTCCAGCCGCGCTGATGGTATACATCATTAACCGCCAGGATGTCTTTCAAGTTCGTAGGTTGGCGACTGAAGAGCAGTATGCGTGTGTGTCACAGCCTATTCCTCACGTGGGCGCAGCATGCCTCTGCTAGCCAGCATACAGACAGATTGCTGTTTGGCAATGCTTCACGTCTATTCAGTAGTGCTTCACATCTAGAGCGTGGAAAAGGGAGAGGAAGTGTCATTGCGAGGAGCCGTAGGCGACGAAGCAATCTCTTTGCCCGCTGCAGATTGCTTCGCTTCGCTCGCAATGACGTATACCGCCACTTTCCAAACACCCTCTAGGCGGCGACTGGCGCTTCTCCTGCCGCGTCCCGCAGGAAATACGGCAGAGCAGGAACCATCATCATAAGGGGCAGCACGAGCAGGCCAGCCGCCCAGAGAATATTGAAATGCTCGGTGACATAGCCGCCCACCCACGGCCCAAACACAATACCAAGACTAAAGGCCATATTATAGAAACCAAAGGCCTTACCTGATTGTCCCTCAGTCAGATTGTCGACCATGAGGGGCAGGGTAGGGACGAGGGCAGCCGAGAGGGCAATAATCGTGGCCACTGCAAGAGGCAGAAGCCACACCGAATCAAGAACATAAAACATCATGGGCACCAGGCCTGCCGCAGCCAGCAGACCAAATCGGATCGGTTCCCGTCTGCCTCGCCGGTCTGACCACCAGCCAATCACAGGCTGGATAACAAACATGGCCAGTCCCCAGCCCGAAAAGAACAGGCCGATATCTTGGCCGGGACCAACCCATATGAGCGAATTGCAGCGGGAGCAGCACCTCGATTGCACCGATAGTGGCACATGTGACCAGAATGACTAAACACGCGCAGACGAGTTGTCGCTGTACCCCGTCCCGCAAAGAAAGAGGTGAGGCAGAATGGGGGGAATGGGACGGAGACGCCGACCGCGTCGGTATCAGGATAAAAGTACACACAGCCAAAGCAAAAGGAATCCAGGCAAAGTACAAGAACGGATCACGCACCTGACCCAGGCTCCCCAAGGCAGGCCCCGCAATTACGCCAATACTAAAGGCCATGGTCAGGACACTCATTTCAACCCCACGGCGTTCTTTTGTCGCAATTCGGGCAGCTAGGGGCAAGGCGGCGGCCCAGGTTGCCGAGGCGGCTATCCCTTGGCCCAGCCGACACCCGAGGAGGGAGCCGAAACCAGTCGCCTGCCAAAATCCGAGTGAGACACAGCCTAAGATCAGCATGCCGACTGTGAGCAGACTGCGTTCGCCCCAGCGATCGACCAGCAGCCCAAAGGGTAAATACAGCACGAGAGAGATCAGGCCATATGCTGCGTACAGCGCCCCGGCGCGTGTTTCGCCCAATCCTAACTCTTGGGCGAAAGTCGGCAGTGCGGGGATAATAACCGTGTAGCCGACGGCGTCTATAAAAATGATCACAACCGCAAGACTGAGCAGAAGCCAGCGGGGGCGAGTCGCGGTGATTTCAAGGGCTGCTGCAGGGCAGGGCGTGGGGCCAGCGTCATTCGTCGTTTTTGGCAATGACCTGCTCGTCTGTTCGGGTGGAAAAGAGATCCGGGTGTTGGGCAACGAAGACGGTCGGATCGCCACGGTCGAGCCCACGCAGATAGGCTTGATTGTGGTCGTTAAGCCATTGTTTTTCTTGGCTCACATCACCGTTAGGATCGACCTGAGTAGTAATAGCCGTCTTCAGCTGCAAGAGACGGTCTACGACTAGAAGAGGGTTCTGGCCGGCATTGTCTTCTTCTGTTTCTAAAAGCAATGCTGAGGTGCGATTGTTTAGATAGTCGAGCATGATGGTTCGCTGGCGCGGGGTTGCGACCTTGCCTGCCGCGAGTGCGGCGATCTTGGCATCTTCTTCGCCAAGCAAAGCGTAGACTTTGACAGCGTTGAAGAAATAGGAGGGCACACCATGCGTTTGTCCACTGCCCCGATACCAAACAAAGTATACGGCCAGAACGGCCAGTGCAGTTGCGAACATAACAAGCATGGAGCCGAAGGTCCTTTCCTTTTGCGCTCCAAACCATAGCACCGTTCGGGGGAGGGAGCCAGAGAAAAAAGGCGTTTATCCGGTCAGTCTAGTCAGACTCAGAATGACAGAACCGGGCGCTTATGGATTCGGATAGGCACGACGTGAGCTCTTCTCTTCAATCCCTTGCAAGTTCCCACGCTTGCTCAGTATGCACAAGATTCAGGCTATGATTCTTTTCGCCTATTGCCTGGTCGGCCAGCGTCCCTAGTAGATCATAGGCGTTACACTCTTCCATTCCATCACGCGCAATGAAGCGCATCAGGTTTTCCAGGGCCTGTCCGCACTGCTCGTGTCCGTTCTCGATCCGCGATAGTGTCTCGGGTTCTACTCGTAGTCGCCTAGCCATTTCTTTCTGTGACGCTCCACGGTGCTTCCGCAGAAAGCGCAACTCAAGTCCAGACAGCATCGCGATCGCATCGTTCAGGGCTGAGTGCAGCGCGGATATACGTGGAATACGCGGCGCTTCTCGCTGACAGGTCGAGCACCGGTAGACGTCAATGTCGATGAGATACACATGGTCGATCCCAGACGCCGTGTACTGATACGGTTCTTCCGCCGTGGCTGTTCGCGTCTCTAGCTCGCCTTCGCATTGCTCACATACTATCATCGTGACCTCTTCCCTTTACATGACTGTGACAATGTACAGATCATCCTCAATAATCACGATACATCTTGTAGACTCACCCTCCAGGTCCTCGCCAGTGACTTTTTACCGCCAATTATTTTGCTTTCGTGTGACATGAGTTACTTTTCCGTATGTCAGGATATGTATGATATCAGCGGTGTCGATGCCGCGCTCCACCATGCGATCTTCCGCATGGTGCCCTAGCACCGTACCGCCCTGGTTCACCAGCCGCCGAATTTGGCGCATGGCCTTGTCGAAACTTAACAACCCTTGGCCGGCCATCCCTACTCTTCCACATTCATGCTGTCGATATACTTGAGGAGATATCAAGTTTTTGAACAAAAGCAATAGACTTGCATGTACTTTTACTCGCCGGATATCAGGCGTCCAATACTGACGAGGATGGTGTAGTTCTCCCCTAGGGCCGGGTGAGGGTGCGAAAAGCTGAGGTGCTGGCTGCTGCCACAGTCTTACGGGATACCCCATCAAAGACTATTAACTTTGTGGGGATCTCTCGGCGTCTCCCTCTTATGCCGCCAGCCGTTCGCGCACGCGTACCAAACGCTCGGCGCCCCAAAAGAGTTCGCCGTTCACAATATAGCTCGGCACGCCGAACACGCCTGCCTTTTCGGCCTGGATCTGTATGTGGTCGTACTCTTGGCGGCCTTGGCCGCTGAGATAATCAAGAAATCCGCCGCTATCGATGCCGACTTCTGTCAATACGCTTTGCAGGATCGTGGCGTCTTCGATGTCCAATTCACGCTTCCAGAATCGCTCGTACACGGTCTGATGATACGGCTGAAAATCGCCCTGCTGCTTGGCGTACAGCATAGCGATGTGACTGAGCGAGGAATCAAAAATTTTGCGTGGGCCACGAATAGTCAGCCCGCGTCGGGTCGCCTCACGCCGGCAGTCCATATAAGCATACTTCACTCGCCGCCACTGATGCGCATTGCGCTCTTCATCCACGACCTTGCCGGTCTCGTCCACCTGGGCCGAGCCGAGAAATTGGGGAATGTCCAAAGTGAGCGGAAGAAAATCCACACTGACGTCAAATTCCTTTTCCAGCTGAAAGGTGTCTTCTTGCGCCAAGTAGGCGTACGGGCTTTTATAATCGAAATAATGCGTAAGAGTGGTAATGGCCATGCGCGGTACTCCTGTCTTTTTGTAACAGCTCGAACCTAACGCATTCATCGATAGCGCTGCAAGGGAGACGCGGGGCGAAGCCGCGACCTTGCCTCCTGTCCAAATACCATTCATACAAGACTAGGGGAGCAAGTCATGCAGAAGCAATGCGTAAAGGCGACAGCACACAAAGCTCGCAAACGCTATCCACGCGTCGGCTCTCATGCAGAGCTCGTGCGGAGGGCTGAGGAGTTAGTACCGATTCTGCGCCAGCGCGCACCGCATACTGATGAAATACGACGCCTGCCGGATGACACCCGGCATGATCTTCGGGCATCTGGTGTCGCGCGTATCCTCCAACCGTCCCGCTATGGCGGCTGTGAGGCCCATTTGTCCGGCATGGTGGATATTCTGACCACGATAGGCAGAGGGTGTGGCTCGACTGCTTGGTGTCTGGCTCAATACATTGGTCATAATTTTATGGTCGCCCAGTGGCCTGAACGTGCCCAAGAAGAAGTCTGGGGGACAAGTCCACAAAATCTGCTGAGTGGTATTCTCATTCCGCTGCTGGGCAACGTGCGCAGAGTGCGGGGTGGGTATGTGCTGTCCGGCCAGTTTCCGTTTGTGAGCGGCGTCACGACATGCGACTGGTGCCTGTTCGCTGGTATGGTGGAAAACGGATCGGGCGGAAAGCCGGAAGAGCGCTATTTTATCCTACCCCAGGGGAAATTTGAAATCCTGGATACCTGGGATGCCATCGGGCTGCGCGGATCGGCCAGCCATGATGTCAAGGCGGATAACGTTTTTATTCCAACCCATATGACATTACCGATTAAACACCTCAAGGGTGGAGACAAGAGCCCGGGCCGGAAGGTCAACCGCGGGACGCTGTACCGTTCGCCGAGCTATATGACGTTTGGCATTTTGATCTCCAGCGCATCAGTCGGCATTGCTGATGGTATTGTCCGAGACTACGTCGAGCAGGTGAAAAGTCGCGTGGCACTCATGTCCGGCCAGGGCCTCCACGATCAGGTGCTGCAACACACCAAAATTTCAGAAGCCACCATAGCAGTGGAAGCGGCCAAGGCACTGCTGTACAAAAACTGCGACGAGATTATGCAGATACTCGGAGCCGGGGATTTGCCGACACACGAACAGCGCACCAAATATCGTACGGCTGGCGCATATGCTGGCAAGCTGGCGTTTCAGGCTGCGAATTTGATTTGGGACGCTGGCGGGGGACGCGGCGTGTATATGAACAATCCGATTGCGCGTGCGTATCGCGACATATGCACTGCCACGCGTCATTTTACCCATAGCTGGGATGTCAATGGTGCAACCCACGGGCGGGTCATAGTCGGTCTGCCGCTGGATAATCCAGCTCTGTAAGTGGACAAGATGCCCTCCCTGGCGTAGTGGGCATCCTTACCCGAGGACATCCTGAGCACCTTCGAAGGCAAATTAAGTTCTTCCTTAAAAACTTAATAAGGCGAGATAATTTGACATATTACTTCAGATTATCTCGATAATCAGGAGTGACTTCCCTATTATCCAACTATAAAAGAACTCTTCAGGTCTCCCTAGAAGACCATCAAGCCGCCTTTCTGTGGGGGCCGCGCAAGGTCGGGAAGACGACTCTCCTGCATCAGCAGTTTCCCTCTGCCAAGTTTTACGACCTGCTGAATACTGATCTCAAAACACAGCTGATGTTACGCCCGGCGCTCTTGAGTGAAGAAGTGCTGGCCAGTCAGTATCCGCTGGTGATTGTTGACGAAGTCCAAAAAGTCCCAGCGCTCCTCGATGAGGTGCATTGGTGTATTGAAAACACGCCAACCCAGTTCATCCCGTGTGGCTCGAGCCCATGCAAACTGAAACGTGGGGCCGCGAATTTACTTGGCGGACGGGGGTGGCGGTTTGAGCTGTTTCCTCTGACCATACAGGAAATAGGAGCATACGATCTGGAACGGATCGTGAATCACGGTCTCATTCCGCAGCACTATACAGCCAAAAAGCCAGAACGGAGCTTGCGTGGCTATGTCGTGGACTATCTCGAAGAGGAAATCCGGGCTGAGGCGCTGACACGCAATATCCCGGCATTTGCTCAGTTTCTTGAAGCGGCCAGTCTGACGCATGGACAACTGCTGAATTATACGAATGTTGCGCGGGACTGCGGGGTGAGTGCGAAGACCGTGCGTGAGTACTATCACATCTTAGAAGACACCCTCTTGGGCCATACTCTAGAGCCCTGGAGGAAACGGAAGGACCGCCGGCTTATTGAGACTGCGAAATTCTATCTCTTTGATCCAGGTGTCGCGCGCGCGTTAGCGGGAATGCGTCAGATCCAGGCTGGGAGCAGCGAGTTTGGTTATGCGTTCGAGCACTTTTTGTTGGAAGAGGTACGCGCGTATCTGAGCTATACGGAACAGTATCGCCCGGTGTCGTTTTGGCGCACGAGTATGGGTCTTGAAGTTGACGTCATAGTCGGAGACTTAGAGCTGGCCATTGAATGCAAGGCGGTTCCCCAGGTGGATGAACGCCATACCAAAGGGTTGCGAGCCCTGATGGAAGACCAGACGGTGAAACGGGCCATGGTCGTCAGCCTGGACGCCGCGCCGCGCCAGCTCGCTCGCGGCATTACTGTGTATCCATGGTCGGTCTTTTATCAGAAATTATGGGCCGGGGATTTGGGCGTATAGGAGCACTCCGCCGGCGACAGCGGGCAAGTACAGGGAAGTAATGGAGTCAGCGATTCAAGACGATCGGGAGACGGAAGCGCTGCGTTTGGCTCCGGTCGTACAGCGGGTATCCTTGAAAACAGATCTGTTAATCGAGTCTGCCCGGTCTGCCGCTGGATGATCCAACTCTGTCAATGGAGCAGGAGGAGTCCTCCCCGGCGTAGTGGATATCCTGCGGTAGCGAGAGCTGGGCTGGTGTCATTCCCGCCAATTCATCTCTGAGAGTAATGGCGCGCTGGCCTACCCTAAACGGTATAAGTGGTCTCGGACACCGTTGCCCATTCGGGCGATTATGTCAGACTCTATGGCCGTCTGACGACCGCCTGGGGTGGGTGCCTGAGGCTCGTCATTCGTCATTTCGCTTGAAAAATCAGGGCAGTGTAGTGTGAGTGGTATGGCTGGTATTTCACTTGCTTTTTACTCGGAGCATGCCGCCTCTGAAATTTCTTTTCCTGATTTTCGGCTGTCTACTTTCTCTGAACTGGGCATCATTCTCAGACGCAGCGGCAGACGCAGCGAGTCCTACGAGGATACGCGTCCCTATGGCTCGCGTGGACACGCTTGATGAGAGGCTGCTGTGTAGCGTGACAAATACGCATAAGACCAAGACGGTGAGTGACACGCTGTATCTCGATGGCAATGATATACTGTTGCCGCCAACCCCGTTAGCCCCGGGCCAAACCCTATCCTTGGCTCTGAGCGGGGAACCGACCCAGGATCGACCCGGCTATTGTGAGGCTCAGATCTGGGGCTCTCCGCACTGGGTTGATGTGATCCTCGAAATCCACCCGCAAAACATGACTGCTCTCCTGCCTGAGGATGTAATTGTGAAGTAAGGTTACGTACTCTCTCGTAGTGTTGTTCCTCCCCTAGCTGTGTGCACACGGTGTCGTACGGCAGAGACCGAGGCAGGTTGTGTGTCCTGCCTCGGTTTTTTTGTTTGCAGTTTGCGCACGCGTTTCACACGAGACAGCCCAAGGCCGACACTTTCATGCTGTCGTGTTGACAAGCCATCTTCCTAGCCGGGAAATCAAGGAATCAAGTATCTTTTTAGCTGCTAAGAATGGACTGTGTAGCCTGCTGTTTCCAGACGAGCCGGAGCACGAAGATTGCTGTCAAGACAAGGACATCCAGGCAGACATGGATGGCGGTCTGCATCTCGACGGATGCAACGTGTACGGTTGTGCCTAGTTGGACGAGAAACTCCGGCGCGTCGGGCTGATGGGCTGCGTGCTGCAGCAGCCTGTCTAGAATATATTGCTGCTGGTGTAAACTCGCGAGCTGGGTCCAATGGCCGTAGGCGAAAAAGACAAAGATCAGAGCACAGCCTGGAAAGAGGAGGCCTACTGTCCGAGACCCCCTGGGCAAATAGGCGAGCAAAGTGAGCAAGACTAGCAGCCCCAGGCTGACAACACTAAAGAGCAGCCATAACTGTCGGGCTGTCGTGGATTGCTGAAAAAATAAGAGCAGGATGTTCTGTTCCGTGACGATGGCCTGAGGGTTGAGACCGATTTGAGGCGGATCGATAGAAGGGTCTATGCCGAGCTCTGTTAGCGTATGGCCGGCCTCATCGACAAGACGAAAGCTCGCATCTGTGGGGGTCTTAGGTTTGTCAAATTCGACCGCCTCAACCGTCTCGGCTGCCTCAACCGGGCTGCTGTTAGCACTCCAGCAGAATAGGTCGGGTAGGCCGATCAGGACAGTCAGCAGAACCGTCGGCACTAGAGCTGGGTGTGGTATTGTACGTATCTGCATGGGCGTTAGTCTATAATCCCTCCTTTCTTTGTGCCAGAAGCGCAGCATTCATGCTGGATCGTCGCCAGCCCGATAGATTTCGTAGCTGTAGTTACGAATGCGTCCGCTCTCGAAATCGATGAGTTCCCAGACATTCAGGATCACCGCGCTGTCGAAGCTTATCTGTCCTTCGAGCTTAGCGAGTGCAGCACCGATGGGGGCGAGCACTAATGTTGAGTGCTGGATGTTTGCATAACGCTCTGGCAGCGAGTAAATGAGTTCACTATAGGTCTGAAAATCTCGTATGGACACTACGACGCTCCGCTGGTCGCGCTTTCGGGAACCAGATGGAGAGCACCAAGGCCCGCTTTCACACGCAGCTTGCGTAGATCTAAGTGCCTATCGGAATAACCATAGGCGCCCGGTTCTGTCATTCTGAGCGCAGCGAAGAATCTCTCCCAAGGCGTGGAGGTGAGATGTTGCGCTGCGCTCAACATGCCCAAGGCTTCTTGTTTGAGCATGCCGGCGCTAGCAATCCAGTGACTCAGCCCTCGCACTCGACGATTCTGACTGGGACGTATCCGCTAGTGCATGGGGTGCTCGACCGTATACATGTGCTGGGGGAGATAGGTATCTTGTGATCCGCGGAACAAGAGCGAAAATGGATCTCGGCGGATATAGTCGGGGTCGTCATCTGTCGCATAGGCGGGCAGCGCCTTGGCCTCAATCAGCTCCACTGCCAGCGTATGTTGCTGCGCATTTTCCTGTGCATTTTCCTCATGAACGATAATCCGAGACGTTTTGCCAATAGCCTCTGCAAACAGAGCCAGATTGATCTTGCTCGGGTCGATCATTATGTCCATCCTTGTGTACGGAAAAATATCACCTGAAGTGTATTGATGAGGCGTTAGGCTGCTTTGAGTGCTAACGGCAGGCGATCAAAGCCGAAGATAATATAGCTGGTTGTTTGCCGTTCGGCGGGCGCTGTGCCGCGGGTCAAAACCGGAAAACGATCCAAAAAAGCGTTGAGTGTGATCTTGGTTTCGACGCGAGCCAACGGAGCACCTAAGCAATAGTGTATACCTGATCCAAACGCGACGTGATGCCGCAGGTCTCGATCAAGCCGGAATGCATCCGGCTCAGGAAAGGCTGCGGGATCGCGGTTTGCCGCGCCGTAAAAAAGCGTGATGCGATCTCCCTGGGCGATAGACTGACCCGAGACCTCAACATCCCGTGCGGCCACCCGGAACAGCCGCTGCACCGGACTCGTAAAGCGCAAGGTTTCTTCAATCACCGGCTCTACCAGGCTGCGGTCAGCGCGTAGCTGTTGCCATAATTCCGGTCGGTCAGCCAGCAGGTTGAGCAGATTGCCCAAGAGGCTGGTGGTTGTTTCATTGCCGGCTATCAGCAGTAATATGCAAAAGCCCAAGATCTCCCACTCCTGCAGCGACTCCCCCTCGACCTCCGCTTCCACCAGAGCGGTGATCAAATCCGGCGCTCCCTGCTCGCGCCGGACGGCGGCTATCTTGCCAAAATAAGCCACCATATCCTGCAGGTGTGTGGTCCGCTGCTCGTCGTTGCTCATGGGTTTGACCGAGAGAAAGGCATCCGACCACTGTTTAAAGGTCACGTAGTCTTCGCCCGGAATACCCAAGAGCCGAGCAATGACCTTGACCGGCAGGGGGACGGTGTAGGCCTCAATGACCTCAACGTCTCCACACGGCATGACATCCAGAAGATCGCGGGCGACCTGAGTGATCCACGGGCTTAGTTCCTCGGTTCGTTTGAAGGTAAACGCCTGGTTGACTAGACGCCGGAAGCGCGTATGGCGGGGCGGGTCATCCTGCAGCAAAACCAGTGGTGGGCCGAATTGGCCGGCCATCGAGCTTTGGGATGAAAAGGTCGCGTGATCGCGCAACGCGCCGTACACATCCGCATAGCGCAGGAAACCCCACGACTTAAGCCCAGTCTCAGCCCCAGCGACACTGCGGGCCGGCAGGCTCGTATAACGAACGGGCGACTCATCCCGCAACGCATGGTAGAGCGGGTAGGGGTCGGCCAGCATGGCTTTGGTCATGAGCTGCTCTGGTGTAGACAGATTCGTTGGCATGGCGATTCTCCGCGCGGGTGCTTACAGTCCGTCCAGGATTTTCGCCCGCTTTTTTGCGTACTCCGCGTCAGACAGATAGCCTTTGTCGCGCAAACGCCCCACCTCGTCCAAACGTTCTTCGGTGGACACGTATTGTACCGCAAGGCCGGAGGCGAACGCGCTCCCGTCGGTCCGTGTTTTATACCGGGCCTTGATAATCGCGTCGACCTGATTGCCGTATTTGCTGAGCGCATGCTCACTCAGTTTATTAAACAAGCCCGTGCGGCTCGTATCCGCCTCGTCACCCTTGAACCAGGATGTGGGTGCCTCCCACAGTGTCTGGGTCAGCGTTTTTTCCTTGAGCTTGACACTTGCCCGGACTTTGCCCAGCTTCCGATACGGCCGCACGGGCGTCCCGGCAGTGACTACCACGTCGGCGGGTGCTTTTTTGCCGGAGTAGTCCCGTTGCCGCTGTGCGATTTTCACCGCCTGCTTAGGCGGTTCATAGTGCGTTGTGACAGTGGCCTTGAGAGGGGCGAGCAACCGTTCCGGCAGGGCGGCCATCCCGGTTCCGACCAAAATGGTGCTCCCGCCATCGGGGGCACTTTCAATGAAGACGTTTTGCTCTGAGCGTCCGGGCGGCTCGTTCGGGTCGCGCACTGTGACGATCCAGCGTCCGTCGTTTTTTACCGCCTTTTGCTTGGGCGCCCAGCCTTCGGCTTTAGCCGTTTTGATAAGCAGCGCTGCCAGTTGTTGGGGTGGGGGCGAGAAGTGGGCAGTCTTTGACACAGCGTCCAGTTGCCCCTCGTCCTTGAGGGCTGAAGCGGATGTGCCGGGACTCGACAATTTCGGAATGATGCTCTTACTGCATCCCGGCACACTCAGCAGGAGGAGCGAGACACAGAAATAAACCAAAACCATACGGATCATCCTTTCTCTCTTATCGTTCGTGTTGTGTTCGTCGTATCCCCTCTCAGTGGTGGGGGAGACGTGGCCCCGATTCTATGGCAAGTGGAGGACGGGGACAACTCGGGCGGGCTACGCCGATTGCCGCAGACCGGATCTTGGGTCAGTTCCGTCACGAATGGGGAGGTTGGGAGCTGTCACGCGGGAAGATGGCATTCCGAGAGACGATGTATCGTGAGAGGAGGTTAATGAGGATGGGCAAATATATGGGGCAATTCCTGACCATGCTCGTGCTGCTCGTGCTGTTTCTGGTGCTGCCTAGGCAGGCGTATACGCAGGAGAGCGAACAACTATCCCAGAGCGTGCAGGAGAAGAGAGACCAAAGACAGCGCTTCTTGCAGCTGTCACCAGGGGAGCGGCTGGCATGGGCGATGGGCGACATTACGGTTGAGAGCCTGAATGGGCTGTGGATTTTTTCAACCTCATCGAAAGCGATCATCAATCGCTACGAGTTGACGAAGCTGCATGAGGACGGGCCTATTCTGTTTTTGGAAGGCATAGATCTTGATGAAGGGACGCCCGTGGTGCTATTCCACCACTCGGCCGTGGAAGACATCGATAAGAAAAATGCGTTTGTATTAATCGATCCGGACGAAGAGGGCTGCGACGTCTTTTTTTTATATCGATCCAAGCCGCATTCGGCTAAAGGTGAGCACTATCGTTCGGAGACGCAGTGTCAAGCTATAGCTGGACAGGCGGAAATGCTCACTGCCGGTCGCAATCCGAAGTCGTTTCGCAAGCCAGGCCAAACACAGGTAAAGCGGCCCGCGGCTGAAAAAACACCAGCCCAGTCAGCGGAGACGACAGACACGGACGCCGAGGGTCAAACTGGAGAGTCAAACTGACTGCTGCCGAGGAGCCACCCACCCCATGCTGCCTATTACTCCTCCAGGAAACCTGTACAGAACCTCCGCGCAGGGGAGCTGCGAAGTTTTCCGCTATACGGGACTATTCTCTGTGTTCGCTGCAGCGGCGTCATTCTGGTCCGAGATAGGCGCTGCTGGCTGCTGCGATTGTGGTCCGAGTTCCCGTCTCTTTGTGCCTGAAAGAAAATTTGAGCTTTTGGACGAACTCAGCCCGAATATGCGTGGCGAGTGTACGTTTTGACGTGCCGAAATCTTGCTGGTCGGCCAGTTTGTCTAACACGGATTTGAGTAAGCCTGCCAGTCCGCCAAGAATATCCTCGAATTGCTTGCCAGCAGAATGAGCTGAATCAGCTAAAGCAGATTGTCAGACTTGCTCGCGCGGCAACTGCGTCTCCCGGGTCTCCTTGACGAGATTGTCAATGAATTGATTGGTGCTTTCGGCTGTAATAGGCGTTTGTCCCGGAGCGAGTGACTCAGAGACCGGGCTCGAAGTTGTCACCCAGATGAAGGCACATCCGCAGCTGGCTAGGAGTCCAGTCATCATGCAAACCGGGGCTACGGCAACGGAACAAGTCGTTGAGGGGATACAGGCCGGAGTATCTTACTATCTCACCAAACCGTTTGAGCCTGAGGTCTTGCTGTCCCTCATACAGGCGGCATCACGGGACGCGGCTGATGTCGATGCGTTGCAGGCCGAAGTCCGCACGTATCAGTCTATGCTCGAACTCGTAGAGCAAAGTGACTTTAGCTTTCGTACTCTGGCACAAGCCCATGCCTTGGCCGCATTTTTGTCTGCCTTCTCTCCTGATCCTGAACGGGTTGTGCTGGGATTGTTGGAGATGCTGCTCAATGCCGTAGAGCACGGGAATGTTGAGATTACGTACGAGGAAAAGACCCGTCTGGTGGCGGAGGGAACGTGGGAGCAAGAAGTGCTGTGGCGCCTTGCTTTGCCTGAGAACGCGGACAAAAAAGTGCACGTTCATTATGAAAAGACACCACACGAAATCCTGCTCAGTATCACGGATGAGGGCCAGGGGTTTGACTGGGCGCGGTATCTTGATCTTTCGCTGGAGCGGGCGAACCACTCTCACGGGCGCGGCATAGCCATGTCTAAGATGCTAAGCTTCCACGAGATTCTCTATCTGGGCTGTGGCAATCAGGTTGTGTGCAAAGTCAATTTGGCGCGAGACGAAGAAGTCGAATCGTAGTGCTCAAGCCCGGTGGACAGGCCACCCAATCGTCCACGCTGCCGAGTATTCATCTTTTGCCCGCAAGGACTTCGACACGAGTCCCGACTGCTATGGTTCCGGTACTCCGGTGGATAATATTCTGCCCGAAAAAGACCTTGGCACCAGCGCGACGATACGTCGCCAGCGTGCGGAGCGGCTCAACGCCACGTGCGCCTGTGGTTTGGTCGGTAGTGGTCACCGCACAACGGTCGCACGGTTTGGCCACATCGAAGACAATGCTGCCGATCTTCAACTGTTGCCAATCGTCTTCGCCAAAGCGGTCGCAGCCTGCGACCACCAGGTTGGGACGGAAGCGGTTCATGGGCAGGGGAGTGTCGAGTCGGGCGTTGAGATCGTCTAACGAAGCCTCAGAAATAAGGAGCAGAGGAAAGCCATCAGAGTAGCCAGTGATGGCCGGCGTCTGGGTATAGCTTGGGTTCACCTGACGCTTGTAGTCGTCGGCCATTTTGACCAGCCGTACGGATTCGCCTAGCCAGTCTGAAAAGAACTGCGCTGCTTCGTCGCCTTGATCGACCGCTTCACACCGATCGCGCCAGACGCGGACGTGTCGTATTGGTCCGGAGCTGCCAGCCGTTAGCACGGCCAGCGTGTGTCCCTCAGACGTTGTGAGCCGGAGTCTATCGGCATCAAGCTGGGGTGTGATAAGCGCCAGGCGGGGATGCTGTCGTTGAGTCACGAACTCGTCGTGCCCATCCACGCGCATCTAATACGATGTGCTCATACGCGATGCCGGCGCACGACTTCACCGGATAGACCTGGAGTGCTACGCCCTCTTTGGCCGTATTCCATTTCTCCTGATTATTGCTGCGGTGGCGGCGGAGCAGCAAACACGTGTTTCTCAAATGCATCCGCTGCTCGGAGTACGGTTCCCTCATCGCCGTGCCGACTGACCAGCATCATGCCAACCGGCAGTCCTTCTGAGACTGCGCACGGAATGCTGATGGCCGGATGCCCGCTGACATCGAACGGGCACGTATTGGGAAGCATCTCAAGCGCTCGCTCGACATATTCCTCTCGGCTGGCGTCTGGAGCCGGAATGAGGGTCGCTTTCATGGGCAAGGTTGGCATGACCAGTACGTCGTAGTCCTGCAGGGCGGCATCATATGCAGCGGTGAGCGAACGGGCTATGTTTTGCGCCTTCGCATAATACCGGCCGTGATAGTTCTCCTGCATATACCGACCGAGTAAGACCACGAGCTTGACGGTTTCAGACAGATCGTTGGCACGAGTCAGCCGACCCCGCGCTGCGGCATTAAGCAGGCTGGTGGTGTAATGGCCCTTCCAATTCGTGCCCATGCCGCCGCCTTCGACCATGAGCAGGGTCGGGCCTTCAATGGCAATACCATTCCATATATGGATGCCCTCCAGATGCCACGGAATGGAGACCGTTTTGACTGACGCGCCGAGTTTTTCGAACGCTTGCGCCGCCTCTCTGACGCTGTCGTCTACATCTTGCTGTGACACGTCCCAGCCAAAACCTTCTTCTACAATGCCGATCCGCAACCCTTGAATATTCCCAGTCAGGGCCTGTGTGTACGCCTGTCTGTGTAGCCCTGCTTGTTGGCGTGGATCGAGCCCGTCCGGGCCGGCAAGGACCTCAAGCAGCAGGGCGATGTCGTGTACCGTGCGCGCCATTGGGCCTGTATGGTCGAGGGTGATTTCAATGGGCATGATGCCAGTGTAGGGAACCAATCCATACGTGGGCTTGAGGCCGTAGATGCCACACCATGAGGCGGGCATCCGAATTGATCCGCCTTGGTCACCCCCAATGGCCATGTCTACAATGCCGGCAGTGACGAGCGCGCCACTGCCGCTGGAAGAGCCGCCGGTTGTACGGCTGGGGTCGTGCGGATTCCGAACCGGACCGGTTGCACTGGTGTGACTGCCGCCTGAAAAGCACAAATTCTCACACACCGCCTTGCCAAGAATATGTCCGCCCGCCTCAAGGATGCGGGTGACTATGGTTGCATCTATTTCAGGCGTATAGCCTTCGAGGATGTGGCTGCCATTCATCATGGGTACGCCGGCCACGCAGACGTTATCTTTGATCGCCAGGGTCTTGCCTGCCAGGGGGCCGGCTGGGGCTCCTTGGATGTCGGTTCGCCAATACCAGGCACCGAGTGGATTGTCCTCAGGTTGAGGGCGAAAGCCGGGCATGCGAGGATAGCTGACGGGTAAGCTTGGTTCAGTGAGTTCATCCAGGCGAGCATAGGAGGCCAGCACGCCGCTCATCAGTCCTTGAAAAGATTCAAGATCCTGCTCGGTTAAACTCAGCGCATAGCCCGCTGCGATATCGGCTAACTCTTCAATACTCGGACGCTTGACTGCCATAATTCTGATCTCCTCTGCTCGATATTGGATTGCGATAAGATTCTACGTAGCATAAATAGAATACAAGACCATCACGACCAGTATGGCTTTTATTGTTGACATCGGAGATCGGGTATCCCTCAGCGAGAAGTCGATTCTTGACTTAGACGGTGGATTTCGTGTCGAGGGTCCGGACTCAGGTCGGGTGATCGATATCTCGGTTGGCATGGACCTGGTGGCTGTTGAATGGGACGGGGCACAGTTCCGGGGCTGGTACGATGTTGAAACCCTCTCCCGCGTGGTAACCGTGAACGAGCTGCAGCCCCGGGAAACGCAGCGTCTTGCCCAAGAGGAGATGCTGCGCTTTGCCTCGATTCAAGATTTACTGACGCGCCTTGGATTTATCGAAGATCAACAATACGCCTGTCTGCGACATCCTCACGATGCGCACGTTGTTGAATTTGATCAAATCGCGGGTCAGTCACTGACTGCATTTGTCACCGGTGGACTGCAAAAGGGGTGGCTGCGAAAGTATAGACGAGAGTCTCCCTCGCATTCCTGAAGACAACAGCCGGCATGGGGATCCTGGTATTCATCGCCTGTCAACCTGGCAACAGACTCCCCCTGGCACACAGGTTAGACACATTTCACATACGGGGCGCTGGTATGCTAGGATTGCGACCAAGAGGATGAGGTGGAGGGTGGATTGATGCAGTTGCTCCTGTGGGTTCTTTGTTTTTCTCTTTCTTCGGTATTTGGCTGTGCGACGCTCCTGGCCAAATCGCACGAGACCAATGTATCTAAGCGTGAAACCTTTGCCGACGCGCGCAAGGCGTAGGAGATAATTATCCCGTATTAGACGTTGACCTCCGACCTCAAAGAATTAGGTCTCGATCCGTATTCCAATCCGAATATGACGATACGCAGTTACCGTGAAGTCCTGCACGCCTTCATGCTGGCGAATTCCAATATTACGGTCGAGCACTTGCCGGAAGGGGTTCAGGAGTGCCTTCAGGTCCGCGAGCGTTGTGCGTCGTATGAGGTTGAACTCGGACGACTGCAAACGAAGCGAGAAGGCAATGTGCTGCTCGACATGCTCCGTTTCACCCGCCATCGCACCATAACGGGCTGGAGCTTCATTCCCCAAATTGTCACGATTGATGATCGAGTCGTGTACAAGTTGTGGAGCGGAACGCCACAAAGTGTGAAGAAGAAACACGAGATCAATCCCCTCGGTCCCCTCCAAGATCCCTATAAATTCTTTCGATTTTAGGTTTGTCCCTCGGCCAGCATAACGGTCGTAAGGTGAGGCATTTTTTGTCCTTCACGCAGGCATCCTTGCGGACGCTCTTTACGAATTCTGTCTCATGGGACACAAAAGAACTACTAAAGGGGGTTAGTGTGATACTAGGGAATGAAAGTAGCCAGGATGGGAGTTTCGCCATTAACAGACTCGAATGGGCGTTCTCAGGAGTATGCGGTGGGCGGGCTGTCCAAACAAGACGTGGGCCTCTCCCGATATCTCTCACCTTTTAAGGTCCAGGTGACTCTTGGGGCGTACACCGGAGAGCTGGTTGAACCTGTCGATGGAGGAGCCACTGTCTCCGCCCAGCTAGAGGGGAATCAGGTCGTTGCTACGGTTAGCTGATTTCGAGCTCAGCAGGGAATCGGCTCCCCCCGACCAAGAACGTGTACCGTTCCCGTCATCGCAAATCCCTCGCTCGCCACGGTGAGAGAAATCAACGGAGCTGTTGTCCTTCAAGCGCCGCCGTAGGGCACTATAGCGAAGCCCAGAAATAGTTAGACAATGGTGGGTAGCTTTGCCATGTCAGCGGGATGCGATGCTTATCGGTTTTACGTAAGCGAGTGCCCGCCTCTATCGTAGCGTGTCTAAATAATCATGGGTTCAGCTATAGCAGTCCAATTTCGTCCCCAAATCGCCATTCGGCCAGCCCGAAGCCCGTGGAAAGGCGCCGAGACCAATCTTCATTAGAGTCCTTAAGTCCCTGAAAAGAAAAGTGGAGCCGATGAGAATTGAACTCACGACCTCTAGAGTGCGATTGCAGCGGTACCAAGATCACCGAGTGTGACTGAGCATGAGGGAGAGATATGGAGGAGATCAAGAACCTCTGATTTGCTAGGAGGTTATGTCCTCTCTTCTATCACTGAGTGCTATCCAGGATGATTAAGGTCTACGTCGTGTACTGGCAGCAAATACGGCAGCAACGGTACTTGAGTGGCAGCAAATGTGGCAGCAAAAATTCCGGCTTTTCTGTAGCCTTTCGCCTCCCGGATAATCGCTCCGACCCACCCGTCACCTTACGGTCGCCTTTCTTGGTGGGGCCAGGACTCACTCGCTCAATGAAACGGGACAAGACAATTTTCCTCCCCCCTGCCGGAACACGGCTTACGCGCTGCTGGGCAGATGAACAGACACCGATTCAGCGAGGGCCCTTAGTATAGGTCAAGCCGGGATCGTGCTGCACAGGCCAAATATGGCGGTCAGTCCATACGAGCTGGTGAAGCTGTCCAGGAGGACCCTCGGGGGTAAAGCCATGTCGAAACTTTAGACACCGATATGTCTGTATTCGGGACGACAAATGTGTAATACTCGTCGCGCTCGTCTCGCCGCTCGTTTGGAGGGTGTCCCTTGGCGAAATATACGATCATGAGGGTCGAATTACCGGGTCTGACGTTAGAGTATGTTCCTCTCCCCGTTGTCCGGGGTTTCAAAGGTTTGGGAGCCAATGACAGATTCCTTAACGTGCCCTAAATGTGGCGCAGACTATCCAATGGACACGGGTATTTTTGATTATCTCAGTGAATGCCTTCGCCCTGGCGCCACCACCGTCTGCCTTTCCTGTCACGTCTTTCTCCGTATGGATGACGGTGTTTTGGTTCGATTCACCGCAGAAGAAATGGAGGTATTCTGGAAATCTTTTATGAAAGTTCCTTCCGGGAAAATTGACTATGAAGACCCTAACGTGCCCTAAATGTGGCGCAGACCATCCAAGTGAATACCTTCGCCCTGGCACCACCACCGTTTGCCTTTCCTGCAAAGTCTTCTGCCACTTAAATGATGGGTTTTTATGGACGGATGACAGCGACTTAGGCCGAAGAAGGAGGCAAGTAGTAGAGCGCTTTTTTCTAGTACACGCCATCACTGACGAAACTGTTAGCCACTATGGTGAATGGTATTTTGATTCGGCAACAAAGGAGCGAAGACCCCGAGATTTTCGTGGACGTTGGCAAGGCTTAGGTTGGGCAAAAACGCCGCACTCGTCACGAGAAGTAAACACAGAGAGCTGGGCGGAAGCATTTTCGTTCAGAGAATTCGGCGGGAAGCGTGCACAGGCGCATCCTTATGTGCGAGATCAAGCACGGATGTTGGATGTACTTTTCCATCCTGACTTTCTTGAATTTTCCGATGCTGAGCTTACCAAGCTGCTGGGCGAATGGCATGATGAAGCCAAGCACACGTTAGTTGAGGGGGGCCACAACCATGGACGATATAGAAGAAAGGAATTGATGAAATGGAGAGAGTCAGAAGCGGAGTGCGGTTATGACGAAGAACCGGGTAAAGACGACGACAACATATATGGAAAACTTGCGCCCGAAGATCATCTTGACTGGAGGTAATACCAATGTTCAATCCACCAATGGGTTATGACTGCGTACACTTTGACGAAGAGGCGGAGCTTTCAACTACAAAATCATCGCCTCGCTGCGCTGCGTTTGATCATATTCCTGCCGATATTTGGCTTAGTCAGTTTGATCATCGTAATGAGACAGAAGGCGATAACGGAGTTCAGTTCGAACCGAAAAAAGGAAAATTTGCAAATCGTAGCCAGTCTCACTTTCTGTTAGGCTCACCAGACGCGCCTGTACCGCCAGGTTTCAACCCTGACGGTTCTCCACAAGCCCCCATGGACCCGCGTGCTGACTACTGATGGCCCATACCTATCCTGCCAAAAGCCCGCTAGCGATACACTTCCGCAAACCCAAAGACCAGGGCTACGTTGGCAAATCGGCGATCCGGAATTCGACAAAGACCTGGGACGCTGTCCGGAGTGCAACGGGACCCAGGTGTCCGTCTGGGATGACCCCTATCCATGTCCGAAGTGTGCCAAGCCTATGCCGCGTGGTGTCCCAGAACTGGATTGGGACTGAAAGGGAACCGACGGTGTGTTCCGCGTGACGTAGCCACACTGAGCATTGTCTAGGAAAAACATTCGTATTGTCCACGTCCCAGATGAAGACTTCGCCGCAGTCACACTACACCTTGAGGAGAGGGGGCCTGCGTGCCAGGGAACAACGCTGCGGTCGAAAAGAGGCTGTACACTACTACCTACTAATTTCCGGCCCGAAATCTACCTCTAACGCCGCATGATCGCTCAACCTGGAACTGGCGAAAAAACCGCCGGCCTGCCTGGAGTATATTATTGTCCACGAATTAGCGCACCTGATTGAGCCGAGTCACAATAGTCGATTCACCGCCGTACTGGATCGCTTCCTTCCGCACTGGCAGCAACAGCGGGATGAGCTGAAACGGCTGCCGGTGCGGCATGAGGAGTGGGGATATTAAGCGGAGCAACCGTCTCAATTCATAGGTCCATTGAAGCTGAGCACATCAATGCTTAGTTTAAGAGTAGGAGGAGAGAGAATGACGAAGCCCGTCCAGGATTCGCTTACCAGCAAAGACGGAAGGCTTAGCGAACAGTCCACCACCATACCTTCGGGGAAGGGGAACGGACCGGCGAGCCGTCCCGGTTTAGCAAAGTTCCCCAGCTCAGTGGAGATGGGACCCAAGAAGTTCGGGGAGTGGGTAGAGCAGCAGATTCTCAAGAATCTCAAGAACCCGGCGCGCCACTACCCGGAGGAGGGCCAGGAGCCGGAACGAGTCCATTCACAAAGGCAGTTAGGATTGGAGGCGCCTGCCATGCCAGAACACGGTTCTATGTCGAAGATGAGACCGATGTGGGGACTGGCAACCACCCGAGGAGGTATCGACCATGCCACGTAAACACTACATCACCCCGCCGGCAATGCGCCGAGAATTGGTGGCAAGGCAAAAGAAGGCGTTTGAGAAATATCAAGAATCAGGCGTCACCTGTTACGGGTACGGACCTCAGCCCGAAACGGAGATCGCCTGGTTGAAGGTCTGGGGCGAGCCAGTTCCGGACGACTTAATCGGCACGGCCACCCCGGCAGAGGAAGCGCGGGTGGCCAAGTGGAAGCGGAGGCATGCCCCATAGCTAGACCGTCTGCGCCAGCTCCAGATAGCGGCAGAAGCCGTTCGCCATCTTCATCTGATGCGGTGTTCTGCACTCCGGCTCAAACAGCGCAGGATTGCCGACCAAAATGCACAAAGCTCTCGCCCGCGACGTTGCGACGTTGAAGCGGTGGCGGTTGTAGAGAAACTCCATCCCTCGCGGTGCGTCTTCCGGACTGGAAGAGGTCATGGAGTAAATGACAACAGGCGCCTCCTGACCCTGGAAACGATCGACGGTGCCAATACGGTCTTTCAATTCTGGGAGCGCCTCGATCAACGCCGCCACCTGGGCATTATAGGGCGCGACGATGAGCAGGTCTTGCGCGGTCAGCTGAGAAACCTCGTTCTCTTTGTTTCGCCAGCTCGCCGTTTCCAACAGTTCCCTCACGATCTCGGCTATGGCGGCGACCTCCTCGAGCGATTTCGCCTGATTTCCTGTATGTGGTACGGCTACATAACGCAGGCCGGATCCAGAAAATCGCAACCCGTTTCCCTGCAGGGGAAGAATCGCCTGGTGCACCAGCTCTGGCCGGGCGGTGACTTTCCCTTCGTAATAAATCTCTGACGTGAATCGGGCGATGTCTGGATGCAAGCGCCAGGTCTCACCGAGAAAGAGACCCTTATCCGGTGGCATCGTGTCTGCGCCGTCGAGCAGATGATACAGCGCGGACGCTTCGCTTCCTTCGGGATGACTGCTCTGGAGCGGTTGTTCGAGTTGCTGCGGGTCACCGAGCAATATCAGGCCTGTGCCTGCTGGGGATGCCGCCAGCACGTTACTCAATGTCATCTGACCGGCTTCATCAACGATCAGTACGTCCACACTTTGCTCGAATTCCGGCCGCGCCCAACACCACGGTGTCGCCCCGAGCACATCGATGCCGCCATCCCCAAGTTGGCTTCGAATCGCCGGATATGCGGTTTTTCGCTCGATACCCCACTTTCCCTCATATTCTCCGGATTGGCGGTGTATGGCACGCAGATCCACCCCTTGCTTCTCCGCGGCTTCCAGCGCGGTCTCCAACAGGTTGACGATGACTTTGTGACTGACCGCTGTAACGCCCACTTTCAGTCCGCGTCGCTTCAACTCACAGATCATCTGGCCGCCGGTGAATGTCTTCCCTGTTCCGGGCGGCCCCTGTATGGCGAGTACGTGTTCGTCGAGCCCTACGGCAAGTCGGCAGGCGGCCTCAACTGTCGTTTCATTCTGTTGTTGCAGGACACCGTGCTCGTCGACCAAGGGAGATGACCGCCTGAGCAACAATTCGATAGCGGACTTGTACGGGCTCGGTGCAGCAAGGCCGCATGCCAATACGGCTTCGCCCAGTCGCATCAAGGACCGTTGGAGCGGCTCCGCATTGACCCGGCTGTGGAATACGACGGCAGTCGGATGCGTATCTGCGGTGGCCTTGGATTTTTGAATGTCTATCGTCCGTTCCGAGTAATTGATGTCAGTGACTCCGCCGAGTCTCTTGTTGTTATCGAAGGAGATGTCGTCGCCTCGCCGGACATCCAGTTCCTGTGTAGGAAATTGATAGCGTTGTAGCGGGGCTGGCTTCGGGTCGAGTACCTCGCGGAAGGTGAGGCCGATTAACGCCCGCCGCTCATCGGCATAGTCGCTCTCCTCTAGCTCACGGACCCGAAAGTATTCCCACCAGCCCGCTTTGGCCTCCCGCCGGTGGAACTCCATCATATGCGCGAGTATAAACCGCGCCTGATGCTCGGCAGATCGCTCCTCGGGGTTAAGTGGAACAGCGTCGAGGAGGCCGTCTCGCAATCGCTGCAATTCGCGGTCGAGCTCGCTGATCTTCTCCGAAGCTTCGTCGTCCTGCGCCGCCGGTCGCGGGAGTTTATGTCCTTTCCCGATGACCCCTGCCCGCAGGTGTTCGAGCCAATCCCGTAGGCGCTGAGCCGATTCGCAATCCTCGCGGTTGTAGTCCTCGACAACGCGCCGATGTTCGTCGAACGTCTCGTCCATGTCACCCGCCTCGATGGCATGTTCGATGATTCGGCGGCTCAGTGAGGCGTCCCGCAAATCCTGCTGGCGCGCATACCCAAAGAATGGCTCTAGGTCCTTGATGGAGTAGCGTTCGACACCCGCGAGTAAGGCGTGTTTGACCACGGGGTAGAGATCCACGAACGCCTGGCCCCGGAGCAGCCGATCGAGCTCGACCTCCCGCGTCGCGAATCGCCCCATGAGTCGTTTGAGAGCCGTCGGTTCATACGGGGCGAAGTGGTAGATGTGCGCGTCCGGGTTGCGTTCTCGGACCTCGGTCGCCGTATCCATGAAGCGCTCAAACGCGTGCCGCTCTTCTTCGAGCGTCCCGGCCCAGAGCGGCGTATACAGGTCCTTGCCGTTCGATCCTCGCGTGACATACCCGGTCAGATACTCCTGGACGCCGTGCTCCGTGAAATGATTGCCCTCAAAGTCGAGAAAAATGTCATCGGCAGTGGGAGACGGCAGTAATGCGAGACCGTGCTCCGCATCAAAGGGTTCTTTCAGTTCGTAATAGGGCGCCTTTCGCTCCCGCCCCACATACTGCACTCGCGCCTGATCACGCACCCGTGTTAGGGCTTCCTTTGAGCCGTGCGGCGGATCTGGAATGTCCTTAGTCTGTGCCAGTGCGCCGAGGCGATCCACACCTATCGATCGCAGGCTTTTTATCTGACTCTTGGTGATCCCGGCCACATAACACAGTTGGTCGTCGCGCCGCCGCCGCTGCTCGCACGTCTTCCACCACGCACACAAGTCGCAGTGGGAGACGAGCTCCGGATAGGTCTCCTCGGGCTCTCGGATGAACTCACCAATACCGTTCTCCAGCAGGCGGAAATACGCAGCATACTCATCGACCCGGTACGGCAAGGGCTCGAAGTCATTGCCCGGCGTGACCACGTACATATTCTCGGGCCGGACGCCCTGCATCTTTCCAAGTAGATAGGAGTACACGCACAGTTGCAGGATCGTACCCGCCCTCGTCTCGCGAGCCAGCTTTGTATCGATCACTGCGTAGGACCAGTCTCCGAGGTCGCTAGGTGTATCGATTTTCCGAAGGAAGTCAGCCTGGCCGCGCCAGGCATCATCCGCCAGCACGGCCTGGTAGATGATGTCTGTGCCGTCGCGCATTGCGGCAAGGGTTCCCGCTACGCCGGACGGCGAATCCACATGATCCCCGTCAGGATTGTCCATATCGGCGATGGAGCATCCTTGATCGCGTAAATACTCCAGGTACTGTTCCTCGTGCGCCTGACCCCGCTCTCGGAGTTCGTCCATGAACGGTCCATAGCGAACAGGCCGTTTTGCCAATCCATTGGCTGCACGCAAATCGAGTGAAGACAGATGCCGGCAACTGAGGAAGTTGCCCAGATCTGTCGGGGCGAGAGAGATTCTGTCGGATCTCCTATGCATGGGACTCCTATAACGCGAGCAAAGCCCTCTTCCTTAACGTGGCGGGTCAAGGGAGCCAAGGCGCCAGAAGGGCCGCACAATTCTCGTTCCGAAGGCAGGCTTGGGCATGTCCCGTCGTCCCGTATTCCGCCCGACCTTTCGCTCCATCACTCAAGCAATGCTTTCAGCAATGCGTCCGGCGTATCCGAATAAAATTGGATGTTGACCCGCGTTGCCATGTCGTCGGAGAGTTCGTACAGCTGTTTGCGCGCCGCTACCGGCATGAGCACCGTCTCCGCCCCCTTGTCGACAGCGACTTCGACGATCCCGACGGCATTCGCCAACGGTTCCACTGACCCGCCCAGGTTTAATGCGCCGACCACGATCAGGCCGCCCTTCGTACTCTTCTCCAGTAGGCCGCTGCAAAGGGCCAGTAACGCCGGCAAGCCAAGGCCTGTACCAGCGCGGTCATTGTCCATAGCACGGATCTGCACAGAGAACTCGTGCGCGCGCGGGTCTTTGTCACCAACAAGTTCCCTTGAACGGGTATAGAGGTTCTGCTCGGCATAGCGGGCACTCTCGCGAAATGCCGGCGGTACTGGGGCATTCAGTATTTTGACACCGCTGCCCCGGCCTACCGTCACTTCTAGGCGATAGAGGCTGGCCCCCGGCTCCGGCCCACCCGGACTGATTCCCCATACCTGTCCTGGCGGCAGCGGGTCAGGCTCACATGATCGGGCTTCTGGGCATCCTTCAATTTGTTACTCTCCAGTCTGCTTCAAGCACGCGGGTGCTTGGCACCGATGGGCCAGCGGAGCACGTTGCGGAAAGAGTAAATGGAACACCAGCGAAATCAAGAGGTCGATGGCCTGTCTCTTGATTGTTGCCATCGCCGTTTTTCTGTGGGGTACGAGACGCGTCGAGAACCTGCCTTCGCCTTTGACGAAGCCACAATGGTACAGCACACGCTCTAGGTACTCCTTGAGAACGAAGGCGTTCCGCATTCCCAATAAACAGACCCGCGCATGGACTGCTCAGCATGACGTCAGCTATTTTTCGCAGCGCCCACCGCTCGTCGAATCATGTTGTCCACGGCGGGCGAGCAGTGGACAGGTATGAGGCTTACATCCGGGTGCGAGCGGGCGAAGACACGGAAAAGCTCGTCTGCAAAAGCTTGCCCGATGGTCGAGATTCCCTGGAAGTCCAGCTCCACGCGCCTAAACATCTCAAAACGGTAGGAAACACGACGGGCCTGGGAACGCGAGACCAGAACGTGACCTTCCTGCTGAGCCAAGTGTAGCGGCACCACAGTCTTGTCGAAGCTGTACTCCTCCGGGTCCGAGTACGCGTCGAAAACGTCGCTCGTGGTCCGCTCGCTTTGATTGCCCAGCCGAAGACGGACGATTGTACCACCGGCGGAGTCACCCTCCTCTTCATCGAACCTATCGAAGGAGTGTTCTGAGTGGCGAAACCGCAGCCGCCCCGACTCAATGTCGAATGCATCCATAACCCGCGAAGTGAAGAAGATACCTTCACCGGAATGGTTCTCCGGCGCGGTTGTCAGCTTGCCTTTGGCCAGTTCAAGAATCGCCTCCCGCGGGTCACTCAGCCCCAGAATTCGCTGGATCTTCAGAAAGATGCCCTCCCCATCGTCGCGGACTGTCACTTCCGTGTGGAGCGCATCCCGGCGAACGCCCACATGGACCTGGCTGGACCCGGAGTGCTCGATCGCGTTGTTGATCATCTCGCTGGCAGCGTAGCGCCAACTATTCTGGACATTGTGAGGCAAGTCTGCGATGACCGGGGATATGACCTGTGTCACTACTCGATCCTCCTCAAGGCCGTCGCACGCGAAGGAGTCGTGCCTATCGCTGAGCAGCTTCAGACTGTAGACGCACGCACGCGTCGCGCCCTCCACATTGACCATGCCGTCGCTGGCAAGGCGCTTTAAGTAGCCGTTAGCGACCTGCCGTGATACGCCGATGGCAGACGCCAATCGAGGACCGAGGCGGCGGCCGTCCTCGAAAATAAGTTCCAAGGCTCGCAAACGGACGGAATTTTTGTCAGGCATAGTGGAAAAATTTGTATCATTATTAGGTCCATATTGTCAAATTTCTTGAGTAATTTGGAAAGAAAATAGAAAGAATTAGCAAGGGTCGCTTTTACTCCTTCTCAAACCCGTGACTGGTGAACTTGAGTGTCCGGCTGTTTTCCGTCACCGTCCGCACGACATGTTCCGGCGCCCCATCAGGAATATCCGCTTCAATCTCTAGAGTGATTCGTACTGATGCCCCAACGAGACCGGCAAGGTGAGTAATTACCTCGTCAGCGATCCGGCTTGCGTCACGTCCAGCACGCTCAGGATCAAGCGTTATGGTACCGTGATAGCGTTTGGGTTGAGTTGGGGGTTGCGGGTCCGACGTTCCGTTCTCTGTGTCGCCATTATCCTCACCTGGGCCTCCCCCTATGGGAGGTTCTGCCTCTTGCGATTCTTCATCCATCTGCTGACGGGCAACATCGGACTGTACAATAAATCCGCTATCACTGTTCGTTATGGCTATATTCTGCCCGGCATGTAAGCCACGATAACGCGACGCGGACTCGTCATACGTCTCCGCATAGGCGAAGGAGTCCTGTCGCCAGGTTAATAGGCCCACACCAGTACCCATTGCATCTAACAATACCGTTGAGTCTTGAACCCGTGGTAAATAAAGATACCGTCCAAAATCGTCAACCACTTGGCCGACTGCAACGTGGTCACCGCGCCACAGTGGGACCCGATCCAGCTCCATTCGGAGGCGAACCCCGCCCAGACTGGTAATGAGCAACTCGTCTCGCTCCAATTTCTTAGCGGCTCGGACCGCAAGGGCGTCCTGACCGGAGAGTCGGATAGCTTGCCATTCTACCGCTGCTTGAGGCGTATCTTGAATGGGGACAAGTAACCATTGGTAGACCTCGGGCAGTCTCGCCGTCACTGCCCCATCGGCTGCGCTCTTCTGCGTTTCCGCCTGCTTGACCTGATTGGGGGATAAGTCCAGGAGCTCCTTCTCACCCAGGATGGATTCCCAGGCGAGATATTTCCGCGCTGCCTCGTCCAAATCCTGTAGCCGCGTCTGATCCGCCGCGAGAAATACGAGCGTGTTGCGATACAGTCGTGGGATATTTCCTCGCGTTTCGAGAATCGCCTGCGCGGCCTTCTGTGCCGCGTTACCCGAGTCCTTGCTGTAGACGTTCTGGGTGCCAAGGACGACCAACCGAGCATCAAGATCATCAGGCACGTCCGCGCTGGAACCGGGTAGGGGGTGTACGCGGCTAAAAGTGCCCGTCTTGCTCAAATCCGCCCGCAGCCGGCCATCAATTTCCTGGGTGACCTTGTCGAGGTCGCGTGTCAGTTGTGCGGCCCGGTCTTCAGCGAGTTTGGTGACGGTGGGCTGCGTGGAATACCAATAGCGTGGCCCGTCCTGATACAGGTATGTCGCGGACGCCGCCAGTCGTCGGAGCGCATCCCCGAAGACGGCTGGCGACTCACCGGGCATCACGCACCCCAGCTTGACACGCCGATCTTCTAAGCCCCGGTTGGCCGCAGCCGTCGTTGGCGCAGAGCCAAGATAAATCGTTCGCGCCACCCGCCGCGTCGCGTGGTACTTCCCAAGGTTCGGCTGCTCTTCATCAAGCCGCAACGGTAATGAATTGGGTCCAGCAATGTCTTTCTCAATAATCGGTACCCAGTTATCCGACAGGTAGCGAGTGAGTTCAAATTGAACGCGCTGGTTGTCAATGAGGATATGACCCGGTTGGATCAGGGCGTTGCGGTCGCCCTGTTCCCAGAGGCTATGGATGACGGCCGCCATGAGCCGCAACACCCCGCGAGTGCGCTGGAATTTCACGAGCGAAGACCAGTCGTTGTAGAGCCGGTCAAAGACTTCCGGGTGAATGGGGTAGGCCGCACGGATCCGTTTCTCATAGTCCGCTTCCCGACATTCCGGCGGAAACTCCTGATGCTGAGCGCGGTAAAACTCGGCATACGCACGGGCGACCACGTCCCGCTCGGTAAACTGTACAGGATCAATCAATGGCTCAAACAGCCGGCGGCGGACAATCTCAAATCCTTCTTCTGCGCTTGCGGGGCGCCAAGACGACTCGACACGAGCGATGACGTTCTGTAACCGGTCCAGAGCCTCACGGCCGCGCTGACCGCCGACTTCCACATCTTCGGCGTGGGTATGCGGCGATCCTGGCGAATCAGACGCCGGCAAACTGATGACTAGGAGACAGTTTTTAGCGGCTTTGGCGGCTTCTGTAAGGGCCTGGGCAAAGGTGAACTGCGTCTCAAAACTGCCTGCCGGGAGGTCACTCTGGTCATGCAGTTGACGGGCATAGGCCACCCACTCGTCGATAAGGATGAGGCAGGGGCCATACGTATTGAAGAGTTCTCGGATGACATCGCCTGGGCTGGTGGCTTTCTCGTCGTCGGCGCGGACCCGTTTCAACGCTTTTTTGCCACCAAGTTGCCACGCCATTTCTCCCCAGAGGGTCCGGACAACACTGCCATCCGGCTTGGTGACGGGGTTGCCTGGCGAAATCTTATTCCCAACAAGGACCACTCGATTGATAGATGGGATGTTGTTGACCCCGGCCTCTTGCATCACCACGTCGATACCGGCTAATTCGCTCAGGGGCGTACCGGAGAAGAGATGGTAGAGCGCAAGCATAGAATGGGTTTTCCCGCCACCGAAATTGGTCTGGAGATCGACCACCGGATCACCGCCTTGACCGACAACCCGTTGGAGAGATCCGACTAACAGTCGTTTCAGGCTTTCCGTGAGGTACGTGCGCCGGAAAAACTCGGTCGGGTCGCGGTACTCGTCCGTGCCCTCGCCGATATGCACTTGCCACAGATCTGCGGCAAATTCCGCCTGCTGATAGCGTCCACTCGCCACGTCCTGATGCGGGGTTACGACTTCCCGCCACGGTTTGAGGGTCCCGGTTACTGCAGTTTCCACCGCTATCTTCGTGGTCTTCCGTTTTTCATAGCGGACCTGCTCGTCGTAGCGGATCCGAAGCAATTCCATTTTGGTTTTTTCAATCTCATCCGATTGCGGCGCGGAGACGGCGGCTAGGAGACGCCCTGCAGAGTCAAGCATCCGGTACGTATCGTCACTGGAGAATGTCTGCTGGTGTGCCCATTCGTTGCGCTGGCCTCGCAGTTCGCTTACCAGTGTACGCTCGGACTGGCCCAACGTATTACGGAAAACGTCATTCCAGGCGTTCCACATGAGTCGGAGTAGGGCGGCGGCATCCCATTCGGTTACGGGTTTGTCACCGACTAGACGATCGTCGCCAAGATACATTAACGCTTGAGGCTGTGCCTTGGCCTCGTAGGTATGGGTAAACTCTCGTTCGATAAATGGTCCGAGGCCGTCTTTGAGCAAATCCAATGCCTTCCCGACACGTTCATGATTGGTAGCCATCGGTTACTCCTGTTCAAAGAGCGCGTCTTGCTCAGTGATCGCGGTTTGCCTACCGCCAGCTTGACGAGCAAGCTTGATAATCTCAGGCCAGCTCTGGACGAGGCTGTTATAGGCCAAAGCTTCCTGCGCCCATTTTTTTCGTTCACAGACGGTGTAAAGCCGATAGGCTAGTTCACGGGCGGTCTCCGCCTTGGATCCGAGCTTCCTTACTAACTCCCCGGCGGCAATTTCCCCCTCTTCCAGTACACGTACTAAGTGATGCACTGTCTCCCAAACTGTGAGCCTGGAATCGGCGGTTGGGTCCCAATCGTCGGGAAGTTCATCCGGTTTGAGCAAACGTACCTTTCCTGCTTTAGACGCCGCGATGCCTGCTTCCACCATGCCGTCTACACTAATGTTCTTGGCTTTGGAGAGCGTCTCAGCTACCCCGTACTCGCCCTCAGCGAATCCACAATGCTCAAACCATGATAATGCCCAGCGACTGTCAGCGTCCAAATCGCCTTCCTGTTCGGCAAGGACCTCGTCAAGCGTCTGGTTTATGAGCACCAGTGCATCATGCACCCGCATCTCGTTCCCCTCAGCATCAAGAACCTTGGCATAGCGGGTGAAGACAGCCATGCCAGGGCCGATGGCTGACTGTTGTAGGTCCACTGGAGCGATATTGCCACGCTGCAAATACGCCAAGGCTTTAGGTAGCTCACGCTTAAGCGCGTTCAAGAAATCCCGGCGTGTAGCGGCCGGGGAATCTTGCGGGCGAGGACGGCAGACTAAAATGATACTCGATGCCAACGCGTTGGTATTCTTCTTCAGAGCTTCTGTGCGTTCCGTTCGCATTGGCCACGTCCCGCTGATGGAAAACCCGGCATGGATTACGGCGTCGAGAAACGTCTCCCAACCGGTGCTCGCAGTGTCCGAGTCATCTTTGCTCTCAGATTGTCTAAACGCATAGTAGATTGTGACCGGGAAATCTGGGTGAGCCTGCTCTGCCAGTCGTTTCATCACTTGGGTCATGCCGTCGAGAAAGAAGGTCTCGGCTTTCTCCTTGTCGCCGTGGCGGTAAGGAGTGGCGACGAGTTCCTCTGCTTTAGGAACTGCCATCGTTGTCAGTAGATCAGGATAAATGGACTTGAGAGATCGTCGTAGCCAAACATAAAAGAAATCAGATAAATCCGCGTAGCAAATATTGTCATAGTAAGGTGGGTCGGTTGACACTACTTTGTTAGCACTAATTGACTGAAGTCTGGCATCTAGCTGGGAAGAATGCCCGTCGGGTGTAGAAGGAAGACTAACCGAAAGTTTGTATATTGTCTCAATCGTAGAACTGAAGGATGCACCATTTCCAAACGGGTTTGACTCAGCATAATCCCAAACCATTGGAATGGCGTGCCTAGAGAAAAGATTCTTAATATTTTGATTTGTAGTGTTCCAAGCGGAGAGCGTGCAAAATAAGTCAGTCCATCGGGAGAGCGCCAAACTCAAATATACCCTCACCGCCTCGGCATATGCGGTCGCGCCCATGCCATTCTCTCGCAGAGGCTTGCCGTCATCGGACATGCCTGACTCAAGGGCGTCGCGTAGTATCAACTGGTGAACATCTCTTATTAGATCGGAAAAGGTTGTGAGTGATACGAGTTGACGAGGCGTAAAAAGATCGCTGTATTTTGTTAATCCGTATAATTGCGGTCGGATATCTCGGGGATTGTGATTTATATTTAGTTCGGGGACCCATGTCGGCGAAGCACCCAGGGCAGTCTCTTCAGACTCCAAGTTCGGTTCTATATACACGCGTCCAGATTTCCCCTCAGCAACAATCGCAATCAATCGAGCGCCTAGACGTCCGGCCTTCCCTTGCTCTCTTATGTAGTCAACTGAAATAGGAGTGCCAGTCAGTAGGCATCTAAAGTGCCCGCCCCTACCTACCTTGGTACCGTTCGCAATTGTCTGATTATCCTTAGGTTTGCCGATTTTGACAGTGAATCGGTATTTTTCTCCATCGATCAGTGGCTCTACATAGGCTTCTTTGCTTTTTTTGGTGGATAGCATAAACGTAGAAGCCAGAGGCACGTGTGCATTGGCGAAGGCTGGGTTAGGACTCTTGACCGTTCGCGCCCATAGCCAGGTGTTAACAATAAGTTTTTGACCTACTAAGGGCTTTAGGTCCGGACGAGACGTGGACATTTTGGTAGTAATCTCAATCTTCGAATAAAGGTGCCCTATACGTTTTTCTGCTTCGTCTCGTACCCACTTCGCATAGTAGCGTACGTCTTCTGCCAGTCGTCGTGCGCCTTGCGGAACATCAGCAAATACATTCCCCATCGAAGGTGCCTCTGGATTTACTGATGACTGCCCAGCGAACTTAGGCGGAATCTCGATCATTGCTTTATTAATCAGCACCGCTACTGGGTTAAGATCGCTGGCATATGCCTCAAGCCCGAGGCGTTGCGCCTCTAGTGGAAATGCGCCACCGCCAGCGAACGGATCATGAAATGCTGGCAGCTTGTCCGGATTAAAGAGTTCTGCCGCTTGTGGATGATTCTTATTCTCGGCGCACGTAGTACGCCAACTCTTCCAAATCTCATCTTGTGCTTGGGATAGCACCATTTTATTTGTGGTATTCTCCCATTTCACCAGTTCTTCGATCAGGCGAAAGAGGCGCTGCCGTTCTTGCTCTTGAGATTCCTCAGTCGGGAACTGGTTCGGATGAGCTGACGGATCGTCTACCATTTGGCCGAAAATCACAGCCCGGGCTGCCGCAAGTCGCCGACGTGCCCACCAGACGTGCAACGAGCGAGGGTGGCGCGGCGTGAAAGGACTAGCCTCTTTCACGCAGGCCTTGTTAATGGCCACTAATGGCATGGCAACCTCAATGAGTTTTTTCTTCATTGTTTCAAGCCCTCAAGTTTTTCAGCAAGCGTTTTCGGGTCGGAGCCTTTTATTACTTCCCAAATCAATTTACACCGGTCTTTCGATTCAATTGGGGATGTCTCGATTCGGGCGATAAGTTCAAGTTCCGATCTGGAACGTTCCCGGATTCCTAGTAGTCCTTGGTCGCGGAGTAGCGCATCGTCCGCCACATTCATCGCTTCCACTAGTTCATCTTCCGATACTCGGAAGCCTTGAAAAAACCGTGAATTAGTGAGGCTCTGACGCGGGAACGCTGCAATATCTGAGAGCAGGGCGTAAGCCTGCCCCCACGGGTTTGCCCATGTGTTTGATTGAGTGCTGAATTGGATGGGTGAGTAGGTCAGTGCTGGCATGAAGTTGGCAGTCTGTGCCTTGATGAGACGTTCTTTGAGACTTTTTTCAACCTTCTCTATCGCTTCCTGTGGCACTGGCCCCTGCCGTCCCAGTTCTCGGGACATTGCGTTAAGGTCTGTGACGAGAGCGTCTCTCTTCCCTTTTATGAAAGCATCAACATCGCCTTTTAATAAATCAGTAATCAGATTTTGCCCTTCCCGGTTAATCCTCTCTACCTCACTCTCAAACAGGGCTCTAGCGGGATGCGGCATCCATCGGATGTTGTCCGCAAGCTTAAAGCTGAACTTATTCAGCAGCGTGCGCGGCGCCTTCCGCCTATTCTCAATCTCGCGGAGTGTCTTATCGTCAATGATGGAGACTCTCATCTCTACTTTGCGCTTAACGCTGCCGCGTTGGAGTTCCGCCACTTCCCCGAATATTGCCGGGTCCACGGATGTATCGAGCGGGCGGATGCGACTCAGCTTGTCTATCGTGACGAGTGAGCCTTTAGGATAGAGACGGGCAACAAAATCGGCGAGGGGGTCAAACTGTGGGAGCCCAATTTCCTCTCCAGGCGAAGCAATAGGTATATTGTCTTCAGATATGAGGATGACCTCGCCGGTCTCTAGATTAATCTGTGCGGTTTCGATGGGCGCATCATGACGCCAGGCGTCAGAGAACGTCTCCCATCGTTGTTGAGCTTCCACCGAGCCTTTTGGCAGGACAAGTTCAGGGATATCAGGGAGGCCTTCTGCTCGAATGTCCTGGGACTCAACCCACAGCCACGTAAAATGCCGCTGGAAAGACTCAACTAATGCCGGATCAGCATGAAAGACAAAATTGATCTTCCCGGTTGGACTAGGGTCAAATCCGAAATTTTCGCTGGATCCTGTCACAATGTCCGTGGCGCCTAGAGCACTATCGTGGAAGCAAAGCGCGTTGGTTGGTCGATCGGTGACCTGGTTGTACGGTCGAATACGGATCTGGAGTCTGTCGTGACAACGACGTACGAGCTCCTTCACTCTCTCAATGTCGGTTTGTTTAGTGGAGCAGGTCGGGTAGACAGCCACAATCAGTGTCGCCTGGAGCTCTGCATTGTCCGTCAGCCACCTCTCAAGGCAATCTATGCCCAGCGAGCTGAGCGAGGCCACGATACCTAATAAAGATTCTGCCTGCTGAACTACGCCCTCGAAAGCAACTTCCGATTCATACGATCGGATATCAGCCAAAACTATTGGTTCAGGCCAGATAAACGGAATCTCCGGCTTTATCGAGTCAGGCACGTATTTCCCCCTTGCTCTGAGAGCAAATGCCACAACCGCACATTACAGACGCTATTGGTTTGGTTTACGGTTGTCTTTCACTCATGATGGCTGCTCCGCTCGGTCCAGTAACGTGGCAAAGCGATAATTTACACTTGTCGCCCCGAAATCCGGCTCCCGCTGGAACGGGTGGCGCACGTAATGGACGCGATGTTCGTCCCCTGGCAGAAACTCCACAATGGCCAGGATGAAATGGTCCGGTTTGTTGAGCGAGTAGAGAATCTCGTTCTTGGTGACGGTAATCGTCGCCGCGCTTGAATCCCGCCCCTTTACTTCCAGAAATCGTAACCGTCCCGTAGTAGGATCCCGACTTTCAATGTCATAGCCAAGTTTTTCGTACTCGCGGTCAACTGGCTCAAACCCGAGTTGACGTTCCGTATCCATAATAATCGCACGGGCACGAGCACCTGAGGCTTGCGTATTTGTCGGGTGGGCTGGGGTCCTCTGACCGGTCATGTGTGCAACGAGGCCGATTGGCACTACGGCCATCCCACCGAGAACTACGGGGGGCAGTGCCGAAATCTGCCCTTCCAGGTCTAATTGTTCCATACGTTTCTGTAGCCGAGCCTGGAGATCGTCGGCGCGTCGGCTGGATTCCTGCGAGTTCAACCGCGCATTAGTCTTCCCGGCTTGCTCTTGTAGTCTGAGGTCTGCGGCGCGGTGATCCCAGTAGCCGATTTCCTTGGTGAGCCGGTCTTTGACCGACACTCGCGTTTTTTTGATCCAACCCGTGCGCCGCTCCCGCACCTCTTGCAGATGCTCCGGGACGACGTGCGCAATAGCGTGTACCGTGGCCTTTTGTTCCAGGTCACGGGCGATCCAGGCGCACTCCGGACGCGATAGCAGTTCGTCAACACTGGGTTCATCACGTTGAAGCGGACGATAGTCGAGGTAGGGGGCATAATGTAAGTGGTGGGCCTCCCCATCTTGATCGATTTCTACATACAGCAGCTGCCTGGAAATCGTGCGCCGTTCCCCACTCTGGGTACTGCTCGCATCCTGAATCGCGTGTTCCAGATAAAACAGGACACGCGGAGCCATACCCGGATCACGCTCATCGACCAGCACCGTGCCACGTCGTAACAGATCGCGGTGGCGCTCGAGCGTCAAGTCTAATGTCGCATCAAGCAGTGGGTGGCCAGGACAGACAAAGGCGGCGAGTGGCTGCCCTTGGGGTGAAAGAAGCGTTTTCTCGAACGCAATACGTTCATACCGTTGCAGCACCGGTTCTCCCACGCCGATGAGCCGATCACGATTGCGGATGGGCGCTGGGACATGGGAGACTTGGTACCGCCGCGGTTCTCGCTCGCGCAGTGTGCCGCCTAACTGTTTAAAGGCTTCCAGAAAAAACGACTCGATATAGTGCGGCTGTAGACGACGCGCTTCGGCCCGTTCCATATCTTCCCGCACTCGCGCCACCCGACTGGCGTCCATAGCGTCATGGGCCAGGGCACGCTCTTCGAGGAGATCCTGGAGTTGTTTGCGATCGACCGCATCCGTAATGACCTGCGTGAGCCTTGCCTTCACCTCCGGTTGCTCACCGTAGCGGATGGCCTCAATGAGCAGCTCCCGCAGTGGGCGCCCATCAAACTGCAGCTTGCCGAGCACGTCAAAGACCTGGCCCCCCAGGGATTCACGGGCCTGGTCCAGTTTCTCAAGTAGCGTCCGGTAGACGTCGCCTTCCCTGGTCTCTTGCGCCACAAGATTCCAGAGGTGGCAGACCTCTTTCTGGCCAATCCGGTGAATCCGCCCAAACCGCTGTTCCAACCGGTTGGGGTTCCAGGGGAGATCGTAGTTCACCATCAAATGCGCCCGCTGCAGATTGATACCTTCACCCGCCGCATCCGTGGCAATCAAGACCTGCACTTCGGGGTCATGCCGAAAGGACTCCTGCGCTTTCAGCCGCTCCTCACGACCCCTCCCGCCATGAATGATCACCACGGCGTCCTCGCGTCCTAAGGCTGTTCTGACCCGATCGGTGAGATAGCTCAGCGTATCGCGGTGTTCCGTAAAGATGACCAACTTCTGGTGGGGTGAGGGTGCCAACCGGTCGGCAGTGTCAGAGGACACCGTCTGTCGGTTAACATGCTGCGCGAGCGCAGCCGGTGTGAAGATGGCGCTGAGAAGGCCAGCCAGTTCACGCCATTTCCGATCCTCGCCACTGCGGCGTACGGTGGCCGCGAGCGATTCCAGCCGGCCGAGGATGGCGATCTCTGCTTTCAACTCGTCAATTGTACGGGCCGCAGTCGCTTGGTCGAGAATCTCTTCTTCTACCGTGTGGACTTCATCGTCTGGGGCCTCATCGAGGTCCTCAACGTCTTCCAGATCAAGCGTCGGCACACCGATAGCCTCAATCGTGGCGCCTCGCTGCAACAGCTGTAACTCGCGTTGGCGCTTCTCCAGCCGCTCGCGGCGACGGCGTAACGACTGGTAAATCGCCTCAGGCGACGATGCCAACCGACGCTGCAAGATAGTGAGGGCAAATCCTACCGTCCCGGCGCGTTTGTCATTCTGGAGCGCCTCTGCACGATTAAACTCTTCACGCACATACTCGGTGACCTGTTTATAGAGCTGGGCTTCTCCATCTGAGAGGCGGTAGAGGACCGTATGGGCGAGCCGCTCCGGGAAGAGGGGGGTGCCGTCAAAGGTGAGCAGGCTTTCCTTGACCATCCGGCGCATGAGGTCAGAGACGTCCACTTGGTGGACTCCATCGCGGAAGCGTCCCTCAAAGCGGTCGCCGTCCAGTAGGGACAGGAAGAGCTGAAAATCTTCCTCTTTGCCGTTATGCGGCGTAGCGGTCATGAGCAGAAAGTTCCGCGTCAGGGTGCCGAGTAACTGGCCGAGTTTGTGGCGTTTGGTGTATTTGATCTCGCCGCCAAAAAAGGTTGCCGACAGTTTGTGCGCCTCGTCACAGACCACCAGATCCCACCGACAATCCGGTGCTTGCAACTTTTGCTGGACGTCCTCATTCCGCGACAGCTTATCCAACCGTGCAATCACAAAATTATTCTCCAGGAACCAATTGCCGGTGCGTGCGGCCTCAAACTTGTCGTTTGTCATGATCTCAAAGGGCAACTGAAACCGGCGGTACAGCTCGTCCTGCCATTGTTCGGCCAGACTCCCGGGGCAAACGACAAGGCACCGTTGGAGATCGCCGCGGACGATTAGTTCCTTCATGAGCAACCCGGCCATGATCGTTTTGCCAGCGCCTGGATCGTCGGCCAGCAGAAAACGGAGCGGTTGACGCGGGAGCATCTCTTCATACACCGCCGTGATCTGGTGGGGGAGCGGATCGACCAGTGAGGTATGGACGGCGAGCACGGGATCAAACAGATGGGCCAGACGGATGCGGTACGCCTCAGAAACGAGCCGAAATGATCCACCGTCCCCGTCAAAACTCCACGGTCGGCCCTGTTCTACGACTTCGAGGCGCGGTTCGTCATGCCGGTAGAGGAGCTCGTTAGCGACACGGCCGGTTGGGGTCTTGTAGGTTAGTTCGAGCGCCTCAGAACCAAACCATTGGACGCTGGTGACCGCTACGAGGCTGTCGGGAAGGATACCCCGTACGGCGGCATTAGGCTGGAGGTCTTCGAGTTTACTCATTGGGTATTACAGTAGCCCTATGAAGTGGAGTGGGAATTGTCTGAATCGAACTCCTTGACGGGCTATCAAATCCGGTCGGAGAATAGAACCTCCAAACCAATTGATTTGTTCGGGGCGATTGTGTGCGGTGCCCGACTATCCCCAGTTTTCGAATTCTGGGGGTTTTGTGCATCGTTGCCATAAGGTAACATAAAGGACGTTATGCTCTATTAAACAACGGGGGATGAAGAGGCGGAAAATGTCACAACAATTAGTGCCTGTGAAGGCGCAGAGCTCGCGCGTGGATGGGTCAAATTAAACAAACTGGGTAAAAGTTTCATAGAACCGTCCCATTAACTGACAGGGAGTTGAGTTTGTGGGAGCATGTTTTCTGAGATAGCCAGATGAGATAGATTTTTCGGATTCCCCCCCCCATCACGCTCTCCAAACCGTCTTAAAAAATCATCCTTCGTTGATACGCGCCGAACCCTTTTGTTGTCCCCTCAGAGATGGTGAGGCGGTGACTAAAAGGAGGACACTCGCTATGCCTGTCTCGATTCCCTTTACGGGTGGGTGCGCGTGTGGCGCGATTCGGTATGAATGTTCGGCTGATCCGATGATGTCTCTCAATTGTCACTGTCGTGACTGCCAACGCGCCACGGGTAGCGCATACAATACCGTAGTTGGTGTGCCTGCTGCCAGGGTGCAATTCACACAAGGGGTCCCCAATATTATGAGACGACTGGGGAGCGAGGGACATTGCTCTATTGCCGTCCCAGCGCGGAACTCTTTATCATACTGGCCTAGGGGAAAGTGGACCACTATACCACGGCCCGTGAAAGCCAGTTCTTTCCGCTACCAGGTGTGCTCTGTGGATACCGAGCAATACGACCCAAAAGGATTTTGAGTCCACTGCGTCTACCAATTCTGGCTTCTTAGGGCAGAGGAGAGAGTTTCGGGTGAACTTCCTCTGAAGGCATGATCGTCTATCCGATTTTGCTGACTCTATGCTGACTCACTCCGTCACAAGCTCGTCTCACGTAACATGGCTAAAGAAAAACCCCCTGCAAACACAGGGGGTTAAAGAAGGCCACCCATCGGAGTCGAACCGACGACCTACTGATTACGAATCGCTAGTCCTAAACACGCTCGCCCGCCGATTAGGGTCTAGCACTTGGTCCATAGCCTTATTTTTTTCTAGTTTTTCCCGTCGAGAAATACCCCTTGAGCCACGCCCATGACAGGCCTCCCACGACACCTGCAACAAGGCCCGCAATCATCGAACTACTGAGCCCAGCCGTGCGTTGTAGCTGGCTTGTCGTTACGCGTTCGACGGCCTGACGGTGATCTTGTTCGATCCAGTCTTGTACCCGTTTTACCAATGGCCCAATAGGGATCTCGTGATCTCGGAGCATGTCGATTAAGGCCGCCGCACCAAACCGGCCGACGAAATGTCTACGCGTCGGGTCGTTTTCGAGTATGTGGCGAAGCGCCTCGACTTTGTCGCCATGTGGCCCGTCGTGGAGACCGTAGAGGTAGTTCAGCACCAAGAGCAGCGCCCCGGTTGGTCCTCCGACAGCTACATTATACTGCTCGCGACGCGCAATCGTTGCCTGGGCTTCCGAGGTCAACTCGGCAAACGGCCCCAGCTGAAGTCCTAACCAACGACGGATCAGCTTCAACTGTCGCCCGGTGAGAGGGGATTCACTCGCATGCTGTGCGGTGGGCATGTCGCTATTCATACCACAGAAAGGGGGAATCGTCTGGTATCATCGTATGATAACTATTGTTATATATTATTGATCGATCTCAAGCCACCTGAACAAGGGAGTTCATTCATGGGCGTCAAAGTCCGCCAGAAGAATGGTAAGTGGTGGGTCTTCATCGACCACCACGGCAAACGCAAGGCCAAGTGTGTTGGGGAGAAGCGAACAGCTCAACACGTCGCGGAGCAGCTCCGGGCGAAACTCGCGCTGGGTGAGTTTGAGATTGCGGATGAGCAGGATCGAAGGCCCTTTGCTGACGTCTTTCGGCACTGGCTCGATACCTACCCCAGGCGCACTGCAAAGCCTCTACCATCGCCGGTTATGAGACGGCCTTCCGGGTCTATCTGTGTCCTCGTTTTGGCGAGAAGGAAATCACAGACGTCACCCGAGAAGACGTCAAGACCCTTGCCTATGAGATGTTAGCGCAGGGCAAAAGCCGCAGTTACGTCAAAGCCACTCTCGCCCCCCTCTCTGAGATGTTCAATCATGCGATTGAGGACGGGCATCTTACTGCTAATCCGGCCCTGCGTATCTTACGGCGTAGCCGAGCAGAAGAGGGCAGACAAATCGCCACCTTTCTGACTCGAGGCGATCTCGGGCATTTTCTGGATACCTGTCGTGAACACTTTCCACAGCACTATGCCTTCGTCCTGCTCCTGGCGCGAACCGGGCTGCGCATTGGGGAAGCGGTGGCTGTGCAGTGGGGTGCTTTGGACTTTCATAATCGCTTCATCGATGTACGTCTGAACTGGGTCGATGGGGTGCTGACTTCTCCGAAACCGGGGCGACAGCGGCATGTCGATATGTCCAAGATGTTGACCAAGAGGTTGCAGGCCTTCCAGATCGAACGGAAGAAAGAAACCTTGCAAAGAGGGTGGGGCGAGGTGCCGGCCTGGGTTTTCACCAGTCGCACCGGGACCATGATGGACCCGGACAATTTTCGCGCCCGCGTGTGGCCAAAACTGCTGGCCAAAGCCGGTATCCGACAAATCCGTATCCATGATCTGCGCCACACGTATGGGTCGTTGCTGATCGCGCAAGGGGAGTCCTTAGTGTATGTGAAAGAGCAGATGGGGCATCACAGTATTCGGGTCACCGTTGACACCTATGGACACCTGGCTCCAGGCGGCAACAAAGCGGCCGCAGATCGGCTCGATGAGCCTGAAGAGCCCGCAACCAACCGCAACCTATCCGCAACCAAGTAAAGAAACAAAGTTTCCAAAAAGCGCTAAGTCCTTGATTTAAAAGTGGAGCCGATGAGAATTGAACTCACGACCTCTAGAGTGCGATTGCAGCGGTACCAAGATCACCGAGTGTGACTGAGCATGAGGGAGAGATATGGAGGAGATCAAGAACCTCTGATTTGCTAGGAGGTTATGTCCTCTCTCCTATCACTGAGTGCTATCCAGGATGATTAAGGTCTACGTCGTGTACTGGCAGCAAATACGGCAGCAACGGTACTTGAGTGGCAGCAAAAGTGGCAGCAAAAATACCGGCTTTTCTTTAGCCTTTCGGCTCGTGTAATCACTCCGACCCACCCGTCACCTTACGGTCGCCTTTCTTGGTGGGGCCAGGACTCACTCGCTCAATGAAACGGGACAAGACAATTTTCCTCCCCCCTGCCGGAACACGGCTTACGCGCTGCTGGGCAGATGAACAGACACCGATTCAGCGAGGGCCTTAGTATAAGTCAAGCCGGGATCGTGCTGCACAGGCCAAATATGGCGGTCAGTCCATACGAGCTGGTGAAGCTGTTCAGGAGGGCGCTCGGGGGTAAAGCCGTAGTGGGGGAGGTTACCGTCAAAGATCGTCATTCAAGAGGGGAGCGCGGGGTATGAGTGGCGTTCAACCCGATGGCCCGAAGCCAAACCCCTTTGCAGCGCTACCGCGCTGTGATGCTAAAACCCGAGCGGGCCATCCCTGCCGGCAACCCGCCGCCCGTAAAGGCCGATGTCATTGGCACGGTGGTTCGCGCCTATCAGGAGCACCCAAGGGCAACAAGAATCGTTGGGTGCAGGGGCAACGGTCGAGGGCGGCCATAGCGGAGCGGAAGCGCGTTCATCCTTTGCCGAGCTGTTGTTGTCACTCCCTTTTTCTGCTCTTATTTCCTCAGTCGGCTAAGGGGATTCCGGTTAGCGTCACCGTAAAGATGCTGAGTCGCGCTGCTCGGAGATAGTTCAAGCCATGAAGACCAAAGGCTGCGCACATGATCATGGCCACTTCTACGAATTGTTGAGCATCCTTGAGCAGCGTCTGGACGGTCCACGAAGCCTCTCGCGCTCCTCGGGTCGAATGAATTGGCCGCAGCGAGGCGTCTATTTTTTCAGGGAGGGAGGCGAAGGTCGCACGGACACTGGACTTGGTCCACGTATTGTACGTGTGGGAACGCACGCACTAAAGGCGGGCGCGGGGACGAAGCTGTGGACACGGTTATCACAACACAAGGGACAAGTGCGTAGCGGCGGCGGAAACCACCGGGGATCGATCTTTAGGCTCATAGTGGGCGCGGCGTTGATAGAACGGGATCGCCTTGATTATCCAACTTGGGGTCAGGGGAATTCAGCGCCACGCGAAGTACGGAATGGAGAGCAGAATCTGGAGAGAACAGTCAGCGAAGTGATCGGCAAAATGCCGTTCCTTTGGTTGGCCGTAGAAGACGAACCTGGACCAGACAGCCAGCGCGGCTATATCGAACGCAACGCGATTGCGCTGTTGAGCAACTTCACCAAAGACGCGCTTGACCCACCATCTCCAAATTGGCTCGGCCATTTCTGTAATCGGCAACGCGTTCGGGCATCAGGTCTGTGGAACTCGAACCACGTCGATGAGCCATACGATCCGACGTTTCTGAATAGGATGGAAGAGCTGGTTGACCAACTGGAGGAAACAGCATGATCGTCATCATTCAGTGCGCTGGGAGTAAGAAGCCCGAGGCTGGCCATCTTCGGCGGCGAGATGGACGGAACGTGTTATTCGTCGCTGATCCCAAGACTGCGCCAGCAGATGGGCCATATGTGTATGCCCGCCCTGACGATGTCAGCGATACGGGCCGCTCATGGAGAGAGGAACTGTGCAGGTATAACGTTGCGCCTGGCAAAAACTCCCTACAACTCCTGCCAGCGTGGCAGCTCTATAAAGAAAGAACGTATGCGCTGCTCAAGGAGCGGTACGGCCTAGATCGGTTATATATCCTTTCTGCGGGTTGGGGATTGATTGCGGCAGATTTTCTGACGCCAGCTTACAACATCACATTTAGCGGCCCTAATGGGTACCAGCGAAGAAGCAGCAAGGAGTACTACGCTGACCTGTGCATGCTGCCTGACGAGATTGATGAGCCAATTGTTTTCCTGGGTGGTAAGAAGTATGTGGACCTGTTTTGCAAGCTGACCGAGCGCGTCATGGGACCGAGGTATCTGTTCTATAAAGCACCAAATGCTCCCGTCGTGCCCGGTTGCATGCTTAAAGGGTTCGAAACCACACGACGAACGAACTGGTACTATGGATGTGCTAAAGCTCTCGTCGAAGGCAAGATTGGGATAGGCGAATGATTTGACTACTGGGTTCTGCGAGAGAGCTGTTCTTGGATAATCGATGCTTGTCTTTCCGCATCCACTCCTTCCTCCTCGAGCCCCTCGCTGTAATAAAGTGCCGCAAGGTTATGAAATCGAAGAGCCATTTCTTGATTGTATACTCCTACTGCCTCTTTCCAGATCGCTACGGACCGTTTGAAACAGTGTTCCGCCTCGGAGAATCGGCTGAGTTGTGTATACAGGAGCGCGAGGTTATTGAGGTCGGTGGAGAGACACGTCTGGGGGTCCCCAGGCGAAATCCGAAGTCGATTAGGCTGAGGGGACGGTGCTGGCTGTGAAAGCTGCTCGCCCGTTTCGATGGCCCGCTGAAATAAAGGCTCAGCCGCTTCATCCTTCCCTTGAAGCCGATAAATCTCTGCGAGGCTGCCAAGGCTGATGGCTAAACGTAGATGTGGCCTGCCGACGGATTCTGCTTTCTGGAGAGCTATTTTGTGCATCTGCTCTGCCTCGTCGTAGTCGCCGCGCTTTTGAGCCTGATAACCGGCGTGGTTATACGTTTTCCATGACATAGCATCTCGCTCCTACTCCGTTAGTGCCTGCTATCGAAACCACCTGGCGCTCATCATTACAGGTGTCGACTTCCTCGTCCAACATTAGCATCTCGAAACGCCAACAATGCAAACTACGCACATGACCCCTAATATTCGTGATCTCAACAGGGCGGGTCAGACTAACTTTTTCGGGATTCGATGATGTAGGCTATTGTACTAGGAGGGGATTCAATCGATAGTGCTACTTAGGACGCGACGAGCGACTGGCGATAATCACAGAGCGAACTGAAATGATTCCCGTATTCCTCACAACCTGCTCAAAAAGCAAGGTGGGCGTGGGGTCGTCATACCGCGATTGGCACACCGGAGTAACTGTACCAAACAAGATTCTCAAGGCCAGGAATAGTCTGTATGAGGTATTAAGACAGCGCGAGTTGCGGAGCCTCAGGGAGGCTGTTCGAGGGCTTGATTTTGTCAAGGATAGCTCAATGGGTGGGGCATATTTGCCGGCACATGTTCGGTATGCCCGCGGGCAGTTTATGACATCCCTGGAAAGAGAGCTTCAAGAAACCCTCAACCTTTGGTTCGGTGCGAATCGGCTTTTTTTCCTCTCCGGTCTTTATGGGATTGTGAGCGCGTTGGAGCCAATTCAGAACTATGATGTCGAGTTGGCGGGCAGGGCGGCGGTTCATTGGAACGAGAATCGAAACGCCTTGACTGATTACCTTCTGGGATTGCTCGAAACGGGCTCGGTATTGCTGGACTGCTGCGGGGATGCGCGCTACTCCGATCTTGTGGACTGGAAGAAGATCGAAGAGAGTGGCTTTCCAGTCTTGCATGCAACCGATAGACAACGCGAAGGCGCGCAAGTGCGCGCAGAGGCAGGATTTCTCGCGGCCAACATCAATGAAGAACGTCTTAAGAGAATGAGAGATGGTGAAAAGTTTCCAGGGATAAATGCCGACATCAAGTTTATCAGCCACAAGGACTTCCGCCAGCTTCCTACTGATACTTCTGGGCATCTTCCTCTGGTGGGCGTAGTTGAGACGGGTGAAGATGAGTTCTGTGACGTCATTAAGGAGGCCGCACGTCAGCGATGGGACGAGCATTTTAGATTCGAAAAAATTTTAGCATTTGAAAAGCTTAAACGTTCCTTCAAAGATGGGGTGAGTCAGTGCATCTGTATCATCCCCAAAAAAGGCCACGCGTACCTAGTTCAATGGTGTAAAGGGAGCCAGATTGAGGATGTTTTTGGCGGTGAGCTACTCAAGGTTCACTCCCCTCATGAACTTACCGTGAAGGAAAGACTAAGCCGTCGATAATCTCACTCTCACTGGTTTCCCCTCAAGAAATTACATCGCGCGAGCTGAATACGAAATCATTTCGCTGGTTTGGTCCACTCATTCTGGGAGCGCTCCCTGAAACTCAGTCGCGCGTCTCCTGGTTGGATCGTAGAGTTTCCCTTTCGCTGAAGCGTCCCACTGTGTGCTCTGCATTTTTATCGAGGGGCAGAGGGAAGATGGACACTAGCTGAGCCTCACCTCCTATAACGGTGAGACTCTTTCCTCGCCTTGTCAGCGAATGTTTCGGATTAGGAAAGCTATCATTTCGTACTTTCCGCCACAATTTGGAAAATGATATTGCGGACAGGAAAATGTACATGCTGACTTCTGCGACCACCCGGGATTAACTTTTCCCATCACAGAAAGGCCTCCACAGGCCCGCATGTTCGCATTTGCGTCTGTAACTAGGTACTGGGCTTTGGTCACAGCTAATCTTTGACGAGTGAAAGGGGGATACCTATGGCTAGGTTTGCTTTGTCTATGCTTTCTGGATTCATTGGTGGTGTGATTGCTACATACCTGGGGGCCGTGACGGTCTTCCGCGTTGCGCCAGAAAGTGTGCAATCTCCACCAATGCCCAGGTGTCTTGCCGACAATACCTGCGCAGTTCTTGCTCTAACCGAGCCTTGTCTTCGTCCGGCGTATTTTCGTTGAGGGCGGCCTCCAGGTAGGCTATTTGGGCAGCAGTTCCTTCTTGCACGCCATCGAGCGCGCCATAGTCGAGGTCGGGCGCGATAGCCGGCAATACTTTCTTCATAGAGAACGAGCCGCACATGTGCGGGTGGTAGAAATGTTGCTTCACCAGCGGAAGCAGATCGACGACACGATTCAGGTATTTTTCGACCAAGTCAGCATAACGGGAATGGCGCTCTGAAAGCTCCCGTAAACGTGTTTTCTCGTAGGCTGCAAAGTAGACAAAAATAGGCCCATCATCATCCTGATCGATCATCTCCTCCATGCGTTGGATGCACGGAAGCGAGGGATCGCCGCCGGTGAGATCAAGAAACTCCGCGTGCTCGAAAACGCCCGGCGCGCGCTCTATATGACATGACCATTGAAAGGGAATTTGTTCGTAGGGCCGAACACCTGGCCAGACCGGCACCGGGAGATCAATGCCCTCGAAATCGAAGTAATAGCGCGGATACGGGAAGCGTTCGATAATTTCGGCACTGCCAGGCACTATGACAGCCTGTCCTGAACGGTGGGCTTCCTGAATGCGTCGGTACAGGTCTTTCTGCGAGCCCGTCAGCTCTTCGGGGCTCGGGTCGAGAATGGAGAGATATCCTTTTTTCTCCCGCAATTTCCTAGCAAGCGACTTCCCACCGACATCTGGCAACAACTCAATCGGATGATCTGGTTCCGGCGGCTCCAGGGTCCGACAATGGTCTTGGAACTGGCACTCATAGGGGTTGTGGCAGTGTTTCCCTGTGCGGACTTCGGGTTTGTCGCCATTGATCGCTGATTGCGCGCCGTCAAGCCATCCTGGCACTTGGCCGACTCTATCCCTGATTTCCGCTGTCGCGTCGAATTGGCGAAATAGGCCGGAGTAGTCACCACCTCCCGGATAACGCCATCTGTTGTTCAGGAGGTTAAGTTCAGCTCGATTCATTGGAATCCCGCTGTGCGACATCACCCACGCTTGTATTGCCAAATCGTCCAAATGGTGTTCCTTTGGCTTCCCTAGTGTGACCTTGTCCGATTTCAGCGGAAAAGTTGATGCCTTTGTTTCCTGGAGGACATAGCCCCCACCTTCTGGGATGAGCGCATCCGTACGTGCGTACAATCCTCCATGAACCATCGGGACTTCCGTGGCGGGTGACTGCGGATATCTGCGCAGAAGAGATTTTGCCTCTTCCGCCGCTACGGTCTGATCGTCCAACGCCGGAGGCCACAGGAAATCTTGACTTAGCTGCTCACGTGCCTTTGCACCGACGAGGTTCCCATCAACAGATCTTCGACGGCTTGAAGCATCCTCGGGGCTGGCAAGCTCCGGCTCATGCTGCTCAAGCCAAAGCTTCCGTGCACACTGTAGGTACGACAGGATATTTGATTTGCTGAGCATATTTAGCTCCATTCGCTCATTGACGACACCCTATAAAAACGACGGCAATGACCACAACGAGGCGTACACGCATAAACAATCCCTCTATCTGGTAGGGATACTTTCCCCTTAGCCGGTCCCGATCTGCGCGGTCAAGGAGGAATTATCGAGATCATTGGCGACATCGAGAGAACTCATACAACGTCACGGATTCATCAGATTCTCAGCGTCGCGATGTTTAGCCGGTTCTGTCGGCAGAGACCCCAATTTTGACCGTCGTTCTTCTTCAAACGCTTGTTCCAGTAATCCTTTCAGAGACTCTGGATTCACCGCCTCCTGGGCTGCCTCCTTCAGCGCACTCCGATCAGCATAGGCCATAATATCTTTGATCTTCGATCCTAAGAGCGTTCTCAGTCGCTCGTCATAGGTGTCCTCTGCAATCAGACGATGGACATGCACGCGACGCAACTGACCAATACGCCGCGTTCTCGCGATGGCCTGCCATTCTGTCGTCGGCTTCGTCTGTGGCTCCATGATAACAACAACAGATGCGGCCTGGAGATTCAGACCAACCCCGCCGGCATTGATCTGAGAGACGAGGATCGCGTGCCCCGGCTCGTTAGTGAACTCCTCAACAGTCCGTTGCCGCTCATTTGATGAAAGAGCGCCCGTAATCACGTAGCGCGTCCCACAGGTCCCTTGGACGGTTCGGACAATATCGAGATAGAAGGAGAACACTAGAACTTTCTCATTCGTTTCTTGATAATTCACGATGAGTTCGTCAAGCCGCTGCATTTTGCCGCTTTGTCCATCTCCACGTCCAATTGTGGCTGCACGCAAGGCATCGTGGTAGGTGCCTCCCATAAGGGCGTCCATATACGCGCCATGGTCCGTCGAGGTCAGGTCCACCCATTCATCTTCCTCAATCATTTCCGGTAGCTCCGGGAGAACATCTTCCTGTTTGCGTCGCAGATAGACAGGCGCAATGGCCTTCCGAAAGCGCAGCGGTCCTAGCGTGCCGGCGTCGTGCGAGTCGGCCAGGCGCCGACCAAGTGATGGTTGAAGCATGGCAATCAACGCGATCATCTCCGACGGACGGTTCTCGATAGGCGTTCCGCTCATCAGCATGGCGTAGTCAGCCCATTTTACAATGCGCTGCGCCTGATGAGACCTGTTTGCTGCGGGATTCTTCACATAATGGCACTCGTCGATGACGGCCAGATCGACTTGCGGTGGCAGTTTGCAAGACGCCCGTGATAAGGCTCCGAGCGAGATGATGAGTACGTCAAATTTCATCATCTTCTCCGAAACCTCGCGGGGGTTGGCAATATCAACCGTGAGGGACGTGAGTCGTTCGATTTCGTGACGCCACTGTGCACAGACGGGAGCTGGCGCTACGACAATGGCGTTGAGACGCTTGCGTTCACGTTTCAGATGCGTCGCCACAGCAAGGGCTTCTATCGTCTTGCCCAAGCCCATCTCGTCACCAAGCAGCACACGCTCCTGCGCTAATGCGAACTTCGCACCAAACGCTTGATACCGTCTCAGCGAAATCTCTTTGAAGTGCGGGTGTAAGGGAGTCGCTTCGATCCGTTCGACTAGATCATCGCTCTTGAGTCCGTGGACTTTGCCTGGGTGAAAGCGGTCAAGGAGTAGTTCTATGACCTGAGTCCGGCTTTCGGCATAGAGATCGGTGAGAGACGATTCTGCTCGTTTAGCGTCTTTGCTTTCCAGATCGGCCTTGAGCGCGCGGGCAGTCTCTCGCGTCTCATCTACGTTTGACTGGTTGCGAGCGGTGGATACGTGCTCTCGTATGTGTACCGGCTTTTGTCCAGCCAGACATCGAAGGAGCGCGCGGCGGTGCACCTTTTTCCAGGCGCGGTGCTCTTGTGGCAGAGCACGTTCTTGGGCAGCAATTTGCTCTTGAAACTCGTCATCACTGTCGAGGAGGGCCAGGGCCGTCGTGGCGACGTTCGTCTCTTCAGGGAGCAAATGGGCTCCTGGGATGGCTGTCCAGTGTTCCTCCCAATATTCGTCGCGGAGGCTGTCTTTCAGAGAAAGGAGATTGAACAGAGCGTCGCCGCGCAGACGCGGGATTGTCGGAACGCCTCGGTCGACGTCCGCGATTCGGCTGTACCCGTCTGACTCAAGCCGCTCCACCCCCTGTTTCCCCAGCCCATCGACTTTGAAATCACGGATACGGAGTTTACGCCATTCCCGTTCAAACCGCTCTGTCGCCAATCTCCGGTATGCTATATCGAGCCGATCTTGACGTGTACTGAACTCATTGGCGGCCCAGGCCATATCAGCTTGGCAGCTCGCCAGGGTCCGTTTCCAGTCCCTTATTTCCTTGCGCCAGATGAACAAGTAATAGCGTGCCAAGAGGCACGTGATCACGATGATGACAGCAGCTATGCCGGCCAGCTCAGTTGTCACGGCGGACTCCTGTGGTGGGATCATTTACTAATGGGTCATCTGTTGGCCCTCTGTCAACAGGCGACGCTCAAGAGGACCGCGCGCGTTTCGCCATTGCCGGCAAATGACGGGTCGTACCTAGGGCGCGAGTGAACCCAGATAGGCCATGGTATCGACTCTCTTCGCTTGACCCCGGCATATCCCGCGCGGTACATTCCGGCATTATCACGACACACATTAGGAGAGGGGGTCTTCTTGCCGGCAAACACCACGGAGATAGAAAAGCGGCTGTGGGATGCGGCGGATGAGCTACGCGCCAATTCCCGCCTCAAAGCATCGGAATACTCAGTGCCCGTCTTGGGTCTGATCTTCCTCAAGATCGACGTGAGGGAAGCCGCATGAGCGAAATGTTATTCCAACAGGTCCAGTACAATCTGGAGGCGTTAGTCAATTTCATCGAGTTGGGACAGATTGGTCTGCCGAACATCCAGCGGCCCTTTGTCTGGAAGAATACCAAGGTACGCGACCTGTTCGATTCCATGTACCGAGGATATCCGGTCGGCTACCTGCTCCTGTGGCAAAACGGCTTTAGCGATGACATCCGCACCATCGGCACCGATCACAAGCAAACGGCTCCACGGCTCCTGATCGTGGACGGCCAGCAACGCCTCACCTCTCTCTACGCCGTTGTCAAAGGTGTCCCGGTGCTCCGAGAGAACTACAGCACCGAAACGATTGCTATTGCCTTTAGTCCGCTGTTAGAGCGCTTCGAGGTGGCCGACGCCGCTATCCGGCGTGACAAGTTCTATATCCCGAATATTTCCGTCCTCTGGAGCCCCGATACCGACCTGTTCGACCTGGTCGATGACTATCTCGAAAACCTGTCGTCGAATCGCGAGGTCAGCGCAGAGGAACGCAAACACATCCGCAAGGTCATCCAGCGGCTCAGCAACTTGCTCACCTATCCGTTGACCGCGCTGGAGCTGTCTCCCAAGATTGACGACGAGCAAGTGGCGGAAGTTTTTGTTCGCATTAATAGTAAAGGGACCGCCCTCGTTGAGGCCGACTTTATCCTGACTTTGATGTCAGTCTTTTGGGATGATGGCCGAGCCGAATTGGAGACCTTCTGCCGCACGGCTCGCACGCCGACCGTCGGCGAGGCGTCCCCATTTAATCACTTTATCCACCCGGACCCGGATCAACTGCTGCGTGTCAACGTCGGTGTCGGATTCAAACGGGCGCGGCTCAAGTTCGTCTACTCCATCCTGCGGGGCAAAGACCTCGAAACCGGGCAGTTCAGTGCCGAGCGCCGGGACGCGCAATTTAAGATACTCAAACAGGCGCAGACTCGTACCCTCAACCTCCAATACTGGCATGACTTCTTTAAGGCCATTGTCCAGGCGGGCTACAAGGGAGGCCGGCTCTTTACCTCACAGAACAATCTGCTGTTCACCTACGTCATGTATCTGATCGGACGCACCGAATACGGCGTCGGTGAACGCACCTTACGGCAGGCCATCGCCAAATGGTTCTTCATGTGTAGCCTCACCGGGCGGTATACCCGCTCCCCCGAAAGCGACTTCGAGTTCGACTTAGCCCGGCTGCGTGAAATAAAAGACGGCGACGCCTTCATCACCATGTTGCATCAGATTTGCGATACCACCCTGACCGGCGACTTCTGGACGCTCACGCTGCCGAACGAGCTGGCAACCTCCTCACCCAGGAGCCCCTCACTCTTCGCGTATTACGCCTCCCTCATCCTCCTAGACGCCAAAGCCTTGTTCTCCCCGCAACGAGTCGTGGACCTTATGGACCCCTCAGTGCACGCGCGCCGCAATGCCATTGAGCGCCATCACCTGTTTCCGCTGGGCTATCTCAAAACCCTCGGCATTACCGATATCCGAGAAACCAACCAGATCGCCAATTACGCCATTACCGAATGGAATGACAACGTGGACATCAGCGACCAGCCGCCGGCAGTGTATCTGCCACAACTGATAGAGCAAGTGGACGTCAAAGAACTGGATCGCATGACCTACTGGCACGCCCTCCCAGACGGATGGGAGAACATGAAGTACAGCGATTTCCTGACCCAGCGCCGGGAGCGCATGGCCCGTGTCATGGCCGACGCCTATAAGCGCCTGTCCGGCCCCAGCGAGGAAGAACGGCGCGGACAAGAGGTCTCCTTAGTCGATCTGATCGGAGACGGCGAAACGAGCCGGGTGGAGTTCAAAGCCACCTTGCGGGTCAATCTGCACACCGGCCAAAAAGACCCACGCATGGAGCTGGCCATCCTCAAGACCGTCGCCGGCTTTCTCAACACCCAAGGCGGGACGCTGCTGATTGGGGTGGGCGATCACGGCAATCCGGTCGGCATCGAGGCAGACGGCTTTGCCAATGAAGATAAGATGAACCTGCATCTCATTCACCTGCTGCGGGATCGCATCGGGACCGCCAAACTCATGTATGTGCATCCCCGCTTTGAAGACCATGAGGACGAGCGGGTGCTCGCCGTCGATTGCTGGCCGGCCAAGTCGCCGGTGTTTGTCAAAGACGGCAATACCGAACACTTCTACATTCGCACCGGCACCTCGACCTCGGAGCTGACCTCCAGTCAGACCCACGACTTCATTACACAACACTTCGACTCTTAGCTGACAATTATGATGGCTAGCGACTACTCCGAAGATGTCCTTGTTGGATAGCCGACAATCGCCCTGTTGCCGAACTCGGCTACAAGACCGCCAATTGTCTCTACGGGCAATCGATGCGTAAGGAACCCACATAGCCATGGCCATCAAGAAATCCGACCTCTACTCATCGCTCTGGTCGAGCTGCGACGAGCTGCGCGGCGGCATGGATGCGAGCCAGTACAAAGACTACGTGCTCGTGCTGCTGTTTGTAAAATACGTCAGCGATAAATATGCCGGCCAGCCCTACGCGCCGATTTCTATCCCTGACGGCGCGAGTTTTACGGACATGATGGCCCTCAAGGGGTCGAGCGACATCGGCGACCAGATCAACAAGAAGATCCTAGGCCCCTTGGCCAACGCCAACGAGCTGTCCGACATGCCGGACTTCAACGACGCCACCAAGCTCGGCACCGGCAAAGAGATGGTGGATCGACTCACCAATCTGATCGCCATCTTCGAGAATCCCGCACTCGACTTCTCCAAGAACCGGGCGGATGACGATGACATCCTGGGCGACGCCTACGAATACCTGATGCGCCACTTCGCCACCGAGAGTGGCAAGAGCAAAGGGCAGTTCTACACCCCGGCTGAAGTGAGTCGTATTATCGCCCAACTGCTTGGCATCCGTGACGCCGTCACCACTAACGATACAACTGTCTATGACCCGACCTGTGGTTCAGGCTCACTACTCTTGAAAGTGGGCGAACAGGCGACCGCACAGGTCACACTCTACGGGCAAGAAAAAGATGCGGCCACTTCCGGCCTCGCCCGTATGAACATGATCTTGCATGATAACCCCACGGCGCTGATCCGGCAGGGCAACACGTTGACCAATCCGCTGTTTACAGAAAATGGGCGGCTCAAGACCTTTGACTATGTGATTGCCAATCCGCCCTTTAGCGACAAACGCTGGAGTACCGGGCTCGACCCGCTCAACGACCCCCATGAGCGCTTTAGTCATTTCGGGGTACCGCCGGCCAAGCAAGGCGACTATGCCTATCTCCTGCATATTGTGCGCTCACTGAAGAGCACCGGCACCGGCGTGTGTGTGCTCCCGCACGGGGTCTTGTTTCGCGGCAACGTCGAGGCCGACAGCCGCCGGAATCTGATCCGTCGGGGCTACATCAAAGGCATCGTTGGCCTACCGGCCAATCTCTTCTATGGCACGGGTATCCCGGCCTGTCTCATTGTCCTCGATAAAGCGCGCGCGGCGGCCCGCACAGGCATCTTCATGATCGACGCCTCCAAGGGTTTCATGAAAGACGGCAACAAGAACCGCCTGCGAGAAATGGACCTCCATCGGATTGTCGATGTCTTCACCAAACAGCGCGAAGAGCCCAAGTATTCCCGCCTGGTGCCTTTTGAGGAAATAGAGAAAAACGAGTTCAACCTGAACATCCCGCGCTACATCGACAGCCAGGAACCTGAAGACATTCAGGACATTGAGGGCCACCTACGCGGCGGGATGCCGGTAGCCGATGTGGATGCTCTGGAATCATATTGGTCGGTCTGCCCACACCTACGCGGGAGTCTCTTCAACGAGATGCGTCCCGGATACCTGAGCCTGGCCGTCGACACGTCAGCTATCAAGCCGGTCATCTATGAACACGCGGAGTTCGCCGGTTTCATCGCCCGGATGGAGGATCATTTTAATCAATGGCGCAATCAGGCCGTAGCGGGGCTCAAGTCCCTGGCGCAGGGCTGTCATCCCAAAACTATTATTACCGAGTTGAGCGAGGGCCTGCTCAACCACTACGCCGGCATGCCGCTCATAGGCAACTATGATGTCTATCAGCACCTCATGGATTATTGGGCCGCAATCATGCAGGACGACTGCTATCTGATCGCCGCCGATGGGTGGAAGGCCGAGCCAGAGCGCATCATCGAGACAGATAAAAAAGGCAAAGAGAAAGACAAGGGCTGGGCCTGCGACCTGGTGCCCAAGGCCCTTATTGTGGCCCGCTACTTTGCGGAGGAGCAGGCGGCCCTCACCGCGTTGGAGGCTGAACTGGAAAGTATCAGCGCGCAAATGGCCGAACAGGAAGAAGAGCACGGCGGAGAGGAGGGTCTTTTCGCGGAGCTGGAGAAGGTAAACAAGGCCAACGTCACCGCCCGGCTGAAGGATATCAAACGTGATCCCGATGCCAAGGACGAAGCCAAGGCGCTGAACGACTGGCTCATGCTCTGCAACGAGGAGGCAGCAAAAAAGAAAGTCATCAAAGAGGTCGATGCCGCCCTCGATGCCAAAGCGCTGGCCAAGTACCCGATGCTCAGTGAGGATGAGGTCAAGACGTTGGTGGTGGAAGACAAATGGCTTACGACCCTTGCCGGCGCTCTGCACGGCGAGATGGACCGCATCAGCCAATCTTTGACACAGCGTGTGAAAGAGCTGGCCGAACGCTATGAAACCCCGCTGCCCCAAGTCGGAAGCCAGGCTGCTGAGCTGGAGCAGAAAGTGAATTGCCACCTGGAGAAGATGGGTTTCTCATGGAACTGAGACCTGGTTACAAGCAGACTGAGGTGGGGGCGATCCCGGAGGATTGGGAAGTTGGCTCTTTAGAATTTTTGACTGACCCGAGACGGCCCATCTCCTACGGTATCGTTCAGACAGGGCCGACTGTCCCGAATGGGGTGAGATGCCTGCGCGTCTTGGATGTTAATGATGGCCGAATAAGCAAGGACAAGCTCATAACGACAAGCAAAGAAATCAGCAGCGCTTACAAAAGAACCATCCTAAAAGCTGGCGACTTGGTTATGCCGCTGCGCGGCAAAGTGGGAGACGTAGCAATCGTTGATCAGGACCTGGCTGGCTCCAATCTCACTAGGGGCATCGCGCTAATTTCGATTCGGTCAGATTGGAGCGCCTCCTACAGTCAGCAATTTATTTCGTCGCCTGCCACGCGAAACAGGCTAGAGCACTCCTTAAACGGATCGGCTTTACAGGAGATTCCAATAGCAACCTTACGCGCCTTCAAAATTGCCCTCCCCCCCACCAAAGCCGAACAAGAAGCCATTGCCCAGGCGCTCTCAGATGCGGATGCCCTCATCGCATCCCTAGAGCACCCTCATCACCAAAAAACGCCGGATCAAACAAGGTGCCATGCAGGAATTGCTCACGGGGAAGAAGCGACTGCCGGGGTTCGAGACTAATCCGGGTTACAAGCAGACCGAAATCGGAAGGATTCCAGAGGATTGGGAGGTTCACGGGCTGGGTCAACTCTGTAATTGTTTCTCTGGTGGAACGCCAAGTACTTCGAATCCTAGCTATTACGGCGGAAACATTCCATGGATTACTTCAAGTGATTTGAACAAGGAACGAATAACAGAAGTCGAAGGCCGCATTACTGATGCTGGCCTCGCAAATTCTTCAGCCAAGATCACCAACGAGAATTCATTGCTTCTAGCCCTTTATGGTGCAACTGCTGGAGTAAGTGCCATAACTGAGATACGGGCAGCGATAAACCAAGCTGTATTAGTGATTATTCCAGTTAGACTAAATGTCGATTACCTTTTTCAGTATCTACGACTGAAAAAGGACTCATACATCAAGACATATACCCAAGGTGGGCAGCCAAACTTTAGCGGCGAGATCGTTAAGTCATTTTTAATTCCGATCCCCCCCACCAAGGCCGAACAAACCGCCATCGCCGGCATCCTCACCGACATGGACACCGAAATCACCGCCCTAGAATCAAAACTGACCAAGACCCGCCAGCTCAAACAGGGCATGATGCACAACCTGCTCGCCGGGAGGATTCGCCTGGTATGACCACCATCGGCACACCCGAACGAGTCACCCAGGACCGCGTCTGAAACCATGAGCAAGGTTGCTGAGCTGGAGAAGAAAGTGAACGGCCACTTGGAGCAGATGGGATACTCATGGACATGATGAGCCGTTCTTCATGTCCGAAAGGGTACAAGCAGACCGAGGTAGGGGTGATCCCGGAGGATTGGGAGGTTGTCTGTTTATCTGACGTATTGGATGGGTTTCAGAATGGTTACGCTTTTTCTGCCCAAGCATATACTTCTTCGGGAGTGCCTATCGTAACAATGGCGCAAATCAGCCTCGATGGCTCGTTTCAGTTTGATGAGGCTATTGTAAATAACTGGGACGATGAAGAGGCTAAGAAACTCAAGGCTTTCTTCGTAAATGATGGCGATGTCATTGTTTCCATGACTGACGTAACACCCTCCAAGAATCTGATTGGCAGAATGGCTTTGACCAAGCTCGATAAGCCAGCTCTTCTAAATCAACGAGTGGGTTTACTACGGCTAAACAGGGATAGAATCCTTCCTGGGTATCTCGTCCCTTTATCCAATCAGAGTGCATGGCGAAGCTATTGCAAAGGAGCCGCTACCTTAGGAGTCCAGGCAAATATTGGAACGAAGGAGCTGAAAAATGGACTAATTCCTCTCCCCCCCACCATCGCCGAACAAGAAGCCATCGCCGAGGCGCTCTCCGATGCGGATACCCTCATCGAATCCGTTGAGCAACTCATCACCAAAAAACGCCAGATCAAACAAGGGGCCATGCAGGAATTGCTCACTAGCAAGAAGCGCCTGCCGGGGTTTGAAATCAAATCCGGCACCAAGCAGACCGAGGTCGGGGTGATTCCAAACGATTGGGAAGCAAAGCAAATTCAAGAAGTTTGTGATTTCATCGTGCCAGGAAGAAACAGACCCCGAGTTTTCAACGGGGATATTCCCTGGATTACGACTCCCGATTTAGAAGATGGCAGAAATGTACATGAGTCCCGTTTGTCGCTCAGAGTATCGATAAGCGAGGCCAAGGCCGTCGGATCGAAGGTTGTTCCAGAAGGCTCAGTGTTGATGTCGTGCGTTGGAGAATTGGGGATCGTGGCGCTGGCTGGACGTGACATTGTCATCAATCAACAACTTCATGCTTTCTTACCGACGGGAGCGATCAACCCAGTGTTCCTAGTTTACGCTATCAAGACCCAGGCATCTTATATTGAAAGCGTCGCAACGAAGACGGCTTTACCTTATCTGAATAAAGAAAACTGCAACTCAATTCCAATTCCACTGCCTCCTCTTGCCGAACAAGAAGCCATAGCCGACGCGCTCTCCGACATGGACACGGAAATCGACGCCATACAATCAAAACTGACCAAGGCCCGCCAACTCAAACAAGGCCCGCCAACTCAAACAAGGCATGACGCACAACCTGCTGACCGGGAGGATTCGCCTGGTATGACCACCATCGGCACTCCCGAACGAGTCACCCAGGACCGCGTCATCACACTCTTCCGGGAAGAGCTGGGCTACGACTATCTCGGCGACTGGCAAGATCGTGCCGACAACAGCAACATCGAAGAAGACCAGCTCACCGCCTATCTAAAAAAGACCGGCTACAGCGCAGAGCAAATTGCCAGGGCGCTGCACGCGCTTCGCACTGAAGCCAACAACCCGAACCGCAGCCTCTACGACAACAACAAAACGGTCTATGGCCTACTCCGCTACGGCGTGCCCGTGAAAGCGGCGGCTGGCGAAAACACCGAAACCGTCAAACTCATCAATTGGGACGAGCCGGCAGCAAACGACTTCGCCCTTGCCCAAGAGGTTACCCTCAAAGGCAACCACGAACGCCGGCCTGACCTGGTGCTGTATATCAATGGCATCGCCGTGGGCGTCATCGAACTCAAGAACAGCCGCGTCTCCATTGGCGATGGTATTCGCCAGAACATCTCCAACCAGCAAAAAGAGTTTAACCAATGGTTCTTCGGTACCGTGCAATTCGTCTTTGCCGGCAATGACAGCGAGGGACTCAAATACGGCACCATTGGCACCCCGGAGAAATACTACCTTCAGTGGAAAGAAGACGAGGCCGACAATACCCGCTTCACGCTCGACAAATATCTACTCAAGATGTGCGCCAAGGACCGGCTCATCGAATTGATACACGACTTCGTGCTCTTTGACGGCGGGATCAAGAAACTGCCGCGCGTGCACCAGTATTTCGCCGTGAAGGCCGCCCAGCAGCGGGTCGATGAAGGGAAAGGCGGCATCATCTGGCATACCCAGGGCAGCGGCAAAAGCATCGTCATGGTGCTGCTGGCTAAATGGATGCTGGAGCACCAGCCCAACGCGCGGGTGGCCATCGTTACCGACCGCGACGATCTGGACAAACAGATCGAGAGTGTTTTCTCCGACGCCGGCGAGGACATCTACCGCACCCGCAATGGTAGCGACCTCATGACCCGGCTCGGCCACGCCACGCCACGACTGATCTGCTCGCTGGTCCATAAGTTCGGCAAAAAGGAAGTCGATAATTTCGAGCAGTTCATCACAGAACTTGAGGCCCAGCCCTGCCATACCGTCGGCGATATTTTCGTGTTCGTGGACGAGTGCCACCGCACGCAGAGCGGCAAGCTGCACCGCACCATGAAGGCAATCATGCCACACGCGGCGTTTATCGGCTTCACCGGCACGCCGCTGCTCAAGAAAGACCAGCAGACCAGCCTGGAAGTCTTTGGCCGCTATATCCATACCTACAAGTTCACCGAAGGGGTCGAGGACAAGGTGATCCTCGATCTGGTCTATGAGGCACGTGACATCGACCAGCGTATCGGTTCCGAAGACAACATCGACGCCTGGTTCGAGGCCAAGACCAGGGGTCTCAACGACTGGCAAAAAGGGGTGCTGCGCGAGCAGTGGGGCACGATGCAGCAGGTGCTCAGTTCCCGCTCTCGTATGGATAAAGTGGTGCAGAACATCGAGCTTGATTTTGCGGTGAAGCCCCGGCTGGCCAATCAACGCGGCACGGCCATGCTCATCGCCGCCAGCATCTACGAAGCCTGCAAATACTTCGCGCTGTTCCAGCGCTCAACGCTCAAGGACAATTGCGCCGTGATCACGTCCTACAGCCCCCTGACACAAGACATCACCCTGGAGGACACCGGCGCCAATACCGAGACGGACAAGGAGTTCATTTACCATACCTACACCGAGCTACTGAAAAATATCGACGCGCGCCCGGGCAAGACCAAGACCGAGACCTACGAAGAGGATGCGAAAGACCTCTTCAAAAAGCAGCCGGCCAATATGAAGCTCCTGATAGTGGTAGACAAGCTGCTCACCGGCTTCGACGCGCCGAGCTGTACCTATCTCTATATCGACAAATCCATGCAGGACCACGGCTTGTTCCAGGCGATCTGCCGCACCAACCGGCTTGACGGCGACGACAAAGAGTTCGGCTATATCGTGGACTACAAGGACCTCTTCAAAAAGGTTGAGAAGGCCATCGCCGTCTACACCGCCGAGCTGGATCAGAGTGATGGCGGCCCGGCTCCCGAGATTCTCCTGCACGACCGTTTGACCAAAGGCCGTGAGCGGCTCGAAAACGCGCGGGAAGCTATTGCTCTGTTATGCGAGCCCGTAGAGCCCCCGAAAGGGGAACTCGAGTATATTCACTATTTTTGCGGCAACACCGAGCTGCCCGCTGATCTGGCGGCGCGCGAACCGCAGCGGGTGGCCTTGTACAAAGCCACCGTGTTGTTGGTCCGGGCCTTCGCCAATATTGCCGACGAACTGGAGGCGGCGGGGTACAGCCCGACCGAGACGAACCAGATCAAGCAGGACCTCGACCGCTCTCTGAAGCTCCGCGAAGTCATTCGCAAGGCAAGCGGCGAGACTATTGACCTCAAAGCCTACGAGGCCGACATGCGCCACTTAATATCCCCACTCCTCATGGCGGACCGGCAGCCGATTCAGCTCATCCCGCCGTTGCTGCCAGTGCGGAAGGAAGCGATCCAGTACGGCGGTGAACCGACTATTGTGACTCGGCTCAATCAGGTGTCCTAATTCGTGGACAATAATATACTCGAGGCACGCGCGCGTGCTGCACGTTTGGCCTACGCCAATAATAAGCGCTTGAATCCCCAGCCAGCAACGCCTATGAGTTAAGGTCTTCCAAGAATGAACGATGTAAGCCTGAGCTGTTCCGCATGGATAATAGATTCTTCGAACGCCCGATCTTGAACTCTCCTTACGAGTATCCCGCGCAATATTGGGAGCTTGATGGGGATGGGCAGCCGACTCATCAGATAATGGAAGGCCGCCGCCCGGCTAAATTTGTTACTCCGATACCGAAACCAAGAAAACGTAAAGGAGCCTCGGACCAACAGCAGTTTGTCTTTGATGAAGGCCAAGGACTTTCATCCGCAGAGCAGCAATATGAACGGACGGCGACAATTATCAATGCGATTCGTCGTCAGGTGGATCGGTGGCGAAATCGACCCAATGTAGCCGACTGGCATGTGACCCCCGAGACTGCTCGTTTGCTACAACACTGGCGGCACCATGAATTTAGTAATATCCGGCCATTTTTCTGTCAGTTGGAAGCGGTTGAAACCGTCATCTGGTTGACTGAGGTCGCGCCCACGGCTGGCAAGACGGGCAAAGATTTCCTTGATCATCTTCTAAGAGCAAGTGCTGACGCCAATCCAGACTTGATCCGGTTGGCCCTCAAGTTGGCTACCGGTGCGGGTAAAACTACAGTCATGGCTATGCTGATTGCTTGGCAGACTATCAACGCCAAGCGCAGCCCCATGAGCAAGAGATTCACACGTGGCTTTCTAGTCGTTACGCCAGGTCTGACTATCCGTGACCGGCTGCGTGTCCTGCAACCGAACGATCCGGATAGTTACTTCCGAGACCGTGAACTCGTACCCAATGAGATGCTCGGCGATTTGAAAGGCGCCAAGATTGTTATCACCAACTACCACGCATTTAAGCTGCGCGAGCGGATGGAACTATCGAAAGGCGGGCGCTCATTGCTGCAAGGCCGGGGTCAGGCGTTGAGCACCCTAGAAACGGAAGGACAGATGCTCCAGCGTGTCGTGCCCGATCTGATGGGCATGAAACACATCATAGTCCTGAACGACGAAGCACATCACTGCTATCGTCAGAAGCTGGGAGAAGAGCAAGAAGGAGACCTGAAGGGAGACGAAAAGAAAGAAGCCGCAAAGCACAAGGAAGCTGCGCGAGTGTGGATCTCGGGTCTTGAAGCGATTAACCGGAAACTCGGTGTGACCCGAGTGATTGACCTGTCTGCCACGCCTTTCTTTCTCAGTGGGTCTGGCTACGTGGAAGGTACACTGTTCCCTTGGACGGTGAACGACTTCTCGCTCATGGATGCAATCGAATGCGGCATCGTTAAGCTGCCACGGGTTCCAGTGGCCGATAACATTCCGGGTGGGGAAATGCCAAAGTTTCGCAACCTGTGGGAATATATTCGCGCCCGGATGCCCAAGAAGGGTCGGGGCAAGGGTAAGACCCTCGATCCGCTCAGCCTTCCTGTTCAGCTCCAGACCGCTCTGGAGGCACTCTACGGACATTACAAGAAAACATACGAACTGTGGGAAGAAAGTGGTATCCGCGTTCCTCCTTGCTTCATCGTAGTTTGCAACAATACCTCTACTTCCAAGCTGGTCTATGACTATATCTCGGGCTTCACTAGAGAGAACGAAGACGGTTCCAGCACACTGGAGAATGGACGTTTGGCATTGTTTCGGAATTTTGACGAACACGGCAATCCATTGGCGCGTCCTCGCACGTTGTTGATCGACAGTGAGCAGCTAGAATCCGGCGATGCGCTGGACACCAACTTTCGCAATGTGGCGAGTGAAGAGATCGAACGTTTCCGGCGCGAAATCGCCGAGCGCACGGGCGACCGGAGTCAGGCCGAGAATATTACCGACCAAGAGCTGCTCCGCGAGGTTATGAACACAGTCGGCAAGCAGGACCGCCTCGGCGAGTCGATTCGCTGCGTTGTGTCAGTTTCCATGCTCACCGAAGGCTGGGATGCAAATACGGTTACACATGTTTTGGGCGTCCGGGCCTTCGGTACCCAGCTTTTGTGCGAGCAGGTGATTGGCCGTGCATTACGCCGCCAGTCGTATGACCTCAATGAAGAAGGCCGGTTCAACCCTGAGTACGCAGACGTACTCGGGATTCCGTTTGACTTCGCTGCTAAGCCCGTTGTCGCCCCACCCCAACCACCACGTGAGACTATTCGGGTAAGTGCGGTTCGTCCGGACCGCGACCATCTTGAAATCGAATTTCCACGAGTGCAAGGCTATCGAGTCGAACTGCCCGAAGAGAGGCTCACGGCAGAGTTCAATGACGACTCGATCCTGGAGCTGACGCCGGAGCTTGTCGGTCCTTCCATCACGCGTAACGCCGCAATTATTGGTGAAGATATAGACCTCAGTCTGAAGCACCTGAAAGATAGGCGGCCCTCCAGGGTCCTGTACAACGTTACTACGCGGTTGCTTTACACAAAATGGCGCGACCCTGGAGAAGACCCTAAACTCCACCTATTTGGACAACTGAAACGTATTACTAAGCAATGGTTCGACAACTGCTTAACCTGCAAAGGCGGCACCTACCCCGCCCAGCTCATGTACCAAGAATTGGCTGACATGGCCTGCGAGCGCATAAATGCCGGTATTACTCGCGCCTTGGTTGGCACTCGACCTGTCAAAGTTCTACTCGATCCGTACAACCCTACTGACTCCACAATGCATGTGGACTTCACCACGTCAAAAAGAGGTCGATGGGAAACGGATGCACGACGTTGCCATATCAACTGGGTTATCCTCGACAGCGACTGGGAGGCCGAATTCTGCCGCGTCGCGGAAGCGCATTCAGCGGTCCAGACATACGTGAAGAATCACAACCTCGGCCTCGAAATCCCCTACCGTTATGGATCGACGATGCGCACTTACATTCCGGACTTCATCGTGGTGCTGAACGATGGCCATGACGATCCATTGCATCTGATCGTTGAGATCAAGGGTTATCGGCGTGAAGACGCCAAGGAAAAGAAATCCACCATGGAAACCTACTGGGTGCCAGGGGTGAATAACCATGGGCAGTATGGTCGCTGGGCATTTGCCGAGTTTACCGAGGTCTATCAGATGGAGGCCGACTTTGAGGCCAAGGTCGAGAACGAATTCAACAAGATGGTAGACCAAATCATTAACCCCCAACTCCCGGTTTGAAACTATGGCAAAGAGAGCAACCAAAAAGAAGAAGACGGTCGAAACGCTCAAGCACCAAGACGCGTCGCGCAAGAACATCCCCACCGCCGAGTTCCAGTCCGTCATGCGCAAAGACGAGCAAAGCCCTATTCAAGTTGCCTATGAGCGGCGCAACCGCGAGCTCGACCCACAACTTGTCTGGCGAGGTAAGGACGAACAGAACTGGTCAGACTTGGTGGTCCAGGCACCGCCACTCTATATCCAAGAGAAAGTCCACCCGAAGGTGCTTATTGACGACCTACTCCGCCACACTAAGGCGGAGTACAAAGCCGCCGAATCCCAGTTCGACCTGTTCGCTGACTTCAACGGTCTGCCTGACGAGGCGCACTCAACCGAATTCTATCAACACGATGCTAACTGGACCAACCGTATGATCCTGGGTGACGGCCTGCAAGTCATGGCGTCCCTAGCCGAACGCGAGGGCCTGCGTGGCAAAGTCCAGTGCATCTATATCGACCCGCCCTACGGCATCAAGTTCAACTCTAACTTCCAGTGGTCTACCACCAGCCGGGAGGTAAAGGACGGCAACGCCGAGCACATTACGCGTGATCCTGAGCAGGTAAAAGCATTTCGGGATACGTGGCGAGATGGAATTCATTCGTATCTGACCTACCTACGTGACCGACTCACCGTCGCGCGTGATCTTCTTTCCGATACTGGATCGATTTTCGTTCAGATGGGCGATGAGAATGTCCATAGGGTTCGTGCTTTGATGGACGAAATTTTCGGGGACGTAAACTTCCTGAGCTTGATTACAATTCAGACGACGACCGGATTCGAGGCCCGCTATGTTGGTAACATGTCAGACTTTGTTCTCTGGTACGCGAAGGACAAAGATCGCGGTAAAGCAAGACCTTCATTCTATCGTAGGGAGTTCGAGCTTGGTCAAGGAAATGCCAGGTGGCTTATGTTCGACGACTTCACCTATCGTGGCGTTACCGCGAAAGAGAAGCGGAATGAAGAGACCATTCCGTCAGGCGCGAAGCCGTACCAACCCGACAACATCATTTCGCAGGGTCGTGCTAAGGATCGCCAGCCTTTCACGTTTCGGAGCGAATCATATGACACGTGGGAAAAGAACTCGCACTGGAAGGCATCTTACCCGAAAGGGATGCAAAGGCTCGGAAAAGCAAACCGGATTCACATCGCTGAGAATTCGATTCGATACGTTCGGTATCACGACGACTTTGAACTCGGAGTCCACGGAAACATTTGGACTGATACAGGAACGGGCAATTTCACTGACGAGAAGCTCTACGTCGTCCAAACGAACACGAAAGTCGTTGAACGGTGCATACTAATGGCGAGCGACCCGGGCGACTTGGTTCTCGATCCAACCTGCGGTGCAGGCACGACCGCTTACGTCGCTGAACAGTGGGGCCGTCGTTGGATCACCGTTGATACGTCTCGGGTCGCCTTGGCATTGGCGCGTGCTCGCATCATGGCCGCTCGCTATGCGTATTATCTGCTGGCCGATAGTCGAGAGGCGCAACTCAAAGAAGCTGAAGTCACCCGTTTGGCTCCTTCCGAAGCGCCAACGCACTGTAATATTCGACACGGGTTTGTGTACGAACGCGTGCCACACATCACACTTAAATCTATCGCTAACAATGCGGAGATTGACGTGATCTGGGAGAAGTTTCAGGAAACGCTTGAACGGCTAGGCGAGAAACTGAATCGCGATTTAGGGAGAGCGAAACAGCCGTGGGAAGAGTGGCAAATCCCTCGTGAGGCTAGCGAAGACTGGCCGAAGAAAGCGCAGAAACTCCATGCAGAGTGGTGGGAGCAGCGGATTGCTCGGCAGAAGGAGATCGACGGGTCTATCGCTGCCAAGGCCGACTCTGAATACCTGTACGACAAACCCTATATTGACAATAAAAAGGTTCGCGTCGCCGGGCCGTTCACCGTCGAGAGCCTGTCCCCGCACCGCGTATTTGTCGTGGATGAGAACGATGAGCTAATCGGCGGCGTCGCAGAGCCGCAAGCCAGTTACTGAGAGGAGCAGGACTTCGCCCAGATGATATTAGAAAACCTCAAGACCGCCGGCGTGCAACAGGCTCACAAGGAAGACAAGATCAATTTCACGTCGATTACACCCTGGCCGGGAGAGCTGATCTGCGCTGAAGGACGCTACATCGAAGGTGATGAAGAAGCAGGCATCGAGAAACGTGCAGCGATTTTTATCGGTCCGGAGTTTGGCACGGTCTCTCGTCACGACTTAGTAGAAGCTGCCCGCGAAGCTGGAGACGCGGACTTCGACGCATTGATCACCTGCGCCTTTAACTACGACGCCCATTCATCGGAGTTCAACAAGCTCGGACGTATCCCCGTGCTCAAGGCACGCATGAATGCCGATCTGCACATGGCCGATGATCTGAAGAATACCGGCAAGGGCAATCTATTCGTCATATTCGGCGAACCGGATATTGATCTCCAGGATGCTGAAGATGGGCAGATCCAAGTGAAGATCAACGGCGTAGACGTATTCCATCCGAACACTGGTGAAGTCCGTAGCGACACTGCGGACGGGATTGCGTGCTGGTTCATCGACACCGACTACAACGAAGCAAGCTTCTTTGTTCGCCATGCCTATTTCCTTGGTGCGAACGACCCATACAAATCTCTCAAAACCACTCTCAAGGCTGAGATCAACGAAGACACTTGGGCCACGCTCAATAGTGATACGTCCCGACCGTTTGATAAACCCATGTTTGGTCGCATTGCGGTAAAAGTGATTAATCATCTTGGAGATGAAGTGATGAAGGTGTTCCGGGTGGATTAGATGGACTTTCGCATCGCCGACACGTTCACCACTAGCCTCACCAAGCTGACCGACCAGGAGCAGAAGGCAACAAAAACCACGGCCTTCGACTTACAACTCGACCCTGCGAATCCAGGGTTGCAATTTCATAAGCTCGATAAAGCCAAGGACCCGAATTTCTGGTCAGTACGCGTCAGCCGGGATGTCCGTTTGATTCTGCACAAAACTGAGGCGAGCCTGTTGTTGTGTTATGCCGATCATCACGACGACGCCTATCGCTGGGCCGAGCGTCGTAAGCTGGAAACACATCCGAAGACGGGCGCTGCCCAGTTCGTAGAGATCCGTGAAACAATAAAAGAAATCACTATCCCCCAATATGTAGAGGTCGAACCGGCGGCGACGACCCGACCCTATTTGTTCGCCGATGTCTCGGAGCAAGATCTGCTGAGCTACGGTGTACCGATCGAATGGTTGGACGACGTACGCCGAGCGAATGAAGACTCTCTCCTTGAGTTGGCCGATCATCTACCCAGTGAGGCGGCTGAAGCACTGCTGGACCTAGCTACAGGCGTAGCACCGCAAATGTCGCTACCTTCAGCCGGCTCAGATCCATTCGACCATCCCGACGCACAGAGACGTTTTCGAGTCATGAGTGACGTGGAAGAACTCGAACGTGCACTCGAATACCCCTGGGAGAAGTGGACCCTTTTTCTGCATCCAGCCCAGCAGCAGTTGATTGAAAGGAACTTCAATGGTCCCGCGCGGGTTTCAGGTTCAGCAGGCACAGGGAAAACCATAGTCGCCCTCCATCGGGCTGTGTTTCTTGCCCGAACGAATCCTGACGCGCGGGTGTTGCTCACCACATTCTCAGATATATTGGCCAATGCGTTGAGAACTAAGCTGAGGCAGTTGATCAGCAATCAGCCACGTCTTGGTGAACGCATAGAAGTGCATGCTCTAAACGCCATCGGCCAGCGACTGTACACGTCACACTTTGGTCGCCCACAGCTCACAACGCGAGAAGAGTTGCGTCAGTTTCTTGAAGAAGCCGCCGACCAGGTCAGCGATCATCAGTTTACGTCCCATTTCTTGCTGACGGAGTGGAACGAGGTTGTTGATGCCTGGCAGTTGGAATCCTGGGATGCGTATCGTGAGGTTCGCCGGCTGGGCCGTAAGACTCGATTGCCCGAGCGTCAGCGTGAGGTGCTGTGGTCGATTTTCGAGCGGCTGCGATCCAAACTCAAGGCGGGGAATCTCATCACCTATTCGAACATGTTCAGTCGGCTGGCATCTCAGTTTGCTGAGAGCAAACGCTCGCCTTTTGAGTTCGTCGTCGTCGACGAAGCACAGGACATTAGCGTCACCCAGTTGGGTTTTCTTGCTGCGTTCGGGGCTAACAATCCCAACAGTCTCTTCTTTGCTGGTGACCTTGGGCAGCGTATATTCCAGCAACCCTTCTCATGGAAGGCGCTCGGGGTAGACATCCGCGGGCGTTCGCCCACGTTGAGAATTAACTACCGCACGTCGCACCAGATCAGAATGCAGTCCGACCGGTTATTGGGGCCCGCATTGTCCGACGTGGACGGCAACATGGAAGACCGGCGAGGTACCGTCTCAGTATTCAACGGACAGAGTCCTAGCATCATAATTTCGGACAGCCAAGAAGGCGAGATCAAAACAGTCAGTCTGTGGCTTTTGGATCGAGTGGAAGAGGGAGTGATGCCGCACGAAATAGGTGTCTTCGTGCGTTCTGCGGCAGAGCTGGGCCGAGGCCGAGCAGCCGTCGAGGATGCTGGGTTTTCCGTTAGTATTATGGACGACAACATTGAAACGATCACTGGGCACATATCGCTGAGCACCATGCATCTTGCCAAGGGGTTGGAGTTCCGAGCCGTCGCCGTGATGGCGTGTGATGATGAGGTCCTCCCCCTACAGGCACGGATTGAAACGGTCGCGGATGATAGCGATCTAGAAGAAGTGTATAACACGGAACGGCACCTGCTGTACGTTGCGTGCACTCGCGCACGTGATTATCTCCTCGTAACCAGTGTAGATCCAGCCTCCGAGTTCCTGGACGATCTTCGCATGTAAGATTGGTGCTGGTTGACCGGATCAACTTCCAGACCTCGTACTGAATATTTTGATGCTTTGTGTCGGGAATTGGCGCAAAGCTCGTCCGCCGCTACCGCTATCAATTCCGGTGGGCAATCATAGACTTCACGCGATGTCGTAACGTGGCTTCTATCTCGCCTGTGTTCCAAGTAGCCGAGGTAAAAGCCGAGTCGGGCAGCTAAGGGTAGCTAAACGGGTAGCTGTTAGTGTCAGATACTGGCGAATACCGAGGAATATGGAGTAGCCGGCCAAGTCGCCTAAGGCCCGTGAAAGCCAGTTCTTTCCGCTACCTGGTGTGCTCTATGGATACCGAGCAATACGACCCAAAAGGATTTTGAGTCCACTGCGTGCCAGCGGCAGCAGCAGCGTCCGTCCATCCTGTCAAAAACCGTCAATATCTTCTGCCACCAAGGCTGGTGTTGCGCCGCACACCTGAAAGATATCCTGACACACCCGCGGCCCAACTTCCGTTGCAATCGGCTTGGCCTCTGCTATTGAGGAAATCGGCTACAGGAACCGTAGAGTGAGCCGTAGATTCGAGTCAAACAGCGTTTCCGAGAGGTTGCTAAGTGCTTGAAAAGAAAAGTGGAGCCGATGAGAATTGAACTCACGACCTCTAGAGTGCGATTCTAGCGCTCTCCCAACTGAGCTACGGCCCCACACGAAGGTTGTCTGGCGGTTAAAACGAGCGGGGAAATCCCCCCGAAATGACTGTAATCAGGCTAGCAGCCACCTCTATTCTTTGCAAGGGTGAGAAGGCCCCATGACCTCTAGACCGCGCTTCCAGCGCTCCGTGTGGGGCGAGGATTTCTTGGGGGTTAAACGAGCCCCACAGATAAATAGGTGAGCACCCCGCGCAGCCCGGTTGCATCGAAGTGGGCATTGATCTTAGAGCGGAAAATAAAATGATAGAAGCCATCGTCGGATTTGGCCTCCGCGGGCGGGTTCTCATCCCAGGCCCCTTGTTGGCATGCGTCGAGCAGGCTTTCATCTACCGCGTAACTTCCGGACCGGGTATGAAACGTGAGTCCCCGCAGTACGCCCTGGCCGTCCAGTTTAGCTTGGATTTGAACTGGATTGCTCGCAGCAACAACATCGTCAACTTGCAGATTTCGACGCTGGTAAATCAGCAGGTTTTGAAAAACACGCTGGGCGACACGGCGAACGAATGGCGCAAAACGGCTCGCCTTGGTGTTCAGAAAGGTCAGATTGCCTTTGCGGACGTCGGGCAGATGATCGAGGGTGCCGCGTGGTCCGGGCATAGTGAGGAAATTTTCGCGGGCTGGTGGCGGGGCCATGGCGAGGAGTTCATTGCCGGACGGTGGCGTACGCTGCGCTTCGGCATCGCCGTCTTGAGAGAGCCAACCTCTGGCTAATAAATCATTCGGGCGTGCAAAGAGCTGCGGTTTTGCCCTTGGAGCCTGAGGAGCTCCCTTGGCTGGCGACCGCTTTTGGCGGGCCTCTTTGACTGCCTTCTCCAGCGGATTCTCGACCGGAAGCTTGCGGCTCGGGTCCCGTACGGGTGTATTGAGTGCGAGCTGGGTCGGCTTTTCTTGCTGGGTTTTATTGGGATCAGCTTTTTCCGGGGTCTGTTGCTTCTGCTCTTCGGGCGGTTTGGTCAGTGGGGTGCCAATGGCGACTGTCTGCTCTTTGACGGCGGTGTTGCGGTCGCTCAGCAAACGCGTCTTGTCCGGAACTTGGTCATTGACCTCATCTGGTACACTAACGATCTGTTCCTCTGGAACTGCCGGCATTGGCTTGTCTTCTTCTTTGGGCGGCTCTTCCGGCGGCGGCTCCTCTTTGACTTGCAGCTGGACTTGGGCCTGCGGCCGGACTTGGGCTATCTGTGGGGGAGCTGCGGCTTCCGGGGGGAGAAGCTCAATCTCGGTGAGTTGCTCTTGGAGGGGGCCTACCGCGCGCTTGAACTGTGGCCACAAGAGTAATAATACGAGGTGCAGGATAAGAGACAGGATGAGGAAGCGCGCAAGCGGATCGTGTGGATCACGCTGTGCAGGGCGGGGCAGTGTTGAAGCCATAACCGACATCGGGGCATTCTAGCTGTCAGGTGGTGAGGCCGCAAGGAAACGCCCCTCTAGCGACCGACGACGCAGTCTTGCTTGGCCAGGTGCACCAGCTTATAGTAGACAATACGATGTTTGGTCTTGGCGTTGGCGAGCTCCTCATTATATTGGTTATTGTCCTGATCATTTTTGGGGCAGGAAAATTGCCGGAAATAGGCGAGGGCCTCGGGAAGGGCATACGCAGCTTTCGGAAAGCGGTTAAAACGCCAGATGAGATTGATGTCACTCCTGAGCAGGAACCTGAAGAAAGCTCCAGCGAAAAACCTCAGTAAGACTGTTCGAACTGGGCGGCGATCACCCGGATGCTAAACTCCGCGATCTGAGACGGTGGGTCGGTAAAGGTGATCAAAAAATCGACGGCTGCCCCAGCCGGAACACGAAACTGCCTCGGCGGCATCAAACTTTGCAAGATATTCACCTCGCGCCGGGTGAGACTCTCAAGCACCTCCGGCGCGGTCTCAGTCCCACAGAAGATCATCCGTTGTCCTAAAACTTTTCCATTCGCATGTAGCAGGGTGCCTTCAATTTGGATGCTGTGTGCCGGCACGCCAGCCTGATTTATTGCCCTGCCGGCAATGGCAAAGATCCGCTGCTTGTCTTTCGTGAGCCAAAACCCGCCGCGCATTTTTGTTAAGGCAATATGTCGGGCTGAGGGTCGTTCTGCGTCGAGCATGGGGCCTAATACGGGAATGCGGGAGAGGGTGGCTGCTGTCGTTTCTAGATACGAGAAGGCGAGAAAGGTGAATGCTGCATAGCCTGATACGACAAGGCCCAGCACCAGTATCAACAGCTTTACTGAGAAGATCATTTCTTGCGGAGTTGCAGGAGGAAGTGGGGCAAGTTCAATGCGGCCTTCGTCTTGCTCGGTTCCGTCGAAAAACGGAGCGTCCGCAGACGAAAAGTCCCCGAGCAACGGCTCTTCGCCCTGGTCTGTCTCCGTTTGCTCTGTCTCTGTTATAGTGTCTAAAGCCGTAGCAGCGGCGTCAGAATCGGCCCACTCTTCATGAGATTGGAGCGAGTCAACGGTTGGACCGGGAGGCACAGCAGGCCTGATAGGGGGATCATCAGAGGGATTCTCGGCGGGATCATCGACGGAAGCCTCGGCTTCATGCTCGGGGCCTGGTTCTGTTTGCAGAGCAGGGCGAGAGTAAGGGAAAACGTGTCCGCAGTCTGCTTGCGTGCACTCAAAAAATGTTGTTTCGTCGGGTGCCCCTGCCGTATCAGTCCTGTAGCGGGTATGGCAGGATGGGCATTCCACAATCATGCGCCACCTCCTCTGAACCCTCCTGGATTGTAGGCAGAAGTGGAGAAAAATCAACATCGTTGACGGCAAGTCAGAGAAAAACCTATAATACTCTTGTTATGTGTTCATACATACATAAGAGGAAGATTTGATCATTTTTGCTGCTCTGCGCATGGGTTTCATTGTGCTGCATACGCTCCTGTGGGGCGGCCCGGTGTATCTGTGCTCTTTCTTAGACCCCTATGCTGAACGTGCCGCGCGTCTGATCCGTTTCTGGGCAAGAGGAAATTTGCGAGCGTGCGGCGTGACAGTTCACTCACGGGGGCTAGATCGACTCGACCCGCACACGGCCTATCTCTTTATGTCAAATCACCAGAGTCAGTTTGATATCCTTGCTCTTATGTCGGTGCTGGTAGATTTTCAATTGCGTTGGGCAGCCAAGCAAGAACTGCGGAAAATTCCGATACTTGGCGCGTGTATGCACCGGACGCATCAGGTCCTGATTGATCGCGACAGTCGGACTCAGGCGGTTGCCACGTTACGCAAGGTCAAAGAACTCCTGCACGCTGGTATCTCGGTGTTGTTTTTCCCTGAGGGGACGCGAGGTCCGGACCGAGGCCTGTTACCTTTTAAACCGGGTGGTTTTGCGGCTGCGGTGGCAGCCGGGCTACCGGTCGTACCGATCACTATCAACGGCAGTCGGGCGATACTGCCGCCCGGGGACTGGAAAATACGGTCCGGAGAAATAGAGATTGTATTTGGAGAACCCATTCCGATCAAAATAGACGGGAACAAGAAGGCTGCGCGACGAGCATTGTTGGCGCAGGTCGAAGCGGCAATTGCTGCTCAGATCAGCCCCGGGCTGTCCGATTCGTCCATGCGAGAGACCGCGGCAGAGGCCGCCGGCAGACAGGCTGCGATACAGCCTGGACGGCGTAAACATTCTGAATATTGTCAGCCTGGGATGCCTGCATGAGTGAGGGGAGTCTACGTATCATTCCTTTGGGCGGATTGGGTGAGATCGGTCTCAATCTGATGCTGATTGAGTACTGTCCGGCTGGATCGGGAGAAACGGTCGCCATCGCAGTGGACTGTGGCCTCATGTTTCCTGAGCAGGAAATGTTGGGGATAGATATCGTCATCCCTGATTTCAGCTATCTGCGCGACCAGCACCATCTCCAGGCCGTTGTGCTGACGCATGGACATGAAGACCATATTGGCGCGTTGCCGCATCTCTTGAAAGAATTTAATGTTCCCGTATACGGTACGCCGTTTACCCTGGGCTTGCTGCGCGACAAACTCCGCGAACACCGCCTCTTCGAGCAGGTTGAGTTGCACGAATTCCGGCCGCGCGAATCCTGGGACATCGGCCCCTTTACGATTGAGGGCATTCACGTCACGCACAGTATTGTGGATGCTTCCGCGCTGGCCATTACCACGCCGCTCGGTACGATTATCCACACCGGAGATTTTCGGTTGGATCAGACGCCGATAGATGGCAGGCAGTCGGATCTGAATCGTTTTGCTGAGTGGGGCGAGCGTGGTGTACTGCTGCTCTTATCGGACTCGACGAATGTGGAGCGGCCGGGCTCAACCCGGTCCGAAAGTGTGGTGACGCGGCCGATTGAGGATCTCATAGCGCACGCCTCAGGCAAAGTCTTGGTGGCCACCTTTGCGTCGCATATTCACCGCATCCGCCAAATCATCGATCTGTCGGTGAAACAAGGACGCAGTGTGGGCATTGTAGGCAGACGTCTGGTCGGGAATATCGGGATTGCCGAGCAGACGGGGCATTTACAGCTTCCGGCCGAGGCGATGATCGACCCGTCGACCGTGCAAGACCGAGATCCACGAACGGTGACCTTGCTCACAACCGGGTCTCAAGGTGAGCCGCTTTCGGCTTTGTCTCGTATTGCCACCGGCGGACATAAGCAGATTAAACTTGAGGCTGGAGATACGGTCATCTTGTCGTCGCGAGTCATTCCGGGCAACGAGCGTACGATTGCGCGCTTGATTGACCACCTCTATCGCCGCGGAGCTGAAGTTTATTATGAGGCTATTGCCTGCGTCCACGTCTCTGGTCACGCTGCGCAGGATGAGTTGCGGATCATGCTGAATCTTGTCCGGCCTACATACTTTGTGCCCGTACACGGCGAATATCGTTTCTTAGTGCGGCACTGCGAACTTGCGCGTGAGGTCGGCGTTGATCCGAACGGTGTCTTCCTGGTTGAGAACGGGCAGGTCTTGGAGATTGATGCGCACGGAGCGCAACTCACCGATCCTGTCGTGGCCGGGCGCGTGTTTGTGGATGGGTTGGCTGGTATTGAAGAAGAAGTTTTGCGAGATCGTCGGCATGTCGCAGAAGACGGATTGGTTGTCGTCATTCTCGGCCTTGATCTACAGACCGGTCAGCTGTTGAGTGGACCGGACCTGCTGTCACGGGGATTTCTGCCCTCAACAAACGGGGATGGATTTGCTGAGGCTAAGGATGCCGTACGAGCCACGCTGGACGAACTGCCGCACGAATCGTGTACAGACGTGGGTGTCGTCAAAGAACAAGTCCGTCTGGCGCTCCGGCGCCATTTTCGCAAAACTCTGGGGCGACGGCCCGTGGTCCTGCCCTTTGTGATGGAGATGTAGTGGTCCTGCGATGTGTGGTGGAGATTTGGGGAGGTGGGTATGGTGCTGAGAAGAAAACCGCGGCAGCGGCCGCAGTACGGGCGGGAGCGGTCCTTCCTTGATGAGGGCGGCTGGGTCCTGTGTACCGCGCTGACAATATTCTTTGCTTTAGCCTTCTCTTCGTATCAGCCGGGTGTTGCGGAGAGTAATCAGGTCGGCCAGGCCGGCTATGTCTTGGCAGACTTCTTGTGTCGGGCTTTTGGTCTGGCTTGTTATGTCATTCCCGGGATGTTGTTGTTCGGGATGGCGCTGCGATTTCGTTTAGTCCGCTGTCCTGCGCCGCTGATTCAGGCTGTTTCTTTTGTCGTCTTCACGCTGGCGAGCGCGGCTTTTTTGGCTTTGTGGCTTGATGGGCGCCCGCTCTTTGAGGCCGGAGGCTGGGTCGGCGGATTCATTGCTCTGCATCTCCGACAAGCCGGGAATCTTGTCGGCGCTTATTTATTTCTGTTACCGCTCTTGCTCCTGTCTTTTATGGGAACGGCGCAGATCTCGCTGGTGAAAGCCGGAGCCGCCGTACTGTCTGGAGGGAGCATCCTGGGACTGTTTGTGTGGCGTCGCCTGCGAACGATTCCGCACCAGGGGCGGCACCTGGTGGCGAGATTGACGACGTGGTGCAGGCAGCGGCGCAGAAGAGACGCTGACCTCCCGAGCTCTGAAGAGTGTGGATCTCAGGTCTATCGCCTTGAGAAAGAACCGGCGCGACCAGGTGTGTCGGGGAAGAAAAAGGTCCGTCCGGGCCAAGCGCAAGAGGATGAAGCAGGCGCAGCGAGGCAAGAGGCCAAGCCTCCGATCATCATCAGCCGGCCGTCCTCCTCGGAAGACAGAGCGAAGAAGGGTCCCTCCCGTCCGGCCTTCGTGCCCAGCCCGACACAGGGGGTGGATAATCGGCCGTATCACCTCCCGTCCCTGTCCTTGCTTGATCCGCCCGTCCGGTTAGCGGTGAAGGTTGATGAAGGGGCGCTCCACGCCAGCTCACAGATTTTGGAAAGTAAATTGAATGACTTTGGTGTGGCCGGGAGCGTGGTCGCCGTGCGACCAGGGCCAGTGATTACAACCTATGAGTTTGAGCCCGCCCCGGGTGTCAAAGTCAATAGAATTGTCTCATTGGCCGATGATCTGCAGATGGCCTTGCGCGCGGTCTCCGTCCGTATCCTGGCCCCGATTCCTGGCAAAGCCGTTGTGGGTATAGAAGTCTCGAACCCCAAACGCGAGAAGGTGTGTCTACAGGAGATTCTGAGCAGCACGGTATGTCAGCAAACGGAATCGCCTCTGGCGCTTGCTCTGGGCAAAGATACGGTCGGCAATCCCGTGGTCGCCGATCTCTCGCGTATGCCCCATCTACTCGTTGCCGGGGCGACGGGGACAGGGAAATCGGTCTCCCTCAACGTCATAATTATGAGTATCTTGGCCCGCGCGACGCCCCGAGACGTGCGCTTCATCATGATAGACCCGAAGATGCTGGAGCTGTCGCTGTACGAAGGGCTGCCGCATCAGCTTTCGCATGTGATTACGAATCCCAAAGAAGCTGGTGTTGCCCTACTCGAGATCGTCCGGCGCATGGAATATCGCTATAAGCTGCTCAAGGATAAGGGCGTGCGGAGCATTGCCGCGTATAACCGCGCGCTCGAAACCGGGGAAGTGGAAACAGACGGGATTATTAAGCTGACGGAGGTCATTCACGACGATGAAGACGAGGCCGGGCCGGCTGCCCCAACACGTCCATCCCAGGCTGCCCTTGAACTGAAGCATGAACGCTTACCCTATCTCATTGTCTTGGTCGATGAATTCGCAGACCTCATGTTGACGGTTGGTCGAGAGATCGAGGAACCGATCACCCGGCTGGCGCAAATGGGCCGTGCCGCGGGCATCCATTTGATTCTGGCAACCCAGCGCCCGTCGGTTGACGTCATCACCGGACTGATCAAAGCGAATTTCCCGGCGCGGGCCTCATTTCAGGTGTCGTCTCGCATTGACTCTCGGACGATTTTGGATGCCATTGGGGCGGAACGCCTTTTGGGCGATGGCGATATGCTGTTTCTGCCCCCGGGCAGTGCGAAGCCGCAGCGTATTCACGGTGCCTTTGTTTCAGAGCCGGAGATCCGCAAGTTTGTTGGCGCGATTAAGAAGCAGGGCAAACCCGTCTTCGATGCGGACTTGGTCTCTGCGCTGGAAACCGCGCGTACGCAGAAGGGCACCAACCAGCAGGAGGACGACGATTACGACGAGATGTATGAGCAGGCACGTGAGCTGGTGATAGAGAGCCGCCAAGCGTCTATCTCGTGGATCCAGCGGCGTTTGCGGGTGGGCTATAACCGGGCAGCGCGAATGATCGAACGCATGGAACGCGAGGGGCTCGTGGCCCCTGCGGGTGCAGCCGGGACACCGCGCGAGGTCCTCGTTCAAGCGCAGCAGGCAGTGGTAGAGTAGGCAGCGAGCGTCCTTACAACTATCTATTCTCTCGCACGCACGCTTCTTTTCTCATCCAGTGGTGTTGATACCTGCAATGATACAAAATACTCCGCTCCGTTGTCTGGTTGTTATTCTGGTCTTACTCCTTCCGGTGGACAGTTTCTGTGCGTCACCGTCCGTCCTGGACGCGTCTGGTATGCAGGACGGTGACGCCTCCGCACAGGACGACAAAACCGGTGTTGCAGAGGTCGTCGCGCGCTTGCAGGCCCACTACGATGAGACCGACGGTTTTCGAGCTGATTTTACCCAAGAGGTGACCTCAGCCACCTTGGGGCAGACGCTGAATTCACGCGGACGTGTTTTCTTTAAAAAGCCCGGCCGCATGCGCTGGGAGTTTGAAGAGCACAAACAAACGCTGGTGTGTGACGGCAGCTTCTTGTGGTTATACCAGCCGGATGAGCAGCAGGTGGTGAAAACCCCTTTTCAACACGCGTTCAGTTCGCAGACGCCGGTGTCGTTTTTGACCGGGGTGGGGCGGCTGGAAGAGGATTTCTTCGTTGCGCTACAAGGCGAGACAGAGACTGTCTACCGACTGCGTTTGACGCCGAAAAAAGCGGCCGAGGCAGTCGGTCTTTTGGATATCGAGGTCAGCAAGCAGACGTTCGACATCCTTCAAGCCAGGATGACCGACCCACTCGGCAATACGACTCGTTTGCGATTTGCGAACATTGAGCGTGGTATTGTTATAGACGAAGCATTGTTCACATTTGAGTTGCCACCGGGCGTTGATCTGGTTGAGCCGTTGTCCGGTTTGTAAAGAAGAGGGCAACCGTTGGTTGGGCTCTGCAACAAGAAACGCTAAGAGTCGCCATTCGCTTTGAGGTGAGAATTCGTCTATCCTTATTCTGAGGGCCTGGACTGCAAAGCCGGGACCCTTTCCTTTTCCCCTCCCCTCCCTTTTTTCCCGTCTAGTCTTTCCGCCTGTTGATGCTCTCGTTCCTTCTGGACCCTTGCTCGTTGCGCTCATTCAGCGCTGATTGCAAGCACACGGCGCCACGTCTAGCGGGGAAACCCCACGCACTAAAGTTCAGGCTCTTTTGCCCGATACGAGTAGCAGTGGACGCTGTAAAGTTTCAGATCGGCGCCAACGCCAATCAGACCATCACGTTCTCCATCAACAGCGGGAAAACCCAGGACCTGGAGGCCAAAGCGGGCAACGGGTCTCGATCAGCAACACTACCTATTCGGACCTGACCGCCACCTCAGCGATTACCATGAACGGGACGTCGGTCACCATCGGCATCCAAAGCACGGTAGGCGGCATCGTCGATGCGATCAACGGGCCGTCCACCACGACCGGCGTGTCAGCCAAAGTGGACACTCAGACCTCGGTGAGTGTGACCGGCTTTGTCGCCCTTACTACGGCCGTCGCCTCAGGCTTTTCGACTACGCTGGCGATTAATGGGGTGAGCATCGTCTTGAATAGCGCCAATTCCAGTGGGTTTGCCGAGTTTGCCGCCACGGTCAACGCCTTCTCCAACCAAACCGGGGTGGTGGTGACTGGGGTTGCGTCGGCGTACACGTTCACCAATCAAAGCGTCGGGAACATTGCTATTTCGGGAACATTGCTATTAATGAGCAGTCCACAGGGAGTGTTAATGCGATACAAGACTCGGTTGCCAGCAGTACGGCGACCGGCTTAACCCAGAGCCTTGAGGCGGGTCTCACGCTGTCGACGAAAATCGGCGGGACGATCTCCGTGACGACGACGGTTGCGGGACTCGATGTGGGGCTGGCGGCGTTTACGGCGACCGACCAGCGGCTCAATAATGTGTCCATCCTGACCACAGCGGGGTCGAACACGGCGATTGAGACCATCGACTTCGCGCTGGATCAGCTGAATAGTATTCGGAGCGGTATTGGTGCGGTCCAGAACCGATTCTCCTCAACCATCAACAGCTTGTAGGTGGCCGGGGAAAACCTGTCCGCAGCCCGATCCCAGATTCGGGACGCGGACGCGGCGCGTGAGACTGCGGAACTGACCCGAAACCAGATTCTCCTTCAGGCCGGTGTGTCTGTGTTAGCACAGGCCAACCAGCTGCCACAGATCGCCTTGTCCCTCCTCCAATAATAATCCGGGCTTAACCGAGCGGGCAGCGCGCTCGCCCGACCGAGTAAGCGGATGAGTTTGAGGATACAAATGGCAACCGGAAGACAAACAAGAGCAAGTTCCTGGCGGCGTCTCACGCCGGCAGGACAGCCTCCTACTCCTCCCATACTCTAAGGGCCAGGTCTGCAAATCCGGCCCCCTTTCTTTTTTTCTCTTCGTAAATCAATAATTCTTAGCGGTTAAGCCTCTAGCGGTGCTAGTTGGGCTGTGGGACTCGCCGAGACTAACCGGGGTGCTTGGGCTCGGGATGGTCAATGGGCCTGACCGACAAAAGGGATGGGCTGGACCGTAAGACTTCGCTGTCCGCAAAATGCGCCACACCTTGCAAGAACACAGAGATGATGTCAAAAAAGGGAGCCTCTCGGGTCAACCAGAAACACGAGGCGAGGAGGAGCGCATGGAATCGCTGCGAGGAAAAGTCGCCATTGTCGGAGCGGCGGACACTGACGTCGGTGTAGTGCCGCAGTTCAGTACGACACAAATGTACGTCAATGCGGCCAAACGGGCGTTAGAAGACGCTGGTATCACAAAAAATGACGTTGACGGGCTGATTACCTGCAACTCGTTTGTTGAACCGTATATGTATCACGCTGAGATGATAGCCGAGTATATGCAGATCTTTCCGCGCTATTGTCTAAATGTGGCGACCGGCGGCGGGACGACCTTGGCCATCATGCACCATGCTGCGTCGGCCATTGCCAACGGCGTGTGTAATACTGTGCTCATCACCATGGCCGATAATATGCTGTCAGGCTTATCCCGAGATCTGGCGATTGAAGCCATGTCCACCGCGGGCCATGCCCAGTTTGAACGTCCCTATGGCCCGCCGATTCCGGCTTTTTATGCGCTCATTGCCCAGGCGCATATGCACGCCTATGGCACCACGAGCGAACAATTAGCAGCGGTAGCGGTGGCGTGCCGGAAACATGCATCTATGAATCCGGCTGCCCAAATGCGCGATCCGATTACCATTCAGGATGTGGTCAACTCAAGAATGATTGCCCAGCCACTTCATCTTTTGGACTGCTCATTAGTGTCAGATGGCGGCGCGGCGATTATCCTGACCTCAGCCGAACGTGCCAAGGATTTCCCGCATCAGCCGGTTTATATTCTCGGTGCAGGCGAGGGACACTCGCACGAGCACATTAGCCAGGCGCAGAGTTTGACAACGTCTGCGGCAAAAGAGGCGGGCGAGCGCGCGTATGCTATGGCCGGCCTAGGGCCCAAAGACATTGATGTGGCCGAACTATACGACTGCTTCACGCCAGTGGTGGTGATCGAGCTGGAGGATCTGGGCTTTTGTGCCAAGGGTGAAGGGGGCAGTTTTGTTGAGAATGGCCGGATTGAACTCGGGGGCGAGTTGCCCATCAACACCCACGGGGGACTGATGTCGCACTGTCATCCCGGCCATCCCGGGTCGATGTTTTCCGTCACTGAGGCGGTGTTTCAGTTGCGCGGTGACTGTGGTCCGCGTCAGGTCAAAGATGCGGAAATTGCCTTTGTGCATGCACAGGGCGGGATTATGTCCACCCACTGTTCCATGATTCTCGGCAGTGGACTCTAGAAAAGGAAGCTACATAATAACGACACCCCAGGAGATACCTATGGAAAAGCAGCTGCCCGTTCCGACCAGCGAAACTCAGCCGTACTGGGAGGGCTGTCACAATCATGAATTGCGCATTCAGAAATGCCCGGCCTGCGGTCACCATCAGTTTTATCCGCGCTTATATTGTACGGACTGCATGAGTGACCAGGTCGAATGGGTTCGCGCGTCCGGCCGGGGAACCGTCTTATCGTTTACGATAGTGTATCGCCCGGTGACCAAAGCCTTTGCTGCAGACGTGCCGTATGTGGTGGCCCTTGTGACGCTGGACGAAGGGCCACAAATGATGAGCAATATTGTCGAGTGTGAGCCTCAGCAAGTCAGTATCGGTATGCCGGTTACGGTGACCTTTGAGGATTGGTCTGAGGAGATTTCGGTTCTGAAATTTCGGCCTTGGGCATAACGCGGAATAGCGCGAATAACGCTGGCATGGGTAGGATGCGCTTGCGCTGATTGGTCTCCGGCTTCCATAGGTTAGGATGCACATGGGAAGACCCGTCTATGCTGTACGACATCGTCATTCGTAAAGGGACGGTCATCGACGGCTCTAGCCGACCTGGGGTGCAAGCTGCCGTCGGCCTTCAGGCCGAACGGATTGTTGGGGTTGGTGATTGCGGTGGTGAGACTCGACAGACGCTTGACGCCACGGGCTGTATTGTTGCCCCAGGGTTTATTGACGTCCATTCCCACGACGATTTTGCTGTGCTTGATCGCCCCGAGTGTGACTTCAAGATCCTGCAGGGCGTGACGACAGAGGTGGTCGGGAACTGTGGCTTTGGCGCAGCTCCGGCAAACGCTGCCTATAGAGATTTTTTACGCGGATTCGGGCCTCTCCTGTTCGGTCCGCTTGGACGTTTTGACTGGGAGACGACTGAGGGATTTTATCAAGCGCTTGAGGCTCGGCTGGCCGCAGTGAATGTTGCCAGCCTGGTGCCGCATGCTGCTGTCCGCTACGGCGTGCTGCCTGACGAAAAACGTGAACCGTCTGCCCACGAACTGACGCAGAGGCAAGACCTGGTGCGTGAGGGGATGGAAGCTGGGGCGGTCGGGCTGGCAACCGGCTTGTTCTATGCCCCCGGTCGTTATGCTCAGACGGAAGAAGTGATTGCCCTGGCGCAAGTGGTGGCGGAGTACGGTGGGGTGTATGCCTCCCATATGCGGGACGAGGCTGAGCATCTGCTCGACTCGATCAACGAAACGGTGCGCATTGGCGAAGAAGCTGGAGTAGCGGTCCAGATTTCCCACCATAAGGTTATGGGGCGGAGTAACTGGGGCAACGTCAACAAGAGTTTGGCTTTGCTTGAACAGGCCCGTACGCGTGGTTTAGCAATTACCTCAGACGCCTACCCGTACACGGCCGGCAGCACAACGCTGGCGGCATTGGTCCAGGGCGGCGTGCTAGAACGTTCTGCCCCGAGTGATGTTCTGATTGCCTCAACGCCGTCCCGACACGACTATGAGGGCAAAACCTTACAGGAAATTTGCCAACTGACCGGAAAGCCACTCCAGGCGACTGTCAACGAGCTGCTTGCAGGAGAGGGTGCGAGTACGATCGCCGTAATCTTTGGTATGGATGAGACCGATGTGCGTCGCGTGTTGGCCCATCCCACGACTATGATCGGCTCTGACGGCATCCCGTCGATTGAAGGAAAGCCGCATCCGTGTTTGTATGGCACTTTTGCCCGCGTCTTAGGAAAATATGTCCGCGAAACAGGCCTGCTCACTCTGGAGGATGCTGTCCATAAGATGACGGGGCTATCCGCCGAGAAATTCCATCTCACGAATCGTGGCCACATCCGTGCAGGGGCGTATGCCGATATTGTGGTCTTCGATCCACACACTATTGCCGATGTGGGGACGTACCAAGAGCCCCGCCGGTATCCTCCCGGCGTCAGCTATGTCCTGGTGAATGGTCGGACTGTTGTCGACCGCGGTCAGCATACCGGCGTTTGCAATGGACGTCTGCTGCGCCACCGTCCTGTACATTAAAAACTCTGCTTTTTCCGTCTCGAACATATTCCCATGCGTAAGCCTTTGTGATCGGTCGATAGAGCTTTACCCCTCGTCTGATATGGGATGAAAACCTTCAAGCTCAGTCAGCCGCCCTTCGCTCAGGACCTGGACCACCCATTGATGCCCTTCCTCCGCTTCCTGACGTTCTCTCCATTGCAAGCCGTATAGCGCCTGGGCCTCCTCCGCTACTTCGTCCTCTTCCTCTAGGAGCGTATACACGCCCGTCCCAAACTGCATACCGCCACGTTTTTTCGCCTGGGTAAGATAAGGTGGATACTGCTGGGTTGATACAACGTAGAGCTGATCGGTTCCGGTCACGTGCTCTTCCCACCCACGCGGCTGCCACATCGGACTAAAGCCGTAATACCAACCCAGCAGGCCCCCGGCGCCACCCAGCATGAATCCCCCCCCGGCGATGGCTGCGCCAAAGGGAGAATTATACATCCATGCCAGGCTGCCAAAGAATAATCCTGCGAAGCCTGTGACTACCCCAGCATGAGAGAGAATTGTAATGAGTCGCACAGAGAAATATCCTTGCTAATAGAGCATTGCATGCACAAAAGAGCAACTTATGGGAGCGCTGCTCGGGTGTAGCGTGTTTTTTCGTATCCGACCACTCCCCCGCCTTGGGTTCATATACATACTGTTGCTGATGGTTGCTGAACAGCTATCGTAGCTGCGCCCAAGAAAAGTTTGACTACGACCCAGACCCGGCCCAGCTTGGCTACGCGCCAGGCATGTATGTTTCAGATTGATGAGAAACGCGCCCAACATGAGGCGGCTGAGCATGCCGCCTTCTTTTTGAGTAAAGCGTTTAAGATTCCGCCTCATTTTTTGATTCCACCCAGCTATTTGACGGAAAAGTCGCTCAGAGGCTTTTTGGCAGCGGGAGAGAGCTCCTTAGGCTCCGCCATTGCCGGAACACCGAAGACGGTGCTCGACAAGCTGATCGCTGACCACGAATATGTGGGCGGGTTTGGATATATTGTCTGCGGTGCCGGCCCTGGCAACGCAACCCATGAACAGACGGTGAAGCATATGACATTATTTCAGAATGAGGTGATGCCTGCATTCAAGAAATACCACGAACAAAAAACGAAAACGCGCCCGTCGTAGAGACCGTTTCGGCATAGTGCAAAGAGCGATTTTGGGCAGAAAGGGGATGAAATATTTCATCCCCTTTTTTCGTTTCGCTTGCTGAAAGTCTAATTTCGGCGGGATGTTACCTCAAGTCAGGCATGGACTGCGAACCGCCCTTGTGCGTTTACTCCGTGCTGGGAATGTGTTACCCCTATCAGAAAGCCCACTGCCGCGAGGAGACAGTCATGTCCGGCCATTCCAAATGGAGCACGATTAAACATAAGAAGGCGGTCAAGGATGCCCGCCGTGGGAAGATGTTCACCAAACTCATTAAGGACCTCACCATGGCCGCCCGGATGGGAGGGAGCGACGCGACCACGAACCCACGTCTACGTACGGCGATTGCAGTAGCAAGAGGGGCAAGTATGCCGGGCGATACCATAGACCGGGCGGTAAAAAAGGGCGCCGGGGAGCTTGAAGGCGTCAGCTACGAGGATGTGACGTACGAAGGCCATGCGCTGGGTGGGGCTGCCATTCTGCTGCAGACGCTCACCGATAATAAGAATCGGACCGTTTCTGAGGTGCGCCATCTCTTCACAAAAAACGGGGGAAGCTTGGGGCAACCCAATTCAGTCGCGTGGATGTTTACCCACAAGGGCATTATTAGCATAGAAAAAGATCAGACCGATGAAGATCGGCTCATGGAGATCGCCCTCGATGCCGGAGCGGAAGATGTCACAGTTGGCGACGGCATGTTCGAAGTGGTGACGGCGCCTAACGGTCTCGAAGATGTGCGGCAGGCCCTCGAAGACGCTCATATTGCGATGGTGTCTGCAGAAGCGATCATGGTGCCCCAAAATACGGTGAGCCTAGCAGGCAAGGAAGCCGAGCAAACGTTACGCTTGCTGGATGCACTCCAAGAGCTTGATGATGTCCAGACGGTTTCTGCTAATGTCGAGATTGCCGAAGAAGAGATGGAAAAGTTGAGCGCGGCGTAAGGGAGGGGGGCGTTATCGAATCCCACAAATCTCGTGCATCTCGGCCTGCCGGTCCCCAGCTGCGCGTATTGGGGGTGGACCCCGGAACGCTACACACGGGATGGGGCGTGGTCGAGCAGACGCGGCGTGACCTGATCTTCTGCGCCGGAGACGTGGTCTCGGTCAAAGGCTTTCGTTCTTTGCCTGAGCGATTACGGGCCATCTATGAGGAGATTGTCGCGGTTATTGATCGCTGGGGTCCTCACGCCTTGAGCCTCGAAAAAGCCTTTGTTGCCTATAATGTCCAAAGCGCCTTGCGCCTGGGAGAGGTACGCGGAACCATCCTCCTTGCCGCAGCTCAAGCTGGTCTGCGGATTGCTGAGTATAACCCTACGGAAATAAAAACTGCTGTGGCAGGCTATGGGCGTGCCGACAAAATGCAGATCCAGAAAGCCGTCTTTGCCCAGCTCCGCCATCCGGACGGAGAGGGAGGGGCATTCCCCTCAAGTCTGGACGCGACAGATGCCCTGGCTGCGGCGATTTGTCACTGTGGGGCGGCACGCATGTCGGATGCGTTGCGCCAGGCCGGCGTTCATGCGCGGCGTACGAGTGGGACCCGTTCGTGCTCGTTGCGCGACGTTTTTACCGAGCGGACTGTTGCTCGAATGCTGGCAGCAGAACAGAAGAAGCGTGGCTAACCGTCTCGCCCGGCGACACTTATGATTGCGCGTCTACATGGAGTACTACACGAAAAGACGCCTGAGCAGCTCATTGTCGATGTCGGCGGAGTGGGCTATCAGGTGCTGGTGTCCTTACAAACCTTCTATCATTTGCCAGGCGTAGGAGAGCAGGTCAGCTTGCTCATTCATACGCATACGCGTGAAGATACGCTCCGGCTCTACGGCTTCCTCGAAGAAAAGGAAAAGTCGTGTTTTTTGCTGCTGCGCGGTGTGAGCGGGATTGGGCCCAAGCTGGCCTTAAATATCTTGTCTGGGATTCCCGTTGATGAACTTGAAGCTGCGCTGCGCGCACGCGACGTGACGCGTTTGGTTGCGGCTCCCGGTGTTGGGAAGAAAACGGCTGAGCGCATGGTGGTCGAGCTTCAAGAGAAGGTCGGCGCGCTCGCAGATGCCAACGGCGCGTCCCCCGGAACCCCAGACCCGCTTTCGACTGAAGCAGTCTCCGCCCTTGTCAACCTGGGCTATCGTCAGGCCCAAGTCGAGAAGACCGTGCGCGAGATAGTACGCAATGGGACAACCGCTATTTCAGATGTCATCCGAGCATCATTACGGAGGCTCAGCGCATGAGCCAGAAAGAAAAAGGAGAAAAACTGGAAAGCCCTGCGCGGGAGCTGGAGAGCCCTACGCAGGATCTGGAAAGCTCTGCACGGGATCCGGAAGGCCCTGCGCGGGAGCTGGAAAGCCCTGCGCGGGCGCTCCTTGATCCGCAGCTGGAAGATGAGACTGCTTGGCTCGAAGAACGGCGGGCTCAGGGATCGCTCCGACCACGCAGCCTTGAGGACTATATTGGCCAGGAAGGGACGAAGCAGAATCTGCATATTGCGATTGAGGCCGCAAAGCAGCGGGGCGACGTCCTGGACCATCTCTTGTTTTGCGGCCCACCTGGATTAGGCAAGACCTCGCTCGCCCATATCATAGCGCATGAGATGGATGTGGCCATCCGAGCAACGACCGGACCCGTGATCGAACGGACTGGAGATATGGCCGCGATTCTGACGAATCTGGAAGAAGGCGACGTCCTCTTTATCGACGAAATTCATCGACTCAATCACGTGGTTGAGGAGTTTCTGTATCCGGCTATGGAAGACTTCGAACTCGATCTTGTAGTCGGCCAAGGCCCATCGGCACGAACAGTGAAGCTGCCGCTCAAACATTTCACCTTAGTCGGCGCAACCACACGTGCCGGGTTGTTGACTGCTCCACTGCGTGACCGTTTTGGGGCAACGTTTCGATTGGATTTTTACCAGGTGTCCGAGCTGGAACAAATCATTCGGCGGTCGGCATCAATTCTTGAGGTCGAGACAGATGTCGGCGGAATCGGAGAAATCGCTCGCCGCTCGCGTGGAACGCCTCGGATTGCCAATCGCTTGCTCCGACGGGTGCGCGATTTTGCCCAGGTTAAAAATAAACCTATTGTGACCCGAGAGGTCGCCCATGCGGCGTTGACCTTGGTGGAAGTTGATGAGGCCGGCTTCGACAAGATGGACCTGGCGATTCTCCGCACGATTATTGAAAAATTCAGCGGCGGGCCGGTCGGCGTAGAGACCATAGCGGCTGCGATTGGGGAAGAGAAAAATACGATTGAGGACGTCTACGAGCCGTATCTCTTGCAGGAAGGATTTCTGCAGCGGACGCCTCGGGGCCGTCTGGCAACGCTGAGAGCGTACCAGCATCTGCAGATTGATTATCCCGGTGGAAAAGAGCCGGGCGACTTGTTCTAGATGGCTGTGTGTATGGAAAGCCCAGCTCGCCAGCCACAATCAGATGAACACAAGCGTCACCAGCGCTGGGAGGGCGTGGTCATCCTCGCCGCGGCGCTCGGCGTCTTCCTGTTTGCCTTTCTGCAGAGTCGTTCCCCGCAGCTGAGCGATAGTTCCAGTCTCGCCAGCAACATCACCTTCGTTCTTCTGATTAATCTCAATATCATTCTCTTGGTCCTGCTCGTTTTTCTGGTTGGACGGAATCTGATCAAGCTGTTTTACGAGCGACGCCGTAAGCTACCTGGCTCGTTTCTGCGTTCGCGTCTCGTCCTTGCGTTTCTGGCGATTTCGCTTTTCCCGGCGGTCCTGCTGTTTATCATCGGCGTGGGTTTTATGACCAAATCCATTGAGAGTTGGTTTGCCCTGCGTGTTGAGAATTCGCTGAGCGGCGCGCTTGAGGTGGTCGACGGTGTCTACGCCCGCCTTGCGGATGAGGCCCTCGTTGACGCACGGGCAATATCTCAGACTATAACGACACAGGATTTGCTTGAGCCGACTCGGTACGAAGGCTTGCAAGCGCGCATGACGCTGGAACAGCAAGGCCGCGGCTTAGCTCAGCTGGTTGTCTATTCTCCCCGGCTGACGCTCCTGGCCAACGCGCCCGAGACCAGTGGCGCGCTGACCGCTCCACAACTCAACGATGCGCTCTTGGAACGGATTCTGTCTGAGACCGAAGAGGTCCGCCAGATCGTGCCTATGGGACAGGCCGAATTGGTATATGGCGGGGTGCCCATTGTCGTCGGAGCGCAACTCATTGGCGTCGTGGTGGTCGGCACCCAGGTGCCTGATGACATTGTCAAACAAGGCCTGCAAGTCGTTCAGGCGCTGAGTGAATACCGGCAGTTGAAAATCCTCAAGCAGCCCATCAAAAACAACTATGTGATTACGATGTTTCTGGTTACCATGGTGGTCGTGTTTTCGGCGATATGGGTCGGTCTGTATTTGGCGAAAAAGATTACCGTTCCTCTGCAGCAATTATCAGCAGCCACGCACGAGGTCGCCCAAGGCCACTGGGCACATCGTATCGAAGGCGAGGGTGAGGATGAAATTGGGACGCTGGTATCCGCCTTTAACCAGATGACCGTAGAGCTCGAACAGAGCCACCGGGAACTCGAAGCCCGGCGACGCTATATGGAAATCTTACTGGGTAATATTAACGCCGGTGTGGTCTCGTTTGACCGGTACGGACGGCTTTCTACGGTGAACCGTGCGGCAGAGCGCTTGCTTGGGCTGCGTGCTCCGGACGTCATCGGGCACGATTACCGTGAGGTCTTTCCAGTAAATGATTTTCAAGAAGTACGGCGTATCGTGCGTGAGCTTTTGCCCGTTCAGGAGCTGAACGGAAAAAGAGGCAGCCAGGAACAGCAAGGCCAGCTCCGCCTGGACCGCGGCGGCCAGGTCCTCTCGCTCCTGGTCACCGGGACATCTTTGCCTGACGATCGCGGCAATGCCCTGGGCGTGCTGTGCTTCTTTGAGGACGTGACCCAGATCGTCCAAGTTGAACGCATGGAAGCCTGGCGAGAAGTGGCCCGTCGAATTGCGCATGAAATTAAGAATCCGCTGACCCCGATTCAGCTTGCCGCCCAACGGCTGCGGCGGCGTTTTGCGCCACAAGTGACAGAGGATGCAGCGGTGTTTGACGAATGTATCCAGAGTATTGTCCAAGAAGTGGACGCGATTAAAAATTTGGTCAACGAGTTTTCCACCTTTGCCCGGCTACCGGCCGGAGACCATATTCCCCATGATCTGAATGCCCTCGCCCAGGAGTGCCTGGTTTTACTCTATGAAGCCCATCGTGACTTGGATTTTGCTTTTGTCCCGGACCGATCATTGCCGCCCCTGGAAATTGACCGCGAAGGCATGCGACGGGTGATCCGCAATCTGTTAGACAATGCGGTCGCAGCCTGTCGCATAAGAGCGGATGGGACTGCGGGGCGCATCGAAGTGACGACACAATATTTACAGCCGGTGGGGATTGCGCGTCTTGAGATCGCTGATAATGGCTGCGGCATTCCTGCGCAGATGAAAGGGCGATTATTTGAACCGTATTTTTCGACCAAAAAAGAGGGCACAGGACTGGGATTGGCCATTGTGGCAGCGATTGTGGCTGATCATCAGGCGTTTATCCGGGTGCGAGACAATACCCCTCAGGGCAGTCGATTTGTGATCGAAATGCCGGTACGTAGGAATGTCCGAGTGGCGAGTGCAATACCGGATACGCCCTCGTTTGGCGCGGACGAAGATGCAACCCGGGGAATATAAGGAGCCCATATGGAAGAGTCGATCTTAATCGTGGATGATGAAGAACACATTCGGACGACTTTACGTGGGGTGTTGGGTGATGAAGGGTTTCGTACGCTGGAAGCGGACTCGGGCGAAGGTGTGTTGGATCTGGTTGCCCAGCGGCGTCCGAGTTTGGTCATCCTCGATATCTGGATGCCGCACGTTGACGGC
>CAXXHG010000039.1:0-169607 GCA_963666315.2 Binatia bacterium
CGGGACCCACTCGCCTCATCACTATAACGCCATCCAGCGCTGGCGGGTCTCAGCCGACGGCGAGGTCTATAATTTCTAAAGCGTGGACCTTACTGGCCGCCGGCACCGTCTTCATTGGTGTATGCAGGGGAGGGGGTAGCCTCGTGTGCTTCCAAGAGCCGATGGATCGGCTCGGTCTCGGCCGTCCCCCCGGCGTCGCCGAGATAGCGGCATGGGACGTTGCCGTTGGGCCAAACGGGAGGGAGTTGCCGCCAGGACGGGGTTCTGCAGTAGAGGGCGCGGTGCTGTTCCTAGAAAAATGTGCTGCCTGTCATGGCGAAAGCGGACGTGAGGGATCCGACGATGTGCTCGTCGGCGGACACGGCTCTTTAGCCACCGCTGTCCCATTGCAAACGGTGGGCAGCTTCTGGCCGTATGCCACGACGCTCTATGACTATGTGTCGCGAGCCATGCCTTTTTACGAACCTGGCTCTCTCAAGCTGAAGGAGCTGTATGCCCTGACGGCCTTCGTGCTCTATCTCAATGGCATCGTTCGGGAAAACGAAGTGCTCGATAGCCGCAGCCTGCCCCAGATCCAAATGCCGAACCGGAACGGATTCCGGGCCAGCCAAGGGGAGGGGCCGTACATCACTCCAGCTCGATAGCCTCCCACCCACCCGTAAAACCGCCAGTGCTGTCTTCCGGTTGGGTGATATGCGTACCGCCCGGCCGGGCGCGGACACCGATATCTTTGTTTGGTTGCCCGCCTTTGTATTTGCCCAAGACCCGAAAGTAATAGGGGCCATCACCATGTTGGGCCAGGTTGAAAGTTTGAGAGCCCGAGGAACCCGATACTTTGCCATGATAGATGCGGCCATTTTGCTTGCCGGGGCTGGTAAAGGGTTGGTCGTCCACTTCATAAAAACTGGCGTCGCTACACGCCTGTTGGGCCTCCGTAAGACTCCACACCATCACCACTCCTGCCCACGGCTACTCACGTCCACACCGGCAGTTGAGGCCGGTGCGTAATGTGTCACGGTTGGAGAGCGGGGAGCTGGGGGAGATGGGGCAATGCGGTGTAAAGGTCTGGCACGACGCGAGCGATATCGGCCGCCCCAGCCCCCATCAGGGTCGCGATAACAGTGGGATCATGCTGCTGGACATAGGTACGGATGATTTGGACCCAGGGCCAAAAGGCGCGGGTGCCATCACCATCCCCAAAGCGAGAGGACGCCCTGCTGGCAGGCGCTAGTGGCAATGTCATCAGCCAAACGGGTCTTGCCTATGCCCGGCTCACCCATAAGAAAAACGATACTACCTTGCCCTGTAGTCGTGTCCTGAGGAGCTGCCTGGAGGACGGTACGTTCTCGTTTGCGGCCGACAAAGAGCGAAGAGCTGGAAGAGCAAGCAGTGTCACGTACATTCTGAGTCACCGAAAAAAGCTAGCAAATTTTGTACGCGGGGATAAGGGAGCCCCGTATCTGGCTTGTCCGTATTTACGGGCAACAGAGTAGACAAATTTCCTGCACTTTTTGTTCCAAGCCATTTTCCCTCTCGCACTTGCTCCCCGTTTCCTATATATGCCGTCTTAATTATGGAACGACTCTATCTACTGGTGGTGAACCGAGCCAGGGTCCTCCTTCTCGTGATTTTCCTTCTTACCTGTGTCTTCGGTTCCTTCGCAAAGGACATCCGGCTCGACGGCTCGGTCGAAAGTCTGCTGCCCCAGAATGATCCCGCTGGTCGCTACTATGATGACGTCCGGACGCTATTCGGCAGCGACGAAGTCGGCGTGGTCGGCGTGCTGGCTGACGACATCTATACCCCAGACGTATTGCGCAAGCTTCAGCGACTGACAACTGAACTGGGGAAAATCGAGGGCGTGCAGGAGGTGGCCAGCCTGGCGAATGCGATTGACCCGATAGCGGACGTGATGGATCCGCCGCCGCTTGTGGGCATCATTCCAACAACGCAGGAGGGTCTGGATACACTGCGAGAAAAGCTGGCGGATCTGCCCATCTATCTCAAGAATTTTGTTTCTGAAGACGGCAAGGCTGCGGCGGTCAATATCTTCTTTAGCGACACGACCGGCGACGAGGTTATAGCGCGCAGGATAGACGGACAGATCGAGGCCATCCTCGAAAAAGAACGCCAAACCGGACCGGAGCGGATTTTTTATAACGGCTTACCGCGTTTTAAGGTCTACTCGGCCCAGGTCATGCGAGAAGATCAGGCGCGCTTTATCCCCCTCACCCTGCTGGCGATCATCGTTGTTCTCTTCTTCAGCTTTCGGTCAGCTCGGGGTGTCTTACTGCCCGCGCTCACCGTCATTGTCAGCCTGATTTGGACGCTGGGCATTATGGTCTTGGCCGGCAGCAGCTTGAGTCTGGGTAGTATTGCGCTGCCGCCGCTTATTCTCGTTCTGGGCACAGCTTACTCTCTGCATATGGTTGCTGAGTATTATGAGCTGGCCCAGCCGGATGGATCGGTCCGGGACGTGGTGCTTCAAACCCTGAAAAGAACAAGCCCGCCGATTTCGATCGCTGCATTTACCACGGTACTCGGCTTTCTGGCATTGGGCGTGAATCCTCTGACCAGCATTCGGGAAATGGGCATTTTTTCGTCTATCGGCATCCTGATTGCCTTTCTGCTATCGATTACACTTGTGCCGGCGTTGTTGACCCAGCTGCGCCTGCCTTCCAAGCGGGCTGAAGATTTTGCCCCTGGGGTGACAGCCGGACTCCGAGGTGTTGGCCGCTTTGCCATTCATAATCGGCGGGCTGTGATCGGTGTGTCGATGATCCTCGCCGTTGCGGCGGTATGGCAACTTTTCTCAATCCGAGTGGACTCCAATTTCGAGTCTTTCTTCCGGCCGAATGACCCCATTCGTCAAGCTACGGATGCCATTAACGAACATCTTGTGGGTAGCATGGCGTTCTATGTGGTGATCGACGGCGAAGAAAAAAATGTCATGAAGCAGTGGGATACTCTGCGCCGCATCAAGGACCTGCAGCTGTATATCGACGGCCTGCCCGGCGTAGATAAAACGGTATCGTTTGTCGATTATTGTGAGCTGCTCGACCGTGGGGCGCAGTCAGGTGGGGGCGATATTATGGTCGGCCCGGATGGGAAAATCATTATGCTTCCACCTCCGGAGAACCCCAAAACCTTTTGGGAAGAGCCTTCTCAGCTGCGGGCGGTGATGCAGCTAGTGAGCAGCAGCCCGAACAGTTTTAAGTCTGTGGCGAGTCCGGATTTCGCTCGCTCGAATATCCTGGTCCGCACCACCTTGTCACGTTCGAGCGATATCTCGGATACGGTTGATGCGATTAACGCCTATGCTCAGGAGCATTTTCCGCCCGACCTCAAAGTCCATCCCACCGGGAACCTGATTCTCCTGACCAAGACCACGGGCGATATTATTACCGGACAGATTAGAAGTCTGTCTCTGGCTGCCGGAGTGATCTTCATCATTATGTCGGCCATGTTTTTGTCCGCCCGGGTGGGGCTGATTGCGATGGTGCCGAATATTTTCCCTATCATCATTTTCTTTGGTTTGATGGGTGTGTCAGGCGCAGTCCTGAATCTCGGCACGAGTATTATCGCTTCTATCGCGCTGGGTATTGCGGTTGATAATACGGTGCATTTGATGACACGGCTGAGTGCTGAGGTGCACTCTGCCCCGGATCAGGAGACGGCCCTCCTGCGGACCTTGGGTACGGTCGGGAAACCGAGCTTATACGCCTCGGTGATTCTACTCCTCGGCTTTCTGGTGTTGTGGTGGTTCTCGACCTTTGTCCCCATTCAGGAGTTTGGGCTGCTGTCAGCGGCAACTATGGTTGTGGCCTTTGGTGCCGATGTCATTCTGCTCCCGGCCCTGCTAGCCACAACAAAGATCATCACGCTATGGGAAGTGCTGTATCTCAAACTTGGGCGTGAGCCGCATAAGACGATCCCGCTCTTTGAAGGGCTGCGTCCTCTGCAAGCCAAGATCGTGACACTGATGGGCGAGTTTCGCACGTTTGCCAAAGGTGAGTATATTATCCGGCAGGGGGACATGGGCACGGAGATGTTTGTGCTGATCAACGGCACAGCCGATGCGCGGCTCAATATCGACGGACAGTCGAAACTGCTGCGGACTATGGGCCGGGGTGATGTAATTGGGGAGATGGCGCTTATTCGTCAGAACCAGCGCACGGCTGATGTCATTGCGGTCGATGATGTGGAGGCAATTGCCGTTGATCAGCGTTTCCTGTCGCGCATGCAGAAGCGCTATCCGGGTATCGGAGCACGGTTATTCTTGAATATCGCGAAGATGCTGAGCGACCGGTTGGAAGAAACCTCTCGACGGAACGCGGTGTAAGGTTTCCCATCCAATAGCAGTGGACGGACGGAGGAAGCTGGCTACAATAGCGGCCAGGACATAGCCGTATGCTGCGTCACCTGCATGTTAAAAATTTGGCCCTGATAGATGACCTCGAACTGTCGTTCGAGTCTGGCTTGAATGTCATCACCGGCGAGACCGGGGCAGGCAAGAGTTTGCTGATGCAGGCGATCGGCCTAGCCCTCGGTAGCCGGGCGACTGCAGATCTGATCCGACGTGATACCAAAGAGGCCGTCGTGGAAGCGGTCTTTAGTGTAGAGGATGGCCGCGTAGCGCACGTTCTTGAAGAACACGGCGTACTCGAAAAGCACGCGGCGCGTGACGAGGAAGAACTGATCATCCGCCGCGTCCTTGTGCACAGTGGACGCAGCCGGGTGTATCTGAACGGTGCACTGACGACGGTGGCCATCTTACGTCAGGTTGGTGCCGGACTGATGCAGATCTATGGCCAGCAGGAGCAGCAGGTCTTACGCGAGCCCGACTCCGTCCTGCAATTGCTCGATGGTTTCGCGGATGCCGCTGCACGAACCCACGAAATGGCCGACCGGTATCATGCCCTGCACCGTGCGTGGGAACGTTTGTGCGCGCTGACCGAGGGGAAAGAGGCGGCTGAGGCCAGGCAAGACCTGGTTCGTTTTCAGGCGGATGAAATCCGTCGCATGGCGTTACAGCCTGGAGAAGAAGAGACCCTGCGCCAAGAACGTACCATTCTGCTGAATGCGGAGAAGTTATACCACGTCGCATCTGGTGGAGAAGAAGTGCTCTCGGCGGGGGAAGACGCGGTGACCGACCAGATTGGACGGCTTTTGTCGCAACTGCGCGAACTGGTGCAGGTCGATACGAGCCTGAACGAAGTGCTGTCGCTGCTCAGTGATGGGCTGGCCCAAGTCGAAGAAGCTGCACTCTTCCTGCGCAAGTATGGCGAGCATCTGAGCCCGCATCCTGAGCGGTTAGAAGACATCGATGCCCGGCTGGGGCTGATCTCTCGTCTCAAGAAAAAATATGGCGGCAGTATCGAGGCGATCCTGGCTCGCTACGCAGAACTTGAACAAGAACTGGAACACATCGATGGCGGTGCCGAAACTATTGCGACCCTGCAACAAGAAGTCGAGCAGGCGGCGCATGCGGCTTGGACCTGGGCAAAGACACTTTCCAAAGAACGCCACACGACTGCTCAGCGCTTGGAACAAAATATCCAGGCCGAGTTGGCTCGACTCGGCCTGCTCGGCGCGAGTTTTGACGTGCACTTTCAGCAGCAGGAGACTCACGGCGCCGCCGCTGCCCCGTTTATTCAAAATGGTCAACGCTTGACACAAAGCGGTTTCGATCAGGTCGAATTCTATTTGTCCGCAAACCCGGGTGAGCCCCTCTTGCCGCTCATTCAGGTTGCCTCGGGTGGCGAGCTGTCTCGACTCATGCTGGCACTGAAAGCCCTGAGTGCAGCGGCGGAGGCGACGCCGACCTTGATTTTTGACGAGGTGGACGCCGGTATCGGCGGCGCGGTGGCTGAGGTCGTGGGTCGTCGTCTCAAGGCGCTGGCCGCGCAGCACCAAATATTGTGTATTACCCATTTGCCCCAGATCGCGGCTTTTGCCGATCATGCCTATACGGTTGTCAAGAAGGTGATCAAAGGCCGTAGCGTCTCTTCGGCCAAACGCCTCGCTCAGCCTGAACGGCTCCAAGAATTGGCTCGCATGTTAGGCGGTGTCGAAATCACGGCTGAAGCCCGTAGTCATGCGCGAGAAATGCTCGAAGGCGTACGGCGGGGGTAGGGCGGGGTGATGATGGAGCGTATTCTTTATTGACAATGAGTTAAATCATTGTCAATTTATGGGACGTTTCGATCAGAGCCTCGGCAATTGCGGGCGTACGGCGTCCCAGCCCACACGAGCAAGCAACATCGACTGTATGTCCACGGATACCTTCAATTGTTTCCAATATCTGCTGGTGCTCAGCTTCTGAGCGCTTATCGTGGACAAATCCGGCAACAAAACGCACCTGGGGCGGTAATATAATGTTTTTCAGCGCCTCGTAATAAGCGGCCTCCAATGGAGGCGGGTCTGCCGCTTCAGCCAGCGGGTAGTGTAGGTAACATACTTCATGGGTTTTTGGCCATTTGTCTACTAACCGATTGGAAAAGTGGACCATTTTGTCCAGGGTGTCAGCTGTGGTAAGTGCTTCATTGTTGAGGTCGCCAAAACAGAAGTGAATACCGAAGGGCGCTTTTGGCTCAATCTGTTGAATCAATCCTAGCACTGTACGCAGAGAGAAATTTACCAAGAATTTTGGCATTCGGTACGCCATTGCCAGTTCGCCCGGCACTTCTAACTGAAAAATAAGATCGCCCGGATCGGCGATCTTGAGCATCTCATTGGCTTCGAAAGCCATGCGCTTATTGAATGCTGAGGCGTAGCGTAAGCCATTAATCGGGCCCATCAGACCAAATGTGCTCCCCATCCCTGTTGGGAGCCCGACTTGGAACTTGAGATCGGTCATGCCGCGCTGCTCACGCAGCCGCTTAAAGATGGGGTAGCTCTTCTGGAAATACTCCAACCAGCGAATGTTAAGATGCTTATGCATGTCAGCGGGCGAACGCTTGGGTTTGAGGCGTGGACCGCTATCGTAACCCGTTGGAAATCCTGACTTACCACGAACTCCTGGATGGACAACTTCCCAATTTTCAGTGTCCTGTTCGCAAACATCGATGATGGCCTGTATCCACGCGGCTCGATTTCCCAACGGATATTTCTCTGATTTCTCGCCTATCTCTCCATCCGGCAGAGCCCATAAGCCCGCACCTAGGACATCCAGTGCATGACTCATAGCATCTTCTTCGCTCGCAAAAGGCATACTGCCCACGAGTAGTACCTGCCGTTTGAGTTCCGCCATCCTGGAGCCTCCATTTTTACTACTGTGCGAAAATAATATATCTTAACCCAAAATTCAGGCCTGGGGGCACTTTCCAACTTACCCGTTTAACTCTACAGCAAAAAATGAGGCAACCTCGCTGGGCGGTGCAGACCCATCTGCGGGCCCGGATGTTGGGCGGTGTGGGGGCTGGAGGGCGATCTTCCTCGTTGCCAGATTGTATTGAACGTTTAGGCAAGGACGAGGTTATAACGACCATTTTTCAGCCGAGACAAAAGCTCTTTTGTCTCGGCTGGTGTATTATTTTTCGATTCAGCTGCCCATGCATTTGATTCATGGCATTTGATCCATGCCGGGCGGCAGTTCTAGGCTTTTAATTGTATAATTTTCAATTTGTCAAATAATCCAATGACGGGATAAATAGGGTCAAATTCAAACCACCTATAGCCAAAGTTGGCGCTGTGGCTAAATTTGTGATGATTATTATGGTAACTCTCTCCTAGCATAAGAAAATCAAAGGGCAGGAGGTTTTTGGAAGTATCCCCAAGGTCAAAGTTGGTATAACCATATTTATGTGCAAACCAATTTATTACGGCACCATGTAATGGTCCCATAATGAAATGCATCGGTAGGAATAGATACATCCACCATTCTGTAGCAAATACGATATAGAATCCAGTGTAAAACGTTATCCAGACAAATCTTACCGTCCAACTCTTTGCAAAATTTTCAAAGGATAACCATTTCGGTACGCCCTCTTTAAATCGCTTTTCCACTTCGACTCTTTCGTGGAAAATGTCGGAATAGAAGACTTTAGTCCGCCACATCATCGCAAATAAGTTTTTATCATATTTGGGAGAATGAGGATCATTTTCCGTATCGGCAAAAGCATGATGCATGCGATGCAAAATCCCGTAGGCATACGGGCTTAAATAGGATGATCCTTGCGCAATAAATGAGAAGACAAAAAATACTTTTTCCCATGATTTCGACATATCGAACATCTGATGGGCAGCATACCTATGATGAAAAAAGGTTTGGAAAAACAAAGATGAATACCAATGAACTGCGATAAAAACAAATATTACCATTAATCTTTAGCTCACAATCGATTATAACAAACGTTCTAGGTATAAGTAATGGTATGCCTTCAGCCGGCTTAGTTGTTCATATATTTGCGATGACAATTTTCATCCACTTTTACACATCACTCTGATTATACTGCCCCTGCATCTCTATCTGTCTGCTTATCTCCTCAGCCATCCTCTCCTCCTCATTCCATGATCCTAGTACAGTTCCCAAACCCGCCTTTGAGGGTGTCCCCTAGGCCTGCGCCGCGCTGGCTGGATATCGCGTTTTCGTTTGTCCGCCATCCATCGAGCCATTTCACCCCTTGCCCTCTCGTTGGTGTTCTTGGCCTGCATGGCCTATCTCGCTCAAAGTCGATCCGTAGGGCTGTACCCTCTCGTTTTCCATAATTTAGCGTATCAGTATAGACCATTGTCATGCTCCCGTCACGATGGCCGAGTCACGCCTGTAAGGTCCTGATGTCATAGCCTGCTTCAAAAGGCATTGCGGTGCCTTTTGTGTCACCTTGAGACTACTACCGGCTATCATCCGTATCATCCGACTGTCGGACGTCAGTCGGCAATGTTCACGAAATATCCGCAGTATGAGGTGAGGGCCTGCCACAATCACCATTTCGTGCGAGGTGTAAGGCTCTTTCTTCTCGGCCAGGACGGCCCGGATCTTCTGGGAGCATCTTCGGCGGCAGGTTGGTCAAGTCGCCGCCGGTCGTGTAGGTCACGTCATCGGCGCTGTTGGTGTACACGGTGACTTTGGCCCCGCGCACATGGCGACCTTGCACGCCGCCTCTCATGCAGCGGATCGCGGAAAAGTCCGTACGTGCACGAGTTCAGGCCAGAGACACCACCCTTGCTTTTTCCGCACAACGGCGCCATGCACACAAGAGAGGAGGGGATATGGACCTGTCGTTTTCTCCTGAGGAAGAACAATTCCGCCAAGACCTGCGTGACTGGCTGCAAGGCAATCTGCCCGACGGCTGGGGGACTTCTTTTAAAATGCCAAAGGGAGAATCTCGGCTGGAATTTCTGCGCAGCTGGCAGCGCCGTTTGCATGCAGGCGGATATTTAGGCCTGTCCTGGCCTAAAGAGTACGGTGGGCGCGGGGCGTCCATGATCGAAATGGCGATCTTTAACGAAGAAATGGCTCGCGTCGAGGCTCCCGGTCCGCTGAATGTTCTAGGACTGGGCATGGCCGGACCAACGATTATCGTGCATGGCACAGAAGAACAGAAACAGCGCTATTTGCCCAAGATTCTGAACTGCGAAGAAATCTGGTGTCAGGGATTTTCTGAGCCTGACTCAGGATCGGATGTAGCCTCGGTACGCACGCGCGCCGAACTTAGGGGCGATGAGTTCATCGTGAACGGACAAAAAGTGTGGACGAGTCTGGCGCATGTGTCCGACTGGTGCATGCTGCTGGTGCGGACCGACCCTGATGCGCCGAAACATCGCGGCATGTCTTATATTCTGGTTGATATGAAAAGCCCCGGCGTGATAGTCAAACCACTCCGGCAGATGACCGGGGATGCAGATTTTAATGAAGTCTTTCTTGAAGACGTACGCGTGCCGCGCCGGAACCTGGTGGGCGAGTTGAACAACGGCTGGGGCGTTGCGTTAACGACGCTCATGAACGAGCGTGGAACCGCGTCGTTTGGAACCCAGGCGCGTTTTCGCATTGTCTTGGATAATCTGGTTGCTTTGGCAAAAAAGTCTCCTATGGGAAACCAACCCGCCGCACACAATCCGCTCGTCCGCCAGCAGCTGGCCCAGCACTATATTGACGTTGAGATTCTCAAGTATAACTGCTTTCGGAATTTTACGCGCTTGCTGCGCGGGGGAACGCCCGGTCCGGAAGGCTCTATTCTGAAGCTCGGTTGGAGTGAGTTGAACCAACGCATGCAAGAGACCGCCATGACGTTAGAAGGCGCGTATAGTCAGCTTGTGCGCACGTCGCTGTGGGCCGTAGAGAGTGGTCGCTGGCAACATCATTTTCTTCGCTCGCGGGCGAATACGATTGAGGCTGGCACCTCGGAGATCCAGCGTAATATCATTGCCGAACGTGTGCTCAAGCTGCCGAAAGGGCATTAGACGGAGGCATTTGGAACACTGGGACGTGCCCCACGCTAGAGACACAGTAGGCTCCGCCGCTACCCACTTGCAACCAGCTGACAGGGTGTCTAACTCTGACTAAAGACACACGAAAATGTGACAACTGACTATGGGGAATCAGTATGGATAAAACCCTGATGCTCGGACTCTACCGGGGTATGATACGCATCCGTCGCTTTGAGGAAGAAGCGGCACGTTCATACTCGCGGGGCAAAATAGGCGGCTTCCTGCATCTGTATAACGGCCAGGAGGCGGTTGCCGTTGGGGCGATGTCGGCCGTTGAACCTACGGATTATATTGTCGCGACCTATCGCGATCACGGCCATTACCTGGCCCGGGTGGGCGACATGAAGGCGGCTATGGCCGAGCTGTTCGGGAAAGCGGACGGCTGTTCCAAAGGCCGGGGTGGCTCGATGCACTTTTTTGATGTGGCCAAACGCTTTATGGGCGGCCATGCCATTGTGGGCGGCCATATCCCGATTGCCGTCGGTATTGCCTTTGCCGCAAAATATCGTGGTGAGCCGGATGTCACGCTGTGTTTCTTTGGTGAAGGCACGGCCAATATGGGTGCTTTCCACGAAGGGCTGTCGCTCGCTGCACTGTGGAAACTCCCCGTGGTTTTTATCTGTGAGAATAATTTATATTCCATGGGAACACCGTTGTACCGTACCCTGTCGGTTGAGGATGTTGCCGTCCGCGCCAAAGGCTACCCCATGGCACAGGAGATTGTGAACGGCGACGACGTGCTTGAGGTCAGAGAAACAGTGCGACGAGCAGCCAAGCGGGCGCGGACTAAAAGCCTGCCTATTTTAGTCGAGGCCAAGACCTATCGCTTTCGTGGCCACTCGATGTCCGATCCGGCCAAGTATCGGACCAAAGAAGAAGTCAAGAAATGGATGGAGCGCGATCCTATCCGGCTTTTGGCAGACCGGATCTACGCCTTAGGGATTGCCAATGAAGAACAGCTGAAAGCCATTGACGATGAGGCTAAGCAAGCGGTTGCCGACGCGGTCGCGTTTGCAGATGCGGCCGCCCCACCTGAAACGTCTACTCTGTTCGATGATATCTATTACGAACCGCCGTAACAGGATCAGGAAAAGCACGCACTCCCCGTCTCAAAGTCTCGTCGCCAGGCGCATGTATAGAGCGCGTATTCTCGTATTGATTGCCTGGAAGAGAAGCGAAGCCATTACATTCGGGACATAGCGAATCCGTAAAAGTGAAGAGGAAGAGCGCGTATGCGAGAGCTGACATACCGAGTAGCGGTGCGAGAGGCGATGGCCGAAGAGATGGAACGCGACGAACGGGTGTTCCTGATGGGAGAAGAGGTCGGCCATTATAATGGGGCGTATAAAGTCTCAGAAGGATTGCTCGACCGATTCGGCGAGCGGCGCGTTGTCGACACACCTATTGCCGAAACCGGGTTCGCCGGTGTCGGCATTGGGGCGGCCATGGTTGGGCTGCGACCCATCATTGAGTTCATGACGTGGAATTTCTCGTTGTGTGCCTACGACCAACTGGTCAATAACGCGGCCAAACTGCGCTATATGTCGGGTGGCCAAATTACCCTGCCCATCGTGTTTCGCGGCCCGGGTGGATCCGCGCACCAGCTTGGCGCCCAGCACTCTCAGGCCGTGGAAGGTCTGTATGCCTATGTGCCCGGCCTGAAAGTGGTTGCACCCTCAACGCCGGCTGACGCCAAGGGCCTGCTCAAGACAGCCATCCGAGACGAGAACCCGGTGATCTTTATCGAGGCAGAGACGTTATATGGCCGCAAGGGACCGGTGCCGGAAGAGGAGTTCCGGATCCCTCTCGGCCAAGGCGAAGTCAAACGAGCAGGCAAAGATGTAACCATAGTGGCGTGGTCAAAGATGGTCCATGTGGCGTTGGATACGGCCACGGAACTGGCCAAGGACGGCATCGAATTGGAGGTCATTGATCCTCGGACCTTACGTCCACTCGACGACCGTATGATCTTTGACTCAGTCAAGAAAACGAACCGGTGTATCATCGTGGAAGAAGGCTGGCCGTTTGCCGGCCTTGGGGCTGAGATCGCCTACCGAATCACCAAAGAAGGCTTCGACTATTTGGATGCCCCCGTCGTTCGTGTGACGGGAGAAGACGTGCCCATGCCGTATGCGAAGAATCTTGAGCATGAGGTGGTGCCCAATATTGAAAAAGTCGTGCGGGCTGTCAAGGATGTCTTGTATCGCTGAAGCGAAGGCAAAAGAGAGCCGGGGCGGTTCGTGAGCCGCCCCGGCGTTTACGGCGGCGGAGCCGAAGCGGCTCCTTGGTGCTTATCCAGCTGTCGCTGGGCGCGGGAGAACTTGGGGTTGATGCGCACGGCCTCTTTGAATTCAGCGAGTGCCGCATCGGTCTGGTCGAGACGCAGATAGACTTCGCCTAGCTCATAGTGCGCAACGTCATCATCCGGGCAGATTCCCAGTCCAGCTTTGTAGTACGCGGCCGCGTCCGTATCCTCGGTCGCTTTGCGGGCCGCATCAAAATCACTAAAGGCCCGATTGCACGCCGTGTTTTGCTGCGCTTGTTGAGCGGTCTGCTGTCTGAGCGCCTCGGTCTCCTGCCGCAGCTGTTCGGCGTCTTGTCGTAAAGACTCGATTTCAGCCCGCTGCTGTTCGATAACAGAATTATCGAACAAGCTACACGCGCAGAAGAACAGGCTGACAGTACAAAGCAAGAATGAGCGGCGAGGGTTCTTCCCCATCATCTTTCTTCTCTACTGTATTTAGAAATTATCCTTGAGATAGCGCGTCTTCTCTAACACCGAGACGGGGTCGAGCGCGATCTGAGGGAATTCTTTCTTGACGTGCTCCTGGAGTTCCGCACTGTCAACGCGCACAAAAGGGTTAATTTCTTTTTCCTCTGCAACCGTGCCTGGGATGGTCGATTGGTTTTTTGCTCCCATCTCCTGAGCCCAGCGTAATTTTTCTTGGACCTTGATATTATTCGGTTCCAGCGTCAGAGCAAACTGAAGATTCTTGACCGTATACTCATGTCCGAAGTAGATCTTGGTATCGTCGGGCAACTGCATCAGCTTGACCATGTTGGCGTGCATATCGGCCGCCGTGCCTTCAAACAGGCGTCCACAGCCGGCGATGAAGAGCGTGTCACCGGTGAACATCGATTTCTCGGCTTCGAAATACGCCACAATATGGCCACTGGTATGACACGGGACAAAGAGAAAGCGTGCCTCAAGATGCCCAATCCGGACCGTGTCGCCTTCATCAATCATATTCGTAATACACGGCGTGCGGGTCTCGTCACGCTTATGGCCGTACACCTTGAGGGCTGGGAACTCTTGGACCAATTCTTTATTGCCCCCGACGTGGTCCCAGTGATGGTGGGTATTGATAATCGTGGTGAAAGTGACGCCCTCGCGTTTGATGACCTCAGCGACAGGCCCTGCCTCGGATGGATCGACCACGCCGGCCTCGTTCGTCGCCTCGTCTATGATGAGATACGCGTAATTATCTGACAACACAGGGATGGGAATGATTTTCATTGCTCTCTCCTTACTGCTCCATGGGGAAGCCATACAGCTTGGCCACGTTTTCGTACACAAGCTTGCGTTGTACGTCTGCAGACAGATGGCTGAGTTGCTTTTGCAAAAACTCTTGCGAGTCGGGCCAGACGCCATCCGGATGAGGAAAGTCTGAGCCCCACATGACGTTATCCACGCCCACGCGTTCGATCATATCCAGGCCGGTCTGATCCTGCTGAAAGGTCGCATACATCTGCCGATACCAGTACTCGCTGGGCTTCATTTTGAGTTCGAGATCTTGAAACTGATCCTCCCACTCATAGTCCATGCGTTCCAACACATACGGGATCCAGCCTATGCCGGCTTCGCCGATCACGACTTTGCACTGGGGATAGCGTTCCAACGCGCCGCCATAGATAACCGCGCCAATAAAGCCCGCGGTGGCAATCTGAAACTCGGTCAGAACCGTAGCCAGCCACATCCGCTTGGAGCGGTGGTCTGTGGCCCAGGTCATATCGAGCTTGGGTCCAATGGTATGCAGATGAACGGGAATACCCGTATCGTGTGAGGCCTCCCAGACTGGATTCCAGTCAAGATGCCACAACGGCATCATGTCGTGGCGGACGGGTAATTCCGCGCCTTTGAGGCCGAGCTTGGCGCAGCGCCGAATTTCCTGGGCGGTTTTCTCCGGCGAAGAGGCGGGTAAACTCGCCACTGCGGCAAAACGACCTGGGACCGCTTTGCAAAAGTCTGCGGCAAAGTCGTTATAGATCTGCACGACTGCATCCGTCACTTCAGGATCATCAATCCGAGACGCCGCACCCAGAATGCCGTAGACCACTTCGCCGACCACCCCGTCACGTTCCTGATCCTTGATCCGCAGTTCAGGCACGGTGGTGCGCATAATGCCGTTACTTTGGTCTTCGTACAGGCCGGTCGCAGCCATGCGGTCGGCGCGCTGGATCTGGCCGGGAATGTATTTGCGGCCGGCCGAGCCCATGCCGCCAGCCAGACCCATGCTGGTCCCATTATGGGCGACCCAGGTTTTCCCCTCCGAGGTATCGACGACCTTGGGCACTCTATCCTTTAAATGCGCCGGGGCATTGGCGGTAAACAAATCGGCGGGCAAACACGGAATATCTATATGGCCGTCAGCAGAAATGACCGGGTGATTGAACATAGCTCTTTCTCCGTCCTTAGATTTTTTTTGGTCTGTAGAACGCAGCCTACAGGTGTTTTCATAGCAGAAAGCAGTACGCGGAGGAAAGCGGGAGGTCTGCCTTGTGATACACACAGACCTATGAAACAACAAAGTTCTCCGGGCTCTCTGGGCCCTCTGGAATCCGCATTTTGAACTGGCGTATTTCTTATACTCTGAATCTGGCGATTTTCACTTCTATGCTCGGCATGGGCATCGTCATTCCGTTCATGCCTATTTATGCTAAGACGCTGGGCGCGACCGGGGTCAGCATCGGCGTCTTTTTCGCCAGTTTTCCTCTGGCCCAGATGACCTTCATGCCCACCATCGGTCGGCTGTCAGATCAACGTGGGCGCAAGGCGTTTATTGCCGCCGGGCTGTTGTTGAGCAGTCTGACCTCCCTGGCCTATGTGTATGCCCCCAATATTATGTATTTGACCCTAGGCCGGTTTTTTCAAGGCCTTGCGGTTGCACTCATTCTCCCCATCGCCGCGGCATATGTGGGTGATCTCGCTCCGCCGGAAAAACGGGGCGAGTTGATGGGTATCTTTAATCTGTTTTTAACGAGCAGTATCGGCATTGGTCCCCTGGCCGGGGGGTGGCTGAGCGACACGTATGGTATGGCTGCCAGTTTTTATCTCATGGGCGGCTTGAACCTCGTAGCCTTTGTCTTTGTCTTCTTCTTTTTGGACGAGGTCCGCTCCGCTCACGAGGCGCGGCAACAACCACCGTCCTACCGTGAACTCTTGAGCCGGCCCGGTGTGCGTGGGATAGCCCTGTATCGTATGGTGACGGCCATTCAGATGGGGCTGTGGTTCTCTTTCTTGCCGCTGCTTGCGGTTGAAGTGTTACACATCAGCCAATCCCGCATAGGCATTATCATGGCCGTCTATATGCTGGCGAACAGCCTGGTCCAGGTACCGTTTGGGCGGCTGGCCGATCGCTATAGTAAGCGGACCCTCATCATTATCAGCGGCTATCTGGCCTCCTTTGCTTTTGTGACCATCCTTTTTTCCCACAGCTTTTTGGATTTGCTGCTTATCAGCGGCTTCAGCGGGATCATGGGGGCCCTAGCCGGACCGGCATTGACCGCGATTGCGGCCGAAGAAGGCCAGCGGGGCGGCATGGGTGCCATTATGGGCGTGCTCAATATGGCGCTCAGCGCCGGCATGATGCTCGGCCCGGTGTTGGCGGGCCTGTTATCGGACGTTATCGGCCTGCGGCCCTTGTTTGGCTTTGGTGCGCTGGCGGGTGGTATCGGGACGCTGGTGTTTACGTGGCTGATGCCGGACGAGAAGACGGCCGCGGTCGGTAATGGGTGATCGGCTGAAACCTAAACCTGCATACCGAAAGACTACGGAGCATACACCTCCGTAGTCGGGTAAAATGCATACCAGCCAAACCAATACGAGACATGCCCGCCGACTCGCGCGAGCTGTTCCTCAGTGCGTGGATTGAGCAGATATTCTTCGTGAACCTGCCACACTTCTTTGCTTGTGAGTTCGGCCACAGAAGTCAGCGTCTCCCCAAGATCGAATGGACCGAATGGACCGAACGTATAATCCTTGCGTTCGTATGCACGCACCGTGCGCGCCTGGGGCTCCGCAAGAATGGCGAGATTGACCCCGGCTACAGTATCGTTGACTACGCGCTTTGCTTGCAGGACCTCTAACGGATAGGCACGCGGCTGGTTGTTGAGGCGTACAGCAAAAACATAACTCTTGGGCGCAAGGCGGCGGTTCCGAGGAGAAACGGGGAACATGGTATCCGGACTGGCAAAGTACTTGCCATAGGGCTGCCCTGGAGCGTAAGGGCGATCAAAGCCAGTCTTAATATCCAGGACAACGGTATCCGGATGGCTGGAAAGCCACTTTTCCCACGTTGTGATGACAACGGGTAAGACCTTCAATTTGATCCTGCTGTGAGCCAATTTGCCGACCACCGGCTCTCCGGTCAGATTGTGCCACAGACTATCGGTTTGATAGTCGTACATGAGTTTATTGCTGCGAAACAGAAAACCGGAAGAACCAAATGTATATGTCGTCCCACCCACGGTGGTATCGTACAGGATGCCTGATCCACACAACGTTCAATACGAGAGGGAGACAGGCTTCCCTCCTACCACATCATTGAACATCTCGTGCCAATCCAGAATGCGCAGTGGATAAGCACGGTGATCGCCATTGATCGAAATGCCGAAGACGAGCTCCTGTGGGGTCAAATAGACCGCCTCTTCGGGTTTAATATGGGCTGGATTTGTAAGGGCGGGAATGTGACCTTTACGGACACCGCCCCAGACTATTTCCTCGATCCGTACCCGGTGTGGGAGGTCGGCCGCAAGAAAGGAGTCAAAGTTAGGATCGATCCGGCTAAACAGGTGGGCTTTCCAAGCCCGAAACCCAGGGTTGGGATGGATTTCGTCATGTTTCTGAAGCCACTCGACCCAGTCGGCCCACTCCAGACCGAGGCGCTCGCCGGCGAGGTGCTCTTTGGCGAGGCGTTCCAAAATCCCAGTGATAAGTGGTGCTTCGCCTGCGTCGAAGCGCAGCAGCTCAATGAGGGCGGGAATGGCTCGGGGGTCTCCGAGGTCGTCCAGAGCGCCGAGGGCTCTCTCACGCGTACCCGGTGCCAAGTGGGTGAGATTACTGACCAGCGCATCCAAAAGAACAGTGTCCCGTGCCGAAGGCTGGCGGGCGGCGGGTACACTACTGAGCAACAACAGTATAGCAGCAACAGAAACGACGAATTGTCTCCGGTTCATACAGCCTCCTTCGTCTTGTTCACGATTCGGTCTCGCGTGCAGCGCCAAGTCCGGCTTGGGCTTGTTGACTCGGACTGAGAAATCGTACCGGAGAGGCGCCGCTTGCCACGGCAGCATTGGCTCGCAGGGCCTGACGAGGCGAGAGATCGACTAGTCGCAAGGACGTCCGCTGCAGAGCATATTTTTGATCTGCTGCTTTGGCGAGACGCAAGCGGGCTCGACTATAGTGCACGCGCTCTGCAAATACTGAGCGCGCGAGCTGTTCTTCTTCCTTGCTTTGGACGAAAATGCTGCTGGCACAGCCACGTCCATGAACCTCTTGAAGAAGTGTTACGTACGAAATCTCATCTGGATCAAACCGAACTTCCACAACCTCGCGACCTTCGAGAAATCCGACCCGACTGCCTAACAACCCTGGGATTTGGCCTACACACGCTTCTCCACTCCAAAAGCACGGCACGGCAAAACTCGCCCGTCGTTCCCGCCGAGGGCGCAACTCATCAAGCGCAGTGCGCAGATAGGTAGGAATGGGTTGTTCCCGATGCTCTAAGGCTGTGACCATGCGTGTCCCAATTTCATACGGTGTCCAAATACCGGCACCCGAGGTAAGAGATCCTTACTAGCTTGGTCGAGCAAGCGAACGACCGGATTATTCCATGCCGGCTCTCCGTAGCCGTCGCAGGATCTCCGCATCCTTACCCGATTTGTTATTATACACAAACACCGGCTCAAACGCGGTCTCAATCGCCTCCACAGGAAGGGGATGGCTCAACACCTGTTCCCCAAATGAGACACAGGTCTGACAACCAGGCACTTCCTGAAAAAGGACAAAAACGGGCTTACCTGATGTTTGGGCAGCCAGCAGGGCATGATCGAGGTCTCGTCCCCATTGTATCTTGCCTAATTCCACAGGAGCGGCCTTACTACTTCCTAGTCCGTTGAGAAGAAACCCGCTCAGGAGAAGGCCCACCGCCATTAATTTATTGGCTTTTGTCATGCTCACTCCTCAGTGTGTGCACTAGGCTTTCCTATCAGATGTTCGCTCTTGGGGTTTGGGGTCTCAGGCCGAGTCTATATTCGCCCGTTACGGCTCCCGTGTCACCACGAGGCCGCTGCCACGTAACATAGGCGAGCCGTCAATCGCACATACTGCCGACGCATTCGGAACTTGGCGCTTCTCGGCTCGGTCTGTCACTTGCATGACCGCTTCGGCAATATGGCCCATGCCGTGCAGCCGGCCTTCGCTCAGGCTGCCACCAAACGTATTGACTGGCAGTGGGCCTTCTAGGGCAATTCGCCCGTCTTGAATAAAAGCATACGCTTCACCTTCTCCACAGAATCCTGCCGCCTCAAGCCAGTACAAAGTGGAAGGGCTGAAGCCGTCATAGAGTTCGGCCGCACTCATATCTTGTGGGCCTAAACCGGACGATGCCCACAGTTTGCTTGCGAGTGAATTGCCTGACTCCATATAGTTGTCGAGCGAGTAGTGGAACAATGCTCGGCGCCGGCTCGTGTTCTGCCCGTACCCAGCGACATAAGCAGGCGGGTTGCGGAGATCTTGCGCCCGCTCGGCCGTGGTCAGCACCAGCGCTACACAGCCTTCGACCGGAATGTCGCAGTCAAACAAACACACAGGCTCGGCAATCCAGCGTGCAGAAAAATAATCTTCACGGGTCATAGGCGTGGTGTAAAAATACGCCCGCGGATTCAGGTTCGCATTGCGCCGGCTGTTTGTCACAAACGTGGCTAAATGTTCGCGGGTCGCTCCGTAGCGATGCATATAGCGCTGCCAGGCCATGGCATGCCACTGGAAAATACTTGTGCAACCGTAAGGGGCCATGAACTGGGCGTCGCCTGCGGCTTTATTGCCGGACCAGGCGCCATAGCGTCCGCGCGGATTATGCAAGGCGCGCCAGACCAGCACGTAGTCACAGGCATCGCCGAGCAGAGCGTTGACTCCTTCGATTATCGGGCTGGCAATCATACCGGTTTCGATTTGTGCATACCAGCGAATATCGGGCGCGAGGGGGAGATGATTGATGATGTACTCAACGCTGACAATATTCTCGCCGTCTTTTGTGCCCGCGCCATGAAAGGGTGCTTCCGGATAGGTGGCGAGCCCGTCAATCTGCTTGGCTTGAACGCCTGCATCGTCAAGCGCTGCTCGACACGCGTCCAGGGTCAGGGAGCCGAGCGGCTTCTGCGGACGGCGACTGAGTTCGGAGTAGCCAACGCCAACGATGGCCGTTTTTCCCTTACCTTGCCACATCGTACTCTCCGTTCATTTGTGTAGCGCCTGCTACGTCTCTGCCCTTTCGTCCTCATGGGCAATTCAGGAATTGCCCCTACCCGTGTTCGTCAACAAACTGAAACTTCGGCAGTGTCAGCTCCGCATCCACATCCTCAAAATAGACTTCGACTTTTCGACCAATCTGGACATGTTCTCGTTCCGAGTCCGGCAGATGGGAGACCAGAAAGAGACATTGCTGCTCTTCAAGCTCGATAAGAATATTGAGATAAGGTAGCTCGTTTGCAAACCCGGCGACATTCGGTTGGTGCATGACGCTGAAGCTATAAATCGTTCCCCGCCCACTCACCTGCTCGAACGCCATCTCTCCGCCGTGACAGACATCACACATCTCGCGAGGGGGATGATTGAAATAACTGCAGGCTTGGCAGCGCTGAATGACCAGCCTGTGTTCCTTGGCCGCATCCCAAAACGGACGGGTGAGATCATCAATCAGCGGACGTGGTTTCGCTTGGGCATCTGACATAGTGTGTTCCCCGGTCAGCATCCTGCCACAAGAGACGTATATGATTCAATATAATAATATTACAGATTGGTACCTGGCGAGCGCTGTATCGCATTGGAGAAGACCAATTGATTATCGAGGTCGTCAAGATTAGCCCTCGAGGAGATGTGTATAAATGAAGGTCCAAATTATTGAGAAAAACGGCAAGCCAGAATGGGCTGTCATTCCCTATATGGAATATCGGCGTCTCTCGGAGGCCGCCGAGATGGCAGAAGACGTGCGGAATTTCGATGAAGCTGTCAGCCGAGACGAGGAAACGGTGTCCCGTGCCATTGTGAAGCGATTAGTCCTGGGCGAACAGCCCGTCAAAGTGTGGCGGGAGTATCGCGGGCTGACCCAGGCGGCCTTAGCCCGAGCCGCTAATATCACCGCCGCCTACTTGTCTCAAATTGAGACTGGCGCACGTAAAGGAGGCGTGCGAGTCCTTATCGCGCTCGCACGGACTCTCGATGTGGATGTGGAGGACTTGGTTCCCCAGGGAGCGTAATCCAGTGCATGAGGCGGATTAGTGCAAGGAGCTGAACACGTCCTCGGGTGTAAGCGCGGGCTGTGCCTGATCCGCAATCAACGCTCTTGCTTGACGGGCGAGTTGTTTCTTATGTTTCCTAATGATCTTGTCTTCACGTACTTCAACCTCAGCTTTCATATCGTCCCTATATGGATATCTGCAGAGCATTTTCAAGAGTAAAAATTAATTTTCTTATCATTTTTCTGGAGTCGCGTTCCTGTACTTGACTCTGCTCCGGAGTCTTTTTACTGTTAACCAGTTGGTTAATTATTAACTCTCATTGGAACAAGGAGAACAGTTATGCCGACCGTGTATGGAGTCAATCTGTCCCCATTTGTGAGAAAGGTTCGGGTGGCCCTGGCAGAGAAAGGCGTCCAGTACGACCTGGATCCGGTCAATCCGTTTGAAGCTGGAGCCGAGTATCGAAAGATCAGTCCCTTAGGCAAGATTCCGGCCTTTCGCGATGGTGATTTTACCCTGGCCGATTCGTCTGTGATTTGCGCCTATCTCGAACGCATCCACCCGGACCCGGCCCTGTATCCTATGGCTGACACACAGCAGTTCGCCCAAGCGTTATGGTTTGAGGAATATGGCGACAGTGGTGTTTCTCCAGCACTCGGCGTTGTCTTCTTTCAGAAGATTGTCGCACCGATGTTACTCAAACAAGAGTCTGACGAAGCACTCATCAAAAAAGCGCTCGAAGAAGATATCCCGCAGGTCTTTGATTACCTCGAAGGGCAGCTGGGCGAGGCCGACGCGCTCGTTGGTGGGCAGTTTTCGATAGGTGATATCGGTGTCGCCACCGCCTTTGTGAATTTTCACCATACCGGCAATAGTGTCGATGCCGCGAAGTGGCCGAAGTTAGCTCGATATATTGCTGCGATTCATACTCGCCCGTCATTTAAGGCGCTCATAGAAGAAGAGTTGGCCTTTTTTAAGCAGGCGGCGTAAAAGGGAAGGGGGGTGTTACCCCAGGGGGCGTTGGCCCCCCTGATTCGGTGCACAGGAGGCTCCCCACAAAAGCATACAGGAGGCTAGTCGCTATGATTACGTTCGGTACGCATTATCTGTTGACCATCGCTCAGAGCGAACGCCAAAAAGTACGCGATTTTTACAGTGGTCTGTTGGGCTGTCAGTTGCAGAGTTCGGACGGCCAGACCGAAAATATTCCCGACAACCTTAATCTGTTTGTTTTCCCTGGGGAAGAAGTCGTTGGCATGTAGTATACGGAAAAGGCCGACGAAATCTTAACCACAGCCCAACATCGACGCGGCTGTTGGATGGAGATTAAAACAGACGATGTTGAGGGCTTAAAGCAAAAGCTGCGCGACTTTGGCGTGCAGGAAATTACTGACTTTTGGGATCCAGGACATTTTTACTTTCACGCACCAGGCGGCCAGGTGTATCCTCTGCTCCAGCTTGAAAGTTAGCGCCCCTCTTCTCAACAACAGCCATGCGTGCCTCCGTTCACAGGCTAGACGCAACCTTTTCTGCGCTTGCCGATCCCACGCGTCGGACAATCTTAACGCATTTGGCAAAACAGGAGTCCTTGGTCAAGGATCTCGCGGCTCCGTTTGATATTTCCCCACCTGCCATTTCCAAACACCTGCGGGTGCTCGAACAGGTGGGCCTGCTCGCCAGGAGAAGAGAAGGGCAAGGGATACGCTGTCGGCTTGTTGCTGGTCCGATGAAAGAGGCGGCGGGCTGGATTACGCGCTATCAACATTTTTGGAAATGGCAGTTTGACGCGCTCGAACGGCATCTGGCGCAGTTGCCTGTGTCCGATGAGCCGAACACGGCGAAGAGTTCCCAGCGTGGGCTCCGTCCCGTTGCCCTTCGTCAGCGTCGTCGGAGGGGAAAAGCCCGTCGGCCAAAATTTGCAAATTTTGCAGCTCGCGCATCTCGCTCATCTAGCCCGTCTCTCAACACTACCTTTGCTGCGCTGGCCAATGCTACTCGGCGGACGATCCTGACTCAGCTTGCCGAACGAGAATCATCAGTCACAGAATTAGCCGTACCGTTTGACATGTCGATGCCGGCGGTTTCCAAACATCTGCGCGTCCTTGGCCGGGCGGGGTTGCTGACCCAGACCAAAGAGGGCCGAGCCCGACGGTGCCGACTGGTAGCGGAACCTCTGGCCGTAGCTGCGCACTGGATGGCGAAATATGAACGTTTTTGGGAAGATCGTTTTGTCGCGCTGGAGGAATATCTGCACGCGTCAAGTCAAAAGGAGCCAAGAGGAGCAAGAGGAGCAAGAGGAGCAAGAGGAGCAAGAGGAGAATACCCAATGACCAATATGCCGCCCCAGCCCGAGACCAGCCTGCAAATACGACGGACGTTTAGCGCTTCGCGAGAACGCGTATTCCAGGCCTGGACGGAGCCTGAAGAAATCAAGAAGTGGTTTGGCCCAGGCCAGATGGTCGCGCCGATGATAGCCCAGGCGGATTTGCGTGCCGGCGGGCACTACCGGTTTGAAATGCGGTCATCAGAAAAAACGACCATGATCATCCTGGGGATCTACCAGGAAGTCCAACCCCCGGAGCGTCTGGTGTACACCTGGGTGCATGACTGGGGAGATGGTAAGAAGAGCGACGAGGAGACTCTGGTCACAGTTGAATTTCTCGATCAAGGAGACAAAACAGAAGTGGTCCTAACCCACGAACGCTTTCCGACCAAGCAGGAATGTGACGGACATCAAGAGGGTTGGAGCAACTGCTTCGAGGCAATCGAACGATATCTATCTGTTTAGATGGATTTTGCTGTTTAGATGAATTTTGTGAAAGTCCCAATATGCGATGCCCCCAGTGCGATCTTGATAGTCCCGACGAGATGAAATTCTGCGGCGAGTGTGTCCACACCGGCCTCGCTGGCTGGCAAGCCACTGGGGCTGAGGTGGCCCTGCCGCATTTCTTTGCTTTGCAAGCCGAGATCCGTGGCCGTGACGAACATGTTGGTGAAGGATTGACCCTACTCGACGAAGCGCTTTCCGTCGTGGAGAAAAACGGCGAGCGCTATTATGAGGCGGAGCTGTATCGAATGAAGGGCGAGTTCCTGATTCAACAGGCGAAAGTTGCTAGCCTCCAACCCCCAGCCCCTAGTCCCCAGGCAGAAGAATATTTTCTCAAGGCTATTGAGATCGCCCAAGAACAAAAAGCGAAATTCTGGGAGTTGCGGGCGGCGAAGAGCTTAGGCCGATTGTGGCATGAACAGGGGAGGGGCGTAGAGGCGCGGCCGATGATTCAAGAAATCCACGACTGGTTTACCGAAGGATTTGGCACAGCTGATCTCCAAGAGGCCAAGACATTGTTAGACACGCTGGCGTAGGGGCGAAGCATTTCTCTATGAACGAGCAGGGCACTCTGACATTTAGACAAAAATGCTACACCCCTACACATTACGGATTGTATCAATCTCTGCCGACACCCGATCAATTTCGTCTTCTGTCGTATAGAAATGAGGCGAAATGCGCAGTCCGCAGCGCGGGCGGTAGTCAACAAATATACGCTGGCTGACCAGCTTCTCTTCGGCCTGGGCAGCGCCGTCGAAGTCGATGCACACCAGGCCGCCGCGCTCAGTTGCGTCTCGGGGCGTGTTGATATGCAGATCGCGTGTAAGCGCACCTTCGATCAGGCGTTCGCACAACTCAATAATCCACGGACGAATGTGCTCGACGCTGACTTTGAGTAAAATCTCATAGCCCGACCGCGCCGCGTACAGGGCGGACATGCCTGGAGTACCACTCAGAAAACGCTGGGCGTCGTGGGCGTAATCGATGTCATCAGTAAAGGCAAAGGGCTGCTCCTGGGAGAACCAACCGGTCATGAACGGCTGGCGAGACTGGAGTTGGTCAGGGCGGACATATAAAAAGGCTGCGCCCGGCCCGCCGCATAACCACTTATGTGATCCACCGATCACGAAATCGGCCTGCCAGGCTTGAACGTCAATCGGGACGATACCGACGGTTTGATACGCGTCAACAATAACCTGGGCTCCGCGTTCATGCGCGGCCTGAACAATGGGGGCAACATCGATCAACGCCCCGGAGCGGTACAAACCATGATCCAAGACGACAAGCAGGGTGTCGTCATCACTTGCGTCAATAAAGCGTTCGGCCGGCTGCCGAATACCGTCGGGCGACGGAATCTCGATTGGACGTGCACCAAGCCGGGTACGCGATTGGATATTGTAACGCAGGGTAGGAAACGTTAGCTTCGAATACAAAATCTTGTTGCGCTTTCCCCCAAAGTCAAAGCACGAGAGGGCTGCGTTAAACAGTGCCGATACATTCTGATGCATGACCATGCTGTCAGCCGTGGCACCCAGAAACTGCCCAATCAGCCCTGTGGTTTCGTTAAAAAACCCCATCCACCGATCCCAGACCGCGCTGCCTTCCTGTTGCCAGCTTTCAGCGTACTCGCGCAGCCGGTCAGTCGTGGCTTGAGGCATTGCGCCCATGGAGTGTGAGATGAGATAGGTCGAGGTTTCGAAAATCGGAAAGTCCGCTCGCCAGTGTTCAAGATTACTAAGATTATGCGCCATACGATCCTCCTCCGAGTTGGGTCCGAACGTCCCACAGAATGGGGAAAAACCGCAGGCTGACGCGGCCCTGGAGGTAACGTTCGCCGGGTGCCTGAAAAGAGGCTTGGCCTAAAAGTTTTCCGGTATGGACATCGCCCGTGCCGGGTTTTGCGCCAACCATGCGTTTGGCCATTAACGCGTGGCGCGCACGCCACACGCGGAATTGCTCGTCATATTCGATCATGGCCTCACACAATTGGTGCAGATCTAAGTGTTGTGGATCAGTATACAGCTGCTCTACTGCGTTTGTTTGTTGATCTGTATTGTCAACGACAAAGCCTCGGCTATGCAGCAAATCACAAAACGCACTCCACAGGTGCTGTCCATCGTGCGCTGCCCGAAGCCGCCGTTTGGCTTCAGTGTCGGCGTCAAACAGCTCAAAAAAACGTTCGTCCCGCAAGCCGGACAGAAATTCCAGTTCGCGAAACTGGCGGGCTTGAGTAGATCGCGAAATTCAAGAAACTGCGCGGGCGAAATGGTTTCGAGCACCTGGATCTGCTGGATCATCACCCGCTCGATTTCAATCAAGCGCCGAAAGAGCCACACCGCCTGACGCACGCGCTCCGCCTGCAGATGGTCGATAATGGCCCGAACCTCATACAGCAGCAACCGAAACCACAGTTCATACGACTAATGGATAACGATGAATTGCAGCTCGTCGTGAGCCGGCGGGTCAGAACGTGGAGTCTGGAGGTTGAGGAGTTCCGGCAGGCGGAGGTAGGAATCGTATGTAAGGTCCTGCTTGGCTTGTCTCATAGAAGTTTATTGTACTGCTGAAGGGCGGGAGTGGGCAATGAGGCGTTAGTTAAGGTTCCGTCCCCTCCAAGGAGGGGTGGCGGTCCAACCAAAGGTCGGCGGCCGGAGTGGGTAACTCCCGCTCGCATCTCCCGGATTCCACTCCGTTCCATCCAGGCTACAGGGTAGGATTTGAACACCATACGGCGCTGTACCTGCCCTTGTTGTAGGGGCGAGATGACCTCGCCCAGGGCGTACGGCTCGCCGGGCGGAGGCTAGGCTGGACCCTCGAATATATGCGGTTTGGAGAGCCCTGACGTTACGTGCGTAGGGGTGCCCGGCTGGTCACCCGTAGGTCAGGTTACGCTCCGCTAACCTGACCTACGGGGAGAGAGAAACTTCCTACTGCCTTAACCCCGCTTGCCGCATTAGCGGCATCACGCGCTCGCCGAAATATTTGATCTCCTCATTATAATCGAGCCAGGAGACAATAAGCCCCTCAATGCCGATGTTTGAGATTTTGGTCATTTCATCGACTACCTGCTCAGGCGTGCCGACGAGGGGATAGCCGCCCCAGCCGGCAATAAAACGTTCGGCAAACTGGGTCAGGGCTGCTTCACTAAACGACTGACTTTCCATGCCCAGCAGGCCGAGAATAGTGCGTGCCGCCGTCCAGTCGCCTTTCTCAATCACATAGTCATACGCCTGCTTGGCCTCTTTTTCCGTGTCTCGACAAACCACGAACGCATACGACATCATGCCGATCTCGCGCCCGTAGCTGTGAGCGAGTTGTTTGACATCGTCGACTACCTCTTTGCCGTGCTCCAGGGTATCGACTTGAATGAAGTTGAAATCTACCTCGCGGGCGGAAAAGTCTCTGCCGGCCGGTGAGAAGCCGGCGTTAATCAGGGTAGGGTGGGGCTTTTGGACCGGCTTGGGCAGCATATAGCCGTCTTTGACCTGAAAGAACTCGCCGGTGTGATCAAAGTTTTGCTCGGTCCACAGACGCTTAATGACGTGTATCCACTCGCCAGCGTAGCGGTAGCGCTCGTCGTGCTCCATCTGCTTGGCAGCAAACATCTCCATTTCCGGCGAGAACCAGCCGCACACAATGTTTAAGCCCCAACGGCCTTCGGAAATATGATCAATGGTGGCTCCCTGTTTGGCTGCGACAAGGGGATGAACGGTCGGTGCATGCGAGGTCGAAAAGAGCATGATGTTTTTGGTCTGGGTGGCCATGGCCGTCGCCCAGGTATAGGTCTCCATGCAGTCACCGTTGAAATCGGTCGTACCGCCAAAACCTTTCCAGCGTCCAACCGGGACAAGCAGTTCAAAACCCAAATTATCTGCCTGCTGGGAAATAAGAACATTGTGTTTATAGGTCGGCTCAAATGTGGTCTCGGCGTGCGTGATAGTACAGCCGTAGCTGCAGTTCTGACCAAAAACACCCAGCTTCATTTTGTTGTCATTAAAGACGGGTACGTGTGTGCGGCGGTATTCTTTCAGGTCGTCCGGATGCATGGGTGTTTCTTCCTTCCGAAGTGGTGCTGTCTTGCGCCTTTTGCGCCTCTTGTATTTGTTTAGAGCCTATGTCTTTGTAGGCTGAGTTCAAAGTACCAGAAGGCAGCTACTCTTGTGGAAAAACTTGAAATCCATATTTGTACGAAGGCCAAGTGTACGAACAGGACCGTTGAGGTCAAGGTCCGCACAGATGATGCTGAGCCCGGGGTCTATAACGGGCTGGAACTGCTGACGGCGGTGCGGGAACTGGTTGCGGAGCGGCAACTCGGAGGCGTGGCCGAAGTGCGTGAGGTGACGTGCATGTCGAGCTGCCCGGTCGGAGCTCGGGCTGACCTCATGCAGGACACTAAACGCGTGCGCTATATCAAGCGCCAACGGCCCACGGGCCGGCCGGATTTCGTGACGTGGCTCTCGATCGACAGTATCGAAGATGAGATTCAGAAATGGCTGGGAGAGCGCCTTCTCCCTGAGGGAGAAGGAACTTAAGGCAGGTGGTTCGTTGACCAGCATTTCTCAGGGCAAAGGAGGATATAAATCATGCGTGTAGCCGTTGGTGGATATTTGGTTGCGGTGAATACCTTTGCCACTCAGAGGATGGGGCTAGGGTTATTTCAGCGCGCAACACTGACGGGAGAGCGCGTGCTGCGCGCGGGTGGGCGAGAAGGCGCGATTGCCGGCTTCCTCAACGGCGCTAAACAGCATCACTGGGACGTAGTCCGGCTCCAGTTTGTCGTGCCCGGCGTTGGAGGAAAGGTTACCACCGAGGCGCATGAAGCGGTCAAAGCCGGCTTTATTGATCTCTTGCGGAAAAATGATCCGGTTGACGGTGTTTTTCTTCAACTGCATGGGACGGCGGTATCAGACGACTGCGATGACTGCGAAGGCGATTTCCTGAGAACATTACGCGAGCTGCTCGGCGACAAGATTCCGATCATTGCCTTGTTGGATGGTCATTCCAATACGACGCCGTTGATGGTCGAGCAGGCCAGTATGCTGATAGGCGTAAAAACCAACCCACATTACGACTTTGTGCCGGTTGGCGAACAGGCCGCTCAGGTTATGGCGGGTCTGTTTGACGGCAGTGTGTCAGCCACAAGCGCGTGGGCCCAGCCGGCCATGGCTCCGGCACTGCAAAAGATCTATATCGCTCCCGGCTGGCCCATGGAGTCGCTGATGCGCCAGGCGCATAATTTGTCACGAGATGCACGCGTTCTCGACGTGTCGCTGCTGGGCGGCTTTTTCTGTTCCGACAGTCCGCACACGGGCATCAGTGTGACGGTGACGACCAATAATGAACCTGCGCTGGCCCAAGATATTGCCGAGCAAATCAAAGCAGCATGCTGGGCCAAACGCCAGGCCTTTCACACGGATATGGTCCCGGTGGACGAAGGCGTGCGAGAGGCCATCGAGACGGATGATGGACTCGTTGTGCTCGGAGACTTGGCCGACAGTGGAGGAGCGGGGACGCCGGGTGATGGAACCGTCCTACTCGCAGAGCTGCTCAAGCAGCATGCCAAGGGCGCAGTGGTCAGCAATATTGTTGATCCAGCAGTCGTACAAGCCGCTATCCAAGCCGGAATCGGCAAAAGCGTCACGCTGACGGTTGGTGGTAAAGTAGACGCCTTTCACGGCGATCCAATTGAGATCAGCGGCCGAGTGCGGGTTGTTCAGGACGGTGTGTACACCGCAGCGACTGCATTTAATGCCGGAACATATCGGCGTGGGCCGACGGTTGTCGTAGACTGTGGCGGGGTGGAGGTTATTTTGACTTCACGTCCGACACATGGCTTTGAGGTCAACCATTTCCGTAGTCTCGGGATTGAACCGACTCAACGCAAGATTCTGGCGATCAAGTCCGAACTCCAACACCGGGCCGGGTTTGCCGGCATCGCGAGTAAATTTATCGATGTAGATACGCCTGGACTCGCAACCCAGATCCACTCTCGATTGCCGTATGAAAAGATCCGGCGCCCGGTGTTTCCATTGGATAATATTTGAAGAGACAGGGTTAGGGGCTAGGAGTTAGGGAGCAGGAGGCAGAATCTTGTGTTGGTAGGAGGTGCTGGTGAACATCAGAAAGATCGATCACATCGGTGTAGCCGTCCAAGACCTGGATAAATATCTCAAAGTGTTTGGTGAGGACTTGGGGCTGGAGATTCACGACTTCGAAGAAGCCGATCCGTATGAAGGATTGCGGATTGCCTTTGCCAAGGTCGGCGAAGTGGATTTCGAGTTTTTGCAAGACCGCATTCCCGACACGGACGAAAAAGTGACTGACCAAGGCGACATCTCGCGTTGGATACAAAAACGTGGCGAAGGCATACACCACATCGCCTTGCGTGTGGATGATATTGAGGCGGCTATTCAAGAGGCGAAAGCCAAAGGCATGCGCGTCATCGATGAAGAGGGCCGGCCGGGAGCGCGCGGCTCAAAAGTGGCCTTTATCCATCCCAAGAGTACGGGCGGCATTCTCATTCACTTTGTTGAGCGAGACGAACGGTTGTGAGTAAGCCGAATAGTTTTAGTCCGCATACGTACGGCCGGCCGCTTGATCTGTCCGCCATCACGCTGACCGCTTTCCCGAGTGTTATCTGGGGCGGTGCGTTCGTTGCGATCAAGATCAGCCTGTTTGATATGCCGCCGCTAGGCGCGGCTGCGCTCCGATTCGGTATTACTGCTGTCGTGCTCTTAGCCTGGGCCCGGTATCAGGCCGTTGGCCTGCGTCATGGTTGGCCTGAAGTCAAATTGTTAGTCATCCTTGGCCTGTTGTTTTGTTATGGTAATATGGCTGTCTATATTGGGACGGCGCTCACAACGTCCGGCCGCTCTGCCGTTTTTTTAGCGTCCGGCCGCTTTTCATTGCCTTGCTGGCGCCTTTTTTCCTACCTGGAGATCGGTTGACCACAGGCAAGCTGTGCGGACTCGGTCTGGCCTTGGTAGGCATTGTGGTCTTATTCTCGGCAAAACTTGGCGGGGGACTCACGGATGCGGTGATTGGTGATGCCATCGTGCTGAGCTCGGCAGTGGCCATCGGGGTGTCTGGCGTGATCACCAAGCGGGTCGCCGGCAGGATCCACCCGGTTGCACTTGTATGTTGGCAGACGTGGATAGCCTGGCCCATCCTGGCTGTACTGTCTTGGAGCTTCGAAGCAGATCAGGTCTTTATTCTCTCGACCCGGGCGATAGTGTCTATTGCCTATCTCAGTGTGATTTCTGCCGCCTTTGGTTTTGTGGCCTACGCCTGGCTCATTCAGCGTAATTCGGCCACACGCGTAGCCGCGCTAGCGTTTCTCAGGCCAGTTTTTGCCGTCATGTTCGGCTGGTTTTTGCTGGACGAGCATATGGGTCTGGTGCAGTTGCTCGGTGTAGCTGGCGTGTGTTTTGGTATCTATGTGGTGAACAGTAGTGGCCCATCCCGCTCTCGGCCTTTGCCAAGAGAAGAGGCTGCTACGAACTCGTTGCTTCCCGCAGCAGATGCAGATTGAGGAAGACATAGCCGGCGGCAAGCAGGCAGCCGGCTCCCATGATGCCCACGGTAAGTGGCGCGCCGATGATGGGCGCGAGAAAACCCGCCAGCAGACTGCCGATGGGCGGCGCGCCCATGAACATGATGAAAAAGAGACTCATGACCCGGCCGCGCAGATGGTCGGGCGTTAAGGTTTGGAGCAGGGTGTTGATGGCCGACATGGGGACCATGAAGCCTGAGCCAACCAGAGGAAGGACGAGCATGGATAACCAGAAGTGCTTGGACCAGGAAAAGAGAATGAGCCCAATACCAAACCGGATAAGGGCAATGGCGACCACATACCCGAGTTTTTGTGTGTCTCGATGTCGGGCTAGTAGTAAGGCGCCAACAACGGCGCCGGCGCCGGCTGAGCCCATCAACATCCCCATCCCATTCGGGCCGCTGTGCAGAATATCAGCGGCAAAGATGGGCATCAGCACGGTATAGGGGGTGCTGAGCAGGCTGATTACGCTGATCAGAATCAAGAGCAGCCGAATGGCTGGGGTATGTAAGACGTAGGTGATGCCCTCCCGAATAAAGGTAGCGGTGGAGCCTGTGGGTAGCCCTGTCTTGGGACGTGGAGGCAGACGCATGGCCAGAAAACCACCAGTGATAGGCAGGTAGGACAGGCCGTTAAAAACAAAACAGACGCCTTCGCCAAATTGCGCCACAAAGAGGCCGGCCAGTGCGGGACCGAGAATACGTGCGCCACTGACCACGGTCGAGTTCAGCGCCACGGCACTGGTGATATCGTCGCGGCCGACAATTTCCATTAAGAAACTCTGCCGGGCAGGCATCTCAAAGGCTTGTATCGTCCCGGCAATCAGAGCAAGGGCAAACACCTGCCAGACTGTAATCCAGCCGCCCATGGTCAGGATACCGAGAACAAGAGCTTGCAGCAGAGCCAGAATGAGCGAGAAAAGAATAACCTGGTAGCGGTTACAACGGTCGGCCACCACCCCGGCGAATAGCCCGAACAGCAGGGTCGGCACCTGGCCAGCAAAGGCAACCAGGCCGAGCATGAGCGAGGAGTCGGTCAGCCGGTAAACGAGCCAGGCCTGGGCCATGTTCTGCATCCAGAACCCGACTCGCGAGACAAATTGACCCATGAAAAAGAGGCGAAAATTGCGGTGGTTGAGGGCGCGAAAGGCATACGACAGACGCACACCGAAAACCGTGTTATCCGGCTTCTCTCGGCTGTCTGATGTCGATGCCTGAGCATGCTGCGGGGCGCTCAACGCGGGGCGCTCCCGACTGAACGAAAGACCTGAGACTGGAATGCGGCGGCGCGAAGAATGAAAACTTTCTGGTGATGCATAGGCCGCCAAGCTATCTGGGGCTTGAGAAGCCTGTCAAGGAAAGGCTTGTCCGGTTGCTTACAATATGGTGTTTTGGGTGCCGACAAAGGAGGGGATTATGGATATTGGAGTACTGGTAACGGCAACGGCTGAGAGCGGGGACCTGGCCGCTGTGGCGCGCCGGGCGGAAGCGCTGGGATTTGATTCATTGTGGATTCCGGAACATCCGGTCATCCCGGTTGGCCATCAGACGCCGTTTCCCGGTGCAGCGGATGGGGCTTTACCCGACCACTACAACCGTTGGGCCGACCCGTTTATTGCATTGACCGTGGCTGCCGGAGTGACGAATCGGATCAAGCTCGGTACGGGGATCTGTCTCCTCCCGGAACGGGATCCGATCGTCACGGCCAAGGTCATTGCCAGTCTGGATCTGTACTCAAACGGCCGGGTGATCTTGGGCATTGGCGGCGGCTGGCTGCGTGAAGAGATTGAGGTTATGGGAACGACGTTTCGTGTGCGCTGGAAACGCCTGCGTGAGACGGTCGAGGCCATGCGTCTGCTGTGGACACAGACAGAAGCCAGCTACGAGGGGGAATTGATACAGTTTCCTGCCGTGCGCTGTGAACCCAAGCCGGTGCAAAAAAATGGGCCGCCAGTATTGCTTGGCGCGCATGGGCGGAGAGCGATTGAACGCGTTGCGCGGTCGTACGACGGCTGGTTTCCGCTGGCGCAGAGTCCGCAAGCGTTAGCCACTGAGATCGCAGCGCTGAGAAAGCTGGTGAAAGAAGCCGGCCGTGATCCTGACAGTGTACCGGTGACTCCGATTGTGGATCCGGAAAATGGCAATCTCTCAGCGGACAGACTCAAACAGTATCAGGCCGCCGGTGTGAGTGGGGTCGTGGTCTTCAATCAAAAGATGGGAACCGATATTTCTGATGGCAAAGCGCATGAATGGCTGGATCGGGTCGCTCCCATTGTTGAGCGCGCGCACGGGTGTAAAGGCGAAGCATTTCTCTATTAACGAGGAAGGAGTGATGACCTTGGAACAGAAATGCTTTGCCCCTACGGGGCCAACAATTCATCTATGTCCGCCCAGGGTAAGCCAAACGCCCCGGCAACACCGGGATGGATGACCTGACCGGTCATGGTATTCAAGCCACGTCGCAGGCTAGGGTTATCGTGCAAGGCGTGCAGGCCTTTATCTGCAAGTTCCAATGCATACGACAAGGTGACATTGGTCAGCGCATAGGTCGAGGTATGTGGCACGATGGCGGGCATATTGGTGACGCAATAATGCACCACGTCTTCTGCACGGTAGATCGGATCGTGGTGTGTTGTTGGCCGTGAGGTTTCGGCGCTGCCGCCTTGATCTATTGAAATATCAACAAAGGCTGCACCCGCGCGCATATTCTGAAATAAGCTCTGGGTCAGCAGTTTTGGCGTGCGGGCACCGGGAACCAACACTGAGCTGATGACGAGATCGGCTGCGGTTACTTCTTCCTCAATATTGGCCCGGTTCGACATGACGGTTGTTACATGGCCGCCAAGGATGTCATGCACGTAGCGCAAGCGGGCAGGATTCACATCAAGGATGCTGACATAGGCGCCCATGCCTACGGCCACCTGACACGCACTTGTACCAGAAATGCCTGCCCCCAGAATCACCACGTGGCCCGGCTTGACCCCAGCCGTGCCACTGAGTAACACCCCCCGGCCACCATTCTGGGCTTGCAGACTCCACGCACCGACTTGAATGGCCAAGCGCCCCGCCACCTCACTCATAGGTGCAAGCAGCGGCAATGAGCCGTCATCCAGCTGAATAGTCTCATAGCCCAGCGCGGTGACCTGATTTTCCAGGAGGGCGTGCGTGAGCTGTTCTTCCGCTGCCAGATGGAGGTAGGTAAACAGGAGTAAGCCTGAACGTAGGAAAGCATATTCAGCCGGCAGAGGCTCTTTGACTTTGAGGATGAGATCCGCTTGTTGCCAGACTTCTCGGGCTGAGTCCTGAATGTGGGCTCCGGCCGCTCTATACTGGTCGTCGGGAAGGCTACTCCCGGCGCCAGCGCGGGTTTCAACCACAACCTGGTGGCCGTGGGCGACCAGGGCGGCGACGCCACTCGGCGTGATAGCGACCCGAGTCTCTTCAACCTTGATTTCCTTGGGAATGCCGATCACCATGAGTGATCTCCTCCGTCAGCTTTACATAAAGGAAGCCCTTCGCGTATACAGGGAAGGGCTTCGCTGATAAGGGAAGTCCTGCGCATATCTTGAGTGTAACATGGGAACGGTACTTGATGGAAAGCAGTTTGCCCAGACCCTGCGCAGTGGTCTGAAGGATCATATTGTACACATCCGCCAACGGCCGGGGCTGCAAGCATGGCAGCCCGGACTGGCGACCATCCTGATAGGCGAGGACTCCGCCTCGCGTGTCTATGTCGGCATGAAAGAAAAAGCCTGCCGAGAGGTAGGCATCGCTTCGTTTGGCCACCCTCTGCCTGCAACCATCTCGGTTGACAAGGTTTTTGCCCTGATAGCTGAGCTCAATACGCGACCTGAGGTGCACGGTATTCTCCTCCAACTTCCGCTGCCGGGCCATCTGGACGCCGAGGCTCTTCTTGAAGCGATCGCTCCGGAGAAAGACGTTGACGGACTCCATCCCGTCAACCAAGGCCGCTTGCTGCTGGGACAGGACGGCCCTCGACCGTGTACACCGCTCGGAGTGATGCATCTTATCGACCAAAGCGGAATGGATATCGCAGGCAAACGTGCGGTCGTCATTGGTCGTAGTAACTTAGTTGGGAAACCGCTGGCCCTGCTTTTATTAGAGCGGCACGCTACGGTGACCACCTGTCACTCACATACGGCAAATTTGGCGGACCAAGTCCGTCAGGCTGATATTGTAGTGGCGGCGATGGGGCAGCCTGAAGCGATCAAAGGTGCATGGATTAAAGATGGTGCCATTGTTATTGACGTTGGCATTACTCGTGTCGCGGACGGATCGCTCACGGGCGATGTTGAGTTTGCCATAGCCAAAGAACGCGCCGCCTATATCTCTCCTGTTCCTGGCGGGGTAGGACCGCTGACGGTTGCCATGCTGCTTGCAAACACAGTCAAAGCCGCTGAAAAGCAGACGAATCTCTAACCCGTGCCCAAACACACGCCGCTGTATAACGCCCAGCGTGCCATGGGTGCGCGCATGATCACATTCGGCGGCTGGCAGATGCCCGTGCGCTACTCCGGCATTCTGGCCGAACACCGGGCGGTGCGCGCTCAGGTTGGATTGTTTGATTTAAGCCATATGGGAGAGCTCGAAATCAGCGGGCCCCGGGCGCTTGAGGTCTGCCAAGAGCTTTTCGTGACCGATGTGGCGCGTGTCCAGATTGCTCAGGCCCAGTACACGCCGATGTGTTTTCCCCATGGTGGGATCGTTGATGATGTCATTGTCTATCGTCTGGCTGAGGATCGATATTTCCTGTGTGTCAATGCCGCAAATACCGAGACGGACTGTGACTGGATCGTCGAGTACAATTACAGCCGAGCTGAGATCATCAACCGCAGCGACGCCTACTCGCTCATCGCCCTGCAAGGCCCACAGTCGCAAGCAGTCCTGTGTAAACTCACGGCTCTGGACCTGACTCAGATTCGTCGCTATTGGTCAGCGAGAGGAGAGGTTGCGGGAGTATCTGGTCTCATCGCCCGAACTGGATATACCGGAGAGGACGGATTTGAGTTATTCATCCCGGCCGAGCAAGCCGAACACGTCTGGAATGCCTGCTTGGAAGTAGGCCAGGCAGCCGAGCTTATGCCGATTGGATTAGGCGCGCGAGATACGCTCCGGCTTGAAGCGGGCTATCTCTTGTACGGCAATGATATTGATGCTGAAACAACACCGCTGGAGGCTGGGCTGCAACGCTTGGTCCGCTTTGGGGACGAACCCTTCCAGGGCCGCGAGGCCTTGCGCAAGCAACAGGGTGAAGGGATAAAAAAACAACTGGTTGGGATCAGGATGGCAGGTGCGGGAATCCCGCGCCAGGGGTATACCATCTGGGACGATATACTGGAGGTTGGTGTCGTGACCAGTGGGACGCAATCGCCCATGCTGGGTGTCGGTATTGCCTTAGGCTATGTTCCGCCATTGTGCGCGGATGTCGGGACGCAGCTCTCGATTGCAATCCGGAACCGACGTGTTCCGGCCACCGTTGTGGCACGACCATTTTATCAAGCAGGCACATAGACAAAGAGACAAAGAGGTAAAGAGGTAAAGAGGGAGGAGGGTATGGAATTGCCAAAGGGCTACGCTACTCGCGCGAACATGAATGGGTCTTAGTGGAGGAGGACACTGCAACCATAGGGATTACCGATTACGCTCAGGAGCAGCTGGGTGATGTGGTGTTTGTCGAACTCCCGGAACTGGATACGCAGCTCACCAAAGATGAACCTTTTAGTGTTGTGGAATCGGTGAAAGCCGTCTCCGACATTTATGCCCCGGTCAGTGGCAGGGTGGCGGAAGTCAATGCTGAGCTGTCGCACAGCCCGAAGACGGTGAACGAAGGTCCCTACGGAGACGCGTGACTGGTTCAGATTGAACTCGGCGAGCCGGAAGAGCTGGATGATCTGATGACTGCAGAAGAGTACGAACAATTTGTTGGAAAAGAGCAAGAAGGCAACGACGATTAAGGACGATCCACTATCCGGCGTCCACGCCACTATGCGCTATATTCCGCACACCGAGCATGACCTTGCCGAGATGCTGACCGTCCTGGGCGTACAGACTCTGGATGATCTGATCGCCCACTTGCCCGAGCATCTGCGGACACAAGCCACACTCGACCTTGCACCCGGCATATCCGAGTATGAGGTCATAGCACACCTGTCTCGCCTGTCCGAAAAGCATACAGGCAGTTCCCGCGCCGTCTCTTTTCTCGGGGCTGGGGCATTTGCACATATTGTTCCGGTCGTTGTTGACCACATTTTGCAGCGTGCCGAGTTTGCAACTGCGTACACGCCGTATCAGCCGGAAGTCAGTCAGGGCACTCTGCAGGTCATTTTTGAATTTCGATCTTTAGATCGCGTCTCTGCTGGGTTTAGCCGTTGCCAATGCGAGTATGTACGATGGCGCATCAGCGACTGCAGAAGCTGTGCTGAACGAACCGCTCATCTACGAGCGTGGTTCACCCGGCCGCATAGGCTATTCACTGCCCCAAGACGACGTGCCGGTGCGTGATCTGAATACTGATCTGCCGCCGGAATTGTGTCGAGATGCTTTGGATGACTTTCCTGAGGTGTCTGAAGGCGAAGTGGTGCGGCATTTTATCCGTCTGTCCCAGTGGAATCTGAGTGCGGCAACCACGCTGTACCCGCTGGGCGCATGTACGATGAAGTATAATCCAGTGGTGAACGAGTCTATGGCTCGCCTACCCGGTTTCGCTGGACTGCATCCGCTGGCACCGGAGGACCAGGCGCAGGGCGCGCTGATGCTCTTGGCCGATCTTGAGCGATGTTTGGCCGAGATCAGCGGCATGGATGCCATTAGTCTACAGCCGGCTGCGGGCGCGCAGGGTGAGCTGACCGGCATGAAGCTCATCCGAGCGTATCACCAAGACCAAGGCCATCCACGTAAGAAAGTACTGATTCCCGCCAGTGCGCATGGGACCAATCCCGCTTCTGCTGCCTTGTGCGGATATGACATCGTGCAGGTCACAACCGGTCAGGACGGTATGTTACATGCCGAAGAAGTGGCCAAGTGTACTGACTCTGACGTGGCTGCCCTCATGGTGACCAATCCGAACACGCTCGGACTCTTTGAACGTGAAATTCTCCAGATAACGAACGCGCTGCATGACCAGGGTGCCCTGGTCTATATGGACGGGGCCAATCTCAACGCGCTCATGGGCGTGGCCAAGCCGGGCCATATGGGTTCAGATGTTATTCATTATTAATTTGTATAGAACTTTCTCCACTCCGCACGGTGGCGGCGGGCCTGGGGCCGGGCCGATTGGGGTCAAGACAATTTTGGAACCCTATCTGCCTATTCCGCGCATCGTTCAGGAGAACGATGTCTAATCTTGGAGTGAAGACTATCCTCAGTCTATTGGGCGGGTCCGCTCGTTCTACGGCAACTTCGGCATTCTGGTTCGCGCCTGTGCGTATATATTGGCGATGGGCGGCGATGGTTTGACCCAGGCCACGCGTATGGCCATTCTGAACGCGAATTATCTCCGCAAGCGACTCGAATCCACCTACAGCTTAGCCACGCATGAACCCTGCATGCACGAGTGTGTATTCTCTGACCGCTTGTTTCAGCATACCGGGGTCAAGACCTTAGATATTGCCAAGCGTCTGCTCGATTATGGTTTTTATGCGCCGACGATCTATTTCCCGCTGGTTGTGAGCGGGGCGCTGATGATTGAGCCGACGGAAACCGAAACCAAAGAAACGTTGGATGAATTTGTGGATGCCTTGCTGGCGATTGCACGAGAGATCAAAGACCAACCCAACCTGCTCAAGTAGGCGCCGTTCACCACCCCCGTCAGCCGCCTGGACGAAACCCGCGCCGCCCGGAGGCAGGTGTTGCGCTGGAAGGGTGTAGAAGAAAAGTAGGCTGGCAAATTGTATAGTTTAAACAATGTGCAACGCCCTTGACCTGCATGCAGTTATCGCGCTCCTTGAGGACATGCCGACACGCCACTTTGAGACTGGTCAGCCAATTCTGTTGCGCCGTGGACAAATCGGCACGGTGGTCATGGCCTACGATGGCACGGCTTATGAAGTCGAGTTTGCCGATCGAGATGGCCACGCCTATGCCATACTGTCGGTCAGCACTGATAAACTCATACTGCTCCACGACGCGCCGGAATATATCGCTGCCTAGCTATGCAGTGCTCCCTCCGGAGAGGGCTAGCCTGACATCGAAAGCTGCTGTTCCCGATTCCGCTTTCTGGTAGGCTGGCCGGTGTGGATACGATTACCATTCGGGGCGCCCGCGAACATAATCTCAAAAATATTACTGTTGAGATTCCGCGTAATAAACTCGTAGTCATTACCGGCGTATCGGGCTCGGGCAAATCGACGCTGGCTTTTGATGTGCTGTATGCCGAAGGACGGCGGCGCTATGTGGAGTCCCTATCGGCCTATGCCCGCCAGTTTCTGGCTCAGCGTGCCAAGCCGGCTGTCGATTCTATCGATGGACTGTCCCCTGCGGTGGCAATTGAACAACGCCGCACGACGACCTCGCCGCGTTCAACCATTGGGACCGTTACCGAGATAGCCGATTATCTCCGTCTGTTGTATGCACGCGTTGGCACCCCGCATTGTTTAGAGTGTGGGCGGACCATCGAATGTCAGAGTGTGCCCCAAATTGTGGATCAGCTGCTCGATCTGCCTGAGGGCAGTAGGCTCCAGCTCCTTGCCCCTATCCGGCTTTTCCACCCTGACGATTTTGATGTCGCTATCCAAGAGCTGCGCAAAGCGGGCTTTGTCCGAGTGCGGGTCAATGGCAAGGTATGGGATCTGGCAGAGGATATTCCACGTCCGGACCAGCTTGATGATCTTGACGATCCGCAGCTTGACGTCATTATTGATCGGCTTGTGGTCAGAAGTGGTATTGCCCAGCGGCTGGCCGATTCATTGCAGATGGCCCTCCGCTACGGCAAAGACATTGTGAACGTTCTCATTGAAAACGTCCTCGGAGAGGACGAGGAACGGCTTTTTACTCAACGACTCATTTGTCCCAGCTGTGGTTTTACGTACCCGGAGCTAAGCCCTGCCTTTTTTTCGCCCAATAGTCCTGACGGTGCGTGTTCAGGCTGTGATGGTCTTGGGGTTCAGACCTCGAAGAAAGCGGCCCAAAAAGGGAAAGCCGCGAAACAAGAAACGACTGATTCCCAACCCTGTGCCGAATGTCAAGGCAGACGGCTCAGGCCGGAGACCCAAGGCATCCATGTGGGGGGTTGGAGTCTGGGTGAACTCAGTGATCATTCCATTGCCGAGGTTGCTCATTTCTTTACTCAGCTCACTTTTGAGACTCAGGCTGAGCAGATTGCCCGGCCGCTGTGTAAGGACATTTCTGCACGTTTGCAGGCGCTGACCGATCTCGGCTTGGAATATCTGACTCTTGACCGACGGATGACCTCACTGTCGGGTGGTGAGATGCAACGGGCACGGTTGGCTACGCTGCTTGGCAATGGCCTGTCCGAGGTCGTTTACATTCTTGATGAGCCGTCGATTGGTCTCCATCCTCGTGATACGCAGCGACTTTTGCGCATCCTGAAGCAGCTCCGAGATAAAGGCAATACGGTGGTTGTCGTGGAGCATGATCCGGAAACGATGCGAGCTGCGGATTACATGATTGATCTGGGTCCCGGAGCAGGCGAACACGGTGGACATGTGCGCGCCGAGGGAGCACCACAGGAAGTAGCGCAGGCCTCGGGCTCTCTCACTGGGCAATACCTATCTGGCGAGCTGACCATCCCCTTCTCTCCTCGACGGCGGACTTCGGAAGACTCCCTGACACTCTCTCATGTGACGTTGCATAATCTCCAAGATGTGACCGTTGCCTTCCCCCTGGGGGCGCTGACGTGTGTGACCGGTGTGTCAGGCTCGGGCAAGAGTTCACTCGTGATGGATGCTCTGGCCCCTGTGCTTGCCCATGCCCTTGCCGGCACGAAACCTGCCGACCGACGTATAGGCGAGCTCTCCGGTTGGCAGCTGATTGACAAAATGATCCAGGTCAATCAAGCCCCTATTGGGCGTACGCCTAGTTCCAATCCGGCCACGTATATCGGGCTTTTAAACCCGTTGCGCGAGCTGTTTGCGCAACTGCCTGAGGCTCGGATGCGCGGCTATGGGCCGAGTCGGTTCTCTTTTAATGTCAGAGGTGGACGGTGCGAGGCGTGTGAGGGCAATGGTGTCCTGACGGTGGAGATGAACTTTTTGCCGGATGTGTATGTGACGTGTGATGTATGCCGTGGTCAGCGCTACAACCGGGATACTTTGGAAATCCGATTTCGTGGCAAGAGTATCGCCGAAATTTTGGACATGACTGTTGCTGAGGTACTGGTTGTGTGTGGTGATATTCCCAAAATCCGGCCTCGCCTGGAAACGCTGCGCGAGGTTGGGCTGGAGTATCTGCGCCTTGGCCAACCGGCACCTAGCCTGTCTGGTGGAGAAGCCCAAAGGCTCAAGCTGGCAAAAGAACTCAGCCGCAAGACTACGGGGCGAACCGTGTTTATCTTTGACGAGCCGACAACAGGATTGCACCTGGCCGATATTCAGCGACTGTTGGACATCTTCACCTTGTTGGTCGAAGCGGGCAATACCGTGGTGGTGATTGAACATAATCTTGAGGTGGTGAAAACGGTGGATTTTGTGGTTGACCTGGGCCCGGAGGGGGGGGAGGCCGGAGGGCACATCGTTGCTATTGGAACGCCTGAACAGATTGCCCAGGCTGGGAAATCGTATACTGGTCGGCTGCTGAAAGGCTTCCTGGCGCAGTAGAGGCAACCCGTGTGGGTGCCCAAAGGAGGGTGAGACGATTCCTCGACCTCCTTGTGCAGCTTGACAGGCTGACAGAGAAGTTTTAAGGTAGACTTCTAAAGTCTGTTTTAAGAACTTCCGACATTTTACTAAGTGAGGGACGAATATGGAGCGAGCACCGATCTATATGGACAATCAAGCCACGACACCGGTGGACCCAAGGGTGGTGGAGGCAATGGTGCCGTATTTGGGGGAAGTGTATGGGAATGCGGCCAGTCGGAACCATGCATTTGGCTGGGCGGCAGAAGAGGCCGTCGACCAGGGACGGAGTCAGATTGCAGAGTTGGTCGGCGCGCGGCCCAAAGAGATCATTTTCACCAGCGGAGCGACGGAATCGGATAATCTGGCGATTAAGGGTGTTGTGGAGTTCTATGCAGATAAGGGTAATCATATTATTACCGCAGTAACAGAGCACAAAGCAGTCTTAGATACGTGTAAAGCGCTGGAGCGTTCCAACGCCGCCGAAGTGACGTACCTGCCGGTCGATCAATATGGACGGGTGGATCCTGACGATGTGAAAAACGCCATCCGAGAGAAGACTATCCTGATTTCATTGATGTATGCGAATAATGAGATTGGGACGTTGCATCCGATTCGAGCAATCGGCAAATTAGCGAAGGAGCGGGGGGTTCTCTTCCACTCTGATGCGACCCAGGGAGTGGGGAAAGTTCCTGTTAATGTTGATGCAGATGGCATCGACCTCATGTCTATGAGTGCGCATAAGATATATGGGCCGAAGGGGTGTGGGGCACTCTACGTACGATCGAGAGGCCCACGGGTTCGTCTCAGAGCGCAAGTGGACGGCGGGGGTCATGAGCGCGGTATGCGCTCGGGGACACTGAATGTGGCGGGCATTGTGGGGTTTGGGAAAGCGTGTGAGCTGTGTGGGCAGGGGTTAGAGGGAGAAGCCGGGCGTTTACTCACGCTCCGGCAACGCCTGTACGACGGGCTGACCAGTAACCTAGACGAGCTGTATTTGAATGGGCATCCGACCGAGCGGATACCGGGCAACCTCAATGTGAGTTTCTCGTATGTAGAGGGGGAGTCGTTCCTGATGGGGCTGAATCGAGAAATCGCGCTCTCGTCAGGCTCAGCGTGCACGTCGGCGTCACTGGAGCCGTCCTATGTGCTCAAGGCCTTAGGCGTTGGTGAGGAGTTGGCCCATACCTCGATTCGGTTTGGGTTGGGACGGTTTAACACGGAGGAGGAGGTCGACTACGTGGTCGAGCGGGTGTCCGAGGTAGTGATCCGTCTCAGAGAGATGTCGCCCCTGTATGAGATGGCCAAGGAGGGCATCGACCTGAAGTCTGTTCAGTGGAAAGCCTGAGGCTGGCAAAGAATTTAGGATATTTGGATACTTTGTATTAAGATTAGGACAAAGCGATGGCATACACAGCGAAAGTCATAGAGCATTTTGAGCGGCCGAAGAATGTGGGGAGTTTTGGGAAAGACGAGGAGAACGTAGGGACGGGCGTGGTGGGGGCGCCGGAGTGCGGGGACGTGATGAAGCTGCAGCTGAAGATCAATCCGGTTACGGAAGTGATCGAGGATGCGAAGTTTAAGACGTTTGGGTGCGGGTCGGCGATTGCGTCGTCGAGTTATGTGACGGAGTTAGTGAAGGGGAAGACGGTCGCGGAGGCGTATGAGATCCGGAACACGCAGATCGTGACAGAGCTGTCGCTGCCGCCGGTGAAGATACATTGTTCGGTGTTAGCAGAGGATGCGATCAAGGCGGCGGTGGCGGACTGGCGGGAGAAAGGTCCTGTGGACGTCCCCAAATCCGACAAAGCCGCGTAATACACCTCTAAGGAAACAGGCATGGTAAGCGCGAAAGCAAAACTCAAGATTGAAATTAGTGAAACCGCAGCCAAGAAGATCGAAGATCTCACGCTGCAGGACGAACGGGAAGAGAGCGGACTGCGGGTCAAAGTTGTCGGTGGGGGCTGTTCCGGCCTTTCCTATAAGATGGACCTGGATATCCCACGCGATGGCGACCGCGTCTTCGAGCGGGAAAGAGCGAAGGTTATTGTTGACCGCAAGAGTTTTATCTATTTGCGGGGGACTGAGCTGGATTTTTCTGAGACGCTGATGGACGCAGGTTTCAAATTGACCAATCCCAACGTCAAACGGTCGTGCGGCTGCGGCAGTTCATTCTCTGTCTAATCTCCACATCATGTCCACGACTGCGGTGGTGCAGTGCTGGCGGTGTCAGGATGAACATGCAGCTCAGGCGTTCTGTCCTGCTTGCCACGTCATTCAGGTCCTCCCTGCTGATGTTGATTACTTTAGCGTCTTCGGTCTTGCCCGAAATCCGGTTCTTGATGAAGTCAACCTGACTCAGATGTATTACGATCTCAGCCGTCAGTTGCATCCCGATCTGCATCAAACTGGAACGGCTGAGGAGCAAGAAGCCAGCCTCAAGAATACGGCACTGCTGAATCGGGCCTATTGGATTCTGCGCGACCCTGTTCAGCGTGGTCAGTATTGGCTGGAGCTGAACGGCGAACAGCTTGGCAAGGCAAATAACCGGGTACCTGCCCAGCTGGCTGTGCTGGTGTTCGAGGTGCAGGAAAAACTGGCAGAGTTGAGAGAGGTCCGCACTACGCAGGCCGCTGCTACCCTTGCTGATCTAAAATCTGAACTTGAGCAGATCAGGGCCGATCTGGATGAACAGATGCAGAGCTTCCAGCAGAAACTGACCACCAATTTTGCCAAATGGGAGCATCCTGACAGGCCGCAAGATCTCTTGAGTGAACTCAAACGGGTGCTGTCAGATATGGCGTATCTGCGCACCTTGGGACGCGATGTGGAAAAGGAATATAGTGTATCGTGGAACACATAGTTGGTATTGATCTTGGGACAACAAATAGTCTGATTGCCTATGTGGACGAGGATGGCCCACGCATCATTGCGGATGCCAAAACCGGGCACAAGATCGTCCCTTCCATTGTCAGTTTTTTATCGGATGGAAAGATTGTCGTTGGCCGCGAAGCCGGCGAGCTGGCGCGGACTCAGCCTTTGAGCACTATTCGGTCGGTCAAACGTTTTATGGGCCTCGGCATGGAACACGTCAGCCCGGACGACCAACAACGCTACCGTTTTGCTAACGATCAAGGCATGGTGCGCTTTGCCATACACGACCGTCAATATACGTCACCAGAGGTCTCGGCAGTGATTCTGCGTGCGTTGCGAGAGCAGGCCGAAGCTGCGCTCAAAGAAGAAGTCCACAAGGTTGTGATTACTGTGCCGGCCTATTTCAACGATTCGCAGCGCCAGGCTACAAAAGACGCGGGAAAGCTCGCCGGCTTGGATGTCATTCGCCTCTTGAACGAACCCACCGCGGCCTCCCTTGCCTATGGCCTGAATACAAAGCAAGAGGGATTGATCGCCGTGTATGATTTTGGTGGCGGAACGTTTGATGTATCCATTCTGCGCCTCCATACCGGGATCTTTGAGGTGCTGTCGACGAGTGGGGATATGCGCTTGGGTGGCGACGATATAGATCAATGCCTAGCCGCGCGCTTTCTCCTGTCGGATCTGTCAGAAGAGCTGCGCCGCGACCCGCAGGTGCTGAGCATTGCGCACAGCGTTGCGGAACGTGCCAAGTCGGCTCTGTCAGAACAGGATGAAACCGTTCTGGATTTTTCCGTCGCTGAAAAAGGGATTCGCGTCTCGCGCAGCCTGACGCGTCAAGAGCTGGAGGAAGCGGTTGACGAGATTGTTACGCGGACGCTCGGGCCGTGTCGTCAGGCACTTAAAGATGCCGGGCTTGAACCGCATGAGATCGAAGAAGTTGTTGTAGTGGGCGGCTCTACACGCATGCCGCTGGTCCGCCAGCGGGTTGGTGAGTTTTTTGGGCGCAGCCCGCTGACCGATCTTGATCCTGATGAAGTGGTTGCCCTGGGCGCGGCAGTTCAGGCCGATACGCTGTCCGGACGCCGGCGAGACATGCTCCTCCTTGACGTTGTGCCACTGTCCTTAGGTATCGAGACCATGGGCGGAGTGCTGAGCCACTTGATTGAGCGTAATACAACGATCCCGGCGAGTGTGAAAGAAATGTTTACGACTGCAGTAGATGATCAGACCGCAGTTGATGTTCATGTTCTTCAGGGCGAGCGTGAACTCGTACAGGATTGTCGTAGTCTGGCTCGGTTTACGATTCCTATTGAACCTAAGCCGGCCGGAGTGCCCCGCGTCGAAGTCACCTTTATGATCGACGCTAACGGTATTTTGAGTGTCTCGGCCCTAGACTTAAGGACCGGGCTGGAACGGTCCGTTGAAGTAAAGCCGTCGTACGGCCTTACTGACGACGAGGTTGAGCAGCTTCTTGAGGAGTCCATCGATTTTGCAGAAGAAGATATAGAGCAACGTTTACTCATCGAAGCCCGTACAGAGGCGGATACTGTTCTCAATGCGACACACAAAGCGCTGCATAAGAATGCGTCATTTTTGCGGCAAGGCGAAGAAGAACAGATTGCACAGGCAGTGCAAAAACTACGTGAGGCGCGGGATGGCAAGGATTACGATTTGATCCGAGATTTGACTGAGGAATTGAGCGAAGCGACTACTCCCTTTGCCCAGAGGATTATGGACTCTTCGATCCAAGAAGTGCTGGGGGAAAAACGCCTGTCTGAGCTATAGCGCCTGAGAAGCTGGAGGCTGAGATGCAGCTATATTGGGATAACGTCGAAGATCTTGCTGAGCAGCTTTTTGAAGCGCAACCAGAGACGGATCCTCTGAGTGTGCGCTTTACTGATCTACATCAATGGGTGACGGAACTGGCAGACTTTAGCGATAATCCGCAAGACTCGAGTGAGGGGAAACTCGAAGCCATTCAGATGGCCTGGCTTGAACTCTATAAAGAAGAGCATGAGTAGCCGGCGACTCGCTTAGGTTGAATTTTTGTGAAGAAATACTTTGACATTCGGCGCGTACCTTTGGTATGCGAAAAGAAAGATAGTATTGCCCGTCAGAAGCGCACGAAAACGTAACCGTGGTGGAGGTGGAATATGGTGGGGGCGAACGAACAGGGACGAACGAGCAGCGCGCGCAGACTCTCGGAGCGAGAGAAACTGCTTGCGGAGGGGGGTACACATATCTTCCAGCCTGATACGATCCTGCCCGCACAATTTTTTTCGACCCTGAGACAACGGACTGCCTCGCAGGGTGAACGACGCTTAGTCGCTGCTGTTCTAGAGGATGCTGTCGCGTGCTTTCAGAAACATCTTGGGGCAGAGGACCGGAGAAACCGCAAACTCTACGCGGATGCTGAGGCCTGGCTTTTCTCTGATGACGATAGCTGGCCCTTTGCGTTTGTGAATGTGTGTGAAGCCCTCGATATCCAGCCACCCTTCCTCCGGCGCGGTTTGCTCCTGTGGCGCAGCGGCCAGCGCGCGCAATACCAGCGTGCGGCTCGGCGCGTTGAGAGCGCCTCCCTTGTGAGCCCCTGGCGGGCGCGCAGTGAGCGGGCGCACAGTGAACACGTATGCCCGCACTTGCTGAAGCAGGCGAGTGGGGCATAGGGTATTTCGTATTCGTGTTACACTTCCTGCTGCGTGGTATTACCCGCTGTGTTCTCTGGACGATTGAGTTTCTTGGCCGTCTGACCGGACGGTACGGTCCGTATAATACCCTCCAGCTCGAATTGACAGGCTCTCTTGCCGAGGACGGGGTCCTTGGCTTCCTGCCTTTCCGACGCACGGCAGCCCCGGATCTTTTAGCATTTACCTCTCTGCTGCGCTGGGCGCGTGAGGATGATCAGATCAAGGCGGTTGTGTTAACCATCGACGATCTGGACATGGGTTGGGCCCGGCTGCAGAGTCTGCGTCGTTCCCTCCTGGCCCTACGCCAGGCCGGGAAATACATTCTGGTCTACCTCTCTGAGGCGGGGACTCAGGAGTACTATCTGGCCAGTGTGGCAAATGCGATTGCCTTGGCACCGGCCGGCCATCTCACTGTGACCGGCATTGCCACGGAAACGCTGTTCTTTAAGGGCGCTCTGGATAAGCTGGGGATTGAAGCCCAGGTGAGCCAGGCCGGGCAATATAAATCTGCCGGCGAACCCTTTACACGGACCTCACTCTCCGAGCCGCATCGGGAGATGATGAACAGTCTCCTCGACGATCTGTATGATCAGATTGTTGAAGCTATTGCCTCGGCTCGAAACAAAGAGAAGACCGCTGTGCGTGAGCTCATTGATCGTGGCCTTTTTCTGTCTCAGGAGGCACAAGAAGCCGGTTTAGTCGACCATATTGGGTATGAAGACGAGATCCCGACGTGGTTAGAGGAACACGTTGGGCAAGCTGGCTCGATTGAAACGATTGAGGCCGGGCAGTACCAGCGTCGACGCGGGCGTCTCATTCGTCGGCACGCGCTCAAACATGCCCCGTTTCGCATTGCGCTGATGACAATAGGCGGAACGATTATTCGTGGCGAGAGCGTAACCGGGCGTGACAGTATCCAGTCGACCGGGTCGACGAGTTTTATTCGTGATCTCAAGCAGGTACGCGGAGATCCGAGCGTCGCGGGAGTGGTCGTGCGGGTGACGAGCCCGGGTGGATCTGGACTGGCGTCTGATCTGGTTTGGCACGAACTCCAGCAAACGCGAGAGGAGAAACCTGTTATCATTTCACTGGGGGATGTTGCTGCTTCTGGGGGGTATTATGTTGCTCTTGCTGGCAATACGGTTTTTGCCGAGGAAGGGACGATCACCGGCTCCATCGGCGTGATTGCGGGTAAGGCCGTGTTGCAGGGATTATATGCGCAGCTCGGCCTGGAAAAGGAAATCCTGACACGCGGGAAACGGGCTGCCTTGTTTTCGGACTATCTCGCCTTTGGGCCTGCTGAACAAGAACGTGTGAACGTCGAAGTTCAAAGCTTTTATCGAGATTTTGTTGAGAAAGTCGCTCAGTGTCGGTCGCTGAGTTATGAGATCGTCGATGCTTGTGCGCAAGGTCGTGTATGGAGCGGACGGCAGGCCTTGGCGCGTGGTCTGGTCGACGCGATAGGCGGGCTGGAAGAGGCAATAGCCGAGGTCAAACATCAGGTTGGGGTGCCGGACAACTGGCCTGTCGGCATCGAACGATTTCCCAAGCCTTCATCCCTGCTGCACTTGCCAACGATTTTGCGTCTTCTTCCCAGGGGCAATACGGCGACCTGGCCGGGAGCGAGGGACCGGGTATGGGCAATTATGCCGTTTTCTCTGCATTTTTTGTAACCTAGGTGACAGTCCACAGGGAGGCTGAACTTGTAATGCTTCAGAACGTCGGATATTGTACCGATCATATAACCGTCCGTATCTCACTACTTGTCCATAATAATTTTGAGCGAAAAAATTGATTAGCAGCAGCTGAGGAGGAGATTCCATGGCGACAAATCCAGGGGGCGTTCCCCTGCAAAAATCGACACAAGAACGTGAAGGTGTCGTCATTCGCTTTGCCGGAGACTCTGGCGACGGAATGCAGCTCACCGGGACCCGCTTTACATCTGAATCCGTTCTGGCCGGTAACGATGTTGGGACCCTGCCCGACTTTCCAGCAGAAATACGGGCGCCTACCGGCACGCTATACGGAGTCAGCGCCTTTCAAGTCAATTTCAGTAATAAAAATGTGTATACCCCTGGCGATGAGTTGGATACGCTGGTGTGCATGAATCCCGCTGCTCTTAAGACCAATATTGCCGATTTGAAACAAAATGGCATCCTGATCGTGGATCCGGCTGAGTTCAGCAGCGCTAATCTGAGAAAGGCCGAGTACAAAGAGAACCCACTCGAGGGGAACTCGCTCGATAAGTATCAGGTCTATAAAGTCGAAGTCACAAAGATGACGACGCTGGCCCTCAAAGATACCGGGCTGCCGAACCGGTCGGTTATGCGGAGTCGCAACTTCTTCGCTTTGGGCGTTGTCTCCTGGCTTTTTAATCGCCCGATTGAGCCCACGTTGGAGTGGATCCAGCAAAAATTTGGCAAGAATCCGGTTGTAGCCGACGCCAACAGTCTTGCCATCAAAGGTGGCTATAATTTCGGTGAAAACACCGACATGTTTGCCTCGTCGTATGAAATCAAGCCCGCCAAGATTGCACCCGGCGTCTATCGCAATATCACTGGCAACTCAGCAACCGCGCTGGGTTTTGTTATTGCCGCACAGAAGGCCGGACTCCCGCTCTTCTTGGGCAGTTATCCCATTACTCCGGCCAGCGATGTGTTGCACGAATTGGCTGAGTATAAAAACTACAACGTCTATACGTTTCAAGCCGAAGACGAAATCGCTGGGGTCGGCGCAGCGCTGGGTGCTGCTTTTGGTGGGGCACTCGGCATTACGACGACGAGTGGTCCCGGCATGAATCTCAAGGGCGAGACGATAGGTTTGGCTGCTACAGTCGAATTACCACTGGTGATCACCAATATTCAGCGTGCCGGCCCGAGTACGGGTATGCCGACCAAGCCCGAGCAAACCGACCTCATGCAGGCGATCTACGGACGTCACGGTGAATCACCGATCCCCGTCATTGCCGCCTCGACTCCGGTAGATTGTTTTTGTGCTGCTTTTGAGGCTGCCCGTATCGCGATGAAGTATATGACCCCGGTAATTCTTTTGACTGACGGTTTTCTGGCCAACGCGTCAGAACCGTGGCTGCTGCCGTCGGCAGATGATCTGCCGAGTATCCCTGTTGAATTTCGGACTGATCCGCAAGGCTTTTTCCCGTATCTGCGTGATGAAGCAACCCTCGCCCGCCCATGGGCCACGCCTGGCACGCCAGGCCTTGAACACCGTATTGGCGGCATTGAAAAAGACTATCTGACTGGAAACATCAGCTATGCTCCCGCCAACCACGAACAAATGGTGAGGGTTCGGCATCAGAAAGTGCAGAAGATTACCCAGGAGATTCCACCGATCAAGGTGGATGGCCCTGAGCAGGGGAAGTTGCTGGTCTTGGGTTGGGGCAGTACCTACGGCCCCATTGCGGCTGCAGTCGAAGACGCCCAGGCGCGAGGCCACTCCGTCGCACATCTGCATCTGCGTTATTTGAACCCCCTGCCGGCTGATCTGGGTGAGGTCCTGGGCCGGTACGACAAGGTCCTCGTTCCGGAAATGAATATGGGCCAATTGGTGAAGTTGATCCGAGCGGAATACCTGATTGATGCGGTGGGGCTCAACAAGATCCAAGGCCGTCCGTTCAAGGTGTCTGAAGTTGCGACCCGAATTGCGCGCATGCTGGAGGGATAAGGATCATGAGTACAGAAGCTGCGGTAAAACTCACACGGAAAGATTTTGTCTCCGACCAGGATGTACGCTGGTGTCCTGGCTGCGGAGACTATGCCATTCTAGCCCAGGTCCAAAAAATCTTTCCTGAGCTTGGCATTCCAAAAGAAAAAGCGGTATTCATCTCGGGCATCGGCTGTGCCAGCCGCTTCCCGTATTACATGAACACATACGGCTTTCATACTATTCATGGTCGTGCTCCTGCAATTGCAACTGGACTGAAGATATCCAGGCCCGACCTGCATATTTGGGTCGTCACTGGTGACGGCGATGGTTTGAGTATTGGGGGTAATCATCTCATCCACGCCCTGCGCCGTAATGTTGAGCTGAAAATCATGCTCTTCAACAACCGCATCTATGGTCTGACCAAGGGCCAATATTCTCCGACCTCTGAATTAGGAAAAGTAGCCAAGTCCACACCCATGGGCTCGGTCGACCATCCGCTCAACCCGATGACTTTGGTGTTGGGCGCAGAAGCCACGTTTATTGCGCGCACTATCGACACTGAAGCCAAACACCAGCAAGAGACACTCAGACGGGCTGCCGCCCATAAAGGCGGCACTTTTCTTGAGATCCTGCAGAACTGCAATGTCTATAATGACGGGGTATGGGAACGTCTGAAGGATAAAGACTCCAAAGCCGACACGCAATTGCTGCTTGAGCATGGCAAACCCCTGGTTTTTGGAAAGAACAAAGAGCGCGGTATTCGCCTCAACGGGTTGAAGCCGGAAGTGGTCAGCATACGCAACGGCGTGAGCATCTCAGATCTCTTGGTGCACGATGAACACGATCAAACCCTGGCGTATGTACTCAGTCGTATGACGCCGCCCAACTTCCCAACACCGCTGGGCGTCCTGTTTTCAACGGAAAGGCCGACGATTGAAGCCCTGATGGCCCAACAAATTAAGACTGCAGTTGAAAAGTCCGGACCGGGCAAGCTTGACGATCTCCTCCGCCGCGGTGATGTGTGGACTGTGGAATAGACGCCTGATAGATAGGGAAGGCCCTAGCTTATGCATTGTTCTATAAGCCGGGGCCTTCGTGTTTCTAGCCTATGCCACTTCGCCTCCGAATTCCTTGCCCACAGTGCGGGAAGATTCTGTATCGAAAGCGAGACGGGCGGTGCCCGTCGTGTGCAGCGCCCGTCAGTGCCCATGTAGAAGAAGTCCGCGACCGGGAAGAGCGGATCGAAAAGATCGTTGCCATCATAGGCACAGCCCTCGTTCTGCTGGTATTCATGTTGGCTGGCGGAGTCGGATTATTCGAGGGCGTGGTGATGTACGGGGTGGCTGGCGCGGCGATGTTTTATCTGGCAAAGAAGACGTTTAAGCCAAACGCAGAATCAGAGGAAGAGAGTGGAGATTAGATTATGGCGGAGAAAGCCGAACTAAAAAAGCAGATGAAAGAGCTCAAAGTCCAGCGCGCTCGCGCGTTGGAGCAGAAGGAGCACAAAGAACTCAAGAAAGTTCGGCGAGATATCCGCTCTGTGAAGCGCCAGTTGCGTGCCTTAGCGCGAGAGGCGGCTATAGCACAGGTGCAAGCGGCAGCAGCCCAAGCTCGGGAAACCGCCGCTTCAGCTAAAGTTGAAGCGACCGCGGCTGCTGAGGCTGAAGCGGCTGCTGAGCCGGCGCCAGAACCTGAGGCAACTCCGGCTTCGTAAGTCTTCCTCTTTGCCCTGGCACCAACTGGGGCGTCTACCGGGGCGAGGGCATGCGGGGGAACCTCTCCATCTTTCTTTTGCGCTGCGCAGCTCTTTTCTTTCCCCTCGCGGTTTTCAAACGTATCTGCGTACCTACGCACTTGCCCACGAAAGGAAGAACAGCATGAATGTTCGTGTTCAGTCTCAACCGATTGTTGCCGTGAGAAGTGAACTCCTGGTCGTCCCCGTTCTTCAGGGAGGGCAAAATGGATCGGGGATTAAAGAACTTGATGTCCGTGTTGGTGGCGTACTTCGGGAGCAACTGAGGCGTAACCGCTTTCAAGGCAAACGTGGCGAGACGGTGTTATTCCAGACCCAGAGACGCCTTCCGAGCGTAGCTATTCTCTTTATTGGGTTAGGCAAACGAGACAGTCTTGAGCCCGCGACGTGGCGGCAGAGCGCGGCCTACGCCCGCAAACAAGCCCAGGTGCAACGGGCCAAAGGGATCGCTTGGTTTGTGGCAGAAGACACGGGCGGGACAGCAGCCTGCGCTGCTGTGCACGAAGGTCTGCTGTTATCAGGCTATGCGTTTCAGAAATATAAATCCGACAACGGGAAAAAAACGCAGGTTGAGACGCTGACGTTTGTCGGCCCCAAACTCAAGAAAAACGCGAAACTGGCACAGACGCTCGAAGCCGTCCAGAACACCGTATCGGGTGTTTTTCTGGCGCGAGATTTGGTCAATGAGCCAGCCTCGGTCTCGACGCCGACCTATCTCGCCAATCAGGCCAAAAAGCTGTCTGAAGGCAACGGGCTGAAAACCGAAGTCTGGGGCGTGCATAAGATCAAAGCAGCCAAGATGAATGGGCTGCTGGCGGTTGCGCGCGGCAGCCTGGAAGAGCCACGCTTTATCAAGCTGAGCTATAAGCCGTCAGGCAAGCCCAAGAAGAAAGTTGCCCTGGTGGGTAAAGGACTGACCTTTGACTCCGGTGGTCTCTCTCTCAAGTCGGCCAAGTCCATGGAGACCATGAAGATCGATATGGCAGGCGGGGCAACCGTGCTTGGCACTATGCGCGCGATTACGCAACTTAAGCCTCAAGTCCAGGTCACTGGCTATATCCCTGCGTCTGAAAACATGCCAAGCGGGACAGCTCAGAAACCGGGCGATATTATCAGCTACCGGAACGGGAAAACGGTGGAGGTGCTTAACACTGACGCCGAGGGACGTCTGATTCTGGCCGACGCGCTCATCTGTGCCGTAGAAGAAAAACCCGACGTCATTATTGACCTGGCAACTCTGACCGGTGCCTGCATGGTCGCGTTGGGCTCCCAAGTCGCTGGGCTGTTTAGCAATAATCAGCAGCTGGCTGACGCGCTGCTCAAGTGCAGCAAAGAGACGGGGGAACAGCTGTGGCAGATGCCGCTGGTCAAGGAATACAAGGGCGATATTAGGAGCGCGATTGCCGATATCAAGAATATCGGTGGGGGCTACGGCGGTGCTATTACGGCCGCTCTCTTTTTGGAAGAGTTTGTCTCCGACGTCCCTTGGGCGCACCTTGATATTGCAGGTCCGGCCTTTTCGGAACGCGAATTACCCTATACTCCGAGAGGCGGAACCGGCTTTGGAGTCCGCACCCTGGTGCAGTATGTGCTGAGTTTGTAGACGCTCGCTATTTTTTCTTGTGTCGGGGCAATGCATACATTGCCCCGACTGCTTCCATGCGTCAATACACAACGATGCGACAACGATGCGTACCATCGTCCAACTCCAACGCCACGTTATTCACTGTCAACGGTGTCCCCGGCTCATTCAGCACTGTCAGCGTACGGCCCAAGAAAAAGTGAAACGCTACTGCGACTGGGACTACTGGGGGAAACCCGTGCCGAGTCTCGGCGACCGATACGCTCGCCTCTCTATTGTCGGTCTTGCGCCAGCCGCCCACGGCGGAAACCGGACAGGCCGGGTGTTTACTGGTGACCGCAGTGGGCACTGGGTTTTCGGAGCACTGCATGCCTACGGATTTTCCAACCAGCCGACCTCGACGCATATCGACGACGGGCTCATCTTACAGGATGCTTATATCACGGCGGCTGTGCATTGCGCACCACCAGACAACAAGCCGCTCCGGGAAGAATTTTATGCTTGCCAGCCGTATTTATTGCGCGAACTCCAGTTGCTGCAGCAGGTTCGCATTGTGGTTGCGCTCGGGCAGATCGCTTTCGTCTCCTACCTCAGGGAGCGGCGGCAAATTGGGCTGGCTGTTCCTTCTCCAGCCCCAAAGTTTGGGCACGCCAAGAAGTATGATCTTGACGGCGTCACCCTCATCGGCTCTTACCATCTAAGCCAGCAGAATACCTTCACGGGTCGACTCACGCGGCGAATGTTCCATTCGGTCTTCCGCACGGCACGCAAGATTATTGAGCAGGCAGCGTAACGCGCGCGCAACGCACGCTGGCCCTGATCGCCGCTCACGCAGCGCTACTCCGGAAAGATGGCGTTAATGACTTCATCAATCGCCCGCTGCGAATCGTTGTCATCCGTCAGCGAACGGGAGACGGCGACTGTACAGGCGCGGCGCGGCGCTACACCTTGGCGCATGAGTTGGCCGGAATAAATGAGCAGCCGGGTGCTGACGCCTTCTTCCAGGCCACTGGCCTTCAAATGGCGCACCTTTTCGCCCAGCTTGGCCAGATCAAGCGTCGTTTCGAGCGGGAGTTGGCTCTCATGCGCAATGATCTCAGCCTCTTTATCCCGTGGCGGATAGGTGAACTCAATAGTTACAAAGCGCTGCCGGGTGGAGTGCTTGAGGTCTTTGAGTATGCTCTGGTAGCCGGGGTTATACGATATCACCAAGAGGAAATTTTCGTGTGCCTTAAGAATCTCAGTTTTTTTATCAATCGGAAGAATACGCCGATGGTCGGTCAACGGGTGGATAAGGACAATAGTATCCTTGCGGGCTTCTACGATCTCATCCAGGTAGCAAATCGCGCCGGTTCGTACGGCTTGAGTCAAAGGGCCGTCCACCCACACCGTATCGTCACCTTTGATGAGATACCGGCCAACCAAGTCACTGCCTGTTAAATCTTCATGACAGGCAACCGTGACAATATTTTCCGGAATATCTTCATCGCGATCTGACATGAGTATATGCGCCATATGTTCGACAAAGCGTGTCTTGCCGCAGCCGGTCGGGCCTTTGAGCAAGACCGGCAGACGACATTCATACGCGGCGCGAAAAATATCGACCTCGTCGCCTATGGGGAGATAAAACGGGACGGCACCATTCTTAGTATCTTGACTCATAATCGTGATTCTTTTTCTATGACGTGGTCATGTTATGACGTGGTCGTAGTGATGGTCTCCATGACCTGCTGTGTATCGATATCAACGAGCTCAACAGTCACCTGGCCGCTGACCCCATTTTTTTGCTGCGCGTCAGTAATTTGGCTGTGGAGCTTCTTTCGGAAACCCTCGCGCACGGTCGGAGGCATCCCCGCCATAGGAAAATGTCGAAAGAACACCTTGGCTTCGGTTTGCGACGGCCACTCGATGCGGACGATCTTGGGTGCCATCATTTCATGCGTGAGGAAGAGGGATTCTACGGCTTGCTGAAACGGGGGAGTAGCAGAACTGGTTGGCGGTGCAGTCTGGGCTGCACTCGCTCCATTCCTAAATTGAGCCAGGATCTGATCGATCAGGGTCCGGATATTGGCATTGTCCGTTAAGGTTTTAGCCTTGTGAAAAGATGCCCGGGCTTGTTCGAGCAGGCCTTTGTCTTGATAGGCAATGCCGAGGTTAAAATGGGCTTGGAAGAAGTTCGGCTGCATCTCTAGGACGTCTTGATATGAAGAGATCGCCTGGTCGACCTGGCCGGTGTAGAGATACATCGTCCCGAGGTCCGTTTGCGTGCCTGGGTCATCCGGCTTCAGGGTGAGATAGCGCTGATAGTGGTCAATCGCTTTGGGATATTCTTCCAAGTCGTAGTACACATTGCCAAGGCCGCGCAGCGCATCCAGGTTATCGGGCGCAAGCTCAGACAGACGGCTATACGAGGCCAGGGCAGCACTCCGGTAACTGGCGTCAATCTGTGACGCGCGGAACTGAACCTCAGCAAGAGTACGCCAGGCTTCCGGGTCTTGTGGTGCCGCGTTGGCTTGGGCGACGAGTTCGACAATGCGAGTAGTGACTTCTTCCGGCAGCGCGATCTGGGGATGATCTTGGGGCAATGCGGACCCACCGGTACTTGCGGGTCTACTCGTGGATGCGGGTGACGAATCGGCGCGAGGCGCAAAGCGCTCAGTCTGGAGCACGAAAACCCATAAGCCTATTCCAACAACCAGATACAGAGACAGGACGACGAGTCCAGGGACAGGCAGCCTTCGTTCGACTGATGCTGCTGGGGCGGTAGGTTTTTTACCTTTTTCCCCACCCCCCTTGCTCCCCTTAGCCGAGAGGGTTGCTCCACATTCCGTACAGAAATTGGCTTTGGGAATAGTCTGTATACCGCACTGCGGGCAAAAACGTGCTGCTGCCACCATGGCCTCCGTTTCTTGGTAAACTACCTAACAACAATATCATACGTGGGCTAGACCAGGCAGAGAGAGTGTTTACTCCGCAACGCAGGGGACCCCTCCGATTTGTAGACATATTGTTGCTTTCCAAAAGCCCGTATACACTATATGACCTGTGTCTGTATCTGGAGCAGATCGTGCAAAACTTCTCACGCTATCACAAGTATACCCTGGGCGCCGATCTGCGGGATACGGCCAGGCGCGCGTTAAAGCTGGTTGTCCGCGCCAATGCTCAACGCGAGAAGGTGCCGGTGTTGCTTCATGTCAGCCTAAGAAGGCGCAAGGAAGATGGTCCAGAAGGATTGACAGGAATAGCTCTTCCTGCCATCTCTTGATTGACTATGAAAGCCATCAAAGTTGAGACGACGGTGGAGAAAAAAGGCGAGTTGCATCTCTCGAATTTGCCTGTCCAGACCGAGCAGCGCATCGAAGTAATTGTTCTGATACCAGAGGAAAATCGTTCTGTTTCTTCTGCTTCCTCGTCTCCGGTGGACACAAGGAATGGGAGAATCTTGTTGACACGATCCGCCACACTGAGCCGGTCTTCCCCACGCTGGATGAAGCGACGGGCTTTTCTCGTAGTCGTCCATGATCCTTCTGGATGCGGACATCCTCTTGCTCGATATCCGCTACCCAAGGGATTCCCGCTTCGACATCAATGCACGGCTCCTCAAGATCCTGCAGGAGCAAGCACTGGAACGAGGCATTACGCTATACGCCTTGCTCGAAGTTGTCGGGGTTCTGAGCTTTAATCTTCCAACGGATCAGATCCAACGATTTTACACCTTGCATCCTGGGCGATACGGCTTGCACGTCGTGCCAGCCTTGGAGGTCAGTCAAACGATTCCCACCTTTGCGCTTACCGCGATGCTTACTCAAATTGAGAAGAAGATGGCTTTAGGCGATGCCTACCAGGCTTTGTACATCCAACAGCATGCTCCTCAGGCGACCTGCCTGTTTTCCTGGAATGCGCGCCATTTCCTCGATAAATTGCCGGTTTCTGTTCTGACTCCAGAAGAATGGTTGGTTCAGAATCCCTCCGAGGATGCATGAGGCTCGTTTGAGCTCTACTATCAGCCAAAGCCCGGATCATCCGATTATCCTTAATAAAGGGCTTGGTAAAGCCGAAACGAGGAACCGTCAACTCAAGATGCAAAGGTTATCGCTCCTTGCTGTGAATCCTGTTGACAGTCAAAGAGTCGGCTGGGTAAGGTACTCGCAGCACTGCGGAGGAAAACATGGCGAAAAAAGGCGCGAAGCGCGATCCACGACTCACTCAAGGAGCAAAAGTCCTGGAAGAATGGGGGATTAGCCTCGCTGTCTTACAAGCCAACAAGACAGCCGTTGCAAGCCTGAATGAGCGGATAGGCGAGAATGCTGATGCCGATCTGGCGTTAGCCGCATTGCTTGGCGACCTCCAGACTGCTGAGTCAGCCCAGTTTCTAGTGAGTTGGGAAGAGAATGCCAGTGACAAGCGGCTCCGGAAAGAAATCAGTCGTTCCCTCTATAGACTCTCCCAAAAAGGCATCCAGGCTGACCGCCCAGAAAAGGCAGCACCGCGCTCAGTCCTCACTCCGGTTGAACCCGAGGGCTATATCTCACCACTGGACGGACGGGGTGACCGTTTAGTCTGGCTCGTCAAATCGCGCATTGGTAGTGGGCTACATTTCCTATCTTCGCTTATCAACGAACCCGAAGGCATGCGCTATATTGACGGCACTGAAGTCACACGGAAAATGCTGCGTCATGCGCGCCAGGACCTCAGTGACACGCATCAGATTACGATGGTCGAAGCGCCGTGGCAGTACTGTGACTTCCTCATGCACGAGGGGTATGAACGGGCTCAGGCGCAGGGCAAAAAAGAAGTTGAGTCCTATCCGGCTGCCCGGTCACATCTCCTGGGTGAGCCCACAGAATCGCAGGAAGTTCCGCTGCCGGCTAATCTGGACCGGGAGACCATTGCCGCAGACGAAAATTTGTTAGTAACGTCTCTTGAGCTGTTTGAAGAAAAAGAACTCCAGCGCTGGCTGTTTGACGCGCAACAAGCCCAACCCTATGTCGAAAAGATCACCAGCGCCCAGGAGAGTCCGCTCGTCCTTAACCCGCAACAACAACACGACCGTGTCGAAGACGTTATCAAGGAGGCTGTTGTCGAAACCTTCTCGGGCGAAAAAGGTCAGACTTATGCCCGGCGTTTAGAAGAGACTGCGCTATATCTCTGTGCGACTGATCGGCTTGAAGCCGCGAAACGAGCCTTGGCGGTTGCTCTTGCGCTCCAAAAAGAAGGGTCGAACGGAAGCCAGATTCCCTTTTGTGAGGGTCTGGTGCAGCGGAGTATCAGTATGCACTACGCGGAAGAAAAACAACAAGAGCAAGAGGAGGCGAAAGGCTCCTTGATTATGAAGCCGTCGGAATTCGCCGCGCGTGTACAGCAGTCGCAGCGGCAGCGCCGAGTCTAACCTGTTATGCTCCTTGCATCATGCCTCAACCATCACCAGACCAAATCACCCCCTTCCCTTTTTTAAACTCCGGGACCATTCTGTCCTGCCCGTCGTGTGGCATGGGTCTCTACCTGCTGACCAAGAAAGTGACTCGGGACGGAACTTTTGAGGGGGCGGTAAAGGCGATGGCCGGTGTGCCGGAATACACACGTGACGCCATGCCCAAGAACTGCCCTTTGTGTCACACCGGCGAATGGTGGTATCCGCCTGGAACGATCCACACCTTCCAGCACGGCTGGGTTGCATAGTACACTGCGGCGGAAGTTCCTCCTCAGTTATCCGAAAGGAAGCCCTCGCAGCCTGTCCTACCCGTCTTCCCCTGTCATTCCCAACTTGATTGGGAATCCAGTGCCGTGCCGGGGGATGGATTCCTGCCTGCGCAGGAATGGCAGCAATCGGAACTGGCGGGAAACTTCTGCCAACCAGTACTCGCGCGCTCTGTCCCCGCTTTGTTTTGAGTTGACAATGCTTTGTGAGGGCTATACGTGGAGGGCTGTAATAATTTCGACAACAAAAATGGAGGTGCAGTATGGCGAGTCCGCAATTACAGCAAGTGATCGACATGTTCAAACAGATGGGGCAGGCGATGGCCGAGGCAAAAGATATGAACGCCATGCGCGCTGTCATGATCGAAGCGCAAGCTCCTGCTGGCGTGACGTGTACCCCAGTTGAAGCTGGCGGTGTATCTGCTGAGTGGAGCGTCGCCGACGGCTCGGCCGAAGACAAGGTCATCCTGTACCTGCACGGCGGTGGCTATGTTATGGGTTCTGCCGGTTCGCATCGTGATGTGACGGGCCGCTTGTCCAAGGCATCAGGCGCACGCGTTTTGTCGCTCAATTACCGCTTGGCACCTGAGCATCCCTTTCCGGCGCCAGTTGATGATGCTGTGGGTGCCTATCGTTGGTTGCTGGCGCAGGATATTAGTCCGTCAGATATCGCGATTGCTGGAGACTCCGCCGGCGGCGGACTGGCTTTTGCTACGCTCTTGGCCTTACGCGATGCCGGTGATCCTCTGCCGGCTGCCGGCGTGGGCATCTCGCCGTGGGTTGATATGGAAGGCACAGGAGAGTCGATGACGACACGCGCTGCCGTCGATCCTGTGGTCCAGAAGGAAGGCCTGCTTGAGATGGCCAAACTATACCTGGGTGATACCGAGCCAAAAAATCCGCTCGCTGCACCTTTACATGCCAACCTTGCTGGTCTGCCGCCACTCTTGATTCAGGTTGGTGATGCGGAGACGCTGCTTGACGACGCCACTCGGATTACTGAACGGGCCCGCAAAGCAGGTGTGGATGTGACGCTGAAAATCTGGGATGAGATGCCCCATGTTTGGCATCTGTTCGCACCGATTCTTCCTGAAGGCCAGCAGGCTATTGAAGAGATTGGCACGTTTTTCAAAGAACGCACGGCGTAGAGATAATCCAGGCAGCAACGTTATAGGGCAGCCCCATGGGGCTGCCCTTTTTGTACAAGCCGCATTATGGCCCAAAAACTACACCTCAGCATCGCTGACCAGTCACCCGTGCGCGAAGGCGGGACGGCTGCCCAAGCACTGCAAGAGACGGTTGCTCTTGCTGAGGCGGCTGAGGCACTTGGGTATCAACGTTTCTGGGTGGCCGAGCATCACAACTTACCCGGATTCGCAGGAACGAGTCCTGAGATTCTTGTCGGCCAGATTGCTGCCCGCACCAAGACTATCCGAGTCGGCAGTGGTGGTGTGATGCTGTCCCATTACAGCGCGCTGAAAGTAGCTGAGACCTTTCGAGTCCTGGAGTCCTTTTATCCAGGTCGGATTGATCTCGGACTCGGCCGCGCGCCGGGCAGCGATCAGCGGACGGCCGCCGCGCTATCGTATCCGGGCCAGCCGCGCGATATCCGCTATTATCCCGAGCAGGTTGATGATTTGATTACGTATCTCGCCGATGATCTCCCCCCGGATCATCGTTTTGCGGATGTTCATGCCGGGCCAACCGCCGGGACAATGCCGGAAGTGTGGTTGCTTGGCTCAGGCATAGATTCTGCGCATATTGCCGCAGAACGTGGCTTGCCGTTTAGCTACGCCTATTTTTTTGGTGTTGGCGTTCAGCACGGGCCGCCCATTGTTGAAAGCTACCGCCAGCATTTTCGTCCATCAGAGTTTCTGACTGAGCCCAAAGTCAACGTCGCCATTCAGGTTCTCTGTGCAGAGACCGAAGAAGAAGCCCGGCACCTGGCCGCCAGCCGAAACCTGGTTCGACTGAATATTGTCCGCGGTCGCCGCCGAGGTGTCCCAACGCCTGAAGAGGCGCTTGCCTACCCGTACAGCCACGACGAGCTGGCCTATCTTGAACAGTATCTACGCACGAATGTTGACGGAGATCCGCAACAGGTCAAAGAAAAGCTCGAACGCCTGGCCGAAGTGTTTCAGACCAACGACCTGGGTATTGTTACGATCTGCTATGACTTTGCCAAGCGAATACGGTCGTGTGAACTCGTGGCAGAAGCATGTGGGTTGGTTGCACCAAAGCCCGAACGGATTGACCCTATACCCGCCTCTCTCACACAACGTAGCTGATCCGCATAGTCTGACAGCTCTCCGCCTCTTTCCTCTCGCCGAGAGCAGTCTCTTGCCCAGTATGATAATATAACTCCTTTTTGTATATTCGATAAGATTCTGATATAAAAGCATTTTATCGAATTTAGAGATAATAACTCCCCTCTCAAGTTCTCCCCGTCTGGGAGGTAAATGGGATCTATTAAGAGCTCCCTGAATCATATCCGTAATAATGATATAAGATAGAAATATGGAGAGGAAAGAAAGTAAGAAGCCGGGGACGAAGGGGCCGAAAAAGAAGACGGCTCAGCCAAAAACGGCCCAACGCGCGACGGGAAAGAAAGCAGTAGTAAAAAAGAAGACGGCGCCGAAGAAGACGGCGCCGAAGCGGACGGCAGCGCCTCAGGCGACGGCGAAGAAGACCAAGCGGGCGATCCCTACACGAGAGATGACCTCCCGGGAATGGCTAGAGGCCTTCTCTTTTAGCCTTTTTGTTAGTCAACTCCAGGATTTTTTTAAATGGTGTTGGGAAAATATTTATAAAGAAAAAACCCGAGACCTTGTTGTCGGGCTCTTTCGTACGATATTTTTCCCCTTCGAGTCCATGCCTGTACATGAACCCCTTCCGATCTGGCGCCAGCGGCAAGTGTTGGGTTTTTTGAAAAGCCTGACAAGCCCAAATGCTGCAGCATTAGAAAAAATTATCAAACAATGGGCGCGAGAGACTAACCGGGATCTCGACCTGCTCGGCGGTGGTGGGTAGCGACAGTGTGATAGCCTGCCTCAGGTTCGCAGGGGGCAAAGGCCGTGTGCAACAAATTCAGCGAGAAATATGAAAAAAGGGGCACAGCATGCTGCACCCCTACTCAGACGCCTGGACTCTATTCCCGTCCCTGCGTTTCGGCAAAGACGTATTGTCCCTCACGTTTTTCTATCCACTGTCCGCGGCCGGTGGTTTGGCCATCGGTGTCAAGCTGAGTACGGATGATTTCCAGCTCTTCCTCAGTCGGCGGATCAAGCGTCTCGATCTTGGCTGCGAGCTTAGGCGTAAAGGACATTTCTTCGAGAACCATATCTACCGTAACAAACGGGGAGATGGCCATGAGCATGAGTTCACACGATTTGTCCTCGTAGCCAAACATGGCCCACGGGGTGAATACGCGCCATGGGCCGGTTCCTACCGGCAGGCCTACTTTCTCACGTGCACCTGGACCGTCGAGAAACCCGGGAGAAGAGATAAAATCGACCCGATCAACAAATTTTCGCTTTTGCTGGTCGGTCATCAGAATCGTCCGCCAACACTGAGCCGCGATCGTATCTGCCCCGCCTGGACCTCCAAAGCGCCGGCCTCGTCCACCCTCGTATTCGCCCAGCACGGTGGAATTCACATTCCCGTACCGATCAACCTGGAGGGTGTTGAGGATGCCCACATCGACATAGCCGAGTTGAGCGAAGTTGCCCGCAGTGTTCATGCTCCCCCATTGTAGAGCCCGGTATCCGGCTCGAGAGGCGACCATGGTCATGAGTGGGTCCAAGGGCATCATGGATTGCGGAGCAATCACTCCATCCTCAGTCATATATTGGACGCCCGAGCTATAGAGCCGTTGCGCCAGCAAAATACTGTACAGTGGCTCCCCTCCACCGCCGACCCAGTAGCTCTTTTCCTCTTCAATGATCCGAGAGACCGTACAGATCAGATGCTCCCGTTCTGCAAAATGTGTGGCCGGTGTCATATCGAGTAGCCCTCCCGAATAGTTTCGCGTCGTTGCAGCGCTTGCAGATTTTTCCAACCTACGCGTTTCTCCAACATTTCAGTATGCGAGTCCACACTATACACCCATTTCTCAAGATAGGGGTGGAGATCTCCGCGCATCATGCCGCCGAAGCACTCGACCACGTGCTTCACATCAGAAGCATAGTGCCCTTGGACCGTGCCTGGATAGGCACCAAAGGGTACATGCACAACGGCATCAACCGTAAAATGCGCAATAGCCGTTCGGGCCGGATCGCGTCGAAATTCATCCGTCTCGATAATTTCCTCGGCTGAAAGAATGACTCTTTTTGAGGCTAAGGCACAATCAACATGGGAGATGCCTGTGCCGAAAATGCGCGCATTGCCATACACATCGGCCTGATGCACATGAATGATCGAGACATCCGGATTCAGCGCAGGCAAAAGTACCACGGGCTTCCCGGAGAAGGGGTCGTTGACTAATTTAGCACCGGATTTCAGAAATCCGTCTGTTCCGCCAAATGACCGGACCCCGATAAACGGCAGGCCCTGGGCCCCAGCCTGCAATCGATAGGTCATGACCACATTCGAATATTCATAGGTTTGGAGCCGTCCTTCTGCGACTGCTTTCGATAGCCATGGACCAAAGCCGACAAAGCCGATATCCGCTTTGCGGGCGCAGCCGCCTTCAACGAGCAGAGCCAGAGCCACATAGGTGAATTTCCCGCAGATCCAGAGGTCTTTTTTCTTTTGGCGAATGACCTCACGGATGAGTGAACTCGGCCCGCGCTGAAAGTAGTTGCAATCATAGGCCAGATAGTCGCCATCGGACACAAATTTCTCAATGGCTTCATGCTCGTTCATCATTTTATTGACGAGTGTACGCGGCTTATGGTCTCGGACCCACGCGCGGAATCCGTCAGGATCAGGTGGAAAGTATTCGCCTTGACCCTCTGCAAGAATCTCCATGTCTGTCAGCCTCCTTAGGTAGCCTCAGGCTTAGATACCACAGCAACGCCGGACGTGCCAAGGCCGATGTGCCAGGGTACGTCCTGGGCACATCCATATGATGTATAATAGAGCAACTTGGGCTTGCAATCCGGAGGGCCTTCCTCTATCCATGGGCCAGCTCGGGAATTGGTCATATCCCTACACTGATCTGTGTACGATATAGGGCTGAGGGGGAGAGGGTGTAGGGTTGAGGGGAGAAGATGAGTGTTGCTGGGTTTATCTGTCTACTTATATTTAGTGCACCGCTCAACGTAGCGGCTGAACCCGAAGACGGCATTCAGCAGGTATTGCTGCGCTTGTCACTGTTTCAGGAGACGTTTCAGCAAGATTCTCCTGGTGAGTTTCCATCACGCTGGAAAGTCCGTGGCAAAAAATCGGTCGCCCAGGCCGTGTACCGGATTGCTGAAGAAGAGGGTAATCGATTTCTGCATGCCTATGCCAATAATCAAGATGTACAAATCGGCATGGAATATTCCTTTGAACCGAGAGACTATCCCATTTTGCGCTGGCGTTGGCGGGCAACAAGACTCCCTTCCGGTGCGAATGAACGAGCCAAAAGGACGAATGATTCCGCTGCTGCGGTCTATGTAATTTTTGATAGCGGGATCCTGCCTCGGGCGATCAAGTATGTCTGGAGCTCGAGCCTGCCGGTCGGGACACGTTTCGACAGTCCGGTTTATTGGCGGGCCAAGGTCGTGGTCTTGCAGCACGGGCCGGCTGGGCCTGGTGAGTGGCGGCAGGAGACTGTTAATTTTCACCAGGACTATAAGATTCTGTTCGGCTTTGAACCTGGAGAAGTGCGCGGCATAGCTCTGCTCACCGATTCCGATACGATGACGAGCGTAGCTGAGGCCGCGTATGACGATTTTATGCTGCTACCGGCAGAAGCGCTGCCCGTGCTCGCCGCAGAAAAGGCCGCTGTCGAGCTGTCGTCGATACGGCAAGAAGAACAGTAGAGCAGGAGGGGCAGTTCCCGAATTGCCAGGGTGCAGTTACGCGCCAACTTCGCAACTTCGCCTTACTCGTTGTCGTAATGCAGATCGTGTGCGATCTGCTCGACCGTTTGAGCCACTGGATCAAAATAGTTCAGCGTCTCGGTGCTGATATCTCCCCCGTAGATATGAACGCTTACCACCGGCTCATTGGTTTGATTGATAAAATCGTGGACCTCTTCGCTCGGGGACAATACATGGGAGACGTTCCCCGGATGGAGATCTAACGAGGCGGTTTCCTTGAGCTCTGCGTAGCCCGTGTGTGTGCCATCATCCAGACGTTGATAGCGGATAGTACGGAGCTGATTGCGGTAGACACCTTCGACCACCCATTTCCCGGCATGGTCGTGTACGCCGCTCGATCCGCCCGGGGGCCAGATGGCCACCATAATATTAAAGCAATCTTTCGGACCACGATGGAGGCGGTAGAGCGTAAAGTCCTGATGCTCTGTGGTAATGCGCCCGGGGGCCGGCTGACAGTATTCTTCAGGCAGACTGTTTGCGGTAAGAAACCGTTCAAGTAGGGGCTCAGCTGCGGCAACAATGTTGGCATGCTCCTGCTCGTCTACAACAATCGCTTCGACGTCTGCTGCGAGTTGCTGCAGGGTATAGGGTGATTCGTTCTGATAAGCAAGATTACTCATGAGATTCCCTCCTTATTGCCCTTTTGGCTGACTTGGCGCTGAAAAGCAAGAGCTACGGTTGTTGTATGTACTCCCTTGACAAGCCGGTCCAGCATGGCAGAAATGGCCCAGCGGATACCCGCGTGTCTAGATAATGTTCTGGGTGAAGGAGTTTATATTTTCATGGCCCAAGCGCAATCGTTACGGACACTACTTTCCCAGGATAAATTCCTCATGGCCGCAGGTGCCTATGATGTCATTTCGGCTCGGCTGGTTGAGGAAGCCGGCTTTCCTCTGGTCTATTACTCCGGTGGCGTGTCTGCCGGGGCGCTCGGCTATCCAGACTTTGGCATGCGGACGTTGACAGAAATGATTATCCAGCTTGAAGGGGTATGCCGTGCGGTGAGTGTGCCCGTGATCGCCGATGCCGAAGCGGGTTTTGGGTCGGTGTTGAACGTTGTACGCATGGTGCAGGAGTACGAACGGGCGAATGTGGCCGGTCTGCATATCGAAGATCAAGATTTGCCTCGGCGGTGTGGACATCTGGGCGGAAAACGTCTCGTCTCTGCGACCGATCATGCAGCCAAGATTCGGGCAGCGGCCGAGAACCGTACGGATGCTGATACGGTGATTATTGCGCGCATTGATGCCATAGCTGTCAACGGCCTCGATGATGCAATGGCGCGCGCGGTTGTCTATCTGAAGGCGGGCGCGGACATGTTGTTCTTTGAGGCGTTTGAATCGGTCAAACAGATGGAGCAGGTGTGTCGCGAGTTTTCTTCTACGCCGCTTATGGTCAACATGGTGGAGGGCGGAAAAACGCCCTTCCTGCCTGCCCGGGATCTTGAACACTTAGGCTTTTGTCTGGCCATATATCCGGTGACGAATGTTTTAGCCGCTACCTACCAGATGAAGAAAACGCTCCAGATCCTACGAACAAGTGGGAGCACCCAAGGCGCGTGGCACGAAATGCTGCCGTTTAATGACGTGTTTAATGGGTTGCTCGGCTGGGATCAAGCTTTGGCTTTTATTGATCATTATACTCAATCCGAGTGAGATGTATGGCAGACCCGGAGAACGTGCTGTCGCCCCAACTGTCCGTCTCGGGGCAGGCCGCCCAACTCGTGCAGGTTGATGCCAAAAGTCGTCAAGAGATGATTCTTGCGGCACCTAACAGTCTTGACCTCGTACGGGCGCTGTCTTCGGAGACGCTCCTGTACACGATCAAAGAGATTGGAGCCAACGATGCCGTCGACCTGCTTGCGTTGGCGGCTCCCGATCAGGTGCGTGACATACTGGACCTCGACTGCTGGCGCAAGGACAGTCTGGATGACGAACGCCTGATTCATTGGCTGCTGCTGCTGGATGAAGGCGGCAGCAGCCAACTCGCCGAGTGGTTCCTGCACACCGACATTGAACTTCTGGTGCTGTTGGTGAAGCGCCACTTCGAGGTCGTCCGCCAGGTTGATATTGAAGATGATCGGGATTTTGACCACACAGAATATTTCACGGTTGACGATCAATATCTGCTCCGTTTTCGTGGCGAACCGGAACCGATTTTACACGTGCTGATCGAGCGTATACGGACGCTGGACTACCGGATGTATCTTTATGTCCTTGAAAACAGCCTGTTTGAACTCGAAAGCGGCCTTGAAGAGGCTTCCTTCCGCTGGCGAACTGCCCGGCTGGAAGACCGCGGCTATCCGACATATAAGGAAGCTCAGGATCTCTTTCGCTTTGTCCCTCCAGAGTCCGTCCATTTGCAGCCATATACACGTACGACACTCCAGATGCATTTTGCTTCAGGAGACGATGTCGTTACGCCGCCTGATCATGCCTTGGCCCTGTTGTCGCAGACCGCTTCATTTTTTTCCCGCGTCTTGGCAGCCCTTCCCGCTGAGTCTCTCGAACAGATCGGGCAGGAGTTAGCCTACCTGACCAATATTATTGTGGCTGCGGAAGGACGGGATACCGGCGAAATCGGAGAAATTCGGCGGTGTGTAGAAATGGCGCATGACTATGTCAATATTGGTCTGGCGTTTACTGCCAAGGAGAATGAGAAGGACGCGCAACACCTGCTCCAGTCGACGCAAGTCCGCCCGTTTTTCCAAGCGGGCCGGGGCTTGATCCAACGTCTCCAGCACCAGGCCGACAAAATGGCCGCTCAGTTGCATGAAAAAGGTCTGCCGGAATGGGCGAGCTATCTCGATACCCCGTTTCGGGAGATGGCTGTCGGGGTTCGGAGGAGGATGCCGCTCTTCTTTGTGGGTCTGGAGACTCCGGGCGAGATTGTGTCTCGACGCTTTAGCCGGTTGTCCGAAGTCAAACAGGTGCAAGCTTTGCTCGCTCAGATTCCGATGTGGCTGGTAGCCCTACAGCGGTGGGAACTTTTACCTGAGGGAAAAGCGCCTGAGGGTGTCACGTTGGCCGTGCTGTGGAATACGGCGTTTGCCCACTGGGTCCTCGAAAGGCAGGTCGACGTCCGTGTGCTGAAACGTCAAGAACTCGAAACCTTGCACGAGCAATTGCCGCCTGCCTCGTTAGAAGAACGCTGGAATGCCTTTCTTGTCTTTGCCGCTGAGCAGATTCGGTTCACGCACGAAGAACAAGCCGCACTTGGAACGCTTGCCCGCCACGCCCGAGACAAGATCGAAGAGGTTCTGGTTGTGGATGCCAAGACCGTAGATTTACGATTCATTGCAGGACTCCTGGTTGAAGAGTAGAGCAGGCTAAAAGTATTAAGGGATTGAAGCAGGATGGAACAACTTACAGACAAAGTCGCCGTCATCACCGGCGGAGCAAGTGGAATCGGACTGGCTACGGCGCGTGTACTTGCCAGCCGAGGCGTACGGCTGGTGTTGGCAGATGTAGAAGCCTCGGCCTTGGACCAGGCGGTTGCTGAGCTGTCTGCAAATGGGACGACGGTCCAAGGTGTGGTGTGTGATGTCGGCGACTTGAAGGCGGTGCAACGACTGGCTGATACGGCCTTCGACTCAATGGGCGCCGTGCACCTTGTGTTTCATAATGCCGGGGTGGCGGTTGGCGGTCCGATTGTTGACATGAAACACAGTGACTGGGAATGGACCCTGCGGGTGAACCTGTGGGGCCCCATACACGGCGTTGAAGTGTTTGTGACACGCATGATCGCGCAGGGCACAGGCGGCCACATGGTGTTTACCGCGTCGTTTGCCGGTCTGGTCCCAAACGAAGGACTTGGGCCGTATTGTGTGTCCAAATATGGTGTTGTGGCCTTAGCTGAGGTATTGCGCCGAGAACTGCGAGCCCATGATATTGGGGTGTCGGTCCTATGTCCGATGCGTGTCGCAACGAATATCGGCCACTCCGAGCGTAACCGTCCCGCTGCGTTGGGAGGCGCAGGAGCTTCCCCTCAGGTGCAAGACCAAGGTGAAGACAATAGCAATCTTGCCGGACGAGTGCTGAACGTGGACGATGTAGCGTCTCAAGTCGTTGATGCTATTTTCGCCAATCGGCTGTATATTCTGCCGCACGAAGAAAGCCGGCAGTCCGTCCGGCGTCGCTTCGAGCGTATCGATCGGACGTATGATGAGTAGCGGGCGAAATGATGAAAGGGCTGGCAACGATTACGCCCCACCCGATTGTCCAGATGTAAACAAGCTGTGAGATTTCAATAACTTAGCGGGTTGTGCTGCGCAGAATCGCGCAACCCCACGCACAATCCGCAACCTATCCGCAACCAACATCCTGCAATGAGGAGGTCTGGAATCCCGACCTTCCTCAAGCTACCATAACCCCAACCGGGAGGGCCTAGCCTTGGCCAGCGAAAAGGTGGTGTCTCTCCTGCCCGCCCTGGCCCTCCTGTCTCACAGCAGGAGCGTGCCTGACAGGAGACAGGTGTGGGACATTCCAAATCTAAGCAGGCGGCCGAGGTATCCGAGGCCCAACGCGCGTCGGACCATCTAATCAATGTCGTCACCAAAAGAGGAAAGCTGCTGAGCATGGCAGCGGCTTACGTTGTTGCAACGATGACGTATCCACAGGATGAGGATGGGAGGCGGCGCTGCATCCTCATCCTACTGACCGGAGTAAGTGGACGCGCACAAAAGAGGGTGCCGCGCAGTACCGACAAGATCAGCCGAACGTTAGGAGACCAGATCAGTCACTATGGAGGCTATGCCGCCCTCAGTGACGTGCCCGCACACGCGGAAATGATGCAAGCCTATAGGGACAGGAGCAGGCATGGCCTCCTCGCGGGTGATGTCCTGTTGAACGTGTATCGCATAGACAATACGGGCATGCCAGCCAGCGTAAACAAAGCGGTATTCCTTCGCGCATCACAAGACAACGACGCGCCGGTCAGCGAGAGAAAGGTCCGCCATGCATGGAGCGACTACAGGTCCGTCGCTCCGTTCTGGGCTGCGTTACGGCTGCGGCAACAAGCCAACAGTCCCGGAGGAAAAATCCCTCAAGCTTCTCCTACAGAGATCCTCCCAAAAAGAATTGCCCGCGTTCCTAGCGGAGTGTGAAGCTTTCCGTTTATTTGCCATCACCTTCCACGCCCGTGGTATGTCTAATCCCCTCCTCGATGCCGCCAAAGTCTGGTGCATACCTGCGAACGTACACTTGCCCGATGGCCCGCTGTGGCATGCGCAGCTTTCCCCGCCGGAACTGCTGATTCTCGCAGGCTACCACGCACGACAGCGGTCCTAACGCAAGCAGCCGAGCGTCTCTGCGCTGCCTGTCTGAAGACGCACCGGCCCCTTATCTACAGTACTGCAGGCCCACTCTGCATGAATTACAGCTGTTTTCTCCATTGATATCATCCTCTCGCTATGACACGAATCGAAACGAGCCTACAAGCCGACGGGTTTCTCAGCAAGCGAGAAGCCGCAGAATATCTTTCTCTTTCCGCCCGCTCAATAGATAATCTCCTGGCCAAAGGCGAGCTACCGGCCTTTAGACCTCCCATCGGGACGGAACACGGGCGCAAACTGCTTTTCCGGCGATGCGACTTGGACGCATGGGTCGAGCGCTATCCGGCGAACCAGGATCTCGATCAGATCGTGGAAGAGGCCCTTGTCGGAATGGGTCGAGAGAAATAGACCTCGTGTCTTACTGCTGGCGGGGAGGTGTACTTACATTCTTTGCCAATCAACCACCGGTTTGTGTGAGAACACCTCCCACGTGGAACTCATAGGCCTCGTGAGAAGGTCAGAACGACGCACCATAGGACGTTCATTTGGGAGACCATAACCGCCCAAGGAGGGAGAGAGATGCCGCGCAGAATGAAGAAGTTTGAACTCGGATCATTATATCTCAAAGCCCAAAATTGCCGCTTCGATATAGAGGCAGTGAGAACGATCCTAAATCAGGAACTAAAGCCGTTGATCATTGGCGATGAGGCGGCAATGGATGCATGGCGCGACGCATTTATATTCACCTTACGGCTCTGTGGCTATCTACGAGAAACCACCGAAGCGCTCCGTTACGCTTACAACGACGCCCAAGGCCACCCTCATCCTGAATTTGGGAGGAAGATCGAATGCCAGCCTGCTCCAAAGCTAGGTGACTAGACACCAGCTACAGAGGCGTGTGGTCCCTCAGCGCAAAAAAGCCCGACCCGGTGGGAGCCAGGCAGGGCAAAAATAAATTACGACTGTGGCTTGGGACGCCTTCCACAAAAGCCCCAGGCCACCGGTCAAAAGGAAATAATTATGAGAGACGATAACATAAATGCCGGTACAACCCAAGACGGCCTACCGCTCCAATGGGCGCCCTACTACGCGAGCCTAAGGTACCCTGTCTTGCCCGTTCACACGCCCACGACCAGCACTGTAGCCAGACGAACCATACGGGAGGGAAAAATGGACGATGGCAGGCTAAGCTGCGATCAGTGTCCGTACACGATCGCGGTTTCTCTGGAAGACATCGACGCGGACATTCACCAGGCCGGAGACGTGCGCTCGTGCGGAGACAATGCTGGTTTTCTCTGCGCCTCCTGCCACAGCGAACTGGTGTTTGAGGATCCACAGCCTTTCCCGGAGGAGCCAAGTGTCTAGCTCGCCACCTCGCCGCCGTATTGTTCCAGTGCATCTGATCCCCAGTACAGTTGAAGAGATCGACCCGGTCTCAGACTGGCACGAGGAGGAGTCAGAGGAACCGTTAAGTAGCCGAGAACCTGTGATCTTATCTGATGAACGCCGGGACTTGGGGCTTGTCACTGCCGGAGAGTTATTAGCCCAGCCGGATAGAGACACTCAGTGGCTAGTCGATGGTCTCCTGCCTGTCGGCGGTACCTCCGTTATGGTAGCCAAACCGAAAGTGGGCAAAACCGTCACCGTACGAAATCTCGCCAAGGCAGTCTCCCGTGGCAGTCCTTTTCTCAATCGCGGCACCCTACAAGGCACGGTCATCTACCTGGCGATGGAAGAGATCGAAGAAATGGTGAAGCAGTCTTTCAGAAAGATGGGTGTTACTGACTCGGATCCCATCATGATCCGATGCAGCATGATGGATGAAACATCGGCCAGGCGACTACACGCCAGTATACGAAACGATCCCCCAGCGCTGTTGATCGTGGATACGTTGTTTCGATTCGCAAGAATAAGAGACGAGAACAAGTACGCGGAGGTCACCAGGGCGCTGAATCCTCTGATCAATCTGGCCCGCGAGACCGGTACGCACATATTGGCCACACACCACGCGAAGAAGGAGATCGCAATTGGGGACCCTATGGACGCGGTGCTCGGATCAACGGCGATATTTGGCTCGGTTGATACCGCCATTATGCTCCAAAAAAACTCGCAGGGCATTCGGACGATCTGGTCCGGTCAACGTTATGGCACTGCAATACCGAAAACAATTTTGCGTTTAAACACGGAAAGGGAACGTACCTGGATAGTCTCCGAGACAGTCCATGTGGAACCCGCAGGGGAGATGCGCCAGGAGCGAAAGGAACTGCTCAATATCGTCATCAATTCCAAGGATCCGCTATCAGCCAAACAAGTCGCACAACGTGCCAATAAAAACGAAAGTACGACGCGGAACATGCTAGAGAAGCTCATTTTGGCAGGAGATATTGAAAAGTGCAAAGAAGAAGGCCACGTAACATATGCCCCAAGAACTTCGTAAAGAAGTGTAGCAGGTATAGTAAAGAAGTGTCGTATAGGAACCGTAGTAGCCGTAGTAAGCCATGGTAGATTGAAACTGACGACGACAGCGTAGTAGGTAGCGTAGTAAACCAAAATCAAATGAATTCCATGTGTTAGAGGAGGATTACTACGTTACTACACCTACCATGGCTTATGCATGTTGACTGGAATGGCGGTCCACGTCGCCGGTTATCAGCATACGCTGGCCTCGGCGACGCTATGCTTCTTGCCGTCCTATCTGATTTGGCAGGTTGGCAAGTATCCCGTCGAAAATGGAAGATGTGACCTTGATGACTAACTTAACCCATATTACATGACAGGAAATCGGAGGACCCTCATATGCAGAGATTAAGCCTTGAGGCTGACGAAGAGGAACGAGTCCGTATGGAACGAGCCTGCCACAATGTGGACGATTGGCTCAGATCACACCCTCGTGTTCCCGCTACGAAAACAGAGTTGCAGCATATCATGAACATCCACAGTGCCCTCGTCAGCGGATTCCAGCATGTGTCTCGACACGAACGGGAACGCCTTGAACGAGGCATCGTTGATCACCTCTGGTATTATATCTCCCATCCGCCGAAACAAGCCGAGCCGCCCAGAAAATTAGGCCATGCGGCACCTATCCAGAAGGCCGTATTGCGCTTCCTGCACATGAATGAATATCCGATGGGCGCTGGCGAGATCGCTGTCGCGCTAGATAAGACACCGAACAACATGGCGCAGAGACTCCTGTCATTGCACAAAGCCGGGAAAATAATCCGTGTGAGCCCTGGGCGTTATATTCCAGCTGGGCCTCCAGAGGCATAGCTGGTCGCACTAGGCACACGACTTATCCGCCAGAGCATAGACCGAGTAGTCGAGAAGCGCGATTTGATACATATTTCGCGACTACCCAGCCACTCGTTGCTCTTGCAGGTCACAAACCGCATGGATACTGATGGACAGGCGAGGTGGGGTCGTAAAAGGAGGGCCATTGAATGCACGCTCTTTTCCACTTCAGTATTGCTGTCCTTTTGCTGTCTTCGGCAAGTTGCGAAGTCGTCTCGGACCTAGCGAAAGATGCTCGGTACAGGGGAACAAACGTGGGCTACCAACGATGTATTGACCGAAACGAAGATGTCGCTCTCAGCGCTGAGTCAGTCAAATCGCAGTGTAGCGCTGAGCATAGCCGGGTGATTAGGATCCTCCACGAGGCCAGCGCTTCCTATCAAAAACCACGATACAAGAGCGGCTCCTTGAGTGCGATCTTGCAGAGAAGCATTTATTTTGCTGGATTTGTTACAAACCTGTCCCGGGATCAGATAGTCACCGCTGTGGAGATCACCCTCACGCATCAGGATAATATCGATGAAGCAGGGCAACCGATCGGCGAAGTCGTTCGATCGGAGAACCTCTGGATTGAACCTGGAGCGATTGGGGGGTTTAGGATCGAAGGCTACGATCTGGATTTTAAACCAGCAGATGGGAGACTGAAGGACGGCGAGAAGTTTCTCTATTCATGGTCAATCAACAAAATCCGAGGGCTACGGATAAAACTCCGTTAGCCTGAGTAGTACAAGATTGTGATGGCGGGCAACCGCGTATGACGTGCTGGCCGCCCACAACCCAATGACGGTGCGGCATGCTGCTGAGAGATACCGGGCGCGACAGGCACAGCTGTACTGTATTTTCAGATTTCGATCCCAGCGGGGAGCCGTGCGCTGCGGATATTACGCAGTACAATTTACCCCCGGACTTGGCGAAACCAACCGACTCGCGGCGCAAGGCGTTTGTGCATAAATATGGCGATGTGTCAGTCGAGTTGGACGCGATACCCGTGGATAGTGGATACTGGAACAATGAGTGCGAGCGTGAGGCCCCAAGGGAAAATTTCTTGGCCTGGTTTGATCGCCCGCAGGCTTTCAATGCGAGCCGTCTTCCAACGGGTTGAGATAATCAACTCCGCGTTCGGTTTTTCACCGTGATTAATATAACGGGTATAATTGGACTTCGGCCCGACCGCGTTGATCCAACGGTTCTTGCAGGCCCACATCAAGTAGAGTGATGATACATAGGGTTCTCGGTTCGCATGCCAATCACGAATAATCTCGCCAACATAATAGCCTATGGTTTCACCCTTCTTGATCATAGTTTTGGCAAACACGCCTTTTCCGCGTCCGGGAGAATTTTTGATGATGAAGCTATCAAAAGTATGCACTACCTTCTTCCTTGGCATTAGTCCTCCCCGCCTCAACCCTCATACGTCTTTTATGAATAGATCAGCGTCCCATGCGCTCCGGATTCACGCAACCGCCAATATAAGGCATCAAGCTTTTGTGTAATCGGACCAGGGGTCGCTCCTTGGAGCGGGCGCCCTGAGACTTCCCGTACGGCTAACGCCCCGCCGGCCGTGCTGCAAGTAAAGACTTCGTCCGCCGAGTATAGATCAAAGGCCGTTAAATCTCGCTCAACGGCAAGAATGCCAGCTTCTTCGGCAAGGTCAAGAAAAGTCTGGCGGGTAATGCCATGCAGCACCTCCCGTCCGGGTGTATACAGCGTCCCTTTACTGACCATAAAAATATTTGATGCCGGCCCCTCGCTCACATACCCGCCAGTTGAAAGCCAAATAACATCATCATATCCCGCCTCCAGCGCCTCAATCTTAGCCAGTTGAAAATGGAGACGATCCAGGCATTTATAACGCGGGTCAAGTGTGTCAGGCGTAAAGCTGCGTAAATGGCTAATGAAAAGGCGAATACCCGTATTCCGTTTTTCCTCGTCCGCGAGGAAAACATACGGTGCAGCCCAGATGATAACGGTTGGATCGTAATCACGCGGGTCAGCGACCACCTGCTTCGCAACTCCACGTGTCACAATAAAGCGGATGCTCGCATCCTGCATCTCGTTGCAGCGTACGGTTTCAATGATCGCTTTACGCCACTGTTCCCTCGTCATAGACGTGGTCAGCCGTGCTGCCTGCAGCGACTGAAAAAATCGATCAAGGTGTTCGTCCAGCTTAAAGATGCTTCCCTTCCAGGCTGAGACCACATCAAACACCCCATCGCCTAAGAGAAAACCTTGATCGAGTACAGAGATGTTTGCCTGACTCAGGGGCTTGAAGTCTCCGTTTATGTAAAGGAGGGGTTCGTTCGGCATGGTTTGGTTTACCTCTTCGACCTTAGTGCAAGTAGCGCGCCCTTCGCATCTGGAGTCATCTATACTACGCGTCTTAACAAGGGAACTAGGGGAAGGACAATGAGATATCCTTATCGAATCTAAATCAGGTAGGCGGTCGAGATAAAAATGGGAACAGCAATCGAACAGGAATGGCCAGCCTCCGGCTTAGGAGAAAGTGCTGGAGGGGGATAAAGAAAGAAGCGCTCGCTTACTTACGAGCCTTCGCTGGCAGGGCAAAGTTAAGGACTTCACCAGCCGCCCACATACCAACGGCAATTGCAGCTCCGACAGGACCACCAGTCAGGGCCCCAATCCCGGCAGACGTACCAGCACCCACAGCCTGGCCGGTGCGTTTCGCGTCATTCTTATCTCGGCCCAAAGCGGAGGCGGTGGATTCGGCAATAAGCTGTGCGGCATCTGCAGCAATCAGCCAGGGTGTTGTTGCCGCTCGACTGGCAGCTTTACTCGAAAGCTTTGCGGACGCTTTTACTGCAAGTTTGGCAGCACCGGTGGTAACCATGCTCACCACAACTTTTGATACAGCGTCAGATGCGCTTTCTATAAACCGATCAACCTGCTGACTTTCGCGTTTGCCAGTGCGACACCAATTGACAAAATGCTCACAGTTATTCCACAGAATGTGATATTCCTGTTCACCGATACAATTCAACGCTCGGAGGGCGATCTCATCGGCATCAAAAGAAGTGGGAGTAGAGTGAACCTCAATCGAGTGGCCTTTGGAGAATTTTTCGCCAGACGTGACGTGAACGGACGCCGTCACCCCATCCGATAGGCCTCGCCCATATTGGACGACATAGCCATCGCCAAGATCGATGGCGTGGTGCGTATACCAGCCACGTCGGGCGATGAGATGGTCGCCTTTTGCCATAGTGCTTACCAAATCCTCTTTACCAGAATGCCACGACTAAAGCCCTCAACAAAGACCTTATTAGGTAACAGTTTCGGCTGACGAATCATGAGGGGCATCGGCGCTCTGCGATCTTTTATAAATCGTCACGGCACACGGACGCCCCACCACTTCGCCCTTCTCGTTGAACTCGCCATACTCTGATTGAAACAGATCCATGCCCCATTCGCGAGGCTGGGTATCAAACCACAGCTTGGTATGCGCAGTAATACAGGACGTCTTTTTGATTGAAACTCCATTTTGCGGCTTCTTGGTCACACCGAGCTGACTCGGATGGCGCGTTGATGTTTCGGCCTTGCCCTCTTGAAGCATGCGGCCTCCACTGGGGCAGTAGTGCAGCAAGAACTGGAACTTCTCATCGTCTTCTTCGCATGTGAAGTCATAGCCGTGAGAGCGCAGGAACATGGCATATGTTTCAGCCAGCAGGGCGGGGTCTTTATCTCGATGGGCTTCCAGGACGTGCGCCACAGTTTTTCGCCTACATAACGCCAGGCTTCCTCAACCGCATCTTCGCCGAGTTTTTCTTTGACGTAGTCAAGAAATACGGCAGACATGTCGCCGTACAGATCGTGGATCGGACGGCCCTCTTCCCAAATTTCGTCGACCGCCTTCAGCGCCTGTTCCGTTTGTCCTGCTTCGATGGCCGCCTTGGCCCGGTCACGAGCCGTTTTCATGAAGTCGTGACGGATGCGTTTCATAATGCTTACACAAAAATATCGAGCGGCAAAAATGCAGAGACAAGGAAGTTGGGGACATCCACGAGTTCACTGACCTTGAGATCCACGGCTACGCTGCAGATGGCGTAGGCCTGTTGGCGGGTATAGCCACGCTCATCAACCAGATGATCGATCATATTCAGCAGCGCGTTCCGGGCCGCGAGCGTAGCGTCTTCTGAATGCGCAACGCCTTCACGTGTATAGGGCTGCCCCGTTGTTGCAAAAAAGCGCTTGGGAACGGCCATCCCTGGTGTAGTAAAATAATCTTCGCGATAGAACTGAATATCCCGAATATTGTGTTTTGCCGCCATTCCTTTGAGAACCATAAACGAACAGTAACACGTGGCCGCCATCTCAACCGCGGTACCGCAGCTCTCGCCATCTCCTTGAGCAAAGTGTGCATCACCGACGGAGAACAACGCACCCGGCTACACTCTTGGTGAACGTCTCCGGCAGCGGCGTCTACAGAAGCACGGATGGAGCGACGAGTTGGGCTCCCGTCAACCTGGACGTTGGTGATCTCGGAATCACGTCGTTCCTCTTCGACCGTGTCTACCCGCAGACGGTCTATGCGCGCACGGCCAGCGGCGTACTCAAAAGTGTTGACGCCGGCGTTTCATGGATACCGACAAACAGCGGACTGACGAACGCCTCAGTACGTTCTGTAACGGTTGACCCGCTCTCTCCTACTACTCTGTATGTCATCACCAGTGGTGACGTATTCAAAAGTACAAACGCCGGTGAATCCTGGACTAACCTGGACACTGGCATCCCCACCCTCACCGTTCTCGCGATCGACCCGGTTGATCCGACCATACTGTATGCTGGCATAGCAAAACTGTACGGCACCGAGGGGGGCGTATTTAAGAGTATCGATGCAGGAGAAACGTGGACGGCGGCGAATGTCGGCATCAGAAACCATTCAGTCAGGGGACTCGTGATCGACCCTGATAGGCCAACAACGCTATATGCTGGGGCCACACCGGACTTCTCCGCGGAAGTGACAGACGTGTTTAAGAGTATCAACGGTGGAGCAAGCTGGGGACAGGTCAACGACATCGATTATGTTTCCTCTTTGGCCATAGACCCCAATTCTCCGACGACTGTGTATGCCGGCGGACTTGATCGGGTCTACAAATCGGTAGACGGCGGCGAGACGTGGACTTCGACAGTTATTGGAGCAGTCTTTGGTGAACTCTATGTTGGCGCCTTAGCAATTCCACCCTCAACCACCACGATAGTGTACGCCGGTACGTCCAGAGGCGTCTTCAAGAGCACGAATGGCGGAGACAGCTGGGTAGAGGTGAACAGAGGGCTCCCATCATTCCAGCGACACCCATTGGGCTCTGGATATAGCAACGTCGCGACGTTGGATGCGCTAACAGTTGATCCCACCACCCCAATGACTCTGTATGCAGGAACCGACAGAGGGGTATTCCGGAGTACCGACGGCGCCAGTAGCTGGAATGCAATAAACATGGGGCTCCCAAATGCTTATGTAAGTGGACTCGCGATTGTTCCATCGGGCACCATACTGTATACGGCTACCGGTGCTGGTGTTGGCAGTTTCGAGTTTTCCGGAGAAGAGCTGCCGAGGATCATTGCCCATTTGGAGACCCCGGAAAAAGAACGAGACCATTTTTTTCTATCTATTTTACCTTGGTTTCTGGCATTGGCATAATTCAGGGGTGGGCCTTTCCCACCCAGGCAGGCAGTCAGATCAGCGGTGTGTACATAGATGCCAGCAGCCGTAGAATCCGCGTCCCCTGTTGCTCAGAGCGGGCGCACGTGAGCGCAGTATATCCGGAATTCTCTCCTCACAACACACGCAATAGCGGTTGGAGTACAACCCTTAATTGGAACATAAACTTTGTTCTATCGTATCCGGATTTGGTAAACGTCGAAATACGGGGTACGCGAGGGGAGTTCTTCTTCGCCGAGACACGTACCACTATGGCTATCAGTGCAGGCCAGTTCGAATTTGTCGATCAATTTCTCTTGTCGGAGGCAAATGTTGCAATCCGGGATGGGCAACTCGCGGTGGCGGGAGTGATCGTTCGAGATAAGGTCACGCAGAAGCGGGTGAAGATCAATACGCGGTTTCGCTGGTCCGAGAGTGCGCAAGGCTTCCAAATGGTCGCAGCCGTGACCACGGGCAGTCTTGCCTCTCAACGATCCCCCGTGTTTGATTTCTTCGCTTCCCTCTCTTCCTGGTTCCCGGGTGCAAGGGCATTGGTCTCTTCTGCGTTCGCTGCCACTGGCATACGCGCTGTAGTCGAGAGTCCTCAATCGGGAGAAACCGTCTCTGGTGTTACGGTCATGCACGGGTGGGCGTTTTCAGAAGACAGCACGATAGCGCAGGTTCGCCAACTGATCGATGGGAAGCCTATTAGCAACGTACCGTGCTGTTCAGAGCGACGTGATGTCGCAGAGGCGTTCCCTGACAGCCCCAACGCGCTCCTAAGCGGGTGGGGGGTTTTATTTAACTACGGACTGCTCGGTTCCGGCGCCCACACCGTGACGATTGAAATCGAGGATACGGAGGGTAGCGTAACGACAAAGCATCATTCAATCGAAGTGGTCCGACTCGGTGGATTTGAGTTTGTCGATCAGTTTGATCTCTCGATAGCGACGGCGCGTCTTGATGGAGAGCTGATCATCATAGAGGGGGTGAAGATTCGGGATAAAATCAGTCAGCAGACCAAAGTGATTGACGTTCACCTCCGGTGGTTTGAGAACTCCCAAAGTCTAGGCGTGGTGGCTACAAGCGAGTAGAGCATCCAAGGTCTGTGATGCGTTGCAAGCGGTGTTCATCTTGCTCAGACGTTGACACTGTTTAAGACAACAATATTTTTGCAAATTTTTTTCGTATATGAAGAGACGCTTCAGGGCCATGGACAGAGTCTGGAGGGGGGGCCTACCCCTCTGATTACGGAAGCACCTCATCGGGAGACGAGCTGAAATACTGTAGTTTCTACGAGGCAGAAATCCCACCCCTGCACCGATCGCTCGCTAAACGGCCTTGACAAATATCACTGTATGTTCTATAACTATGTGTTCCTATTTCGTTATAGCAATCGCCGTTGTGGAGTCTCTTTCCACGGCACGACGAATCACAGAAAGGAGGGCAACAATATAACGCGGCGTGAAGTCGGCCACCCGAGGTGTATCGAGCACCCCGAGTAGCCTAGCAGCCCTCAGCACAGCGGGTACTGACAGCTGTTCCTTCGATTCCTAACCCGCCGGAGGAGTTCCGGCAATGACACAGACTATCCACGAGTCACCACACTACGACATCCCCGTCTATAAAGTCACTCTCGTTAGGGAGAACAACTTGACCCAGCAACAACGCCCCATCGTTCGCGATGCCCAGAGCGCGGCCACCATCCTCGCAGCCTATCTGGCAGGGGAAGATAGAGAGCATTTCGTGGTCATGATGTTAAACGCCAAGAATCGCATCATCGGGATTAATACAGTCTCAGTAGGGAATTTAACGGCGTCTCTGGCTCATCCCCGGGATGTCTTCAAGCCGGCGATTCTCGCCAATGCGGCCGCTATCCTCCTGGCCCATAACCACCCGAGCGGAGACACTTCACCCTCCCGGGAAGATATTGCGTTGACTCGTAAGCTCTACGAGGGGGGCCAACTCCCGGGCATCACCTTACTCGATCACATTATCGTTGGGGATCATGACCACTGGTACTCGTTCCAAGATGACGGCATAGGCCTGGCGTAAGCGTCAACCTTTGATCTGGACGTACGGCTTCCCTTTGTGGGCCTGTACGTCCACACAGTTACCGAGAGGAGTCTATATGGCAGTCAAGGTCAGAAAGCGCAGAGACAAATGGTGGGTGTACATTGACCACAACAACAAACGGAAGGCCAAGTGTATCGGCCCGAGTAAACGCGCGGCGGATCAGGTAGCCGAGAAGATCCGGGCGAAGCTGGCACTGGGGGAAATGGGCATCCTCGACACAGAGAAAGAAGCTCCGTCCATCACCTTTGCAGAGTACCATCGGCATTGGTTCCAGCAGTACGTGGTGACAACGAAGAAGATACGGACGCAAGAGCAATACGAGATGATCGGCCGACTCCACCTGCTCCCAGTCTTTGGCGACGCCCGCTACGTGACATCAAGGCAAAAGAGATCCGTCAGTTGGCCTTCCGCCTCCTCGCCGAGGGTCGAGCGCCCAATACTGTACGCAGGGTCCTGGTGGCGCTGAGTAGCCTCTTTCAGTTTGCGTGTAAGGACGAGGAAGTAGACCACAACCCTGTACGGGGTATTGCCGGCGAGATTCGGTCCAGCAATACCGAGGAGCGGAGTCCGGCAGATTTCTTGACACGCGAGGAACTTGGTCACGTGCTCCGGACTTGCCAAGAACAGATGTCCCGTCACTACCCTTTGGTCTCGCTCCTTGCGCGGACAGGGGTACGCATCGGGGAAGCGCTCGCCTTACGCTGGGACTGCGTGGACTTCCACGGCCGGTGCCTCATTATCAAGCATTCGGCTGATCGCGGCAGGATTGGGACACCGAAGTCGGGAAAAACGAGACGAGTGGATATGAGTCGAGGGCTGACCGAGACCCTCCAGGCGTATCATCTTCAGCAGCGGAAACGGGCGCTGCAGCAGGGCACGACGCAACCGTCGTTTCTGTTTACGACGCGTACCGGCGCCATGATGGACCGCGCTACCGTCCATCGGACCGTCTGGCAGCCACTCTTGCGGAAAGCGGAGATGCGGCATATCCGGGTCCATGACCTGCGGCATACGTTTGCGTCCTTGCTGATCCAGAACGGCGAGTCCTTGGCCTACGTAAAAGAGCAGATGGGGCACAGTACGATTAAGATGACGGTGGACACCTACGGACACCTCGTACCCGGCGGGAATAGACAGGCAGTAGACCGGCTGGATGGGCTCGAAAAGGCAACCATCCGCAACCATACACTCTGAGGGAGGGAAAAAGCGTGCTAAGTCCTGAGAAAGTCTCACTGTGTAGCGAACAACACCCGATTGTCCAGATGTGTTGGGTTGTCGATGATATGGAAGCATCGGCCCAGCAGTGGGCCGCGACAATGGGGGCGGGACCGTTTTCCTGATCCCACATATTCAACTCGACGCGCTGACCTATCGGGGTAAACCTGCCACGCTGGATCAGTCGTCCGCCGTCGGCCAATGGGGCACGCTCCAAGTCGAGCGGTTTCAACAGCATTGCACCAACCCGTCCGGCGCGCGGGAAATGTACGCACCGGGAGAGACGGGGTCGGCGGCTCATACGTCCACTGTCACATCAGTAGCGTTGGCGATAACGAGGCAAAAGACGACGAGGATTGCCTACGCATTATCCGGCGCTATCTGAGCTATTTCCCGACCAATGTATATACATCGCCGCCGCACGTTGAGCCGAGTGATGATCCAGAGCGCCGTGATGAAGAGCTGCTTGCTATTGTGCCGCGTAACCGCAAGTGGCCGTATAATATGCTCTACGTGATGCGGCATCTGGTCGACCACGGCACGCTGTTCGAGCTCAAACCTCACTTCGGAAACTCGGTGGTGACCTGTTTGGCCCGTATGGACGGTGCAGTCGTTGGGCTAGTGGGCAATCAACCGCTGAATAGGTCTGGCATTATTGATGGGGCGGCTGCCGATAAGGTGACCCACTTTATCCAGCTGTGTGACGCCTTCCACATCCCGCTCATCTTTCTGTCCGATGGGCCAGGCTTTATGACCGGTTCTGTATCAGAACGCGAGGCGACCCTCCGTCGCGGGCTGCGTATTGCCTATGTCATGGCATATATCACTGTTCCTACAATCTCGGTTGTCTTACGCAAGGCCTATGGCATGGGCGCGGTTGCCATGTGTGGGCACAACAGCGGACAGATCCTGACCTTGGTCTGGCCATCCGGAGAGTTTGGCGCACTGCCGGTCGAAGGCGGTGTAGATGCGGGCCATAGACGTGCGTTGGCTGAGACCGAAGAGGGCGGGTGGACGCGCGAGGAACTGGAAGCGTACTACACGCAATTTGGGGTCCTCTCTCAACGGCGGAGACATCTAATTTCGACGATATTATTGACCCGCGTGAGACACGCCCGCGTATTATTCGAGCGCTGCGTGCTGCCCGTGCGCGTAACGCTGCGCCCCTCGGTCCGAAAATGCGACATGGGATTATGCCATAGTAGAGGCATCCCTTGTACCCGTGTGTCCGGGCGGGAAGTGGGCCGGAGGCGGGAGCCTATGCCTCCTCAGTCCTGTTCTGCCGCAATGCAGAAAGTGCACTTTCTACTCGGTCTAGGCGCTGAAGAATTTCCTGTTGCGGATCGGCGCGCAGATAGCCCTGCTCAACAAGTTGGATGAAATTGCGAGCGACTTCATCCGCCGACAACGGTCCGTCGGGCTGGTACCACTGGTACAGCCAATTGCACATACCGAGAATGGCAAAAGAGACCAGCTTAGCAGGCAGTGGAGCCAGCCGCCCGGCTTGTATGCCTTCGGTAATCACCCCTTCAATCAGGCCGTCATACACGCGGCGTTCGGTTCGCGCCCGTTGGGCTATCTCTTCGGGCAGGTTGCTCTCTTCACTGAAAAAGACCCTCAGAAAATTCCCTTGGTCGGCCATCAACCGGACTTGATGCCGGATAATTTGGCGCAACTTTTCTTCAGGCACTATGGCCTGGGAACAAATCTGACGCAAATCCCGCTGAAAGATCGCAATCGTACGCTCAAACACACGAATAAGGAGCTCTTCTTTACTGGGACAATAACGGTAGAGGGTGACGCGCGAGATGCCCAGCCGCTCGGCGATGGTTTCGAGCGTAGTTGCCCGATAACCCTGCTCCCCAAAGCAGTCCGCCGCCGCCTGCAAGATGGCTTCTTCACGCACAGCCTGCTTGCTGCCCCGTTCCCGTCCGTTCTTCGTAGCCATGCCCTGCGCTTACTGGATTCGCCCCGGTCGTGCAAGCCGCCTCCTGTCGTCCGATCTTTCTCTTCTTTTCCCTTTGCCCCCCTTGTCAGGGGACGCTTGGACTTGGTATGCGCGAAAAAAGAGAAAGGGCATTCTAGTGCGAGGAGGTGGAGATGCCGCGATCCCGGTTGCCGAAGGAAAGTGTGCTCGTCCTGGGAGGCGCGCGCTCAGGAAAGAGCGACTACGCCTTACAGCGAACACTCAAGTGGAAAGGCCAGCTGGTCTATTTTGCGACGGCCGAGGCGAAAGATGAGGAGATGAAAGAGCGTATTGCCCGCCATCGTGCTGAGCGTCGCAGCCGACGCTGGGTGACAGTAGAGGAGCCTCTAGAAGTCGTCTGGCGGCTGAAGGAAATGGACGACGATATTGGGGCGGTGATCCTCGACTGTGTGACCCTGTGGGTCTCGAATGCCCTGCTCAATGACCAAAAAGATGATTTGGAGAGCCAGGTTGCTGAGCTTGTCGAGGAACTCCCCCTTTTCCCTTTCCACTTTCTTGCTGTGAGCAATGAGGTGGGCTTAGGCATCGTTCCGGATTCGCTTCTCGGTCGGGAGTATCGCGATTTGCTTGGCTCGGTAAACCAACGACTGGCCCGAGTGTGTAATGAGGTTGTGTTTATGACTGCCGGGATTCCCATGCAGCTGAAAGGCAGCTCAAAGGAGAGTCCGTGAGATTAATGCAAGAGACACTGGGCCAGATCACTCCAATTCTTTCTGATTTGGCCGACACCGTCCAAGCCCGTCTTGATCAACTCACCAAGCCGCAGGGCAGCCTGGGACGGTTAGAAGATATTGCCCGGTGCTGTGTGATGATCACTGGACGCGAACATCCGCAGGTGACGAAAAAAGTCCTCTTTGTCTTCTGTGGCGATCATGGCGTGGCAGCCGAAGGCGTGAGTGCGTACCCACGAGAAGTAACGGCCCAAATGGTGCTCAACTGTCTCCACGGCGGGGCAGCTATTTGCGTGCTGGCTCGTCAGCTTGGTATCGATGTGAATATTGTTGATGTCGGGGTTGATGCAGATTTTTCTCCTGAACAACCTGAACAATTTGGGTTCATCAACAAAAAGATTGGACGTGGAACAGCAAATTTTACTCAGCAGCCCGCCATGACTCAGGAAGCAGCGGTGCGGGCTATTGAAGTTGGGATTGCTCTGACCGCTAAGGCGATACACAATGGTGCCCAGCTCATCGGCGCGGGGGAGATGGGCATAGGCAATACCACATCGGCGACCGCGCTGTTGTGTGCGTTGAGTGGATTCAGTCCGGAAGAGCTGACCGGGGTGGGAACCGGAATACATGAAGAGGCGCGGCAGAAGAAAATCGCAGTTATTCGCACTGCCCTCGCTCTTCACACGCTTGAGCGAGCCGACCCTCTCGGTATTCTGGCTCACCTTGGTGGATATGAAATCGCTGCTATGGTCGGTGTCTATCTCGCCGGAGCGGCGCAAAAGGTTCCGCTCCTTGTTGACGGTTTTATCGCGACCAGTGCCGCCTGGATTGCCTGCGGCCTGAGCCCCGCAGTAAAAGGCCATCTCATATTTGCGCATTGTTCTGCGGAGCAGGGCCATCAAAAAGTTCTGGATGCACTCCACGTACAGGCGTTGCTGGATCTCAAGATGAGGTTGGGTGAAGGAACCGGCGCAGCACTGGGGATGAGTATCGTCGAGTCTGCCGTCCGACTGTACAGTGAAATGGCGACTTTTGCTGAAGCGGCAGTCTCAGAAAAAGCGTAATGGCTGCTCCTCAAGACGGACAAGATGGGCAAGATAAGCAAAATGGGAAAAACGGGCAAGACAAGCGTGCGACTCCGTGGGCTGTGAAAGTGCAGGGCGCAACGCTTGTTGTCTCTCTGCCTGTTCCGTATCGAGTCCTGAGTTGGGCGCCTCTCAATCCTGGATTCGTAGAAGCTCGAACCATCATCAACCATCACGTCAGCATCAAAAATCCGATACCCGACGAACCGGCGTATGCTTTGACGCAGCACGCCCAACAGTTACATCTTGCCTTCCCGGTTGTTGGGCTGATGACCGGAGTACGCATGGAGCGGCTCGTACGACAGACCGAACAGCTCGACGCGCTGATGCTTGAATGTTGCGCGACGGTTGGATTGACGAATGCCCTGGCGGTAGGCGATCACGCGACCTATGAGGAGAGGCCGGGGACTATCAACCTGATTGTCTTGCTCGATCAGCCGCTCACTGCAGGTGCGATGGTCGAAGCTATTTCCCTTGTGACCGAGGCAAAGCTGCAATCTCTACAAGCTGCTGACGTGCGCAGTACAGTTTCTCACTCGCTCGCAACGGGCACAGGAACGGAACTTCGTTCCTGTGCGGCTGACTGCGTTGGCGATCATCGCTGCAGCCTGGCTGCTGCGCTGGGTCGGGCGGGGCTATGACGGCGCCGCAGCCTGGCGCATAACCCGGCGTGACGGTCACAAACACGCCAGCCCGAATGCCGGCTATCCTGAGGCGGCCTTGGCCGGCGCCTTAGGCGTCCAGTTCGGCGGTCCGAGCGGGTACTTTGGGACGGTCGTTGATAAACCGACATTGGGAGAGCCGAGTCCGTCACTGCCTCCTGCTCTTATATCGCAAAGTCTGACCTTAATCGATGCACCCAGTGTTGTGTCGGTGAGTCTCTGTACTGCTTTACTTCTCTTTTTTTAAGCTCCGGTAAGCCCTCTAAGCCCCTCTAAGTGCCTGTCAAGTCCGCTCTCTCTTGCGTCTATTGAGGAGGGCAGGATAAGGAGAAGGGAGCGCAAGAGAAGAAAGAGAAGCTAAGGAGGGAACCATGGGTAACATTCACGTCTCAAAAGAAGATATGCTGAAACGGGTCGCGCGCTTTAAAGATCTGAAGTCCAGTGACCAGGCCTTTGTGGACAGCAAGATCCCCGGCCATGAACGGAACATCTTCAACGTCATTGGCCGGGGCGTCACTGAGGATACGAACCTCAGTCCTGCCATTACCGCGGTCCAGGATTTTAACGTCACCTATGTTGGCGCGAGTCCGGGAAAAGGTGCGGCCCTGCACAGTCATAGTACGGTGGAAGTCTTTATTCCCCTATCCGGGAAGTGGTCGATTTTCTGGGGGGATGAAGGTGAGCAAGAGATCATTCTCGAAACCTGGGATACGGTTTCGGTTCCAACTGGAATCATGCGCGGCTTCCGCAATGTCGGGACTGAAGATGCGCACTTGATGGCTATCCTAGGCGGGACAGATCCTGGCCATGTGGCCTGGGCTCCGCAGGTTCTGGAACAGGCGAAACAGACCGAACTCACACTTGATGCGGAGGGGAATCTGCTGCCGGAAAATTAGAGTGTCCCCGTTACTTGTGAAGTAATCGTCTCAAGCAGTCCATGCTGTACTGCCACGCCGGACTGCCGTCTGAGAATCTAGGCGAGGTTGGAACCCTAACCAGTTTGGCTTTTTTGCCAGTTCAGTATAAACCTGCCCCTGCATCTCTACCGTTTCTCCGACCGACAAATCCCGGATGCACGGTGGCAATGTCGTTGCCTTTGCACGGGAGCGGGGTGTTGCACAAGAACGCATCCTTGACTTTAGTGCGAGCATCAACCCGCTTGGCCCTCCGTCAGCCGTGAAAGCAGCCTATCGACGGGCGGTGTCCGGCATGAGCCATTACCCACAGCCCTATGCCGATACGCTAGTCACCGCCCTGGCCGCCTATCATGGTCTGGCGTCCTCCGCGATTTCGGCCGGCAATGGCTCGACCCAGTTGATCTATCTTGTGGCGCGCGTGTTTACGCCGCAGCGGGTCCTGTGTATTGCCCCGCTCTTTAGCGAGCATAGATATGCTTTTCATCTCGGTGGTGCACGGGTCAAGCAACTTGTCCTGCGACCTCCCCGATTTTCCCTGTCATTAGATCGTTTGCGCACAGCGCTAGACATTTGTTAGAACATGCTGGTGCTGACCAATCCCAATAGTCCAACCAGCCAGGTTATGCCCCGGGAACAGGTCAGGGATATCGTGCGCCTGTGTCGGCAGACTCAGACGCGATTGCTGATTGATGAAACATCTATGGATTGGCTGGAAGAAGAATCCACCAAACGTCTGGCTATTCGTAATCGTCACCTCATTGTTGTACGTTCGCTCACTAAATTTTTCGCTTTGCCGGGGCTGCGGGTGCGCTATCTGATTGCCTGCCCGTCCGTTGTGCGGCTGCTACGCAAACACCTCGAACCCTGGTCAGTAAACGGCGTAGCCATAGCAGTGGCCCGCGTCTGCTTGCAGGATCAAGGCTATGTTCGACGCAGCAGAACATTTATGAGCCACGAACGGGCGTGGTTGCGGGAGCGTCTCAAAAAAATTTCAAACGTATCGGTTTTCCATCCTAAGCGAATTTTCTCCTTACTCAATTGGCTATGAAGACTATTGCCGCACCTCAGCTCGCCAAGGAACTGGCGCAGCAGAATATGCTGATCCGGTCGTGTGAGGATTTCCACGGTCTTGATACACGTTTCTTTCGCGTAGCGGTCAGGCTGCGCCAAGAGAATGGACGATTATTGGCGGCTTTGCGAGCGGTTCTGGGGAATACGTAGCCTGACAGGCGACACCGATACGCTCTTATTTTTTCTCGAAATGTTTACGCATCGCCGCAAAACTGAGGCGTTGGTGATACGCCAGCTCGTCGTCGGGATAGCGGTGCTCCCGGCCGTACACGCACTGGCAGCGGGCGTGACAGCGGCCAACACAATCGGTCGAGACTCGCACACGGTGCTGGACGCAAGACGGAATGTCCCAGCCTTTTGCAACGTCGATCGCACTGGCTGGGCATGCGGCCATGCAGGCCCGCTCTGTACAGCTTGGGCAGGGGTCAAAGCCTGGCGCAACAGGAGGGACCGAGAGTTCTTGGTCAATGAGAATGGCCGCCCGCAAAGCCATCCAGGGTCCATATTCTGGGTGTATCATCACCCCGAGAATACTCGGCCCCGCCAGCCCCGCTGCTTGTGTTAAATGCATGAAGGAGACGGTGAGGCCGTCAAAAAACTGGAATGGATAGATATAGCGATAACGGGCTTTTGTGAGATCCAAGTGGTGGGTAAGTGTGCCCTCGATGATGGCAACCGTATAGGCATCAAGCGGATGCTTGTGTTGCTGAAAATAGCCGGGTCTGGCATCCGCATAGTCGCGAAAGTGTTCCCAGAATTCTCCTCCGCCATTCCCAATAACGATCACCGTCTTTGCAGTGGGGAGGAGAGTGCCAATGTGATATTTGGGCGTGACTAATGCTTCGTAGTCGGCCACCGGGGTGGTCCCAATGAGGTTGAGGCCGGCTGGAGCGAGGGCGGTTGTAATGTTTTGGAGGAGATTCATCTCTCTCTTGGCCTTTCCTCGCTTTTCTTCATTTCTCATAATTCACTGCGATCAGAAATAATCCTTGCGGCGGGGCAGTACGTCCGGCCTGGGATCGATCCTGGGCTGCAAGGATCGCGGAAAAATCGTCGACGCTCAGTGCCCCGCGCCCGACTTCGACGAGCGCGCCGACAATATTCCGTACCATGTGGCGCAGAAACGATCGGGCTTCTACATCATACACGAGAAAGCCGTGCTGGAGACGGACCGTGCTCCGGATCATGGTCCGCCAGGGCGTACGTTCCACTGAGTCGGCCCCTTGAAAAGAGGAAAAGTCGTGGTGGCCGACAAGCACCGCAGCGGCTTGGTTCATGGCAGACTGGTCTAAGGCCAAGGCGACATGCCACGAGTAGCGAGCAAACAGGGCGGACGGATACGACTGATTCCACACACGATAGCGGTAGGTGCGGCTGGAGGCATCATAGCGCGGGTTAAATTCCTCAGAGATTTCCGTCATCTCTCGGATCACAATGTCAGGAGGGAGCAGGGAATTGACGCTGTGCTGAAAGCGCGGCAGGTTAAGCGGACCCGCTGCGTGGAAGGTGGCTACCTGGCCCAGTGCATGCACGCCTGCATCCGTTCGTCCAGCGACATGCAGGCGCGTAGGCGTATTCAGGATTTGTGATAGAACCGCCACAAGTGTACCTTGGACCGTAGCTCCATTGGGCTGGAGCTGCCAGCCGTGGTAGTTGGTGCCGTCATATTCGAGCAGCAGTTTATAATGCACTCCGTTCCTCAAGAAGCTGAATAAAGGATTCCCAGCCGAACGCCTCGCATTTTGCCGCTATCGCTGCGTCATAGGGCTTTGTAAGGAAATCGGTATATAAACGCTGAATCGCCCTGGCTACGTCATCCGAGTCTGGATCGGCGAGGACTCCCGTCTGTCCATCCTCAATAATGTCGGGAAAGCCGCCGACCCGAGTCGCAATGACAGGTTTTCCAAAGCCATAGGCTAAGGCGATCGTCATGCTTTGGGACGCGGCGCGATACGGTAGAACTAAGGCGTCGGTAGCCGCAAATAAGGCCGGCCACTCCGGCTTGCTGATATACCGATCAATAATCCGGACGCAATCATTGAGATGTAAAGATTGGACAAGACTGCGGGTTACATCCACGGAAGTGTAAAACTCGCCAGCAACTAAGAGAGACACGCCCAGCTCTCGTGGCACCTTGGCCAAAGCGTGCAGCAGAATGTCCAACCCTTTGTAGGCACGCACATAACCAAAAAACAGAAGGACGCGGCCTGATACTCCAAGACGACGCTGGGCTTCTTCTCGGTCTGGTTGGGATTGTGAGGTCTCCAAAAGTGGATAGTCCAGAAAATGAACGCGTGTATCCGGAACAAGCGTTTTGATGAGATCGGAATCGGTGCGAGAGTGGACAATCACATCCGTACAGCGCTGGGCAACCCAGCGCAGCGCAAGGTCTTGGCCTGGAAGCGGCTCATGCGGGCGGGTATGGTGAGAGATCAAGATACGCGCCGTCCGAGGCAGGGCTGTGCGAAGAGCAGACAAAACGGAAATATAACACGGCGCAAAAAAAGGATGCCACCACTGAAAGGTTACGACGTCCGGAGCCCAGGCGACGATGTGTCGTGCCGTGCGCCACCAGCTGAGGGGATTGAGACTATCGAGGCAGGCGAGGGCCGAGGTCTGAGTGTGGTGAGGGGCAGCATCGTACTGGCTGCGGCCGGGGAAAAAAAATTGCGGATACAACCGAGAGAAATTGAGTTGTTCGACCCGGTGGCCGGCCAGCCGGAGTGCTTGGGCTCGGGCATCATTGTCAATGGCGATCCCTCCACGGAGCGGGGCTGAGGGGCCGACCAGAACACACTGCATAGCGCCGTTAACCAGAAGAGTTGCGCGAGTTATGAGGACGAGAGAGGCGACGGCGCCGTTCGAGCAGAAGCCGGATCGTGGGGCGCAGGCGGGTGCGGTCGATCGGCATCAATGCTGAGACGGCTGTTGTGTTGTGGGCTGTTGATGACCTCTACAATGCTACAGTCCTCACGCCGACCACTGAGGAAGATAAAGAGCTCAGCCATCAAACCAAAAAAGATGAACTGCAGGCCGGACAGGAGCAGAAAGATACCGACTAAGAAGAGCGGCCGGTTCCCAATCCACTGTCCGAATATCCATCCGAGCCCGAGGTAGACGATGATAGCGGTACCCAGGAGGCCACTGCTCAGTCCGATCAGGCCGAAGAAGTGCAGCGGCTTATGCGTATACCGCCCGAGCATCACCAGTGTGATGAGATCAAAAATACCGCTGAGCGAACGCGACCAGCCGTAGCGGGAATGGCCATGTCGTCTGGGGAAATGCCGTACCGGCAGCTCCTCAATGCTAAAGCCGCGTTGGCGAGCAATGACGGGAACAAAGCGATGCATTTCGCCGTACAATTTGAGTTCTTGTACCACCTGGTGGCGGTAGCCTTTGAGGCCGCAATTCATGTCGTGCAAAGTCAGGCCTGTCATAAACCGGGTACCGGCGTTGAACAGATACGAACTGATAATCCGCGTCCAGTCGTCCTGGCGGTCTTGCTTCCAACCGCTCACGACATCTGTCCCTGCAGCCAATTGGTCGAGAAAACGTGGAATCTCTTCCGGAGCATCCTGCAGATCCGCGTCTATGGTGATGAGGAAATCCCCCTGGGCTCGGCTAAAGCCTTCTGACAATGCGGCTGCTTTTCCGTAATTGCGACGAAAGCGGATGGCGCACATATGTGGATACTGGGTTGAGAGCGTATGCAGGATCTCAGGCGTTTGATCCGTGCTGCCATCATCAATAATCAGGATTTCATATGTATCGGAGCATTCTTGTAGCGTTCGGTCGATCCGCTCAAGAAGCTCGGGCAAGGCCTCAGCCTCATTAAACGCTGGGACAATGACTGAAACGTGCATATTCTCCATTTCTGAGTATCTCTTCTCGTTTGGGGGCGAAACACAGCTCAATCGGAGCGGGACTGCCGGACTACATCATCGGTTGGGGGCAAAGGATGACGCAAGCCAGCGAGAAATCCCACCGTCCAGACAGTATAGCCTGGTATGAGAATGGGTAACAGAAGTGCGTACAGAACAAAAGACTGGAGGTGTGAAAGGAGGAGGCGGTGCGCGGTGCGTAGACTACGAATGAACGGCAGGCTGCAGGCTAGCCACGGATAGTCTTGGAACATCTGGCCGCGCAGGGGGACGATGCGGTGTGCAACCGCTGACCCAAACCCCAAGCGTCGCTGATGATGCAGGAAAGCGAGCAAGCCGGTCCGGTTCTGATGTGTGACCGTAATGTGAGGATCAAAGAGTATACGCTGTTTCTGCTGAGTAAGAAGAAAGTTAAATACCAGATCCTCAGCGCCAGGCGGCAGAGGACGAAATGGCCCGACCACGTCAAACACCTCTCGACGAAAGCAAATATTACAGTGAGGAATCATCCCTACCAGGCGTGGCTGACCGAGAGGGAAGAACTCGTTGAATTCAATCAGATATGTGGCTGTCCCGACCATGCTGCGCGGCGTTCCATTCGCAATTGCTCCGCCGACGGCGGCATAGTCTCCTGCCTGATGATGGGCGAGTAACCGTTTGAGCCAGTCTGCTGGGACCACACAATCTTGATCCGTAATGGCAATATACGCGGCTTGGGTATGTTGAATACCGATATTACGCGCGATCGACTGATGCGTTTGTTGCGCAAGTGGAACGACGGTTACCGTCGGGAAGTCGCGTTGAACGCGCTCGGCTGTGCCATCGGCAGAGCTATCAACAACAATAATCTCAAAGGCAGCGATCCCTTCTTGCTGTAAGAGTGCAGTCAGACAGTGATCAAGCAGTGGTCCTGGTTTAAATGCGGCAATGACCACGGCAACGTCTGGAGGCATACCTTTGCTCATGGTGGAGGTGGTGCTCGAAGATTGTTCCTGTGGCATTTCTTCCTCAGATCAGTCTCAATAGCAGTATGAAGAGAACGGTTCAAACCCTATACCTGCGTATTATCTAGTGCGAACAAGAGGGGTGTGGTAGAGAGGACAAGCTACTGCCGGCTTGCAGTCATAGGCGAAATATGCCGGACGATAAAAGACGCACGATGCAACGGCGCAGTCCGGTTCTCTCCCGGAAATCAATCGCCTTTGGACTCGAAAGGATGTTTGGCTGGCGGCTGTCGGCTTTCTATCAACACTGCCGTGTGTATGTGCGCCGTTGGCGCTCAAGACTTGCCCCTTATATTCGACCCTGGCTGGAACAACTGCGCCGTGATCCGTACCGTGTATGGGTGGGTGAGACGGACCGCCCGCAGGCTCAAATTGGGTCGTCCGGTTTCGATGCGATACCGTCTCAGCCTGTCCTGTCCATTGTATTGTTTGTCCAGGATCCAAACCGCAAATGGTTAAACGAGACGATCACCTCTATTATACGCCAATCATCTCCCGACTGGGAGCTCTGGTTATGCCCAATCGGGGATGCGCAAACAACGCGTGCCGCCTGTGAACAGTACATGGCCCAAGATCCAGAGATCCAAAAGGATCCGCAGATTCAAAAAGATCCACGGATACATATTGGGCCACTTTTTTCTGCCCCAAATCGGGCCTTGGCATTTAACGCGGCTTTCCCTCAGGCGCGTGGAGTATTCATCGGGTTCCTCGGCCAGCACGACCAGCTCGCTGCTGATGCGTGTGCCCAAGTCCTGCATTATTTCGACGCAGACGACTATGCACTGATCTACACGGACGAAGATAGGCTAGATGCGCGGGGACAGCGATATCGACCTTTTTTTAAACCGGACTGGTCGCCCGACCTATGTCTCTCAAGTGTGTATGCGTGCCGCTTTGTTGTCTATCGCCGAAATCTTGTCGAGCAGGCCGGCGGTGTTCGCCGGCCTGGAGGTATGCATGCAGACGGCTGTGTGGCCTATGATCTTCTCTTGCGCTGTGTAGAACAGTCCTCGCGGGTCGGGCATATCGCGCAGGTGTTGTATCACCAGCGAGACGAGGGAGAAGGAGAGACACGTTTGCGGCACGCCCGGGCCAAACGGACGCTCGAAGCCGCCTTGAACCGCAGGGAAGAAGACGCCAGCGTTGAGGACGGCCCGCTCCTGTCTACGTTCCGTGTCCGCCGCCGGCTCTCCTGCTCTCCACTGGTGAGTATTATTATTCCGACCCGCGACCAGGTCGGATTCCTGCGTCGCTGTGTGCAGAGTATTGAATCGAGAACAACCTATCCAACGTATGAAATCCTCATCGTTGATAATGGCAGCCAAGTACAAGAAACTCTGGCCTATCTTGCTACGCTGCCGCACGACGTCATGCGCGACGATATGAGTGATGCGCCGTTTAACTTTGCTCGTGTGTGTAATCAAGCGGCGATCCAAGCACGTGGGGAGCAACTGCTTTTTCTCAACAACGATATGGAGGTGATTACCCCAGAGTGGTTGGAAGCACTCCTGGAGCACGCCCAACGTCCGGAGGTCGGCGCGGTCGGGGCGCAGCTTTTATATGCAGATCTGACCTTGCAGCATGCCGGTGTTGTGCTTGGGGTCAGAGATATTGCGAGCCATGCGCATAAATATCAACCGCTCTCACAGCTGGGTTACCAGGCTTTTCCGCATCTTATTCGTAACTATAGTGCGGTGACTGCTGCCTGTCTGATGCTGCGAAAAGCGGTATACGAAGAGGTTGGCGGCATGAACGAGGACTTAGCCGTCACCTTTAATGACGTGGACCTGTGTTTGCGATTGCAGCAGCAGGGCTACCGCATCGTGTATACCCCGTATGCCAAGCTGTATCACTATGAGTCCAAGAGTCGCTGGTACCAGCCGCCGCGGTCAGAGGAAGTTCAGTATATGCGTGACCACTGGGGGGGCAGTAATCGCGAACGACCCGTATTATAACCCGCATCTGACACGAGAGCGGGAAGATTTTGGTTTTGATATCAACCGGGCGCGGGCGTGGACGAGGAACCGAGAAAAAGCGTAGGGGCACGACGTTCCGTGATGTGTGTACCGTGATTTGCGCGCCGCAATTTTTGCGCCCTGCCCCGACCCTGATGTGGCGTGTTGTTACTCGCCTAATTTATACACCTCGGCCACGTTTGCGCCGATGACCTGCTGTCGCGCGGTTTCGGACAGCGGAGCCACGAGCCGCTTCAGGGCTGGAATATACTGGTCGCTATGATCGGGATGCGGGAAGTCTGACGCCCAGAAAAACTTGTCGGATCCGACAAATTCGATCAGTTTCTGGAATGCTTTCTCATCCGGGTCAGCCGAGATCCAACACTGGCGCTTAAAGTAGGTGCTGGGTTTCTCTTTGAGTTGCGTCGAGTGTGCAAGCGGGCCATCAAAAACAGCATCCATCCGGTCGAGCAGATAGCCGATCCAACCCGCCTGGGATTCGAGCACAACGACTTTGACCCGTGGAAATCGCTCAAACACGCCGTAGTGGAACAGTGAGACAAAGGCCTGCTGCATACTCTGGGCGACGAGTACGTCAAGATACCAACTAAAGTCAATCGGTTCAGTTGGGACGAGGTCGTCAAAGCGGGTAAGATGCGTAAACCTGATGGGCTCAAAGGTGGGGTGGATGGCAATGGGCACATCGAGGTCCTGGGCAGTCGCCCAGACTGCATCATAGTCCGGGTGCCCGTGCGATTTTCTCGTCCAGGTAAAGGGAGCAAAGAAGGCGCCTTTGCAGCCGTCTTTGACCGCCCGTTCAAGTTCTTTGGTCGCTTCAGCCGGATCCGTACCCGACAGATGGGCGATAGGCACGAGACGTCCACCAGACCCTGAGCAGAAGTCGACAATCCAGCGGTTATAGGCGCGGCAATAGGCGGCGGAGATTTCCGGATCTTCGATCTCACATTCCCATAACAAGCCTATCGTGGGGTAGAGGATGGCCTTGACCAGACCTTCTGCCTCGATCCGCTCCAGACGCTCTTTCGGGTCCATCGAGCCAAACGGGGCTCCAGCCAGAAACGGGCGCTCCGGACTGGGGAGGATGTCCCGCTGTCCCATCGCCCCAAGAATTCCAGGAAAGCCTTTCGGGCTTAGCCGTGACGGCTTGCCGTCAAATTCAAAATATTCCCAGCCTTCGTCGTCTTTTTTAATTCGAATAGCCCGGTCGCGGTATTGCGGCTCAAGATATTTCTCCCACAAATCGGGGGGCTCTAAGATGTGGCCATCTCAATCAATTGCGCCCTCAAGACTGACTTCCCCGTTACCTGCTGACATAGCGGCCTCCTTCTCTGTTTCCTGTCTGTATAGTCTATTTCCCCATACCCGCAATCAGAGAGAAATGCCAGTCTTTTTCTTAAGGACTTAACCCTCGGGTCTCTCTACATCTTTTCCATAAGCGATACCATCGATACGGTATTGATGCTGGTGGCGGCGCGGAACCTCCCTTTCCTTCACGTTCCAGACAGGGGCCGAGATTGTGGTAGCTAACTTATAATTTATGCTGCAGTCCTTGACCCGTAACCAATTCTTTATGCTCTCAGGGCTGCTTGTACTCATCCTCGACGTTGTCTTGACGTGTATATGGATGAATGGTGCTTTGCCTACCGACTCGAATGGCGACTTCTTTCAAACCCTCTCCCTGAGCCTCTTTTTTTTACGCTTGTGACCGGTGGATTCTTACTGACCCGGTATCGTCTCCCTCGGAGCTATTGGATAATCCCGATCTTCGCCCTTATCGCGGCTATAGAAGAATCGGCATGGATCAACATGGTCTTTGGACGGCCGCTGGTCGTGTTGGGTGAGGAACACTATAATCTGCATGACTTCTTCGGCACGGCGTATCTTCTCCTAAAGGAGGCTGAGCTCGGGTGGGGAAGTGCAGTTGTTGGTGGTGGAGTGCTCTTTGGCGCTGGAGCGTTCTTTTTTCACAGTCTGGAATCCTTTTTCGTGTACCGTCGGCCGCTGCTTATCGCGGGTCTGGCTGTCGGGTTTCTGGTGCTGGCTCAGGTGAGTGATGCGGTTACGAAGATGGGAGGGTATAAGAAAACAGGCCAGAGCCCGATCAGTATGATTGTGGAAGAACTGCTTGAAAACAATGCAGCGTTGCTCTTTTTGCTGGCAGCAGTGGCATTGCACTATGAGAAATGACGGGATTGAAGCAGAGTTTCCCTCTTGCCAACGTGAAGGACTAGGCGCTCTAGTTCTTCAGCAGCGGAACTGGTAAGGAAAGCAGCACTGACAGAAGGAGATCGTATTATGCTGGGTACTTTAATCGGATTTGGAATGGGCGTGGCCATATTCGTCGGGGCGTGGTCCGCTTCGAGTTTTGGCGAGGGCCATGTTTCAACAGGGGCAATAACTTTAGGCGTGTTAGGCGCGATCAGTGTGACCGTGCTGGTTTCGGTGCTCGCCAGGCTCGAGCACCCAGGGCCGGAGTAAGAACCCAAGAGGCTCGTTTTTCGATATTCTTTTCGCGGCCGGCCGTGCTCTAAAACCGTCGGCCACACAGGCTACTTCGAGACTGAGAAGAGAATTCTTGTCCCCCCAGACGGGCGAACGGGAGGGACAAGCTCATTAAAACAGGGTGCCTGTACACCTCGCCGTTGCTCCGATAGCACTCTCCCGTGCATTGAGCACGTCACAAAGGCCGTTGCCGTCTGCATCTGCGGCTACAGCAGAGCAGTCAGACCCTGGGGGGAATACATTCGCAGAATCACAAATTGGTAGCCGGCAGTCGCCGTTGCCCAGAAAGTTTTCTAGTACGTTTGCCGCTATGTTGAGCGCTTCGCCGTTATGACAAACTTGCAGCCCACCGAGGGGTACATGCGCCTTGGCCCACACGAGGTCTGACCCTGGCAGCGTGAGTAGGAAGGCTCCGACAATAGATAATATGAGCATTCGTTTCATACATATTTTCCTTAGATAGACTAATACAGATAAGACTCGCATCGATCGGGTCGCCCGTTTTTTTCTAGGTTAGGCCATGAGCATGAATATCTCCAATGCTCCGCAGAGAGGGTTTTTCGTACTCCCCTAGGAGTAGAGGACGCCTCTATTTTGCACTGACTCGCTGCAAGCCACACATGGAATGAACATGCCAGCCGAGCGACATCAGTAGACCGGATACTCTTCTAGAAGGGGCGCCTCGAAGCCTAGCCCAGGCTCAGCTTTTGGAATCGACTGTTGAGAGGTCTCACTTGTAAGATAATTCCGTAATAGCGGTGATACGCGTTGTAACCCGGCTCTCGTCGCCGTATCGATTCGGCCGGTTTTCGGGAGATCCTGATCTCGCTGGAACCGGCTGATCTCCACGCGCGTTCTTGGCCCCATGATTCCATCCTGTGGGCCAGGGTCATAGCCCGCGTCTTCCAAAACACCCTGCACCCAGAAGACTTCGAGATTTGCCCCTTTATCAAAATTAATGGGCGGGAGGACTAGGGGCGGTGGGGGCGGAGCAGGCCGCAGGGCAGGCGGCGAAGCGGGCCGCGGAGCAGGCGGGGATGTTGCCGCACACGAGCAAAAGGTGAGTAACAGGACCCAGCTCCCGGCCCTTTTCCACAGTGCAGACGTCCACATACGGTCAACGGGTAACATAAAGAGAGAGTCTCATCAATCAATAATTCGTGCGACAATTCGTAAGCGGCTCATGAATACTGAGAAACTCATCTTAAAGCCGACAGTCGGAATCAAACCAGACTGTAAGCCAGCAGTCCCGCGCTTATTTCCTTGTTATTCTTGACCCCATCATGAGGAGAAGAGTTCCTACCAGGCCGCCGCCGTAACCAACGGACAGCGGGTACCATAGTCCCCACGCAATCAGGGCGTACCATGGTGCTGCGACAAAAGTCACAGGCGCTAGCGCAAAGCCAATCAGCAATCCCCAACCCCCAGCAACATCGTTCACAATGGCCAAGCAGATCATGAAGCCCCACAGGCCATAGACAATCCAGACGACTGCGCCGATCAGTTTGAGGATGTCCCCGGCCGTCATATCAGACAAGTGGCTGACTAGGCGGCGAATTTGGGTGTCGGCTAGGGGCTTCACGGAGATCCACAACGACCTCAAGCTCTCCGCTACGGAATCCGCACTCGTGGTCTTATTTCTTGAACGACTACGTGGCCGGTGACTCATTGGCATTTTCTTCCTACCTTTCTAGCCATTCGGATAAAGTGGCTGCCCCTCGACTTGGACAAGGTGTCAAGGTGTTTTGACCAGACTCTTCCTCCACCTTTACAGAACGGGAGCGTTACGGGTGCTATGAACAGCCCGGTCAGAATTAATAAGGATGGGTGCTTTGAAGGGGGAGCGTGACATATACGTTTAGTCAGTCGGTATATGCGTCCGGTCTTTTACCGGCCTCATTGTTGGAGTGAGAGATTTGAGAAGAAGGGTTTTTTAGCTTATTTGACTTCCGCCTTCTCCCCCTCTCTACATCGGCGGACAGGTACGTTATGGGAAGGGCGCTATCGGGCCACCCTCATCGACACAAATGGTTGGCGATGCGCGCTTCTATCCGTGGTCGAGTTATCGGTGGCATGCGGAAGGGAAGGCCGGCGCGCTGATTGCGGATCAGCGTTTGTATTGAGCGTGAGGTAAGACGGCGGGGCACGCCGGCGGGCGTATCGAGACCTGTGCTTCGTTGCCATTCGGGAGGCGACGAACAAAGGCTGGGTGTGAGGCAGTACTTGGTATAAGAAGGCCATGGCGGCCCACCTCCCTCGATGGGTGGCGCCGTTACCCAATACGCAAGGGTCGTATTCGGAAACAGACTCTTTAATCGAGTCTGACCTAGTCTGACCCTGAGGGATCCCCACGAATAGGAGTAATTTCGAGGAAGTTCATGGGGGTTCACGCGGCCCTGTTGCGAGTGGTCGCCGCCGCCTCGATCAGCGGGCACAGACAATGGGACTGACTACTCTCCAGCAACGATTCCCACGCGCCGGTGAGGTCCTGTGCAGTGAGTGTGGTCCGTCTATCGGCACTCACGATGAAGCCAATAAAAATCGTCGAGAGGACTGTCCGCCGCCTCACGGTGTTGGCTTGATATTGCCACTGTTGGCCTGTTAATTCCGTCGCTTTCCCCATCAGCCAAGCCACCATCAAGGCCAACAGCGCAATCAACAACAGGACTTGTAAACGTTCGACGTGCTGGGTCAGATGGTGTTCCAATGACAACCCAAAGCGCGTGCTCTTGAGATCGCGGAAAGCTTCTTCGATTTGCATGCGCAAGGCATACCACGCAACAACCTGCTTGGCGAAGTGAGAACATGGCGGGAGCGAGGTGGCTAAGAGCCACGGTTCTGTGGTTGAGACGGCGTATCGTCGACTGCGGGCATTCCGCGCTTTGTGCCCGAGGCGATTCTTATGCACGCGTCCTTGGGACGGGGCGTTGTACAGCACGAGGTGGCAGGCCAGGGGGTTGCTCTGGGCCATGCAAGCTTGCCCCAGGGCTTGGGGTGTTTTGGTGGCCAGGAGGTACAGGGCTTTACAGGGAAACCAGGGCTCCTCCTCCGCTAATTGTACAAACGTCCGGTTCCTGACGCGCCCGAGCCAATCCCAGCCCAACGACTCGACTAACTTAAACCAGGGGACGCGAAAGCCGGCGTCGGAAACGATGAGGGGGGAGCAATCCGCCGCTAACATCCCCTTCAGTGTCTGCAGAAAATGGCGATGGCTCTTGGGTTTTTCTTTGGTCTGGATCGTATGCACTTTCTCATACAAGGTGACCGACCGCCCTTTCACCGCTACGGCAGCGCGCAGTAAAAAATGGCGCTTGCAGTTACCCAGGTCCGACCAATCCACCAGGATGATGGGGCGGTGGCACCTGCCGATAAGCCGGCGAACCAGCTCCGCATAAATGGCGCCACGTTCCCGGTGGAGGTGCGTGTTCGATAACAAGCGGTCCGCTCGTTTAATGCAATGCTTCTGTTTCGCCCGGCTCGCGATGGAGCGGCCTAAAGCCGTCACCGTCAAGCGTGCCCCGGACAAGGCGGCCAGCACAGTCACCTCAAGGGCCCGCCGCCGGGCTTGATGCATGGTGGAACAGGTGTCGTTGAGCAATGTGCGTAAGACGTGTTAAGCTGGCACGGTGCGGTCTCCTCTGATCCTGATTTTGCTCCGCATTAGAGCAGATCGAGACGCACCGGACCGGTCCCCTGGAGGGATCGATTTTTTTATCCTCTTGTTTTTAGACGCTTTTTTGGTGTGATTCGTGGGGATCCCTCAGAGTCTGACCAGTCTGACCCGACTTCTATTTACTTCCCAAAGTAATCTGCCGGACCACAGACCCTGATCACATATTCAGGACCTTTGACCAGCTCAAGGTTTCTGTACCAGTGTGAGAGTTAGGGATAAGCGAGTTCTGTTGCCCAGATGGAAAAGTTCGGGGTGCTGGTTGCGCCAGTCTTATCTGTTGCCGAGACCGTCACGTATCCGCATCTGCGCGCACGTGGCGCCGTCCGGACGCTCAAAGATCCGCTGGCCGGTGAATTCGACATTCCCGGTATGCCGCTGCGGTTCTCACGTTTTCCGGAAGATCTCCCCCTCCAAGCCCCGACCCTGGGTCAGCACAATGAGGAAATCCTGACCTCGTATCTGAAGCGCTCGCCAGAAGAGCTACAGAAACTGCGCGAAGCGGGGGTGTTGGCGGAGAAAAATTCGTAGACAGGAGGCATCTATGCCGACCCAAGGCAGCCAACACGTTCTCAGCGGGCTGCGCGTGCTCGACTTTATGCGCGCGCTGGCCGGGCCAACCTGCAGTCGCATCCTGGTCGAGATGGGTGCCGATGTCATCAAAGTCGAATCTGCCCCTTATGGTGATTTGGGCCGCAACGCCTCCGTCTTTCGCAGTAAGCGCAGCCTGGTTCACGTCCAGCCCCTCTCCCCTGGATTCTCTAGATTCACAAACCAAGTGCAACACGAGCTGGATAAGGTGTTGTCATGGACAAGAGATACAGACAACTTTCAGTTGAGGAGCGGTGGAAGATTGCCGGTCTTCAAGGCGCGGGGAGCTCGCTCCGGCAAGTTGCAGCAGCTGTGGATCGCGCGCCATCGACCATTGCTCGCGAGATAAAGCGGAACCAGGGCACCCAGGGGGCCTACACCCCGGCCTATGCCGATCAGCAGGCTTGCGCCCGGAGGTGGAACGGCTCGAAGCTGGAACGCAAGAAGGAGCTGCGCGTCAAGGCCCTGGTCAAACCCGTTGTCGTACACAACCACCTCGCCGCCGTCCTCATACCAAATCTTGATCCGAAAGGTATCGTCAGCGTCCGGGTCCCGATCCTTGGCCCAGATCATAAACTTGAAGTCCTCGCCATTGGGAGCCACGGCGCCGTTGATGGTTCCTGACCCCTTGTACTGGGCATTCGTGCCATTCTGGCTGACCACCAGCCAGTCATAGGTAGAGGAATGGAAGTCGAGGTCCCCGCCTTGAAGTTGAATTCGGTGTTCCCCGTCGGAACGTTGGCGCCCTTCTTGTACTTAGACACAAATCCAAAGTTGGCTTTGCCGGTCGTGTCGGTGGTGCACTCCGCGAAGTAACCTGCCCCCTGTGGCGAATCAATCCAACCACCGCCAGTCACAAACCCCCCCCCGTCTGGATCAAAGACAACTGCGAACTGGAACACGGCCTCGTGTGAGTTGTCAGCCTCTGAGTTGTCAGCCTCGGCTGTTACTGTCAGCGTGACGGTATAGACTCCCGCAGCGGTATACGTATGGCTTCCAGTCACTGATCCAGAGCCTGCACTTTTTGTCAGCGTGCAATCGATATCAGTGCCCGTGTTGCATATATCATCATCTCCCCAACCCCAGACTGCCGTGTGGGTATCGTCCGGGTTCGGATCAATGAAAGTGGCACTAAAAGCGCTCATAACAGTGTCTACTTCAACCGGGTTCTCTGGCCCGATGATCCCCTCAATCGTTGGCGCAGCCGCATCTAGGGTTACTGGTGGGTCGCCTGGGCCGAGTTCGGTCGTCTCGCCCTGGAACTCAACTACAATTGGCGCCGTGCTCCCTTGTGCATTTGTGATCTCGAGTTCGTCGTCAGCGACCGCCTCTTTGACTATCACCGTCGAACCACTGAGGGCTGTCACAACAATCGCGCCCAAAACGATCTCGATCGCTCCCGCTAGCACTCGTGTCGTCAGGGAGCCGCAGGTGACAAGGATCGAGTCGCTGTCAGTGAGGATCATCGTTGCAGGCGGCTCAAGGTTGCACGCGGTGATACGAGCAGGCCCCGGACCGGCCCGTATCTCCATGGCGTCAATCTGTAGCCCTGTATCTGGCGCAGCGTCCACGACTGTGACAAGCAGACCATCCCGATTAAGGATGGCACCGAAGCTCATACCACCCAAGGCTTGGTCGGTGAAACGCCTGGGTGTCACTGATCGGGGGGTTCTCTTATAGCGCGACTCTCTCGGGGCTCGGTTCCCGGCAGGCCCCAACACGTAATCCAGCGGCTCGTCATGGTATCTGCTTGTAGAGCGTGGGTTCGCTCATGACTCACTGTATGCAGCGTACGCTCCATAATGAGGCGGCTCAAGCGAGCGGAGTGATCGAAATGACTGGCATTTTTACACCTCCGGGATTGACAGACGAAAAAGAGGGCGGGTAAGTACTTCAACTACTTTGCACGAAAGTGGCGGAAATGGCAGATGCGCAGGATTCAGGGTCCTGTATATCAATATATGCAAGCCTGGCCCTCTTGAACCTCCTTGTTAGTCCTCCCCCCTGTCAGAGTTCCGTTACTGAGCGTCGCCTTCCCACATGTTTTGGCCGTTCTTCTTTAATGCTCGGTCTGCATGAGTCTCTCGGCAGTACCGCGTGTCACGTCTAGCTGAACTTGGATCAGTCGCCCGTTGTCTGTCACGGACTGCTGTATAGCTGTACTGATTTGCGCCAGGATGTTCAGCTGACGTGCCATAAGCCGGGTTTCTTGGCGAGTATCTTTTGTTGTCTCGCCTTGCTCTGCAATGCGCTTGTCCAGTGATTCCAGCTTGCTTTGTAGCGCCGCGAGCTGCTTGTGTAACTTTGTTAGATTTGTTGCCACGGCCGTATGCCTCCCTCGTGGTTGTGATGAGGGCTACGACTTTTTCACTCCAGAGTCAATAGAAAATCTTCACCAACACCACGCACTCATTTTAAGACGTATGAGGTCCTTATAGATGGGATAGGGAAGAATGACCTCAGTTGGTTTCCCTTGGGCATTCATGACTATTTTGGCCTTGCTGGCAATAGTATCTGCTTGCATAAAACGTTTTCCTCGTGGCTCGCTTTATGCAGCATCTTCTCCATCATGAGATGGCTCAGGCGAGCAGAGTGATCGAAATTATTGACATTTTCACACGTCCGGGATTGACAGAGGAAAAGAAGGTCGGGTAAGTACTTCACTTACTTTGTGCGAAAGTGGCGGAAATGGCAGACGCGCAGGATTCAGGATCCTGTGGGGTAAAACCCGTGGGGGTTCAAGTCCCCCCTTTCGCATGAGTCAGGGGGCTTTTCTCAATATGAGAGAAGCCCCTTTTTGATGTGACTCCCGCTGTGTAAAGCCGTACCCCAATTGCGCTAGACTGCTTCCTCAAGGAGGCGTCAAGGAGAAGTCTGATGCCCAACGAAGTGGCGGCCCATTACGATCCGGCCGGATTGGAAAAAACAATCGCCCAGCAGTGGGCGGAGACCAAGCCCTTTGCCGCCACGCCGGACGAGAACGACAGGCGCTATGTGATTATGATGCCGCTGCCCAACGTGACTGGCGCGCTGCATATGGGCCACGCCATGGACAACGTGATGCAGGACATGCTGACGCGCTGGCACCGCATGCTGGGTGACAATGCGTTGTGGATGGCGGGGACCGATCATGCCGGTATAGCGACCCAGGCGGTAGTGGAAAAGCGGCTGTTTGAGCTGGAAGGCAAAACGCGGCGCGACATAGGGCGCGAGGCCCTGGTGGGGCGGATTTGGGACTGGAAGGAACAGTATCAGACCCGCATTGTGAGCCAACAGCAGGCCATGGGCTGCTCGTGTGACTGGGACCGGCAGCGCTTTACCATGGATAAGGTTTGCGAGCGGGCGGTGTATTGGACCTTCTTTCATCTGTTTCGCGACAGTCTGATTTTTCGCGGGACGCGCATGGTCAACTGGGACTGTCATTTGCAAACCGCAGTAGCGGATGACGAAATTATCTATGAAAGCGTACAGGGCCATTTTTGGCATCTGCGCTATCCGGTGATTGATCCCCAGCCGGGTGAGCTTGAATCCGTTGCGGTGGCTACAACTCGGCCTGAGACCATGCTGGGCGATACTGCGGTTGCCTGCCACCCCGACCCTCGTGGGGCGCTTGAGGAATTGATCGTTAAAACCAAAGAACGGCTGTCTCGGGCCAGTCAAAAAGACACAGCTGAGCTTGAAGCGGAAATTGAGCGACTTGAAAAACGGCGTGTAACGCATCTGCCGCAGCTGGAGCAATTAACGGCCATGGCCGAGGCGGGTCGTATGGTGCGCTTGCCGCTGCTCGACCGTCCCATTCCCCTCATCTGTGACCAGTGGGCCAAGCCGGGGTTAGGCAGTGGGTGTGTGAAAATCACACCGGGCCATGACCCCAACGACTACGAGGTGTGGGGCCGGCACCAAGAACAGATCGGCATCATCAATATTCTCAACATAGACGGTACGCTGAATGACAACGCCGGGCCGTATCAAGGACTCGACCGTTTTGATGCGCGAGAGAAAGTCGTCGCAGATCTCAAGTCCCAGGGTTTGCTTGAGGCTATTGAAGACCGTGAGATTGAGATTGGCCACTCCGACCGGTCCAAGACGCGGGTTGAGCCCTATCTGTCGGAGCAGTGGTTCGTGCGGATGGGTGACGTAGACGGGGGCGTGATGTGTGGCCGGGGGACGCAGAACGAGTTTGTTGCGCCCGGACTGGCCCAGGCGGCGATTGATGCTGCGCAGGGTGAGTGGCGTTCGCCGAGTGGAAGAAACGTCTCTTTTCACCCTGATATTCGCTATCGCAATACCTATATCAGCTGGCTCGCTGAGAAGCGCGACTGGTGTATCAGTCGCCAACTCTGGTGGGGGCATCGGATTCCCATTTGGTCAGGAAAATTCCAAGGACGGGTCTTACAAGAAAAACTGGCCTGGCTGGCTCCCTATCTGAGTCGCGCAGACGTTGTCGCCCAGCTCCAGATGGACGAGACAACCGAAGTGCTGCAGCCAGACAGCCTGGAACGGCACATTGCCCACATTGCTCAAATTGACGAGAATGCCGGCGCTCAAATCCTGGTGTGTTTGCGAGAGCCTGCAATCCAGACGGACACTGCAGGAGAATTTGAAATCGCCGGCTTTGTCCGCGATCCTGACGTCTTGGATACCTGGTTTTCCAGCGGGCTGTGGCCCCACAGCACGCTGGGCTGGCCCGATCCGGATACGGCCGCAATCGACCCTGGCCAATCGCCATTAGGCAAACAAAATGGTGCCGACGACTGTTTGTCGTACTACTATCCGGGCTCGTGCCTGGTTACTGGACGTGACATCATTACGCTGTGGGTGGCGCGCATGGTCTTGATGGGCCTGTATAATCTCGGAGATCTGCCGTTCACGGATGTCTTCATCCACGCCACGATTATGGATGGCAAGGGTGAGCGGATGAGTAAGTCGAAAGGCAACGGCATCGATCCGGTTGATATCATCGAACGCTATGGCTGCGATGCCATGCGCTATGTGCTGTGTGAGATGCAGACCGGCTCGCAAGATATTCGTCTACCCATCCAGGCGATTTCTCCTTTTACCAATAAGCCGGTCGATCTGGCCAAGGCCGAGCATGGCAGCACCATCTTTACCTATCTCTGCCCCGAAAGCGGGAAAGAGTTTGACGTGCTGGGTACCATGCCGGATGTCCCTGCAGCCAAACTCATCAGTGAACGTTTTGAGGTCGGCCGGCATTTTTGTAACAAGCTGTGGAACGCCGTCCGCTTCGCCCTGCTCAATCTTGAGCAGACGTCGTTTGTCCCGCGCGCGCCCACAGAGTTGCCGTTTGAAGATCGTTGGATATTATCGCGCCTCACGCGGGCTATTGCCGAAGTCCAGCATCAGCTTGAGGTCTATAATCCATCGGCTGCGATCTCGACTGCGCGCGATTTCTTTTGGTCTGAACTGTGCGACTGGTATTTAGAGATGATTAAGCCGCGCTTGCGTGAGGCGGGCGAAGCGGACAGCGCGAGACAGGTCTTAGCCTTTAGCCTCGACCAGGTGCTCAGGCTCTTTCAACCGTTCATCCCGTTCATTACCGACTTCTTATGGCAGCGACTGAGTGAACACGCAGCGCAGCGCGGTATTGACCGACAGCTCCACACGCCGGAATCGATTGCCCGTGCGCAGTGGCCGCAGGCGAATCCAGGCTGGCAGGATGACGCACTAGAGCAGCGTGTCGGCTTTCTGCAGGAGGTTATTCGCGCCATTCGCGACATCCGCAGCCAGTATACCGTGCCTCCTAAGCAACGGGTGCAGGTGCGCATCAAGACCTCGGGTGCAACGCCTGAAATCCTCAACGAGGGGATGTCTCATATCTGTAGCCTGGCTAGTGTAGAGTCGGTCGAAATTGCGCCGGATGCGAAGCGGACGCACGACTCGGCAACCGCAGTGGTCGGTGAAGTCGAGATCTACGTCCTGGGTGTTATTGATGTGGACAAAGAACGCGTCCGACTGAACGGACAGATCAAAAAGCTGACTGGTCCGCTTGAGGGCGTGCGAAAAAAGCTCGGCAACCAGAAATTCCTGTCCCGAGCAAAGCCTGAAGTTGTCGAGCGCGAACGAGCCAAGCTAGTGGATATGGAGTCGCAGTTGAGTACGCTAAACGAACACCTGCAAGAGTTGGGGTAACACGGAGCATCCACGCCGAGAGGCGAGATTCTTCGTTTCACTCAGAATGACAGAACCGGGGGCCGCTGGATATTCGGATAGGCACTAAATCCCTATCTTCCAGTCCCTAACCCCCAACCCCTAGTCTCTAGAGCCTTGTCCCCGCGTAGCTGGGTGTATACAGTCCTAAGCCATGCACCCGTTTGACCATCCGGCTATTGCACGGCTGATTACGCTCGCTCTGGAAGAAGATATCGGCCGTGGGGATGCCACGACCTTGGCGACGATCCCGCCAGATCAGACCGCGCGAGGCAAAATAACAGCCAAAGCGGATGTCACGATTGCAGGCCTACCGTTGATCCTCATGGTCTTGCAGCAAGTCGATCACACCGCAGGCGTGCGACTGTTAGTGGCGGAGGGCGACCGGGTCTCACAAGGCGAGGTGGTTGTCGAGCTGTGGGGTGTGGCGACTGGCTTGTTAGCTGCCGAACGGCCCCTGCTTAATTTTCTGCAGCACTTGTCTGGAGTTGCGACACTGACCCGGCAGTTCGTTGAGGCCGTGGCAGGGACGAATTGCGACATTACCGACACCCGAAAAACGCTGCCCGGTTTCCGCCTGCTTGATAAATATGCGGTCGGCAAGGGAGGGGGGAAAAACCACCGGCTCGGGCTCGATGACGGCGTATTAATTAAAGACAATCATATTGCCGTGTGTGGCGGCGTTGGGGCCGCTGTGCGCCAGGCACGCAGCCAGGCTTCACCCTGGTTGCGGATCGAAGTCGAATGTACAACGCTTGAAGAGGTGCACGAGGCGCTCGATGCTCAGGCGGATATTATTTTGCTAGATAATATGACCACCGCCCTGATGGGTGAGGCGGTGGAATATCTCAATAACCGTACCTTGGTTGAAGCCTCAGGCAATATGTCTCTTGATCGCGTTCGTGAAGTGGCTGAAACCGGCGTGGATTTTATCTCAGTCGGCGCGCTGACCCACTCGGCTCCGGCGGCAGATTTGAGTATGGCGGTGACCTGCGAAGCAGTGGCCTGTAAGGAGTCGCGCTAAGCCCGGAGTCCTAGACCATGGATGACGTTTCTGAGCAAGGTTTTGGTGCTGCCCTTACGTCTCAACTCTCTACCCGTTTCCTTGGTCGGCCCCTTCATTTTTTCGACTCGATAGACTCGACGAATACGTATGCCTCTTGCTTAGCTCGGGCTGGGGCTGCTGAGGGCACGATTGTTATTGCTGATACCCAAACCGCGGGAAAAGGGCGCTTAGGCCGGTACTGGGTTTCACCACCCGGGGTGAATCTCTATCTTTCGGTCATTCTTCGACCGTCAAAATCTGCTGCTTCTGCCCCGCAGTTAAGCTTGCTGGCCGCGGTAGCTGTCGCCGAGACGATTGCCCAGCACATTCAACTGTCTCCGGCCATAAAATGGCCGAACGATGTCTTGGTCTCTGGGAAAAAGGTGTGTGGCATTCTGACCGAGATGCAGACCAAAGCGCGCGGCCTTCAGGCCGTCATTCTCGGCATAGGCGTTAATATTAATGCGCCGCTTTCGGCTTTTCCTGAAGAGTTGCGGGTGAAGGCTGCTTCGCTGCTTGGCGTCAACGGACAGCTGATCGATCGGGTTGCATTTACCGCACATTTGCTGACCCGCCTTGAGAAATTGTACGTTCTGTGGCTAGAAGGAGGATTCCCGGTCGTACGATCAGCCTGGGAAGGCTATGCGGCAGATTTGCTGGGCAAGCCGATTGTGATTGCCGCTCCTGAAGGGACGATAGCGGGCACCGCGCTTGGTATTGACCAGGACGGAGCGCTCCTTGTCCAACTTGTCCGAGAAGGGCAAGAAGAGCAGGCTGGGCAGCCTGGTGCTATTCGTCGGGTGCTCGCCGGAGATGTGACCGTAGTCGGTGGCTATCGAAAGACTGACGGGATGAACTGAGACACGCATGATACTCGCCGTTGACGTGGGCAATACGCATACAGTCGCCGGTCTCTACCAAGGCAAGACCCTCGCCTACCACTGGCGGTTTCTGACTGAGGCCGAGCGGACGGCGGATGAGTACGGGGTATTGCTGCAGAGCCTGTTTGCTTCGTGTGAACTGAGCCTGTCGTGTGTTGATGGCATCGTGGTGTCCAGCGTTGTTCCCCCAATGTTGAAAACGGTTGAGGAACTCGCGCAGAAATACTTTCATATTGTCCCTCTGATCGTTGGACCGGGCGTAAAGACCGGCATGCCGATTCTGTACGATAATCCAAGTGAAGTGGGGGCGGACCGCATTGTCAACGCGGTGGCGGCATACGAACGCTACCAGAGAGCCACCATTGTTGTCGATTTCGGTACGGCCACAACGTTTGATTATATAACCCAGGCTGGGGAATATCTGGGTGGGGCCATCGTCCCGGGAGTGGGGATCTCCTTGGACGCGCTCTTTCACAAAACCGCCAAACTGTATCGGGTTGAGCTGGTTAGACCACCCAAGGTCATTGGGCGGAATACGGTCAACGCGATCCAATCCGGGATTTTTTACGGCTATACCGCCCTCGTGGATGGGATGGTTGAGCGCATTCGAAAGGAAAACGATGCCCAGGCACGGGTCATTGCCACAGGCGGATTTGCCCAGCTCATTGCCGCGGATTCCCGGACGATTGAAGAGGTGGATGAGTTCGTGACGCTTGAGGGACTGCGTATTCTGTATGAACGGAATCATTAAAAGAAGAATCTGAAGGCACGGCGCTGTCTAGTACAGTAATTGCGTAATGATTGCCCCATGATTGCACCGCGCTGGCAATAAGGAGGGAAACATGGCCGTCGGGGATATGAGCCGGATACGAACCGTTGGACTGCTGGGCGAGGGTGGCGCCGGGAAGACGACGTTGGGCGAAGCGCTCCTCTATGCTGCCGGTGCAACAACTCGTCAGGGACGCGTAGACGATGAAAGCTCAGTGCTCGATTTTGAGCCCGAAGAGATGCGGCGGAAAGCAACACTGTCAACCGCATTTCATACCCTCGGGTGGAAAAAACACGATATCTGCCTGGTTGACCCGCCTGGATATGCCAATTTTCTGCCGGACACACGCTATGCCATGGAGGCCATGAGTGCTGCAATTTTTGTGGCCAGTCCGACCGGCCATCTCAAAGTTGAGGGGGAGCGGTTGTGGAACTGGGCCAAAGATATGAGCATCGCTCGTATCGTTGTGTTTGTCCAAGATGGATCGTGAGGAAGGTGAATTCGGCCAGGCCATAGCCGCGTTGGGCAGTACCCTTGAAACGACGCTCGTGCCGATTCAGATTCCTATTGGAGCGCAGGCTGATTTCCGTGGCGTGGTAGACCTGCTCACCATGAAAGCATTGATATTTGAAGGGGATAACGGCGCAGTCACAACCGAAGATATTCCTAGCGAGGTGCAAGGCCAGGCGGATGAATATCGTGAAAAGCTGCTTGAGGCCGTGGTAGAGACCAATGACGACTTGCTGACACGCTACCTGGAGGGCGAGGAACTCAGCACAGACGAGATTACCCAGGCCTTGCGTGAGGCGGTTGCCTTAGTTCAAATCTTTCCCGTTCTGTGTGTATCCGGGGGGCAAGCCTTAGGCGTGCAGCCCGTGTTGGATGCGGTTATCACCCTCTTGCCCTCCCCAGCCGCACGTGCGCCTGTGACGGGGACCAACCCGAAAACCCAGGAAGGAGTCGTATGCGCGCCCGACCCGGATGCCGCGTTTTCCGCCCGCGTGTTCAAAACTTTGGATTCCCCGACAGGCAAACTGTCGATGTTATGTGTAGTCTCGGGCCATATCGACAGCGACTCGGTTGTGTACAACCCGACGCGTGACAAAAAAGAGCGTCTTGGCCAGCTTTTTCATCTCGAAGGGAAAAAGCAAAACCCTGTAGCAACCGCGTTGCCTGGAGATATTATCGGCGTCGCCAAGCTCAAAGAGACGCATACCGGCGACACGCTGTGCGCTGAAAAAAATCCGGTCGTCCTTCCTCCGCTCGTTGACTTTCATCCGGTTATCTCGTTTGCCCTTGAGTTGAAAGCGCGCGGAGACGAGGAAAAAATTATGACCTCGCTGGACCGTCTCACCGAAGAAGACCCGGCGCTTCATATAGACCGCGATCAGCAGTCCAATGAAATCTTGATTTCCGGTGCAGGCCAACTCCATATTGAAGTGGTGGTCGAAAGACTTAAGCGGAAATACGGAGTTGAAGTCGAACTCAAAGCCCCGAAGGTCCCGTATCGCGAAACCATTACCATTAAGACCGAGGCCCGAGGACGGCTGAAGAAGCAGTCGGGCGGACGCGGACAATTTGGCGACACGTGGCTCCGCGTCGTGCCTTTACCGCGCGGCAAAGGCTTTGAATTTATTAATAAAATTAAAGGTGGCGCGGTCCCCAGGCAGTATATCCCGTCGGTTGAAAAAGGGGTCGTTGATGCCCTCGGTAAAGGCTTTTTGGCCGGGTACCCAATTGTCGATGTTGAGGTCGCTCTGTATGACGGGTCCTATCACGATGTGGACTCGTCTGACATGGCTTTTCAGATTGCCGGGTCTATCGGGATCCAGAATGCAATGGAAAAGGCCAAGCCTGTTCTGCTCGAACCTATTATGCATTTGGATATCACTGTGCCCGAACAGTATACGGGCGATATCACCGGCGATGTCAATCGCCGGCGCGGACGGCTGGTCAGTGTCGATGCCAAGGGCCATAATCAGATCATCAAAGCCTCTATTCCTATGGCTGAGATTATGTCGTATGCGCCTGATTTGCGATCTATGACCAGTGGGCGCGGGACGTTTGAGACCGGATTCTCGCATTATGACCAGGTGCCGCAGCATTTGACGGAGAAAATTATCCAAGAAGTGAAGCAAGCGCGGGAGGAACACAGCTAAGTGCAGGCTGAACGGTTTGTTTTCAGAGCGCCGTATGAAACCGTAAGACCGTAGAGACGTTGACAACCTGAGTCGGGTTGTACTAGAGTCCTCTTTTGGCTTTATTTTCAGGAGGGCTGCTTATGGATGCAAGAGAAGATGCACTGATCCGTTCCCTACTCGACACGGAGCCTGAGCTTCGTCGCCATTATGAGGAGCATACTCAGCTTAAAGAACGTCTCCAAGAACTCAGACAAAAGCCTTTCCTGACTGAAGAAGAAGAGAGAGAAGAAAAAACAATCCAAAAACAGAAACTGGCCGGCAAAGACAGGATGATGGAAATCCTGTCTCGCCATAAACAGCAAGCGGCATAACGGAGAGCAAACTCACCTGCTTCTCCTGCTATCCTGAGTCGAGACGCAGTCTGCCGACACTGGTCTGGTGCGGCACCGGCTCGTCGGACTCTATTCAGAACGACAGCATACATGCGCCATACAATATCTATTTTGGTTGAGAATGAATTCGGCGTCCTTGCCCGTGTCTCCGGTCTTTTTAGTGGCCGTGGCTTTAATATTGACAGCCTCTCCGTTGCGAAAACGCTGGACCCCTCATTGTCCCGTATTACTTTGGTGACGGAAGGCGATGACCAGATCGTTGAGCAGATTACGAAGCAACTCAACAAACTCATCTGTGTCGTAAAAGTCAGCGATTTTCAGGACGTTGGCCATGTTGAACGTGAGATGGCGCTCATCAAGGTCGCGGTTAATGAACGGACTCGGGGCGAGATTTTGAATATTGTGAATATTTTTCGAGCAAAGGTGATTGATGCCGGTTTACGATCCTCTGTGATTGAAGTCACCGGCGACGAGGGAAAGATAAGCGCCATTCTTGATTTGCTGAAACCGCTCGGTGTGAAGGAAGTCGTACGAACCGGCAAGGTCGCCGTGCAACGTGGGCTGAACACCCTGTCGGCGACGACTCCCGAGAAGACGGTCGAACTCAAGAGGAAAACGCACAAGGAGAAGGTAGCATGAGCATGAATATTTATTACGATAAAGACGCGGACCTCTCGCTCCTGAAAGGGAAGAAAATCGTTGTTATTGGCTACGGGAGTCAGGGGCATGCGCATGCTCTGAATCTGCGCGACAGCGGCATGGATGTACGGATCGGACTGCGTACAGACAGCGGTTCGTGGAAAAAGGCGGAGGACGCGGGTTTCGCGGTACAAGAGGTTGGCGCTGCGACTGCCGAAGCCGATATCATTATGATTCTCACGCCGGATGAAATTGCGAGTGAAATGTATGAGTCTGATATCAAGGCGCGTCTCACGGCCGGGAAATATCTCGCCTGTGCCCACGGCTTCAACATTCACTTTAAGAAAATTGTTCCACCTGAAGATGTCAATGTGTTTATGGTTGCGCCAAAAGGTCCGGGCCATTTAGTCCGGGCTGAATTCGAGAAGGGGCGGGGTGTGCCGTGTCTGATCGCGATTGCCCAAGATCCCTCCGGGAATACCAAGCCGGTGGCGCTCGCTTATGCGTCGGCTATTGGTGGTGGACGCGCTGCTGTTTTGGAGACCTCGTTCAAAGAAGAGACTGAGACTGATCTGTTTGGCGAACAGACGGTATTGTGTGGTGGCATTACCGAGCTTATGCGAGCAGGATTCGAGACGCTCGTAGATGCCGGCTATGCTCCTGAAATGGCCTATTTCGAGTGCCTGCACGAGATGAAGCTTATTGTGGATCTGATTTATGAAGGCGGGATCACCAATATGCGCTACTCTATCAGTAATACGGCTGAATACGGGGATATGACGCGTGGAAAACGTGTCATTGGCGATGAAACCCGCCAGGCCATGAAAGGTATTTTGGCCGATATCCAGTCCGGAAAGTTCGCCGACGAATGGATCAATGAGCATCGATCTGGCTCGCCGCGTTTCGATAAGCTGCGGGAAGAGGGAAAGAATCATCCGGCTGAGGTGGTTGGAGAGCATCTGCGCAGCATGATGCCCTGGCTCCAGCAAAGCCGCCTTGTTGATCGAGCAAAGAATTAGTTGAGGGATTAGGGGTTGGGGGATAGGGACTGGTAGTATTCGCAATGCATTTCGCACGTGAGGGATATGGATGGATCTCCGGACTGGGTGCCCTATCCCTCATACTCGGTCTCTTAGATTGGCAACCCTTTGGTTGGCTGATTTTCGGGCTGACCCTGTTTGTTGCCTTTTTCTTTCGCGACCCTGACCGCGCTATTCCCGATGACGAACGCTTTATTGTTGCACCGGCGGATGGACGTGTTATCACTATCGAACAGAACGCCCAGGGCAAATATTTCTCTGAGCAACCGTCCTCTCGCGTAGGTATTTTCCTGTCTCCGCTCGACGTCCACGTGAATCGTGTCCCGATCTCCGGCCAGGTGACGCAAATCCAGTATCAAGCCGGGAAATTCCATGCGGCGTTTGCGTCTGATGCAGCGGAGGTAAACGAGCAAAATGCAGTGATGTTACAGGATGCTCAGGGCCGACACTTCATCGTGGTTCAAATCGCGGGTATGCTGGCCAGGCGTATTGTGTGCCGACTCAAAGATGGTGAGCAGGTTCAGCAGGGTGATCGGTATGGCATGATTATGTTAGGCTCCCGGGTTGATCTGTACTGTCCAGCAGAGGTGGAATTAAAGGTTGAAGTAGGCCAACGGGTGAAGGCTGGTGAGACGATCATCGGCGAGTACCGCAGCGCCACTAAAAGCTTCGTGTCGTCATGAATACACGAAAAAAAATTGGACGTCTGCCTACCTCCAAGAAAATGCGGCCCCCTTTGCGCAAAGGGGTCTATCTGCTACCCAATCTGTTTACGACCGGTGGGCTGTTGTGTGGCTTCTACGCGATCATTGCGACGATCAAGGGCGACTTCCGGGTTGCTGCGACCGCAGTGCTGATCGCCCTCATCTTTGACGCGCTGGATGGACGTATTGCCCGCATGACGAAGACCTCAAGCCAGTTTGGCGCGGAATATGATTCCCTGTCTGACTTAGTGGCTTTTGGCGTCGCCCCCGGCGTATTGGCGTACCGCTGGGCTTTAGAGCCGTGGGGAGCGTGGGGCTGGCTGGCTGCCGCTCTCTACGTTGTGTGTGGCGCACTCCGACTCGCTCGCTTCAATGTCCAGACTGCAGTGGTGGAGAAAGACAGCTTTGTCGGACTGCCGATACCTGCGGCTGCCGCAGGTATCGCCACAACGATTTGGCTCTACTACTTCCTCGGAGGCGAAGGAACGACAAGTAAACACCTGACCTTACTCCTCCTGGTGTCTGTGCTGGCCGGCTTGATGATCAGCACGATCCGCTACGCGAGCTTCAAAGACCTCAACCTGCGCGACCGCCAGCCGTTTGGGCTCCTTGTTGTGGGCATTATTCTTCTGCTGTTCACGATCGCGGAGCCGCAGATTATGCTGTTTAGTCTCGCGACTGTGTATGTCTTGTCAGGCCCGCTGGGGATGATTCCGCATTGGTGGAAGAAGCGCGCTCAACCTGAACAAGAGACTAGTATCGCTGTTGTCCATCCCGAACGCGTACGGGAAGAGTCGCCACACCGGTCGCTTGCGCATGCCCATTCACTTGACAAAGAGAAAAAGGGTTCGGTATAACAGAAAACAGCATGGGTAGAGCAATAACAAAAATTGAAATTTTAGCCACAGGTCTCCTGCTTGACCTGCTACTTATCATCCCGCCTGAGGGATCCGAGGGAGGCGTGTAGGCGCACCAGACTCTCGGAGGCCACGGGCGGGACAACCGATTCGTGGCTTTTCTTTACAGGGCTGCGGGTCTACTCGCAGCCCTTTTTATTTATATGGATCAAACCGAGGAGGAAGATATGGAACGCGACGTTGTCAAGATTTTCGATACCACATTGCGTGACGGCGAGCAGTCGCCTGGCGCCACCATGAATATTGAAGAAAAAGTCATGATAGCCGGCCAGCTCGAGAAGCTCAATGTGGATGTCATTGAGGCCGGCTTTGCTGCATCTTCGGAGGGCGATTTTGAATCCATTCGGCGTGTGGCCGAGCTTGTTTCCACGCCCATTGTCTTGAGTTTAGCACGCACCAAGGAAGATGACATTCGCCGCTCCATTCAGGCAGTGGAAACGGCGCAGCATCCGGGCGTGCATATTTTTATTGCAACTTCGGATATTCACCTCAAACACAAGCTCATGATGAGTCGTCAGGAGTGCCTTGACGCAGCCGTGTGGGCGGTCGAGTATGCCAAAAAGCACCTTGACTATATCGAGTTTTCGGCTGAAGATGCCTCCCGGACGGATCGTGACTTTCTTGTCCGGATTTTCGATGAAGTCATTAAGGCAGGCGCGGTGACCCTGAATGTTCCAGATACCACCGGCTATGCCATTCCGCATCAGTTCGGTGCCCTGTTTCAGTATTTACAAGAAAATGTTGCCGGCGGAAAAGACGTGACCTGGAGTGCCCACTGTCACAATGATCTCGGCTTGGCCGTGGCAAACTCCCTCGCTGCCATTGAAAACGGTGCGCGCCAGGTTGAGTGCACGATCAACGGCATAGGCGAACGCGCTGGTAATACGTCCATGGAAGAAGTCGTGATGGCGCTCAGGACGCGGGAAGACGTTTTCTCCAATGTCAAAACCAATGTGGTCACTGAACAGATTTACCCCTCCAGCCAGCTCTTGTCTCAAATCACCGGTATCAGTGTTCCGATCAATAAGCCGGTTGTTGGCGATAACGCCTTTGCCCATGAGGCGGGTATTCACCAAGATGGGGTACTCAAGTACAAGCTGACCTATGAGATTATGCAGCCGCAGACGATTGGACTGAACAGCAACAGGCTGGTGCTGGGCAAGCACTCCGGACGCCATGCGTTTATCGAGCGGCTGAAGTTCCTGGGTATTGATTACAGCGGCACGGATATGAATAAGGCGTTTGTGCGCTTTAAAGCTTTGGCTGACAAGAAAAAGAGCGTGTATGACGAGGATTTGATTGCGATTGTGATGGAAGAGACGGCGCGCGTTCCGGATAAATATGAACTCGTGTATCTGAATGTCACGTCGTCAAGTATGGCAGTTCCGCATGCCACCGTGAAGATGAAAGTCAATGGGGAAGAGCAACTTGAGGACGCCTCTGGCGACGGCATGGTCGATGCCTGCTACAAAGCCATTTCTAAAATCGCTGCAATGGACTTGCAGCTCGAACGCTATTCGGTCCAATCCATCACGGGTGGGACGGATGCCCAAGGAGAAGTGTCGTGTCTCTTGCGCCAAAATGGGACCTCGGTCAACGGACAAGGGTCGCACACCGACATCATCATGGCCAGCGCTTTAGCGTTTACCAATGCGCTCAATAAACTGGCATATCTGGCGCGTTATGGCGATCGGTCTGGCGCCCACCGAGAGGGGCCATAAGCAGGGATCACCCCTGTTTGCAGGGATTCCCCCTATTTGATTGTGCCTAGCGTTTGTGATGGACTTGCCGGGCGGAGCAGCAGGCAAGGAGAATAAAATGGCACATAAAGTTGCAGTGTTTGCAGGTGACGGAATTGGCCCTGAGGTCATGGGCGAGGCGACTGAGGTCCTCAAGATCGTCGGGCCGCGATTTGGAATAGATTTTACGTTCGAGCCGGCTTTGGCCGGCGGCTGCTCGATTGACGCACACGGAGTGGCGCTGACGGATTCCGCGCTCCGGGTGGCCAAAGAGAGCGATGCGGTATTGCTTGGTGCGGTTGGCGGGCCCAAGTGGGATGACCCGAAATCCATGGTTCGTCCGGAACAAGCCATCCTGGGTCTGCGCAAGGAGCTGGGGCTGTTCGCAAACCTGCGGCCGATTCAGGTCAATCCACATTTGGTGCACGCTTCGACCTTGAAGCCCGAAGTCTTGGCGGGTGTTGACCTGATGGTGGTACGCGAGCTGACCGGCGGGGTGTATTATGGCCGGCCGAGCGAGCGGCGTATCGGCCCGTCCGGACGGGAAGCCGTTGATACTATTTTCTACACCGAAGGAGAGGTGGAACGTCTGATGCGGGTGTCTTTCGAGTTGGCTCGCAAGCGACGCAAAAAACTCACCTCGGTTGACAAGGCAAACATCATGGCGTCGTCGCGGATGTGGCGCGAAGTCGCCAATGAAGTTGCGCAGGACTACCCCGATGTCGGATATGAGGATGTCCTGGTTGATGCCATGGCGATGCATCTGATTCGACGGCCGAGCGATTTTGACGTCATCGCCGCGGAGAATATGTTCGGCGACATTCTGACTGATGAAGCGTCTATGCTCGTCGGGTCCATGGGCCTGCTGCCCTCCGCTTCACTCGGAGAGGGGCTGCGTGGCTTATACGAACCCATTCATGGTACGGCTCCGGACATCGCCGGCCAAGATAAAGCCAACCCGATTGCCATGATCCTTTCGACTGTACTCATGTTGCGCCTCTCGTTTGGACAGGACGACGCAGCGCAAGCGATTGAAGACGCCGTCGAGCAGGTCTTAGCCGGCGGCTACCGAACGCCAGATATCGCCCAGCCGGAATGCCACCTGGTCGGCTGCAAGGAGATGGGTCGTCTCGTCCGAGAGAAGCTGGGGGAGCAGTGAGTAGTTGGCTCGCGAGCTTCTCCCCTCTTGGGGCTGACAGGGTAGGTAAAAGGGCGAAGGAGATTGGCATGCCCCCCGGTAGCCTGGATGGAACGGAGTGGAATCCGGGGAATGCGCGCGCGTTCCCTCGCGGTCGGTAGAGTAGTCCTGGACTCCGTTGCGTTACGTCCAGGCTACACAATCCTCTAGAGGGTGTTTGGAAACTCGCTGGACACGTCATTGCGAGCATAGCGAAGCAATCTGAGCGGGACAAGAGATTGCTCCGTCGGCTCCAGCTCCTCGCAATGACACGTTTTCCCCCATTGCCAAACACCCACTCGCTGCGAGGTAGCTCTGTTCTTGGATGACGGTCTTGCTTTACTGGATCTCCTCCAACAGCGCCTTCGCGTCCTTCAAGTCCGCCGTATCAAAGCCTTCGGTGAACCAGTTGTAGACGGGCGCGAGGAGTTCGTGGGCTTCCGTCGTCTTGCCTTGCTGCTGCCACAGCCGGGCCAGGCTGGTGGCGGCGCGCAGCTCCCAGTATTTGGACTGTTGGTGGTGGGCCACCTCAAGGGCTTGCTGATAACAGGCTTCCGCTTCTTTTTCTCCTGCCGCTACGTCCCGAGCTTGGAGCGTCAACTCACCTTGGATTCGGAACACTCCTGCCTCGCAGTACCGCTCTCCCGTGCTGGTGATTGCCGTCTGCGCTTTGGCCAGGAGTGTCAGCCCTTCCTCCACGTGTCCGTCGTCCCCGAGAAGTGCCGTTAGCAGACTCAGAAAAAGCGGTCGATTCGACACAGAGGCTGTCGCCCTAGACGCATCAAGGGCCGCCCGGAATTGAGCAATCCCCTCAGTTCGGTGACCTTGGGTTGCTAGCGTCCATCCGTGCAGCATGCGACCGTACGCCAAGTGGGCCGCATAACCCTGGGCGGTCGCGAGCGTGATCAACCGCTCAGCCAACTCTTGTGCAGCCCGCACTGCCCGGCCGCGACACAGGTTCCAACCGGCCACGGCCAGGCCGTATGCCAGACTATTCGGGTGCGCCACTTCTTCGGCGAGGGCCAGTGCCGCCTGGCTCATCTGGCGAGCCTGGTCTGGATACCCAAGAAAGACGAGGGTACAAGCCAGTACCGCTTTTCCCATGACGCCGGGGTCCATCCCGTACACAAAGGCTAAGGCGTGGTGTTGCGCGGGGTCGTAGAGGGTCAAGAGCTGCTCGAAATGCTCTCGACCTTGTGAAAATTCCCCCTCTTGATAGTAGGCTTGCCCCATCGCATAGTGAGCTTCGATGAGCAGGGCGTCATCTTGCACACGCTCGGCCAGCGTGAGCAGCTGCTCTGCGAGGGTATGCGCGGTCTGCCACTCGGCGCGGACACTGTAGAACGCACACATTCCCCACAAGACGGGGAAAATTTGTTGGGTTTCTCCTGCCTGGCAACACAACTCGCGTGCCCGGGTGTACACCACGCCCACCTCTGGAGCCGCAAACCCTTTGAGGGCAATCAGTGGACCGCCCAACGTGGTTTGAAGCGGCAGTTCGAGCTGAGCGCGCTCGGGCGTATCCGGCAGGGTCTGGACCAACTCGATTCCCTTGGTCAGATACGTAATCGCCTCTACGTTCGCGGTCCGTTGGTTGGCCCGCTGCCAATAGGGAATCGCGCGTTCAGCAAGCCCTGCCTGCGTGTAGTGATGGGCCAGCAGTTCGGGGCGCGTTCCCACGGTCTCGGCATACTGCTCCTCCAATACCTTCGCCGTCTGGGCATGCAGTTGGTGGCGACGGCTCTTGAGCAGCGCCTCGTACGCGACATCTTAGAGTAAGGCGTGCTTAAAGGTATACGTCGCCTCCGGGGGGACACCGCGCGCAAACAGAATCTCAGCGCTCCCTAATTGGCTCAGTCCATCTCGCAATAACGAGTCATCCATTTGCGACACAGCCTGGATGAGGTCATACGTAAATTCGCGGCCTAACACCGCGCCTATTTGGGCGAGTTCTCGAACGGGCGCGAGGCGATCAAGGCGGGCGGCAAACGAGTCTCGTAACGACGACGGGATGGCCATTTCCGGCAGCGGGCGGGTTAACGCATACTGCCGGTCCGTCTCGATTAGCAGACCGGATTCCAGCAGATTCTTGGTCATCTCCTCGATGTATAGCGGCACCCTGTCCGACTTGGCCAGCAGTTGTTGTACCACCTCCTCGGGCAGCGCTTTACCCGCCACCCGCTCGACCATGGCAGCGATCTCTTGCTGTGGTAGACGGTTGAGGTACATCTGCAACGTATGCGCTTGCGCCGGCCACGGCGGCGTGAATTCGGGCCGAAACGTGAGCAGTAGGAGCATCCGTGAGGCAGGCGCTTGGTCTATGAGCAGGCCCAGCAGTTCTAAGGTCGAGGGGTCTGCCCAATGCAAGTCTTCGAACTCGATCCGCACCGGCTGGTGTTCTGAGGCATGCTGCAACCAGGTCACCAACGCCTGGAGCGTTCTCTCTTTCTGTTTTTGCGGACTGTATTGTAAGGGCGGATGGTCGTCAGAGAGCGGGATCGACAGGAGACTGGCAAACAAGGCCACGGTCTCGTCGTCATTCATTCCCACAGGTTCTAACCACTGGCTGAGCTTGGCGAATTTTGCGGCCGCAGTATCGTCCTTGGTGAAGGCTAGGACCTGCTGCAGCCGGTCGGTGATCGGATACAGTGCACTGTTTTGATAAAACGGCGAGCATTGGCACAGGATGCTCAGTTGCGGCTCGGCCTGGATGTTGTCCCGCAGCACTTGCATTAGGCGGGATTTGCCGATGCCGGCTTCACCGCTGAGCAACACCACCTGGCCGTCGCCCGCTTTGGTTCGCTCCCAGCGGCGCAGTAGTGGTTCCATTTCTTCTTCACGACCAATGAGCGGCGTCAGCCCCTGTTGCACGGACACGTCAAAGCGGCTGTGCGCCTCCCCTTCCCCCGTGACCTGATAGAGCGTGAGGACAGATGAAAGTCCTTTCAGCTCCTGGGGACCGAGGTCGTGGCAGACAAAGAATCCTTGTACGAGGCGGTAAGTATCGGCACTGATGGCTATCGTGTGCGGGGCAGCTTTCCCTTGTGCCAGCGCGGCAATATTCGGCTTCTCGCCTAAGGCCAGCTGTTCGGTATGCTCGCCACCCCCGACCGTGCCGATGACGACCGGGCCGGTATGCAGACCAATGCGGGCTTGGATGGGCTGAGAGAGCGGCAGCGTTGATAAAACATCGAGAATCTCTAGGCCACTGCGAACCGCACGAATGGCATCGTCTTCATGCGCCGCCGGGTAGCCGAAGTACACCAAAATGCCGTCGCCGAGATATTGGGCGATATGGCCTTCGTAGCGCTCAATCACCTGCCGACACGCATCCTGGTAGGCGCGCACGATGGCGTGCAGGTCTTCGGGGTCGAGTTGTTCCGAGAGTGCAGTAGAACCGACCAGGTCACAGAACATCACCGTCAGTTGGCGGCGTTCGCCTGTGGGCACCTCCTGTTCCGGTTGGGGCGACGGGGCTGCGGGAGGATCCTCCGCGCTCTGAGGGGAGGTCTCCGCTCCGGTCCAGACTAAGACTTTGCTTTCCTCATCGACTGCGACCCGTCGCCCTTCGATCAATTCAAACTTGAGGTCGTCCAGCGCCTCATCATCAAGGGCAAACTGCCGCTTGAGCGTCCGGTAGGGGAGCCGGCCACGACGCTGAAGCATATGGATGGCCTGTTCCAAGACTTCGTCGAACGTCATCGCCTCGCCCCTCGACCTCATTACTCCTTCGACTGACTCGATTCAAGGCGAACCGTCGGTCAGGCGGCCAATCGCTGCCGGGGATTCTCAGGCCGTCCTACGCCAACCATATACTGCCCGCCGGCATAGACCGCAGGCTGTCACTCTGTCCCCTTGAGTTTCAGAAAGGGAGACTCTGCCACTCGCGGTAATTTCCAGCAGTGAGTGACTGGCCAGTAGCTGCCTAGGACGTTGCCTTCATGTGCAACTCCTTCTCCCGCCGCATAATTCTTGCGCCTGGTTGTTGGCAGGGGCACGGCGTGCCATGTCCAGGGCGACCGGCCGGTCGCCCCTACACGCTAACGTGTTTCGCCGGCCTGCAGGAGCGCGATGATCGCTTCTTTCTGACTCCGCTTGTGAAAGTCTGCAAGCATACTCTTTTCTAATGTCCCAGGCGTCGCATCCGGGGCAGTGAGCAAGAGGGTCGCCGTAGCCGGCTGATCATTCCACACGGCTTCGGTTAGTGCCGTCCAACCGTATGCATCTTGTGTGGCCGTTCTTGCCCCATGGGTGAGCAGCAACTGCACGATGTCCGTATGGCCGCGGCTTGCCGCCCGGAGCAGGAGGTGCGCCCCTGACTGGTTCACGACATCAACCTCAGCCCCGTAGTCGAGGAAGAGGCTGACGAGCGCGGTATGACCTCTGGTGGTTGCTGCCATGAGCGCGGTCATACCTGACGGCGATGGGACGTTGACCCGAGCCCCGTAGTCTACAAGAGTTGAGCCGATTGGGTCTGGCCGTTCCAGGCGGCCAGCATGAGCGGAGACCAGCCGTTTCGGTCATAGATGTTGATACCAACGCCTAAATCCAGCAAAAGCTGGACGAGGTCACTATGGCCATACAACGCTGCATACATAAGCGCGGTGCTTTGCTCTCCATCGCGTATGTGCGGGGAAATATCAAGTGTCAGCAGGCTCTTGGTCAGAAAGAGTGAACCTGTTTTCGCGCTGTCAAGAAAGATTTCATACGCCCAATGCTCCAGATCTTGGCGCGAGGCAGCCGCCCAGTGTTGAACAGTCCGGCGGGATTCGAGTATCCAGTCCTGGAGATGCTGGAGAATGGTCGGAGAGTCGTTGGCTGAAGACGTGCGGCTGCCCTGGCAGCCTAAACATATGAGGTAGAATAGCGCCAGCCCAACAGCAGTCTGGAGTGACCTCATCCCGCTTTTCTCGCCGTTTTTCTCGCCGATATCGGAAAGAGCAATAAATAGTGTCTCATGGCTTTTGGGAGGGTCCGCCGTGTCATGCGTTATCCGTGCTTGCCATGTTTGGCTTGCCACGCTTGAGCAAGTCGTACCAGTAGAATGCTACGACAACGAGCGCGTGGGTAATGCGCCCCTGGCGGACGATCTCGGGCAGTTCGCTGACTGGTACCAGGGTGACTTCTGTTTCCTCTGTCGTATCGAAGTGTGGTTCACAGATTCTTTCGACGTTGCGCGCCAGAAAGCTATGGCAGCGGTTAGCCTGAATAGCCGGGTTCGGGTGTATGGCCCCGAGGGGGATGATGTCGTCCGAGTCATAGCCCGTCTCTTCTTGCATTTCCCGGCGTGCGGCATGCAGCGGAGAGGCGTCCTCTTGATCGACCATGCCACCTGGAATTTCGAGCGTGATATCGTTCGTCCCGTGACGGTATTGATGGATCAGTACCACCTCTTCATTCGGTGTCACTGGGATAATGTTCACCCACTCGGTGCTGTCGAGAACAAAGAAGTCATGCGTTTTTCCGGTCCGTGGAGAACGCGAACGGTTTTTTTGTAAAGAGAAAATTCTACACGAGTATACTGTTTCCGAGTCAAGGCGTTGCCAAGGCTGGATCTTGCTCTGTGGCTGATCAGACATGGCAGCAGAATAGGGCTGAGAACAGTCGCCGGTACTCGATGGCCGGACAGCGGTCCATGATGACAGTGAGGCCGGCTGCGTGCGCTTTTTTTGCTGCGGTTTCGTCAATGACTCCGAGCTGGAGCCAGAGGACAGAGGCGCCGATGGCAACGGCATCCTCAGCAATCTGATCCACGAACTCTGAACGCCGGAAAACGTCAACCATATCGACTATATCCGGGACCTGGTGAAGACTCGGAAAGCAGCGCTCGCCCAGCACTTCCCGGCAATGCGGGTTAACGGGAATAATGGTGTGGCCTTTAGCTTTGAGGAGAGCCGCGATCTGATGGCTGTCCCGACTTGGATCAGGTGAACAGCCGACGACGGCAATGCTGTGCGGTGTTGTCAGAATGTCCCGAATCGTTTCGTCAGGTGGGTTGGTAAAGAAGGTCATGTTGCCCGCTGTATCAGATCCTCAAAGGAACGCTCAAGACAACGCTTAATCTCCACCATACGGGCACGAAAGGCTTCCTCGCCCTGCATAGCGGGATCGTCGATATCTCCGTGCTCGCCTGCAAACTCTTTGAGTGTGAACGCGGGCTTCCCGGTTGCTTCGGTGTAGGCTTCGAGCATGGACTTCTGCTCGCTTGTCATGGTGAGAATCAGATCCGCGTTTGCGATGAAATCTCGATGGCGTTTGAGATCAGTCGAGACGAATTCATCGCGTTTGATATGGATATCATGCTCTTGCAGGATGAAATCAGCATCGAGAGAAGCGATCATGCCGTCTCTGGCATAGATGGCAATGCCGCCCGAACGAACGGTAATATTCTGGATGCCACGGTCGGCCAACATCTTTTCCAATAAAGCGTGGGCCATCACACTGCGACTCGTATTGGCGTGGCAAACAATGAGAATAGTGTAGGCAGATTGTTGTGTCACAAGAATGTCGGATTCCCCAAGTGTCTGAGTGAAGGTCTGAGCTTATACCGAGTAAAAAGAAAGAGGGTAGGGGCCGGACCCTGCCCTTACGTGCGAGCGCAATGTTGCGCTCTGGTTTAGTCTTGTTTAAGCGATTTAAATATGGACCCAAGGTCTTCTTTTGCCGTGTTGCCCTTGCTGAGTTCGACTTTGAGTTTCTCCCCGAGCTCAGCGGCTGCCCACATACCTTTTTTCCTGACGGTTCCAACAGAATGCCAGCCCTGCATGAGCCACACACAGCCGCCACCTACACGAAATACTTCGCCGTGGACATTCGCTGCATCTTCACTCGCAAGCCACGTCACTAACGGAGCAATATGACCGGGGTCAAAATAATCGTGTTCGCCTTCCTTTTCCGGGCCGGCCATAAGCCCGGCGGTTTGCGGCGTCGCATCCACGGTCATACGCGTGCGGGCAAGCGGCGCGATGGCATTCCCTGTGACCCCATATTTCTGCATCTCGCGGTCAATAATAATGGCCAGTGTTGCCAAGGCGGCTTTTGCCGGGCCGTAGTTCGGTTGGCCTGGGCTGCCGAGCAGACCTGCGTCTGACGAGGTATTGATCACGCGGCCATTCAAGATATTCCCCTGTTTGTGCTGCTCGCGCCAGTATTCGCAGGCGTGCCGAGCACAGTTGAAGGACCCCTTGAGGTGGACGTTCAGAACGGTATCCCACTCTTCTTCCGACATGTTGAAGATCATGCGGTCACGCAGGATGCCCGCGTTGTTGACCAGGATGTTGAGCTTGCCGAAAGAGTCGATGGCACATTCGACAATACGCTTGGCACCTTTGAAATCCGTTACGCTCTCGAAATTGGCGACGGCCTCTCCACCTGCGGCTTTGATTTCATCTACCACTTGCTGGGCCGGGCTGCTATCTGAGCCCGTTCCATCAAAACTTCCACCCAGATCGTTCACCACGACCTTGGCCCCGTTTTGAGCAAGAAGCAACGCTTCCTCACGCCCAATACCGCGACCTGCTCCAGTCACAATAGCGACTCTGCCGTCCAGTAACATGTGTCGTTCTCCTTATTCGATTGTCTCAGTTTATTCAGTAAACGACGGTAGTTAAGCCACTCTTGTCTGCCTGAGATACTGGGATTTGTCAAGGAGTTAGAGGCAGACAGAGGTGAAAAAAACCTGGCGAAATATGTTCGCCAGGGTTCATTTGAGCGGAGGCTGATACGAGGATTTACGCGTCGTAGTAGAGCATAAATTCGTACGGGTGGGGGCGCAGGCGCAGTTGATCAATCTCCTGCGTACGTTTGTATTCGACCCAGGTTTCAATCACATCTTGCGTGAAAACATCGCCTTTTAACAAGAAGTCATGGTCTTTTTCTAACGCAGCAAGAGCATCCTCTAGTGAGCTAGGCACGGACGGGACATTGGCCAGCTCTTCCGGCGTCAGAGCGTAGATGTCTTTATCCAGCGGATCGCCAGGATTCAGTTTGCGTTCAACACCGTCGAGACCGGCCATGAGCATGACCGAGAAGACCAGGTAGCCATTGGCAGTAGGATCAGGGAAGCGGACCTCAATGCGTTTGGCCTTAGGACTCATCGAATACATAGGGATACGAACGGCTGCTGAACGGTTTCGGGAAGAGTAGGCCAGGTTTACTGGCGCCTCAAAACCCGGGACCAGGCGGCGGTAAGAGTTTGCCGTCGGGGCGGCAAACGCGCAGATGGCAGGCGCGTGGACCAGGATGCCGGCAATATAGTGCATGGCAAGTTCGCTCATCCCCCCGTATCCGTCTCCAGCAAACAGCGGGATGCCGTCTTTCCAAATCGACTGGTGGACGTGCATGCCCGAGCCATTGTCCCCGAACAGCGGTTTGGGCATGAAGGTGGCTGTTTTTCCATGCTTTTTGGCGACGTTCTTCACAATATATTTATACCATTGCAGAGCATCCGCCATCTCAACCAGGGGGAGAAAGCGTAAGTCGATCTCAGCTTGTCCTGCAGTAGCCACCTCGTGGTGATGCTTTTCAACCCGAAGCCCGACCTGCTCCATGGTCTGAACCATCTCGGTCCGGATGTCTTGGAAGGAATCGAGTGGCGAAACCGGGAAATAGCCTTCTTTGTGACGCGGCTTATAACCGAGGTTAGGACCCTCATCGCGGCCAGAGTTCCATATGCCCTCCACCGAGTTCACGTGATAATAGCCTTCATAAGCATTCTGATCGTAGCGCACGTCGTCAAGAATGAAAAATTCCGGCTCCGGACCGAAATAGGCAACCTCGCCAAAACCACCAGACTGGACATAGGCTTCCGCTTTTCTGGCAATGCAGCGCGGGTCACGTGAATACGGCTCTCGGGTAATCGGGTCAACAATATTCCCCAATAAGCTCAGCGTTGGCTTTTCGCAGAACGGATCCATGACGGCCGTACTGGGATCGGGCATGACCAGCATATCCGAGGCGTTGATGGGCTGCCAGCCACGAATGGATGATCCGTCGAAGCCTGATCCGTCTTCGAAGAGATCTTCATCGTACTCACTCATCGGTATGGTGAAGTGTTGCCAGGTGCCGATTAAGTCCATGAACTTGAGGTCGACTAACTGGGCGCCCTTCTCTTTTGCCAATGCGATAGCTTCTTGTGGTGTCATATTGACCCTGTCCTCCTTAACCGTAAAACAATTGCGATGTTGTTATGGTACGCGGTTACAAAGCATCTTCCCCGCGTTCTCCTGTCCGTATGCGGATCACTTCTTCGACCGGGGTAACAAAGATTTTTCCGTCTCCGATGCGGCCTGTTTTGGCTGTCTCTTCAAGAGTTTTCACGACATCCGCCACCTGATCTTCGCTGACGATAATCTCAAGCTTCACCTTAGGCAGAAAGTCCACCACGTATTCGGCTCCCCGGTAGAGCTCGGTATGGCCCTTCTGGCGACCAAAGCCTTTGACTTCGCTCACGGTTAAGCCGCGCAATCCGGCAGCATTCAGGCCTTCTTTCACCTCGTCGAGCTTAAATGGTTTGATGATCGCTTCGACCTTTTTCATTGTAGCCATGGTAACGACCCTCCCTGGCCCTCTCTAACAATAAAATACACGGATTATAAAGCGGATGGGCATATTTCGGAGGGAACCATCCGCCTGGCAGCATAATAACAAAGTAAGACAAATGCCAGACCACACGGCGCCGGAGAGCAGGAAATTGCTGAAGAAATCACGTCCACGCCGGAAGGGGATGCTGCCTAGTTCACAGGCAGCGCTTTTTATTTAGGCAGACGGTGATGAATTCCTGAAATGAAATTTCTGCTCTTCGCCTCTCATAAGACGGCTAATGTTTTCATGATGGCGGACAATTATCAGGACTGCGATGATTATACCCGCAATGATATGCGGTCGAGGGGAGGAGGAGGAGAAGATAAGAATCGGCGTCAGTGCTGCCGCGACAATAGAGGCAAGGGAGACAAGACGCGTTGTGGCAAAAACGATTGCAAAGCCGAGGAACGCAGTCAGGATGGCAGTCGGTGCCAGTCCAAGGAATACGCCCAGTCCGGTGGCCACCCCTTTCCCTCCAGAAAAGCGCATAAACACAGGGAAGACGTGCCCGAGGATGGCCATCACTGCTGTACTGGCTTGGACAATCTCTCCCAGGCCCCACCAACCGACAATAAGAACGGGGAGTAGCCCTTTGAGAACATCGCCTACGAGGGTGAGGATGCCCGCGGTTTTTCCAGCTGTGCGTGCGACGTTGGTGGCCCCAATATTCCCGCTCCCGGCCTCACTCACGGTAATACCCTGCCGCTTTGCGATGAGTACGCCAGTTGGAATGGAGCCACACAGGTAAGCGGCGATACTGGCGATGACCAGAACGCCAAGGTCTAGTTCTGAGGCCATAGTGTCTGAGACTACTTCTGGAAAGTGCTAAGGAGCAAAGTGCCCGGGAGCAAAAGGCCGAATGGAAATGGTCGGGGTGACTGGATTTGAACCAGCGACCCCACGGTCCCGAACCGTGTGCTCTACCAGGCTGAGCCACACCCCGACACGGATATTTCCTATTCGCCTCCTAATAGCTTAGGGCGGGTCTTGGGGTCAAGTAGGGCCCAGGGTCAGCCCAGTCAGGCCTAGCCAGCCTGGGCTGGATAGGGCTATAACAAGACTCAGTGTTCCTTTTCCTGGGCGACTAGGGGTGAATACTCATACGAGCGAACAGTGCAAAACCGCTCCGGAGCGCTGAAATCCGTCTTCCATAAGAAGCTCCAGTAGCATCCGGGATGAGTGCTGGTCTGAGGGAGCTGAGCAGGTCAAGACCTGACAACCACGTTTACGTGCTCGTTCCTTGGCAAAGCGCAGCAATGCTCGACCAATGTCAGGCGATGCGGTCTGGAGTACGGCCGTATCCAGAACAGCCTGCCAGCCGGGGTTCCGAAGTGCACGGACATAGCTCACGAGGAGCATACCTCGGAGAGTTCCATCCCGTTCCGCAACATAGAAATCGTGGGCCGGGTCTTGGGCAAGATGCCGCCAGTGGCGCGCGACTGCTTTGCTGAGTTCTCCAGAATCCTCTGGAAAGAGCAGAGCCTGCAATGCAACACAGTCCGTTCGTTTTCCTCTACGGATGGTGAACATGGCATGCCTTCCTAACACACATTGCTACAAACCAGGAATCCCGCCAGCAGTCCTGCCAGAAGTCCCGGCCAGAGATGCCGTCAGCCTGTTGCGCGCGGCCCGAAAAAACTCTACTGTCCATGTCCCTCTGTCAAGCCGCTCCGACTTCTTCTCTGGAAATGAAGTGTCCGGCTTTATGCAATGTCTTCTGCTGCGCCACTGAATATTGAACGTCTTGCTTACGGTCCGGCAGGTGTTGGGCGCATCGACGGGAAAGTCGTCTTCGTCCCTCATACCGCCCCCGGCGACCGGGTAGACGTTGTCCTGACGGAAGAGAAAAAACGTCATGCAATAGGACGTGTGATGGCTCTCCGACACTCTGGACCAGAGCGGCGGCAGCCGCCCTGTCCATATATACCGCGCTGTGGTGGATGTCCCTGGCAACATGTGACGTATGCCGAACAACTCCGTGCCAAGGAGTCGCTAGTGCGGGAGAATATGCGGCGGATTGGTGGTATGGCCGATCCCCCGGTCTTGCCGATTATTCCCAGTCCTGAGGAATGGCGCTATCGCCACCGCATTCGACTCCGAACAGAGTCCCCTGCACGACTTGGCTTCTATCAAGCGCAGTCGCACGAGCTGGTAGAACTGGCCGATTGCCTTATCGCCGGGAAAAACAGCGCAACACACCTCTCTTGTGCCCGTGACTGGCTGGCTCACCTGCACACTCTCGTCCGACGTGTCGAGCTGCTCACGAGCGACCCTGTCTGCACCGCTGCCGAGGACGTCGTGCTCATGGGGAACGCTGAAGGACCTTTTCAGCCAGCAGACGACGAGGCGTGTGCCGCTTTTTTGCGAGCCCATGCGGTTGTCTCGGGACTGATCCTCTTTGGGCGAGGCTGGCGACGGACCTGGGGGAAGACGCGCGTGGTCCTAGACTTGGGCGTTGATGGGATGACCCTCGAAGTGAAGAATGGTGGCTTCACGCAAGTCAATCCAGCGGGCAATCGGGTATTGATCAAAACCCTCCTTCGGCTTGGTGGTTTTGATAAGTCACACATAGTGATTGAATGTTATAGTGGGTCGGGAAACTTTAGTCTGCCCATTGCGAAGCAGGTCCGCGAACTCACTGGGATAGAGCAAGATTCCCAGGCTATTGCGGACGCTCGGGATAATGCAAAGCGGGTCGGATTACGCAATGTCCGGTTTCTGCGGACCTCCGCTCAGGTGGGTGTCCGGACCCTTATCCGGCGCCACGTCCGCGCCGACGTGCTGGTCTTAGATCCGCCACGAGCTGGGGCGGCGGAGATCGTCGAAAACATTCCTCAGCTGGGGGTACACACGGTCGTCTATCTCTCGTGCGACCCGACCACTTTAGCTCGCGACTTGGGACGTTTAGTCCAATTCGGCTATCGTGTGGACTGTCTCCAACCCGTTGATCTTTTTCCGCAAACCTACCACGTCGAAACAATAGCGACTGCTGTATTGACTTCATGAAAACCGACCCCTATGCTGCCTACAGGACCCCCGTCCCGCATCTGGATACGGTGCTTCGGTGGAGAGAATCATGTCATCAAATACACAAGAAAAGTCACGCCCTTCGAAAGTCACCCTGATCCCTGCTAAAGGGGTGTCCCAAACCATTAATTACTTGCTGGAAGATCGTGACGAGCTTGAATGGCTAGTCGCGATTGGACGTAATAAACGCGGCGAGATTTTCTTCTATGATACCGGCGGCGATATCATAGAAGACCTCGGCAGCCTTGATTATCTCAAGCAACGGCTGCTGCGTGCGCACTTTGGTGACGAGTGGGAGTAAAGCCGCTGTTCGTTTCAGGAGCCGGCAGCTTTCCGGTCGTCTGACAGCTAGCTGTCCGCATCTTCAAGCGGCGTATCCGCCATAATGCAGTCGCCCTCTATCCTGAGGGGTACGCGGGGCAGAAACTTCCCGCACGGCGGGCCAAAAATACATTCTCCGGTTTCCGGCTCAAAGGCTGCCCCGTGCGTTGAGCACAGGATGTAGCGCCCATCTTCAGTCAGGAATTGATTGTCGATCCAGTCCATCGTCATCGGCACATGGGCGCAGCGGTTGACGTAGGCAAAATATCGTCCGCCATAATTCACCAGGAAACATTCTGTTTCCCGGCCCTCAACAGACAGTAGAAATTTCTTCGTCTGTCCGGGCTCTACTTCCCCTACCTGGGCGACGGTGACCAATACAGGTGTCTCAGGCTGTGACACTCAGGCCTCCTATAGTATCTCTACGCGTTACAACGTAGTGTAGCATTGAGACAAAAGAAGGGGAATCGAGCCGTCGCGTATGGGCGTCCGTCTCGCAACAGAAGAAAGAAAAAACAGGGGACGGAGCGTCCTGATGCGGTGTCTGAGTTCCACTGTGGGCCTCGTTATAGGAATGGTCACACGAAGTTTTGCCGATGAAGGCGTGCCGGTCCCACCGCTCGACGCGGGTCTTGTCTTAACCCTGCATCCCATTGTCGTGCATTTTGCGATTGCTCTCATTGTCTTTGGCGTACTCCTTGACTGTGGGGGGAGTATCCTGCGCAATCGCGATTGGCAACGGGCCGGTCAGATCGGTTTTTTTGCGGGCGCCGGTGCAATTGGTCTGGCGGTCCTCAGCGGCTGGATTGAGCAGCAATTGCCACAACCCAGCAGTGTCTTTGATCCCCAAGTCCAGGGGTTGTTCTTTTACCATGAGTATGGCGGCTATGCTTTGCTTGGCTTTTTTATCATTCTCACCGTTGCGCGGCTGCAAATCAATGCGCAGCTCCCGCTTGTGTATATGATCCTGGCCGGCCTGGGTCTCATCGGTCTGACGATCCAAGGCTATTGGGGTGGGGAGATGGTCTACCGGTATGGCGCAGGCGTGCGTGCAGTCCAGGTGTTGAGTGCAGCGGCCGCCACGCAGGCGAGACAGAGTGGTCTGCCTACTCAGGCTATGCAGACGGACAGCGGACAAAGTAACCCCCAGGAGCATGTTCCCCTGGGGGTTACTCCGTAACCAACTCGTTAGTCTGCAGTCTCGTTTGCCTTGAAACCCGCTTTTGTATGCGTCCCGTCGCAAAACGGCTTGTTCGCCGATTGGCCACACCGGCACAGGTACACCGCATCGTCCTCAGTCTTATACGCATTCCGCTTCTGATCGGTAACGCCGACTGCCCCTTTGACCTCATACGGACCGTTTTTCAGTACCCGAATCGTAACCTCTGCCATACGATATCCTCCTCTTGCAAATAATCTTGACGCATGTCGCATTGCATTGTTACACACCCTATGCCGTGTTGCACACCTCATGCATTGATGCGCACCCTCCTGCCTGTCATCCAGAATGGCAAAAAATGGAAAATGTGAGACGTACTCCATGACTGTTTTCGATTATTTTCGACTGTTTTCCCCGCAGGTCAGTCCGCTTCATTCGGTGACTCATGCAGGGCCGGCGGAGGAGCTGGTTCTTGGGGCAGGCCAAACGGAGTGAGATCAAACGACGACTGGCCAGTCATAATCAGTTCGCTGATCAACGTGGCGGTAATGGGAGCCAGGACAATACCGTTGCGATGATGGCCCGTGGCTAGGATGACATTGTCGAGTTCAGGCGCGTGACACAAGATGGGGCGGCGCGTCGGGGAGTATGGTCGCAGACCGGCCCAGAAACGGCTCAGCGGCGCTTTACTGATACCCGGGACGAGGGCTTCCGAACGAAGGATAAAAGATTGTATGGTTTCGAGGGTCACATCTTTCGTATGGCCGACATACTCGACGGTTGAACCAATGATGACCTCGCCGTTTTTGCGCGGAACTAGGTAGTGTTCGTCATGAGAGATGACGTGCTTGAGCAGGGTTGTTCGTACGGCCAGCATTTGTCCTTTGGCCGGTTTTACGGGAATGCTGATGCCAAATAAATCTCCGACCTGGCGTGACCAGGCGCCGGCCGCAATTACGACTGTGCCCGCCTCGACCCATTCTTCGCCAATACGGAGAGAGTGCGCTTTTCCATTCTTGAGACGAACTGCATTGACTGTGGTATCCACACGAAACTGGACGCCACGTTTTCCCGCCGCCTGTGCCCACGCTTCGACCAGTTTTCCGTTATGCAGATGGTGATCTCCGCTAAAATGCACCGCAGCGCGTATGTCTATCGTGAGCGCGGGCTCAACGCGGTGTACCTCGTCCGCTGATAGCCAGGTGACTGGATGGCCTTGCTCCCGCCTGACGTCATACAGATCTCGGTATTTTTTCTCATCTGCATCGTTACGGATCAGGCCCAGCACCCCGACTGTCTGATATTCAATATCGATACCCGTGGCCTGCTCGATATCGTGAATCAGGGCAGGGTAAAGTTCTTGACTGGCCTTCTTGAGCTGATACAGGGGGCCGCGTTGCGAACGGTCGCTTGAGACAGCTAAGATCCCAGCAGCCGCGGCCGACGCTTCCTGCCCCGGCCGTTGTCTGTCCACCAGAATAGTCTTTTGCTTCTGTCCGGCCAGGGCGTATGCAATGGCGCTGCCTATCACTCCAGCACCGACAATGACAACGTCTGCTGTAGTCATGGCCCGCTATTGTAATGATCGAAAGCGGAGAAGAAAGAGTAACGATTGCGGCGGTAGGCGGTCACGATGGTGCGCAGATTAGTCGAGACTGAAGGCGGGCGCTTTCCCGTTCAGCAGGCTGCCGAGCTCTGCCGCCGGGAAGCGCAGGCCGAGATAGAACGTGCCAAACAATCCGTACACCGCACTCGCCTCATCAAAGCGCATCTCGTAGACGAGTTTCTTAAAGACCAGCGGATCGTCCGCAAACAGATCAACGCCCCATTCCCAGTCGTCAAAGCCGATCGAACCCGAAATGATTTGGGTCACCTGGCCGGCATAGCGTCGGCCGATCATGCCGTGCTCGTGCATCATCTGTTGTCGGACTGCAATAGGAACCTGATACCAATTTTTGTCTTCGCCGCGTTTTTTATCCATGGCATAAAAACTGAGATACCGCCGCGCGGGAATCGACGGCCAGATACGGGCGGCCATGGCTTTTCGCTTTTGCTCCAGCTCTTTTTCCACAGCTTGCTGCCATTCGGCTGAGCCGGACTGAACACCCTGTTCGGCCAACGCGCGGTACAGGGTGATCGAGTCTTGATACAAGCCGAGTTCAACCACCGATAAATACGAAGTCGTGGGTTCAAGAAAATCGCTCAGCTTGAGTTGGGCGACGTGCAACTCGGCATCATTGACGGCATCAAACGTACGCCGAAAATGGACCAACATGAGGTCGCCCTTATGCCCTACGAGTGAAAACAGCCCCGTTTGTTCCGGACCGTGCGGCTCCATTTCTCTGAATGTGAGCAGCGCCTCTTCAAGAATTTCACTTTGGGCACTGGCCGACACGGCCTTCCAGTCTGTCCAGCGAATGCGGAACATCTGATGCAGGATGGCCGAGCCTTCTAGGGAAAGGGGCACGGGCGGCATGTCGTGCGCTATTTTTTCTGTCATCGGGGCTATAGCCTTTCTGGGTTCACTCTATATGCTCCTTGAGAATGTTCGGATCAAGTTCGGCCTGCTCAGCATGGACGGTCTGTCATGATTAGCGACGACATGATTAGTGATGAAAAAATGGGGCTGACGCCTGGGCTGTGGGGCTTGCGATAAAGGGTCCGCGACCAATCGAGCGTCCAGGCGACCTCAGCGTGATAGACGGACTCGACGGCCGAATCGAAGGGTTGGTGTGCCGAATCGAATGTGTCGGCGGTAGGTCTCCCTCCCCCGATGGGAAAAATATCGCGGGCGCCCAGGACGGAGATGATGGCGACGGTGGCGCGACGCCATAGACTATGACCGGCGCTTCAACGTAGTAGGGTTCGTGGATGACTTCGATAATCTGTGGCGGCTGTTCGATAACGATGGAGTCCGGCCCTGCTTCAGCGGCCGGTTCGACCGGCGGGGCAGGCGGGATAAAATCGGCCGCTGCCTGGCGAACAATAGCTTCGGCCCCATCGGCAGACAGGGTTAAGTGCTGCGCGGTCGCGCCGCGCCGCGCCGCAGCAGCAAGCTGGTCGACAGTATCAGGATCGAGCGCATGCGCGACTTTCCAGCCTCCAGCAGGTTGTATCCCGATTCCTCTGAGAGGCCCGAGAGCGTCGGTACTGCCGTTCTTGATGAGGCCAAAATCCACCGCTATCTTCTGGGCAAAGGCCCCCTGGCTGTGCACGGAATAGTTATGGCTTGGGGCGATGAGCAGCGGCGATGATGCTACTTTTGTCACGGAAGAAGGGAAGCAAGATAGACTATCACGTGATCCTGGTAGGCTGCAGGGATAGTCACACGTTCATCTACAATATGGACAACCGCCTCTGGTGTCGGTCCAGCGGTATAAGTCCCGCCGCGGCCTCAGCGACGGGGCCCAGACCGGCAAGACAGACGAGGCTTATAAGACGGGCGTTCCAGAGAAAAGGCCGCTTCCACATGGCCTCCCATTATAGTCGAGCCAGAGGAGAAACCAAGCCGCTATTGACCAAGCTCCAGCTACATTGCAGATTGAGACAAATAAGACGGTTTCCCTTTGATCGTTGTACATGCGCGTTCATGCTTCGACAGGCTTAGCACGAACGGGGATACTCTACAGAATAAGCTGAATCCGCCCACCCTGAGCTTGTCAAAGCCTTTCCTGAGCGCTGCCGAAGGGGGCGAGCCATCATAAAGGGATAGGCATCAAGCAGAGGCGCATAACTCGACGCGTATCACCTCAGGACGTGCTCTTATACAATGGACGAACTCATACGAAAAGCCGATATTCTGCTTGATGCCTTGCCGTTTATCCGTCGTTTTTCCGGCAAAACGATAGTCATTAAATATGGCGGCCATGCCATGGAGGACGAGGATCTCAAGCAGAAGTTTGCTGAGGACATTGTGCTGCTCAAATTTGTGGGCATGAATCCCGTCGTCATCCATGGCGGTGGTCCGCAAATCGGGCACATGCTCAAGCGCCTGGACATTGCCTCCAGCTTCGTGCGGGGCATGCGGGTGACTGACGCTGCGACCATGGAAGTCGTGGAAATGGTTCTGAACCGCGTCAACAAAGAAATTGTGACATTGATCAATCAATACGGGAGTCCGGCCGTTGGCCTGAGCGGGAAAGACGGTGAACTCGTGGTTGCGCGCAAAATGCTGCTTGATAGAGACGAACCGGATCAACCCGCGCAGCACGACCTCGGCTTTGTCGGAGAGATTGTCGGCGTGAATCCGCGGGTGATACATGCGCTGACCGCGCAGGGGTTTATTCCCGTGATCGCGCCGATCGGCATTGGCCAAGCTGGAGAGACGTTTAATATCAACGCCGATCTTGTTGCCGGCAAAGTGGCCGAAGCACTTCAGGCTGAGAAATTTATTTTGCTGACGGACGTGCCAGGCATCAACGATAAAGACGGCAATCTGCTGTCGACCGTCTCCGCAACACAGGCCCAAGAACTCATCGACGACGGCACCATCAGCGCGGGCATGATCCCGAAGGTAGAATGCTGCATTGCCGCCTTGCACGGCGGGGTACACAAAACCCATATTCTGGACGGTCGGGTGCGGCACTCCGTCCTCTTAGAGATCCTGACCAAAGAAGGGATAGGGACCGAAGTCAGCCGGCAGCCGGTTTAGATCTAACCGGTCTCTTTCTTGCTCCCGGTTCCAGCTCTTGGCAAAGACCAGGCGCAGGTGTATACGGATGGACTTCCGCTGTGTTTCTCGTGTTTGTACAGACTGGGCGCGGAATATTTTTCGAACGAAGCTGCCAGGGGGAAAAGACAATGGTCATGACAAGCCAGGAAATCATCGATCTTAATAATAAATATCTGTGTTCGACCTACGCCCGTTTCCCGGTTGCTTTCGTACGTGGCGAGGGCTGTCGGCTGTGGGATGCCGAAGGCAAGTCCTATCTGGATTTCTTTGCCAGCCTGGCGGTGCTGAACTTGGGCCAGTGCCATCCTGCTGTGGTGAAAGCGGTGCAGGAGCAAGTCGCGACCCTGACCCATATCTCCAATCTGCATTATATTATCCCCCAAGCGCGTTTGGCGGAATTACTGTGTACGCATTCGTTTGCCGACAAAGTCTTCTTTTGCAACAGCGGTGCGGAAGCGAATGAGGCCTCCATTAAACTGGCTCGTAAATATGGGGTCGAAAATCGCGACGGCCGGTACGAGATCCTGACGGTGCTGGGATCTTTTCATGGCCGCACTATGGCCACCATTGCCGCCACTGGCCAAGAAAAAGTCCGCCAAGGCTTTGGGCCGGTGCTTGAAGGGTTTCGCTATGTGCCGTTTGGCGATCTGGATGCCATGGCGTCTGCGATTTCCGATAAAACTGTGGCGATTTTAGTCGAGCCGATTCTCGGCGAGGGTGGGGTCGTCGTCCCTCCGCCGGGCTATCTCAAGGGGCTGCGTGAGCTGTGTGATCGCAACGGTCTGTTGCTGATTCTCGACGAAGTCCAAGTCGGCATCGGGAGGACAGGCAAACTCTTTGCCTACGAACATGAAGGGGTTACGCCGGATATCATGCCGTTGGCGAAAGCGCTGGGTGGCGGTGTCCCTATCGGTGCCATGCTGGCCAAAGCGGACGTGGCAGAAAGCCTCAGCCTCGGTTCGCACGGCTCAACCTTCGGTGGGAATGCGATTGCGTGCGCGGCCGGTGTTGCCGTGATTGAAACCTTGCTCAACGATGGCGTGCTCGATAATTGTGCGGAAATGGGCGCCTACTTCTTGGGTAAGCTGAACGCACTGAAAGAGAAATTCTCTTTTATTACCGACGTGCGTGGTCAAGGCCTCATTCTGGGAGCCGAGCTTGATCGCGAAGGCGGAAAGATTGCGGATACCTGTCTCAGAGAAGGCGTCATGATTAATTGCGCTGCGGGGAAAGTTTTGCGCTTCCTGCCTCCGCTTATTATCACCAAGGAAGAAATCGATGAGGGCTTAGACATCGTAGAGAAAGTGCTGGTCCAGCAATGAAACGCGATTTGATTAGCATTGCCGACCTAGCCCAGGCTGACCTTGAGGAAATCTTCTCTCTTGCACAAGGACTCAAGGCCGACCGTCAAAAAGGCTGGCAGCATCCCATTATGGCCGGCAAAACGCTGGCCATGATTTTTGAGAAACCCAGCTTACGTACCCGTGTCACGTTCGAGGCGGGCATGGTCCAGCTCGGCGGCTATGCGATTTATCTCTCGCCCCCGGACATCGGCCTCGGCACCCGAGAAACCGTGCCCGACGTCGCCCGGAATCTCTCGTGCTGGGTCGACATCATCATGGCCCGGACGTTTTCCCATCAGGTGATTACGGAACTCGCCCAAGCGGCAACTGTTCCGGTCATCAACGGCTTGTCCGACTTACTCCATCCTTGCCAAGTGCTCGCGGATTGCCTCACCTTGATTGAGCATCGCGGCAGTCTGGATGATCTCAAAGTCGCCTTTGTCGGCGATGGTAATAATATGGTGCACTCGTGGTTTAACGCTGCCGCGAAATTGCCGTTTCGTTTTGTGTTAGCCTGTCCGCCCGGTTACGAACCGGACCGGGAGATGGTGGAGCAGGCGCTCCAGAGTGGCGCCCGCGTCTCTGTCACGCATACGGTGGCTGAAGCCGTACGGGAAGCAGACGCGGTGTATACCGATGTGTGGACGAGTATGGGTCAAGAGAAAGAGGGCGTTGTTCGCCGCGAGGCATTCAAAGACTATCAGGTCAACGCCGAGGTGATGGGCTTGGCAAAGTCTGATGCGCTGGTCATGCATTGTTTACCCGCCCATCGCGGCGAAGAAATTACGGCCGAGGTGCTGGATGGGCCACAGTCCGTTGTCTTCGATCAATCCGAAAATCGCCTCCATATCCAGAAGGCCATTATGGTGTGGCTGCTCCAGTAGAAACGTCCAGACGCTAGCCTCTAGACGCTTTTGCCCGAGAGCCATAAAACCTCATTATGCGGCTGGGTGCTGCTGTTGAGTGAGGGAGGGGTGTGTAGGCTGGTGCCGTCTTTGGCATGCCCAGGGGACGTTTTTTGAAAGGAAATCTATTGTGGCAGATATCAAAAAAGTAGTCCTTGCCTATAGCGGTGGGTTAGACACCTCAGTTATTTTGCGCTGGCTTATTGATACCTATGCGTGCGAGGTCGTGGCTTTTTGTGCCGACCTGGGCCAAGGCGAAGAAGTAGACTCGATTGAAGGCAAGGCCAAGGCGGTTGGGGCAAGCGCCGTCTATATCGAAGACCTACGTGAAGAATTCGTGCGCGACTACGTTTTCCCTATCCTGCGTGCCAATGCATCCTACGAAGACGGCTATCTCCTCGGCACCTCCATCGCCAGGCCGCTGATCGCGAAGCGGCAAATCGAAATTGCGAGGCAAGAAGGTGCGGATGCCGTAGCCCATGGCGCGACCGGAAAAGGCAATGACCAGGTTCGCTTTGAACTGACATATTACGCCCTTGAGCCGCGTATCCAGGTGGTGGCTCCGTGGCGAGAGTGGGATATGCAGGGCAGGGCGGCTCTCATTGCCTATGCCGACGAGCGGAAAATTCCTATTCCGGTCAGCAAAGAGAAGCCGTATAGCACGGATCGCAACCTGCTCCACATCAGCTTTGAGGGCGGCATACTCGAAGACCCCTGGAACGAACCGTATGAAGATATGTTCGTGATGTCTGTCTCGCCTGAGAATGCTCCGGACCAGCCGGAATATGTGGAAGTTGATTTTACTGCAGGCAATCCTACGGCGATCAACGGCGTCACACTTTCTCCGGCCAGCCTGTTGGCCAAAGCCAACGAGTTGGGTGGAAAGCATGGCATCGGCCGCTGCGATCTCGTTGAAAATCGCTATGTTGGCATGAAATCACGCGGGGTGTATGAAACACCGGGCGGGACCATTCTGTCCGTTGCTCATCGGGCTTTAGAGACGCTGACCTTGGATCGTGAAGTTGTCCATTTGCGCGACTCGTTCATCCCGCGTTACGCCGAGATGGTGTATTACGGCTATTGGTTTGCACCCGAGCGCGAGATGCTGCAAGCGGCAGTCGATGAGTCTCAGAAAAACGTGACTGGAACGGTCCGCCTCAAACTTTATAAGGGCAACGTTATCGTGGTCGGCCGAAAGTCCGATCGGACCCTCTACAATCCTGAAGTCGCCTCGTTTGACGAAAGCGGAGACTATCGACAGGCCGACGCAGAAGGGTTTATTCGACTGAATTCACTTCGTTTGCGTATTCGCGCGCTTGCACAAAAGTAGGGGTGTAGCCTTCTCTTTGTGGCTGGTGAACAGGCGGAGTGTCGCCATTCGAGAATGCTACACCCCTACCGACAAATGTTCAGCATGTTCCTATGAAACAGAAAAACACAAAAGCCTGGGCCGGACGTTTTGCCACTGCCGCCGACCCACGCATGGAAGCCTTCACGTCTTCACTTGCCGTTGACCGGCGTCTGGCGCAGTACGACATCCAAGGCAGCGTGGCCCACTGCCGGATGCTGGTGAAGCAGAAGATACTCACCCGCGCTGAGGGAGAGAAAATTCTCAAGGGACTCAAAAACGTGCAACGTGAACTGACGTGCGGACGTTTCCCTTTTCTGGCCTCGGACGAAGACATCCACATGGCTGTCGAGCGACGGCTGACGGAGAAAATAGGCCCGCTCGGTGGGAAGCTCCATACGGCTCGGAGTCGAAACGACCAGGTCTTGCTTGATGTACGCCTCTTTATGCGGGACGAGATCGCCACGATACACAAACTCCTCACAACGTTACAGAAGCGGATCGCGCGGGTAGCAAAGCGCCATCGGACCATTGTCATGCCCGGCTACACCCATCTCCAGCGGGCCCAGCCTGTCCTCCTCGCGCATCACTTGTTGGCCTATCACGAGATGTTTAGCCGTGATGCCGAACGCTTGCAGCAATGTGCCGAGCGGGTCAATGTGTTGCCGCTCGGTGCAGGTGCGCTCGCCGGAACAACGCTGCCGATTGATCGGGCGTATGTGGCGCGTTTGCTCGGTTTCGCGCGGGTGAGTGAGAATAGTCTGGATACTGTGGCCGACCGAGATTTCGTGGTCGAGTTTCTTTCCATAGGGGCCATGCTGGGCATGCATCTCAGTCGCCTGGCCGAAGAGCTGGTGTTGTGGTCGAGTAGTGAATTCGGATTCATCGATCTGCCTGATGCCTTTTCAACCGGCAGCTCGATGATGCCGCAAAAGAGAAATCCGGATGTGCCGGAAATCATCCGCGGCAAGACCGGGCGATTATACGGCAACCTGTTTGCTCTGCTAACCGTGCTCAAGGGGCTGCCGCTGACCTATAATCGGGATCTTCAGGAAGATAAAGAACCGTTGTTCGATAGCGTGGATACCCTCAAAGGTATTCTCACCGTCCTTGAGCCTATGTTGGGCCAGCTTCGCTTTCGCAAGGAGCGACTGCGCGAGGCCGCCTTAGGCGGATTTATGCTGGCAACCGACGTGGCGGATTACTTAGTTGAAAAAGGGCTCCCCTTTCGACGCGCGCACGCCGTGGTTGGTGCGGTAGTCCAATGGTGTGTGGCCGAGGAAAAAGAGTTGCATCAACTCACACTTGCGCAGTGGAAGCAATTCTCTCCTCTGTTCGAGAGCGATCTGTTGACTCGACTGACATTGGAGTCGGCTGTGGATCGACGGCGATCCTATGGCGGAACGGCCCGAGAGAATGTTGAACGCCAATTGCGTTCGGCGGGAGTGTAGTATGACGCGGGTAGGGGATAGAGAGCGGGGATTGGTGTGGAGCGGAGCCGTCCTGTCTTTCATGTGTGTACTGGGTGGAATGGTGATCCTCGTTTCTGGGTGCGGACATAAGACGTCAGTTCGTCCACCCAGCCTGGTGGCACCGGAACCTATCGGTGATTTAGCCCTCAAGATCGAGGACCACGGTGTGACGCTGAACTGGACTCGCCCGCAGCGTTATATGGATGGAAGCGAGATGGACGACTTAGGCGCATTTGTGGTACTACGAGCGGTACGGGATGAGGATGCGGCGCAGCCGTTTACCCGGATTGCCCTGATCCTTGTAGAGGATCGTGACCGCTTCCGTCAGGTGAAGAAGTTCAACTATACTGACGAGCCGCTGTCGGCTGGAATCTTGTACCGCTATCGGGTCCGTGCCGTAACCCTAGACGGCTATTTGGGGAATCTGTCAAATACGGTCGAGCTGGTCTGGCAGGACGGAGCGTAAGCCGTAGCCGGCACAAGCTGATACAGCACAAGCTGTACCCAGCACGAGCCGCATCAGGCCGTCCGCTCCGCCGCAGTAAGGACTTGGGTATGAAACTTCCTTTTACCAAGATGCACGGCATTAGTAACGACTACATCTATGTGAACGCATTTGAAACGCCGCTCGCCGATCCGGGGGCCGTCTCGCTCAAGATCAGTGATCGGCGAACCGGTATTGGTGGCGATGGGCTGATTCTTATCTGTCCGTCGGAGACTGCGCATGCACGTATGGAGATGTATAACGCCGATGGCAGCCGGGGCGAGATGTGTGGCAATGGCATTCGCTGCGTGGGTAAATATATATACGACCATGGGATAGCTACGGATAACCCGCTCAAGGTGGAGACGGATGCCGGGCTCAAGGTTTTATTCCTTGATATCGAAAACGGCAGAGTTGCGCGCGTGACTGTCGACATGGGAGAACCTATCCTGGACGGCCCTCAGATTCCCGTTGCAGTGGAAGGGCAGGTGCAGTTGGTTGATCAGCCGCTGAGCGTTGATGGGCAGTTGTATCAGGTGACGTGTGTCTCGATGGGCAACCCGCACTGCGTGATCTTTGTCGATGCGGTGGAGTCTTTAGAGCTGGAGAAAATCGGTCCGGTGTTCGAGCAGCATTCGTTTTTCCCGAATCGGGTGAATACCGAATTCATTCAAATCGTCAGCCCGGCTGAACTGAACATGCGGGTCTGGGAGCGAGGGTCCGGAGAAACGTGGGCATGCGGAACGGGCGCGTGCGCGGCCGCAGTTGCCGCCGTACTCAACCACAAAGCCGACCGGCGGGTAACCGTGCACCTACGCGGGGGCGATCTGGACATCGAATGGCGTCTGGCGGACAATCATGTGTATATGACCGGAGCGGCGGAAGAAGTATTTGAAGGAATAGTTGAAATCGAGTAATGTACGCGTTTGTTTTTTCTCATTGTGCTTCTCTTTCCCGAGAGGATGGGAGAACAGGAGGGCCGTATGTTTTCAGGATCACTGGTCGCGCTGATCACGCCGTTCAAAAAAAACACAGTCGACGAGCAGCGACTCGCCGATCTGGTTGAATGGCATATTAAAAGTGGCACCCACGGCATTGTCCCGTGCGGAACAACGGGCGAGTCTGCCACCCTCTCCCCCGAAGAGCATACCCGAGTGGTGAGGCTGGTGGTGCAGGTGGCTGATAAGCGGGTACCCGTAGTAGCTGGAACAGGTTCGAACTCAACCGCCGAGGCCATTCAGCTGACGTGCGAAGCACAGGAGGTTGGGGCAGATGGGGCGCTGATGATCTCGCCCTATTATAACCGACCCCCCCAGGAAGGCATTTACCAACACTATAAAGCGGTAGCGGAAGCAGCGTCGGGATTCCCGATTGTGTTCTACAACATCCCGAGTCGAACCGGGTCCCATATTACTCCCGCGACCATGGCCCGCTTGGCTGAGATAGAGAACATCGTCGGGGTAAAGGAAGCCTCGGGCTCGATAGACCAGGTGATTGATATCCGCCTGGCGTGCGGGGACAAACTCGCGGTCTTGTCCGGTGAAGACTCGCTGACCTTTTCCATGATGGCTCTGGGTGGGGCGGGTGTCATTAGCACAGTCGCAAATATTGCGCCCAAGGAAATGGCCGCCGTCGCGAACGCCGGCCTCAAAAAAGAATGGGACACAGCGGCCGCGCTCCAGCTTCAGCTGGTGCCTCTCATCCGTGCCTTATTTACTGAAACGAATCCGATTCCTGTCAAGACTGCGCTCTCGCTGATGGGCATGTGTGAAGCTGAACTGCGCCTGCCGCTTGCGCCTATGGCAACGGCGAACAAAGACAAGCTGAAAGCCGTACTGAAGCAGTATGAGCTGATTTAGAATATCTGGACAGTCGTGTCCTCTTACCCCCTCGCCTTATTAGGGTGAGGGGGTTTTCTTTGTAGGGGGAGAAAAATATGGCTACGAATATTGTGATATGCGGCGCAGCCGGTCGGATGGGGAAATTACTCGTCCGTTTGATTCATGAACATCCAGACGCCCAACTTGTTGGTGCGATTGAAGCAGGCGACCATCCGGCGCTTGGAGGAGATGCCGGGGAAGGAGCCGGCATAGGGTCGCTGGGGGTGCCTCTCACCAGTGACTATGCGGCAGCGGCAAACGCGGACACTGTGACGTTGGACTTTACCCTCGCCGACGTAGCGATGGCACATTTACGGACTGCCGTGGAAAAGGGGGCAGCGATCGCGATAGGCACAACCGGCCTTTCTGCGCAGCAGCAGGCTGAGGCCGAACAGCTTGCTCTGCAAAGTCGCGTCATCATCGCGCCGAATATGAGTGTGGGGGTCAACGTCCTGATGAAAGTCGTGGCAGATGTGGCAAAGATCCTGGGTGACGATTTCGATCCTGAAATCGTCGAAATGCACCATCGCTTCAAAATCGATGCACCGAGTGGGACTGCCCTGGCCCTGGGCCGCATTATTGCTGAGGCGCAAGGCAAAGATTTTGAGCAAAGCGCCCGCATTAGTCGCCAAGGCGTCACCGGCCAGCGCACGGACGAAGAAATCGGGATTATGGCCTTGCGGGGTGGAGATGCGGTAGGCGATCACACGGTCTATTTTGTGGGTTTTGGTGAGCGGCTAGAGCTGACGCACCGGTCCCAGAGTCGTGAATGTCTCGCTCGTGGTGCCGTCCGTGCAGCGCTCTGGTTAGCAGACCAGCCCAACGGCTTGTATTCGATGAAAGACGTGCTAGGGCTCTAAGCAGGTTGGTATCTCGATTTCACGCCGGCAGCTTCTCTGTGCTAATGCGAAACCGGTTGCCCGAAAAGCCTAGGTGCTGGGGGCTCTCCTCGTGTTTGTGCGTCTGCCGGTTTCTCAGGCTGGGTTACGGAGGGAGATTCCGGCTTAGTTGCGGCTGCAATCGCTTCTCGCATGCCGAAACGCCCGCTCTCGCAAAAGGATAAGATTTGATCAGTGAGAGAGGCTTTTGTCGGTTTGATTTTCTGCGTCGTATTTGAGCGCATAGCCGTAACCCTCCGTCTTTTCTTTCCTCCGCACCACATCTACCTCTGGAGAGATTTATCGGTACTTCGCGTCGCTTTATTATCTCTGAAGCCGGGAGTTGAGGTTTTCTGTACTTCTGAGTCTCTTCACAAGTGTACAAACGCAGGCAGACGAAAAGGTCCCTCTTCCTGTTTCTATTTTACTAGAGTGTGGCGAGCGGTGTAAAGTTAAATCACCGCTATTCACCCCGGAATTGTGGCTCCCGCTTTTCCAGAAACGCAGCCACCGCTTCTTTGTGATCCTGACTCTTGAAAAGATAGTCGAGCCCAAAAGTTTCGGTTTTCACCGCTGTATCGAAATCACTGGTCGCTCCTTGCATAAGCGCGCGTTTTGAAACCGCCAGGGCCAGCGGGGGCAGGGCGGCGCTCTGCCCGGCCATCTCTTGCACCGTCGCCATCAGCGCGCCGCCTGGAACGGCTTTATTGACCAAACCGATTTCACACGCCTCTTTGCCTTTGAGCACTTTGGCGGTGTACACCAGCTCCAGAGCTTTGGACAAACCCACCAGCCGGGGCAGTATAAATGTCGAACCCAGCTCCGGCATCAGGCCCATCTTGGCAAAAATGGCCCCAATCGAGGCTTCTTCCGCCGCAACTCGGATGTCCTGGAGAAGAGTCAATGTGAGGCCAATGCCAACTGCTGGGCCGTTAATTGCGGCAATGATCGGTTTGCCACAATTATGTAAAGCGTACTGGAGTCCTGAGCGTGAGTGGACGACGCCGGCACTACTCCCTGTTGTGGTCTCGCCGTCACCCTTCTCGCGTTTTTCAATATCCTTCTGGAACAGCCCGCCAATATCCGCGGCCCGCGCCGGTCATGATAATGACCCGAACATCGCTACGCTTGCCGAGTGATTCATACGCGTGGGTCAGCTCGTCTCCCATCAGCGCCGTGTAGGCGTTCAATTTATCAGGCCGATTCAGCGTGACGGTTGCAATCATGTCTTGTACGTCAACCAGAATGTCTTGATAGTCCATGCGTTCTCCATATGGGACAGGGATTAGCTGAGCTGTCTGTTGTACCAAATCATGACAACTTTACGAGAGGCCGTGCCGAACCCTGTCATTCTGAGGGAAGCGAAGAATCTCTCCCCTCGGCGTGAAACTATGCGCGGGCAAACGACTCTACTGCGCGCCTTTATCTGTGTGAGGGACTTGCACGCGGAGCGAGAGGCAACAACAATAAGCGCAACTCATGTGTGGACTATCCGTTGCTTTTGCTTTGCTCCTTGGTTTGTTGCCGGTCTGTCTACAGGTCATTCTGATTGATGTATCGTCGGCCTGGGGCCAATACGAGGTGGAAGAAGAGAGCCCGGTGTGGGTGCGCGGTCTGCTTGACGTCCGCATAGCGCGTAGCGGGCGCTCCTCAAGCTGGACGAGCCGAGGACCGGGCAAGACCCGCTATGGTGGCCGCGAGACCGCACGGGCGACCCGCCTCTCCGTCTCGCAGCTCGCGCTCGAACTGGGCGCTGCTCTGCCCTGGGACATGGTTGCCCGCGCTCAGCTCAATTGGGATCCTGACGGCTATACTAATGATCGTCCGCTGCTCATCGAAGCCTATCTCCGCAAAGAGTGGGGAGAATGGGCGCAGGGCTGGGGGCTCCAGACCGGAGTCATGAATATGCCCTTCTCGCTGGAGCACACCGGTCCGGCCTGGACGCCGCAGTACACCCTGACGCCCTCAGCGCTCAATTCATGGCTGTGGGAAGAAGGCCATCTGGTCGGCATAGAAGGCGAATGGTGGCGTGTGATCCAGAGCCGGCTACGCCTGGGTCTGCTTTTGGGGAGTGGTTTTGGACAAGACCAGGCGGGCCATCTGTTAGCCGTGCGGGGCTGGGTACTGAGCGATGCGCTGCATGGCGTGAATAGCGATCTGCCTTTACCCGCACGGGGACAGCACGTGCCCGCTTTTGACGAACAGGATAACCGCCCCTCGATCTATGCCTGGTTGACCGTGCGTGATCTTCGGCGACAGGCAGAGCTGGGCATCGGATACTTCGACAATCTTGGTGATCAAGACGAGCGCGGGGTATGGGGAACGCGTTTTGGAACCCTGGGTGTTATTCTCCATCCGCTGCCACAAGTGGATTTCGTGAGCCAGTATCTCGTCGGGGAGGCGCGTCACCGTCCGTGTCGGTGTGGTGTCAGCTTCCATGCGTTCTATGCTCTGCTGTCCTGGCACCACCGCAGCCATCGTATCAGTGCACGCTACGACGTATTCCGGACCCACAATCAGGATGGTCTGCCCAACTATCGGGATCGCGGTGACGCCGTGACCCTGGCCTATCTGTTTGAATTCGGCCTGCAGCACAGGGTAGGGTTTGAATATATATTTGTTCAGAGTCGGCATGCGCAGCCCTTTCGCTCGTCGCCTTCCGACGATGGGGGGCAACTCAGTTACCGGTTCCGGTATTAGAAGAGGAATATGCGGTCGTTACTGAAAGCGAGCACGTTTAGAGTCGCTCTGAGCCTTGGAAGCTGGCTCGCGCTTACCGAGTGTTCTTTTGCGCTTGCTGGAGAGATCAACGGACGTGTGATCGGGCCGGATGGTGAGGGCATCGCCCAGGCTGTGGTGTTTGTCCAGACGCTGCCTGACGGGGTCTCCCCACTGGCTCCACCGGCCGCAGCTCATATGGATCAGGTGAACGAGCAATTCGCTCCGACTCTCTTACCGATTCCTGTGGGGACAGCGGTCTCTTTCCCCAACCAGGATCAGATCCACCACCATGTGTATTCTTTTTCTCGGGCCAAGCGCTTTGAAATCCCTTTATATAGAGGAGAAGAGGAAGCGCCCATCATTTTTGACAAGGAGGGTGTCGTGAAGCTCGGGTGTAATATCCACGACTGGATGGCGGGTATTATTCTCGTCGTACCCACACCTTTTTACGCTGTCACCGCAGGCGACGGCTCGTTTACCCTACGCGATCTTCCTGCGGCGACGTATCCGGTGGTGAGCTGGCACGCGCGCAGTCAGACCTCGCTTGAGGAGACGCTTCAACAGGTCTCAGTAGACGAGCAGGTGCCTAACGTCACATTCTCCTTGACTCTCAAGTCCGGCGGTTCTCGTCGTCCTATACGAGGCTCGCGAGGCTACCGATGACATGGTGGGTGCGCAGTCGTCTGCGTACCAAAATTTTTCTGGCCTTTTCCGGCTTGATTCTGGCCGTTCTGCTCTCGACCTTGTGGTTCACGCAGCTTTTCGTAAGCCGTCAGGTCCAAGCGACGCTCAAGGAAGAACTCCTCACCACCGGGCAAGTCTTTCAAGGGCTCATTGCGGAACGGGCGACACGACTCCTGACAAATACGACCCTGCTCGCTGCCGACTTTGCGCTCAAGCAGGTCCTGGTGACATATCACTCGCCCACGCTGTCTTCTGTTGCCCGGAACTATCAGCAGCGGATCGGTGTGGACTTGCTGTGGATTACGGATGAAGAGGGGAATCTGCTTGGAGATTCTCGCGGAATTCCGAGTGCAAGCGTCGAGCTGGCGACATTGTCTGCACTCTCACCAGTGCTCGCCACCGAGGAAGCGTTAGCCGTTATCAGTGTGGTAGATGGGACGCTTTTTCAGTTGGCGGCTGTTCCTATTCTCGGACCCGATGCCATCGGTTTTCTGGTGCTGGGCCAAGGGATTGATGACCGCACGGCTCGCCAATTGCGTGATGATACTGGCTCGCATGTGTCTTTTGTGACGCAGGAAAATTTTTTTGCTTCTTCCTGGCCTCGCGAGGTAGCCAGCGGAAATCTGCTGCGGCGCAGACTGCGTGATGAGTTGCCGCGTGACATGCAAGAACAAACGCGGTTAGTCACGGTGGCGGGAGAACGTTTCCTGTCTCTTGCCGTTGTCATCGAATCTCAGCTTCCTGTTCCGCTGTACGCCTTTATCCAGCGTTCCTATGACGAGGCGCTTGCGCCTCTGTCTGCTCTGCGCTGGCGGATTATCCTTATTGGTGGTGGAGCATTAGTCATTGCACTGTTTATTGGTGGAAGGCTTGCCGGTGGAATGACGGCGCCTATCCAGACTCTGGTGCATGGCATGCGAGAAGTGCTCAACGGCAATCTCGATTTACGATTGCACGTCACGAGAGAAGACGAGCTTGGATTTCTGGCCCAATCGTTTGATGAGATGGTCGAAGGGCTCGCGGAGAAGGAACGGATTCGAGATACGTTTGGGCGCTTTGTGTCACGCTCGGTTGCGGAGGCAGTTCTTGAGGGCAAAGGGGCGCTGCGAGGAGAGAAACGCGAGGTCTGCATTCTTTTCCAAGATATCCGCGGTTTTACCGCTATCAGTGAGCGCACCGATCCTGCGGCACTGCTGAATATGCTGAACCAGTTTTTTACGGAGATCGTCGCGGCTGTTGAGGCTGAGGGTGGCATCGTCAAGCAATTCACCGGCGATGGGGTGATGGCCTTATTCGGTGCGCCGGTCAAGCATGACGACGACTCGGCACGGGCCGTACGCGCAGCGCTGGATATGGTTGAGCGTCTGGCTGATTTGAATATCCGTTTGGTTGCCCAGGATTTACCGGCCATTCGGATAGGCGTAGGCATTCATACTGGCGAGGTCGTGGCTGGGCAGATCGGCCCAGACGAACGCATTGAGTACGGCGTTGTGGGTGATCCGGTCAATTTGGCCAGCCGCATTGAAGGACTGACAAAGGACATGCAAACAACCATCCTTGTGTCTGAATCGACAGCGACTCTGCTTGGACCGGGTTTTAGCTTGGGCCGTTCGGCCATGTTCCCGGTGAAAGGCAAAAAAGAGCCGGTGCGGGTGGTTGAGGTATTAGGATATGATGTCTAGTTGCTCACCACTTCCCCCGTCGAGTGGGGAACTGCTGTGCCTCGGCCAGGCGCTGGAGAAAGTCCGCCCGAGGAATGAGATAGGCACCGAGCCGCTGCAGATGCGGATTGGTGATCTGACAATCGATCAGACTAAACTGCCACGCCAGTAGTTTTTGGGTCAGCGTACAGAACACAACCTTAGAGGCATTTGAGACGCGTTTGAACATCGACTCGCCAAAAAACGCGCGCCCCAGACTGACCCCATAGATGCCCCCCGCCAGCTCGCCGTTTACCCACGCCTCGGCGGAATGGGCAAACCCGGCCTCGTACAATGCGCAATACGCTTCTACTATTTCAGGCGTAATCCAGGTTCCTTCACCGGCGCGCATACGTGTCTCTGCACACGCATAAATAACCTCTTCAAACGCCCGGTCAAAGGTGACCGTGAAGCGTTCTTGGCGCAGCAGGCGACGCAGGCTGCGCGAAATGTGGAAGCCGTCCGGATCGATCACACAGCGTTGCGGCGGGCTCCACCACAATATAGGGGAATCATCTCCATACCAGGGAAAAATTCCTAATTCATACGCGTGCAGCAAGCGTTCGGGGTTCAGGTCGCCGCCGACAGCTAAGAGGCCGTCGAGATTTGCCCATTCCGGATTGGGAAAGCCGAGTTCGTCGGTGAGTTGATAGATTGGCATGGGGACACCGTGCGTCAGACTGGACCGCTGCTTTGATATTACCGCTCACGGAATGGGAATGCAGCACGGCTTCTCATCACGCATCGTTCAACGCATCGTTCCGAAAACCGTATGGCGTGTCAATTGGACCTGGCTGAACCTGCCTCTCAGGTTCTTGCTTTTTGGTCTCAAATGGAAGACAAGGACAAAATACACTCGAACAAGGAGGGCGATGATGGACAGGGTCAGCAAGGTGCCATTTGATCAGGTTGATGCAGAACTCCAAGCCGTGATGCGCGAGTATGACCAAGAATTGGGCGGTTCGGAGTTCGTGCAGGTGTTTGCCCATGCGCCTGAGGTCTTTAAGTCCTTCATTAATTTCTATTTCCCTTTAGTCTCGAACGAACGGGGAAACGTTAATCTCAAGATCACCGAGCTGACACGACTCAAAGTCGCCGAACGCAATGACTGCAACCTTTGAATGCACGCCCGGTTTGCCTTGGCAAGGCAACAAGGAGTGACAGAAGAACTTATCGCAGAACTACCGCAGTATGAAGGCAGCGTGCTGCTCACCCCACGGGAAAAATCGGCCATCCGCTTTGCCGACATCCTCGCCGGAGATCAGGGTCAGGCTTCCCGAGAGCTGTTTGACACATTGCGCCAACATTTTACTGAACCGGAAATCCTGGAATTAGGCTGGCGGATTGCGACGTTTATTGGCTACGGCCGCTTGATCCATGTCCTCGGCTTAGAGATTGGACAGACCTGCTCGCTGCATACTGGGGAGTCCGAAGCAGAACAGGACGCGCCGGTAGCGGCCAAGTAAAGCCACTCATGGCAGGGTCATGAGATTGGAGGCCGGGTGAGCGTAGCGTCGCTCGGCCAGAGACTATGCACGATCAAGTGAGGAGTTGAGCCTTTTGAGAAGCTCCTCTGCTGAGACGGGTGGTGCGGCCGGCGGCAGGGGAAGACGCTCGCTGACCTGCTGAGGCGTCGATCGAATTGGGAGAGTCGTGTAACGCGCCGGAGTGCAATGGCTCAGAACAAGACACAGCACGAGCGCGGAGGCGAACGGTGTGAGGAGTTTCGATACACTGCCCATTTTCGAAATTAGTCCAGCGTCTTCTCGTCTTTTGTTTTGAGTTGGGCGTCGTTCTCTTGCATGAATGTGCGGATGTCATCAGCAATAGCAAGCAGCTTCTCCCACTGTTCTTTGTATAAAGTGAAGGGAAAGCGGCCGAGGCCGTAGACTGAAACGCCACCCTTGGCGCTCACCTTCAGCGAGAGCCCTGTTGATGAACGAGTTTTGAGCGCGGTATTTTCCGCCCGCAGACGCTCAATCTCAGCCTGCGTATCTTCTTCTGCCATTGTCCTGCTTCCTCTCTTGCTGTGAACCACCGGGACTATCGTCGGATAGGCTCTTTGTATCAAAGCTGGGAGGGATGGGCTACTGCATGCGCGGCTTCGGCCAGGAGAACGGCCCGGTGGTCAAAGTCGCTGAGGCGATCGTCTTGCAGCTGTCCGTTTTTGTACAAGACAAAGAGCTGGAGACAGACCACGGCGGTTTTCCAGCAAGCGAACGTTTCGTAAAAATCGATACTACCTACGTCGCGGCCGCTGCGCTGGGCATAGCGCTGGACGAGTTCGTCGCGAGAACAGAATCCGGGCAAGATGGGTATCTGGGCCAGTTCCTGTCTGTTTGGGGGATCGTCACACTGGACCCAATAGTTGCGCAGCAGTCCTAGATCGATTAAGGGATCACCGAGCGTACACTGATCCCAATCAAAAAGGGCGACAATCCGGGTAATGTCCGACGGATCCAACATCAGGTTGTCGAGCTTGTAGTCGTTGTGCAACAGGGTAGGGGCTGGCGAAGTGGGCAGATGCTCGGCCAGCCACTGCCCGAGTTCATCCATGAGGGGCAAATCTTCTGCCTTGGCCTGCTCCCAGCGCTTGCGCCAATTCCGTACCTGGCGCTCTACAAAGCCGTCAGGCTTACCCAGTGTTTCGAGCCCGACGGCTCGATAGTCTACGGCATGGAGGTCAACCAGTGTGTCCACAACCGCTTCGCTCAGACGTGTATACACGTCTGGCTGATTGAGATGCTCCGTCGGCATCTCTTTATGTATGACCAAGCCGCTTCTCCGTTCCATGACAAAAAACGGCGCACCCAGGACGCTGTCGTCATCACAAAAGAAATACGGACGCGAGGCCGGTGGGAAGACTTGCCACAAAGCGGACAGCGCCCGGAACTCTCGTGCCATGTCATAGGCCCCCACGGCAAGCGGGCCGCTGGGCGGACGACGCAGCACATATTCGTGAGACCCAAAGCGCAACAAATAAGTTAAGTTGGCATGACCGCCAGCAAATTGGACGACCTCAAGCGGGCCGTCAGGATTCGGCAACCGCTCACGCACGTACGAATCAACAACTGCAATATCAAGGGTCGCTTCGGGGCGAACCGAAACTGTTTCCGGTTCAGTCCAGCCTGGCGGGGTACGGTCCATCAGTACTCCTTCTTTATAATCTCCTGGGGCAGGTCTTTACCATGAATAATTGACAAAAGCCAAAGGTTGCTAAAACAATCTGCCCAGCAAGACGCCACAAAAAACGGCCAGCAAACCAACGGCAACGCTGCCCAAAACATTCAGTAGGCCGAAGAGGACGGTTCCTTGTTGAAATAATTGCATTGACTCATAGGTGAACGTGGAGAATGTCGTATAGGCGCCTAGGAAGCCGGCTACGAAAAAGTGCCGCTGCGGGGATTCGAGGAGCGCTCGATCATGCAGGATGGCGATAGCTATACCGAGGAGAAAGCTGCCGCTGATATTGGCGATAAATGTACCGTATGGAAAGTTGGCTCCGAGCAAGCGAGCGGCCCAACTTGAAACAAGGAAGCGCGCATTTGCACCTAAAAACCCGCCAAGTCCAATTAAAAGATATTGCATGCTGGTACTCTCCCTGGGGCACGTTGCTTTACTTAACGAAGCATTTTACAAAGAGACAGTAAGTCGTCCTAGAATATGTGTATCTGTATGCCACGTTATTGACTGATGAGACCTGACAGTCTTTAGTAACGGCACGGAAGCAGAGGAAAAGACACGAGGAGGAAAGACGATGGACGATATTTTACAAGCGTTATTCCGGTGGATTCATTTGTTGGCCGGTATTACCTGGATTGGCCTACTGTACTATTTCAATTTAATCAACGCCCACTTCCAAGGCGCACTCGAAGCGGACGTGCGTAAGCAGGTGGTGCCCCAACTCATGCCGCGGACGCTGTGGTGGTTCCGCTGGGGAGCCATGTTTACCTTTCTCTCTGGTCTGTTGATGATCTTGTGGAAGTATTTTCTCCTGGGCAGTGGCTTTACCGGCGATGCGGGCTTATTTGGTTCGAGCGCGGGACTGTGGCTTACCATGGGTGCGCTGTTCGGAACGATTATGTGGTTCAATGTCTGGTTCATCATTTGGCCGGCCCAGCAGCAGATTATTACTGCAGTCGTGAAGGGTGAGGCTCCAGACCCGGCATTGCCCAAGAAGGCCCTGCTGGCTTCTCGAGCGAATACGTTTCTGTCCGTGCCCATGCTCTTCGGCATGATAGCCGGCGCCGGGCATTACCCGTCTCTTACTTTTGGGCCGCTGTGGCTGATTATCGTACTGGGGCTCGGCTTTGGTCTGTCGTATCACATGATCTTTCAGATTGGTGGCAAGGTTGCCAAGGAATGGCCGGTGGATTAGGACCGGACTCTTTATTTTTCGTCAAACAAGAGAGGGGCCGTAAACCGCCCCTCTCGTCACTCTACCTGGCCGTAAACGTCAGTCTGACGACCTCTTCCCCTTTGGCCGAAAGAGAAATCTTTTGTGACTGGACCCCAAAGCGTTCGTGCCAGGCTTCGAGAGTGTATTCACCTGACGGCACGTTTTGCAGAGTGAAGGTCCCGTCCGATCCACTCAATGCAAAATAGGGGTGATCGAACACGCCGACATATCCACGCATCCAGCCGTGAATGTCACATTTGACTTCAATGCCGGTCTCTTCCGCGCCGATGCTCATCGTGCGTGAGGCGCCCTTGAGGCCCAGACTGAAATTCCACTGCGAAGAATTGGCGGGCAGTCCGTGCACATTATGGGCCGTGTGGTCGCTGTTTAAATAGCGAATCCGCTGATCGACTTGGGCCGCCATCACGCGCGGAAGAAAGACACAGCCTTTTTGGTCATTCTGGACCGGCTGTTCAGGAACAGCAAAAACACGATCTCCAAGTCCGTGTTTGATATACACCAGCGTGTTTTGGAGTTTGCCGTTTGTCACGAGTACGTCGCCGGCGTACACCGTGCCTTCATGTTGGGCTGCACATTCCGACCAGCCACCGAGTTGGAGTACGCTTTGCTCTGGCACTGGCCCTTCGAAATGAATGCTGCCGGAGATGGTGCCCACACGAGACATATCAAGCGGGGTAGGTTGGCGGGGTGGTTTTGGTGGACCCGATTCGCCGCAGGCAGAGAGGAGGGTAGTAAGACTGAGGTATACGAGCGCAAAAGATAGGAAGTGGTTCATAACTGCTTCCTCTTAAAACTATGTCGAGCGAGCGTAGCGCTGGCTCTCATCATCTCCACTTTTCTCTTCTTTTATTTTGCGACGGAGTAGGGCGCCTCTCAGAACGTGAGTCCGAGAGGCGTTTTTGTTAGTCCATCTTTTCAAGGACTTTCTGGAGGGCCTACGTGTGGGTGTTGAGTGTGTCGGCTATTACTTGGCGCTCGGTGTTGCCTCGGCCCATCACATGGATGCCGTAGTCCAGGACTGCCAAGCCGGCGATGCCGATCAGTGAGCTTATCAGCTCTGCTGGAGTAAGGGGCTAGCTGGCAACGATCTGACTGAGTTCCATTCTGACCTCCCGTTGAGTGATTCTCTTTCATTCCGTCCATGTTTCAACTAGAGCGAAAGAATGGGACGAGGACCCTAGCGGCGCGCTTGTACTTCAGCCAGATTGACGCAGTTAATGAGTGGCTCGCCTGCGCGAAGTCGGTTGACGTTCGCCGCTAAGCCACGAGCAATGTCGTTATACGACAAGTCTGTCACTCCGGCGGTGTGGGGTGTCGCTATCACGTTGTACTGGAAAAGCGGATCGCTTGGATCCGTCGGCTCGTCCCAGAACACATCCAAGCCGGCACCGGCGATCTGCTTCTGCTTGAGGGCTTCGACCAGCGCGTCGTGGTCGATCACCGGCCCCCGGCCGACATTAATGAGAAAAGCTTTGTTCTTCATGCCGGCGAAGGCTAGGGTGTCGATAATTCCATGCGTTTGCGGTGTGACGGGAAGCGCCAAGACCACGAAATCCGCTTCTGCCAGAACGCGAGCCAAATCCTGCACGCCCCCAAGAAAATCAAGGCCACATGCTGCTTGCACTTCGTCGGACGGATGCTGTTTCATGCCGAGCAAGCGCACGCCGAAGTTTCGTAGCCGTCGGGCCAGCTCGGCTCCTATGCTGCCCACGCCAATGATGGCAACGGTTTTTCCTAGCAGACCTTTGCCCATGGGCGCGCCGAAGACCTTCTGGCGCACATTCTCAGCCGCTTGGGGAAATTTACGGGCCAAGGCCAGCATGAGAAAAATCGCATGTTCTGAGACCGAGGCCGCGTTTCCGGTCCCTTGATGGCCGGGAACATTGGCCACATAGATGCTCTGCTCAGTGGCGGCGGGAATATCAACGCCCTCAAGTCCGACACCGAACTGGTGAATCAGCATGGCTGAGGTCTGAGCGATGATCTGTGCATCCACGCGGTGCATGGCCGGGACCAGGACATCCATATGCGTCGTGGTTTTGAGGACCTGATCGGCAGGACACGAGACAATTGTGTCCTGCGGCAAATGTTTCTGCAGCATCTCTGAGCAGTGAGGAAAATGGGAGCCGCAGATGAGGATTTTCATAGTGTGGATTTTTCGGATTCAGGCTCAACGATGGCCGATATGGCTCCACATAAGAGTGTGGCTGTCTGCTGAGCGAAGAGTCGGAGCAGATCTGCCGGTCGGCAGCCGGCTGCCGCCGGATGCCCCCCCCCTCCAAAAGCGGCGGCAAGCTGAGACAAATCGATCGGACAGTCGGGCGAACGACGTAAGCTGACGCCTTCGCCTTTGAGGTCATAAAAGGCAAACACGGTCTGGGTCGTCTTCTTGCCCCAGGCATCGCCGATTTCACTGGGATGCCCTTCGCATACGGCGGCAACCAGCGTGTACGGGGTGCCGGCAATCGGCTTGCTGACGCGGCTTTTTTCTGCCAGCTCGAAGCTCGACTGAATCTCCTGCACGGCTTTCTTGTATGCCGTTTGCATGACGGGTGTATACGTTGCCTGGGTATCAATGCCGAGTAGTTCGTTGTAGCCGTCGAGACTATCGCGGTCGGCACCCATGGTCCGAATGGTCAAGGCAAGCTCTCGCGAGCCTGGAATGGCGTGGATCCAGCGGTCGGTATCATCCGCCATGGCCGCAACATGGGCGAAGTCGGTAAAGGCCGGGTTGTGCTGACCGGCTAGGGTGAGTTGTTCTTCGAGATAGTCGTAGACGAGACGGGCCGCAGAATATTTTTCGCTAACAAGATAGTGGCTAAAAGGGACTTGAATATCGCCCTTGTCGAGTCGGGCCAAGGCGGTTCTATGATGATCGAACCAGTAAATTTTAACGCCACTTTCTGCAAGCTGGCAGAGATGGTCGTCGGTTTCCTTTTCAGTCCAAGAAATATCGGTAATCCAGAGTTCACTGTCCAGCGGAGCAGCGTCCGCATGAATCGAACGGAGTACTTCATTAATCCGTTCGTTGCCGGAAAAGTGGGGGATGATCTGCGTGCCGGCGCGGTAGCGCGCGACAGACACGGCTGCGGCGACGCCGTCCAGGCAGTAGGGACCGTGGCTGACAATATGCACGCACAGCGGATGAAGAGAGGATATCGCGTCGCTCATAGAGGGTAACGTAGCATAGAAAATAGTTTCGACGAGAGGTGGGCGTGTGTACGCGTGTTCACGTTCGGGCGGCGTCCATCACTTTTTCGATATCGAGGACACGCGGACCGTCCCATGACAGTTCGATTTCCCAGTCATCAGCGGCATTCACAATAATCTCACGCTCGCCGTCAAGCGCAAGAATCGAGGGCTTAAAGGTGACGGGAATCCGGGTGCCGCGCTGCATGGGCGTGTGATGGTGGATAGAGACCGGCACGACGATGCCCGGCGCAATAGGAGCGACAATGGACTGTGCCGTGCCCCCGAGCTGTACATACAGTCCGCCTTCTTCGCGTGGGTGGACGGGATGCAGCATGCCGCCGATAGACGCCAACCCTATATTCGTGGGACGCCCTTGGGTCAGAAACAATTCCTTCAGTCTGTCTATCTCCCACACCGCTCTGGCCCCGACAAACTGGTAATCGCATACGGCGACATCTATCAGTGCGAGATCTTCTAGTTCTCCATTGCGGTAGAGGTTGAGCCGTTTGGTCGGACGGCTGAAAGCGTCCGCGGAGAATTGGCGCGTCGCATAATAGCCCGCAGCTAAACCTGCCAGCGTAGACTCCAAGAATTGCGGAAAGGTATTATTCGTACCAGTGGAAAGAGGAATCAACGGCATGGAACCGCTGCCCTTAGTGACCACGCGGTTCGTCCCGTCTCCGCCAATGACGATGGCACACGCTACCCCTTGCTCGTTCATGAACTGCGCTGCGCGTGTCGAATCGCCCGCCTCGTCGAAGACCGACATGTCTAAAAAACGTGGCGTAATGTGGAGTTCGTTTTCAATGCCGGACAGAGCTTTGGCGCCGATATTGGCTGGGTCAGGGAAGAAGACGACCTCCTCACCTCCAGCGCCTTGAATGCCGAGAATGGCGCGCCGTACGATATAGACTTTTTCTTGCGTATCGAGGATGGACCCGTGTGCCGCCAGGCGACGGATGTCCTTGCCTGCCCGTGGATTTGCAATAATGCCGACGGATGCCATGAGAAACTGGGGCTGGGGGGTAGGGATTAGGGGTTAGGAGTTGAGCCTTCTTATGCTCTAATCCCTACCCCCTCAAACCTATTCCCCTTAAAACAATCCTAGTGCCGTCTCGATAATTTTCTGCGGATTGGGCAGATAATGGTCCTCTAAGGGCGGACTAAACGGCACTGGTGTATGCGGTGAGCAGACGATTTTAATCGGCGCATTCAGATCATCAAACCCTTTATCCGCAACCAGCGCGGCAATGTCGGTGCCGATATTACAGCGGGGATGGGATTCGTCGGCGACGATGAGACGACCGGTCTTGTGGACCGACTCCAGCACGGTGTCTTCATCAAACGGCGAGAGCGTGCGCGGGTCTATGACCTCGGCGCTCTTCCCCTGTTTTTCGAGTTCAGTCGCGGCATCCAGAGCGTGGTGGACCATTTTGCCGATTGCGACAATGGTCACATCGGTGCCCGCGCGCTTAATGTCGGCCTTCCCTAATGGAATGCTGTAGTCTCCTTCGGGGACACCGCCCTTCATGGCCCCAAACGTGATATCTTCGAAGAAGATGACCAGATCGTCGTCCCGGATGGATGAAATCAGCAGTCCCTTGGCATCATACGGCGTGGAAGGAACGACGGTTTTGAGACCCGGGATATGCGTGAACAGAGAGTGCAGGACTTGCGAGTGCTGGGCCGCCGCGCGATAGCCACCACCACAGATGGTACGAATGACTAAGGGAACCTTGGCTTTGCCGCCAAACATATAACGCAGCTTGGCACCCTGGTTCAAAATCTGATCAAAACACACGCCCATAAAGCCGACGAACATCATTTCGACGATGGGACGCAGACCGGTTACCGCCGCACCAACCGCGGCACCAATGAAACCGGATTCGCTAATCGGGGTATCCAGGACCCTCTCTCGCCCAAATTCTTTGACTAAGCCTTTTGTTACACCGAGCACGCCGCCCCACGCATCGTCTCCCTCTAGGTGTTCAACCCCAGCCCCGCCGGCGACATCTTCACCCATCAGAATCACGTTGGGATCCCGCCGCATCTCGAGGGTCATTGCTTCGCGCAGTGCCTGACCAAAATTAAGTTCTCGTTCTGCCATATTTATTCTCCGCAAAGGCGCAAAGGGATGCTGGGGGTGAGGGGATGGGGATAGGTAAGAACATGCTGTCCATACGCCAACCCCTAAAACCCTGCCCCTAGCCCCTCGTACTAGTAGTTGACATACACATCCGTATAGGTCTCTTGGACTTCGGGGAACGGACTGTCTTCGGCAAATTTGACTGCCGCCTCAACCTCAGTTTTGGCGCGGTCTTCAATAGGCTGGAGTTCGTCCTCAGTGACCAGGTTGCGCGAAAGCACGTTCTTTTTGAAAACTGTGAGGGGATCAAGCTCGGTCTGATATTTCTTTTGCTCTTCCGGGATTTTATAGGTTTGCATATCGCCTTCAAAATGCCCGTTCAGACGATATGTCTTGCACTCCAGCAGGGTGGGTCCGTGTCCGGCGCGCGCGCGGGCAATGGCTTCATGGGCTGCTTCGTGGACGGCAAAAACATCATTCCCGTCTATGGTCACACCCGGCATATTATAGGCGACCGCCCGGTCCGCAATATTTTCAACACTGCAGTGGTACTGGGATGGTGTGGCCTCCGCGTAGCCGTTGTTTTCCGCGACAAAAACGACGGGCAGATTCCAAATTGCGGCAAGATTGAGACTCTCGTGCAGCGTGCCCTGCTGGGACGCGCCGTCCCCGAAGAAACACACCGTGACCTGATCGGTGCCTTTGGTTTTTGCGCTGAGGGCAGATCCGCAGGCGAGCGGTGGGCCGGCTCCGACAATGCCGTTCGCGCCGAGCATGCCTTTATCCATATCGGCAATATGCATGGAGCCGCCCTTGCCTTTGCAAATGCCGGTGGCCTTGCCAAATAGCTCAGCCATCATGCCGCGTATGCCCACACCTTTGGCGATACAGTGGCCGTGTCCCCGGTGGGTCGACGTCATATAGTCGGCGTCGGTCAGATTGGAGCAGATGCCGACGGCGACGGCCTCCTCTCCCGCATACAGATGGACAAAACCGGGAATCTTGCCTTTCCCAAATTCGGCCTTGACTTGGTTTTCAAAAAGACGGATGGTCTGCATCCGTTCGTACATCCATAAAAGCTTATCTTTACTGAGTTCCACGAGGCCCTCCTTATCCCGCCGAGGCTAGACGGGGCTGGCTGAAGCTTGATTCGGCTTCATAGCACGAAATGCGTGGAGGGGAAACTGAATGTAGGTGGTGCGCGGTTCTGGAGTGCAAGGGGTACTGAGCCGAGTGTTGGGCGAACGATTATGCGTCCTCGTCCGGGAGCTGATACGCCGTACCGACGATCAGGTGCTTCAGGTCGTAGTTCCACCGACTCATCCACTGCTCCACAATGTGATACGCCGGGCATTGGCCTTTTGCGACCTCTTCGCTCAGTCGTTCGATATAGATGGTTTCGTTTTCTCCGTCCTGGTTGCAATTGTTGTGGCGCTCCAGCCCCTCGCGCGCAATCATGACTAGTTCTTTGGCTAAATCGAGCAGCCGAATCCCATGTACCCGCGCGCCGAGCGCTTGGCGGTGGGCTTCGTGATAGGCCGTGATCCGTTCTTCCCAGCTCCACTTTTTCACCAAGTCCCAGGCTGCCAACAATGGGTCGTTATCAAAGAAGATGCCCTTGGTGAGGGCGGGAACAGCCAGCATGTATTCAAATGGCTGATTATCAAAGCAACGAATTTCTAAATATTTCTTGATTCGGACTTCTGGAAAGAGGGTAGTCAAATGGATGCCCCAATCCTCGATGGTGGCACGTTCGTCGTTGTGGCCGTGCTCAAGAAACTGCCGAAACGACAGGTGTGTCATATTGGTCCATTGCCCTTGGCGCACGATGCCATACATGGGGATGTTGAGCGCGTACTCCGTATAGTCCTCAAAGCTGGGCGAGTCGGCAAAGGCAAACGGAAGCAGGCCGCAGCGCCGGGGGTCGGTGTCTGTCCAGACATGCCCGCGCATGGTCATAAAGCCGTTCAGGCTGCCGTCAGAAATCGGCGAATTGGCAAACATGGCAGTCAGGAGGGGCACGAGGCCCATGCCGACCTTAAATTTCATCATGGCGTCGGTTTCGTCACTAAAGTCGAAATTGACCTGGATGGAAGCCGTTTGCTTCATCATCCGATGGCCCAGGCGGCCGACCTTCTCCATATACGGAGCCATGATCCGATAGCGCGCTTTAGGAATCCACTGGATGTCATCGAGGTAACTGACCGGCTGCATGCCCAGATTGACAAAATCGATGTCCAGCTCGTTGGCAATAGCCAGGAGATGTTTGAAGTGGTGGCGCAGTTCTCTGTCCGCGCAGTGCACGGTCTCACACTGTTCGCCTGAGAGTTCGACCTGGGCACCAGGCTCGAGCGCGATATTCGCCCGCTCGCCTTGCAGGGCGATGACGTGGCCTTCTTCTTCTTGGGGTTCCCATTCTAGGGAGTCCGCCAGCCGATGCAGGATATGTTCGATGCCGCGCCGACCGGCATACCGAGCCGCCCGCCCACTGCGGCGAGAGACGCCCAGCATCTCGTATTCTGTACCGATTCGCCAATCTTCCCGGGGCTTTGCGGCTTGAAGGAAATATTCTGTGAGCTGTGCGCGGTCTTCAATAACCAGGTCCGCTTCTGGTCCTTCGACGTATTGTGACATCCTGCGACATCCCTCTCCTCTTGCCCTTTTTGAGAGCCCTGTGGCAAGGCGAACCTAACGTAACTAGCCGAAGCGGCTAAGGCAAGGGGATTTTGGCAAGGGGCAGAAAGGGGCGGACAGGGCGCGGAGACTTCTTAGTTTTGAAAGTAGCCGGAACAATGGTTTGGTAGGCGTGAGAAGACCGAGATTGTTCTCACTGTGTCAGCTGGGGCTACTCTGTACTGAGTCGATATCCCGCCTTCTTTAGGGCGTGGTATACGCTATCGATGTGGGGGCGCGTGGAGGTTTCAAGGGTAAGCGTGCGCTCGGATTCCCCGATCTCGGCCTTGCTGAATCCCCGGGTGTGCGTGATCGCGAGAACATTTGCGCCCTGCTCAGCGACAATAGTGCTGACCTGGGCGAGTGCTCCTGGCCGGTCCGGGACGATAAGAGAGACGCGGGCGACCCGTCCCTCCTGAACCAAGCCTTTTTCGATGACGCGCGCAATAATATTCACGTCAATATTTCCGCCCGACAGGAGGAGCACAACTTTCTGTTTATGTAACCCGAGGGGACGGTTCAACAGCGCAGCCAGCGTCGTTGCCGCTGCACCTTCGACGACCGTTTTTTCATCCTCAAGCAGTAAGAGAATGGCGTGTGCGATCTCGGTTTCGTTTACCAGAACAACATCATCAACGTAGCGTTGCACCAGGGGCAGGGTGAGGTCCCCCACCCGACGCACGGCAATACCGTCAGCAAGCGCTGAGGCCGGCGGACATGACACTAAGCTGCCCGCCCGAAGCGCGGCTTGCATGCCTGGCATCCGTTCCGCTTGCACGCCGATGATGCGAATGCTGCGAGTCTGCGTGCCGCTTTGAGCGTCTCTCAAAGCGACGCTTTCTTTGAGGGCAATGCTTATGCCACTAATGAGCCCGCCTCCCCCGACGGGAACGATGATGGCCTGCACGTCGGGGACTTGTTCTTGAATCTCCAAACCGAGAGTGCCTTGGCCCGCAATTACGGCCGGGTCATCAAATGCGGGAATGAAACACTGGGTCCGCGCGGTTTGCACTGCCGCGCATGTGCCAGCGCGGCATCGAAGTCATCGCCTTCTAAGATGACCTGGGCGTTATAGCGCCGCGCACGGGACACTTTAATAAGCGGAGCAAAGCGCGGCATGACAATGGCGGCAGGAATGCCGAGGCGCTGGGCATGAAACGCGACAGCGAGACCATGATTGCCGGCGCTTGCTGCAATTACGCCCTGTTGCCGTTCGTCTGCGTCCAGCGAGAGCAGCTTGTTCAGGGCCCCCGTTCTTTGAACGAGCCGGTCATCTGGAGGTTGTCTAGCTTGAGAAAGACCTGTGCCCCGGCTAGCGCGCTCATGGTTTCGGAGTACACACAGGGCGAACAATAGATGGTTGAACCGATCCGTTCCCGAGCAGTTTTGATGTCGGCGAGAGTGAGCATGATTTTATCTCCATACCTTATTCATTAATCAGAGCCTTCTTTGGGGGCTGTTTCCCATCAAATGACAAATTCAATATCTGATCCTACAACCCGGTTAACAAGGAGAGCGACGTGGACTGCACCCCTTGCTTGAGACAAAGAGATAAGCTCATGGTGGTGGTCAAGGGGGAAGGTCAGTGGGACTGAAACGACGACAGTTTACGCGGGAGTTCAAGCTGCAGGTGATACGTGAAGTGGAAGCAGGCAAGCCAATTGCCCAGGTAGCATGGAGGCATCGGGTGCATTCCACGCAGGTCGGGAAGTGGCGGCAGGTCCATCGGCGCTACGCGGAGGCGGCCTTTGCGGGCAACGGCCAGGCGTATCAGGACGGCGCGAAGGTGGCGGAATTGGAACGGATGGTGGGGCAGCTGACGAGGGAGAACGCCCTGTTAAAAAAAGCCTTGCTGCAGCTCGAAGGACATACGGGGGCACGCTACTTTTTTGTTCATCTCGCCACAACGAGCGCGCCGCGCTCTGGGGGACTCAGCACCAACGGGGTGAACCAGGCTGACAGGCCCATGTCCGTTCACCCTGAGCTTGTCGAAGGGCGAACGACAAGACGGGGAATGTACAGTCGTCAAGAAGAAACAGCGCGGATGGTAGGGCGGGTCGTGACCCGCCGACAAATGGGTGGACCGCTGGTCCACCCGACCAATGCAGGTGACGATGTTGCTCATGATGGACGCGGACTAGCGCTCCACTGGCAGCTGTTGTTCGTTCCAGTCGAGCATGCCGCCCTTCAGGTTAGAAACGTGACGGAATCCTAGTCCAGTCAGAATGGCTGCGGCAGTCGTGCTACGGACTCCGGCTCGACACACAACAATGACATGTGTGTCTTTGTGCTGTTCGATTTCTCCGGTACGAGTGGGAACCTCTTTGAGCGGGATGAGGAGACTGGCATGAATGTGGCCGAGTTCATCGCTGTATTCGGCCGGCTCGCGCACGTCGAGCAGGAGGGGTGGGGCAGGACTATCAAGTTGAGCCTGCACGTCTCGCGCCGGCAATTGGCGTACACTGTTCAGCTCTGAGAGACTCGGAAATTGGATGGACTCATCTTCAATGGCGGACTGGTTAGGCTGGAGAACTTCCTGAATTTTATCTGGTAGCGAGAGGTTGAGACTGTTCATGAGATCGACGTACTCTTGTCTGCTTTTGCCTGCCACGCGTGGGTTCGTTTGTTTTTCTTCTCCAATAGTTGATTGCGTATGCCCCCGGTAATCATGCCCGGGAAATACCAAGGTGCTCTCGGGCAAGGCGAAGAGTTTCCCCTGTATGCCGTCATATTGTGCGCCCGGATCGCCGCCTGGGAAATCGGTCCGCCCGGTCCCGTGGATGAAAAGGGTATCGCCGGTGAAGACTCGGTCCATGGCGTGCAGACACATGCTGTCGGGCGTATGGCCTGGTGTGGCCAGCACGTGCAAGGTCAGCGTACCGACTCGAATCAACTGGCCATCGCACACGTGCATATCCACATGCGGCGCCGGGGCACGTTTGTGCATGATGACTGGGGCATCGGTGAGATCATGCAGTTCCCAACTGCCTGTCAGGTGATCCGCATGTGTGTGGGTGTCGATGACGACGTCGAGGGTGTAGCCGTAATACGCGAGCAGGGCGAGATATCGGTCGGTTTTTTCGAAGACAGGGTCAATCAACGCGACTTTATGCGTCTTCTCACAGCCGATCAGATAGGTCTTGGTCGGGCTCCGGTTGAGTTCGCGAAATAGCATGCTCGTCTCCCCCTCATCTAGACATCGATAATGGCTTCCGGCCCGACACCCGGAGTCGCGGTGTGTCGGGTGGGCGTGGTTATACATTTATGCAGCAGCATCCCCCCGAC
>CAXXHG010000040.1:0-119148 GCA_963666315.2 Binatia bacterium
AAGATGAGGTAGAGCAGGAATGAAATTCGGACTAATCTTCGCCCTCCAAGATCCTCCTAACGGGGAGAATCTGCCTCGTCTGTATGACGAAGTCTTTGCCCAAGCCGAGCTTGCCGAAGACGTCGGCTTTGACGCCTTTTTCCTGCCCGAACATCACCAGATGCCGGACGGTTATCTGCCCGCACCGCTGACGTTTGCCGCGGGTTTGGCCGCTCGGACCAAGCGTACACAAATCGGCACGGGCATTCTCCAGTTGCCGCTGTATCACCCCTTGCATGTTGCAGAGCAAATTGCCGTTATCGATAATATCGCTAAGGGTCGTTTTATTCTGGGTGCCGGCTTGGGTTTGGTCGAACAAGAATTCAACGCCTTTGAAATTCCTCTCTCTGCTGCAGCCGCACGCTTTACCGAATCCGTCCACATCCTGCGGAAAGCCTGGAGCGGACAGACATTTTCGCATCACGGTGAGCATTTCAATTTTGACAATGTCACCATCACCCCCCGCCCCGTCCGCCAGCCACCCATTTGGATAGGAGCCATGTCCACTATTACCCTCAAGCGTGCGGGCCGGATTGGGGACGGTTGGCTGTCAGATCCCCTGCATCACTTCGATGTCATGAAGGCGTGGGCGGAGATATATCGGACTGCGGCCCAGGAAGCTGGGAATGCGCGGGTTGAGATCGGCATTCTGCGTAATGCCTGGGTCGGCGAAAGCCAGGCTGATGTTGAGCGTGTATGGTGGCCGCATGTGCGCGACTTCCACCTGTTCTATTTACGCCTCGGGTTCTTCTCTTCGGGCCGCTTTAACACCAAATGGGAACCCTGGATCAAAGAAGTCAAATCCGAGGACGAATGGACGTATGAACGAGTTGCGCCAAACCGTTTAATCTGTGGCACGCCGGATCGGGTCATTGCCGATCTGAAACGCTACGAACAAGAAGTCGGCTGTCAGTATATGATCCTCATGCTGCGCTGCCCGGGCGGGCCCGGCCATGAGGAAACGATGCGGTGTATTAAATTATTCGGAAAGGAAGTGCTTCCACACTTTACGTCATGAAAATAGGCTATCTCTTAGACACCCACGGCGGCCCGTACGATATGCCCGCTCCCGATAGTGCGCAGGTTACGGCGTTTATTGATCATTTATGGTGTGAGGCTGAAGCTGCAGAGCAAGCGGGCTTTGATTCGCTGCTTGTTCCTGAACGACACACCCGCACCGAATGCCTCTTCCCCTCGCCACTTGTCTTACTCGGTGGCCTTGCCGCGCGCACGACGCGCATCCGCCTCGGGACATATATCCTGATTCTGCCCCTGTATGATCCGGTCCATATTGCCGAGCAAATGGCCATGATAGACCTGATGTCAAACGGTCGGCTGATCTGCGGCGTGGCGTCCGGTTATCATCCTGACTACCACAACGCGTTTGCTATCCCGATGAAGGGCGGACGCACTCGGTTTGAGGAAGGTTTAGAAGTTATCAAGCAAGCCTGGACCCAAGACCATTTTTCCTTTCATGGCGAGGTCTTCAATTACGATAATGTGAGGCTCACACCCAAGCCCGTGCAGCAGCCCTATCCGGAATTATGGCTGGGCGGGATGTTTCCCTACACCATACAGCGCGCGGGGGGGAGTGCTGATGCATGGTGCAGTGACCCCTTTCCTTTAGAAAAAGAGACCTGGAAGAGCCAGGTCGCCCTATACCGAGAAGCTGCGGCAAAGGCCGGAAAGCGGGCGAACGTTGTGCTCATGCGCGATGGTTGGGTTGCGCCAACTCGGGCCGAGGCAGAAAAGATCTTCGGCAGCATTTATGTTGAAGAGATGCTGTTTTACTTCCGGCATGACATTCTCAACCATCATCCCGACTTTGAGTCAGAGTCGGATTTTACAGTCAAGAGCTGCTTTCAGCACACGGTGGCAGGTTCGCCTCAAGAGTGCAGAGAACAGCTGGACATATACGCACAAGAATATGACGTAGACTATATGGTCATGCGTTTTCGTTTGCCGGCTGGCCCGGACCGTGAACGCGTGCTGGATTGTATTCGGTTATTCGGGGACGAAGTCTTGCCGCATTTTCATAACATGTAGGAGAAAGCATTATGCACAGCAGACACCGATTCGTTGACAGTGATGCCCATATTATCGAGCCCGAAGACATGTTCGAGAAATATCTTGAGCCGAAATATCATGCAGCCATGCCCAAGGCGTGGGCCAACTACCGGGGAGAACCGCTCGGGTTTGGCTTGGAAGTCAGAATCCCGAATCCCGATGGCGGTGAGTATCTGATGCCGTTTGGTCGCGACCCACTGAGCGATCCTGCCCAGGCCAACGGCAAGTCGCACAGTGGGGCTCAAGAACCCGGCGAACGCGTTGTTCTTCCAGGCCATGATGAAGCGTATGCTAAATACGCCAAGCAGGACTTCCCACCTGAGATCTACCCTGAGGTTATGGAACAAGTTGGCATCGACTACATGGTCGTGTATCCATCCATCGGGCTCCTCTCAGTAACCGTTCCAAACCTGGCAGCCGATACTGCCGCGGCCTATCGCCGGGCGTATAACAACTGGCTGCATGATTTTTGTTCCGCCGCAGGCGGGCGCGTGTTTGGCGCTGCTTCCATCGACCTGCGTGATGCTGAGGCGGCGGCTCGGGAAGTACGTCGATGTGTCACACAGTTTAACTTTAAGGCCGTGCATATTAACCCTGTCCCGGTGTGCAAACATCGCTTATACGATGAGTTCTACACACCCTTGTGGCAGACGCTTGAAGAGCTGGACGTTCCGCTCGCTGTCCACACCGGGAGCGGCACAGCTGCAGATGAGATGCTGTACTATTACCTACCCCGGTTGCGTTCCGCGCAGGCAACCGTTGCCTTCACCATTGGTAACATGCTGGCCAGCACGGCGCTGATTATGGGCGGCGTACTAGAGCGTCATCCCAAGTTGCGCGTCGTGCATCTGGAATCTGGCGCTGGCTGGGCCGCATTTTGGCTTGATCGGCTCGGCGCTGGCGTCCAAGGCGGCTTTCGCGGTCTTGACATTGAAGGCCTCAGTATGCCGCCGGTCGAGTATTTCAAGCGACAGTGCTATATCTCGGCTGATCCCGACGATCCAGGCATTAAGCAGGTCATTGACACTATTGGAGATGATAATATCGTGACTGCAACTGACTTCGCCCACCCCGAGGGCCGACAGTACACCTGGGCGGTCAAGGAGATGATGGCATTGCCCGGAGTCTCAGACGAGAGCAAGCGCAAAATCATGTGGGACAACGCGTTACGGCTGTATCCGATTCAGCCAGACTAAAAGGAGTAAGACCCATGAGAGAGCTCACTCGTGTATCAGCGACAGCGTCGGCAAAAGATATCACCCACGCGATTGAGCGTGACGGGGCGGTTATCATTAAAAACTTGATCAGTGCAGATCAAGCCGCGGCGACACTCGATGAGCTTTTGCCTCACATTGAAACGACCCGCACAGGCCCGGATGACTTTGCGGGACACCACACAACGCGGACGGGTGCGATCATTGCTCGTTCTCCAGCCTGTCGTGAACTCGTTATGCAGGAAAGTATCATCGGCGTATGCGATGAGTTTTTGCTTCCCAACTGCAAACGCTATCAGCTCCACCTGGCCCAAGTGATCCGCCTTATGCCTGGACAGAAGAAACAGCCCTTGCACCGTGACCGGTTGGTCTGGGGAGACTACTTGCAAGGGATCGAGCCGCAACTCAACGCGCTGTGGGCACTGACAGATTTCACACACGAAAACGGCGCGACCCAAGTTGTTCCAGGCAGCCCTTCTTGGCCTAAGGACCGAGAGGCAAAGGACGAAGAGATCACCTATGCGGAAATGCCGCGCGGCTCGGCGCTGGTGTATTCAGGCACGGTCATTCACGCCGGCGGCGCAAATAACAGCGCTACGGATCGGGTCGGACTGAATATTACTTATTCACTCGGCTGGCTGCGTCAGGAAGAAAACCAGTACTTATCCTGCCCACCGGAGATCGCCAAAGACTTGGATCCCGCGCTCCAAGAACTCCTCGGTTATACCATGATGAGTTACGCCCTCGGCTATTTCACTCCACCGGACCCGGCCAGTGGAGAATCGGGCCTCCGCCCGCCGGAGTTCGCGCTCGGGCGTTCGCCGCGGAAAGATAGGAAGGACATCCAGGCCCCTGCGGATTTGGCAGATTCGAGCGCTACAGGCTGACACTCAATTGTAAAGAAATATTAAGGCTGGGATGCTTTCGCCAAGCGGCGAGTCGTATCCCGATAGATGGACACACGCGGACCGATGGCGCTCACTTCGGGAACAGTTCGCGTTGTGCGGTAAATAATTCGGACGCGCCCGACTCGAAAACTCGACCACCCAGAGAGTTCACGCTGTAAAGGCTTTCCTGCTGACGGATTTGCCCGGAGTGTGTCTAATGCTGCACGAATACGTGGCTTGAGTTCCGGATGCATTGTCCGGCTGGCTGCTTGTACCTCGCATGGCAACCGGACCTGGCATACGCTAGACCTCATCTGCAAAGAACTGGTCGAGGTCTTTATCTGTAAGCAGTTTTCCACGTTCCTGTTTGAGCTGCTTGATACCCTTGTGTATCTCTTTGACCAACTCTTGGTCTGTGAGAACTGCCAGGGTCTCTAGCCCAAGCCCGGAGGACTCGCAATAAATCCTGTAAGACTCGTAATCAATGAGGAATCGCTATCGATCTATTATTCCACCATCAGTGGCGATGTTCTGGCGAGTAACCCACTGCCCTTGTTCACTGACCAGGAAACCTATGACTTCAGCGATTTCTTCCGGCTGCCCCAAACGCTGCAGTGGCGTCATCTCGATGACATCTCGGCGTGCGTCTTGGTCCATATTGGCGAGGAGCATGTGGGTCTCGGTGAAACCTGGCGAAACCGCGTTGACGGTGATACCGCGTGGAGCAACCTCCTTCGCCAGGGTCCGGCAGAACTGCTCTACGGCCGCCTTGCTACCGAAATAGCACGTGCCGCCTGGCATATTCAGGACGGTACCGATCGTTGACACGCAAACAATCCTGCCGTCGTCGGCCATGTGGCGCAGCGCCTCTTGCAGACAAAAGTAGGTTCCTTTGGCATTGAGCACGTAGGTCCGGTCGAAGTCCTCCTCGGTGATGTCCGCCAGCGGCTTAAAACACGAGCAGCTTGCGTTCGCCACAAGGATGTCGAGTCTGTCCAGGTGTCCTATGGTCTCTCGAAAGAGCCGCCGAATATTCTCCAACTTGGCAACGTCGGCTTGCACAGCCAGAGCCCTACCGCCCTGCGCCTCGATTCCTTCGACCACCGCGTTCGCCTCTTCAGCGCTTGTGGCATAGTTGACGATCACAGACGCTCCGTCTCGTGCCAGCCGCTCCGCAGTAGCCCGGCCTATCCCTCTGAAGGCGCCGGTTACAACAGCGACTTTCCCCTTGAGCGTATCCATTATTTTCTCCCGTAACAAAACATGCTCATCGGGCGTCGTGAAAGATAATGCCCAGCGTATGCCTCTACTTGCATCCCTGGCCCACTCATTTTTCGAGAACGGCCCGCAGCGACTTGAACCATTGCGGCATGGCTTCCTCAAGAAGCTTCGTGCTGTTTTCCTGCTCTTCGGCAGGGCAGTCGTACTGTACGGACCATTCCATGAATGCTCCATTCCCATCCACGATCGGTGTGACGCGCCCCGTCCCCTGGTAGTAAGTGACCGCACCGAGGGGCCCGCAAGATTCACAGGTGTAGAACCGATCGAGATCTGAGTGGGCCACGAGCCGCTGGGGAATACGCGCGTCGTATTCAACAAAGTTGCGGATGGCGCCCACCGCATCGCCCGATTTACCATCCTCGATGTGGCTCTCGGTGACGCTTGCCACCCACACCGGGTAGCTGTTGAAGTCGCGGATAACGGCCCAGACTTGGTCGGCCGTCTGGTCGAACACGGTGCTGTAGGATACTTTCGTCATTACTTTCCCCTCCTTATTTTTCGTTGAACGATGAAAACTAATATTCGAGCGAAACTTGTCCTAGGTCCGATTAATCAACACTCCGCCATCAGCAAGCAGTGCTGAGCCTGTCGTGAAGCTCGACAAATCAGACGCCAGGTAGAGCGCGGATTTCGCAATTTCTTTGGGCTGGGCTAGACGTTTGAGGGCATGCAGCCCTTCCACAAATGCAAGGGCTTCTGGGGTATCGGCAAATGTCCGACCCATGGGCGTATCCGTGCCACCCGGCAACAACGCATTGACACGAATATTCTGTAGTCCATATTCAGCGGCAAGCGCCTTCGTGAGCCCAACGAGGCCGGCCTTGCTGGCGGCGTAGGCTCCCGTTTGCGGAAAGCCAACGGTTTAGCCGACAAATGATGAGGTAAAAATCAGTGAACCGCTACCACGCTTGAGCATCGCGGGGATTTGATATTTTGCCCCGAGGAAGGCGCTACTCAGACTTGTTGCCAGTGTATTGTTCCACTCTGTAAGTGGCATGTCCTACGGACATGCGCATTTGGCCAAGCGTCCCAGCATTATTGAGGGCAATATCAAGCCCGCCGAATTGATGCACCGCCAGTTCAGCCAGCGCCTTGGCAGACGCCTAATCCTTCACATCTCCCGTACGTGCAACAGCACTTCCCCCCGCTTCAGTAATCTCTGCGACCAGTGCATCCAGCTCTGCCTGGCGGCGCGCGCCCACAACAACTTTTGCCCAGTCGCGTGCGAAGAGTTTCGCCGTTTCATAACCGATACCTGCGCTGGTACCAGTAATAATCGCGATCTTGCCTGAGAGTAACGTCATGCTCTTGACTCCTTTCATTCTGCTTTCTCTGTGTGTAGTAGGACCCCGCACCTAAGCGAATGTGAAAAGTCCAGCTAAAATTTATTGCTCAACGATTTGTAACTTTAAACTTGTGATGAGGGTTCTGATAACGTTGCGCTATGGCTCCGGTACCGCAAACTTCTCAAGGGTAGCTTCCAGGTTGCGGGTGAACGCCGCGTATTCGTGGCTGGTGAAGCCCATGCCCGCGGGCACCGTTTCCATATCGCGGCCGGAGCCGTAAGTCGGCCCGTCGATGGCGGCGGCGATGTAATCGACCGTGAGTTGTCAGCCGTCTGTCCAAGAATGCAGCGTGCTGCGCAGTCTAGACCCGCCATACTAAGGGGTCGTTACGCAGCCGCTCCAGGAAATCCTCGATGACCACAGCGATAGTGCCATAACCGTCAACGTGTGTGAAGAGAATCTCCTGTGCCTGGCATGAATCGTTCTCCTTTCTCGCGTTACCCCATCGAGGGAAGTTTCGTTGTTTCAACCTTGCTCATTTCGCGCCGTCACTCATGCGCTCGTGCCTAGGCGTCGTAACCTCCTGTGGCGCATACAGCGATTCCGGGATCTCGGCCAGGCGAGAATGCTGGAGTTCCGGACCAAGCCCGAAAAACCGACTAAAGCTCATAATCAACGGTTGCCATTTCACCGGATCAACCCGATCCTTCTCACCAGCCATTAGAATATTTTTCGCGACCCCCCGCACCACCCCATGCTCGGTCCCACTGTACTGAGCGCGGACCAAGCTAATGAAATGCGAGTAACGTTTGTCGTGGACACTATCGTCGACAATCAGCACAGCGTTGGGGCCATCCTCAATCCGCCCTTTGACTAGCTGCCACACCTCACCAGGCAGAAACCGTTTCTGGTGCAGGAAAGCGTTGACCACATCGTGACTCACCCCCGCCAAGTGCTCCGCCAGATAGGTGCACGTGCAGTTCTTGGGCGTGCTGGGCAGATACTCTACATACTGCTTCTTGGTAATCATGCCCGCACCATGCTACTTTTGCCCTTCCGGCGTAAGCGCTGTTTGCAAAGCGAATCTTTGATCGAGCTATGTTTTCTAATTCCCACCTGTTCATCAAAACGTGGCTCGGGAAGGATGAGTGTCCTGCCGCCAAAGACCTACCCGAGGATTGGAGAGAGCGACTTACGGAGGGTTTGAGGGTACTGGCCCGGCGGATCCAGTCCAGCTTGGCGGACAGTGAGGAGACGAGCCCCTGACATGAGTGCCTGGCAGAGACACGTGTCACTACCCAATCCGAAGTTTGAGTTTCTCGATGGTGGTCACATCAAGCTGCTGGAGAATTTCGCGTGGGGCCTGGAACGGGTGCCAGCTGGTTTTATCTATGACGGCAGCAGTGTACCGCGGGTGCTGCATAGCTACGTCCGGCCCTTTGGAGCTGGCCTGCGAGCGGCCTTATTTCACGATCAGGACTACCGGGCGCAGCAGGTCACACGCGCAGTCGCCGATGCCCGTTTCTACCATCGCCTGAAATTGATCGGGATGCGCAAAAGCAAAGCCTGGGTAGTGTGGGCTGGGGTGAGAGCCGGTGGGTGGGTGGCGTGGAAGAAGCATAAAGCGGTGCTGGCCGCAAAACGTCATCACGCGTCCTCCTAGGCCTCGAGGACAACGAGGGCAGGGTCAGCGCGAAAAAGCGCGATTTTTGAGCAAAGCAAAAGGCGGGGTACTGCAAGAAAAGTGCGGGCTAAAAGTAGGGGGAGGAGTGACGAGCTTTGAAGGCCATGAGCGGGAAAGGAAGAAGAAGGGGTGGAGCGGAGGAAGACCCCGCCCATGGCCTCATAGTGCTATGTCGGCGGGATAGCCGGTTACTTTAGTGGAGTATCGCGAGCAAATGGAATGGGTGCTGGGGTTCCTGCAGATGGCTACGCAGAGGTTCAGACCTTCGGTGACTGTCCTGGCGAGAAGTGTTGATGGATAGCAGCTCGCATTACACAGTGAGCCATGACGTTGAGGGCTACACTCGCTCGACGGCGACGTTTGCCCGTGGAGGTACGCACCGCTACCAATTGTGGCGTATCTGGCAACTGGGGCCGCTGTGTCATTTCTTGATGCTGAATCCTTCAACGGCAGATGAACGCCAAAGCGATCCCACGGTGACCCGCTGCCTGAACTACGCTAAAGCCTGGGGCTACGGCGGGCTGATCGTCACGAACATCTTTGCCCTGCGTTCGACGGATCCTCAACAGCTCTATAGCCACGCAGATCCAGTCGGCGTCGAGAACGATAGATTCATTCTGGATGCACAGGCTCGATGCGCCGTGACCGTAGCGGCCTGGGGGAATTATGGCAACCATATGGGCAGAGGAGAGCAGGTGAGAGCACTGCTGGAGGCCCCGCATATGCTTGGCTTGAATGCGACTGGGACGCCGAAGCACCCATTGTATTTGAAGGCTGATTTACAGCCCGAGCGGTGGGTATGAATGTATCCGCGGCTTCCACTGGAAGAGAAGAAAATATGATTTAAACTGGACCGTATTTGGTCTGAAGATATCTACCTGGGGCTGTCTTTTTATCTGTTTGACCTCCAACAAGATGAGGCGAGGGTGGTAATCCCGCTCGTGCCATCCTGCGCATGGGCGAGACCCTGAGTATTCAAACATCCTTTGCGCACGTCATTGCTATCGAAGACTCAGAGCATATGATTGTCGTGAGGCTGGTGACAGAGTCAGGGGAGAAGTGAAGGAGGAACGGCAGCCATGAGCAGGGCCAGGCACGTGGGGTAGAGGTGAGAGGCCCCGCCCATAGCACTATCGATATAGATCGGGAGTGAGGCGGAAGAGTTAAGGGGTAATGAACGACAGTACTGATTGCATTGTGGCCACTATTGTAGGCCGACAAGCCGTTCACTACGTCACCGTTAAACCTCATGGTGCCTTGTTTAGTGCCTGCGGAGTCGAACTGGCCAAGGGCAGGAAGTGTCTGGTGACCAGTGCAGAACCAGGCGCGGTGACGTGTAAACGCTGTCAGCGGTCACCGCAGTGGCAGTATCCCCTTTTGAGAGTGCCTGCACCTGATTCCCGACAGCGAACCTCATCCCCCTCGGGTCCTTCTGAGTCGTGAGACTCTGCGAGCGCGTCATAGGCGTTCGCAGGAAAGAGGGCGCTTCTCCCCTTTGTCTCCGACATTTTTTCGCGTAAACAAGGCGAGCACGTTGAAAAGGGGGCTGCGTATGGGACAACTTGATAATAAAATCGCTATCATTACCGGATCCGGTCGAGGACAAGGTTTGGTTGCCGCACGTTTGTTTGCCTGAGAGGGCGCACGGATAGTCGTTAATGACCTGGATGCCGGATCAGTTGATGCCGCCGTTGCATCTATTAAGGACGCTGGAGGTGTAGCGGTCGGTGCGATCGGCGACGTCTCCAAAGCTGCTGACGTGCAGGCCACCCTCCAGACGGCCCAGGATGCCTTTGGCGGATTTGACATTCTGTATAATAACGCGGGTATCGGCTACTCGGCCACGCAGCGCTTCGGCATTGCCATGAGCGATGTTGTGAATTGCACTGAAGATGACTGGCATCGCATTTTGGACATCAACGTCGGCGGGATTTTTCTGTTTTGCAAATACGGAATTCCTAAGCTGATCGAACGTGGCGGCGGGATTATTATTAATACCGCCTCTATCGCCGCTTTGCGGGGTGGCGCTGACGCGCATGCCTACACCGCCAGTAAAGGTGCGATTCTTGCCCTGACCCGCGCCGTTGCCGTGACGTATGGACCGAAAGGCATCCGAGCGAATACCCTCTGTCCGGGCGTGATCGATACCGAGATGATCCACGCTGCCTTGATCGACAAGAATGACATTAGTGAGACCCTCGCCCGGAGTACGCCGCTCAAACGCAATGGCAGGCCTGAAGAGGTTGCCGATGTGGCTCTCTTCCTGGCAAGCGATCAGTCACGCTTTGTCACCGGCGAAGCGTTTGCCGTAGACGGTGGCATTATCCAAAGCATTGGTCTGTCCTAATCGGACTGCTGAAAAAAGGACAAGAGTATGGAGCAGGAACAACTCGTCAAAGTGTTTAAGACCGCGGTCCTGGCCCGCCGCTTTGAGGCGAAGATCGTAGAGCTGGCTATGGCGGGTGAACTCGCGCCCTCGCTGCATGTCGGCGCAGGCCAAGAGGTGGCGCAGATTGCGGCCATCGAGGCACTCAATCCGGACGACTATATTTTGTACGGCCATCGTGGACTGGCGTATATGATCGCCCGTGGCGTCAGCTTGGCCGACATGCTGGCCGATTTTGCGGGCAAGGAAGGTGCAACGAGTCGCGGCAAGGGTGGCGTCATGCATGTAGTGGACGTACCGAAGGGAATTCTTGGTGAGAGCGGTACCGTGGGGGGCGGTTTTGTAATCTCGGTCGGGGTAGGCATGGCCCTTAAGCGTAAGCAGCCGGGCAAGGTGGTAGTCTATTTCTTTGGTGACGGGACATCCAACCGTGGCACCTTCCACGAGTCCCTGAACTGGGCTGCGGTACAGCAGTTACCGTGTATATACTTCTGCGAGAATAATGGTTTTGCGGTTTCCGTACCGACCAGTCGCTCGACCTCGGTGGAAAATATCGCCGATCGCGCCGCTGGTTATGGCGTGCCTGGGGTGGTGATTGACGGCAACGACCCCCTGGCTGTGCACGAAGTCATGCAGCAGGCAGTCGCACGCGCGCGCGCCGGCCAAGGACCAACGTTGATTGAAGTCAAAGTCACCCGCCTGAAGGGCCATTATGTGGCAGATCAGCAGGAGTATCGTGCAGACCGCGACACAGTCGCAGAAAAAGATCCTTTACCCAAACTGCAGCAAACGCTTCTGGACAGAGGTGCGCTCAGCCAACAAGATCTCGCGGATATTGCGGCTGATGCTGATCAGCAGATCGATGCAGCAGTGGAAACAATGCGGGGAGCGCCGCTGCTTGGACCGGAAGTGGCTCTTCAAGATCTCTATGCTTAGGAAAGGCGGATAGGGATTAGAGGTTGGGGGTTGGGGAAGGTATGGAGAAAACCTCAAAGATCAGTGGTTTCCGCGACCTCCGGGTGTGGCAAGGAGGGATGGACTTGGTGGAACAAGTATACCGGCTAACACGAGAGTTTCCAAAGCATGAGCTGTATGGTTTGGTGGGCCAAATGCAAAGGGCCGCTGTTTCGGTCCCTCTAAATATCGCGGAAGGTCATACGCGCGATTCTAGCAAAGAATATCTCCGTCACCTCTCGATAGCTCGCGCATCCTTGGCTGAACTGCAAACACAACTTGAGATTGCCGAACGCCTTCAGTATTGCTCCTCTCAAAATCTTAGCCAACTGCTCAGCCAGTCTGACACGTTGGCCAGGCAACTTTCCGCATTGCGGAATGCTCTTCTAAAGGCGCTGACCCCTAATCCCTAACTCTCAACCCCTTCTAGGAGTTTTTATGCCGACAATTACCTATAGTCAGGCGATCAATCAGGCCCTGGCCGAAGAAATGCAGCGCGATGAGGACGTTATCCTGTACGGTCAAGATGTGGCCGTGTGGGGCGGCATCTTCAAGGTCACGCAAGGGCTGCTGGAAAAATTCGGGCCAGACCGCGTATTCGACTCACCGATCTCAGAAAATGTGATGGTCGGTGCCGGTGTCGGCGCAGCCTCGATGGGCCTGCGGCCAGTGGTCGAACTCCAGTTTGCCGATTTTATTATCACCGCAGGTGATGAAATATTCTTTAAGGCCGGCATGTGGCGCTATATGCATGGCGGGGCGTATACCATTCCGCTGGTTGTTCGCGGGCCGTCCGGAGGGTCGGGTTTTGGGCCCGAGCACTCGGCCTGCCCAGAGGCGTTCATCATGCACTCGCCGGGTTTGCTGTGTGCCGTGCCTTCAACGCCGGAAGATGCCAAAGGCTTACTCAAACAAGCCATTCGACTCAATAATCCGGTTGTCTATTTTGAGCATAAGCTGTTGTACCAAACGCGGGGCGAAGTGCCGGACGGCGATGTCACTATTCCGTTTGGCAAAGCCGTGATCCGGCGCGCAGGCGAGGCTGTGACCATCGTTGCCTGGCAAGACATGCTGCGTCGCACGCTCAAAGCTGCTGATCGACTCAGTCAAGAAGGCATTGAGGTCGAGATTATCGACCCGCGCACGCTCAATCCCTTTGACCGCGAGACCATTATTGAGTCGGTCAAAAAGACGGGGGCCTGCATAGTGGTCGAGGAAGCCTATCGGACGCTGGGTGTTGGGGCAGAAATCGGCGCCATGCTGTTGGAAGACGCGCTGCCGTATATGGATAAGCCCTTCAAACGTTTAGCCATTCCTGACGTACCGATTCCAACCAGTCAACATCTGGTCGACGCTATCGTCCCCTCTGTGGACGATATCTACCAAGCAGTCAAAGAACTTAAAGACCTTGCCGACTGAGGCTGACGTGCCGAATACTACAGTCTTGATGCCCAAACTCGGTCAAGCTATGACCGAGGGCTCAGTCGTTCTGTGGCACCGAAAAGACGGTGAACGGGTTGAAGCCGGGGCAGTTCTGGTCACGGTTGAGACCGACAAGGCGACCTATGACCTTGAAGCTACCGCCAGCGGAACAGTCCATATTATTATCCAAGAAGGCGAAGAGGTTCCCATCGATACCGTCATCGCCGAGATTGGAGACGCGCCAGTACAGACGGCTTCGGCGGCTCCTGTTGCCCCTCAAGCCGTCGTTCAGCACAAACAAACGTCGTCCAAGCAGCGTGTCCTGGCTTCTCCGAAGGCCAAACGACTTGCCGCTCAACGGGGCATAGACCTGTCTACGCTCACGCCCTCTGGTGCAGATGGAATTATCTCAGCCTCAGATGTAGAGAACGCGGTTGCAGCGCCAAAGACACCGGCCTTGGCTTCAGGTTCTGCTGTGAGCGGACGTATCGAACGGGAACGTCGAAAGCTCATCGGCATGCGGAAAGCTTCCGCTCGACGGGTGCAAGAAGCGTGGCAAACAATCCCGCATATCGTCCAGATGATAGACTTGGACGCCACGGCGCTGCGCGCTATGCGAAAGCAGCTTAAGCAAGAAGCGCCTGCGATCACGCTCAACGACGTGCTCTTACACACGGCTGCTCGTGTCCTGACCGGGCTGCCGGATCTCAACGGGACGATCCAGAATGATGAGCTTGTTCTGTACGATGGCGTTGATATCGGCTTTGCCGTAGGTTCTCCGCGAGGCTTGCTCGTCCCGGTCATTCGTCGTGCAGACACGCTGTCTATGGCCCAGTTGGTAGCAGAAAGTCAGCGGCTCATCGAAGCCGGCCGTACTGGCCAGCTGGGTCCGGATGATATGGGCAACGCCAGTCTGACGGTCTCTAATTTGGGAATGTTCGGTATCCAAGCGGGAACGCCGGTGATCAATCTCGGCGAGCCGATTCTCGTTTTTGTCGGTGCTGTTGAGGATCGACCGGTGGTGGTTAACGGACAGATCGTCGTCCGGCCTATGATGACGCTGAGTATTGCCTATGATCACCGCATTGCAGATGGCGTTGCGGCTTCTCGGTTTAGCCAGGGTTTGAAACAGGCGTTGGAGAATCTAGAGTCTGAGGTTCAAAGTTCCAAGCCTGTCCTGAGCGCAGTCGAAGGATCGAAAGTTCAAAGTCTACCCCCCAACCCCCAATCCCTAACTCCTAATCCCCAAGACAGGCTTGGAAAGCGGGAGTTGCACTCTGTTTCAGCCGGAGAAAGATATGAGGTTCAGGTCCACAGTCAAAACCATGTGTGGACGCTCGATGAGCCAAACAGCGATGGTGGAAACGACGCAGGGCCGGATCCCGTCACCGCCTTCTTGGGCGCCTTGCTCTCGTGCATGACTATCGCGTTTAAAGCGGCCGCCCGCCGCCGCAAGGTTACGATTGATCGCATTGAGGGGCATATCAACGCGACTCCAAAAGGCCATGTGAAAGAGATTGTATTGACTTTAGAAGTCTGGAGTCCTGCGGCTGAGCAGGATTTGAAGATCTTGCTCGAACGAGCAGAACGCGGGTGTTATGTGAGTGGGGTGCTGAAGCCAGAGATTAATTTTGCCGTTGAACTTACCATTCACTCGACGGAAGCTTCATAGGTGAGTGAAGGAGGTGTAAAGCCTTCTCAGCAAAACTGTGCGTTGTGTTATTGCCGTTCCCCTTCGACAGGCTCCGGGCGAACGGAAATAACGGCGCTGGACACAGCTCGTTCGTGCTGAGCCTGTCGAAGCATGAACGGGCACGAATGCACAACTTCAATAGAGACATGCCAGCAGCGTGCGCTATGCACGCGTCAAATCCCACCAGCAGTGTAGCGCAATCGAAATCGAAGGACCTGCGGCTGCGGTTGTCCGTTTAGGTCCTCAGCAGGTGAGAAGGCGTATCCGAAACTCCTCGTATGAATAAACGTAGCGCTTAGCATGTCCTAAAGGTGCGATGCGCTTAAAGAGTTGTCTCTGAGGGGGATCCGCAGTGACAAAAACAAAGCCAGGAGGACCGCTGAGGTAGACAGATTGCATTACATCAACGTATCCAGGAGCTCTGCTACCGCCTCTATATTTTTTATCTTTCATAGCTCTATCGAAGATGTTTATGCCCAGGGCCCCAGAAAGAAAACGCCAAGCTTCAACTTTCTGAAGAACAGATCTGGATGATGGTTGAGACACACCAGAGAATCCACAAGCTGCAAAAAGAGGAGAAAAGAGATTTCCTAGTCTATCGATATGAGCGAACCCGCTACGGATAAATTCACTAGAAGAATTTTTGAGTCTCGGGTCGATAGGAAGAGCCTTGGGCGAGTGAACGAATAAGATCTGATCGGATGTTTTCAACGGTCTCACGGAAAAGTTGCTCTTTGTGCTTGTTACTGGAACGGAGACATTGTTGAGCCTCTTCGGTGATAATCCCTGGATCGTTGATAACAGTCCAGAGACCATCATTAGCAGTGCTCACGACCATCTCAGAATCACCCTGTATAAAAGACTTGAGGGATCTCTCTAAGATCTCTCCACAATGAGCGAGCGGTCTAGATCCACACGAAAGCCTTTTCGCCATTTCCAGAAGACTGGTCCGTCTGACTCCATCCGTTGTGGTAGAAATTTCGTCAATATTGTGCTGACTAATACGTACGAGGGGGTCAGAAGAAGAAAGAAACTGGACGAGCTTATTCGACTGGGGGTCATCGTGGAGATGATTTAGGGCACTGGTGTCGAAATAGACATTCACAAGAGTCAAATGTACATCCTTCTCTGCCCTACCAAGTAGATGCTAATCTCATAACGGTCTTGCTTCTTGTAGTATCCGGTCTCGAATCCGCTGACGGAGCCCTTTTTCCGTGACAACATCTACCGGATGGCCAAGAAGCTCTTGCAGGTCCATCAACAGACCCCCCAGATTAAGGAGGCTCCGCCCTCTCTCTAGGTCGACGAGGAAGTCGATATCATTATCGGGTCTGACCTCGTCACGTGCGACCGATCCAAATGCACGAACGTTGCGAGCGCCATGGCGAGCTGCAATCTCGGAGATTGCTTCACGTTTTTTTTGACCAACTCAGAAAGACTCATCAGGAGACCACTGTATCAAAGTCTGAGAGAAATTTCCTTACCTTGGCCGAGAGAAAATCCCTCTGGATTTACGCAGTTAACGCTGCCTTCAACCCTGCGGCCGCCTCTTCAAGCGCCTGCCCTGCTGGTTCGATCACCTTGGCCATTCCTATAAAGCCATGAATTAACCCTTCAAAACATTTGTATTCAACTGCTACCCCTGCTTCGCGGAGTTTAGCTGCATACGCTGCTCCCTCGTCCCGCAATGGATCGTATTCTGCAGTGGCAACAAAGGCGGGGGGGAGAGAGCGGCATTGGTCGGTCGATGCTCGTAGCGGTGAAGCTAATGGATTTTGTCCGTCTGCATCACTGGCGAGGTATTGATCCCAGAACCACACCATCATCTCAGTTGTTAGAAAATAGCCTTCTGCATTTTCTTTGTGTGACGGCATATCAAATGCGTGAGCCGTGACCGGGTACATGAGAAGTTGATAGACGAGAGAAGGCAGGCCACTTTCTTGCGCCTTTAGGGTAACCGCCGCTGCCAGGTTAGCACCTGCGCTTTCACCACCAACAGCAATCCGAGAGGCATCTCCGTTTAAGGCTGCCGCGTTTAACGCTACCCACCGTGTCGCAGCGTAACAGTCGTCGACCGCTGCCGGAAACTTGTCCTCTGGTGCGAGTCGATAGTCTGCGGAGATAACCATACAGGCGGCGAGATTGGTAAACGCACGGCAGGACGCATCTACAGTATTAATGCTGCCGACGACCCAGCCGCCGCCGTGGAAATAGACAAGAATAGGAAATGGCCCCTGACCCTCAGGCGTGTAGATACGGATGAGTTGTTTGCCTGCAACGCCGGGGATCATCCGATCTTCGACATTGTCAACCGGCTCGGGGTCATCTGGAACGCCGCGCATCGTTTCCATGGCGCTGCGCGCTTCTTGCGGCGACATATGGTGGAGTGGCGGCCCCGCAGCGGCCATTTGCTCGATAGCTTTTTCGACTTGTGGATGCAGTGGCATATGGTTTCCTTTCACAGTTCAAAGTCTACCCTGAGCAGGGTCGAAGGGTTCAAGGTTCAAACTACGTGAGAAAATTGCGGACGAGTTGGGTAAATTCATCCGGCTTTTCTAAGGGTGGACAGTTCCCGCACTGCGGCAGAATCTCTAAGCGTGAACCGGATATGGCTTGCTGGTATAATTCGCCACACTCGAGTGGCACGATCCGGTCGTCTTGTCCCCACACGATCAGCGTTGGCATACGTACCCGGCCCAACAGGCCCGGCAGGCTGGGGCTGAACATATACGGCTTCCAACAGTAGCGAACGACGGTTTCCTGATTGCGTGCCCGGACTTCTCGTTCTTCCTTGGACGGCTTGTCTGCAAACAGCTCTTCATATTCGGGGATCTGCTGCAGATCGAAATAGGCAAGTTGCCGGGTCCCTTGCAGGCCGTGCAGAAAGATATCGGCGATCTCCCCCTGCTGAGGTTGAATACCGGCGGCATCAATCAAAATAAGACCGTCAAGGCTGTGGGGCGACATGACTGCCATTTCCGCTGCCAGCCAGCCGCCCATGAAGTGTCCGGCTAGTGTGACGTTCTTGAGATCGAGTTGATCCAGGAGCCACAGGCTGAACCGAGCTAGGTCGGCAAAGGTTTCTAACCATGGCGGGCGTTCGGACTTGCCAAAACCGGGACACGTCGGGGCGTATACAGTGAAATGCTCGGCCAGCTGTGCATGGTAACGCCGCCAACCCAGATTGCCTTCGATGCTGTGCAACATGACGAGGGGTTGCCCCCGTCCGCCTTTGAGGAAGTGGATGTTAGCTCCCGCGACCTCAACAAAGTGTTCTTCGTATGCTGTCATCTTTGTGTCTCTTCTTGTAGGCAGGCTCCGCTCTTGAGCACTGGGTCCCTACCATTCTGCGCTACGGCGCTTGCTCAAAAGGCCCCGGCAGATCCAGCTCTTTGCCCATTTCCTGCAGGGCGGGCAGGACGTCATGTTCCATCAACGCCAGGCAGCGCATGGTGTCCGCATGCCCGATGGTGCCGTCATTCGTCCACACACCAAGAATGCCTGGACGGACCACACTCAGCACCGCCCGTAATTTTTTTATGACTGTATCCGGATTACCGACAATGACCCGATTGCTTTCGACTACCTTTTGCCAGCCGGCGGAATCGACGCCGCCGTACAGCGGGTCAGGCCGCAAGGCATAGCGTTTGTATTGATCCACAATGCGTTTGGCTCCTTCGCGTGAATTATATCCAGGCGGGGCCATGAAATCGCCCGGCAAAGGCACGCGGCCGACACCGGCATTGCCTATCAAAAATCCTTTGCCGACCTCATACGCCTTTTCGTCTGTGTCCTGCACGTGTACGCGGACCAAATAGCCGAAGTTCTGCGGACCCGGCTCATAGCCGGCCTCTTTTGCCGCCTCGGTGTAGATCTCCGTCAGGTCCAAGGTCACCTGCGGGTCGGTTTCAAGGTAGATATAGGGGTAATGATGGCGGGCGCACCAGATTAATGTCTCAGGGCTGCCGACGCCGGGAACCCAGATCGGCGGATGTGGCTGTTGCAGCGGACGCACAAATGGGTTGACCACTCGAAACTGATAATGCTTGCCTTCCCAGCGAAACGGACCCGGGGTGGTCCAGGTTTTGATGATCAGGTCATGCGCCTCTTGAAAGCGCTCTCGATTATAGACTGGGTTGGTATTGGTCGCCCAGCTTTCGATGCCTGTCCCGCGCACAAAGCCGGATACGAGGCGTCCTCTGGAAATCATATCGATTTCCGCCAGCTCTTCTGCCAGACGCAGGGGGTTATCGAAGATCGGCAGAGGATTGCCGAGCAAGACGAGCTTGGCCCGTTTGGTCGTCCGGGCCAGAATCGCGGCTTCGAGATTCATGGCCGCGCCCATACAGGTTGGGGTATTGTGATGCTCGTTCAGCATCAGACCGTCAAAGCCGACTTCTTCGGCATACTCGTATTCGTCGAGATAGGCGTTATAGAGATCTGCACCTAAGGCCGGATCAAAATGGGAATTTGAAAATGTGAGCCGGACGGAGCTGCGAAAGCTCTGGCGAACATCCTGTTCCGAGTAGTCCACATATGCCCGTTCCGTAAACCGCATGAGAAACATACCGGGGGCCCCTCCTTTCTCTACCCGGACACTATCTTGTCCTGCGCATAAGTATCAAGACGAAGATCAAGAGCGAGCAAAGCGTCAGACTTGACTCTTGGGAGCAGGCCTAGTAGGGGTAGCGGCAAAGGAGGACAGTTTATGGCCAAGACATATGTGAAGCAGACGATCTCGTACGAATCCGCCGCAAAAATGGTGGCTGCCGCTGTGACAAAAGCGGCACAGCTGGGGTGTAAACAGAATGTGGCGGTGGTTGACGATGGAGGTAATCTCAAAGCGTTTGGGCGTATGGATGGTGCCGCGCTGCTTGGTCTTGAGGGCTGCCAACGCAAGGCGTTTACAGCGTTATTCGGGGTGGGAACCCAAGATCTGTACAACGCTATTAAAGAAGATCAGTCGCTGGTGATCGGTCTGTCGCACTTCTCGCGCGCGACGATGGTCGGCGGTGGGCTCCCCATTGTCGTCGATGGCGAGGTCATTGGCGGGATAGGCGTTGGCGGTGGAACGGTTGATGAAGATGTTGCCTGCTCCCAGGCCGGACTCGATGCTCTTGATTGATACCAAGAGTACGGCCGCTGCCTGAGACCTGTATTACTACGCTGCGTTTTTCTTGAACGGCAGTGCTTTCGCGAAAAAACCGAGCGCCTTTTTTAGCTTTGATGGAGAATCTTCATCCGGGCTGAGGACGGCTTCGGTACAGGCTTGATCTCGCCCCTGCTCTTTAGCGTAGTATGAAGCTTGATCGGCGCGTTCGAGAAAGGTCTCAGGGCTGTCTTCCGGACACAAGGCGGCCACACCTACACTCAGCGTCACCTGTAGGACAGCTGTTTCATACGACAAACTGGTCCGACGGAAGAGATCACATAATTGCTGCGCGATCTGAGTGGCAGTTTCCAGCTCAGTCCGAGGCAGCAGAATGCAGAATTCATCGCCACCATAACGGGCGAGAAAGTCTGCGGGACGCAGGGTAGAGCGCACACACGTTGAGATAGTTTTCAGCACCTGATCCCCGGCCTGATGGCCGTAGGTATCGTTAATGGTTTTGAAGTGATCGATGTCAAACATGATGAGGCAACACGGCTCTTCCCTCTCCTGGGACGTCGCCAGCGTCAGACCAAGCTGTTCGTTAAAGGCGAGCCAATTGGCAATGCCGTCGAGCAATGGGTCTCGGTACACCTGCCGTTGCATATCTGAAAGGCGATCGTTTGCTTCCTGCATCTGTTGTTCGAGACTCTGAATCTTTGCCTCAAAGGCGGCCGCCTGTTTTGCATCAAACTCGCGTTTTGTTTGAACCACCACGCGCATGCGCTCGGTTTTTCCGTAATCAGATGATGCACGGCTGTCAGATCGGTGAACTGTGTCGCCTCTGTCAGAGCCGCTAAATAGCCTTCGACGGTCTGGATGAACTTGGCGTTATCAGCGCTGACTTCTTTCTGATTTACCACGAGGGAGGGTGCGAAATTGCTCTCAACCTCGGCTAATTTTGTGGCAATGTCACGCAGAACCTCGGCGGCTTTCAGACGCTCGTCTGCATGCAGCAGAGTATATTGTTTCAGAAGATCGTCGAACTGATGGTGGAGGTCTTCGATGCGGGACAACAGGCCAGAGGGCTGAATAGTCTTTGTCACCTGAGCGATCCGTTCGGCCAGGGCCGGCTGGTTCTCTTGCGACAGATGCTCCATGGCAGAGGCAAACAGGGTACGCAGCTGTGGTTCAGCTTCGTTGTTTTTGTGCCGAACGACACTGTCCGTGTTCGACTTTCCCGCGTATTGATTTTCTTTTGTGGTATTCCGGTGTCGTGACCCAGAGGGAGGGCGAGAAGCCTCTGCGTGTTGAGAGAGCTGGGCGCTGTGTGTTGCCTGCTGCGGGTCGGATTGTTTCGTACTGCCTTCACTCCTGTGCCGTGACCCGGGCGGTTGACTGTCTGTGTTAACACTCCCGTGTTGTGGCCGGGAAGGTTGTGACCGGGAAGAAGGACGAGAAGCATCTGGCCTGGTTTCTGGTTGAGCGAGAGAGGGGGAAGCCGGCGTCGGCGAGGTCGCTTTCTTGTGTAGCTGCTGTTCCACCTGTGTCTTGCGAACCGCTTGTAGCGCCGGCGGCTGACGCGTCGGATTCTCGTCTGCCTGCCGTGTAATACGGTCCGTCAGGTCCGTAAGAATCAGCTCCAGCGTTGGCCGGTCGATGCCCTTTTTGAGTTCTGATTTGAGACGATCGAGGATAGGAACACAGTCCGGCTCTGCAGCATCCTTTGCCAGAAACACGGGCAGGGTGACAATTTTTCGAGAGTACGTTCTTTGTCCTGAAACTCTCGTTCCTGATCATCAAGCTCGTTCAGGGCTTGGCGCAGTCGTGTCTTGAGACGCCGTTCCTGTTGATCGAGGGTTTCTGCACGGCTAGCCAGCAATTGCTTGCGCGTCGCTCTCACGGCATGTCCTCACTTCCTCTTGGTACTTCTTGGTACTGGTATCGGCGAGAAAGTCGTGAAGATTAGGGCACGTCTCATTCGAATGTGGTCAGATTCATCTCTACACACATACGACTGGGATTCGTGTATAGGTTGGCCGATCAGGTCGCGGGACCTGGAGGATCTGCAGGTCCTGCAAGATCTGCAGGTTTTGCTCAAGCAAAGGAGCCGACTATTCGGTCGTTTTCGATGGGAGCTGATCTAGGGTACAGATACCTTTTTCGATCAGGACTTTTTCAAACGAGGCAAGCCAATTCTCGTAATAGCCAGGAAAAGACGTGTCCGGGGATTGGGCTTTCGCTTTGTCCGCAGCGTCAATTTCTGCGATCAGATGGTCGCGAAATTCGTCCCACTGGTAGTGGCCTTGTTCACACAGGGCGACTGCCAGAGCAAAGGCCCGACGTTCCCAGGCATCGTGGAAAACGAGCTCGCCATTCTTACGAGGCAGGACCGCGTCCCCTTCGATATTTGAAATATTGCGGTTCGGCGTTAATTTCATGCTACGCGAGACTCGGCCTTGGTCACGCCGAGCATTGCATCCCTGGTGACCAGAGCTACGAGTTCTTCTTCACTCATACCCTCGGTTCCCGCTGGACGCTCGGGCAGGACCATGTAACGGATCTCGGCGCTGCTGTCCCAGACCTTAATGGCAACCGACTCATCAAGGGTAAGGCCGAAATCGTGCAGCACTCCACGCGGATCAACAACAGACCGTGACCGATACGCGGCTTCCTTGAACCATGCCGGGGGGAGGCCTAAGACCGGCCAGGGGTAGCACGAGCACAGGGTGCAGACGACCAGGTTGTGGACACTGGGAGTGTTTTCGACCACGACCATATGTTCGCCTTGCAGGCCGCTAAAGCCCAGTTCAGCAATGGCTGGGGTGGCATCTTTGAGTAGGCGTTCCTTGTACGCCGGGTCGACCCAAGCCCGGGCAACAACCTTCGCGCCATTGAGCGGGCCGATGTCGTTCTCGTAGGTTTCCACCATCTTGTCGAGTGTCTCAGCCGACACCAGGCCCTTTTTGATCAATAAGGATTCCAGTGTTCGGACACGTTTTTCAAGCGCTTCCGTCTGTTCCGGAGTGGTGTGTTTCTCAAGATATGGATTCGGCGGTGCGCTGTGGGCGCTACTGCCGTGAGAATGTTCATTGCCCATGGTCGTTCTCCTTAGGCTGGATCGAGATAGTCTTCCCACAAATCGATATACAGACTGTCTGCGCCAGAAACGTCCGGGCCCCAGAGTTCATGCGCATCAAAACACACAGAATACAGAGGCTGGGGCTGCTCGCCTTTTCCGTGGGCATTGGTGTCCGGGTAGACGAAGGTGCCGTGGACCTGGGCGATCACGCCGTTTTTGCCGCGCACATAGCGTGGCAGGCGCGTATGTCCGGTCGGATTGAGATTGCGCGCTTGGACTCTGTTTCCCGCCTTGAAACGAGGGGTGAGTCTGCCTGTTTCTCGATTGGTGGGTGCACCCGCATGAACGACTGCCGAGACTGCTTCAGGCGGTAGTGGCCCTTCTGCTTCCTTGCCTGTCTCTGTTGCGGTTCCAGTCGCAAGCTCTTCTGGTGTGAGCAGGCCTTTTTCTAGTGCGAGTGTTTCAAGCGCCGCAAGCCAGTGTTCGTAATATGTTGACGACAAATAATGAGCCGGGTCCATGCGCTCGACGGCGTGCCGGAATCCGTCCAGCGTATCCAGCTGCCCCATGCCGAGCATGGTCATCGCAAACATTCGTTTTTCCCACTCGGCATGGAAGACCGGCTCATTCTCTTCCGGTTTGACCGGGCCGAAGCAGGTCATGCCGCCCATGTCATGTATGCCATTCATGTGAATTTCCCCTCAGTTTCAGCACTTAGACAAAACCCTAACACCCGCCCTATTGAGGGTCAATGAATTTTGACTGGCATGAGTCTACGATTTATTGTCGGATTCCTGCAGCCACGCCTGGGCGACTTCGAGATGGGTGGCAAACCAGACACCCTCATGCCCCAATATATGTTGGATGAGGCGTTCCAACATAGCCATGCGCGAACGACGTCCAATGATTTGCGGATGCATGACGATGCTGAGAAAGCCTCCATCGGCATATGCCCCGTCAAACTCGGCGTGCCAAATTTCGTACACCTTGTTCTGGCTCGACATGCCAGCGTAGTAGGGAGAAAAGCTAAACAGGAAATGCGCTGCGTCGTCCAGCTCCCAGCTATAGGGGACTTCGAGCAGCTGGCGGCTGGTCTGTAGAGTAGTCAGCCAGTACGGATCGTCATCGCCAACCAGACTGCTGTCATACACAAAATCATTGTCGAGCAAGAGATCGAGTGTGTGCGGACCAGTATTGCCGGCTGGGGAGCGGTAGCCTTTGGGTGCTGTGCCGGTAATGCGTTTGAGGCTCTCCGTGCCTTTGAGTAAAACCTCGAGTTCAACTTCACGTCCCTTGTTCCCGACAAATTCGTGCTCATAACCATGATGTCCGATCTCATGCCCGTCGGCATACATCTGTTCAACCAAATGGGGATATTTATCGGCTGACCAACCTGGCACGAAAAAGGTGGCCTTCAGGTCGTATTTTTTGAGTAGATTGAGAATGCGTGGTACCCCAGCCCGCGCGCCATACTCCCCACGTGACATCTGGCCGGGGTAGGGCTGCCGCATCGTCTTAAACCAGAGCGTCTCCGCATCAAAATCAAAACTCAGTCCAACTGCGCAACGTTTGCCGTTCGGCCACATGGAAACCTCCTTTGTTTGGAGAAACCGACTCGCTCCCGACCGGAGCAGTTGAGAATAGCGAGCTGCGATTCTCAATTAAAACATTGCAAAGCATTTAATAAAGGAGGTCCCCGCTTCTTTATTTGATGGTATGTATACCAACAGATGGCGAGGCCACGAAGAACGCGAGCGAGAGAAGTTTATCGCTTCAAAGAACCAGTAGAATCAACATCGCTCATAATTGAGGTTGCCATTTTTGAATTTTCTCCGACAAAAAAACCCGGATTGCACGGCATACCGGCTCCAGCTCTACGAGCGAGAAAGTGGAGTAACCGTTCTCCGCTATGATTTTGAACAAGGTAAGGGACATCATAGACACTTGCGGGGAAACGAACTCCCCTACGAGTGGCGAGGCGTTGAGCGGCTTCTTTTCGACTTTCGCCGGGACGTTGAGTTAGCGAAGAAAGGACGCTTATGAAGTTAAAACGGATTAAGATTATCGTGCAGCCGGAGGAAGATTTTTTCGAGCAAGTAGGCGAGGCGTTTTCTGCCGTTTCCAAAGCCTCACGGAAAGGCGAAAAAATCTCGCGCCCTACCCCGGTTCTGTCTTTCCCCAGTATCAAGGAAATGGCTCGGATGCTTACTCCAAAACGACTTGAACTGCTGACGCTGATCCGAAGAAACCACCCCCAATCAGTGCGCCAATTGGCCTAATTGGCCGGACGAAATATTAAAAATGTCAGTACGGATCTAAGAGTTTTGGAGAACCTTTGACTGGTCGAAGCTGAAGAGCGGGAGTCACCTCGCCATCGCAAACGTCCGGTGAGTACTTTTGATCGACTGGATATGGAGGTGTATCTGTAATCCCTGTAGGTGCTTCATACTTGGTTTACGTACAGATTGCCGTCGCTATGAAGATTTTACGGTCCCTACGTATTCATGGCCAGTAAATTTTTAACCTCCGCTAATCCCTCCTGATTTGCAACAGGTAGGTGCCGCGTGAGTAGCACGGCTGTCTCGTAAACTTCTTGAGGGATTTGTTTCTCTGCTTTTTCTATTATCCCCTTCCACCATTTGTAGAATTCAGAGATGCGGTTTGTTTGATTGCTGTTTGCGGTCACTACGAGCATAGCGTTCAGAATTGACAGATATTGTGCAGGTTGCTGCGCCATCTTTATCTAGGCGTCTGTCAGTTTTTCGGTAACAGCATTCTGCACGTCAGGATCTTTTGCCGCGTCAGCTCATTGAGCCAGAGCCATAAAAACAATGGAGAACTCTTTCTCCCTTTGCCACTGTGAAAGGTCCAGGAAAGTGACTGCCTGTCGAAGGGAATCGACCAAGGTAAAAAAGCCCTATTAGCTTAGGGCGAGAATGTATCCCGGAAAGATCTAGATAGCATTTCCTAGATATACCCGAATCAGATTGCGAAAAAGAGAGTAATAGAGTTCATAGCGGTGGATATATCTTAGGAAAATTCTAGTAGGTTGCGCTTGTCTAGGCTTTCCGGCAGATAGAAGCAAAGGAAAACGGAGAGCAAAGAGCAGAATATGACCAAATTCTTCGACGGACCAAAACCCAGATTGTTTGGCCATCGTGGTGCCAGCGGCGAGGCACCGGAAAATACCATGGCGGCGTTTCAGCGGGCTGTGGATCTAGGAGTCGAATACATTGAGCTGGATGTCCAGGCGGCTAAAGATGGTCCGATTATGGTCATTCATGATGGGACTATCGAGCGGACGACAAATGGCCTGGGTGGAGTGAGCGCATACTCCCTGGCCGCACTCCAGCAGCTTGATGCCGGCTATCGGTTTTCGCCCGATGACGGCAAGACCCTGCCCTTTCGTGCCTCTGATGTCATTATTCCGTCGCTGAGAGAAGCGCTTGGCAGCTTCCCGAACGTGAAGTTTACGGTTGAGATTAAACAATCAGATCCGCCCATCGAAGAGCAGGTGATTGCTGTTGTGAGAGACTGCAGCAAAGCCGATGATGTGAGCCTGGCCTCAGAACATGACGCTGTTCTCGTCCGTGCTAGAGCGCTGGCGCCGGATATCCCGACTAACCTTGGCTATAGCGAGGTTGCCGATTTTATCCAGCGCGTTGCCACCGGTCAGCTAGAAGGATATCAGCCGCCTGGCCAGGCGCTTCAAATTCCACCCAAGTATCAAGACATAGCCTTGGTGACGGAACAGACCGTTGCGGCTGCACATCGGCTCGGTTTAGAGATTCATGTCTGGACGATTAATGATCCACATGAGATGAATAGCTTACTTGATCTTGGGGTAGACGGAGTGATGTCGGACTTTCCTGGGCGGTTGTTGGAACTGGTGAAGGGGCGAGGCTGAAAAGAAGAGGGCAGCGACATAGGGCATCAGTCACAACTTAAGCCTTAGTCGGGCTACTCGGCGTTCTATCCCCTCCTTGGAGGGGTGGCCGAAGGCCGGGGTGGGTGGCCGGACAGGCCCGAAACCCACCCCGCCGCTACGAAGAACTTGGTGTTCGCTACCCTCAGCTGATTTTGGGCATCACCTCGGTTGCGAAGCGTTCAATGCCGCGGCGGAAAGTCTCTGCGTCCGTGTAGCGCCCTAGACCCAGGATATAGTAATTGGCCCCGGCTTCTTGCATGGCCGAGATGCGGTCTATCATCGGCTCGGGACTCCCTTCGCGGATCATGCCGCCGACGATCAGATCCGGCATAGACCGGTCGTGCTTTTCTGACTCCTCTTTTAAATGTGCGGCGATCCGGGCCAGCTCGCCTGACTGGAGTCCGATCGGATAATAGCCGTCGCCATATTTAATCGTCCGCTCGATTGCTTTCGGCCCCATGCCACCAATCCAGAGAGGCGGGCGGGCCGGACGCGGCGCGAAAACAAATTCCGGGAATTTGATATGTGTACCATCGTAGGAACTCACATCATTGTCGAATAATTGATGCATGACTTCGAGAGTTTCATTGGTGAGTGCGCCGCGTTTGCGTGGATCAACTCCCAAGGCTTCAAATTCCGGTCGCAGCCAGCCTACTCCCGCACCTAGGATGATGCGTTCGCCCGATAACTCTTGGAGTGTGGCAATTTGTTTGGCCATATATACCGCAGGACGGTAGGGAAAGACAAGGACGGAAATGCCGAGCCGGATTCTTTGGGTCAGTGCCGCAAAATACGCCAGCGTGGTCAATGGCTCAAAATAACGTCCGTCTGAGCCCTCGGTTTGATCAGGCGGAATAGCCAGGTGATCGACCACAAACGCCGCATCAAAGCCGGCTTCTTCTACCGCCTTGGCGCATGCGCCGAGCGTTTCTCGGGTTGCTGTTGGACCCATATTGCGGATGACAACACCAAATTTCATTCGTCTTCTCCTTCTCCGTCTTGAAACAGACGTTCAGCCAAGTCCTCGGCAAGAGCCGAGCGCTCGTCTTCGTCCTCACGAAGCAGATCAAAGGACAAGTTCATTAACATCTTTCCGAGCACTTCGCGTTGGAGAACATTGAGGCTGACGGCGTGCGGTTGCTCCTCTTCGAGCAGAGTCAAGAGCGTTTCCATAGAACGGACACCCGTGTCATTCTCCTGCCGAGCCAACCGGTCTCCAGCCATACCTGCGGCTTGATGGAGTAAAGCAGCCTCTTCAGCCGTGAGGGGATAAGAGGACATGGTTAATATCTATTACGTAAGGGATTGGGGGCTGGGGGTTGGGGATTAGCCCCTTTTCCTTACTGTAAATCCGGAAACAGCCAGGGTGCTTTGTCTTTGCGGCGTTGCTCATACGCGGTGATATCCGCCTCGTTTTGCAGCGTGAGCTCAATTTCATCCGAGCCGTTCAGCAGACAGTCTTTCCGAAACGGATCAACGTCGAAATGAAAATTCGTCCCACTCGGCGTGGTGACAGTCTGCGCTGCTAAATCGATGGTGAGTTGATAGCCCGGCTGGGCCTCGACTTCTTTGAATAATTGATCGATTTCCTCGTTTTTTAAGACAACTGGAAGCATGCCGTTTTTGAAGCAATTGCCAGAAAATATGTCGGCAAAGCTGGGTGCGATGACGCACCGAAAGCCATAGTCTAACAAGGCCCACGGCGCATGTTCACGAGACGATCCGCAGCCAAAGTTAGCGCGTGCCAGGAGAATGCTCGCCCCTTCGTAGCGCCGCTGATTTAATACAAAGCCGTCCTGTGGATTGCCGTCGCTTGCGTAGCGCCAATCGGAGAATAAGCCTTCACGCATACCCGTGCGCTTAATGGTTTTCAGATATTGCTTAGGGATAATTTGATCGGTATCAACATTAACTCGGTCGAGCGGGGCAAGAATGCCTGTGAGCGTCGTAAAAGCGTGCATAGCGTTTTCCTTTGTGTCTACAGCAAGGGACTAGCTCCAGTTCCTGATGTCAACAAAACGACCTTCAATGGCAGCCGCAGCGGCCATGGCCGGGGAGACAAGATGCGTCCGGCCTCCCTTGCCCTGGCGGCCTTCAAAGTTGCGGTTGCTGGTTGAGGCGCAACGTTCGCCGGGCTGCAGTGTGTCAGCGTTCATGGCCAGGCACATCGAACAGCCGGCTTCGCGCCATTCAAACCCTGCGTCTTTAAAGATTGTATCCAGGCCTTCGGCTTCGGCTTGCTTTTTTATTAAGCCAGAGCCCGGAACGACTAAAGCATTGACGGTTGAAGCCACTTTTTTCCCCTTGGCGTACTGGGCGGCAATGCGCAGATCCTCAATGCGTGAATTGGTGCATGAGCCAATAAAAACCCGATCTATCGTAATCTCAGTAAGTGGTGTTCCTGCGGTGAGATCCATGTATACGAGTGCTCGCTGTGTCGCCTCTTGCGTTTCTGGCGAAGGCATGTCGGAAGGACTTGGAACAATCCCGGTGATATCTGTCACCATGCCGGGATTGGTGCCCCAGGTGACTTGGGGTGCAATGTCTTCAGCTTGCAGCTCTAGAATCTTATCAAAGCTTGCGTCAGGGTCTGAGGGCAGTTGCTTCCAGGCTGCTACCGCACGCTCGAACATGTCGTCTTTGGGCGCGAACGGTCTGCCTTTGATATAGGAAAACGTCTTTTCGTCCGGAGCAACCATACCCGCGCGCGCTCCGCCTTCAATGGACATATTGCACAGTGTCATGCGGCCTTCCATTGATAATGCCCAGATGGCAGAGCCCGTGTACTCAATAACGTGACCCGTTCCGCCTGCAGTCCCGATTTTTCCAATGATGGCCAGAATAATATCTTTGGCTGAACAGTGCTCGGGTAATATTCCCTCAACCCGAATCTGCATAGTCTTGGCTTTCTTTTGCAGCAGACATTGGGAAGCTAAAACATGCTCAACCTCGCTGGTACCAATGCCAAAGGAGAGCGCGCCAAACGCGCCATGCGTGGCGGTATGGGAATCCCCACACACAATGACCATGCCGGGAAGCGTGAGTCCTTGCTCTGGCCCGATAATGTGGACGATGCCCTGGCGGATGTCGTCTATATCAAAAATTTGGATGCCCGTCGTGCGACAGTTCTCTTGTAGGGCCTCGATTTGCCTGGCGGCCACCGCATCCGCAATCGGTTTATCCCGGTCTGTTGTTGGAACATTATGGTCAGGCACGGCTATAGTGGCTCGGGTGCGGCGCACGTCACGTCCGGCCAGTCGCAAGCCCTCGAAGGCCTGGGGAGAGGTCACTTCGTGGGTGAGGTGACGGTCAACATACAAGAGTGCGGTGCCGTCGTCTTCGGTCCGTACCACATGCGATTCCCAAATTTTTTCAAACATTGTCTTGGCAGCCATGATGTACCCCTTTACGCCCCTGTCTCTCTTGGGCAGCAGTCACTTGAAGACCTATACCTTTCTCAGATTTGTAACAGGCTGGCAAGATGGCAAGATGGAAGGCGGTATCTGGGTGTGGTAAGATAGCCACACCGAGTCGGGGGATATGCGTCCGCATGTCTCAGCTACTCAAAAAAGTAATGAAAACTTATCTCTCAGGGAGAATCCTATGGGTGAGTGGACCGTTGATGTGAACGAGAAAGATTTTGAGCAAGATGTGCTAGAGCGTTCGTATAACGTTCCTGTTGTTCTAGATTTCTGGGCACCGTGGTGCGGTCCATGCCGCGCCATCGGTCCGGTGTTAGAAAAAATCGCGGATGAACAGCAAGGGAAGTTCGTTCTGGCCAAGGTCAACGTGGACGAAAACCCGGCCCTGGCCCAGTCCTTTCAAGTGAGTAGTATCCCTGCGGTTAAAGCCGTAAAGGAAGGCGCGGTTGCGAATGAGTTTGTGGGAGCCCTGCCAGAGCCGGCTATCCGGAAGTTTATTGAGGAACTGCTCCCGTCGGAGGCGGATTCTCTCGCCCAGCGGGGTCTCAGCCTCCAGGAGCAGGGAAAGGACCAGGGAGCGGAGAGCCTGTATCGCGCCGCGCTTTCTAAGGAGGCTCGACAACCCCAAGCGTTGCTGGGGCTCGCCCGTCTCTTAGCTGCTAAGGACGAGAACGCTGATGCTCTGGCCTTGCTTGAGCGTCTTTCTCCTAATGCACGAGAATATGATGAGGCCCAGCAGTTGGCAGCTCAAGTGCGTGTCAAGCAGAGCGGGGCCCATGCGGGTGAGGAAGCCGCCTACCGGGAGAAACTTGCAGCGAACCCCAATGACCTGGACGCCCGGTTTGAGTTAGCCCAGATTCTCGCGGCTTCCACTCGTTATGACGAGGCGCTAGCAGAATATCTGGAGATTCTAAAAGAGGATCGCATATTCCGCGACGAAGGCGCGCGCAAGGCCATGCTCGAAATCTTTGATGTGGTCGGCTCTCGGAGTCATTTGTCTGATCGGTACCGAGCGGAGTTGGCGAAGGTGCTGTTTAGCTAAGAATCGATTGCTGTAGGGGGCGAGGTTTCCTCGCCCTTTTGATCCGAGAACGGCTACGGTGTCAGACTAACGCCCACTGCTCACCATCTTGTTTGACCAGCCCTTCGGCTTTGAGCTTATTCAGGTGAGACTGCACGGAATTCCCTGCTGCGGCATGGAGAAACTTCGGCACATCGGTGTAAATACGTTTCACCATCACCGGAATTTCGGTGAGTCCCGCATGTAAAGCGTCCAGTACTTGCTGCTCCCGTAGTTCGCGGTGGGCGATATACTGGTTCAGCTTTTTGTAGGGATCGCGTATGGCCGGACCGTGGGCAGGGTAGATCACCGCAAGATCAAGGTCGAGGAGTTTCCGGAGCGAGGCCATATACTGGATCAAGCCGCCGCCTTCTTCAGGCACCACCGTGGTACCCGCCCCAAGCACGAGATCGCCCGTAAAGAGGGCTTTTTCTTCTTCCAGGTAGTAGCACAAGTGATCCTTGGCATGGCCCGGGGTGTGGATCGCGCGCAGTGTCACTCCATCTGTTTCGACCTGGGCACCGTCTTCAATATAAGTCAACGGAAAATCATAGGCCTGATCTTTTTCCGGCCAGATGTGCTTGGATACGGTTAACTCGCCGAAGCGCTTTTTTACATTCGGTACTCCGCCAATGTGATCCTGATGCACATGAGTCAGGACGATCTCTTGGAGTTCGTTTGCGCCTTTGGTCTCTGACAGCCCTTTTTCCAATAAGGGATCATAGACGTCTAAGCCCACGCCTGTGTCGAGCAGGATGGGCCGTTTGCCTGTGCCGACCAGATAGGTGTTTGTCCCCGGGCCGGTGAACGGGCCGGGGTTTTGTCCCAGCACGGTAGCGACCCGCTCACTCCAGATGTCGAAGTCGGGCATGGAGAGCCCAGCCATAGTGTCGGTAACAACGCGTTGTGGCTGTGCCATGTGTCAGCTCCTCAACAAGTTTGCGGCGATGGTTTTGAGCTGCATATTGGAGGTGCCTTCATAGATCTTGCCGATCTTGGCATCCCGGTAGTATTTTTCGGCTGGGTATTCCTTGGTAAAACCGACTCCACCAAAAATCTCCAGCGCGCGTGAGGCAACGCGCTCGCCCACCTGCGAGCAGAAATATTTGGTCATGGCAGCCGTGTGAGCAAAGGGCTGCCCACTCTCTTTCAGGCGCGCGGTGTTATAGACCATGAGGCGCGCCGCTTCGATTTCGGTCGCTAACTCAGCCAGCTCAAATTGGACCGCCTGAAAATCTGCAATCGGGCGGCCAAACTGTGATCGCTCCTTGGCATAGGCCAGCGCGCACGCAAATGCACCCTGGGCCAGGCCAACCATCTGGGCACCAATCCCAATCCTCCCTTCGTTGAGCGTCTCAACGGCGACTTTATAGCCTTGCCCTATTTCACCGACGACCTGACTACGTGGGACCCGAACGTCTTCGAGAATCAGCTCGCAGGTTGAGCTGGCGCGAATGCCAAGTTTGTCTTCTTTTTTCCCTACGCTAAAACCGGGCATATCGCGTTCCACTACAAAGGCGGTAATGCCCTTATACCCTTTGTCTGGCGCGGCATTGGCAAAGAGCAGATACAGACCGGCTTCTCCACCATTGGTCGTCCACATTTTCCGGCCGTTGAGGACAAAAGTGTAGCCGTCGAGACGAGCGCGCGTTTTTAGGGCAAAGGCATCGCTACCGGAACCGGACTCAGAGAGCGCATAGGCACCCACTGTGTCCGTAGCGAGACGCGGGAAAAACTTGGCTTTTTGATCCGGGTTGAGCCAACGCACCAAAGCGTTGTTTACCAGGGTGTTTTGTACATCAACACAGGTGGCCACAGATGGATCAACGCGCGCAAGCTCTTCAATAGCCAGGATCGCCATAAAGAAACTGGACTCAGCACCGCCATAGGCGGCAGGAATTTCGATGCCCATCACGCCAAGGACAAAGAGTTGATCGATCAGCTCACTCGGGATCTTAGCCTCGCGGTCCATGTCCATCACGCGGGGTTTGATTTGTTCCTCAGCAAACTCCCGCACCGTCTTCCGAAATAGATCCTCTTCCTCGCTGAGCGTCATCAGAGGCAGATGCAATTCTTGGTCTACAGACATCTCTCTCCCCTCTGTCATACTTGGAAATTTCCTTGAATATTTTCGAATATCTTCATTGTTGTCACGTTGCTTCTAAGATGTCTAGCCGGTATATCAACAAAGTCAGAGCGACCATTGGAAGTGCCCACAGCTATGAAAATTGGACTCATTGCCGACTCGCATATCCCCGAAGCCATGCCCGAACTCCCGAGCCAGGTCCGAACGGTTTTCAAGGGCATGGACCTGATTTTACATGCTGGCGATCTGCACTGTCTCGACGTTCTTGACTGGCTCGAAGAAACTGCACCCGTTCTCGCCTGTCGCGGTAATGGCGACGAAGGTTCGGGCGGACGCGCAGTCGTGCCGGACGATCCTCGGCTCCACGAGACCGCCGTGACCCAGTGTGCCGGCTACACGCTCGGCCTGGTTCACGATGTATTAGACCCGAACGAATATCCCCAGTGGCCCATTCAGCGGACTATGGATCAGTATTTTGATCGCCGGCCTGACATCATCGTGTGTGGCCATACACATGTCGAGCGTATCCGGCGCTACGATGACGTGCTAGTCATCAATCCCGGTAGCCCGACCTATCCACACAATTATTCGGCTCAACCAGGAACGGTTGGTGTACTGACGCTTGAAGAAAATCGAGTCGGGTCGGTCCAGATCTATGACCTCAAGACGCTAGCGGTGCTGCCTGAGTTGTCCACGACTTTTTGATAAGGAATCCCCCACGAGTTGTGTAAATTCAATAGCCTAGCGGACTTAGAGAAAGTATGAGCCTTCAGGCCATGAAATATCCAGCCTTAAATGTCTCTGCCGCCACGGCAGAACTGGTTAAAGGGGTGCTGGCGCTTTATCCGCAGGCGCAAATTGTTCCTCGTGCCACTCCGCTGGAAGACGAAGATATCAGTGTGGAGGTTCGACTTCCCCTGAATACAGAAGAAATCTACCAGGCCCGGGATCGAGTCCACGAACTCGTCATTCGACTGCAGGAACAGTATGAGGTGCTGATCCTCGCGTCGGCAGTTCCTGCGTGACGGGTAGCTTCTTCTGTACATGATGAGGCCGAGTTCATATAAGATCTTCCCCCGCAACAATCCGCAACCAAAACCAGAACGGGCGCAGTTGGTAGAGCAGGCGAGATGAAAAACCCCCCTGCAAATACAGGAAGTTAAAGAGAGCTACCCATCGGAGTCGAACCGACGACCTACTGATTGCAAACCAGAGGAGGTGTCCCACGCACCCGAAACTCTACCCGCCCAAACTAATCATCTCAATCTTCTTGTGTTCTTTGGGGTCGTAACCGGTCGCGGAGTGCAAGGCGGCCAGGCGTTCTTCTGAATAACGATCTTTGCGCTGCAACCAGATGCTGCGCAGGACATCGAGCAGCTTCTCGTCCGTCATGCCGCCGCGCAGCAGTACTTTAAGATTGTGGCCTGTATTGGCGAAGAGGCAGGTCACGAGTCTGCCGTCAGCTGTGAGCCGGGCACGCGTACACGACGAACAGAATGGCTCAGTGATCGAGGCGATCACCCCAATATCTCCTCCCGCACCGTCTACGTACTGATAATCCACTGACGGGGCGTTGCCGCCCTTTCGGCCTATTTCCTGTAATGGGAAGCGCGTGTTGATCGTGTGTATGATTTCTTGTTTGGACACAATTTTGTCCGACTGCCAGTGATTCGCATTGCCGACATCCATAAACTCAATAAAACGTATGGCAAAACCATGCTCACGCGAGAAGGTAACCAAGTCAATTATTTCGTCGTCATTCACGCCACGTTCGATCACCGCGTTGATCTTAATCGGAGAGAAACCTTCCTCTTTGGCAGCAAACAGTCCGTTGAGGACTTTCTTGAGGTCGCCGCGTTTTGTGATCTGTCGGAAACGATCAGGTTTGAGGCTGTCCAGGCTGACGTTAATCCGGCGCAGACCGGCAGCTTTGAGGACGGCGGCTTTCTCCGCCAATGTTGAACCATTGGTGGTGAGACAGATGTCGCGCAGCCCGTCGATTGCCGACAGGCTTGCCACGAGCCGTTCAAGATCCCGGCGAGCCAGCGGCTCTCCGCCTGTCAATCGGATCTTCTCGACCCCGAGCTGAACGAATAAATGCGCGAGGCGAGTAATCTCTTCAAACGTCAGGATCTCGCTCTTTGCCAGCCAGTCATAGTCGTCCAACGGCATGCAATATGTGCAGCGGAAGTTACACCGGTCTGTCACTGAAATGCGCAGGTCTTTCACCGGTCGCTGAAAGGTGTCGAGCAACATGCAGCCTCCTCAAGGCTCCTTATTATAATGATTTTGAGCGTTGAGCCAAGGTGATTAGGCGACCTAAATTTTTTGTTGACATATTGATGCTCTCCTTTTATGTTTTGATGTATGCGTACGACCATCCGTCTTAATGATGAATTACTCGCCGCAACCAAACAATTTGCTTTACAGACCGGTCGAACTCTCACGGCCGTTGTCGAGGACGCGCTGCGAGAAGTTCTTTCCAGGCATCAGCAAAAGCAGAAAAAAGCCCCCGTCCAGCTAACAACCATTAAGGGAAAGGGGCTCTTGCCAGGCGTCGATCTCGATGACTCCGCAGCGCTAGCCGACTTGATGGGGCAGGGCAATGCTCCTCGCTGATGTGAATGTGCTGGTATATGCCCACCGTGAAGATGCACCTGGCCATGTAAAATACCGAGCGTGGCTAGAAGACCTTATGAACAATGACCAGGCGTACGGGGTCACAGATCTTGCGCTGAGTGGTTTTCTCAGAGTTGTCACGCACTCTCGGATTTTTAATCCTCCAAGTCCGCTTGACGCTGCATTACGATTCGTTAATGAAGTGAGGCAACAGCCCCATTGCGTAGTCATTAGTCCTGGTCCACGACATTGGGGGATTTTCACTCGTCTGTGTCAGACTGCAAACGCGAAAGGGAATCTTATTCCAGACGCATACTTTGCTGCGCTTGCAATCGAGTCTGGTAGTGAGTGGATAACGACTGATCGTGATTTCAGCCGCTTCCCCCAGCTCCGCTGGCGGCATCCCTTGGACTAGAGCGGGCTGCGCATAGGCGTTGAATCTGTTTTTCATCTTCACAAGTTTTTCAGAGGAGGATCAGCACATGCGCATCAAAGACAAAGTCGTGCTTGTCACCGGGGGCAGTCGAGGCATAGGCCGGGCGATTTGCCTGCGCCTGGCCGACGAAGGGGCAAAAATTGCCATTGCCGATATCTTAGAGGAAGAGGCCCAGAAAACGGCGGCGCATATTACGGATACAGGCGAGCAAGCGTTGGCCATCAAGACTGACGTCACTCAACTCGACCAAGTCCAAGCCTGTGTCAAACAGATCACCGATACCTGGGGGCCGATTGACGTGCTGGTCAATAACGCTGGCTGGGACAAGATGGAACCCTTTCTCCAGAGTCAACCGGAAACCTGGGACAAGGTCATCGGGATTAATCTGCGCGGACCGATCAATTTTTGTCACACCGTTGCCGCCCAGATGGTCGAACGCGAGCAGGGAAAGATTATTTCCATTAGCTCTGATGCGGGTCGCGTGGGTTCAACCGGGGAAGCCGTCTACTCGGCGTGCAAAGCGGGCATTATCGGCTTCTCAAAAACGCTCGCGCGTGAACTGGCCCGCGCCAAAATCACGGTCAATGTCGTGTGTCCCGGTCCCACGGATACTGCGCTGCTGCAACAAGTGACTGCGGGGGAAAAAGGCGCGCGGATTATTGAAGCCATGACGCGTGCGGTCCCGTTCCGTCGTTTGGGACAACCGGAAGAGATTGCTAATGCCGTAGCGTTTTTTGCCTCACCGGATGCGGACTTTGTGACCGGCCAGGTGTTGTCCGTGAGTGGCGGGCTGACTATGGCAGGGTGAACTCTCTCCCCTAGGGCCGGGGAAACCCACCCCGACACTATGTGTCGCTCCTCTCAAGAGGAGATCTGATTATGGAGAAACTGCGAAACGAAAGGGGAACAGTATGCAATTTGAAGATATTGTGTATGAAAAAAACGAGGGCATTGCGACCATGACCATTAACCGTCCGCAGGTGCGCAATGCCTTCCGGACCCTGACCGTTGATGAACTCATCGCAGCATTCCAAGACGCTTGGTGGGATCATTCGGTTGGCGTGGTGATTCTCACTGGTGAAGGAGACAAAGCCTTTTGCGCTGGAGGCGATCAAAGTGAACGCAGTGCCGAGGGCTACGATACCAGCTCGGCCGGGCATGAGATGAATGTTGAAGCACTGCATAATATTATTCGCAACATTCCTAAGCCGGTAATCGCGGCAGTCAACGGCTTTGCTATCGGCGGTGGACACGTGCTGCACGTCTTGTGTGATATTTCTCTTGCCGCTGATACGGCACGCTTTGGACAGACGGGGCCTCGGGTGGGCAGCTTTGACGCGGGCTATGGCAGTGCGTATCTGGCACGAGTTGTTGGGGAAAAGAAAGCGCGTGAGATTTGGTATTTCTGCCGCCAGTACACGGCTGAAGAAGCCAAAGATATGGGACTTGTGAACGCGGTATTCCCCGCCGATACGCTCATGGACGAAGCTCGCTCATGGGCGAATGAGCTATTGCAGAAAAGTCCCACCGCGCTCAAGTTCCTCAAATATTCATTTAATGCGGACACCGCCCATATTGGTGGCATCTCGAATATGGCCATGAGTGGGCTTGAGCTGTACTACAACACGGATGAAGCCGTTGAGGGCGTGAATGCCTTTAACGAAAGGCGTCCGGTAGATTTTTCCAAGTTTCGGAAGTAAAGATAATGCGGTTCACAAACAGAGTGGCTCTTATCACTGGCTCCTCTCGTGGCATAGGCCGGGCTATTGCTCTGCGGCTGGCCTCGGAAGGCGCAAACGTCATCGTCAATTATCGTCGCAATATTGCTGAGGCCGAGGCCGTTGTGGCCGAGATCAAAAAGCTCGGCTCAGATGCGCTTCCCATACAGGCTGACCTGAGCGATGGCGATGCCGTACGCGCGATGTTTCAGCAGGTGAAAGTCTCATTCGGGTATCTCGATATTCTTATCGCCAATGCCGCAGCCACGGCATTTCGTCCACTGCTGCAACAAGGTGAACACAACGTGACGCGCACGTTTGATCTTACCATCAAGGGCTTCCTGGTCGCGACCCAAGAAGCTGTTCCGCTTATGGCAGGCCGCAGGGGCAAGATCGTTACTATCTCAGGGATTGATTCACTCCGGATGCTGTCAGGTCACGGCTTGCTCGGTGCTGCTAAGGCCGCGTTGGAAAACATGACGATGTATCTGGCCCACGAATTGGGGCCGCGTGGGATTGCCGTCAACGGGATTAACCCCGGCCTGATCGAAACCGACTCTGCCAAAATGTATGCCGGCGGTGAGGATGGGTATGCGCAGTATGTGCGTGATGTGGTGCCGAACACACCGGCAGGCCGTGCAGGACGACCAGCGGATATTGCGGCAGTCGCCGCGTTTCTGTGTTCTGAGGACGCGGAGTTTATTCGTGGCCAGACGTTGCTTGTGGATGGTGGGTTACTCTCATCGTCTATTGCGAGTAGAGCCTATGAATAAATGGGCAAAGACCGGCCACCTCTGTTCTGAGGTCAGACGCTTTGCTACGCTACGGGTTTCTGAGAAAAAATCCTGATGTGTATTGATGTGTACTAAGGAGGGTCCTTCGATGGGAGAAACAGTCAAAGTCAAGATAAGACCATTGACGTCTGAAGCTTTTCAAGCCTACGGGGAAGTCCTGGAACGCAAAAAGCTGATCTACCCCGAAACTGAAGAAGGCAAGGTAGCCATGGAATTGCTCTCTTTTCACTATCGCCCGAATGCCAAAATCATGGACCAGATGGCCATTCACTTTTCTTACAATCAAACCTTTATTCCCGTACAAGGCTCTTTAATCCTGGTTGTTGCGCCACCGCCGAGCAGTCGTGACGGTGGGCCTGAGACGTATGAGCTTGATTACGACAAGGTTGCGGCCTTCAACGTTGATGCTGGCCAGGCTGCCTTCATTTATAAAGGCACGTGGCATAACGCCCTGACCCTGGGCACAGAATGTTCGTTTATTAACATCACTCGCAAGAACGAGGGCGAAGGCAATAGTCCCGCCGGCGAAATGGAAGGTAAAATTGAGCAGGCGCATGCCGTGCGATCGTATGTGGAATTTGTGGATATGAAGAAGCGGGACGGGCGGGTGATTGAACTCGAAGTGTGAGGAGGGCTCCTTGTGACGTATAAGATCGTTTCGGCCGACTCCCATATGTGCGAGCCGCCCAAGCTCTGGGTGGACGGTATTGATAAACAGTTCAGTGACCGTGCCCCGCGCGTGGTCAAAGACCCCGGAGATAAGAAGGGCCATTTCTTTGTATGCGAAGACCTGCCTCCTTTCCGAGTCTCAGGGGCATTTGCGGCTGGGCAGACATTTAATAAAGATTTTATGGAAACCGGCCTGGAAGATGCCCTTCCCGGCGGCTGGGACCCCGCCGCGCGGCTCAAAGATATGGAGATGGACGGCGTCCAAGCCGAAGTGCTGTACACGACTTGTGCCTTTGTCCTGTTCTGGCTCGAAGATGCTGTGCTGCAGGAAGCCTGCTTTCGGGTGTATAACGACTGGCTGGCTGAGTTTTGTCGTTACGATCCGAAGAAGTTCGCCGGTCTGGGGCTCATCTCTCTGTTTGATATTGAGCAAGGCCGCAAAGAACTTGAACGCTGCAAAAAGATGGGGCTCAAGGGCGCGATGATCTGGGCCTCACCGCCGGACGACCAACCCTATGGTTCCTCTGCCTACGACCCTTTTTGGGCAACGGCTCAGGAACTCGACATGCCGCTGTCTCTGCATCTGGCAACCGGGCGCAGTAAAGATAGCCAGCAGGATGAAACCGACATTGCTGAGTTATATGTGCGTATGATTATCCGACCGAGTGAAATGCAGCACTCTTTCCTACGGCTCATCTTTAGCGGGGTTTTGGAACGATTCCCTACTCTCAAGTTTGTGTCGGCGGAAGGTGATATTGCCTGGGTACCGCATCTTTTGGAGCGAGCGGATAAGTATTATCGCCGCTTTAAAGAAGGCTATGGGGTTCAGCTCTCACTCAAGCCGAGTGAATATTTCCAGCGCCAGATGTACGCGACCTTTATTGACGATCCGATGGGCCTCAAGACGTATAACCTGGCGGGTGGAGCGGATCATTTTATGTGGTCTACCGACTATCCGCACCAGGCATCAACGTTCCCGCATACCCAGGAAGCGCTGGAAAAAGCCTTTCAGGATGTTCGGTTAGCGGACAAGCAGAAGATCGTGCGTGATAACGCGTCAAAATTGTATGGATTACCGCTGGAGTAAGGTATCGAAGAATTATCTTCCCCTTTTCTGTCATTCTGTGTAGCGCGAAGAATCTCTCTGAGAGACCCTTCGCGGAGTTTATCCTGAGTGCAATCGAAGGGCTCAGGGTGGCAAGGCTGTCGCATTCGGCATACAATCTTTTTTGAGGAATACCCATGCAAACCCAACACACCGGCAACGGGAGTAACGGAACATCCTTTTCCTGGCCTAGCGAGGGTGTAGCGCGGGTGCCGTATCAGGTTTTTTTTGATCCGGACATTTACGCCCAAGAGCAGGCTAAACTCTTTCGGGGCCGGACGTGGAACTATGTCGCGCTCGAAGCTGAGGTTGCCCAGCCCGGCGATTTCAAATCGACCTTTATCGGTGACACGCCCATTGTTGTCACGCGCGATAAAGAAGGCGGGCTGCAGGCGTTTGTGAATCGTTGCGCACACCGGGGCGCACTGGTCTGTCGCGAGCTGTCCGGCAATCGTCCCACACACACCTGCATCTACCACCAGTGGAGTTATGATCTCAAGGGTAATCTTATTGGCGTGCCGTTTAAGAGAGGTATAGGCGGGGTGGGTGGCTACGGCCCAGATTTTGATCTCTCCCGGCATACCCTCCAAAAGCTGCGGGTTGCAGCCTACCGCGGACTTGTCTTTGCAACTTTCAGTCAGGAAGTTGAATCGCTTAAAGACTATTTGAGTCCTGCCATGTGTGAGTGGCTGGATCGGCTCTTTGACCGGCCTGTGCAGGTGCTAGGGTACACGCGTCAATGGGTAAACGCCAACTGGAAGCTGTATTTCGAGAATGTCAAAGACCCGTACCACGCGAGCCTGTTGCATCTATTCCATGCTACGTTCGGGCTCTATCGTTCGTCTCAAGCTGGCGGCGTGATCCTGGACGCGCACTCTCGACACGACGTGCTGCACGCTGAGCCTAGGGCGCAAGAGGACCTGTCTGCGTATGAATCTGGGCTGCACAGCTATCAGAAGGGCTATACGCTGGCGGATCCGTCTGTCCTACAAGGCCGACCGGAGTTTGAGGGCCTATTCATCCAGACAATTTTTCCGTGCCTCGTCGTTCAGCAGATCTCGAATACATTGGCCGTCCGGCAGCTCCTGCCCAAAGCGCCGGATCGGTTCGAGTTGATCTTTACCTACTTCGGGTATGAAGACGATGATGCGGAGTTGCGCGAGATCAGGCTGAAGCAAGCCAATCTGGTAGGCCCGGCCGGACTGATTTCTATGGAAGACGGGTACGCCGCTGAGATCGTGCAGCAGTCGGTTACTGGTGACTGCAGCGCGGCCTCGTTTGTTGAAATGGGTGGAACCGGCGTCGCGAGCGAAGAGAGCCTGATAACAGAAACCGCTATTCGTGGTTTTTGGGGCTATTACCGCGATGCCATGGGCTTTCAGTCCGGAGCATAATCGCCAAGTATAATCGGAGGAGTCATGAGCGTGATGAATGCCATTGAAACACGCTTTGCGGTCGAAGATCTGCTGTATGCCTATGTCGATTGCCTGGACCATAACCGGCTTGAGGAATGGCCGGATTTTTTTGTCGAAGACTGTCTGTACCAGATCATCCCGCATGAGAATGCATCTCAGGACCTGCCGATCTCACTCATCTATTGTGACAGTCGGGGTATGCTGCAGGATCGCGTGACCGCCCATCGCACAGCGAACTATTATGCACCGCATTTATACCGACACATCGTCAGCGGTGTACGGATTCTTGGTGAAGAAGATGGCGTGGTCTCCGCCCAGGCAAACTACGTCGTACTTCAGACGCATCTTGATCCGATCGACTACGGCAGCACCGAAGTCTATAGCGCGGGCGAGTATCGAGACAAAATTATTTTCAAGGATGGCTTGGCGAAGCTGAAAGAGAAGATCGTTGTCGTTGACACGAGTCGCATTTCGTCGCTGTTAGCAACGCCGCTGTAGATGCCATATTGTTTGGTTGTTTGGAGGGGTGGCTGGCCGGTCACCGCTACGTCTGTAGTACTGCCCGTTTCCCTGCCATCCAGACTATCCCCAGCGAAATCACACTCCACAGTCCCGCCCACACAAACGCTGGCACGGCTGTTATCTCCGCCAGAATAACGGCGTCCGTCCGCGTACCGATAAACAGAAAATCGGTTAGATCGTATACCGCATACAGCGCACTCGTCACTGCAAGGATGTCGACAATGTAATGGCTGCCAGGAAAAGGTCGGCGCGATAGAAAAGCGAAGGCCACGGCTGTGCCCAGACCAAAAGCTAACCCAAATCCGTTGCGAACAAAAAAGATCGTGACCAGGCCGAAAAAGATCGCCAGCCCAAAGAAGACGGCCGAAGCCCACTCCTGCCGCGTTGAGAGCAATAAGAGAAATCCACCGAAGAGCGCGCTCCCGATATAGCCCGCTGCGGCGATGAAGAGCGAATTCCCGCCGGCATGCTGGACATAGCCCGACTGCCACGGCGTCACGACCATAGCGATGACTTGGCCTCCAGTGAGAATTGTTGTCAGGGCATGGCTTGCTTCGTGGATGAAGACCACAAAAATTTTTACCGGATAGAGCAAAGGCGTATGCCAGAACACGAGAGACAGGAAGCCAATGCTGAGGAAAACAATGAGCTGGCGGATATTCAAGCGTTGCTTATTCTGCATAGGCGTACTGTTCCTAAGCGGTTCTCATGAAGATAGATCCTCTGATGTAGGCATAGGATATGTTCTCGAGCGAGGCAGGTGAACCACCAGGACGAATCGGACAACCCAGTGCTGTTTCGTGCGCTTGGTCTACGTCACCAGACTGAAGGAGGGAACAATCGGATGGTCTTAAGCTGGGGACAAGAGATGCTGAGAAAGGCTCCCTTGAAGTCGGTGCTGCCAGGAGCCTTCCTACAGCTCTGTTTTCTCCTCATAGTGACCGGCGGGTTTGCTGTTGCTGAAGAGAGTAGAACAACACAGAACCAAACGGAAAAAGCTCCTTCTTCATCAACCCTTTTGTACTATTCAGACTACTTCTCCTTTATCGGAAAGGATGAAAAAGGGCGAGTCGCTTTTGCGCTGGATAATAACCGTGGACAGGATGGCAATTCCTGGCAGGCCGAGCATTTTGTGGTGCTGCATGCCGAGCAGGAAGGACGACAAGGTTGGGTCACGGTGGCTGGCAATGGCTCTTATAAGAATCAGAAGCATGAATTGCAGACGATTCCGGACTCGGATTTCTTTCAGTTCGAAGGGAAGCCGTCTCAAGGCATTGTCATTCGGAGTGCAAAGAATCAGCTGACCTTACAGTTAGAACCGATTCCCGTTCGGCTCACGCGTACCCATAACGGTGGACAGTTTCTCATGGGTTCCGCTCCAGGAGTGCTTAAGTGGAAAGGCCGGACACTCAAAGGACGCGTGATCTACGAGTATTTGCACATGCCGAACTTTAACCGCCTCACCAGAAAATATCCTGGTATGTGGAAGGACTTTCACGGGCTGTATGCATGGGTTGAAGGCGGAGGCGATCTATATGTCCATGACCAACAGGGCGAACTCTTTAAGCCCCTTGTCGGCGAACTGGTTGGCTTCACGGTTCTGGATGGGAAAGATATAGCTCTTGAGGACTTGCGCGTCGAAGTCCTTGAAACACAACAAGCCAAGGGTATGTATCGTTGGCCTATCCATTGGCAGGGCGGCTGGACGATGCATACTAAGCCCGCCACTTTTGAGCTGCGATTGTCCGAACTCGAGGTGATTAGTAATTGGGTCGTAGGCGGTTTTTCCATGGGGGTTATCACCGGCGAGCTGAGCGTCGGTGGGCGGGAAAAAGCGCTGTACGGGTTGGGGGAGCTATTGATTTAGATAGTCGATCAGACAGACAGACAGACCGTCAATCGATTTTCGCTTGTTCCTGCAGCCACTGCCCAATAGCGTCGTGTGCCCGAGCAGGATGCCCAGATGTTTCTCATTCGGGAGAATGGCAGATTCGGAAGACTCCTGCAGGTGAGGAGGCGCGAAATCTCTGTACCCGATCACGGCTTTCGGGAGAAATAATTCATCCTCAGATCCAATCCACAAACCGAAGGGTCGGTCGAGTTGTGCAAACTGCTCTTGTGGAGCGTACGGGGTAATGGCGATCGCCATATTCCGGGTCAGGCTACCCGTCATGCCGGGATCACTGGCGAGGAGTTCTGCTGGATAGTTCAAAAACACGGCAGGCGTATTGCCAAATAGTCTTCCGCCCGTCATCCCTGACAGAATGAAAACCCAGGTGCGGACGGTAACAAAGGTGTTTATCTCATCACTCGGTCGCGCAGTCTGTGACAATCGTCCCAACTGCGGGGCAAGCAAGACATAGCCATCAACTGCTTCCCTTTTTTCCCAGGTCGCATAATTAAGGCTGAGGCCGGCTCCAGAGGAGTGGCCGCCGACAAACAAGGGTACGTCCGGCTGCTGGCGTCGAAAATGCTGAACAAAGGAGCGCACGTCTTCCCAGACTTGTGCAACACTGGGGGCATCTCCTTTTGCCCCTTTGGACGCACCATGGCCACGAATATCAACCAGGATGGTGGAGATCTGACATCTGTCACGTAAGTGCGTCGCCAAATGAAGATAGCTTGCAGTACTATGCGCTCCTCCGCCATGATAGAAAAGCAGTTGAGCCAGCGCTGGCTGGTGCGGAACATACGCGTAATAGGCGAGCCCAGTCCCATCTGTGGCTTCAAGGTATTGTGGCTTGACACTGTCAGCTGGTCCGGCCGTACTCAGTGCAGTGAGGAAAGCTTGTAACATATGTGGACTTTCTGATGGCTGAGAATTGTGTCGGATGAAGAGAAAGAGCCCTATCCCCAAGAGGCCGGCGAGTATGCCGAACGTGGCAAGCGGACGACCTCGCATTGCATTACCCTTCACATCTGTCAGCACTCGCCCATGCGAATGATACTCCGACCTGGGATGAAATCTAAGAGTTCACGTACATCTACGTCAGTCGGTTGTATGGGTCTATCCAATCAAAATGATTGAGTGCTGTATCAAGTTGAATGCTTTTAGCAATCATGTTTAAAAAAAGATCAACGATATCAATATCTTATCGATAGTCGAGCCTGGCATGTATTTTGGTCTAGAGTAAGGCTAGTAAAATAGGCGAGAAAATTGCCATTATCAAGAAAGGAGCAGAAAAAATGGATGTAATCAAAGGCCATCACCATATTACGTTGTGCGTCGGGGGAGCGCAGGAAGACTATGACTTTCATACGCAGCTGCTCGGACTACGGAGTGTGAAGAAGACCGTCCTCTTTGATGGGACCGCGCCAATTTACCACTTGTACTATGGAAATGAGACCGGAGATCCGAGCACCCTGGTGACCACTTTTCCGATGCGTCAGTCGGGTCGAAAAGGACGCAAGGGAAGCGGTCAAGTAAAAATCCTGGCTCTTTCAGTTCCCAGTGCGTCGCTCGATTTTTGGTCAGAACGACTGAACACTTTCGGTTATCAGAATACGCGACTGGCTCGCTTTGACGAACAGCGGGTGCATTTCGAGCATCCGTGCGGTATTGAGTACGAGCTTGTTGGGGATGATGCTGATGAGCGAAAACCGTGGACGACGGAAGACACGCCGGCGGCGGTCGCGGTCCGCGGAGTGCATAGCATCACGGTCTCAGTGCAGGACCTGACCCATCAGGCTGAGTTTATGGACGATGCGTTTGGTTTTCGGAAAACGGTACAGGACGGGCCATATACGCGTTCTGAAGTCAAAGACGGTGGGGCCGGTCGGATCGTTGAGCATGTCCTTGAGCCTGACGTCGGTCAGGGGAGCTGGACGTTTGGTGAAGGCATTGTCCACCACTGTGCCTTTCGCGTTGATGGAAATGAGCCCCAGCTTGCGTTTCGGGATTATGTCGAGGGCATGGGCTATACTGATGTTTCCGATGTCAAAGATCGCAAGTATTTCTACTCGGTCTATGTCCGGACCCCGGGTGGAACATTATTTGAAGCCGCGAATTCTGTGGCCGATGGCTTTATGATCGATGAACCCAAGCAGGATCTCGGCAAAGACTTCCAATTGCCGCCCTGGTATGAGGATCGTCGCCAAGAGCTTATTGGTGCGCTTGAACCGATTGAGTACTAAACTCTTGCCTATTTGATGAGGAGGTCTAATGGTGCGCTTTACTGGAGTTAATCATCTTGCCTTCGTGACTGGAGACATGGATAAAACTGTCCGCTTTTGGCGTGACTTGCTTGGCATGCGGCTGGTTGCCACGATTGGAGAGCAAGGCTTTCGACATTATTTCTTTGAGCTGTCTGAGACTGATACGGTTGCCTTTTTCGAATGGGACGGGGCGGAGCCTGTGCCAGAGAAACGCCATGGGGTGGCTTTCCGTGGTCCGATTGCGTTTGACCATGTGGCGTTTGGTCTAGAATCAGCAAACGAACTATGGGAACTCAAAGACAAATTGGCGGCAGCCGGGTATGAAGTCTCCGGCCCTATTGATCATGGATTTATCCATTCGATCGATGCGTTTGACCCCAACGGCATTCCCATCGAGTTTACCTATAACGTGCCAGGTATTGATATCCGCAAGACGCCTGTCTTTGGCGACAAAGATCCCGCAGCAACCGCGCAAGAAGGCACCGAGCCACAACCGGACGTGTGGCCTGCCGTCTTACGACCGACCCCAGCCGCACAACGGACTATTAAGAAAGGTGCAGGGGGTGAGTTAGGATCGTATCGTCAGAAAGAAGCGCAGTAGATCCGGCTCTTCAGGAGTAGAGAGGCATGTTTCCTGCGGAACGGACTACAATGCCGCGATCGGCGCGGCGAGCTCTTCCTCAGCCTGCGGATTAACAATCGGATCCGCACTGAGGTCCATGTCTTTGGCCGTCCGCATTGTCCCAATGATCCAGTCTGCCAGCACGTTCACCACATTGAGGTTCTGGTAGGGATAGCGGTGGTGAATATAGTGATGCGTGTTCACGAATTTGAAGGCGCGGGTGTGTTCGATCCAGCGGTTACTCGGGACATGCATACAAAAGTGCATATATTCATACAGCATATAATCGCCCGTCAGCCCAAGGAGGCCGCCAACAAAGACCGGCCAGCCAAACAGCCAGCCCAGGCCCAGTAACAGCGGTAAATGCAGTCCGATGAGCAGCGGAGCATTCCACCACGCAAACTTGACTTTTTTTTCATCAACTCCAGGTTGGATATGGTAGGTGGGGTCCGCCCGGAAGAGGCCGTGGTGAACCAATGCATGCGCGTGGAAAGAATAGGGCAAAGTCAGCGTGTGCATCAAATATTTATGCAACGCCCATTCAAAAAAACTGGCATACAAAACAATTCCAACAAACCCAGCCGTACCTGTTGCCAGTCCCCAGAGGAAGAGTTCAAGAGTCAATGTTTGCCGCCTTTCCCGTATGACGTCCCGCTCCTCATCTCCCGGCTCCTAGCCGAGAAACGACTCCGTGGGGACGCTATTTTTCTAATATGGATCCTGTTGAGTATGAAGTCCTGCTTGTTATGAAGTCCTGCTTGTATAGAGAAAAGCCGCCTGCCTGGCAATAGCCTATTTTGTAGGCATGCAAGATTGCAGTGCGACAAATTTCAGTGTAACTGATTCCCTTTCCTAAGTCCCGTCCGGGATGATACTTGACGCTGAAAAACAACTTGCCTAAAGGATGGAGACGCTTCATACGTCTCGTGGAGGTATATTATTATGTCCGCACCAGATGCCGCTTCATCATCAATACCAATGCACGACTACTTTATTGTCTCAGCAGACTGCCATGTGCTTGAGCCGCCGGATCTGTGGGAGAAGCGGATTGAGGCGAAGTTTCGCCACCGGATTCCGCGACTGGAGGTTGATGCGAACGGTCGGAAATGGCTGGTGGTTGAAGGTCAGGGGAAAAAGGGTATCCGTGACTTCACTCTGGACGGGGAAGATTTAGAACGGGCCAAAGGTGGCAGCTTTGATCTTGCCAAGCGCTGCCAGGATCTGGATCGGGATGGCATTGATGCGGAAGTCATCTACCCAAACCGTGGTCTTTTGATGTGGACGTCGCCTGATACAGCCATGCAAACCGCCATGTGTCGGGTCTGGAATGACTGGGCGATTGAAGTCTTTGGGCCGTCCCAACAGCACTCGGTGCCGACTGCGGCAATCGCCCCGCAAGACGTTGATGCTGCCGTGCAAGAAGTGCAACGTGTGGCCAAAAAGGGTTATAAGACCGTCTTCTTACCAGTTACCGTCCCGGAGCAGCCGTATAATCTGACACTATACGATCCGCTGTGGGCAGCCATACAGGAGACCGGCATGCCGATTAGTTTCCATGTCGGGACGGGCAAAGACCCACGCACGGCAACCGGGAATGGTGGCGCAATCATCAACTACGTCGTGCACGCCTTGTCTACGGCTATCGATCCGGTTGTCCACCTGTGTGCGTCCGGCGTCTTGGAACGCTTTCCAGACCTCATGTTTGTAACGGTCGAGGCCGGCATAGGCTGGCTCGCCTGGACGCTGTGGGTCATGGACGAAGGCTTCAAAAAGCATCACTTCTGGATTTCCCCTAAGCTACCGATGCTGCCGAGCGAGTATTTCAGACGCCAAGGCTATGCAACCTTTCAGGATGATCCGATTGGACTGGAGACGCGTAAATGGATCGGTACGGACCGTCTGTTGTGGGGCGATGACTATCCTCATCATGAAGGCACCTGGCCGCGATCTCAGGAAGCAATAGATCGGACCATGGGCGATCTCACTACAGCAGAACGACGTCAAGTTCTGGGCCTTAATGCGGCTAAGCTGTACGGTTTCGATATCCCCGCCGACAAACGTAACGCCGAGGGGGCGGAGGCATGAGTGCTGCAGACATTGAAACACTCCGTATGGACTGGGGCGAAGCCGATAAGGCCCCTGCGGATCGTAAACGCTGGCTTGGGGCGTGGCTGGTCTCGCGAGATGGAGAAGAAGGCGATTATTTCTACGACGGCCCCGGCGGGCAGGAAACCTCACATGCGGTCCCATCCGAGGCGATTGGATTCCGCCTGCGTTGGTATCCAGGTGAGAATGAGGTCGTCGTCAACCTCGAACTCGGTCCCATGGCCAGTGTCGTAGACGACTATTTCTTTGGTGATCCGGCTGGCCCAATACTCGCTATCGCTGCGCTCGATTTGTTGCCTGAGCAACGCTAGAGCGACCGTACGAGTGATGTGGGGCTTTAAGGGTTACTGCAGATTGCGCTCCAGATATAGTTCGAGCGCCAGTTCATATGCAGCGGGAATTGTTTGTGCCGCGTTCCCCTCTTCAACCTCTCTTTCGGCCGTCAGCTTACACTGATCAAAACACTCGGTGCAGATTGCGCCGAGACACGGCACTACGGTCTTTCGTCGTGACCCACAACGCGGACACGGATCGAGAGTAGGATAGCGGACTTCGTACAGGACGGCGGTGCGCGTTGGCTGTTCCAGCTCTTGCTGGCTCTCCTGGGGTTTACGACGATCTTCCATTCTGTTCCTTTTCTCCTCTTGCCTCGACTAGATGGGTATGAGAACTAAACAAGATTCATGCCTCTTTAGGCGGTGAGCTTAATTTTCTGCTCGCTAAGCAAAAAAGAGAAAAAATCCAGCAATTCTCCTGGTTTTGGCTTCGTCTCAATCAATTACGCCGAAAGGTTGAATTGTGGGTGGCTCAAAAAATGTCGGGAGTTTGACATTTGTGCCAAAGAATCCCGAGGTTTGTCCTGGCCTAGCGCTTCTGGTAGGAGGAGGGCCGGTTCAGTAGCCAAAGGAGGCTATCATGTCGGATATCTCGAAATTGCCGAAATTTTCAGACCTGCCACAGGTAGGCCAGACTGAAGAACGGCATACGTGGGAGGTGTTTGGTCCGGATAACCAACTCGGGTCTGTAAACTTGCTCACGCCGGATCGGGTCAAGCGGGCTGCGACGCTTGTTCGTACTGGGCGGGTATTCAATTTGAGTCTGCCACTCAACTTCCCGATTACGTTGTACGGCGGGTTTCGGGGTGAAGGCTATCGACATCATATCGAAGTCGGTCGCGGTGGCCGTGACGACTATGTAGATAATTTTGCTATGCAGGGCTCCAGCCAGTGGGACAGCCTGCGTCATATTCGGTTTCGTGAGTTTGGTTATTACGGTGGGCGTCAAGATGCAGACCTGGATAAAAAGGGCGAGCTGGGCATTGAACACTGGGCGCAGCACGGCATAGTCGGTCGCGGGGTGTTGATGGACACGGCGCAGTATATGGAACAGCAAGGCACCCCGCTAGATATGACAAAAAAGTTTGAGATGGATGGTGGGTTTCTCGAACAAGTCGCCCAGGCGCAAAAGGTCGAGATCCAACCCGGTGATATTCTTGTGCTCCGGACCGGCTGGCTAGACTGGTACAAAGGCCTTGACGACGCGGGGCGTGAGGCATTACGCGGAAGCCTGGAGCCTGGAGAAGCTGGCCATGCATGCCCGGGACTCGCAGCGTCGCAAGACACCGCCGCCTGGCTGTGGGATCGGCAGATTGCCGCCATTGCATCAGACAATGTGGCCTTAGAGGCTCTGCCGGTGGACCCAGCAGTCGGCTTTCAGCATCGTCGGCTGATTGCCCTCCAAGGCATGCCGATTGGCGAGATGTGGGATATGGATGAACTCGCCCAGGCATGTGCGCAGGACGGGAGGTATGAGTGTATGCTCGTCTCCATTCCGCTTAATTTACCCGGGGGAGTGGGCTCGCCAGCAAATGCGTACGCGATAAAGTAGCGCGATGTGATGTGGGCTTTACTCTTCGCAGGGACGCAGTACGCGGCACCCCTCCATCCCCTCCATCCCCTCCATCCCCTCCATTGTCCATCTGACCTTAAGGCGTGACTCGATGCTCAACATTCTGACCATCCCCCCTACGAAACTCCTCCTCAGCCTTGTCTATGTCGACTTCCTGGCCGTTTTGCTCGCCATTGGTCTCGGCTTCGCGCTACACCAGAGCCCCACCGCCTATACGGGCGAGGGCGAGCCGATTACGTGGCTGTCGTTTGCCCACCTCCTTGTCACCAGTGCACTTGCCTGGGAAGTATTCTCGCGCCGAACGGGAGGCAGCCTCCGGAGCAACGTGTGGCGCAGTCTCACTTTTGTTTGGCTCCTGATTGCGCTCGGATTTCTTTTCTTGGCGATAGACGAAATTGTCGGGATTCATGAGTCGTTTGACCATCTGTTCCACCGAACCTTTCAGATCCAAGAGACAGGTCTGACGGATCGACTCGATGACGTCATTGTGTTGGGCTATGGACTGATTGGAGTGGGGGTCTTGTATGCCTACCGCGGCGAGCTTGTTCGGTATAAGTCAGTCCTGCCGCTGGTGATGTGCGGGCTTGTTCTTTTTGTGTTCATGGGTCTGCTTGATGCCATAGTCAACCGTGACGATGTGTTCCTGTTCTTGGGCATAAGCCCAGAAGGCAGCTATGCTCTTGCATTATGGATAGGTGCAGTCGAAGAGGGCTTGAAAATCTTGGCAGAAGCCGCCCTGCTTGGAGCAACGTATACCTGTGTCTTTCTGACACAGATATACGGTAAGGCAAGCCACCGCGGGGCGGATGCCCCGGAGGGCGATGAGGGCGGGCGTCGCGATTGACAAGCCTCACCCTTCCAGAGTAGCTTCCTCGTGCTGACTGAAGTGAGAGGAACGCTCCGGGATAGAGTATTTTCCTTCAGACTTCTGAAAGGGAGAACAAAGGAGGTTGTCATGCATAGACCACGGTTGAGAGGGATTTCTGTTGTCGTCCAGACAACGTTTCTGATTACCGGACTCCTGCTCTTGCCTCGTGCGGGGTATAGCGGGCAGGATTTGCTTGACCTGCAAAAACCCCCAGACCAATGGGTCATGCCGGGCAAAGACTATGCACTCACCCGTTATAGTAGTCTGAGTCAGATTTCGACAGAAAACGCGAAGAATCTGAAAGTTTCCTGGACCCTCTCTACGGGGGTACTGCGGGGACATGAAGGGACACCGCTGGTGATTGGGGACATGATGTATATCGTGACCCCGTTCCCCAATATTGTGTATGCAATCGACCTGTCAGACCCTGCTCATTCCGTCAAATGGAAATATGCGCCCATCCAGGATGAGGATGCCATTCCTATTGCCTGCTGCGATGTGGTGAATCGGGGTGCAGCCTATGCGGATGGCAAGATCTTTTTCAATCAGCTCGACACGCATACGGTCGCACTCGACGCCGAGACCGGCAAAGAGCTGTGGAAGGTCAAGCAGGGCGACATCAAAAAAGGCCAGACCATTACCATGGCGCCCTTGGTTGTCCGAGACAAAGTCATTACTGGAGTCAGTGGTGGCGAGTTCGGCGTGCGTGGATTTGTGACCGCCAACAACGTCAACACGGGCGAACAAGTCTGGCGGGCGTATAGCACCGGGCCGGACGCTGAGGTGCTGATAGGCGAAGATTTTTCCTCTCCGTATGCGTCCCATCAAGGCAAGGACCTGGGAGTGTCAACCTGGAAAGGCGAAGAATGGAAACGCGGCGGGGGCACGACCTGGGGCTGGTATAGCTATGATCCGGAACTCGATCTTTTTTTACTACGGCACCGGCAATCCGGGCGCCTGGAACCCTGACCAGCGGCCCGGCGATAACAAATGGTCGATGACGCTTTTTGCGCGTAATCCAGACACGGGCCAGGCTAAATGGGCATATCAAATGACGCCGCATGATGCCTGGGATTACGACGGTATTAACGAGAGCGTCCTCATCGACCTGCAGACAAACGGCAAGGTCCAGCAGGTCTTAGTCCATTTTGATCGTAACGGCTTTGCCTATGTGGTCGACCGGACCAGCGGCAAGGTGCTGTCGGCGAAGAAGTTTGGTCATGTAAACTGGGCCAAGGAAATCAACCTAGAGACGGGGCTGCCGGTTGAGAATCCTGACAAGCGGACAAAACAAGGCACAAACATCGAAGGCATCTGTCCCGGTTCTATGGGCACCAAGGACCAACAGCCGGTATCCTATTCGCCACGAACGAAACTTTTTTATGTCCCCACGAATCATCTGTGCATGAACTATGAAGGCATGAAAGTGCGCTACATCGCTGGTGTGCCGTACGTCGGAGCCATTGTGAAGATGTTCCCAGGGCCGGGCGGGCACCGGGGCGAGTTTATTGCCTGGGACCCGGTCGCGGGCGAGAAAAAATGGGGCATTAAAGAAAAATGGTCGGCCTGGAGTGGCGCCCTCTCGACCGGGGGAGACGTGGTCTTCTACGGCACCATGGAAGGCTGGTTTAAGGCGATCCATGCCGTAACCGGAGAAGAGTTGTGGAAGTTCAAGACCGGCTCCGGCATTATTGGTGCGCCTATGACCTATATCGGACCGGACGGCAAACAATATGTCGCGATTATGTCCGGCATCGGTGGGTGGTCGGGCCTCGTCGTGGCCGGTGATCTCGGCACCGACCGATCCCACCGCAGCGTTGGGAGCGGTGGGTGCCTTTAGCGAGCTTGGAAAAGATACTAATAAGGGCGGTATGTTATACGTCTTCGCGCTTGAGTAGTGTTGTGCTTCTGTGGTGAGTGCTGCGTATCTTCTGCGTATGTTCAAGCAAGGTGAAGGGGCGCCGCGTACTGCGCCCCTTTTCTTCATGAGCCTAGGCCTCCCCCTCCTGCTTTTCTCTGCCCTCTTCCTTTTGGGAACATTCCTCTCGGGAACAACGTGGGCAAACGAGGAGTCCGCATCCGCCCAAGCGTTCCGGGTGTGTGCAGACCCCAACAACCTGCCGTATTCAAACCAAGACCAAGAGGGGTTTGAGAATAAAATTGCCGAAGTCTTAGCGCGTGAGTTGGGACAAGTCGTGGACTACACTTGGCGGCCCCAGCGCCGCGGCTTTCTGCGCAATACGCTGAATGCAGGCAAATGCGATGTTGTGATGGGTATTCCCGCCGACTTGGACTCCGTGCTGACGACTCGGCCGTACTACCGTTCGTCGTATGCCTTTGTGTATCCCGAAGAGGCTGCTTACCGGCTCTCGTCCCTTGATGATCCGGTTCTTAAGTATTTGAAGATCGGCGTGCATCTTATTGGCGATGACTATATCAACAGCCCACCAGCCCATGCACTGAGCAGTAGAGGCATTGTGGAGAACGTGGTCGGCTATAGCGTCTTTGGGGATTATGCACAAGACAGCCCGCCGGGCAAAATTGTCGAAGCCGTGGCGAGTAAAGAAATTGATACCGCCATTATCTGGGGTCCGATTGCCGGCTATTTCGCCAAAAAGCAAGCAATTGCGCTGCATGTGAGTCTAGTCCCCGCTGATGCAGATTCCGGATCTTTTCTGTTTGCGTACGATATCGCACTTGGGGTCCGACCGGACGATGAGGAGCGGAGAAACACGCTGAATACACTCTTAGATCAGCACTCAGAGGAAATCCACGCTATTCTGATCCACTACGGCGTCCCTATGACTGCTGCCCAGCGGACTCAAAGTCCGTCTGACGAGCAGACTCAAAGTCCGACTAACGAAACGGCTATTCAGCCCCAAGTTCACAATGTTGAATCATCCCCAGAGGCTGGCGCAGAACCAGTCAAACTCAACCCCTATACCGGCAACCCTGAGGCTATTGCAGAGGGCGAAGAACTGTATAAGCTACTGAATTGTTATAGCTGCCATGGACTGCGCGGTGGCGGGGGGATGGGACCCAACTTGACCGATGAACAATGGAAAGAAGGTACGGGCAGCGACATACGGGTGATGGCGCAGGTCATGACCGGGCGGAACAAAATGCCTGGATACGAAAGGGCGATTACAGAAGATGAAGCGTGGAAGGTCATCGCCTACGTGCGGACCCTGTATAAGGGAGATCCCTCGACCGTTGAGTGGTAGGAGAGGAAGGGCTGTAATGCTCGCGGAAAGGGTGTGAGGAGGGGTACGGGTGACCGTGCCCCTTTTGTTTTTGCTAGACGGAGTCAGTCTCTCGTACGAGCAATTAGGCCATGGAGCACATACAAGCCGGGGACAGGAGATAAAGGGTATGCAGTGCCCGAATTGTGGGCAAGACAACCGTGGGGGAGCAAAGTTCTGCGATGAGTGCGGGACTCCGCTGTCGGCCCAGCCTGTTCAGACTGATCCGGTGCAGACACACGACGGGCGACGGCAGTTGACGGTCATGTTCTGCGATGTAGTTGGCTCGATCGCACTGGCAGGTCGGCTCGATCCTGAGGAGTGGCGCGACATCATTCAGGTCTATCAAGAGACCTGCGCCACTGTCGTGCGACGTTTCAGTGGCTATATCGCCCAATATCTGGGAGACGGATTGTTAGTCTATTTCGGATATCCCATTACACACGAGGATGACGCCGTCCGTGCCATCAAAACAGGTCTCGGCATCCTGGCTGAACTCCAAGCGATGAACGCGCGTCTCAAAGAGCCTGGACGCGCACGCCTTTTTCCAACAGACGGCAAAGAGTCACAAGGGATACGGCTCCGTATCGGTATTCATACTGGTCAAGTTGTTGTCGGGAATATGGGCGCAGGCGAGCGACACGAACAACTTGCTCTTGGCGAGACGCGCAATATTGCGGCCCGTCTCCAATCAATTGCCAAAGCAGACACGATGGTAATAAGTGCGGCAACCTTCCGTCTGGTCGAAGGCTTCTTTGAATGTCATACCTTGGGACCACACGCGCTCAAAGGCATAACAACGCCCCTCTCGGTTTACCATGTCATTGCTGAAGGGAGTGCCCAGAGTCGGTTTGGAGGTTGTGCTCGAAGCGGGTCTGACTCCGCTCGTCGGACGGGTAAAAGACCTCCAATTTCTCCAAGAACGGTGAGACGAGGCCAGAGCCCGACACGGCCAGGTCGTTCTCTTAGACGGGGACCCGGGCATTGAAAAATCTCGATTAGTGCAAGAGCTCAAAGATCAAGTGGCAAAAGCTGGTGAAGCCAGACGGGAATTTCGCTGCTCGTCGTTTGCGCAAAACATGGAGGGACGTAATGCAGAAGATTTTCATGGTGTTATTCATCGTTACTGGAGTGCTGCCGCATATGGTGTGGGCAGCAGAGATACTAGAGACAAACGTGCCACAGGCAGACCTGCTAGAAGCGGACGTGCCCCCAATCGCAGGGGAAGAACAGGGTACAGCCTTCAAGGCTTGGGTGTACACCCAGTTGCCCGATACCCCTGAGGGGCTCGGCGTGGATTCTCAGGGCAATCTGTATGCGTCTCTGTTTCATACCGGAGAGATCGTGCAACTGAAGGAGGATGGACAGTATGTCCATATCGCTTGGATTCCATCTGAAGAAGACAGCGGCAAGGGGCACGTCCTGGGTATTGAGTCCGACAAAGATGACAATTTGTATGTGGCCTATAAAGCCCGCTCCAAATATGACCGCGTCGGAGATCCGCGTCATCCCGCGTGTCGGGATGCGACTGATGTCACCAGTGGTGTGTATCGGATAGATGCTGAGACTCGTGAGGTGACACCCGTGGCAACGCGCGGAGACGGCTGGCCGTTTTGTTTTCCTGACGATGTGGACATAGACGATGTGGGCAATATTTATCTGGCCGATTTGACATATGCCGGCATCTGGAAGATCACGCTAGATGGTCAAGTCACCTTGTGGTCGGAGCATCCACTCCTGCACTGGACTGCGACGCCCTATTCCGGGTTCCCGCTTGGGGTGAACGCGCTTGTCCTCGACCCGGGCCAACGGAATATATACGCAGCCACGAGCGGCGATCCACTCATACTGCGCATTCCCATTCAGGCCGATGGCAGTGCCGGGGAACCCGTCGTCATTTCCCGTGGGCATACCCTGCTCGATGGGATGGCTTTGGATGAAGCCGGCAATATCTACGTCTCGGAGATTTTCCGCAGCGAGATCATTGGTGTATCTCCAGACGGCAGCCGCCGAGTGGTGGTTGCTAACACAGACTCTACGCCGCTGGATGGTAATGCCAGTCTTGTGATTCGAGATGGCATCCTATATGTGGCAAACTTGGGCTTTGCCCATGCGCGTTGGCAGGATGCGAACAAAACCGTTGTGGCGATACAAGGGTTTACAAAACCCATTCAGAAGCAAGAGTAAAAAATCTGACCGGAGAGGCTCGGCAGGAGAGACTCAGAGAGAAGAATCATACGCGGAGGAAGACATGTCCGAACACGTCACAGGAATAGAAGGCCAGGAAAATGGGCACCAGCTCATGAGTGCCTCTGAAGAAGACGTTGAACGCGGCTCCAGAGAATATGAGCGGGAACGCGACGTCCAAACGGCTAAAGATGTTATGCTTCGGTTGCAGGAACGCAACGGACGGCTGCGCGGCAAAATTTCGGCTGTAGAAGATCGCGTCCAACGCGGCTTGTTGATCACGGGAGGGATCGGAGTAGGAGGCGTCGCGCTGCTCATGCTGATCCTCTTTACCGTTGTGCTGCCGCTCAAAGGGCAGGTTGCCGAACTCCAAGCCTCTCTGGCTTTGCTGCAAACAGGAGAAGGGCAGGCGGCAGAGCAAGCAGCAGTCGCTGCGAAGCGATCCATGCAGCGGGTAGAGGCCGACCTCAGGCAATCAGTCCAGGCATTGGCTGCGGATGCCATTGCTGCAGCTCTGCACGGCGCGATTCGTGTTGATACCGCCGGCAACGTTGATATTGGCACTGCGGGCTCGGCAACACAGGTCAAGATCCTGGGTGATCTGATTGGTGCCGTGCGTGGTCCCGAGGGGCAGCCGCTACGCATGGTGATGGGTAAAACTAATCCACACCGGACGAACTGGGTCTTATACACACCAGGCGGGGTGTATACCGATATTGATACCTCTGCTGCCGGCTTTTCAACGACGCCGCAGTATTTCACCAGTCTGACCGGCGAGCTGCGACACAATCTGGCGCGTGGTGCGACCAGTATTTACGAATCCACGGCCCAGGGCTTTCGAGTCTATGTCAGGCGCAGGGGACTCACTCCAGAGAAGGCCCAAGAGTGGGGCTGGTCGATTAGTTGGATTGCGGTTGGGGAGTAGGGAACGGTCCCCTCCGGTCCCGTCATTGCCTTGGAATTCTTGTAGGGTGCAGCCTCACCGCCCGGACTCGACGAACTGACTTAACCCAAAAGTCCCTTGCACCTTTCTTCATTTTCCCTTTTGCCCTCCTTCGTGCGAATGGAACAATTCAAACCTGGCCAACCTGCAACACAGCCTGGATTTTGGGGCTCTATCCGAGAAGCGCTCCGGGGCAGCCGTCTTCTGGGCAATTGCGATTTCTTATTCCATATCAGCAGTGGTGGGAACGGTCTTGTTTCGTCGTGGCGGTCGGAAGACTCGTCAGATTTAACCATCTGGTGTCGGATTACGCTACGCTAATCCGACCTACGGGATAGACAATAAAAAAGGGGCAGGAAAAATCCTGCCCCTTTTCGGTTCGTGCGTTATGAACGGGTATGCGGCTTAGTCTCTGCCGTGGCGCAGCAGGTGGCCTGGGGTTGCGCCCGTGCATTTGCCGTCTTCAAAAGTGACGTCGCCGTTCACCATGATCCAGCGATAGCCTTCAGCGTATTGTACGCGCCGCCATTCGCCACCTGGGAAGTCGTGGACGACTTTCGGCTTCTCTGGGGTGAGCTTCAAGTTCTCAAGGTCGTAGACGACCACATCTGCCGGTGTACCTTCACGCAGGATGCCACGACCTTCGAAGCCGGCGCACTCGGCAGGCATACCGCTCAGCCGATAGTGGGCTTCTTCCAGGCTCATAAAGCCGGCATCGCGAACCATCCAGGTCAACATATCAGTCGGGTAGGCACCCAGGGTGATGAACTTGGTATGGGCGCCACCGTCTGACACGCCGGCCATACTGTACGGGGAGGCCATCAGCTCGGACACATAGTCTGCGCGTACGTTGCGAGCTGGAGTGAGGAATTCGGTTCCCAGCTTATCCTCAACAGCAATATCGAACATCGCGTCCATGGGATGCTTATTCTCCATTTTGGCGACTTCTTCGATCGTCTTGCCAATAAATTTTTCGAACTTCTTATTCACCACGGATTCAATCGTGAAATTTTTGAACGATCCGGTCACGACCGGCGTATGTCCGGTATCATATTCTGCGACCAGAGCCTGGCGAATAGCAGGATTTTTGAGCTTTTCGAGACGTTCGGCTGGGGTGCCCAAGGTCACTTCACGTACGACATCATTTCCGTCGAAGAGTCCCGTTATTTCACCAAAATTGAAGTACAACCCTTGGCGCATGACTGCGGTCTGGTTGTAGATTTTGCGGCCGGCTTTGTTCGTCTTTTCCATCCAGCGCAAGATGCGGCGGTGTATGCTCGGCCGGTCGTCACGCGTAGCCGTGGCATTAAACAAGATGGGACGGCCACAGTCATCGGCCAGGCGATCGTAGAATTTCATATCGGCTTCAAAGTCCGGGCTGGCTTGGGTGAGCTGGATGAAGCCTTCTCCACGCTCCTTCAACACCCGGCCAAAGGCCAGTACGTCTTCGTCCGCCATAGTGTCCGTCACCATCGGGGTGCCATCGTAGTCGCGCTGGACAGAGATAAAGCCATCACCCAAACGCTGAGCCGAGAATCCACAGCCACCGGCATCCAGGGATTCACTCAGAATCTGAGCCATAGCTTTCTTTTCTTTGTCTGTAGCCGGACGACTCTTGGCCGCTTCGAGCCCCATGGTCCAGATCATAATCGGCGCAATAGGCACAAAGCTGAGGACGTTCACTCCTTTGGGCAGCTTATCAAGGGAGTCCATCCACTCTGGGAAAGTGACCCAGTCCCACTTCATGCCAGCCTTCATAGACTCGTACGGAATGGCTTCGACGCGTGACATGGACAACATAGCCCGTTCGCGCATCTCGGGTTTCACCGGAGCGAAACCAAATCCACAGTTGCCGATTACAATCGAAGTTACCCCGTGCCAGCCAGACAGGGTGACGTAGGGGTCCCAGTTAATCTGGGCATCGTAGTGGGTGTGTAGATCAATAAAGCCCGGTGCAACGACTAACCCATGCGCATCAAGCGTTTTTTTGGCATCGCTCGGGCTGAGTTTGCCATTCGGCTCGATCTTGGCAATCTTGCCGTCTTTAATACCGACGTCACCCAGGTAACGCGGGGTGCGGGAACCATCAACGATGGTGCCGCCTTGGATAAGAACATCATATTCAGCCATATTTTCCCTCCCTTTTGGGTAACAAAATGAACCAGAAAAATTGAACGCTCACTCAGGATCTGTATCGAACCATGCCACAGGCCAACTAGCGGTGTCAACACAGCAGTATTTGTTTTTCTGATTGTTTCATACAAAGTACGAGCAAAGCATGAGAAAGCAAAGAGGTCTGCTAAGAATGGGCCGAAGGAGCGGCAGCGAATGCGGTTTCCCTCCCGCCGTAGTATCGTCCGTCCTCCTACTGAATGCCGTATAGTTCGGCGGCATTCCCGCCAACAACCTTTGCTAGGATGTCTGCCGGCGCTAGGAAGAAGTGTTCAGCGATATACTCCTTGGAGCGCGGCCAGGGCGAGTCGGTATGCGGATAGTCTGACGACCACATGATCTTGTTCATGTCGAAGCGTTTCTGGGTGTCGATCCACACATCCTCAAATTGGAACGTCGCCCAGACTTGGCGTTTAATATACTCGCTGGGCATCATCGACAGTTGGACATTTTCGAAGTGGCGCAGCCGATCATAGCCGTGGTCGAGTCGGTACATAAAATGCGGCAGCCAGGAGACGTCGTTCTCAGCCGAGACGATTTTCAGTTTGGGATGGCGCTCAAACACACCACCGTAGACCATGTCCGCCAAGGTGATCTGAATTTCCTGCGGCAGGCTCATATAGGAGCGCAGGATCTTACTGAAGTCGATGCCATGGCCACGTCGGGAGGTCAGGATATGGAGCGAGAGCGGCATATTGAGGTCAGCCGCCGCAGCCCAGAAGGGGTCGTATTCTTTGCTGCTATACGGACGATCGTCAGGCGGTGCACCCCAAATGAGAGCGCCTCGCATGCCCATTTTGGCGATCCGTTCAAGTTCTCGAATACCGGCGGGAATGTCTTCAAGCGTCACTGCGCCAAGGCCGATAAGCCGATTCGGAGCGTGCGTGCAATATTCAGCCCCCCAGTTGTTGAAAGCGCTGAAGGCGGACGCCCGCAGCTCAGCGTCTTCCAAGCCAAACAGCAACATGCCCATCGAAGTATACATCGCTTCGGCAGTCACCCCATCGCGTTCTTGGTCTTTGAGGCGTTCCGCAGGGTCCCAGACACTCTTGGGCGCGACCTCGAAGCCTTTTTGCATATGCCCAGGCAGCTCTTCCGCGCTTTTGCCCGAGCCAAAGAAGCCGGCCACAGGAACTGGAGTGATGTTTTCACACACAAAGAATTCACCGTCTTTTCCATCGTGTCCGTGTATAGTGTGCGGGGCACGGTCACGGAACTTCTTGTCCATGCGTTCCGCCCACATATCAGGGGGTTCGACAAAATGTGAATCGCCGGAAATGATACGATATGCCATGCGCTGACCCTCCTTTAGTCAAAGCTAACCGACTGCCTAGTGAACTGTTTGGATGCGTCGCATTTCTACTTGGTCCTCATGAGGCTGCCCTGTCGGGTCGGTGATGTATGACTCGTAGGGTGGGCTCTTATTGCTGATGCGGGCGGGCATCGCGTGTTTCCCCGTTGCAGCGCTACTTGTCTCATCCCAATTGAGGAGACTGCCGGAGTTGGATACTGGCCGCTTCGCTATGTAATGTTGAGAATGTAGGACCGTTGCATAAAGAAAGTCAAACGGCCAACGGCCCGCGGCCAACGGCCGCTAGGCCCCGTCCATATGTACTTTCCTGCTGGTAAACAGCCACCGGCCGTTGTGTTTGACCAGATGGTCCTCATATTCCCCTGTAATCATCATCTTGGTGTCTGTTTCTTTGGTCGTTGACGTCATCATGAGGAAGCGGCGAGAGTGCGCGCTCTCTCCGTCAACCTCAGTCATGATGTTCGTCACGTAATGACGCAGATTTGGGGTATCGGCGGTCAGCCGTTTGACCTCTGCGGTAAAACGGTCGAGTTCGCTGTGGGCGGCAAGCCGACCGATCATACCGTCAAAAACGCCATCCGGGGTAAAGCAGTCAGCCCAGCCCTGAAAATCGTTATGGTCAATCGCAAAATTGTAACGTGCAATCAGCTCAGCAATAGCGGCCTTTTCGCTCGCAAGCATATCTGGTGTCATAGGGCATTCCTCCTAGAAGTTTTCTTAAGCATTCCGCATAGCAAGCTTCACGCTCGGCGACAAGGAACGATCCTTGGACACTGCTGTTTACCGACTCTGTTTGGCAATATTTGACAGCATGGGCCTCCCCAGAGTAATCAAATGCGTACAGAATAGAGCGCATGTGTAGCGCTGCAGTCAGGACAGGGACGCCGGACTACACCGCTGCTGATCAAGAGCGCCACAGTGGTCGATAGCTCGGTGCCCCGCATTCGCTGACCACGATACTACGTTAAGGGGAGAAAGATGGATAAAGAGATGAGTAAAGAAATGGGTGTACGAGAGGTGGGGCTGGTCTTGTGTCTGGTCTTGGGCATGACTCTCAAGCCCGTCTGGGTTCAGGCTCAAGAGCAAGCGCAAGAAGCGGTGCAAGAAATGACACAAGCAGTAGCCCTAGCGGCTGCTGAAGATGCCAATCCGGAGCCGGGTCCAGAGCAGTCGTCCGCCCAAGAGTCTGCAGAATCAGCGCAGCAAGCAGAATTAGCAGAACTTGCAGAACCCGCAGAACCCGCAGAGCTAGCAGAACTGGCAGAGCCATCTGGGCAAGCAGAAGCAGCAGGACCTGCAGAACCTACGCAATCAGTGCCGCCAGCGAAAACCATGACTCTCGCATTGGCTGAGCATATTCTGGATGCCGCTCGGGCCCAAGCACAGGCTGAGGGATGGCGGATGAGCTTGGCCGTTATGGACGCCGCGGGCAATCTAGTGGCAATGATTCGGATGGACGGGGCACGCTGGATGACTGCGCAAGTGGCACAGGCCAAAGCCTTTACTGCGGTAACTTTCCGCCGGCCTTCGGCAGCAGTAGAAGAGCTGGCAGAGCAGCGACCGGATTTGTTTAAGAGTCTGGTGACGTTGATCGATCGGCCGCTTTTGCTCGCTGGAGGGGGCTTGCCGGTGATTATCAATGGCGAGTTGCTTGGTAGCGTTGGTGCCAGCGGAGGGACCGAGGATCAGGACATTGACTGCGCTGAGGCAGGCCTGAATGCCATTGGGGAGGAATAACAATCACTCAAAAATCCTCTCACCGCTGGCAAATAACTGCCAGACGATGAGGCCCACACCTGAGATGCCAGCTGCCAGGTAAAAGGCGAGATCCCAACTGCCAGTCGCCTGGATGATGAATCCGGTCACAATAGGAGCCAGGATGCCCGGAATGGTTCCGACGGTGTTGGCAATGCCCATCAGCACCCCGGCATAGCGCGGCCCGATATCCAAATGATTGACGAGAAAGCCGGCTGCCGACAGCGCCACAGCTCCCAACCCGAGGGTGATATACAGTAGCGCCAGCCACTGCGAGGTGGTGGCTGACAGCAAGAGCAGACACAGCGCCGAACCCGCAAAACTCAGACCCTGAAAACTCTTGCGTACTACTGTCGGACTCACCCCACGGTGTATCAGCCCATCGGCTATCCAGCCGGCCGTATTGGCAATGATCAGCATGACCAAATAGGGCAGCATCAAGTACAGACCCATCTCTTGGAGCGAAAACCCCCAGACATTGACCAGGTAAATGGGCATCCAGGTCAGAAACATATACCAAGTCCACAAGGCACAAAATTGGCCGACTAACAAAGCCCAAAATGCGCTGGACGAGAAAAATAGCCGCCAGGGCACGGTTTCGACCGGATCCGCCTGCGGCCGGTCTTGCTGGATATAGACCAGTTCGGCAGGAGAGATGGTCGGGTGGCCCTCAGGCCGGCTGGTGACCAGGAAATACCAGAGGACGGCCCACACGATGCCCAAGAGTCCAAAGGTATAGAACACCCACGGCCAGCCCCAGGTGGTCATCAACCATACGGCGACAGGAAAAGCGATCATCAAGCCGAGGTAGACGCCAGTCAGGTTAAAGGCGATAACGCGTGAACGTTCACGCGCCGGAATCCAGCGAGCGGTCATGCTGTATAACGCCGGTGGAGTCACGCCTTCGCCAATACCGAGTCCGATCCGGGCGGCGATCATAAGCGGAACTGTACGCGCAAACGGAGTGATAAAGGTGAACGCTGACCACCACAGGACGGCAAAACCTAAGATGCCCTTGCCGCCAAAACGATCGGCGATCAAGCCGCCGGGGAGTTGGGTGAACAGATAGCCGACAAAAAAGGCAGACAGGATAGTGCCCATCATGGCCTCGTCCCAGCCGAACTCTTTCATCAGCACAGGCGCGACCACGGAAATACTGACGCGGTCGATATATAGGATCAGCGTGCAGGTGAAGAAGAAAAGAATGATCGTAAACCGGCGCGGCCAGCCGACCGGTTGTTCCACACCAGCGCTGTCAGCATTGAGGGTCATAGACTTACTTCAATCCCGCTTTACGCAGGACGGCAAGCTCACGCTTGACAGGGTGGGATTCTTCCATCGCCAGATTGTCTGTCGCCGCTTTGGTTTTGTCAAATGCGTAATGCTTTGGCTGGAGTGTGAGTTTTATTTCCTCCGTAAAAACTCCTGAGGAGTCATAACCGGGACGCGTATCTTGCCGCGGAAGTGATCCGCATCCCAAGAGACAAACTGGCCAGCTTCTGGGTGGACATCGAGGACGGCCATGAGGAGGGCATCTCCGAAGCCGGCTTTCCGTTCGAGAAAGCGGAAGACATCTTCTACAGTGAGGCGAGGAAGGTGTTGCTTGGGAGTGGCAGCGGGAAGAACCGCGCAGTTATATTTCTGAGGAAAGTATTGAAAGAATTCTCTGAGTTGCTGGGTGTTCAGATTGAAAGAAAGAATCCCGCAGACCTCAAGCACGTTAAAAATAGTCGTCGCTCCTTGCCCTTCACGTGCAAGCTTTTCCAAGAACTTGCGGTTCGTAGAAAAATGCCGGTCACGGCGGTAGCGAAGGTCAATGACAAAGACGGTGGTATCGACAAATATCAGCTCCGCCTCCGTGTCCATTGCATGGCCTCCTGCCATGTCTTCAATTGAGGCTGCGTCGTGCGTAGCGACTGCTCGATATCAGCCCAGGCTTCTTCAAAAGACCGAATATCTGAGTCGTCTAACTGTTCTTGATAGACGGGCGAGAGCACGGCATGGGGCTTACCGTGCTTGGTGATCAGAACCCTTTGACCACTCCCAACTTGACGCAGAATTTCCCCAGTATGATTTTTGAGCTCTTTCGCACTATAGGATTTCATAAGACTTCTATAAAATAACTACTTTTATATTATAAGTAACTATTTTTGAAAGGTTAGACAAGAGCCAGATAATCGAGGAATCCGCTTTTAGTCTGTGCACTCCACCTCCCTCATCGCAGCTACGGCTGTTTCATCCCTACGAGACGAAATTTCGGCAATGTGATTGCTGGAGTAATATCATCGAATGTGACTTCGACTGGCAGGTCACAATCGAGGTCTTCATTTGCACAGCCTATAATCTGGCTGATGATCTGGGGTCCTTCCTCTAGATGAATGAGCGCAACATTATAGGGAATCTCGTTGGCAAAGCCTGGGTGCCACTGTTGGTAATAAATGCCGTACGAATAAATTCTGCCCCTGCCGCTGAGTTGAACCCAGTCTTGGTCCGGGCTCAGACAGTTTGTACACGCAGGCCCAGGCGGCAGGTGGATATAGCCACAGGCTTTGCACTGCTGAGCCACAAACTCGTAGCGCTGGGCGGCTTGCCAATACGGTTCGTTCCATTTTTCGATAACTGGCAGGGGTTTGTTGTAGTCGGTCATGCGTTCTTCCTCCGCTTTACCTACGCAAAATCAACGCGCCAGCGTGCTCGCGCAGACCGCCGGTGTACGTACACATAATGCGTTCTACCGCCTCGATCTGGCGTTCTCCACACTCAGCGCGCAGCTGACGGACGGCATCATAAGTGTTTTGCCAGCCGACCATATAGGTTTCAGACAGCTGCCCGCCGTTGACGTTGAGTGGCAGTTCACCCCCAAGCGCAATCCGTCCGTCTTGAATCCAGTGACCCGATTCGCCACGTGGACAAAAACCATAATTTTCTAACGCGGCGATCACCGCAGGACTGTAGGCATCTTGGACGTATAAGGCTTGTATGTCCCGTGTGGTGCACCCAGCCATAGCAAAGACCATCTTGGCCACGGCCTCTTGCTGAAAGCTTTGCATCACCAGGTCGGGAGTTTCATAAGCACGAAAGGCTTCTTGGCGTCCCATGCCACGGATATAAACCGGGGGCTTGTTGAGGTCTTTTGCGCGCTCCGGGGTGGTCAGGATAAAGGCGTGTCCGCCGTCGGTGATGTAGCAATAGTCGAACAAACGCAGCGGCCATACGATGTAGCGCGCACTCATATAGTCGTCGAGCGTGATCGGCGTCTGCTGGGCAGCTTTGGGATTTAGCATAGCGTTCTTGCGCTGGGTCATCGCAATCGTGGCAAGCTGCTCCTCGGTCGTACCGTATAGATGCATGTGGCGGCGAAAGGCAAACGCAAACGGGCCGGATGGATTAAAGGCGCCGTACGGTGCGTGTTCTTCGAGCAGTGCGCCACCAAATCTATTTCTATTGGTCTTTTGATTGGTGGCGTAGACGAGCAGAATGTAGTTGGCCATGCCCGCGTTGAGGAGCAGGGCGGCATGCTGGATCATGTAACAGCCTGTTGCGCCGGATGCTTCAACTGCGCCGCCGACTTTTGGATTCAGGCCGAGCATCAGCCCGACTTTGAGATAATCGCCCTGACGGCCATAGCTGGGCTGGACGAACAAGCCGTCGATATCGTCTTTTTTTAGACCGCAATCTGCCAGCGCTGCCCTGGCCGCATCAATGGCTAACTCATCGCCAGTCTTGTCTGGTATAGCGCCTTGTTTGGTGTCACCCACGCCGACAATGCAGACTTGGTCGCGAAGATTGTGAAGATCCTGAAGCCGCATACATCTCCCTCCCGGCCCGGAGCTTAATCGAAGCCGAGGGTAAGGTGCAAGTCAGTTGGGAGAGTATTTACTGAGCTGCTTGACGAAGAAGGCGGTGAAGCGCTAAGGCACAATGTCAAAGGGACCTGTGTCGGGAGTTGAGAATCTTAAAACAAGGAGGGTCACAGCATGGTGTATGAGATGCGCGTGTATACGCTGCAGCCGGGTAAGGTGCCGGAGTTTCAGGCACTCATAGAAAAAGAAGGACTGCCAGTAATCAGCAAATACTCCAAACTGGTGGGCTGGTGGTCGACCGAGGTCGGTCCGTTAAACGAGGTCGTCCATATTTGGGCATATGAAGATATGAATCATCGGGCCCAAGCCCGTGCAGCCCAGGCAGAAGATCCTCAGCTGCAGGCGTTTCGTCCCAAGGCCCCAGGCATGATTGTGAGCCAGTACAACAAAATCCTTACTCCAGCGAGCTTCTCGCCCCTGCAGTAGGGTCCAGTACAAAAACAGTCAACCTGTTTGGGAATCCGATTTGCCTCCTCGCCCGCTGGCGGGAGAGGACTGAGGTGAGGGTGGATGAAATCTCATTCCATGCCCCTCACCCGTATCCGCTTACGCGTCTGCTGCCCTCTCCCCGTAGGGGCGAGGGAATTACCATTCCCAAGGAGGTGCCCTGAAGCTGCACTAGGCCTCGTCTGGATCGCAAGTGGAGCATAGCGTTCAGGCCGCGAGACCCGCAATAAACCTGAGTGTGGCCTCGGCGCATTCTTCCGGCATAGCCGCAGCCAGATGGTAGGCTGGGCTGGGTAACACCAAAAGCTGAGAGTTGGGAATACGCGTCTGCCAGTCTCGGACCGTCTCCACTGAGGCAAGGGCGCTCCTGTCACTAGTGATAACCAGAGTAGGGGCTTGGATCTGGGGCAGAAGCGCGGTGATATCCATGCGCTCGACATACCGAAAAATCCCAGCCATGACTTGGGGTGAGGATTTGCCCATTTCGGTGATCCACCACTCCTTCATTGCTGGGCTGACAGTGCCCAAACGACGGTCCATAGTGCTGCGTGCCCAGGCTTCGACTCCGTCCTTTTGGACCTGCGCAAGCCAGGCATCCGGGTTGAGAGAACTTTTGGCGAGCGTTGCTGGTCCGCCAATTACGGTTAGGCTTTTGACGCGGTCGGGATAGTCATGGGAAAATTGCATGGCCACGCTTCCACCCACGCGTTGTCCGACAACATGAACGGCCGCAATCTCAAGCTGATCGAGGAGGATTTGTAGGTCTTGGGCAAAGCCACTCAGAGACCAGTCATAGTCCGGTGGCGGAACAGAAGAGTGCCCAAAACCTCTCAGATCCGGCCGCAGCAGCCGGAACCGTCGGGCCAGACGAGGTAGCCAGGCGAACCACGCCTTACTCGTGTCGGCTACGCCGTGAATGAGGAGGATGGTCTCCGGGGTTGTCCACGGATCTGTATAATCGTCGAGTTCGTAGTGCAGGTCGAGAGTCTCATCAATGCGCACGGTTGGCATGCTTGCCTCTTGGCTACAAATGCTTGACCGACTCTTCGATCATGCCGTCGAGTTCTTTGGCTTTTTCCTGCTCCAGCTTCGTCCGTTGAGCCAGGATAGTGCCCCACGAGTCGCCGTCATATTTATGGAATTTGTCAATATTCCACAGCTCGGCCCGTTTGAACGACTTGGGGCAATGAAAATAACATTCTTCGACTTTTACCTCGATGGCAAGTTGGGCCGGCCGGTTACGTGCGCTGAGTCGCCTTAAGAGTTGGGGTTCATCCACAATGCGTGCGTGGCCGTTGATGCGCATCGTCCATTCCTCACCCGGAATAAGAAAGAGCAGGCCGACGTGTGGATTCTCCGCAATATTGCTGATGCTCTGGAACATTTTATTGCCCACACGATCAGGCAGGTACAGGGTGTGTTTATCTCCAATCTGGATGAAGCCCGGAGGGTCGCCTTTGGGTGAGGCATCACACCGGCCTTGCGCATCGGCAGTGGAAACAATCACAAACGGACACTGTTTGAGAAAACGCGCGGCTGCTTCATCAATGTAGGCCAGCTTATGTTTTTCTGCGAGTTGGTCCGGAGCCCCGAATCGATCGGCAAGATCCTGTGCATTGCTTGGTACTACTTGGGCTGTACTCATAACACCCTCCTTTTTGCCTATGCAGAGTAGGCCAATTTGCAAGCTGATACAAAGGATTGTACAACAGCGGCACGCGCGCGACTATACAGATGCACAAGGGGGGAGATGATCGTGAGTCAGGGACAGTACCGAGAACACGTTCAATATGCACAAGAAAAGCTGCTGCTCTTCTTCCGAACATTTGAGGACATTCAGGAGAATATGCATTTTGGGCGTATTCCTGAGGCCCAGGATCGACTCCGGACAACTATTGGTGATTTTTTCACAGTCTTTCGGTCCACACTGGCTGCCCTCGAACCGCCCGAAGACCTCAAAGAGTTTCACTCTGCGTTCTGTGCGGCGCTGACCCACCTCGATAACGCCAGTCGAACCTTTCTCGAAGGAGTGCCGGGACCAAACTTTGGCGCGGCGTTTGTCAGCAGTCGTTTTTCCCAGTGTCGAGGACTAGACCTGTTATATAACCAGCGCGCGCATCTGCCGACGTTGCGATCATACTGGCTGTTGCCGGAAGCAGAATCTAATCTTGATGTATTGGAGACCAGGGCTGACGGTGTGGGCGTTCCCGTTGGTATGATTCATCACCCGCAAACGCAGGAACACGCGGATTACTCTCTATACGTGCCGGAATATTACACCCCCGACAAAACCTGGCCATTGATTGTCTGCCTCCACGGTGGATACGGACGGGGCGATGACTATATTTGGACGTGGCTGCGTCCAGCGAAAAGTAAGGGTTATCTCCTGCTGTCACCGAAATCGATCGGGCCGACCTGGTCCGTCCTCCAACCGCCGGTTGATAGTCGATCGATCCGGGCTATGTTTGACGAGGTGTGTGAGACCTATGCTGTGGACCGCGCGCGAGTATATCTGTCCGGCTTGTCGGACGGCGGGACCTATACGTATTTGCTCGGACTGGACCAAGCCGAACTCTTTGCCGGCATTGCACCCATTGCTGGTGAACTCAGCCCTGCGACCGATGGCATGCTGCGACAAAAACTAGGCATAGACGTTCCGATTCATGTGATTCACGGCGTGCATGATTTCATCTTTCCGGTCGAGGACGTCCGATCATCGAATGCACTGCTGGAGCATATTGGCTACCAGGTGAAGTACACCGAGCTACCCGACTGGAGCCACGCTTTGACCTACAACATTAATGAAACCTACGTCCTGCCGTGGTTTGAAAGTTTGGAGCCGAAAGGACAAGAGTAAATAGCGTAAACAAGGAGGAGACCATGTCCCAAGATATTGAAGCCCGTCTACAAGCCCTGGAAGCCAAGATCCAAGATCTCAGCGACCGCGAAGCCATACGCTCGCTCCGCTTTCGTTATCACGAGTGCATCAATGGGGAGGAATTAGGCGCCATCCCCGGTCTGTTCACCGAAGATGCGGAGCTGGACTTCGACTACCTGGGAAAAGCCACAGGTCGGGCAGAGATAGCGAAATTCTTTCAAGGGGTTGAGAGCTTGCTGTCCTTTGTGAAGCAGTTCATTCATAACCATACGGTAGATGTCCAAGGTGATCACGGCAAAGGCTATGCCTACCTCGAAGCCAAAACGATCGCCAAAGGTGAGGCGTATGTTGTGGCCGCTCGCTATGACGATGAATACGTCAAACAGAATGGGCAGTGGAAGTTTAGGAAAATGTCACTCACTCCGTATTTTACCGTCCCTCTCAAAGAGGGTTGGGCCCAGGAAGATCGGCTCAAGATGGGCCGCTAACAGCAGACGGCAAAATAGCAGGTGGAGAAAGAGGTATAGGATGGCCTATCAACAGCTCAGTCTTGATCAGGTGGAAACAGCAGCGACGGGCTTCAGAGGCCCAGAAGGCGTGGTCGTTGACCGTGAAGGCAATGTGTACGGCGGCGGAACGGACGGAGTGATCCGCAAGCTTGCTCCAGATGGAACGGTCTCCGAATTTGCTCGTACCGGAGGCCGACCTGCTGGCATGGCGCTCGACCAACAGGGGAATCTGTTTGTGTGTGACCCTGGCAAGGCGGCAGTTCTCAAGGTTACTCCAGACGGGCAGGTAAGTCTGTTTGCCGATCAAGTTGGTGATATCAAACTGACGCTACCGAATTTCCCCGTCTTTGACGCCGAGGGCAATCTATACGTATCCAACTCGTCGGACTTTATTATGGCCGACCTTGAACAAGTCATGACAGAGATCCGCAATCCCGTGCCCAAGGGCAGCCTGGTCCGCCTTCGGCCCGACGGAAGCGGAGACGTTGCCGCCACGGGCATCTATTTCGCCAATGGCACGGCCATCGATCCCCAAGAACAAGCCGTGTACGTTTTACAGTCAAGCAAAGACAACTGCATCCGAGTGGCGATGCAGACGGATGGCAGCCATGGCAAGCCCGAGGTCTTTGGTGAAGATCTTGGCGGTCTACCGGACGGAATGGCCTTCGATACCGAAGGCTATATGATTGTCACCCTGCCCATGATCAACCGACTGGTCGTGCTCGACCCCAGCGGTACACTGTCCATCCTGATTGACGACCCAGATGGAACCAAGACTCAAGGGCCGACCAACTGCGCCTTTGGTGGACCGAATTTTGACGACTTGTATATTGCCCATCTTGAAGCCGATCATATTGCTAAAGTGCATCTCGGCAGAAAAGGACACCCCCTGTACGACCGGCGTTAAGGGCAACGTTTTCGACTCCCGATCGTATTGAATCGCTGACTCCATTACTTCCCCGTACTTGCCCGCTGTCGCCCACGGAGTGCTCCTACACGCCTAAATCCCCGGTTCATTTGCGGTACATCTGTCTGTTAGAAGCCGGGTATGATATCCGGACTATTCAGGAATTACTCAGCCATTGTGACGTGAGCACGACGATGATCTATACTCATGTGCTGAATCGTGGAGGACGAGGGGTAGACAGCCCAGCGGATCGCCTGTGAGCGGGATAGGCCATGCACTCTCAGACCACCAACAAGATCGGCATCGGACAGGCGAAAACGCGTTTGACGCTCCAGCCTGGACAGCGCGGCGCCAGAACCCTGTCTGTGCGCTATGGAGATTAATTGGTTTGTGTGCGCTATCGATACGATGAACAGCAAAAGAGGCGATTCAAAACAGTGGAGTTGATTGTGGTTGGCCTCTGACCATATACATTTATACGTGGAGTCGGATGGGGAAGTATCTCCGGACCATATAGCTCAAAAACTGAAACGGTTATCAGAAGTACAAATACTTGAGTGGTTTCCTGATCTTATGACATCTCCAGAGGTGGAAACCGGGCTGTGGGGCGAAGCTTATTTCGTAGAAACACTGGGCTGAAGCAGAACATATGCATGCAGAGTGATTGCGAGAAACGGAATCCTTTTCGGAGCGCCGTTTCTCGCAACACCTGATGTTTCCGTTGTGCCTTAAAGAATTTGGAGACTAAGAATATGGCGAGTGTATCCGCACGACGGAAGCTCAAAGGTGTCGACTTCGTGGTCGACGAAGATGGGGAGAAGAAGGCTGTCCTGATTGACCTGAGGCGAAACCGCGCTCTGTGGGAGGATTTCTACGACACGGGACTCGCGAAGGAGCGTGAGGACGAGCCCCGGGAAACGCGGGAGGAAGTGGCGAGGAGGATACGCGGGAGGGGTTAGTGCCGAGGTGCCGGATTACTTTTGCTCGCTCGGCCCGCCGAGAACTTGAGCGATTACCTCATGTCCTTGCGAGGCGCATCCTGGCGAAAATTGAGACGTTGGAGGAGGATCCGAGACCCAGAGGGTGCAGGAAGAATCAAGGTCCCACACGTTTGTAGAGGATTCGAGTCGGCGAATATCGAATCGTGTACGACATCGACGACGATCAGCGTCTCGTGGATATCGTGGTCATTCGACATCGGAGTGAGGCGTACCGTTGAGGCATAGGATTTAGGGACCTCCCCTAAATGCGAAGAGGTGGGGACGGGATCTGCCGCGTCGACGCCGTAGGAGGGAGAACTGAGACAGGTGTGGACGACGTGTGTCCAATTGCCGTTCGCCCTGCCGGCTGCTAGTAATATCTGTGCCTATGCCAAGTCCAGAAAACTCAATCGACTACGAAGTCGTTCGGTGTTATTTCGACGACGCGGCCGATGGAGCCTCGGTTGCCGCCAGCTATATGGCCCACGGGCAGGACTTGCCGCACGGCGCCATGCGCTACCGATTCGAGGTCGAACGGCAAACGATCGCCGATTGGCTGGACGCAGTTCCCAAGTCCGCCACCGTCCTCGACGTGGGCTGTGGGGCGGGTGCCTGGACAAGAATCTTTGCTGATCGCTACGCTCGTGTCATCGGTATCGAGGGTAGTAGCTCGATGGTGGAGGCTGCGCGGCAACAGACCCGGAACGCACCCAACGTCGAAATCCTGGCGGGCGACGTGCGAGTCGACCTGCCTGACCGAAAATTCCAGCTCGCCTTTCTCGGCGGCCTTTGCATGTATTTGAATGACGACGATGTTGTCGCCTTATTGAGTGATCTCAAGCATCGTGTGGGAGGCACTGGGGCGATCGTCCTTCGGGAAAGCACCGTCCCCAGGAAGCGGCGCATGGCGACCGGAGACTATCAGGCGGTGTACCGCACCGTCGCGGACTACCACGAACTGTTCGCGCGGGTGGGTTTTTCGCGCCTCGAGACGCGGCGTAACTATGGCTACACGAGTATGGAGATTGCCATCGAGCTGGTCGGTGCCCGTCGAAGGTGGCTTTCGTTCCTCCCACGCCAATCCAGACTGCTCGGGGCGATGACGTGGTGGTGTCTTCGCCTGACGTCTCCCGTGAGCTTTTGGGCCGTGCCACGCGCACTTGAGCGAATCGACGTAGCCTGGCCGAGCTTGCAGAACCATTTTTTCCGCCTCACCCCGTGAACGCGCCAGCCAGCTGGCGAACATTGAACACGGTCATCGCCACGACGTACGCCGCGACGACGTAGTACCACGTCCGAGTCGGTTTGGACATACGAAACGGGGCGACGTTCAACATGGCGAGGACGACGACCACTGCGTAGAGCAGCCAGGGAAACGCGACATGGCCGACAGTCTCGCGGACGGCGAACAGCGCGGTGACCACAATGATGTTCGTATCGATGGGCAGGCCGCTGTACGTATCGTCATCGTCGAAGACGTTGAAATAAGCAAGTCGAATCGCTCCCGCCACCGTGAGCACGAAGGCTCCCGGCAAGAACCAAGGGGCGAAGCCACTGCTGGAGAGCAGCAGCATTGCGGGTGCGATGCCACCGCACACCAGATCGGCAAGGGAATCAAGTTGCCCGCCGAAAGCGCGGTCGACATCGGTCCGATTGGTCATTCCACGAGCGATCGGACCATCGAACCAATCGCAGAACAACGCCCAGAGGAGCGCGATGGTCGCGGCTGTGAGAGCTTGGAGCGAGCTGAAATAAATGGACGAGACACCGCAGAGCAGCCCGGCCAGCGTCAACAGGTTCGCGCGGTCGCACAGGAACGAAATGGTGCTCCGCTTGCCAGTCACGTTTCGAGACATTGCCACAAGGCTTGTACGAGCGTGTCGTTCTCCGGTTCTGTTCGGCTAGCGATGCGTAGATACCTCGCCGCCGCGGGCATATTCTTGCCGGCACAGTGCTTCACGTAGAGGTTGAAATCCATAAAGAGACGCTTGGCGACCTCCGGAGCGGTCGGGCCCGGAGTCGGGAGGCGACACATCACGAAGTTGGCGTCTGGCTTGTAGGCGGTGATGCCCGGAATCCGCGACAACCCTTCGTAGAGTCGATCGCAGTCCGCGCGAACCCGGACGCAACTTTCTCTGAAGGCGCGACGATAGCGCGGCGCGAGGCGAAGGAACGACTCGGCGAATCCATTGACGTTCCAGATGTGGAGCTCGGAGCGAACGGCGTCCGCAAAACTCGGGTTGCGGGTCAGGAGGTAGCCGAGGCGCAGGCCTCCGATTCCGAACGACTTGCTAAGGCTTTTGATGACCGCAAGATTAGGGGTTCTCTCAACCCACCCTTCGACGCTGAGGTTCGTGCTGTCATTCGCGAAGTCCATGAAAGACTCGTCCACCACCACCATGCAGTCCCGCTCGCATAGTCGCTCCGCGAGCCGCAAGAGATCCCCTCTTGGGACGCTCAACGACGTGGGGTTGTTCGGCGAGACCACGATCGCTACCCGAGCGTTACAAGCGCTCGCGCGCTCGGCGAAAGCGTCCACGTCGAGCTCGAAGGAGGGGGATGGGAGCTCGAAGGGAACGAAGGATCGGTCTCGCGCGGCGTTTTCGTACTCGTTGAACGACGGAACCGGACAGATTATTTGCCCAGCCAGGCGCCCGGAGATGATCTTGATCAATTCCGAAGCACCGTTCCCCACCACGAGCCACGCGGGCGGCTGATCGATCAAGGTACCAACCAGTCGCGCGACGACGTCTTGCCCGGCGGGATAGTTGAGTACCAAGTCCCGGAGGTGGTTTTGGAAATGCGTGAATACCGTCTTCGGAGGGTAGTAGGGATTGTACAAGTATGCGTGGTCGACGAATCCGAACCGCCAGTACCCGCCATGCTGCTTGTCCACGTGTGCGTAACGCTGCTCTGGTGAGGAGAAGAGGTACTCGGCGGCTAGGCGGTCGCTTTCGTCGTCGATCTCGTACCAGTTGAGGTCGTCGCAGATGACGGCACGCAGGTCGTTCTTGCCGCGGTGCGCCAGCGCGATCAGAATCGATTCGTAGTGTTCGTTGGCGTCGTCGGCAGCGATGTACGCTTCCAGCTGCGGCACGAAATAGCGACGCAGGTAATCCTGGCGGAAGAGATAGAGATTTGCGGTCTTGTAGACCTTCGAGTAATCGAATCCGTCATCCTGATGGTGCGCGTCAAACAATGCCGCGATGTGGCCCTGGCTGTCGACACTGACCACCGTGCCCGACATCCAACTCTGATGCTGCGAGACGACGGCCGAGTTGCCACCAACTTCGGATAGGAGCCGCTCGAGTACCGCACGCTCGAAAAAAACATCCGCCTCGAGGAGCAACACATCTTCCGTGAGATGAGAGCGCGCGAGCCACAGTGAATAGATGTTGTTGGTGGTTTCGTACGATTCGGCCACCACGTATACGATCGACATTTCCAGGAACTTCGCGCCAAACTTCACGATAATCAGTTCCTTGTGATGACCGATGACGATGACAACTTCCTCGCAGCCGAGCGCCGCCAAGTGAGTCAGCGTGTTTTCGAGAATCGGAACGCCGGCCACTTCAACGAAGCACTTCGGATACTCCCGCGTGTAGGGCCGTAAGCGGGTGCCCACGCCGGCAGCGAGAATGACGGCCTTGCGCACGGGTTCAGGCTTTGCCTGATTCACGTGCAGCGACGCGCTAGCGTCTTCACCCCACATCCTGCCGCGTCGGGTTTTCTCGGAATCGAAATTTATAGCGTCTGGCAATGGTAGCATCCGTGTATGACGAAATAACACAAGGCAGAGCGAAAGGAAATCGTAGCTGTCGTGTAGCGCGTCAGAGGAAGTTGGACCAAAGAGCGGTGTAGAATAGGAGACACTTTCAGGGCCACGAAGGCAGTAGGGACCACCCACTGGCAGCAGGTGCTGGAAACAGTATAAAAGATCAAACAGATTACTCCCCAGGGCAATCGCTTCAAAGAGCGGCGCCAGTGAGGACTTGCGCTAGTTTGACTTTTCAGCCGGATTTTGAGGGCTGACCCTCCTCCGCTTCCTTGCGCTTCTTTGCTATGATGTCCGACCATGCAGGCACAAGGGACTTTCAAGCTCGTTTCAGACTTCCAGCCGCAGGGCGATCAACCCCAGGCCATCGACCAGCTCGTCGAAGGGTTGGAGAAGGGGCTGCAACAGCAAGTTTTGCTTGGCGTTACCGGTTCGGGCAAGACGTTCTCCATGGCCCACGTCATTGCCCGCGTGAACCGGCCGGCCTTGATCATGGCACCCAATAAAACGCTGGCAGCCCAGCTCTACAGCGAATTCAAGGATCTCTTTCCTGAAAACGCGGTCCGCTATTTTGTCAGCTATTACGACTACTACCAACCCGAAGCGTACGTCCCGCAGAGCGATACCTTTGTAGAAAAAGACGCTTCGATTAACGAAGAAATCGACAAAATGCGTCACTCCGCGACTAAGGCTCTACTGGAGCGACGTGACACCATCATTGTGGCTAGTGTCTCGTGCATCTATGGGCTCGGCTCACCCGAATCGTATTTTGACCTGATACTTTTTATAGAAGAGAACAGCCAGGTTGATCGAGACGCGCTGTTGCGCAAACTGGTCGATATCCAATATCAACGTAACGACTTCGATTTTCATCGCGGGACATTTCGGGTGCGGGGCGATGTGGTCGAGATCTTTCCTGCCTATGAGGAGAGCAAGGCCGTTCGGATTGAATTCTTTGGCGATACAGTCGATGCCATCACCGAGATCGATCCACTCCGGGGCAAGGTTGTGCGCCGACTCGAGAAGATCACCATCTATCCGGCGAGTCACTATGTCACCACATCAGACCGCGTAAAGCGGGCCATTGTCGCCATACAGGAAGAGCTGGAAGAGCAGCTCAAGGAACTCCAACAGTCAGACAGGCTATTGGAAAGCCAGCGCTTAGAGCAACGCACCCGGTACGATCTGGCGCTGCTGAAAGAAATGGGCTTCTGCCCGGGCATTGAGAACTACTCGCGTCATTTAGACGGCAGGAATCCCGGAGAACCGCCACATACCCTGATCAATTATTTTCCGAAAGACTATCTCCTCTTTATCGATGAAAGCCATGTCACCGTCCCCCAGATTGGCGGTATGTACCGCGGCGACCGCTCTCGCAAGACAACGCTGGTTGAGTATGGCTTTCGGCTGCCGTCCGCTCTGGATAACCGTCCACTCAGCTTTCAAGAATTTGAACAACGCGCCGGCCAGACCGTGTATGTGTCAGCCACACCCGGCGATTATGAACGCGAACACAGTCAAGGCCCCGTCGTTGAACAGATTATTCGTCCGACCGGACTGCTTGATCCTGAGCTCGCTGTGCGGCCAGCCGGAGCGCAGGTGGATGACCTGCTGGAAGAAATTCGCCTTCGGGTTGAAAAAGGCGAGCGCGTGCTCGTCACCACGTTGACCAAACGGTTGGCCGAAGACTTAACCGACTACTACCAAGACATTGGCATTCGGGTTCGATATCTGCACTCAGATATCGACACCCTAGAGAGAGTGGAGATCATACGCGCCTTGCGGCAAGGCAAATTCGATGTCTTGGTTGGGATTAACCTACTCCGGGAGGGACTCGACATTCCCGAGGTTTCTCTTGTCGCCATTCTAGATGCCGATAAAGAAGGCTATTTACGCTCCGAGCGTTCACTTATCCAAACCATAGGCCGAGCGTCTCGGAATGTGAACGGCACAGTCCTGCTGTATGGGGATAAGATTACTCACTCTATGCAGCGTGCCATCGACGAAACTCTGCGGCGGCGACGTATCCAAGCCAAGTACAATAAGAAGCACGGCATCACGCCCGAAAGCATCCGTAAAGGCCTGTCTTCACCCCTGGTGAAAGTGTATGCAGCCGACTATACGACTGTCCCCCTCGTTTCCGAAGACAGCGAAGATTATATTGCAACTCGAGACCTGCCTCAGCTGATTGAACAGACACGGAGAGAAATGAAAGCCGCGGCTGCTACGCTGGAATTTGAGCAAGCCGCCGAGCTGCGCGATCGTGTACAAGATTTGGAACGGCGCGCACTCGGACTCCTGGGCGCAGCAGCCGTTCAGCCTCCGGCAGCGGCAGACGCTTCGGCGTCAGCCGGCCGGAAACCAACGACACAAGGCCGCAAGAAAAAATCGTCCTCGCGAAACTCAGGCAAAGCCCTGGCCCGAGGCCGCCGTGCCCGTTGGCAACGCTAAGAGCCACTCACACAATTCCGTCTTGTTCCAGCGGCCTGGATATCTGCTTGCACAGGTATGACACAACAAGAGTTGTCATTCTCGTGGAAACGGGAATCCAGGGTGGAATGGGTAGGGCACTTCCCCTCTGCCGGCGAACTGCTAAAAGCGAACAGCCAAAAGCACTTGCCAAGGAATACACATGTCAAAAGACCGCACAGACCACCCCCAACACACGGATGAGCTTGCCCAAGCGCATGCTGTTCTCGAAGCGGAAGCGGAAGCCATCCGCACCATCCGCCTGAATAACGATTTTCTCCGAGCGGTAGACATTCTTGAGAGCTGTACGGGGAAAGTCATCCTCACCGGAATGGGCAAAGTCGGCCTTATTGCCATGAAAATCGCTACGACCCTCTCCTCTACCGGCACCCCGGCCTTCTTTCTCCACCCAGGAGAGGCCGCCCACGGCGATCTCGGGCTGGTCGGTAAAAACGATGTGATGATTACGTTTTCCAATAGTGGCAAAACGCGCGAGGTAGTAGAAACCGTCAATCGCGCAAAACAGCTGTATGATATACCGCTCATTGCCATCACCGGCCACCCACGCTCTCCCCTTGCACGCAAAAGTGACATCGTCCTCAGCGTCGGGGCGATTAAAGAACCCTGCCCGATTGGTCTCACCCCGTCGGCCAGTACCACTGCTATCCTGGCCCTGGGCGATGCGCTCACGCTGGTACTCATGACGCGCAAGCGGTTTACTAAGGCCGATTACGCCAAGTTTCACCATGGCGGATATCTCGGCAAACGTGCGCGTAAAGAGGCGAAAGAAGAACTGACAGTCAGAGATTAACGCAGCAGAGTACTGACTCACACTCCACGACCCAACCCGCCACAGTCTCTATTGCAAATCAGCCTACACCACCAGTAGCACCCCGAAGCCAACTAAAACCCTATACAACAGCAGCGCGAAGCGCTCTGCCGGGATACGTTGATTCAGTCTGCTGCCAAGGAAAACGGCAACGGGAATCAGGGGTAAGGCGCAGGCATACAAGGTCAAAACCTGCTGCGTCCATAAACCGTTCACGCCGTGCAACAGCAAGACGAAAAGACCATATCACCGCGAAATACCCCTGGATGGTTGCGCGAAAACGATCCGGCGACCAGCGCATAAGCGCTCCCAATAACCCCACCGGTGGTCCGTTGGTATTATACGCAGCACCAAGCAGTCCGGCGCAAAAGCCCAGCACATACGTCCAGCCCGACCAGGTCACTGTAGGCAGTTCCGGGCGCATGAGACTGTACAGACCGTAGGCGGTCAGCAACATACCAAGTATGCCAGGAACAAGGGCTTGTGGCGCGTCGGTGAGGATATACAGACCGAATGGGATGCCCACGGCTGAGGCAAAAATGGCGCGCAGGTCGATACTCCGCCAGGTATTCCGCAGCACCATCAACGTCGTCGTGAGTGCCATAAAGGCGACGAGCGGCGTTGCCGTTTGCACTCTAACGAGAGGGATAAGCAGCGGCATGGACACCAGGGCAGAGCCGAATCCCAGCGTGGCATGCGTCATCGTCCCCACGAAGAGGACGGCAATAAAAAGAGGTTCAGGAATGCTGAAGAGCCTTTTCTATCAACAAAATCTGCGCGCGCTTACGGCCGAAAACGCGGAAACAGTTCAGTAGCAATGCGCCGGAGTTGATCCATGATTGCCGCAGACGGGACTGCGGGAATCAGGGTGACATGTTGAACACCGGCCTCGACATAACGCTCAATGGTCGCAATGCACTCGGCAACCGGCCCGAGCGCACAATATTTATCCACAAGGTGCTCAAAGGGCTGGTTGTATTCAGTCGAAATAGTACGCAGGGCCTGCTGTCTGGCCTCTTCGTAGGTTGGCGCAACACAAAAATATAAGACAACGCCGCCCGTAAATATTGTACGCGAAGCTTCGTCGCGTTGCTGCCAATACTCCAAGGCTTTGTCCATACTTGTGCGAAAGCGCTCAGGAGTCACAAAATACGCGAACCAGCCATCCCCATATTGCCCCGCGCGTTTGAGTGCGGCGTCGACCCGTCCGCCAACCCAAATCGGCGGATGAGGTTGCTGAAGCGGGCGTGGGGCCATGGACGCATCCTCAAACTCAGAGAACGTGCCGGCTATCGTTGCTGCTGAGTTGGTCCACAGCGCCTTAATGACCTGTAACCCTTCGTTGGCACGCCGGCCCCGTTCCCGCAAGGAAATTCCACACGCTTCGTATTCTTTCTGGAACTCGCCCCCTACCCCGACACCCAGAATTGCACGACCGTTGGACAGCCAATCCAGGGTAGCGATCATTTTGGCAACCAAGGTCGGGTTACGTAAAGGCAGCAGCAGGACACCAGTGCCGAGTTTAATTATCGTCGTCCTCGCGGCAAAAGCGCCCAACATGGTAAAGGGATCGAGGACCGGGCTGTGCCACAACACATGGTCCCGGTAGAAGAGGATGTCAAACCCAAGCTGTTCGATTTCCTCGGCCCAGTGACACAACGTCGGTCCAGAAACGAGTCCTGCCCCAAAACCTCCCAAAGTTGTTCCAAATGTGACCTGACTCATGCTGTGTTGCTATCCGTGCTTGGCAATCACTTGCTCGGCAAACCGTTCCATTGCCACCGTCACATCGCCCGCGCGGAGTGCATGCATATTGACTAAGAGGCGATGAACGCCGAGTTCTTCGTAGACGCCAAGACTCTCCAGCCCCTCAGTGTAATAGTTCCAGTAGGCCGTTATTTCGAGTTCGCCGATATCTCGGCCCTGGCGATCACACTCCGCAGCGAGTGCCTGCATATGCGTCCGGTAGTCGTCCAGGTCTTTGCCTATCACGTACCAGCCATCGCCATATTTCACCGCGCGCCGAATGGCGGGTTGGGAGACGCCCCCAATCACGAGCGGCACCCCGCCGGGCTGCGCGGGTTTAGGCCGCATGGTGAAGCCTTGCCAGTTTATAAACTCACCCTGATAATTGACTTCTTCACCCGTCCACACGGCTTTGAGTGCTTCCAGATATTCGTTCGACCGTTTGCCGCGGCGTTCAAACGGTACGCCGATAGCGGCAAACTCTTCACGTAACCAACCGATACCTAACCCCAGCATCAGCCGTCCTTGTGACAGATGGTCGATCGAAGATGCCCATTTGGCTAAATATAACGGACTCAGCTGCGGCAGGATATTCACCCCCGTTCCGAGTCGAATCTTTTTCGTGGCTGCAGCAATAAAGGTCAGGGCAACCAGAGGATCGATAATCGGCGCATCTGGTTTGAATGGCAGTTTTCCGCCCGGGTTATACGGGTATAAGGAGTCGTACTGCCTGGGGATAATGACATGCTCGGCTGTCCAGACGGATTCATAACCAAGGGCTTCCGCTCTTTGGACAAACGGAATTACCATTTCCGGGTCAGTACACTCACGCAGATTGATGGGCACGATGCCGAATTTCATACTTGGGCTCCTCGTAGGCTAGCGGCCACAGCGTCCTGTGCTCTTATGTTTCCTCAAGCTTAAAACGGCCACGGAATTCATCTGTTGAGTTTACACGAGGAAACGGTTCGTCAGGAATGGGGCGATCAAGAAAACGACACAACGGCTCCCAGCCCTCGGCAACTTCATACACAAGTAAGCGGTCGGCCGACACAGTCCGCCGGACTTCCTCGTTATGGTCTTCGTACACGCCAATAGTGTGCTCTCGATCCTCAAAGCGTCCGTTAAACGTCCGGTCAAAAATGAGCTTGAGCGCCATCTCCCGCTGCGCCACGGCCCTAGGATCATCCGTCGTCAACGGACGCATTAACACAGGATAAATCGTACTGACGACACTGTCATACCAACGTTCAGGATCACGGGCAGTCAATATCACTTTTGCCTCAGGATAGAAGTCGGTTAATTGTTTCCAAAACGAACACGGCGGCCAATCCACTGCCGCACTATAGCCGGCGAATAAAGCAACCCAGTCAGGCAGCTTCCCCTCGGCAGCTGCGTGCCATAACTCCGCATGGCCTGCGTTTTCGAGGACTTCGATTATGTGATAGCAGCGTCCGATTCCCAATTGTTCAAGAGCAATCTTGAGCGACATCGTACCGGTCCGACCGAAACTCGCCCCAATGACCGAAAGTGTCATCCAGCCTCCTTCGTCTGCGTGTAAGAGAATTCCGAAAGCGACTGTCCTAGCATGGGGCGCGCATAGACACTAGGCAGCCGCTAGGCGTTGACTTTGAGCAAGCGAAGAGCCTCACGTATTGCGCCATGCGGTCCTTCCTATAGCATGGTCTCCGTTCAAAGGAGACCGAACTATGCAGACCGAAGAAACACGCGCGTTGATCAAAACCTATTACGAAACCCTGCCGACCGGGAACCGGGAAAAGCTGGCGTCCTTGTTTACTGAGGACATTGAGTGGCACCCGCCAGAGAGTGCACCGCTTGAGGTTATCAAAGGCCCGCGAGCGGTGGCTGCCGAGCTAGGCGGCGACACGCCCAAGCGGATCTTCGATATGAAAACCTTCCGGCTGAAGATTCACCGCATGCTGGCAGACGGAGACACCGCAGTCGTCCAGCATTCCATTTCAGCCAAGACACGTGCAGGCGAGCAGTACGACAACGAGTACTGCTGGGTCTACCAGTGTCGGGACGGCAAAATTGCCAAGATCGAGGAATACGCGGATACGCTCAAGGCGGCACGCGTTATGAAATGGGAATGATCGGGTATTGACATGCCACTCTCTAGACCCCGTCCCTCTTTGCTTATTTTCTAGACAAGTCAGCAACGCTCCGGTAGTTTGCCAGCATGGATATGGTGGCAGGGGAATCTTCTTTGCCGAGTGCCTACGTAGCATGTTCGAACATAACTGGACTCGCCTGGAGATCCGCGGGAAAGCGGGCCAGACCTTCCTCGAAGAGGTCAAGGCGGAGCTTGAGCACTATGTCTGGAGCCTGCCCGGCATCAGCAACCGGTTCCGCGGCCCCCGCGACCGCGTCACTGCGCTCATCCCCAAACGGCGCGTCGATCTGTGGGCAGAGTGCAAGGCGCCCAAACTCGACGACTACATCGGCGGGTGATGCAATCGGTCACGAGTAAGGTGCCAGGCAAAGCCCGGCTTGGTCAGCATCTCACTCGACCCCCATCACTCTTCTGTCAGCAGCCAAGGCGCGGCAGCCAAGATCAGGCCGACGATGACCGCTGCATAGGGATTAGGTAAGAAATAGGGAAGAGCACAAAGACCTATGCCCGCGATCAAAGGAATCAGCCTTTGCTGCTTCTTGCCATAGATGATTTATCCCACACCTATCGATCCAAAGAGGACCGAAGACATCAACGTGGTCATAATGCCCAACCACCATTAATCGAGCTGGATTTGGCAAAAGGTTGCCCTCCGCTCCACCTCACTCTGGACTTTCCTGGAGTCCATCGACATATACATATTTTCCGCTTGTCGGACTCATGACATAGCTAAGAATCTTACGACGATTCGTGCCCTTTCCTGGAGGTTTGAGAGAGACATGCACCCAGCCAGAGTTTGGTCCTTCCGCAGCACTGAAACACTCTAGGATGACCTGGTCGAATTCAAGATTTTCAGTCACCCACTGGGCCAGCTCGATATTTGACATATCAGGGATTTCGATATCGCGCGCTTGCCCTTCTTCTTAAGCGTCCGTTCCAGTGCTTGGGAACGATAAACGCTATTGGGCGAGTATGATCCAAAAGCGTCGCGTACGGCTTGGAGCACATTCCGACATAAATAGACTGCGGCCTGGGCCGTTGTCGCTCCTGAAAACGCATTATCGATTGCGTGTCGCTCAGCTGTTTCCGATTTTGTCAATTCGAAGAAGACAAAATTCTTGGACACTTGGTCTCGTGGATCCGCACGAGCAGGAAATTCATCCCATTTGACATTTGTTAAATTGGCCATGTTCTGTCCTCCTTAGGGGATTTATCAACAAAGCTTACCCTAAAAGAGATAAAAATAAAGCAATTTCAATATGTTGCATAACTTTACAGATTGTTCGGGAACAGGAAGAGCAAGACGGGAAGGATGTACAGTAGACTCGTACCACGACAACCAAATGGTGGAGATCGAAGAATACGCTGCTACACGCAAAGCAGCATACTAGATCATTTCCAGTCCGATATGCCTCGCCATCAGATCGAAATCGGAATCATTATGAACGAGTTTGAATCCATGTTCTACACAGAATGTACCGATCAGCACATCGATCGTCTTGAGCACGGTCACGCCTTTCGATCTGAGAAGTCGATAGTTGGCGGCTGACTTCTCTGCAATGGCAAACGCAACCATTTCAAACCGGGGAAGTGAGGGAAGGAGAGAAGAGACTCGGCCTCGCTCACGCGAAGAACGGATGCCTTGCATTATCTCGCAGTACACGAGATCACCAATCCCGACGGGCTCTTGCTCAAGGCACCGATCAACCTTTTCGACAATATCTGGAATCCCGATCCGGAAATACTCGATCCAGGCTGACGTATCAACGATAACCACGTCAGTCCTTTCTCATCTCGTCAAGATCGCCTTCCCAAGTGATGTTTCCTTTGAGCGTACGGAGCTTCTTCTGGCTATGGAACTGAACCAATAGCTGTAAGCCAGACTCAATCGCTGCCCGCTTCGTGCGACAGCCGCTGGCACGAAGAGCGCATGACATCAGCTTATCATCGATAACTACATTCGTCCTCATAATACACCTCTGAATGTGTATTGAACGTACACATTCAGAGGAAGATGTTTAAGGCTACACATTAGGAAAGGGAGCAGTACGATAATGGATACTGCGAGATCAACTCATACCAGGACGACAAAATGGCGCGGGTTGAAGAATACGCGGGGACGCTCACAGCAGCAGGCTCTTTGAGCAGGCGTGATTAGGTAGCAGGCGCTGTGTCTATGGGAAAGCAAGGTGGGTCGGAGGACAGACCTCCTCTATCTACAGCGTTATACCGCAGCAAATCATATTCCCCGAAAGATAAAGTAGGCAGCACCCACCACGCGAAACGAAGCCCAAATATAATCCGTTTTCACCGGACTCCCCATGACGAACACCGTAAACGGGATGAAAATCAGGAGCGACATCCCAATCTGAAGGATTTGGAGCTGAGTGAGCGTGAGTTCGGTGTGGCCAATGCGGTTTGCCGGAATGTGAACCGAATATTCAAAAAAAGCGATCCCCCAACTAGCGAGGGCCTTTTAGTCGGAATGACCCCTTTTAGTCAGAACTACGGGTTAGGGCAGCAGCGTCTGTGGGTGGCAATTAGGTTGACAATGTCCCCGATAAGATTGATAGTCAATTTATATAAGGTTGACAGTAATTCTTTGGAGATTCTGCAATTATGGTAGGCGTAAGACGGAGAGGTGAAACGATACGCCAGTTCATCTTGGATAACGTCGAAAGCAATCCACGCGACATCTCAAGACTGACTGTGGACGCCTTCGGAATTTCCCGCCAGGCAGTCAATAAGCACCTCCAATACCTCGTCAGACAAGGCGCATTATCGGCAAAGGGATCAACGCGCAACCGCGATTACGTAGTTCAGCCATTAGTCGAGTGGGAGAAGGTATACCCTATAGATTCCTCATTGATTGAGGATCGAGTCTGGCGTGAAGATATTGGACCACTTCTAGGTGGGTTGCCTGATAACGTGATGCAAATCTGGCAATACGGCTTTACGGAGATGTTCAACAACGTGTTGGATCACTCGGCAGGCAAGAGTACATTTGTATGCGTTGAGAAAACGGCTCGTGTGACTGAAATCGGAATCTCTGACGATGGAGTTGGGATATTCAAGAAGATCCAGGACGAGTTAGGTCTGATCGATGAACGACATGCAGTTCTGGAATTGTCTAAGGGCAAAATAACGACGGATCCAGAACGTCATACTGGCGAGGGAGTATTCTTTTCATCCCGTATGTTTGATGACTTTGTAATCCTCTCTGGGACAGTCTATTTCTCGCATACACACGCGGAAATCAAGGACTGGATACTGGAAAGGCAGAAGTTTGAGTCAGGAACGAGCGTCTTCATGAAGCTACGGAACAATAGTTCGCGAACCACGCAGAAAGTGTTTGCAAAATTTACGGCGGCAGACGATTTTGGCTTCACGAAGACGGCTGTGCCCGTGCGACTTGCCAGGTATGGGGACGAGCTGCTTATCTCCCGATCGCAGGCCAAACGGCTACTCGCAAGGCTAGAACGATTTAAGATTGTCATTCTAGACTTCGAGGGAGTTGAGACAATCGGTCAGGCGTTTGCGGATGAGGTGTTTCGAGTGTTTACAGCGCATCACTCAGCATTGGAACTGGTCCATATCAAGGCCAATAGTGCCGTCAAACGAATGATTGCACGGGCGCAGTCACTTGCACTTCCCTAACTCTCATTCTACTGAGAACCGATATCTAATAATTCTTGAATGATCCGGATATCCTCCCCAATTGTCCCTCCCCGCCAGAACCGGTAAAACGACTGCCTAGACTTTCGACACACGAGGGAACTATGAGCGAGCGACCGTTTAAAGTGCTTGGTATTCAACAGATCGCCGTGGGTGGGCTGGATAAGAATCCGTTGCGCAAATTCTGGGTGGATACGCTGGGGCTGACGCTGAGCGGGAATTACCGGAGCGAGAACGAGAACGTGGACGAGGACATTGCCATAATCGGCTCAGGACCACTCAAACTGGAAGTGGATTTGATGCAGCCCATCGATCCGGAGAAACGCCCCAAGGTCCAAGACCCAGCGCTGAATCACATTGGGCTGTGGATCGACGACTTGCACGCAGCAGGGAAGTGGCTGGGCGAGCAAGGCGTGCGGTTTACGCCAGGCGGCATTCGCAAGGGCGCGGCGGGCTATGATGTGTGTTTCATTCACCCTAAGGGCAATGAAGAATTCCCGCTGTGTGCCGAAGGGGTGCTGATTGAGTTGGTGCAGGCCCCACCTGAGGTGATTGAGGCGTTATCGTAAACAGGAGACCCACCCCGGCCGCCGACCTATGGTCGGACGCGCCACCCCTCCCAAGAGGGGATTTTTTAGGAGAGATTTTATCGTCCCGGTACGCGGTACATCCGAATTGGATGTGGAGTGCGGTGAAATTCGGGCAGGTCTCGCCATGGACGACCAGCAGTGATGCCACCGTCCACGGCTAACGCCTGACCGGTCACAAAGCTTGAATCATCACTGGCTAACCATAGGGCTGCTTTGGCGATCTCTTCGGGTTCACCCACGCGACCGAGAGGGTGCATATGTGCTGCGCCTTTGCGTAGACCGGCAACCTGTCTGTCCGTTGGTGTCGGACGGCCTACGGCGAGGGGGGTCACAATGGCACCTGGACAGATGCAGTTCACCCGGATATTGAACTCACTAAGCTCCAAGGCAACCGACTTGGTCAGATGAATCACCCCAGCTTTTGCAACACTATAGAGGTGCGTAGCCATGCCTGCTTCAATACCGGCGGCGCTGGAGGTGCTGATAATACTACCGGATTGTTGTTTCTTCATGATCGGCGCGGCGTGTTTGATACCGAGAAACACGCCTTTGAGCAACACATCAAAGGTCATATCATAGTCTTCAACGCTAATGCTCTCGATCGGCCCCAGGGCTCCGCCAAAACCCGCGTTGTTGAAAATACAATCCAGCCGTCCCCAACGCTCAACCGCAGCATCAATGGCTGCTTTGACCTCGACTTCTTGCGTGACATTCACCTGCTGAAATGCCGCTTGCTCACCCAGTTCTTCGGCAATGTCCTGTCCTTTATCTTCCTGCATATCCGCGATCAAGACGCGCGCGCCTTCTGCCGCGAACATGCGGACGGTTGCCGCGCCTATGCCGCTGGCCCCGCCGGTGATCATGGCGACTTTTCCGTCAAGCTTGCCCATGTTTTCCTCCTTTTCTCCGCTGCTGATTAATGGCTCGCTGCAGCGCGTGGTCGTTGGTCTGGTGACAACGACAGGACGTAGAACACAACATCCCAGATCTGGTCCAGCTCTAACACCTCTCCATATGCGGCCATGGACGACCCGTCCATACCGTTAGCAATACGTTTGTAAATATCTGGGGGCGTGTGCCCGCCCCGGAAGCTCCATTTATGTGTCAGATCGCGCGGGACAATGGGATCACCCTCAGACGTCTTCAAATCCTGGCCTGAGCGGCCATCGCCCCGGCCTTCCGCGCCGTGACAACTGGGACAGCCGGAATCAGCATACAGGGAAACCCCGCGGGCAATGCGTTGCGGCGTGACTTCGGGCAGATCTGGAACGACAGTGGGTTTAGCCGTTGAGCCTTTGGCAAAACGAGGCGAGAATTGTTTGATGTAGGCCACACTATCGCGTCTGTCTTGCTCACTTAAAATCGCCTCAAACGCCGGCATGCCGCCACCGGGCAGTCCTTTGGTCACAGTCTGGAAAAGATCCTCATCAGTTGGCAAACTTCCCGTTGGCGCAGATCGGTAACGGAACGAGCCATACGTAAAATCGCGCGGCCGAGGCAGCCAGTTAAGCGCCAGAGTCCCACGCCCGTCTCCGTTTATGCCATGGCAGCCGCTACATTGGCTGGTATAAATCTTTTTGCCGCGCTCAAGCGTTTGCGCTGCGAGAGCGGCATCTCCAGAGTCGGCTTGTCTTTTCTCATCGTAATCCTGAAAGAACTTGGCAATAGTACAATCGCTCAGAAACGAGGCGAAATCGTTTTGTAAGCGGGCTGCTGTATATGTCGCCGTCCGATCTTTTCCGAGCAAAACCGATGCAGACTGTCCTTCCGGCGCGATGCTCAACAGCCGAGAGTTGAGGAAGGGAAGCGCCGGGTTCTTCGGCGCAGCGACTGCTTCAAAAAACTCGCGCCACGGAGTGAGGGTCTGACTCTCTATTTCTGCAAGACGCTCAGCTATGTTTACATCGTATACACCACCGCGAGAATCAAAAAATTCCGGAAAGTCAGTGTCCCGCCACTGCCGTTCGGCAATGATATGCGCCAGCGCTTGTCCAAAAGGCACCACAACATCTTTTTGCCAGGCAGTGTCTTGCGCCCAGCGGAAGATTATCCCTTGAAGCCCCTCCCCGCTCAGTCCTACAATCGTAAAGGTATAAATCTTCTTGGCCTTGACCCATTCAAGAAACGACCGCCAGCGCGGATCTTCGGGTCTCAGCGTAAAAGCGTCGGCACGGAGGTCGGTGGCCGAGTTATAGCTCGTTCGTATATCTCTACACGACCTTGTTCCCCCAGCCCCTGCAGGTTGCAGGGCCGGATGCAAGAGAACGAGAAAAAGCAGAACAATCGTGACCTTAGAGTACATAACCCTTCCCTATGTTCGACATAGGCGACACAGAACAGATAAAGCGCGCGCGTCGGCCGCCATTTCCAGCATCTCGATTACGGCATTGTATGCCGAACCTTTTCAGGCTGTGTAGGGGGGACGGGAGAGATGTACGAGCAACCGGCCGGTCGCCCGTATGAGATCTACCAGCCGACTACAAGTCAACCTTAATACTCAGCTCACGCAGCTGTTTGGCGTCAACCGTTCCCGGCGCCCGAGTCATCAGGCATTGCCCCCGAGCCGTTTTAGGAAATGCGATCACTTCGCGCAACGAGTCTACTCCAGCGAACAGCATGGCGAGGCGGTCAAAGCCTAAGGCAATACCACCGTGCGGCGGAGCACCGTAGGACAGTGCTTCCAGTAGAAAGCCGAACTTCTCTTGTGCTTCGGCCTCGTTGATCCCGAGCAGGGAGAAGACTTTCTGCTGAACGTCAAGACGATGGATCCTGATACTGCCCCCACCGAGCTCCACCCCGTTGAGCACCACATCGTAGGCAAGCGCCCGTACTTTACCGGCATCAGTATCAAGCAGGGCCAAATCCTCATCGTCAGGTGCAGTAAACGGGTGATGCTTCGCCACATAGCGCTGCTCTTCGGCGTTGTATTCTACTAAGGGAAAATCTGTCACCCACAGAAAATGCATCTCATCCTTGGGAATGATTCCAAGCTTATTACCAAGGTAGAGGCGTAAGCGAGACAAGACTTCACACGCAACGTCCTCCTGGTCGGCGATCATTAACAGCAGATCGTTTTGTTTCAAACCGAGTGCTGCCTCAATTTCCTTTTTATGCTCGTCACTCACAAACTTGGCGAGCGGCGACTGCCAGCCGGCCTCGGTGAGACGAATCCAGGCCAAGCCTTTTGCCCCAAAGCCCTGAGCCAACGGAATCAGATCATCCAGCTCCTTGCGCGAAAAAGTGGCGTCCGGCACGACAATGCTGCGGACCACTCCCCCACTGGCGACAACCTCACGAAAGACCTTGATGTTCGTCTTGCCAAACAGGTCAGACGTCTCTCGGATTTCTAACCCAAATCGAATATCGGGTTTGTCATTCCCAAAGCGGGCCATGGCTTCAGCATACGGCATACGCGGAAAGGGAGTCGGCACGTCAATGCCTTTTATTTCTTTACACAGCCGGACCAGCATGCCTTCGGTGAGCTGAAAGACGTCGCTGGGCCGGACAAAAGACATCTCAATATCAATCTGGGTAAACTCAGGCTGGCGGTCAGCACGCAGGTCTTCATCCCGAAAGCAGCGTACAATCTGAAAATATTTTTCTAGGCCGCTGACCATGAGCAGCTGTTTGAAGAGCTGCGGAGACTGCGGCAGGGCATAGAACCCACCAGGATTGACCCGGCTGGGGACGAGATAGTCACGTGCGCCTTCAGGCGTGCTACGCGTCAAGACCGGGGTTTCTACTTCCAGAAAGCCTTCACCGTCCAGATAATCGCGCACAATCCTGGCCAGGCGATGACGCAGGCGCAGGTTCTCAAACATTTTAGGCCGACGCAGATCAAGATAGCGATAACGCAACCGCGTATTCTCCGCTGCTTCTGTCTCATCTTCGATTGGAAACGGCGGCGTGCGGGATGGATTGAGCACCCGCAACTCTTCTACCACCAGCTCTACTTCGCCAGTTGGTAGATTCGGATTAATCGTCTCCGCCGAACGTGGCTTGAGCCGCCCGCGCGCCGCGATCACATATTCCAAACGCAGATCCTTGGCCCGCGCGTGCGCCGTTTGATTCACTTGGGGATTGCACACAATCTGGACCAAGCCCGAACGGTCACGCACATCGATAAAGGTCACTCCGCCATGATCGCGCCGAGACTGGACCCAGCCCATCACTGTCGTTTGTTGCCCGACTTGAGTGATGCGGGGCTCTCCACAATAGCAGCTCCGCTGCCAGTCACCTAAAGACTCCACAAGATCTCCCTTATTGTATGCTCCCAGCCAGAGGACACCTCAGCTAGGGTTCTAGATTGCGTATGGATTCAATCATCGTGTGAGCCAAGAAGGATGAGGAAGTAGGGGCTGTTCCATTTTTTCAGAACATTCTCTACTTGTTCTCCCTTCTCTCCCTGACTTTCTGTCTGCAGAAAGTTGCGCAATCCTCCGCCAGCCATTATCTTCATTGATTCCTCATGAAGGGCTGCATTGTGCCAGAGGGCGCTTAGGTGATCAATGAGGAGAGGAGACCGCCTGCATCCATAGCATGCACAGGACGATTTTTAGGGTGTCTTAATCGTTGCCGAGGTCTGGTCGATTTCTCGCGCCCACTCGCGAGTGGAAATCTGGGTCTTAATACGGGCCAGCAAATCTTTATGATTGACCGGCTTCACAACGAACTCACTCACGCCCAGAGCCATACCGGCCCCTCTGGTGGCCATATCATCCTTCGCAGTCAGAAGGATGCACCGACAAAAGCTATTGCCCGCGCAAGTGAAACTCTACCGCAACGCCGATCAGGCGCCTGGGAAATACGAGGAGATTGCACTCCTACACTCAAGCGGCGACTATGCCTGGACAGATGAGCCAAAGATGTTTGCCTCTATGATGAAAAAGGCGGGAGAGCTTGGTGCAAATGCCCCATCGGGTCGGGAGGCTATAATCCCTTTTCGCCCATTTTCTCTTTCATCTTTTCGTGATGGGTCTGCATGGCTTCGTGCCTCTTCACCCGCTGTTCAACCAGTGTGGCCAGTAACGCATCGGTCATTTGCTGGTGTCGGCCCCGGTGAAGTTCGCCTCCATGAAAGGGTCAAGGATCAGCCCGTCGGGTAGAACGCATTGCATTAGTTTGCGCATGAGGTCAGTCGGTTTATCCGTGAGATGGTGCTGACTGTCGGATCGCTACACGGTAACAGATGAACTAACCCACGTCGGGAATTTCTCCCTGGCGTTGAAGGAATGCCACTGCCGCGTGGTTAAATGCCTCGGGAGCTTCGAGATTCACAGCATGCCCGGCTTCCGCTTCAACGACTTCTAAATACGGCAGGGTTTGTTCGGCAAATCGACGCAGCGGTTTGAAACGTTCCTCTTGCGTGCCGCACACGAGTAGCGTCGGAACACGATTGGTTCGTAGCGACGCTGCTTCAATCGGATCGGCAAGTGAGGTATAGCGGGCCGTATAGGCCGCGCCGAGCGGGTCATGCAGTTTTGAATCCGTACACAGCGCGTCTTTGAATTTCGGAGCAAGCCGCCGAGATTTCTTGGGATGCACGGCCACTCTTTCGAGCGCGGCGGCCCCATCTCGCTTCACCACAGCAATGAGCTTTTCCGTCCCAGGGCGAACCTCTTGCACCCAAGCCTTATTACTGAACGCAGTCGATGAATTCGTCAGTAGATGGGCAATGACTCGGCTCGGATGCGCTAACACATAGCGCAGCGTCAACCCTGCCCCTAACGACTGACCAATAACAAACCATCGGTCCACTCCGAGCTGCTCGCGAATGCGCTCAAACGCCTCAACGTATCGTTCCGGAGCATAATCTGCCGGGTCTTCAGGCGCTGGCGAACGACCATGCCCGAATAATTCAAGGATAACAGGCCGGCAGACAGTCGAGAGCGCGTCCAGATTAGGCAGCCACTGGGCACGGCTCGACAAAAAACCATGGACCATAAGCGCATACGGCCCTCTACCCTCTCGGACCTCGTAATACGGAAGCAACATGGCCGATTTTCTTATCATGAACGTAGGCAGGCGGGATAGCGGTCACGAAGTAAGCCAAAAAAAGAGTAAAAAGGAGAAAAATATTGATTTTATCACCTTTGTTTATGTCTTTGTTTATAACGCTCAACCTGCTGGATGAATAATAGGGCGAGTAAAATCAAATACTTATAGGTTCATTTGACTATTGCCGCATAAATTTGCTACACTGACCAGAACACGTCGCGATTCACGCGGCGTTTTTTATGCCTATTCCCAAGCCCGAGCAATGTTATCCCTGTCTATTTTTTTGCGCTCTCACCAGAAACGCCACCAGAGACTGCTCATTTTGCCTTCTGGCTGCATTCGGGCGAGAGGTCTGAGGTGACGAGGACGTATGAGGGCCGTTGATCACCTACGAACAGTGGCGAAAGAGTGACGCAGCCTTCTTCAATTCGAATGAATCAGGCTGTTTACGACGAGGACGAGGAGCAGAGGCGTAGCCGGGCCAGCGGCATTGGAGAGTAAGATAATAGCGGTGTAGGGCTGAAAATGGGGCTGTTCCGACTGTGTTCATACCGTGAGACGAATTTTTCTGCCCCTGACCGTTTCTGTTCTGCATATGCAAGGCAGTCGGTCAGAGGCAAAAAGCTTTAGTATGTGTCGGCTAATACCCCGGCGGCGGCTCAAACCCACCCCTGGCCTCAGCCAGACGGCGAGCGACGTCGATCGTCGTCCGATCCTCTAAATACAGTCCAACAATCTGCACCCCAACCGGCAGCCCGTTTGACAGCCGTCCGATGGGTGCGACTGTAGCGGGTAAGAGCGCTATGCCAATCGCGCCGGCCCACATAAACTGATCCGTATACAGACGCGGTTTCCCAGCAACCATCACGCTACGTTCATGTTGCGGCTCAGTGTGGTCGTGTAGGGTTGCGGCAAACGGAGACACCGGACACAGCAGTACGTCGTAGTCGTGGAAGAATGCCGCCCAGCAAACGCGCATCTGTTCACGCATCTCATTCGCAACGATCCAGTCTCTATGCTGCTGGGTACCAAACCGAACCATACGGCTGAGAACCCCGTCGTCGTCGGACGGCAACTGATCAGCTTGGCTTTGCAATGCCTCGATCTCCTCCGGCGGCATACCAACCATCATAATAGGCCATAACAACTGCATATAGGTTCGCACGGCGTCCGACAGGTTGATGGCAGGTCGGGCGGTTTCATCTACCTGAGCGCCGGCCTGGCGTAATGCAGCAACGGTTGCCTCAAGCTGTAGCCGCATTTCGGGCTCAACCGGACAGAGCGGGTCATCGATCCAAGCTGCGATACGATACGCCCCCAGAGCACTCCGGCGTGGAGGCGGGAGTGCTAAGCGCCACGCCACAGCACGGTCATCGCGTGGCCCGGCAAGAATACTCAGACTGAGATCCAGATCGTCCGCGCTACGCGCTAATGGACTCAATGCGGCGATATCAGGCTCCCCCAGCGTCCCTGGCGGACCGGGGATATGGCCTCTTGTCGGGACGATGCCGTGGGTAGGTTTGTGACCGTACACACCGCAAAAGCGGGCGGGAATCCGGATGGAGCCTCCTATATCACTCCCGATCTCAAGTCCGGTCAGCCCCGCAGCAAGAGCCGCCGCCGCTCCACCGGATGATCCACCAGGAGTACGCGTCACACCCCACGGGTTATTGGTTGTTCCGAATATGGGATTCGTACTCTACCAATCACTCGCCAGCACAGGAACATTGGTTTTCCCGAAGACAATCGCACCGGCTTGAGTCAGGTGTTCGACCGTTGTGGCATGCGTACTCGGCACATGATCGGAAAAGGGCTGAAAGCCCGCCGTCGTACGCATACGCGCCACCTCGATCGTATCCTTGACCGTGATGGGTACGCCGTGCAGCGCTCCCAAGGACTCGCCTCGGGCCAATGCCGTATCTGCATCATCTGCGCGTTTGCGCGCGCCTTCAACATCAAGCGTTACGACGGCATTGAGTTTCGGATTATGCTGATCAACACGTCCGAGATACACATCGAGTAATTCACGACTGCTGATGTCTTTGCTTTGTATCATTTTGGCCAATTCGCTGGCAGATCGAAAGGCAACGTCTGTTATACACATTCTCCTCATGAAGAGTCTGGCACTCTTTACCACTGCTGGACGGGCGGGTCCGGGCACACGCCGATACACTCTTTTTGTGGGGCTGGGTGTGTAGATGTTTCTACTTGGACCGGTCTCACCGCGCTCAACATAAAGACACGTTTCCTGAAATACAGACGTCCTTCGAAATGCAACGGCAGTCCCTCTGCCTCATCGCCTTGGAGATAGTCTATCACCGTTGGCGACCCTTTTAAGATCAGGAAACGTCCTAGGTGACGCAGGATAGGCGGATCGCTGTTTCCCGCACTGCGTACTTCCACGCCTCGGACCCGCAACTTCCACAGCTCTCCGTCCAGGCTGACTTCGATATAGGGGTAAAACTCACCAGGATCGTCTTCCGGGTCGAGCAACACTCCCGTGATGCGCATCGGCACACTCTGGGCAAGTGCACTAGCCGGCAACACGAGCAAGACCAAAAAGACCAGAGAGATCCGAATGAGTTGTAGGGAAAGAACACGGTATTGCATACAGCACAACCTTATACGGTCTCTCTTTGATCGTTGTACATTCCCGTTCACCCTGAGCTTGTCGAAGGGCGAGCAGCAAGGACACGCTATGGATAGGCATCAAACGGAAATGATATTACCAGTTCCTTCTGCCTTCGTAGCGTATTTCATGCAGAGAGAAAAGCGAATACAACGGTCACAACAGTCACAACGCGGGCGGGATTCTATTACAAGACACAGGAATATCTGGGGAGGGAGTCACCATGTCCATGACCACAGACCAAGCCAAAAGTTACCTAAATACAGAAGGCGCCGCCGTCCTGTATTGGGTCTGCCTGATGATAGGCGTCTTGATGTGGACAATAGGGGAACTCACCACAACCTCTCACTTGCGAGAGATCTCACGTGATGTTGAGGAACTCAAACATATGCTGAAACAAATGCAACAAGAACAAGCCCAGTGTTTTGAATCGGCGAGCGACACCGGCCAAAAACAGCGTAGGCCTGATTCTATGCCAACAATCTGACCCCTCACAAACACAACCAAGCAGGAGAAACAAGGAGCAACTATGTCTATCATTCGTACTCTGGCTATTGTTTTATTTTTCCCGGCTGTCTGGACCGCGGGTCTGCAAGCCCAATATCTCTATCCCGATCGCCCGCTGCACGTACGCGTCACAGGTGCGCTTTTACCACTAGACCAATAGAAGCGCGAAGACATCATTACTGTCAGCGTTTTTATTAAGGACCAGCCTCGACTACTCCGGATCGGTAAAATTGAACAGATCACTCAGCAGCAGAAAGATCATGCGGTTGAGCAAGACGTGCTCCTCAAGCAAATGCGCTTGTACAGATCCGACGAACTCATGGATACACTCGGTAGTCAAGAAATCATGGGCAAACCCATTACGATCGAAGGCCGCTTGGATACCCAGGAAGGACGTTTCCTGGTCTCCTCTGTGGAAGAGGTGTCAGAGAGAGACTCTCCTGCCCAAGCAGATCCGAGTCCAACTGTAAATCCCTAAATCTTTGAGAAAGGGAATATTGATGCAACTATACGACTTTCCCCAGTCACCAAACTGCCGCCGAGTCCGCATATATCTTGCTGAAAAAGGGTTGAAAATCCCGCTCAAAGCGATCGATCTTTTTAGCAGTGAGCAACGCAAACCAGACTTTCTCCAGCGCAATCCGTTTGGGGCGGTTCCCATGCTCGAACTCAACAATGGCTCGGTGATTCCCGAATCACTCGCCATCATCGAGTATTTGGAAGAACTGCACCCCGAGCCGCCTCTGTATGGAACAACGCCTTTTGAGCGCGCACTGGTCCGGGTCTGGGAACGCAGGGCTGAGCTTGGCATTCTGCTGCAAGGGACTCGTCGTTTTCTACACTCGAATCCGTATTTTTCCTCACGGATCGAGCAAAGTCCCAAGGTCGTAGAGGAAGCCGGCAAGGTGCTGACTGAACGGCTCTCCCTCTTCAATGATCATTTAGAAGCCAACGAATGGCTGGCCGGACCGTTTTCTGTTGCAGATATCATGCTGTTCGTCGCAGTTGAATTCGCTGCGCGGTCAGATTTCCAGCTTGATTCGGCATGGAAGCATCTACAGCGCTGGTATGGGGCTGTAAAGAAGCGCCCGAGTGCAGACGTATAAAACAAAGCGCAGCATGCCGTATTCCTTCTCGATTAGGATAACCATGACTAAAGTCAGTATTTCATTTGCCGGGGCAGCCGGGCTGACCGGCTTCCCGGAATTTCCGTTAGCCCTTGCTGAGCAGCTGCAGGCGGAATTCTCGCAGGCCAAGATCAAGCTGATCCAAGATCCGGAGCAACGCCTGGCCGAACTCGCGGACACTGACGTGTTATATGCAGTGCGTTTTGGCACAGCAGATTTCACTGCCGCCAAGCAACTCAAATGGCTGCATCTCACGTCAGCCGGAGCCACGCATGTCTTGTTTCCGGAAATAATCGAAAGCGACATCATTGTCACCAACTCACGCGGGTTATACGGCATTCCGATTGCCGAGCATGTACTCGGCGTGATGATCATGTTTGCGCGGCGTTTCCACGAGGCGTATCCCTTCCAACGCGAAGGCAAGTGGGCACGTCAGGAAATGCTCAGCCGCTTTCCACTCATTTCGGAACTCCACAGCCGAACGGTCGGCATCATCGGTCTCGGTAGTATTGGCCTGGCTGTGGCCGAACGCTGCAAAGCGCTCGGGATGCGGGTGGTGGCAAATAAGCGCCGAGTTGGAGACAAACCGAGCTGTGTTGATGAATTATTCGGCCCAAACGACCTGCCTCAGCTCTTACTCCAGTCGGACTATGTGGTGATAGCCGCGCCGCTCACGCCGGAAACAAAAGGCCTGATCGGTGAACCCGAACTCCGGCTGATGAAGCCAACGGCTTTTATTATTAATGTCGGACGCGGAGCGATTATTCAGGAAACCGCCTTAATCCAAACCCTCAAAGAAGACCGTATTGGCGGCGCGGGGCTGGATGTCACCGACCCTGAGCCGCCGGAGTCAGACAGCGAATTGTTTCACCTGCCGAATGTAGTTTTGACTCCACATTATTCCGGCATACGCTCCAATTATTGGGAACATTCGGTTGCGTTGTTTCGCCCAATACTCGGCCAATACTTACGCGCGGAGCCCATGGACAATGTCGTAGATAAGCGCGGTGGGTATTAGCGGTGAGGAGAGTTAGGCTGCAAACGCATCTTGGCCTTTGCTATACGCAAAGATGCTCTGGTCAGCATTACGGTTGACCAGCTCTCGCTCATACATAGGGTGGAACAGGCTGCGCACTTCATGCTCAAGCTCGCATAACACTTGCCCGGTTTTGGGATGCACGATGGCCTGAAAGCGGTACTGATGATCGTCGCTTTCTTGAGTGATCAATTTATGACGTTTCAGGAATTTATGTGGGGCTGAAAAGTTGGTAATGTATACGGCAATATGGTGCCCGTCATAGGCGGGAATGGCCCGAGCGGTTTCTCGAAAACGTAAGGTCTGAGAACGACCGACTTGGACTTGGGCGACCGCCGTGCCTCTCTCGTGGATGACGGTGGCGGGCGTCTGCATCACTTCCTGATAGAACTGACAAATTCCGCGTGCAGTCCGTGGCCCAACGGGCATCTCGATATACGGCAGCCCAAGGGTCATGTTACCGAACTGTGGACTCGGCGCGTAACAGCGCAACTGATTCCCCCAGGGACACGTCACTGCGACATGGCCCCTTTTGGCCGACCAACGAAAGGCCGTATTGGCGAGCCGCTTTTGCACCCGCCCAAGCCGGGTCTGCAACGTATCCAAGTCTGGAACCACAACCCCGATATGACCTCTGAAAACTTGGGGATCACTCGCCGGGAGATGAAACTGCTGCTGGCCGACATTCACCCACATGTTGCCCGGCCCGACCATCATGTACGGATCGCGGGTAAACCCGAGGCCAGAGATATAGAATGTCGAAGCAATCGCTTGGTCCGGAACCGTGACATTGACGTGTTCCATGCCGATAATGTTTCCAACATCCTGCGTAGCGCGATCATATTTTTTCTTATTTTGCATGACCTCTTATCCCTCCTTCATACAAAGTCCAAGATTTGATGAGCATTAATTATCTCTCGCACCCCTGTGTTTGACAAGGATGGCAGAGGCTTTGCGCAGATGGTAGGGTACCAGGCTCTGGCAACAAAGGAGAAGATCTATGCTCGCCCTCGATCACATACGTATCCTTGATCTATCACACTTCGAGGCTGGTCCGTCCTGCACGGAATCATTGGCCTTCCTGGGTGCGGACGTCATAAAAATTGAGCCCCCAAAGAGCGGAGAGGCGGCACGCAATTTTCTGACAAACGAACCTGGACTCGATTCTCATTTGTTTATTCTGCTGAATGCCAATAAGCGCAGTGTTACGCTCAATCTCAAAACCGAACGCGGTCGTGACCTCTTCCGCTCATTCGTCCCGCACGTTGATGTGGTGCTCGAAAACTTCTCTCCCCATACCATGGAAGGTCTGGGACTAGGCTATGATACCCTCCGGCAGCTCAACGTGCGGCTCATCTATGCCACGATTAAAGGCTTTGGCACTTTCGGGCCGTGGAGCGGCTATAAAAGTTTCAACTCCATTGCACAGTCGACCGGCGGAGCGCTGAGCATCACCGGTTTAGCGGATTCACCGCCGCTTAAACCCGGTCCAACGATTGGGGATACGGGCACGGGCATACACTGTGCAGTAGGCATCCTCGCGGCGCTGCTACAGCGCGGGAAAACCGGCCAGGGCCAACACGTTGAAGTTTCCATGCAAGACGCCGTGGTCAATTATATGCGCGTGCCCCTGCGGCATCATATCCAGACCGACACGGTCGTCCAGCGCAGCGGCAACCGCCTCAGCCATGCGGCGCCAACAGATACCTACCCCTGTGCTCCAGGCGGTCCGAATGACCACGTCTATTTGATGGCAACCACACCGCGCATGTGGGAAAATATCTTACGTATCATTGGACGCGAGGATCTGATTGGCGACCCGCGCTATACGAGCATGTCCGAGCGGAACCAACATTTTGACGAGGTGTATGACTTCATTAAGGCCTGGACCTTGCAGCATCCCAAGTTTGACGTCATGGAACGGTTTGGGAAGGCAGGGGTCCCGTGCGGGGCGGTCTTTGATTCACAAGATATCCTGACTCACCCGCAGCTTCGCGAACGCGGTATGGTCGTGACCATCGAACACCCCACGCGGGGATCCATTACAATACCCGGCTGCCCGGTGCAGCTTGACGATTCGCCGGTCACAGTGACCCCAGCTCCCTTACTGGGCCAACACAATAGCGAGGTATACCAAGACCTTCTTGGTCTCTCTGCAGAAAATCTGCAAGAGATGGAAAAAGAGGGCGTTATTTAACGAAGGAACGCAAGGCGATCGGCCCTCTGCAAGTTCAGGGTTTGTTCGCTTCGGCTATCCAGCTAAAAACAGCGCCACACACAGGGCAATGCCGCCAACATAGGTCCCCAGTGCGCCGATAAAGCGTAACGGATAGGGTTTTGCGAGAGTTGGTGAGGCGATCATGCCTGCGGCGTGCAGATAGCGAAAGGCTGTCACTGCTATCATCACCCAGATGACCCATGTCGCAGGCTCACCCCCCATTGCAACCACTATCATGAGGATGGCGAGTATAGGCGCGTATTCGGTTGCATTGCCATGCGCACGAACTATTTTATACAGACGGTCAGTAGGATCAGCATTTGTCCCAATAATCGTTTCCGTTTTTCCTCGTGTCATGGAGACTGCGAAGCCTAGCCCAAATATCAAAAGACCAAGTAGTCCCGTACACAGCATTGCCGTTGCCATACTCTCCTCCTTTGCGTCTCTGGGTTTGCGATCCTTTCCAATATCCCTCTCTTGTTCTGTAACATCTTGTGTGGAGGACCTGCGTGAGTCAAGGGGAGTTTTTCAACTACCTGCCGTCGCCAGCTCTTCCATCTTCCCAGCCAGAGTGAAGTCGAGTTCGGTGATTCCTCCGACGTCGTGCGTTGCCAGGTAAACGTTGACCGTACCGTAGACGTTGAACCATTCAGGATGATGGTTCATGGATTCTGCTACTAAGGCGGCACTTGTCATAAAACCGAAGGCCTGCACAAAGTCTTTGAACTTATACTCCCGGTGGAGTTTCCCAGCGGCTACCGCCCAGCCAGGAATGTCACTTAATTTGGTTTGAATATCCGCATCAGACAGCTTCTGTCGATTTGCCATATCGTCCTCCGGTATGCGTGCGTTCTATCCTAGTTTGCCCATTTGCTCACTTGATGTTTACGAGCCTGTAGCGCTTTCCGCAGAAACTGCTTGGATAACGTTCTCTAGTTCTACTTTCTTAATTTTGACCAAGAATAGAATAATAGCGCTCACTGCGCCAACCCCGGCGGCCACAAAGAGCGGCAGGGTCCAGTCTCCGCCACTCTTCTCAATCATCTGGCCGGCCGACCACGGACCAAGAATCCCGGCGAACGTGCCGAGCGTGTTCATCATGCCAAAGATCGCACCGGCTTGATGCGGGTTAAACTCTAGCGCTATGGTCGTAAAGACACCTATGCCTATACTGAAGAGCCCATAAAAGAGCACCAGGAAAACCGCACAGGCTGTGGCTGAAGGCGTCAGAGCTGCCATGACCAAGCATGGCAACGCCAAAGCCAGTCCAAAACCGCCAAAGCGGACGCGCGCAAATTGGGGACTCCAGCCGTTGCGCAAGAGCCAGTCTGATAATGCACCGGACCCTACGATACCCAGAAATGCCCCAGCATGCATAAAGATGCCGACTGTGGACATCATCCCAAGAGACATGCCCCGCGCCTCGACCAAATAGGTCGGAAACCAAAACAGAAACATCCACAGGACATAGGCAAAACACATATAGGCAAAGGTCACGATGAGGAGAGACCTATTGGCGAAGACGGTCCGGAGCGGGAGTGAAACAGCAGGCTTGGGTGTCAGGTTCGATTCAATATAGGTGCGCTCCTCTTCGCTGATCTGAGGATGTTCAGCGGGTGTGTCCGTGGCAAACCGCAGCCAAATCACCGCCCAGATGAGGCCGAGCAGGGCATTAAAATAGAAAACGATTTGCCATGAAAAGTTGAGAATAATCCACGTGGTCAGTGGGTAGGCAACCATTTGACCGACAGTCACCCCGGACACACTCAGGGTCTGGGCCCGGCCAAACTCAGCGCGCGGAATCCAGTGCGCGTTCAGCGCTGTGAGAGCTGGGAATGTCACCGACTCAAACATACCGACCAAAAAGCGGGTGCTGAGGAGCAGCCAAAAGACCGAGACGGCTTGAGGAGTGAGCGCCGTGAAGAGCGAAAAGCCGAAAAAAGCAAAGGCCAGCACCTTACGCGCGCTCCACCGGTCGGCAACCAAGCCGCCCGGCAACTGGAGGACAGCGTAGCCAACCAAGAAGGCGGAAAAGATCGTGCCCAACTCACTCTTACTCCAGCCGTAGGTGGCCATGATAACCGGTGCAGCGACAGCGATATTGACGCGATCAATATAGTTAATAACTGTTCCGGAGAACAGCAATCCTACAATCTTGTAACGGACTGGTCTCGCCATTACCCCCCCCCTTAGTGCTGGCTAGTAGACGTACTCTTTACGTCGAGACCCAAGCGACTCACGTATTGCTGAACAGGTGTTCCCAACAGTGAACGACTGCCATGTCTGCCATGTCTGCCATGTCTGCCATGTCTGCCATGTCTGCCATATATGCATGTATGATAGATGCGCTCGTGCGGTCAAGCGTAGGTAAAAGAGAGCAGGTGAGGAGTACATGCGATGAGACAGACCGGCGTTGTCATTAATAGAGAGAGTTGGCTGCTCTTGATGGACGAGCCACTCTATTCCATCCGCTTTATTGATCGTGAGGGTACGGCGGAATTGGCCGTTGTCACCCGGGTGGAAGATCTGGAATTGTTTCTCGAAGCGTCTTTGCCGCTCACCCTGGCACTCACAACGTGGCAAAGCCCAGAGAAGACCGGCGTCGTCGCGATTGGCTATCAACTCCACCCAACTTGGGGCGCTAGCAGGGGCGGCGTTTTCTATCTCAATCCATGTCAGGCAAGCGAGAGCACCATCCTGCACAAACTCGTGCAGCAGGACAATCTCGCGCTGATCTTCCTGAACAAAGATTGCAGTCTGCATTACACCACGGCTCTCCCTCTTGCCCCCCGACAGCTTGAGAAATGGCGGAAATCCCTGGCCGTATTGAACCAAGAATCAGAAGGCAGTCTGCTTGATAGCCAAGAAGACGCAGACGCTGAGTTCGCGACCGCCCTGCATATGTTTCAGGAGCAGCACAGCCTGGAAGATATTCTCACCGGCAGGTCTCGGACGTAAGTGTTCGCAGCCAAACGCTTGACAGCTAAATCCCAAGAGTGCAAGGGTTCAGGAACAGTAGAGAAGTCAGGCCTGAGTCAACCGCGCTGCACTAGCAACGTATCAATATTCAAGAGGACGATCCGTTTGAGACCCTTATTTACAAGCGGGCTCACGGACGGCCTGCCGGTTGTTCCCCCAACCGAGGAACGGGTCCCACGTATGCTCGCAAGTGTGGATCGTGACCCACAGCAGGTCTTAGGAACGGTCGGACCGAACTATGGGCCAGCCAGTGTTGAAAAGGTCGCCATCAATGCCGTTATGGCCGGCTGCCAATCGTCGTATTTTCCGGTTGTGGTTGCCGAAGTGGAAGCACTGTGTGAGGACCAGTTTGCCGCCCATGCCATCAATGTCACAACATTCTCGGCAACCTCGTTGACGATTATCAATGGTCCGATCCGTCATACGATTGGGGTGAATTGCGGGCATAATGCCCTCGGACATGGGTTTCGGGCGAATGCCACAATAGGCAGGTCACTGCGCCTGATTATTCTCAATATTGGCGGTGGCCCGGAGTCAACGGTGGAGAAGGCGCTGGCATCAGTATGCTGGCGGGTATCAACGTACAGACTCCGCCTGCAACTGATGATACGCTTTATGCAAAGTTTCCTGCTCCAGAAAGCATCCTTATTTTTGTAGCGAGCGGAACTGCAGGGCGTTTTTTTGCCGTTGTTCCAGGCCTGGTCCGGGGGAGCTCCGGCAGTACGATTACTACCAAGGAGATTCGTCAATAAGAAAGGAGAAACGTATGGGAACCTTATTACTTGACCCTACCTCGCAACCGGAACAACACCACAAAGCCTTTGCCGTCCGACTGGACACGCTGTCGGATAAGACCATAGGCTTATTGGATATTAACAAAGCAAAGGGCGTATTCTTCCTCGACCGCCTTGAGGAAATCTTGCGCGAACAGTACAGCTTCAAAGAGGTTTTACGACGCACGAAATTGACACCGGGTCGGCCTGCGGCTGAGGCCATTCAGCACGAACTCCAAGAAAAATGTGACGCCGTCGTCGAAGCGCTCAGCGATTGAGGAGCGTGACGACATCGTGCGAACTGCACGATGTCGTCACGCTGGAAGAAAAGGGGATCCCGACGGTCAATATTGCAACAACTGAATTCCTGAGTGCTGCCCACGCTCAATGCGCGGCACTAGGCATGCCCCAGTACGAGCCTATTCTCGTCCCGCATCCGATTCAGCCCAAGCTGCAGGATGAGGTCTGCGTGCTGGCCGACCAGATTGTTGGCAAGTTGCTCAAACAAAAAGTGCAGCAGGCGGCATAAAGGTTGTCTCCTCTCTCTTGAGAGGGGAGAGTCCACGCGTGGATACAACTGTTATCGCTAGTGGTTTAGAGTTTCCCGAAGGACCCGTTTGCGATCCGGACGGGAGTATCTATTTTGTCGAAATCAGAGGCGGACGAGTCTGCGAGATTGCTCCAGATGGCACCCTGTCAGTATTCGCCAAGCCGGGTGGCGGTCCGAACGGGGCCGCACGAGGACCGGATGCGGCATTATACATTACCAACAACGGCGGCTTTACCTGGCGTAAAGGCTTACCCACCGGCCCGGCTTCGGATTACGAGACCGGACGCATCGAACGCATCAATACGAATGCTCAGGGCAATGTCGAACGGATCTATACCTCGTGTGAAGGCGCGCGACTCAGTGCTCCGAACGATTTAGTCTTCGATGCTGAGGGCAATTTTTACTTCACCGATCCCATCCATCGTGACCCGGCTGTCCGTGAACTACCCCATCAACCAACCAAGCGCAAAGGCAGTGTTTACTACGCCAGCCCGGATGGTAAAAACATTCAGCGTGCGGCAACCAATCTTCAGCACCCCAACGGCATCGGTCTCACTCCAAACGGCAAAACTCTGCTTGTGGCGGAAACTTTTGCGTCTGCACTGTGCGCTTTTCCCATTCTCGCTCCAGGCGAACTCGGCGAACGCCAGCCATTCTGCAGCCTGCCAAACGGCTATCATCCCGACGGCTTTTGTTTGGATGAGGAAGGTTATGTCCTCGTTTGTTGTGTTCTAGGAGGTGGGATTATTGTTTTTGATCCCACCGGCAAACAAGTTGATTTGATTCCCAGCGAAGACAAAGTGGTCACCAACATCGCCTTCGGCGGTTTGGAGTCGAAGACCTTATATATTACTGAGTCCGGGCTGGGCCGGGTTGTGACAATGGAGTGGGGGAGGAAGGGGTTGGAGTTGCTTTAAGAAATACGACTTCGCCCTACAAGATGAGGAAGTAGGGTGGGTCCGAGGACCCACCAAATGGCTACAAATTCGTCCGATAATCCTGCTCCACAAACTCATCTATCTGCTCGGCCATTTTACTGTCGCCACCCATCTTGGCCGCCAGGATCTTGCCAAACGATATCTTCAGCCGCTCGGACCAGGTGTCGGGCTGCCATAGTTGGGCACGAATAAACGCCTTGGCGCAGTGGTAGAACACCTCTTTGATGTTCACCCGAATAGCAACCACTGCGGGTTTTCCGCGTGCGGATAGACGTTCTAGAAGTTCCGGGTCAGCGGTGAGTTCGGCCGTGCCGTTTATACGGAGCGTCTCAGAGGTACCCGGTAGGAGAAAGATCAACCCTATATGTGGATTGGCCAGAATATTGGTCAAACCAAAAATAAGCTTATTGCCCGAACGATCAGGGATGAGCAGAGTCGTGTCGTCCTCGATGGCCACAAATCCAGGACCGTCGCCTTTTGGGGAGACATCTTGATTGCCCTCTACGTCTGCGGTGGCCAGCAGCAAAAACGGCGAGCGTTTGATAAAGTCCATACAGGCCTCATCCAGCTCTGTCCATAACTTGTGAGGGACGAGTTCGCCTGGGGACCCAACTAATTCACGCAGTTGCTCTGCGCTGGTGATACGATGGGGATCTGCCGTTACGGTCATACGCATGTCTCCTTGGGCACCGGAATGTCCCTTCCTTTCTACGCAAAACGCGATAAAGTGCAAGCTTCACATGCACCCAAAAAGGGAGGATTCATCATGGCAGAGCTCACTGTTGAAGTGAAGAACCGAGTCGGTATCCTGACTCTAAATCGCCCCGATAAACTGAATGCCCTGACACGGGACATGGGCCGCACGGCAGTCGCTACGCTCCGGGAAATGGCGGAGGACCCCGATATTGGCGCTATTGTCCTCACCGGGGCAGGCCGAGGCTTTTGTGCGGGTGGTGATGTGTCAGCCATGCAAAAGGGGGAAGAAATCGGCAGCAAGGATACCACCCTAGAGCAACAGATCGATCAGCTGCGCGAAGGCCACACCTGGCCGTGGCTGCTGCACAACATGCCCAAGGTTACAATTGCGGTGATTAACGGCCCAGCCGCCGGGGCCGGGTTGGGACTGTCCTTGTCGTGCGACCTGCGTTTTGCGTCAGATCAAGCTCGACTAGGAACAGCCTATGCACGCGTGGGATATGGTGGCGATTATGGCACCACTTGGCAGCTCGCCCGCCTGGTCGGACAGGCCAAGGCCAAAGAGCTGTTCTTTTTGCCGGACATGATTACTGCGGACGAAGCGCTTCGGATCGGCCTGGTCAATCGTGTTTTCCCGCATGATCAGCTCATGAGTGCATCCCTGGAACTGGCCGAACGCATCGCGTCCGGGCCACTGGTGAGTTATCGCTATATGAAGGCCAACGTGAATGCGGCGGGCGGCGTTGATTTTAGAACTATGCTCGACCGTGAGTCGGAAACGCATCTGCGTTGTGGTCAGACCGAAGATCATAAAGAAGGCGTGAATGCGTTTATGGATAAGCGCCAGCCGGTTTTCCGAGGCCGATAGAGGGGAGAATACTAAGAGATTTTTCGCTCGTGCTGAGCGCGCGCGTAGCGCTCTTGCTCAGAAAGACACACGCTTAGAAAAAGGAGAAAACAATGCCAGATCTCACACCTCAGGTTCTTGCAGACGGCTTTATCTTTCTGGAAGGTCCGCGTTGGCACGACGGCAAACTGTGGGTTTCCGATATGTTTGCCGAAAAGATAGTGACCGTGGACATGCAGGGTCATACCGAGCAGGTGGCAACGGTTCCCGAGCGCCCGTCGGGACTGGGCTTCCTTCCAGATGGACGCCTGCTCATCGTGTCCATGCGCAACAAAAAGCTGCTGCGCAAAGACCCGGATGGCCTCAAAGAAGTGGCCGATGTGTCTTCCCTGGTCCGGGGCGATATTAATGACATGGTCGTGGATGCTCAGGGCCGAGCGTATATCGGTAGCTTCGGCTACGACCTGATGGGCGGTGAAGAAGCCAAACCCGCAAACATTGTGCTGGTCACGCCCGAAGGACAAGTCAGTGTGGCTGCCGATGATTTGGGATTCCCAAACGGAACGGTCATTAGCCCGGACGGCAAGACTATGATCGTGGCCGAGACGTTTGCCAACTGCTTATCCGCGTTTAGTATTGCCGACGACGGCACGCTGTCTGACCGACGCACGTTTGCCCAGCTGGGCGAAGCCACACCGGACGGCATTTGTCTCGACGCCGAGGGAGCGGTGTGGGTGAGTTCGTTCGTGACGGGTGAGTTTATTCGGGTGAAAGACAGCGGAGAAGTCACACAACGGATTCCCGTCCCCAACAAACGAGCGGTGGCCTGCATGCTAGGCGGAGAAGGCCGACGCACACTCTTCATGCTCACCGCCGCAACAACAGTTGAGGAACTGGCCAAGGGGAATTCAAAAGCCTTTATTGAGACCGTTCAGGTTGAGGTCCCAGGCGCAGGGCTGCCATAGCCGACGGGGAAACCCTAGCCGCGCGCCCTCTCCTGCGTTAATCTCAAGACATGCCAGAGACAATCTTCTCAAAAATCATTGCTGGCGAGATTCCGTGCCACAAAGTCTACGAAGATGATAAGGTCTTTGCCTTTCTTGATATTGGTCCTTTGAGCAAAGGGCATACCTTAGTCATTCCAAAGGAGACAGCCGAAACTATTGACCAGCTGTCCGATGACTCGGCGGCTGCCCTTGGGCGCGTCCTGCCGCGCCTTGGTCGTGCGGTGCTCAAAGCGACTGGTGCAACCGCGTTTAACATCTTGCAAAATAATGGCTCCGCAGCCCATCAGGTCGTCATGCACGTCCACTTCCATATTATTCCCAAATTTGCAGAGTCAGCTGACGATTCAGGTCTCGGTATTGCATGGCCTGCGGGAACGCTTGAGAATGAGGCAGGCGAGCGGCTGGCAGCAGATATCGCAGCAGCACTAGATGCAGGGTAAGTTGACGCGCTGGAGAGCCGGTCCTACACTCTCGATATTCTCAGCGGCATTCATCGACGTGACGGCGTCTTTCGAAAACTTGTAAAAACTTGTGAAAACGTGGAGCATCCCAACAATGCGCAGACATTGGGGCCAAGACATTGGAATAATGAGGAGGAGAAAGCGTGCCAGCCTCTGAAACAGTTACACGAGGGATACGTATCAGCGTCGAAACCACATACGACCCGACCCGCTCCTCTCCTCAGCAGAGCCAGTGGTTCTTCCTGTATACCATTCGCATTACAAACGAGGGTCCTGTCACTGCCCAGCTCATCAGTCGGCACTGGATTATTACCGATGCCACCGGCCATGTGGAGGAAGTCAAAGGACCGGGCGTGGTTGGCGAACAGCCCAGACTCACGCAGGGACAGTCGTTCGAATACACCTCCGGCTGTCCCCTCGCCACACCCTTTGGCTCCATGCGCGGCACGTATCAAATGATGACGGCAGACGGGCAACAGTTTGATGCTGAAATCGCCGAATTCATTTTGCGCGAACCGCACGCCATGCATTAGTATTGGGCATGTCATTTCTCAATTGTCTTACTTGTCTCACTGGTAGACGCACGCGGCCAGACGGCCCCTTCTAGATCGCCGCATGAGGTTATCTGCAAGAGGTCAGCTGTATGAATACTGCCGTCGGCTTTATTGGACTAGGAAGAATGGGCCTCCCCATGGCCCAACATCTTCTTGATGCCGATTTCTCACTCAGCGTCTTTAACCGCACCGCTGCTCGTGCTGACGCGTTGCTTCAGCGCGGGGCCCAGTGGGCGGCGTCTCCACAGGCGCTTGCCGAACAATGCGACATTGTGGTCAGCATGATTGCCGATGACGCAGCCCTGCGCACCATCGCCCTCGGCGAGCAGGGCATCTTGGCCGGTCTCAAACAGGACGGTATTCACGTTGATATGAGCACGGTCTCGCCGGATGTCACACAGGAATTGGTTCCGCTATACCGAGAACGGGGGACTCATTTTGTTGCCTCCCCGGTCTTTGGCCGTCCCGAGGCTGCGGCCGCCGCAAAATTGTGGATCTGCCCGGCTGGTCCGACCGCGGTTGTTGATCGTTGTCGCCCACTGTTTGACGCCATGGGGCAGGGTGTCATCCTCGTTGGGGAAGAGGCGCACTTAGCCAATGTCTTAAAATTGGTTGGAAATTTTTTTGTCATCGCAGCCATCGAAACCTTAGGTGAGGCGTTTACATTGGCAGAAAAAGGGGGACTCAAAAACGAAACGGTCTTGGATCTGATTCAGGCCCTCTTGCCTGTCCCCTTATTTCAGGGATATGGCAGTCGTATTGCCAAGCACGAGTACACTCCAGCCGGCTTTGCCTTAGCGCTCGGACTCAAGGATGTCGGTCTGATGCAAAAATTGGCCAAAGACGTCGTCGCCCCCTTGCCTCTGGCCGACTTGGCCGGCAATCATCTGCGGGCTGCCTTTGCCAGAGGACGGGGCGATCTCGACTGGGGAGCACTGGCTACCGTCATCCGCGAGATGGCCGGCCTCCCGTCCGGCGCGGAAGAGGCACAATAGGCATCTCAGGCATCTCGAGAAAGACGAACTCCTTGCCCTGTGTGTTTCTCTTCAGCTGGCCCGTGTCATGTGGAGGACGGCTCTGATGACAGCGGCTCAGAAAAAGCGTGGTTTACGGATTGGTGCCGCCCTCCTCGGCCTCAGCCTGCTTGGGTTTATATTCTGGAAGATAGGTCTCACTGAGGTGTCGCAGCATCTCTACTCTATTGGCTGGTTGGCTCCGCTTCTCCTCATTCCACAGAGCTGTGTCGCCCTGTTCGATGCCAAGGGCTGGGGCTGTACCATGGCCAACCGGACAAATGCTGGCCAGCTCTCGCTCCTGCGGCTCTCTTTGACTCGGTTGGCTGGTGAGGCGATTAATAACCTGACACCAACGGCCAATATGGGCGGTGAAGCCGTAAAGGTCTATCTACTGCGAAAATATGGCGTGACAGCCGATGTTGGTGCTGCTTCCGTTGTTGCAGCGAAAACTGCGCTGACCGTGTCACAAGTTGCCTTTATTGTGCTTGGCTTGCCGTTTTTCCTGTACCGGATGGATATTGGCTATCATGCGTGGTGGATCTTTGGCAGCGTCTTCGCGCTTGCGTATGGATTCATTATGGCTTTAGTCCGCTGGCAAAGACGGGGGATCGTTGAAAAATGTGTCGACTGGCTGAGACGTCGATTTCCACACCGGAACCGCTTGGAACGCTTGCAAGAACGGGCCAAGCAGATCGATGAGCACCTCTTTCATTTATATGCTGGTGATGCCAAAGATTTCGTTGCCGCAAGCCTGTATCACTTTCTCGGTTGGGTGTTTGGCGCGGTGGAAATATATGTCTTCTTTGCCCTTATCGGAACAGAGGCCAGCTGGATGGACGCCCTCATCATCGAAAGCATGATTCAACCCATCACCGCTGCATCCCTCGTCATTCCTGGCGCATTGGGTGTGCGTGAAGTCGGAGGCGTGTTTCTGTGCGGCCTGCTTGGCATTGGGGAAGGGGCCGGCCTGACCCTCATGGTTCTCAAGCGGGCGCGCGAGGCAGTGTACAACATGGTGGGCCTGTTCGTCTTAGCCCGGGCTGGGTACTCATTTTTTCCGCAAAAAGTGTCGGCATCGTAGCCGTCGCATAACTCCTCGTGCTTGCTATTTTTATTCGCTTCCATGTGTATAATGATTCGTTCGGAGGGATGGTCTGTTCTGAGACAGAACAGAGAAGGTAGGTCTGCTGCTATGCGGACTTGGCAGACCGAGAAGGAGAGATGTACGAATGCGCACATTGTTTTTAAATCCGCCTGCGTATGAGAACTTTGACGGCGGAGCAGGCTCACGTTACCAGGCAACACGCGAGGTTTGGTCATTTTGGTACCCCACCTGGCTGTGTTACCCAGCGGGGATGATCAAAGGCAGTCGTGTTCTGGATGCCCCACCCGAGGGGATAAACCAAGCCCAGACCGTTGATATTGCCAAAGAGTATGACTTTATTGTTCTGCATACCAGCACGCCGTCTGTAACATTGGATGCTCGTACGGCAGAAATGATCAAAGAAATGAACCCCAATTGTACTATTGCTTTTGTGGGTGGTCATGCCACGGCGGAGCCGGAACAAACCCTGCAAATTTCGGAAGCGATCGATATCGCCGCTCGCAAAGAATTCGACCATTCGATGAAAGAGGTCGCTGAGGGCTGGGATTGGAAGGACATTCGAGGCATTAGCTACCGCAAAAACGGACAGATCTCCCACAACATGGAACGTCTGCCACTGACGAATGAAGAGCTCGATCAACTCCCCTTTGTCACCCAGATTTATGACCGCGACCTCAACTTTCGTAAATACAACAGCCCATATTGCCAGTACCCATACGTATCCCTCTACACCGGGCGCGGCTGTCCGGCCCGCTGCACCTTTTGTCTGTGGCCGCAAGTGACAACAGGGCATTCCTATCGCACCCGTTCCGTTGGGAATGTGATTGAAGAAGTCCAGGAGATGAAACGACTCTTTCCCGGCATGAAAGAGGTCTTTTTTGACGACGATACCTTTACTGCCGACGCCAAGCGGGCGCGTGAGATTGCCACTAGACTCAAATCCCTCGGACTGTGCTGGTCCACCAACGCGCGTGGCAATGTCGATTACGAAACGCTCAAAGTACTCAAAGATGGCGGGCTGCGGTTGTTTGTGGTCGGCTACGAGTCCGGCAATGCCCAAATCCTCAAGAATATTAAGAAAGGCGTTGCCTTAGAAACTTCACGCCGCTTTACCAAAGACTGTCACAAGGTCGGTATTTTAATACACGGAACTTTTATTTTGGGTTTGCCTGGTGAAACTCGCGAAACTATGCAGGAAACCATGCGCTTTGCGCGAGAAATGAGTCCGGAAACCATTCAGGTTTCTCTGGCGTCACCCTACCCTGGTACCGCATTTTACGATTTTGCACTCGAGAACGGCTATATTAAAGCGGACGATCTGGTCGGTGAGTCCGGCTATCAGAAGTGTGTGATTAACTATCCAAACCTGTCTGGGGAGGAGATCTTTGAAACGCTCGAGAAATTTTACCGCTCCTATTACCTGCGTCCGAGTTACATCTTTAAGGCTGTAAAAAAGATGGCGCGCGATCCGGAAGAACGCAAACGCATGTGGCAGGAAGGCAAGGACTTCTTTCGCTCGATGCGCAAGCGCCGAGAGATGAACACTGCGGCGGACACGTCTTCTGCGGACACAGCCTCCTCGCCCGCCGCTTAGCGCCTTTACTCTATTGCATACTCCCCCCTCCTTCCGAGGAGGGGAGCCTCTCTGTACCCTATGTCCGTCGTTGTGTTCTGGTCCTTGGTTGGTCTTCTTGTCGGTGCACTCGTGTATTATCTTTTTGCGCTGTATGCAGCCTGGCGATTTTTCCAGAACGGTGCTTCTGACGGAGACTCCTTACCCCCGGTTTCCATTTTGAAGCCACTCAAGGGGGCCGCTCCCGACCTCTATTTTAATCTCGCAAGCTTTTGTCAGCTTGATTGTTCAGTTTTTCAAATCGTGTGTGGGGTACGCGATCCTGACGATCCAGCCATCTCCGTAGTCAAAAAACTTCAGCACGACTTCCCCCAGTGCGATATCACCCTAGTGATTGAGCCCGACGTTATTGGGACGAACTACAAGGTCAGCACCTTGCACCATCTTATGCAACGGGTCAAACACGACTATGTTGTGATTACTGACAGTGATGTTTCCGTCGAGCCGAATTATCTTTCCACCATTATCCCGCCGCTCACGAATCCAGAGGTGGGCCTGGTGACCTGTGTTTACCGGGCAGGCGTCATCCAGCCGTTCCCGGCTCTGCTCGAATCGCTCATGATCAACACCTCATTTACAACTCAAGTCATCGTCGCAAGCCAGGTTGAGCAGACCGCGTACGCCTTTGGCGCAACGATTGCGTTAAAACGGCACAGCCTTGAGGCCATCGGTGGGTTTGCTGCTCTGCGCGACTATCTTGCTGACGATTATTATCTGGGCTTTCTCATTGCGCAGGCCGGTTACACAGTCCGCATTCTCCCCGCTGTTGTTGAAACCCACCCGGATGCAGCCTCGCTCAAGGATTTGTTTCAGCATCAGCTGCGCTGGGCTCGTACACAACGGAACTGCAGACCAAGCGGGCATCTTGGTACCGTAGTGACCTACGGGACGGTATGGGCTTGCGTTGGGCTGATATGCTTTTGGACGTCCTCAGCACTGGCCCTTCTTTCCAGCATCGTCATTGGGATACGACTCCTGACAGCGGCAATTATGAGCGTAATTTTTCTCCGCGCTCGCCTTCCCCTGGCCACACTCATGCTGATTCCCCTGACAGACATCATTTCCTTTATCGTCTGGTGTGCCAGCCTGCATGGTAATACGGTTCAATGGCAAGAGTATACGTTTCGTATCCAAAAAGACGGCAGGATGGTCCGCGTCGGCTAAGTCTCCAGTGCCGAAAGGTCGCGGTAGTTCACTAGCTGGATGGCCTGCGTAGCAATAGCATTGCGTACGGCAGCACTCGTCAGCGCATCCAGCTCAGCATCCCTGCGATATGTTGGTGTCCAACGCTGCACTTCAGGGCACGGCAAAAAAGACGGATGACAGTATAACTCCGTCACTCCGTCTCGAAGCTGTGGCAGGAGTCCGAGTAGATAGCGCTCATCCAGGCCTCCACTTTGATGCAGTCCAAACAGGTAATCGGGATACCGAATCCCGGCTTGATGCAGTTTCTTTTCAGCCTCCTGGGCTAAGTGTGAAAAAACGAACGCTTCCCAGCGTTTTCGTAACGCCTGGCTCGAATCAAGCCTAAGACTACAGCCTACATCTTCTCGCGTTAAACGGATGGCGGGAATCCGGTATTCTTCACTCAACTCTAGCAGGGCATCCAGCACCACCGGATGCATGTGAATATTCACATGTCCATCCACATGAGAGAGCGGCAGCCCAGTTTCCAGAAAACGCTCGATCTGAGCACGGCACTCGGCCCGGACCTCATTCCGGGCGCGCCTTGAGAAAAAATAGCGCAGCCCAGCAAGCGTCGGATTGTGAGAAAAATTCCCTGCACTATCAATCAGAGAGGGAAGCAACCGGGGCGGGAGTACCGCTCTCCCTTGGACGAGAGTCAAGTGCAGCCCAACGCCTAGACTTGCCGTTGACCGGGCAATCTCAACCGCCTCCTCCCAGGCCAAGGCAGCCACCATCAGACTGGTATTAGTCAGAATGCCGTTGCGATGGGCGTGCAAAATGCCGGCATTGACCTGAGCCGACAGACCAAAATCATCACCATTTACGATAAGATAACGCGGGGCTGGAGAGACGGTGGGCATGGCTCATGCTGCTCGATCCAGCCGGTCTAGTGCCTCAATCTGTGGCAGGATGTCGCGCTCGGCTTTGTCCAAATCTTCCGGAAAATCTATCTCCGTCCAGGGCAGATCATCAACCCGTTCAAAGCCAACGTATCGTTGAGATAGGAATACTGGGAAGGCTTCCTCATGCTCGATGGTGTCTCGTCCCTGCGCAACAAAATCATCAAGAATAGAGCGCAAGAGCGGAGCATCATCTCGCCCGACTTTGAGAAAACCGACGGACTCGCCAATCAAATCGTAGTCGCCAGAGCCCCCACGGATAATAGTGAACACGCGTCCTTCACGCGTAAGTAACATTTGCTCTTCTCCCGTATTCTCAGCGCTCGCGTCAAGCAAAAAGCAGTTGAGCTGGTCAGACTGGACAAGCCGCTTGAGCAAGCGCACCGGAAAAAGAACGTCGGCATCCATAATCAGGACGTCGTCGTTGAACTCCTCACGCGCGCTCCAGAGGGATAAAATAGCGCCCTTCTCATATTGCGCGTTCTGAATGTAGCGAACGCGGACACCACCACACTGATCCCCAATTTCCTGGGAGATCATCTCACCCAGGTAGCCAATCACCACAACCGCCTCATGCACTCCGACCGCACCCAAGGCAGTCAGGATCCGTTCCAGCAGCATGATGCCCTTCACTTCAATCAAACACTTGGGCCGCTGATCGGTGATTTCTCTGAATCGCTTTCCAACTCCGGCGGCTAGGATAATGGCCTTCATGCTCTTGCACCCGACAATGTGTCTTTGAGCGCACCAAGAAAACGCTGAAAATCTTCGGAAGTTAGGTGACCCATATTCGCAACCCGAAACACCTCGGTCCGGAGCTTGCCCTGCCCCTCGTAAATCACGAATCCACGCTGTTTGAGCCCATCGTGTAAGCCTCGGTAGGAGGCTGCGTGAGGAAGAAGGAGAGAGGTCAAGGAGTTGGAGCGCACTTCGGGGGGCAGCAGGAATTCGAGCTCAAGATCAGCAAAGCCGTCTCGGAGGAGTTGGGCCGCTGCGCGGTAACGCGCCACCCGGCCAGCAGGTGTTTCCTCTAACAGCTCATCCAGGGCGGCGTCGAGCGCATACCAAGCTGGAATGGCCGGCGTAAACGGAACGCTACGGCGTTCCTGCGCTTCCCAATGGAGTGGCAGATGAAGATACAGTGAGTGGCGAGGATAGTCTCCCATCGCGGCCATGGCTTCATTGCGAACCAAGAGAAATGATACTCCCGGTTGCCCTTGGACGCATTTGTTTGCCGTACACGCGCACAGGTCTACCATATCGCGCGCGACATCAAGATCGTCTCCGCCAAGGGCGCTGACGGCATCAAGGAGAAAGAGGCGGCTAGCCTGGCGAACCACGGCTCCGATCTCAGCGGCAGGATTCAGTAGTCCGGTTGTAGTCTCATGATGGACCAAGGCTACTGCGGCGATACTGGGATCGTGGCTGAGTGTCGATGCAATCTGGTCCACGTTCGGCGGTTCGGTCCAGCCATAGGTAAGTTCCACTACAGGAATGCGATGCGCCTCCGCCATTTGACGCATCCGGTCACCATACACACCATTGTTAATCACTAAGAGCTTTTTGCCATCCGGCAAGGCTGACGAGACCATAGCCTCAACGGCAAGCGTACCCGACCCGCTGACCACCACGGTGGTATAGCCATCCGGAGCAAACGCTCTGAGCAGTTTGCTCCGGATGGCAACAAGAAGATCCGAGAATTCTTCTTCCCGATGACACAAGTCGCCGCGCATGAGGGCTTGTTGAACGCGGGCAGAGACATTGACCGGACCAGGGTTGAGGAGAATATATTGCTGCATATCTGTGGAGCTTTCAGCTGTCTTGCTGACGGCCAAGGGCCGACTGCTCACCGCGTATCGCTTCCATAAACCGAGCGACGATTTGAGGTGGTTCGTGTGTAATCCGACCGATTTTCCGCTCTTCCCGATCCGGCTCGATTTTAATCAACAGAAAAGAGGGGACCGGGCTGGGCCAACAGGTCCTGCGCGGCCCGTTTGTAGTTGATCCGGAGTCTCGGCTCGTCTCACATCGGTATAGCCACTCGCGCGGGCCACTGCG
>CAXXHG010000041.1:0-91624 GCA_963666315.2 Binatia bacterium
CCGGGCCTCCGGGACAGCCGGCCGCGAGGGTCTGGCGCTGTTTACGGTGAGCGCCGATGCCGCCGGCGTGACCCGGAGCCTCCTGCCATCCATGGATCTCACGCGCAAGCTCGCGCGCATTGATTTTAACGGCGTGCAGGCGCAGCGCCTTGGCCACGGGGAGGATGGCGTAACAGCCCTTGAGCGCACGCTGGACCAAGCGGCCATCGCGCTGGCCAACGAAATGGTCGGCGGCGCCCAGGCGTTGTTCGACTCGGCCGTGGATTATGCCAAGCTGCGGGTGCAGTTCGGGCGCACGATCGGCTCGTTTCAGGCGATCAAACACAAATGCGCCGACATGTTGCTCGACATGGAACTGGCCAAGTCTGCCGCCTACTATGCAGCCCAAGCGGCTGCGGCGGACGACCCGGAGTGGCCCGCGCTGGCGTGTTTGGCCAAAGCCGCGGCCTCGGACATGTACCTGCATATTGCAATCGAAACGATTCAGATCCACGGGGGCATCGGGTTTACCTGGGATAACAACACGCACCTGTGGTTCAAGCGCGCCAAAAGCTCAGAGGTCTTTCTTGGCGAGCCGTATTACCATCGGGAGCTGTTACTGCAGCGCTGGGGAGTGTGAGTCATGAGTCAGATCAGCGAAGCCGGCGTACGGGCCGAGGTGCGAACCTGGCTCTCGGCCAACTGGGATCCGGAACTGTCCTTGGTAGCGTGGCGCAACAAGCTCGTTGACTCCGGCTGGGGCATGCCGCACTGGCCGGAGGAGTGGCACGGCCGGGGGCTACCGCTCGGTCTCGTGCGCGCGGTGGAAGAGGAATTCGCAGCCATCGGAGCCGTCGGGGTGGCGAGATCCGGCGTACGACTGTTGGCCGCAGCGACGCTCCTGGAGCACGGAACGGATCGGCAGAAAGAGCAGTTTCTGCGCCGTATTCTTACTGGGGAAGACACTTGGTGCCAGCTCTTCAGCGAGCCGGGCAGCGGTTCGGACCTCGCCGGTGCGACCACCCGCGCGGATTTGCACGGCGACTATTGGCTGATAAACGGCCAAAAGGTGTGGACCACGAGCGCCCATCATGCCGATTACGGCCTGTTGTTAGCCCGCACGGATTGGGATGTACCCAAGCATGAGGGCTTGTCGTATTTCGTGATCGCCATCAAGCAGCCGGGCGCGGAGGTGCAGCCGCTCAAACAGATGAATGGCCACGCATCGTTTAATCAGGTGTTTTTCACCGACGCGCAAGTGCCGGCGGAAAATCGGATCGGCGAGGTCGGCGAGGGCTGGAAAGTGGCCATGACCACATTGGCTCACGAGCGCCGCGGGGCCGACGGGCTGCGGTCGCCATCGACGCGCGGCGAACGCACGGGCCGGATTTACGTTGAAAATCAGGCCGAACTGGAAACAGCCAATCAGCCCTACAAGTGGTATCCGCAGCGGACCGGCCGCGTCGATCTCGTCCTCGACCGGGCCAAGGAGACAGGGGCGAACACCGATCCGCACGCGCGTCAGGAGATCGCCAAGCTGATGATCCTGGCAAAGTCGGCCGAGTGGACCGCCCGCCGCGCCCGGGCTGCCCAACGACAGGGGCGCCCGCAGGGACCGGAAGGCTCGCTCGGAAAGCTCGCGGCCAGCCATGTGGCTCGCGCCGCTGCACATGTGCACACGGTGATTACGGGCGCAGAAGCGCTGCTCACCGGACCCGAGAGCCCCCGGAAAGGGACCATCGCTGAGATTTTGGTGTCGGTGCCGGCCATTTCTATTGCCGGCGGCACGGATGAGATTCAGCGCAACATTATCTCCGAGCGCGTGCTGGGTCTACCCAAGGAGCCGCGGTTCGACACGGGTCCGTTCCGCGAGGTACGAAAAAACTAGCCGAGGTCACGGCAGCATCATGCAGGTCTGTGCGGCCCCGTGCCTTGTCACTATCGTCGCGGTGGAAACGCTGATTCAATAACTTGACAGCACCGTCCATCAGCGTCCCTCCGACAATGCGTCAAGCAACAACTTAGCATCTTTGAGATCCGCCGTGTCAAAGCCCTCGGTGAACCAGTTGTAGACTGGAACGAGGAATGCGTGGGCCTCCGTTGTCTTGCCCTGTGATTGCCACAGTCGCGCCAGGCTCGTGGCGGCGCGCAGTTCCCACGATTTGGCCTGTTGCTTTTGAGCAATCTCAATAGCTTTGTGAAAACAAGCTTCCGCCTCTTCTTCAACTTGCGCTCCTTCGACTCTGCTCAGGACAGGCTTGTGACTTTCGACTTTCGACTCCTGAAGCGTCAGCTCCCCCTTGAGCCGATACAGCTCCGCTTCGCAATACCACTCCCCAGTTTTCTCGACCCTTTCGAACGCCTCTGCCACCAGCCCCGCTTCCCCAACTTCCTGGAAGGCGAGCGCATGGCCATATCGTATCAGGCCCTCCGCGGCCCAATCCGGAGACCCTTGCTCTGTTGCGCTCTCCAATAGCTTCGCTGCCCGCTCTTGCGCGGTCCGGACCTCGCCTCGCAGGTGGGACAGCTCGGCTGAAGCTCCCAAGGCGAAGACGTGGGTCGGTGGATGCGCCAACTGCCGACTTAATTCCAGCTGTTCCTGACTCCTCTGCCAGGCTTGGTCCGGATAGGCCCAGCCTATACAAGATAAATATCAACCAGGTTAAGCACGTGATGCGGGAGTCAAATCCATAGAGCGAGACCAATTGGTTGTGTATTTGAGAATCGTAGAGACGAATGCCTTGTTCTAAGTGCCTCTGAGCAGTCGTCAAATCGCCCAGGCAAAAGAGGGTCGTTCCCAGTGCATAACGGGCCTGTGTGAGGAGGGTCTCTTCTTTTTGGCTCTGGGCCAGGTTGAAAAACTGTTCTCCATGCGCGGGCAGTCTCATAGTTCCCCCGCATTATCTCAACGGTCCATAAGCCATTTATCGCTTGGAATAAGAGAGAACCCCTCTCCATCTGCTGACATAACTCTCTCGCGCGGACATAGGCACGCTTGACTTCCATCGCAGCCCGGCCCTTGGTGGCCATAAACGCCGGCCAAAGAGAGAGGTGGAGCGTCAGTTCCTGTTGGGCACGCTCAGCGGTATCCGGCAGACGCCCGAGCGCCTCAAGGGCGGCTACCAGTAGATTGACCGCTTCTTCATTCGCAGCCTTCTGCACGGCCTGCTGCCCGGCCAACCCAGGATATTCCACGGCCTTATCAGCGTTTGCACTCCGCTGATAATGATGCGCCAACTCGCTGTAGTGGTCTTCGAGCTTATCCGTATACAGGACTTCTATCGCTTGCGCTGTCCGCTCATGCAAGGCTTTACGCTGCGCCTGGAGCACCGTCCCGTAGGCTACTTCCTGGGTCAGGGCGTGCTTGAACAGATATTCCGATTCAGGAAACGCCGGTTGTTCGTACAGAAATTCCTTGACCTGTGGCGAGGACAGAACCCGATACAATTCGTCTTCAGGTTGCAACACGACGCGCTTCACCAAGCTCGCCGGAAACTGCCGCCCGATAACGGCGAGCTGTTGGAGTAACTCTTTTTCTTCAGCCGCCAATCGGTCAATCCGAGCCGCCAGCACACCTTGCACGGTTGGCGAAATATGCAACTCCGTTGGCGTCGTCTCCAAGTGATAGCGGCCTCGCTCACCACTAAGCGCCCCTTCCTCCACCAAGGTCTGGACCATCTCTTCTATAAAGAATGGTGTGCCTTCCGTCTTCTCTAAAATCAGCGCCTTCAGCGCCTGAAGACTCACCTCACCGCCCAATTGGAAAGTGAGCAGTTCCTCTGCCTCGTTTTTCCCGAGCGGGGCAAGTCGCAGTTGGGCGTAGTAGGTCTTCTGCCCCCACTCATGTTTATATTCGGGCCGGCAGTTCACAAGAAGCAATACTCTGACTGACGCCACCCCCTCACTGAGGATGTCCAGGAAGCCCTGCGTTTCGCTGTCGATCCAGTGGAGGTCTTCAAAAATCAGGATGAGTGGCTGGTTGAGACTCTCCCGAAGGAACAGTTTCTTGAGCGCCTCAAACGGCCACTGCCGCCGTATCTGGGCATCCATCTGCTGGAGGCTGGATTGCGGGTCTTCAATCCCCAGCAGAGAGAAGAGATACGGCAACGTGTCTTCGAGATTCCGGTCCAGAATGAGCACTTGGCCCATCACCTTCGATTGGCGCTGGCGCTCACCATCCGTCGGCTCAATCTGAAAATACGTCTTGAGCAACTCAATAACAGGCAGATAGGGTGACGCTTTGCCATGCGAAACCGCAAACGCTTCGAGCACCAGACAGCCAGTTTGGGACGTGAGCTTGAACTCGTAGAAGAGACGTGATTTCTCCAAACCCCGGCTCGCCCAGTACCCCCACGATTTGCCCGTGGCCGTCCTTGGTGTGCTCCAACACGTCCTGTAGCTGGTCCATCTCTGAGTGCCGTCCCACAAAGCGCGAGAGGCCACGGCGGGCAGACACTTGGAGGCGGGTTCTGAGTGGACCTGCACCTGTGACCTCGTAGACCTTGAGGGGTTCTTCCACACCTTTGACTTGAGTCTCACCGAGCGCGTTGAACTCAAAGTAGCCGTCCGTGAGCCTGTGCGTGTATTCCGTCACGACGATAGAACCAGGATTCGCCATCTGTTCCATCCGGGCCGCTATGTTGGTCGAATGCCCCACTGGGACGTAATCCGTGTGCTGGTCATCTTTGCGGATGGACCGGACAACCACCTCGCCCGTGTTGATTCAAACCCGCATTGCAGCGGAGCACCGCCACTTAAGCGCAACCTGTTACTATACCCCCGCATCTCTTCCTGCATTATCAGCGCCGCATATAAGGCCCGTTGCGGGTGGTCCTCATGCGCGATGGGTGCCCCGAACAGCGCAAAGATCCCATCGCCTAGTGCTTGCGCCACATAGCCGTCATAGCGATGCACGGCATCCATCATGAGTTGCAGGGCCGGGTCAATGATCGCCCGGGCGTCTTCGGGGTCAAGGCCTTCGATTAATGCCGTGGAGCCTTTGAGGTCAGCAAACAGCGCCGTGATGGTTTTGCGCTCCCCATCCGTTGCCCCACGGGATTCCATGGCCGCTTGTTCGGCTCGGATGCCTTCGGCCAGGTGGGGTGGGGTATAGGTGACGGGGGATTAGGGCCGAATTTTATCTAGTGCTGGTGTCGGCTCACCGTCGGCTGTCCAGATCAAGACCTTGCCATTTTTATTGACAGCGGTCTCTTGAGCCTCGATGAGTTCTTCCTTGAGTGCTTCGAGTTGCTTGTCAGATAGATCAAACTCCACCTGCAAGGCGAGATAGGACATCCGCCCTTTACGCTGGAGCAACGCACTGGCTTGATCAATAATCTCGGTGAATTTCACCGACCGGACTCCCCAGTATGAACTGGGGAGATAAGAGCATGAAATAAAGCACAGGACAACTCAACGCGGAGGGAAACGACGCATTCAGTACGACCACGTATGCTCTCATTTGATTCCCACCAGCCATCTCTAACAGCCGCCAGCCATTTCGGAGCCGAAATGGGACGGGGAGGGAAGTCTCTAAAAGGGATGTGTGGAAGTATCCGGCAGAACACGTTGTCAGTGGATGCCTGGGTGTCGTATACTTCTGCATGGCCCGGAACACAAAGGAGGCAGCTATGACTGCGATCGCCGGACAGCAGGCCGTGACGCGGCCTGCGTCCCCACTGGACTTTTTGATGATTGATGCAGACCACCATTACTATGAGCCGGATGACTGCTTTACGCGCCACATGGAATCGGCGTATGCCGATCGGGCGGTGAACATTCGCCGAGGCGAAGCCCCGTTCGGTCGGGTATACATCGGCGACGCGCGCATGCGGTTTTTTAGCGTTATTCCGGGCGATCACACCGGCGTGCCGGGCGCGCTGCAAGCCTACCTGAAGGACCATGCCGGTGAGGGCAACTCGCTCGTCCATGACGAGACCATCGCCGCGCACGACTTTCCAGAAGCAATGGACCGGACAACCCGGTTGCAAAAGATGGATGCGCAGGGCGTAGAAGCGGTAATCATGATACCGACCCTGGGCGTTGGGGTGGCGCACGAGTTACGCCACGAACCGCCGGCTTTGTTCGCGAATCTGCGGGCGTTTAACCAGTGGCTGCAGGAGGACTGGGGCTTTGGTACGGACGGCCGCATCTATAGCCTGCCCGTGCTGTCGCTGGTCGATATCCACCTGGCCGTAGCCGAACTCGAACGTGTCCTGACCGAAGGAGCGCGGAGTGTAAATCTCACCCCTGGTCCGGTCAATGGCCACTCGCCGGCCGATCCGCTGTTCGATCCGTTTTGGGCGCGCTGCCAAGAGGCCAGCATTCCGGTAGTGTTCCACCTGGGCAACGATGGTCTCAGCGAGCTGTACTCAGCGCAGTGGGGAGAGAATCCGACGCCGCCCAGCCACCGCTTCAGCCCGTTCCAGCGCGTGACGGCCTCGACAGAACGCGCGACAGCCGACACGCTATGTGCCCTCGTGTTTCACAACCTGTTTGGCCGGTTTCCCGACCTCCAAGTGATCAGCATCGAGAACGGCTCGAGCTGGGTTGCTCCGTTGCTTCGAGATATGGACCACGTGGCGCGCCTATCCGGACCGCGCGACTGGACGTATGGGCACTGTCCAGGCCGTCCGAGCGACATCTTCAAACAGCACATTAAAATCTCGCCGTTCCCTGAAGAGAATATTCCCGCGCTGGTCGAGCTGCTGGGAGCACCCAATGTGCTGGCGGGCTCCGACTGGCCCCATCCTGAGGGCTGCGCGGAACCGATTGATTACCTGGACGGACTCTCAGGGGTATCACCTGATGTGGTGCGGGCAGTCATGCGGGACAACACTGCCAAGCTGTTGGGGCTGGCCTAACGCCCCTTTGTCCGGCGGACTAAAGGGCGACGTTGGCGGGTCCGGGAACAAACTCCACTGCCGAGTCCAGCCCCGTCTTCGTCGGCGAGAAGGGACGGGTTCGCCTCACCTCGCGAAATAATTCTGTCGCCCAGCCTCCTTGGCGTTCAGAAGACCACATAGGGTCATCACAGGCCCGGTTACACGCCGCCGCCCGTTGTCTTGTCACGCCCAACGGTTTCTCTCGGTGCACGGTCCGATTAATAATCTCTTTCGGGTTGGACGGCACTTGATGAAGGCGGCTCATGCTTACTGATCTTGGAGGATGCCTTCGAGATAGCGACCATTGGCCTCATCTTTCACCGCGCAGGCCAGGAGCGCCTCCCGTGGATCGGGGTTCGTCTCGGCCTCACCAAAGTCACGCAACAAGCGTGCGCCGCCGAGTTCTCCTACGGATTGGACCTGCTATTGCTGGGGGTGCGAGAGTGGATGCATCGTATCCGCTTATAGCTCGCGCATATTCGGAAATCGCTTCCACAGGCTCTCGCCGATCTCTTTGGCCTGTGGGTCGAGGGCTTCCACAGCCTTGGCAATCTGCTCTTCGCGATCAGCACAGTCGAGGAAGCCTTATTTTTGTTGTGGATCGGCCAAGGTCTGGGCCCAGGCACGGTAATGCTCTGCGGCTCGGCGTTCGAGCACGGCCAGCAGGATGCGCTGTTCTTGCGGTTCGCATTGATCAAACAGTGGGGTCAGGATTCCAAGTAGATCGGGTAGGTTTTGGGTACTCATGAGATATGCTCCTTCTGGGTTGCAGCTTGCATTGTCAGCCGCTGAATCCCGCAGTGTTTTTAGCCCAGCACGGCTTTGGTGGCATCGGCCAAAATTTCCACCATCTGGTCGATAGTGGCCTCCTCGGTGACTATCGGTGGCGCGATGCAGTAGACGTCGCCCCGAGCCCGGCTGAACAGACCGCGCTCCATGGTGGCAGAGTTGACCTTGGCTCCGATCCCCTCCGCAGCGTCGAATACTTCCTTGGTCGCTTTGTCTTTGACATACTCAACGCCGCACATCAGCCCCAGACCTCGGATATCGCCGACGTGGGGATGGTCGCCCAGGGCAGCCTTCAGCCCCGAGAGCAGGCGCTTGCCTTTCGTGGCCGCCTGTCCTGGGAAATCTTCCTTTTCGATCAGGTCGAGCATCGCCACCGCAATCGCACACCCGGTCGGATGAGCGCTGTAGGTGTATGCGTGCATCCAGGGTTTGCCGCTGGCATGCATGACGGCGGCGATCTCATCGCTCACGCCGATGCCGCCGAGCGGGAAGTAGCCCGAGGTAATCGCTTTGGCAAACTGAATCAAGTCGGGTTTCACCCCCCAGTGTTCTAGGCCGAACATCTTCCCGGTGCGCCCGAAGCCGGTAATGACTTCATCCGAGACGAGCAGGACATCATATTTATCGCAGATCTCGCGGATTCTCGGGAAGTAGTCATCCGGTGGAACGATCACCCCCCCCGCGCCCTGCACCGGCTCGGCGATGAACATCGCAATCGTCTCGGCGCCCTCGGCGAGAATTGCTTGCTCCAACTCGTCAGCAGCCGCGATCCCTGGACTAGCAGCACCTTCGGGTGCCTCGTAGAAGTACGGATAATGGCTGGGGATGTGGACGAAGCCGGGCACTCTCGGCTCGAACATGGGCCAGAAGGCATTGATGCCGGTCGCACTCATGGCCGCCAGGGTAACCCCATGATAACCCCAGACCAGGGAGATAACCTTGGTCTTCTCGGGCTTTCCCTTCAGCTTCCAATAATACCGCGCCATTTTAATGTTGCTATCGGTGGACTCACCGCCGCCCGAGGCAAAATAAAAATGATTGATATTCGGGTAGGTGATAGCGGCCAGTTTCTCTGCCAGCTCGATAGCCCGGGGGTTGGAGCTGCCCGTGTAACCCGACGCGTAGGCCAATGAACCGAGTTGCCGGCTACCTGCCTCGATAAGCGCGCGACAACCGTTTCCGGCGGTATTGTTCCACAGGCCCGACAGACCATCAATGTAACGGTCTCCGTTGGCGTCGATAAGGAAGGCACCCTCGCCTCCTACCCATACCTTGCCACCGCTGTGCACGGCCGGATTGTGCAGGGGGTGAATCAGATGTGCGGCGTCTCTCTCAATATAGGCGGCTTCAGCGTTGTTGGCCATCGTGTTACCTCCGCGGGAATATAGACGTACGGTTACTGCTTGGTCGGTGTTTCCTGAATGGGTACCAGGCTCGCCGGGGCCAGCCCGGCAATGCCGACGGTTAGCGCATCAGGACGTCGGCCTGCATCCTCTGCTCGTTCTTTGCGGGCCACCGCCGCCCGCACGATAAGTCCACCAACGAAACGGGCCGGCTCGGGCGGAAAGTTACTGGCAGGCGCCTGTACGAGCCCGGACGAATCCCACTCATCTTTCAACTCTAACGTCAAAGATGCCAGAATGCGACCGCCCACAAACGACGGCCCCACCCCGTTGCCTGAGTAGCCTAGACCATACAGAATATCTGGTCGTTTTCCGAGCTGACCAAAGATCGGCATCCCGCTCATCGTTCGATCGATCGGCCCAGTCCAACTTGAATGGATAGGCACCTCGGCGAGGGATGGATACAGGGCACGCAGGCTGGCCGTGACTTCCGCCGCGCGCGGGGAGGCTCCCTCAAAGGCCGCGCCAACGCGCCCGCCAAAAGCCAGCGTTCCGCCCCCTTTCCCAAAGGCAATCCGACCATCGTGCGTGGTGCGGTAGTAGTTGACCAACAGCCGCGAGTCAGAGATCGCCAGCCCGTCGCGCCAGCCTATCTCAGCAAGCCGATTCGGAATCGGCGCTGTGGCGATAATGTCGCTTGAAATGACAATAATCTTACGGCGGAACTCGCGTAAGCGGGCGGCCCACGCATTCAGCGCCAGCACAACCCGCTCGGCTGTCACCGAGCCCCGGGCGGTCCGCGCCTGGGGTGGGGTGCGCCGTTCAAGGGCCACCATCGGGGAGCGCTCAAAAATACGCACCCCTTGTTCGAGAGCAACGCGACGCAGACCACGGGCAAGCAGTGCAGGCTGGACAATGGCCGCTGTTGGTTCAAAGATACCGCCCAGGTGCAGGGGTGATCCAGATCGCTGCGCTACGTCATCCGGGCTGAGCTCCATGAACGGCTGCAGCCCATGCTGATCCAGTTCGGTGATGACACTCCCCCATGCCCCGATCTGGGCTGGACTCGTGGCGGCCCATAACCAGCCGTCGTAGCGGTAATGAGCGTCAATGCCATGGGTGTCACAAAACGTTCCAATTTCTCTCACAGCCTCTGCTGACGCCTGCGCCAACCGCAGCGCCTCTTCATCGCCACACAGTTTCTTGAGCGTCGAGAATTTCGCCCACCAGCTGAGGATAAATCCGCCATTGCGTCCACTTGCCCCACCCCCGCAGATGTCTGATTCTATCAGCACAACATCCAGAGATGGATCATGTTCCTTGAGGCGAATCGCCGTCCACAGACCCGTATACCCCCCACCAACAATGCACACGTCCGCCCGCATATCCCCTGCAAGCTGGGGGGCTATATCAGTATCCGTAGCAAGGGCTTCCTCAAGCCAGTGACTTCGCAGCATTCTTCAATCTCCATGAAATACGCGGGTACGGGTTGTGCAAAAACCGGCATTATAGCTGAAAACAGATGCGCCTTTCCGGAAAATCTACGTTCCGCTGATTCGTACCCCGTTTCATCCCCTTTAATCGCGTCTGTACACTTTCTGTCCGGTTGCTCGTCATACCCCGACTCTAGTGGGTTAGCCAGCGCCTACATGCGCCGGACGTCGAGAGGGGCGGGCGTCCTCCTCACGAAACAGGAACGAGAGTAGGACAAAGCGCTGCCCCCTCGTGACCGCAAGGGCTTCATGTAAGAGCGCGCCAGAGAACACAATGGCGCCCCCGGCGTCGGGGCGGTAGAGATGGGGGCCGTATTCGGGAAACCGTAGATGTCCGCCTTCATATCCTGCATTGAGATTCAACGTGAGCGCAAAGCGGCGATGGGCCGTCGCAGGACTTAAATTGTCGCGATGAGCGCGAAAAAATCCCCCCATTGCCGCGTCGTAGCAAGCAATCTTGAATCCTTCAAATCGCGTCGCTTTAAACGAGAATGCCTTGTGCAGCTCCGGCATCAGGCGACGGCCCACTTGAGCGGTGAGCGTGCGCAGCAGCTCGGCATCCGTCACAATATGATCGCGCCGTCGCTTGGCGCCGGGCATGAGGGTATCCTCACGCTGCCCTGCGCGGGAGTGCTCCACCCCCGTCTCCACGTTGCCTTGGGTTCTCCACACTTCGATCAAACGCTCGCAAAAATCCCTTTCTAGTAGTTCCGGAACCAAGAGTACCGGCGCCTGCATCACTACCCCGACGGGCTCGCACTGCGGGATCGCCTCCAAGGTTGCGCGGATCTTCTGCAGCGCAGCCTCTCGCTCTGATACGTGATGCACATCGAGCACCCGCAGGTTGGGGCCCAGGACAAAAATTGTCATCGTCTCGCGAGGATCTGCCCCATACAACGCACGCACCGACCCTGCTGTGTCTGAAAAAATAGGAAAGGAAATCCCGCGCTTGACCGCATTCTGCTCGTTTACGGAAGGCGCGTCCTGGTTTACTGCGAAAATCGCTATCGCATCCGGTCCACCTTTCGTGAGTGCGTCCCAGAACCATACAAGCGTGTCTAATGACTCCGTGCTCCCCTGCCTGGTATAGAAGCAAAGAACTGTAGGCCTGCCACCTGCCCACCCATAGAAGCGCGTCGGTGTTCCCTCCTGCCGCGGCAAGACGAAATCAGGTGCCCAGTCTCCTCGAACCAGCAATTGTTCCCCCCCCCCTGCCTTCCGTTGGTTTATTAATGGACGTGGAAAAAGAAATAGGTATCAGTTCTCTTGGAGGATGAAGTAGTGTTTCAGGTTAATTGTTCTAGCAACACTTTGGCATCTTTCAAATCCGCTGTATCAAAGCCTTCGGTGAACCAGTTGTAGATTGGGGCGAGAAGGTCACGGGCTTCAACAACTTTCCCCTGCTGCTGCCACAGCCGGGCGAGGCTCGTGGCGGCGCGGAGTTCCCAGGATTTGGCTTCTTGCTTCTGAGCAATCGCAATGGTCTTCTGAAAATACACCTCCACCTCTTCAGCGTTGAACTTTGAACCTTGAACCTTGAACTTTTGTAATATCAGCTCCCCCTTGACCCGATACAGCTCCGCCTCAACGGATCGCTCTGCGGTGCGCCCCACGAAAGCCAACGCTTTGGCCACCGTCCTGAGCCCTTCCTCAACCTGCGCGTCTTGCCCGTACGCCTCGGCCAATAAGGCAAGAAACTGCGACCGCTCCACCTCCGCCCCCGTGGCCTGCAAGGCAGCCAGTCCCTCGCGTATCTGGCTGAGGCCTTCCGCTCCGTGTCCCTGCTCGGTCGAAAGGGCAATCAGGGCCTCGGCCCGGTCCTGGACGGCCTGCCCCTCCCGGCGCGACTGACGAAGCCAGGCAGTGTAGATCAGAGCAAAAGCCACACTAAAGGGGTGAGACAGTTCGTGGGCCAGGGTCAACGCCTCACGGCTGCTCTTCAGCGCCTGCTCCGGAAAGCCAAGAAGCCACAGGACCCTGCTGGTGATGGAGAGACAGATGACCCCAGGGTCATAAGACCCATAGCTGAATGCCAACGCGTGGTGCTGCGGGGAATCGTACAGGGCACTCCGCGCTCCAGGTGGGTATGGGCCGGGGCCGGATGTCCGAGAGCGTACAAAGTGGCCCCCATCGCCAAATGAGCCTCTAGCAGCAGAGCGGAGTCCTCCTGATTTTGGGCCAAGCGCAGCAGTTGCTCCCCCATCTCGTGCGCTGTCTTGTACTCCGCCCGTACAAAATAATACGCCCACAGCACCGGAAACACCTCAGGGGTGTCCCCCACTTGCTCACACAGCTCCTGTGCCCGGGTGTACAAAGTCCCCACTTCCGGGGCACCAAAGCCCGTGGTGGCTATGAGCGGCACGCCCAAGGCCACGTGCAGCGTGAGTTCTTGCTGGCTGCGCTCTGGACTGTCCGGCAGGGTCTGCAGGACCTCAAGCGCCGTGGTGAAGTGCTCAATCGCTTCGTCATTGGCCGACCGCCGCGCCGCCTGATGGCCGGCCAGTCCGAGATACTCCACGGCCTTCTCCGCGTTCCCACTGCGACTGTAGTGATGCGCGAGGTCAGTGTAGTGGTCGCGCAGATTCGTACGATACAGCCCTTCCGTCGCCTGGCCCGTCCGTCCGTGTAACAGTTTACGCTGCTCGTGGAGCACAGTGCCGTAGGCCACGTCCTGGGTCAGTGCATGCTTGAAGAGATATTCCGATTCGGGGAATGCCGGCTGTTCATACAGCAACTCTTTGCTCTGGAGGGACGCTAGGACCCGATACAGCTCATCTTCCGACTGCGGAACAACTTGCTTGACCAGACTGACAGGAAACTGACGACCGATGACCGAGAGCTGCTGGAGCAGGGCTTTCTCTTCTCCCGTGAGCCGGTCAATGCGGGCGGCGAGCACCCCCTGCACGGTGGGGGAAATATGGAGTTCGCTCGGGGTGGTCTCTAAGCGGTAGTGCCCCCGCGCGCCACTGAGTGCCCCTTCCTCAACCAGGGTCTGCACCACCTCTTCCATAAAGAAGGGGGTGCCTTCCGTTTTCTCCAGAATGAGCGGCTTCAGGGAGGAGAGGCTCGCGTCAGTCCCCAGCAGAAACGTCAATAGCTCTTCGGCCTCTTCTTTTCCCAACGGGGTAAGCCGGAGCTGCGTATAATACGTCTTCTGCCCCCACTCGTGTCGATACCCGGGTCGATAGTTCACCAGGAGGAGCACCTGTGTTGAAGCGATACTCTCGCCCAGGACATCCAGAAAGCCTTGGGTCTCGCTGTCGATCCAGTGCAGGTCCTCGAAGATGAGAAGGAGCAGTTGATTGAGGCTCTCGCGCAGCAATAGTTTCTTGAGCGCGTCAAACATCCGGCGTCGTCGTATCTGGGCGTCCATCTGTTGCAGGGATGAGCTGGGGTCTTCGATGCCAAGGAGTGAAAAGAGATACGGGAGTATGTCTTCCAGGCTGCGGTCGAGTTCGAGATTTGGCCAATGACTTTCTGCCGATGTGTCCGCTCGTCATCGGTTGGCTCAATCTGAAAATACGTTTTCAGCAGTTCGATAATCGGCAGATACGGGGACGCCTTGCCGTGAGAAACCGAGAACGCTTCCAAGACTAAGCAACCACTCTGTGACGTAAGCTTGAACTCATAGAACAGCCGTGACTTCCCCAGCCCCGGCTCCCCCATGACCCCCACAATCTGTCCATGCCCAGCTTTCGCTTGCGCCAACGCCTGCTGGATCTGCTCCATCTCGCTGTGACGGCCTACAAAGCGCGTGAGCCCTCGTCTGGCTGAGACTTGCAGTCGAGTGCGGAGCGGCCCAGCGCCGAGCACTTCAACCACGTTGAGCGGCTCTTCCACCCCTTTGATGTCAGCCGCACCGAGCGCCTTCAGCTCGAAATACCCTTCCGTCAGTTTCTGGGTGTGTGCGCTAATCACAATAGAGCCCGGCGTGGCCATCTGCTCCATACGGGCGGCGAGGTTGGTCGAGTGGCCAACAGGAACATAGTCGGTATGCAGATCGTCTTTGCGAATGGACCGCACCACGACTTCGCCCGTGTTGATGCCGACGCGCATATGCAGCGGCACTCCATGTTTCAGCCGGACTTGGTCGCCGTACCCCCGCATCTCTTCTTGCATCCGTAGCGCGGAATACAGTGTCCGCTGGGGATGATCCTCATGCGCAATCGGCGCACCAAACAAGGCAAAGATGCCGTCGCCTAACGCCTCGGCCACATAGCCGTCATAGCGATGGACCGCATCCATCATCAGTTGGAGCGCCGGATCGATAATGGCTCTAGGGTCTTCGGGTCGAGGCCTTCGATGAGCGCAGTCGAGCCTTTGAGGTCGGCAAACAGAGCAGTGATGGTTTTGCGTTCACCGTCTGCCGCACCACGGGATTCCATGGCCTCTTGCTCGGCGCGAATGCGCTCGGCCAGGTGTGGGGGAGTGTAGCTCGAAGGGGGTTGACGGCTGGGAAGTAGAGGAGGCTGCGTCGTCGCCGGTCCAGACTAAGACCTTGCCGTTTTCGTCAGCTGCGACGCGCTCGGCTTCAATGAGTTCGTCCTTGAGGTCTTCCAACGCCTCGTCGTCAAGCGCAAACTGCCGCTTCAGGATACGGTACGTCACCCGCCCCTTTTGCCGCAACAACTCGCGGACCTGGTCTAAAACCTCAAGAATATCCATCGTCTACACCTGCCGCGGAATTGTATAAGAGAGAGACCCTGGGGGATAGACGCAACCACAGCCGGGCTGTCAGACGGAGTCGCATTCTCGAAACCGTCACGTTCTGTTAAACTGCGCCCGATGGTCCAATACCTGTCTCACGACATCGCATGCTGTTTCTCCTTGATGACTGTACATTACTCGTCATGTCGCTCGCCCTTCGACAAGCTCAGGGTGAGCGGAACAAGCCCTGCCAGTGGGGGGACCCGTTCGTACTGAGCCTGTCGAAACATGAACGCGACTGGATAACGATCAAGCTGAAACCATAGGGTGAAGCCGGAGGAAGTAAGAATGGCAGAGCCAAATGAACCTGACACCCTGTGTGGCTGGGGCGAACAAAGCCGTGTGGACACCTTCGTTGAGAAGAGTGATTTTATTATTCCTAAGCGATATGAGCAGTTGCATACACTCGTGGATCTGTTCCCGTGGGCAACGGATGATCCGATTCGGGTCCTGGATTTAGGCGCTGGTTATGGCGCTGTCACCGAAACTATTCTCAGCCGCTATCCGCACGCGACGGTCGTCTGGGTCGATGGGTCGTACGCCATGCTGGAACACGCCCAAGCGCGCTTAGCTCACTATGGTCACCAGGTCCAGCTGCTGGTGCGCGATCTCGCCGATCCCCTGTGGGCCGTGGACCTCTCGGATCCCTTCCATGCAGCCGTCTCGGCGATTGCCCTGCACCATCTAACCGATACCCGCAAGCGGCAACTGTGTCGCGAGGTCTTTGATCTGCTCCAGCCGGGTGGCCTGTTTCTCAATAATGATGTCATCGAAGGTGCGCCTGAAATGCGCCGGTATTTTATGCCAGTCGCGGACCGGGCGATTCAAGACCAGATTCAACAGCGGACTGGGGCCACTCGATCGCGAGAGGAGATACAGGCCGAAATTGAACGGATACGCACCGGCATGCAACGGCCTGAGGGCAAACGCAGCCACATCGCTCCACTCGAAACGCAGTTGGACTGGTGGCGGGAGGCCCGGTTCGGCATAGTGGATTGTTACTGGAGGTTTCTTAATTTTGCGATTTGGGGCGGGGTCAAGCCGGACTGAGGCAGTGCCACAGTAACAGATAGTTTCGTTTGAGTAAGGAGAATGACGATGGCGACGATGCCTTTGAGCAGCCAATTCAGTTTAACCCAAGATCAACAGGCTTTGCTGGAGCACGCTGATCGCTTTGCGCGCGAGCAGCTGTATCCCTTGGCCCAAAAAATGGATGACGAAGAATGGTGGCCGGAAGATATCTTCAAGCAAATGGGTGGGCTAGGGATGCTGGGGACGACTGTTGATCCCAAGTATGGGGGCGCGGGCATGGATTTGTTATCCTCCGGTTTGATCTGCCAGGCGTTTGGCCGCTGGAATCACGCCTTGGCTCTGAGTTGGGTGGCTCATGACAATTTGTGCACGAATAATATCTATCGGAACGGCTCTGAATTGATCCGTAAAAAATACTTACCCAGACTCTGCTCGGGTGAATATATCGGCGCGCTGGGCCTGACTGAGCCCGGAGCGGGGTCGGATGCCTTGGGTTCCATGCGCACGACCGCAAAGCGCGCAGGGGATTATTACCTGCTCAATGGCGGCAAGCTTTTTATCACGAATGGGCCGGTTGCGGATGTGTTGCTGATCTATGCCAAGACCGATGTGAATGCCGGCTCCAAAGGTATTTCCGCCTTCGTGGTTGAGAAAGACTTTCCCGGCTTCCAGGTCGCCCAGAAGTTAGTGAAGATGGGTTTTCGGGGGAGTCAGACTGCAGAGCTGGTTTTCGAGGACTGTCCAGTCCCGGTGGAAAACCTGGTCGGTGAAGAAAACCAAGGTCACAAAGTGGTAATGAGTGGACTGGATCTTGAGCGGGCAATGATTGCACCGATCTCTCTCGGGATTAGTGAGCGCGCGCTGGACATCGCCGTTGAGTATGCAAAGACGCGCGAGCAATTCGGCAAGCCCATTGCCAGTTTCCAGATGATACAGTCCAAACTCGCCGATATGTACGTCTGGATTGAGACCATGCGGACCTTTACGTATCAGGTGTTGGCTGAGTCTTCCCAGGTAGAGGCAGGGGAAGGCGGCCGGGGACGGATTCATATGCAAACCGCCGCATCCGTCATGTACGCCGCCAATACCTCAAACCGTGTGCTGGACGAAATGGTCCAGATTCACGGCGGCAGTGGGTATATTTGGGAGTCAGAAGCCAACCGTCTTTTCCGCGCCATCAAGCTGCTCGAAATTGGCGCCGGGACCACCGAAGTCCGTAAAATTATTATCAGCGCAGGCTTGCTCAGCTAAGAAATTGCGACAAAGGGAAAACACTATGGCACAAGCTCCAACCGACATCGAGACCACTACGGCAGCCAGAATTGCCCGCTGGATCGAGCAAGAAGAACAGGCCAATGTAAAGGCGAAACGTGCTGGAGATATATTGCCGTCGGTGGATGCGGTCACGACGGACTGGCTGACCGACGTCGTGTGCCGGAACGCTCCTGGGGCCCAAGTCAGTGATTTCCGCATCGAGGCTGTGAGTTCCGGTACGCATGCACGCCACCGGCTGCATGTGACCTATAATGAGGCGGGCGAAAACGCTCGTCTGCCGAAAACCCTGTTTACGAAGACGCTGCCCACTGTCGAGACTCGTTTGTTTGTAGGCATTACCGGGCACGCAAGAACAGAGGGACGATTTTATACGCAACTGCGGCCGGAGCTCGATTTGGAGATCCCGCTTTGTTATCAGTCCACCGTTGATCGGGAATCACTTGCGGCCCTACATCTGCTCGAAGATGTCGTTGCGACGACAGGGGCCGTTTTCTGTGACTACGAAACATACGTGACACGCGAGATGGCCGAAGACATGCTTGATCTTCTCGCCGTGCTGCACGGCCGTTTTTATAACGACCCAAGACTCCAAAATGAGTTCAAATGGGTAGTACCCTATGTCAACTGGTTTACCGGCGGCATCAAGAAGTTCAGGATAGACCACTATACCGATGAGGCACTCACCCAAGCGGCGGACGTGATTCCGGCTACATTGTTGAAACGGCGCGATCAGATTTGGCCGGCAACGGTGAAGGCATTACAGGTACATAAGGAGCTGCCCCTCACTTTCCTCCACTCGGACGTGCACATTGGCAACTGGTATCAGACAGCCGCGGGCCGCATGGGACTGTGCGACTGGCAATGCGCGGCCAAGGGCCACTGGTCACGAGATGTCGCCTATGTCATTTCGGCAGGACTGCAAATTGAAGATCGGCGGGCATGGGAGCAAGATCTGGTGCGGCGTTATCTTGATCGGTTGCAGCACGCGTGCGGGCAGCGATTCGATTTTGACGACAGCTGGAATCTCTACCGCCAACAGATATTTCACGCCCTCCTGATGTGGACGCCCACACTATGCCACTCCGAGCATCTGCCCAGTATGCAGCCGGAAGCAGCCTCGCTGGCTATGATCGAGCGGATGACAGCCGCGATCGATGATTTGGATTCGATAGGCAGTTGCAACGAAGTGTGATCCGAAGGAAAGGAGACGCACGCCCTGGAAGATTCGAACCTCCGCCCTACAGCTTCGGAGTGTAAGGGTACTTCTCCTATGGAGAACGGCTTATACGATCCCCATTTGATCGTTGCACATTCGGGTTCCTGCTTCGACAGAGCCTGTCCTGAGCTTGCCGAAGGGCTCAGCACGAACGGAGGTAGCCCACGGACTAAACCGACCCTGCTCACCCCGAGCCTGTCGAAGGGCGAGCTGCAAAAACATTATTAATGGATAGGCATCAAATGGAAACGATATTATGTGACCGATACCTCGTGTCCCGTCTCTGGGAGTTCAGTCAGGCTTGCCCTGGTCTGGCAAGACGCAGAACCCCTGCGCTTCGACTAAGAACGCATGATTAAACTTACTCAGCAAATCCTCGATCACGATCGTGGCATTTAATTCTACCAACGCGCGGTCAGAAAAGAGTGTTCTCAACTCGGTGAAGAATTCGTCTGAGACATCATCATCTGTGCGCACCATCTGCTCGGCAAATGCCAAGGCTGCTTTCTCGCGCTCCGTAAAGAGTGTACTGCCTTGATAGTTGTTCACCGCTTGTATTTTTTCGATCGCGGCCCCCGCTTTCATCCCCCCGGATGAATTGATGTCAATTCAAAAGGGACACCCATTGATGGAAGCGACACGCACCCGCACGAGGGAGCGCAGCTGCGCGTCGATCTCCTGCGCTTCTTCCAACGCCGCCGTTAATCCCCCCACGGCTTTCAAAAACGCGGGGAAGTGCACCATCAGCTTGGTCGGGTTGAGGACTGTGCCGAAGTTCTTCTCCATGGCGGCATACGCCCCCTGCAATTCTGGGCTGAGCTCGTCCTTTTCCAAATATCTGAGTCGCGGCATACTGGCCTCCTTCTTTCTGACGCTCAGGGAGCGCCGCTCTTGATGGTATCAACCATCTATTCGTTGGCGTGTACGGCTCATGACAAGTCTGCCAGCAACGTTTTGGCGTCCTTCAAATCCGCCGTGTCAAACCCTTCCGTGAACCAGTTGTAGACCGGGGCGAGGAGGTCGCAGGCTTCGGCTGTCTCGCTCTGCTTTTGCCACAGCCGGGCGAGGCTCGTCGCGGCGCGCAGTTCCAAGGATTTCGCTTGTTGGCTGCGGGCAATATCGAGAGCTTGCCGAAAATATTCTTCCGCTTCTTCTTCGCCGTTGAACCCTTCGACTTCGCTCAGGACAGGCTTGGAACTTTGAACCATTCGGCTCAGCTCAGGACCGGCTTTGAACTTTTGTAATATCAGCGCGCCCTTGAGCCGGTATAACTCCGCTTCGTAGAAGCGTTCCCCAGTTCTGTGCACGATCTCCATCGCCTCGGCCAACAAGGCAAGGCCCTCCTCAGCCTGTCCTGCCGGCCTACACGCTTCGACCAGCAGGGCAAGCCAATAGGAGTCAGACCCTTCTGCTCCCGTGGCCCGCCAACCGGCTCGGCCCTGGCGCATCTGCGCGATGCCAGCTTCGAACTGCCCACGCTCGGCCAGCGTCATGGCCTGGTGAATGCGCTCCAGGGCATGCGCCGCCATTGTTCGGATGGCCACGCCAGGGTCGAGGCCGTGGACAAACGCCTGACCGCGATGCTGTTCAGGATTGTAGAGGCTACTCCCGTGCTCTAAGTGGTCACGCGCCCGGGAAAACTCACCCAACCATAACAGCGGCTCCCCCAGCGCCCGCTGAGCTGCCGACTGGAGCGCCAGGTCCGGTGCTGTCTGGGCGAGCGTGAAGAGCTGCTCCCCGAGCGCGCGCGCCTTCTGGTGCTCCGCGCGCAGGATGCACAGCTGCCACAGACCGTACAGCGCCGGGGCGAGCTGGGTCGGCTCGCCCACCTGCTCACACAAATCTCGCGCGCGTGTATAGGCCTGTTCTACTTCCGGATTCGTAAAGCCTTTGGTGGCCTGCAGCACTGATCCCAAGGTGATTTGGAGGGGGAGTTCGTGTTGGCTCCGGTCAGACGTGTCCGGCAGCGTCCGGAGCACCTCTATCGCGCTGGTCAGATGCCTCAGGGCTTCGTCATACGCGGAGCGTTGAAATGCCTGTTGCCCGGCGAAACCGAGATATACCACAGCCTTTTCCGCATTGTCTGTGTGGCTGTAGTGATGGGCCAGCTCGCTATAACGGTCTTCTACGTTGGCGCGGTAGAGCGCCTCAATCGCCTGTCCGGTTCGTTCGTGCAAGGTTTTGCGTTGCTCGTGGAGCACCGTCCCATACGCCACTTCCTGTGTCAGGGCATGCTTGAAGAGATAGTCTGATTCCGGGAATGCCGGCTGTTCGTACACAAATTCTTTGGCCTGCAGGAAAGCTAAGATTCGATACAGTTCATCTTCAGACTGGGGAACAACCTGCTTCACCAGGCTCACGGGAAACTGCCGCCCAATAACGGAGAGCTGTTGCAGGAGTTCTTTTTCGTCGGCAGTTAAGCGGTCAATACGGGCGGCTAAGACTCCCTGCACGGTCGGTGAAATATGCAGTTCGGTTGGTGTTGTCTCTAAGCGATAGCCGCCTCTTTCTCCGACAAGTGCCCCTTCCTCAGCTAGGGTTTGGACGACTTCCTCCATAAAGAACGGCGTACCTTCCGTCTTGTCCAGAATGAGCGGCTTCAGAGCGGTCAGGCTCGCATCACTGCCGAGCAGAAACGTCAACAGTTCTTCTGCTTCGTCTTTGCCGAGCAGCGCTAATCGCAGTTGCGTGTAATATGTCTTCCGGCCCCACTCGTGCCGATACTCGGGCCGATAGTTCACCAAGAGCAGCACCTGAGTCGAAGCCACACTTTCCGCCAAGGTGTCCAAGAACCCCTGCGTTTCCGTATCGATCCAGTGTAGATCCTCAAAGATCAGCAGCACCGGTTGGTTCAGACTCTCGCGCAGGAACAATTGCTTGAGTGCCTCAAATGTCCGCCGCCGCCGGATCTGCGCGTCCATCTGCTGCAGCGAGGAGCCCGGGTCTTCAATGCCGAGCACCGCAAACAGATACGGCAGGACCTGTTCCAAACTCCGGTCCAGTTCCAGGACTTGGGCAATGACTTTCTGGCGGCGGGTGCGCTCCTCATCCTGCCGCTCGATCTGAAAGTAGTCCTTGAGCAGCTCAATGAGGGGCAGGCACGTCGAGGCCTTGCCATGCGAGACTGAGAACGCTTCGAGCACGAGACAGCCGTTCCGGGACGTGGGCTTGAACTCATAAAACAGCCGTGACTTGCCGAGGCCTGCCTCTAATATCACACCCACGATCTGACCGTCGCCTTCTTTGGCTTGCGCCAACGCGCCTTGCATCTGGTCCAGCTCGCTGTGCCGCCCCACGAAACGGGTGAGGCCACGACGGGCCGAGACTTGCAGTCGGGTGCGGAGCGGCCCAGCGCCTAAGACCTCATACACGTTGAGCGGCTCTTCGACTCCTTTGATCTCCGCCTCCCCCAGCGCCTTGAGGTCAAAATATCCTTCGGTCAACTTGCGCGTATACTCGCTAATCACAATCGACCCCAGGTTCGCCATCTGTTCCATGCGAGCCGCAAGGTTCGTTGAGTGGCCCGCGGGGACGTAGTCGGTATGGAGATCATCTTTACGAATGGACCGTACTACCACTTCCCCAGTGTTAATGCCGACCCGCATCTACAGTGGGATGCCGTGTTTGAGTCAGACCTGGTCCGAATAGCCCCGCATCTCTTCCTGCATCCGCAGTGCCGCATACCGTGCCCGCTGCGGGTGATCTTCGTGCGCTATCGGCGCGCCAAATAGCGCAAAGATGCCGCAACCTAACATAGCCCTCATACCGATGCACCGCATCCATCATCAGCTGCAGTGCTGGGTCGATAATGGCCCGGGCGTCTTCCGGGTCGAGTCCTTCGATGAGCGCCGTGGACCCCTTGAGATCCGCAAACAGCGCGGTGATGGTTTTGCGTTCACCGTCAGCACTGCCACGGGACTCCATGGTTTGCTGTTCGGCTCGGATACGCTCGGCCAGGTGTTGGGGCGTGTAGGTGGAGGGGGGTTGGGGACCGGGGGGAGGGTAATGTTCCTCCGTCGCCCGCCCAGACCAAGATCTTCGCACCTTCATCCACGGCTACTGCTTGTCCTTCGATCAGTTCATCTCTGAGGTCTTCCAGGGTCTCGTCGTCCAACTCGAACTTACGCTGCAGAGAGCGATATCTCAGGCGTCCCTTACGCTGGAGCAACCCAGTGGCTTGATCAATCAGTTCAGAAAATTTCACGGGCCGGACTCCCCCCCCCTGACAGGCCAACTCCGCATATCAAGGCTCAAAACCTTTCCAGATTCCCGTTTCCACGGAGTGACAATCCTCCCTATCATACCTGCGAAAGCAGGTATCCAGGTCTACGGGACAAGACGAGCCGACGGTCCGGGTTTGACTTTTTTACAACCAGAGGTGTAAAAACAAGTATGGTTCGACCACGAGAATTTGATGCCGACGTCGTCACTGACCGCGCCCTGAACCTGTTCTGGCACAAGGGGTATCAGGGCGCGTCGTTAGCCGACCTGGAGCGCGAGACCGGCGTCGGGCGCAAAGGGCTGTATAACACGTTCGGCAGCAAACAAGGCTTGTTTCTCGAAGCCCTCACCCGATATGAAACGCGCGCTATTGAGCTAATCCTGGCACCGCTAGAATCGGAGGGCGCCGGGCGGGCCGCAATCGAACACGTCTTCCATATGCTCACGTCTCAAGAGGGACAGCTGAAAGGAAACCGCGGCTGCCTGTTCTGTCTGACGGCGGAGAGCGAGGTTACGAGTTCGCCGGAGGTCGCCAAGCGCGTCCGGGGCTATTTACGACGGCTCCAGCAGGGCTTCGCCAGCGCACTGCGGGGTGCACGGACAGCCGGAGACCTTGGCACGCAGAAAGATCTCGAAGCCTTGGCCGATTTTTTGATGGGCACGGTGATGGGCCTGTCCGCGATGGCGCGCGCCGGCCGGCCTCGGACGCAGATTGTGCACTATATTGACACTGCCTTGGCCGCACTCGACTGAGTCTCGACGGGGGAAATTTTTTTGCCTGATAAAACACCAGTCAGTGTAAAAAAGCTGAGATTTCGAAAGAGACGATAAAAATCATGATTGATCTGTATACCGATTCCACCCCGAACGGCTGGAAAGCCTCGGTGATGCTCGAGGAAATCGGCATGGAGTACACCACCCATCATGTTGACATCATGAGCGGCGCACAGAAGGAAGAGTGGTTCCTCAAGCTGTGCCCCAACGGCCGCATTCCGGTCATCGTCGACCGTGACAATGATGATTTGGCGATCTTCGAATCGGGCGCCATCATGCTCTACCTTGCAAAAAAGTCTGGCCAGCTCATGCCGCAGGATGACAAGGGCGAATCTCGCGTCACCCAGTGGCTCATGTTCCAGATGGCGGGGATCGGCCCGATGATGGGCCAGTCCAATATATTCTATCGCTACTTTCCCGAAAAACTGCCGTCCGTGATCCAGCGTTACCACAACGAGTGTCGTCGTTTATACGAAGTGCTCGACGGTCAGCTCGCAGGCCGCGATTACCTGTGCGACGAATACTCAATCGCCGATATCGCGAATTGGTGCTGGGTACGCATCCATTTCTGGGGCGGTACCAGCGTCGACGGCCTCGACAATCTCAAGACCTGGATGGAACGGCTCGAAGCCCGCCCAGCCTGCCAGCGCGGTGTTGTCGTGCCTTACGCTCCGGATTTCGCCAAGCTGGAAGCCGATCTCGAAAAAGAGGATAGCAGCGTACGTTCGCTCGTGACAAAGTAGGAAACGGATAACGGGCAGGACGGCGGCCCTCGATTGAGCAGCGCCTGGGAAAATTTTTTGTCTAATAAAACACCAAGAGGAAGTGGATCGTGACTCAACAATTTCCACCGGTACAGCCGCATGGATCCCTTGAAGCCATTTTTGAAGACGCTTGGTATGTCACTGGATCCGTTGTATTTAAACCCTTGCTCAGGTTGCCACGCAATATGGTGATCCTGCGCCACGGGGGCGAACTCACAGTAATCAACAGTGTTCGTCTCGATGCTGAAGGTGAGTCCGCCTTGGATGCATTGGGCAAGGTTACCCATGTCATGAAAATTGGCTTCCACAGCATGGATGACGCCTATTATGTCGACCGTTACGAGGCCAAAATGTGGACCGTTGGTGACGGCTCGCTTTCAGAAGATTCCCAACTCCCGTTTCCCGATGCGCGCGTGTTTATGTTTAAGCAAACGGTCGTACCAGAAGCGGCATTATTGGTCGAGCGTGAGGGGGGACTATTGATCACCTGTGACAGTGTTCAGCACTGGGTCCCCAAGGAGGTGATGTCTCGGGCTGCCAAGATCGTCACTCGTTTAATAGGCTTTCAACAGCCAGCCCAAATTGGGCCACCGTGGCGTAAAAAGCAAACACCCCCTGACGGCAGCCTAAAATCAGATTTCGAACGCCTGGCAGATCTACCGTTTCAGTGCCTGATTGGTGGACACGGTGGCCAACTGGAAAGTAACGGACCAACGCTATCAAGGGCATCGATCCAGCGAGAGCTGACCTAGAGACTGAGGCTTATCCACGCGACGTGTGGACTGCGTTTAAACAGCAGCGCTGATTGTGGGCAAGAAAAACAACAATGGGATTCGTACCGAGTCAAGAGGAGCGGCGGCAGTTCCGTGCACGAAGGAGGTCCGAGTTTTCCAGGGCTTCTCGTTGTAACTAACCGTTAGGCCAACTGGTCCCATTTCCACACGAACCGAGAGGAGAGGAACATGACAACAGAGGTAGCCCTGATCGTTGGGGGCGGTCCGGGAATCAGTGCGAGTTGTGCCAGACTCTTTTCCCAGGAGGGCATGCAGGTCGCAGTCGCCGCGCGAACCCCGGATAAACCTGTGCTCAAGAAACTGGAGAGCGAGCATGGCGTACGTTGCTATGCGTGCGACGCGGGACAGCCCGAGGCTGTCGTGGAACTGTTTCAATCGGTGAGCGAAGACCTCGGACGTCCCACGCTTGTAGTACACAACATTGACGGACGGACGATGGACATTTTCCGCAAAGATATCACCGAAGCTGACCCTGGGATCGTACTCGACACCTTACGCAACTCTACGTATAGCGCCTTCCTCGTAGGACAACAGGCAGCGAAGAGCATGCTCTCTGCTCCTCCCAGTGATGATGGCCACCGGGGCACTATTATCTTCACCAACGCGAGCGCAGCATTTAAGGGCTACCCGCAGAGTGGCGCCTTTGCGATGGCGTGCCACGGCAAGTCGGGTCTGGCACAGAGTATGGCGAGAGAACTCATGCCAAAAGGCATCCATATCGCTCACGTTCCCATTGACGCGGCGATTGGTTGGACTCAAGACGACGGAACCCGCTGGCACCGCCTGGCCGGGACGACGGCGGATGACAACATGGCCGACCCGGAATCCATTGCCGAGACCTATCTCCACCTCCACCGTCAGCCCCGGTCGACGTGGGCCTTCGAGATCGTGCTGCGGCCATGGGGTGAAACGTGGTAACGGAGACAAGGAAAGGATGCCAGGAGGTAACGATGGCACATATTCGAATCGTTAATGAAGACGAAGCCCAGGGGCAACTGGCGGAGGATTACGCCTATCTGTCCCGCTCGTACTCCAATATGGTGGGGTCGGAGGTGACCACCCCCAACGTGTATCGCACGCACAGCATCGTGCCTGCTTACTTCCGCCTGGGCACCGTGACGAACCGGGTCCTGACCAACGACGGGCGTTTCGATCGGCCCAGTTGGCAGCAGGGGCCCGCGCCGGAATTCTTGGTCAACTTTGCCGTTGCCCTGCATAGCTCATGTTACTATTGAACGGAAACAATTGGGGCCGTGATGCCCGAGCTCTACAGTGCCGAGGTCGGGCAGCAGATTCTCGACAACTATCAGGAAGCGGAGATTCCCGAGGTCCATAAGGAACTCTTTCATTGGGCGGAACTCTTTACGCAGCGCTCCTGGGACATGAGCGCCCAAGACCTCCAGCGTTTGCATACATATGGCCTCACGGATGCAAACATCGTCGGCTGGGCGCAGGCGGCGTGTCTCCAGACGTGGTTTACGATGGGCGCGGAGGGCGGCGGCGTTCCGCTGGACAGCGACGCGGGGATGCAGCCCGTGTTCCAGAAGCCCCGCGAGTTTTACACCCAGGCCCCAGAAGGATTGACCGCGGCCGAGCCCAAACGCCCCAATTTTCATGCGCCGGACAGTGCAGAAGCCGTTGCCTGGGTGGCGACCGACGGCGACTCAGAAGAATATCAGCAAGCCGCGGCCTGGGCCGAGGCGCGCTACGGTTTCGTGCCCAATCTCCTCCAGGCGCTCTCGCTGCCGCCGGAATTCTTCCGGCGGCACACGTTGGCACTGGAACTTCTGGAGCGTCCCCAGACTGAGTCCCTAAGCCCACGCCAGCATGCCATGGTGCGCGCGTTGGTGTCGACTCTGACGCGCTGCCAGTACAGTGCCGACACCACGCGTCGGCTCGTCGCGTCGGCCTGCGCGGAGCCCGGTCTGTACGAGCGGCTAACGGAGGATTACCGCCAGCGCGAATGGGCGCCAGTGGATCGGGTCATCCTGGACTTTGCTACCAAGGTGGCCCGCAATGCGTACAAAGTGACGGAAGACGACGCTCAGCGGTTCCATGAGGTCGGGCTAGACGATGAGGCATATGTCGACGTGCTGAATACGGTGGCGATTCAAACGTCCTTCGACCGCCTCGCCAACAGTCTCGGCGTGCGCCCCGATCCGCGGCCGCTGTTGCCCCGAGTGTGAGCAATCGAGCATTGACTTTTTATAGCAGCGTAAGGCCGACAGAAAGGGAAGAGTCTTCATGGCAACTATTTCTTATGCAGCAGCCAGCACCCCAGTGCGGGCAGATCTTGTCGAGGCGCATCAAAAGTTATGGCAAAACCTGGCTGAGCCGGGCACCTGGTGGACGGGGGCTGAGCGGGTCGCGATTGCCGCCGAGGTGCGCAAAGCGTGGACGTGTACCCTGTGCACGGACCGCAAAGCGGCGCTGTCGCCCTCAGCAGTCACCGGTGAGCACGATACCCACGGTGTCCTTCCGTCCGCCGTAGTCGAAATGATCCACCGCATCACCACCGATCCGGGCCGGCTGAGTAAGGACTGGTATGAGCGGCTCTTAGCCGAGGGTGTAGAGGATACCCATTATGTCGAGGCGCTGGGGGTCGTCGTGCGCACGGTCAGTATCGATTCGTTTTGTCGCGGCCTGGGTGTTCCCCTACATCCATTACCGACACCAATCCCAGGCGAACCGTCCCGTCGGCGGCCGCCGCAGGCCCACATGGAGGCTTCCTGGGTGCCGATGATTCCCAGCGGGCAAGAAACCGGCCCCGATGCTGATATCTACTGGGGCCAGCCTGCTCCAAATGTCATCCGGGCAATGAGTCTGGTCCCAGACGAAGTGCGCGCCAGTATCCATACTCTTATAGTGACGCACTACATGGAATTCGCCCAAGCCATGGATCCGACGACTAACGGCGGACGGGCTATTAGCCGCGCCCAAATCGAACTCTTGGCGTCGCGCGTCTCCGCACTCAATCAGTGCTTCTATTGAACGGCTGCCCATGTGATGCAGCTCCGGGGGAGCAGCCCAACAAGTGAAATTGATCTACATGCAGCCGTGAATGCTAACACAGAGAACGGCGTCCCTCACGGCGCCCTGCTGAATACGTTTGCCGAAGCCGTACTAGGCACGGATGACGTGCAGCTCGACACGGTCCGAAACGCTATCGTCACAGAACTCGGCCCAGCCGCACTGGTCGATGCCGCCGCCGTGATCGGTGGATTTATGCAGATGGACCGCATCGCCGATGCTGCCGGAGTTCCGCTGGATGACTTTGTGGTCGAGGCCACGAATGATGTCCGTGAAGACCTCGGCCTCCACAATTTTGCTTCCGCGCGGAATACGCTAGGGGTCGCCGGAACTCCGGGAACTCTTTGATGACGTCGAGGTGTTCCGGCCAGAAGGGTTTCGCAGTGTGAGTAATCGCGCGGCGACTTTTTATATCGGCGTAGGGCCGACAGAAAGGGAGGGAGTATCATGACCACTATCTCGTATGCCAGCGCTAGCACCCCAGTGCGGGCCGATCTTGTCGAGGCGCACCAACAGTTGTGGCAAAAACTGGCTGAGCCGGGCGCCTGGTGGACGGGGGCCGAGCGGGTGGCGATTGCCGCGGAGGTGCGTAAAGCCTGGACATGCACCCTGTGCACGGACCGCAAAGCGGCGCTGTCGCCCTCTGCAGTCACCGGTGAGCACGATAATACCCACGGTGTTCTTCCGTCCGCCGTAGTCGAAATGATCCACCGCGTCACCACCGATCCGGGCCGGCTGAGTAAAGACTGGTATGAGCGGCTCGTCGCCGATGGTGTAGAGGACACTCATTATATCGAGGCACTCGGCGTTGTCGTCCGGACGGTCAGTGTCGATTCGTTTTGTCGGGGCGTGGGCATTCTCCCACATCCATTACCGACACCAATCCCAGGCGAACCGTCCCATCGGCGGCCACCACAGGCCCACATGGATGTCTCCTGGGTGCCCATGATTACTAGTGGTCAGGAAACCGGCCCCGAGGCCGATCTGTACTGGGGCCAGCCCGCCCCAAATGTCCTGCGGTCAATGAGTCTGGTCCCGGATGAGGTGCGTGCAAGTATGCATATTCTTATGGGGGCGCATTACATGGGACTCGCCCAGGCTATGGATCCGACGAGCAACGGAGGACGGGCCATCAGCAGAGCCCAGATCGAACTCTTAGCGTCGCGCGTCTCCGCGCTCAATGAGTGCTTCTATTGAACAACCTTCCATGGCATGCTGCTCCGGGGGAGCAGCCCAACAGGTGAGATTGATCTGGATGCAGCCGTGAATGCGAGCACGGAGAACGGCGTCCCTCACGGCGCCCTGCTGAATACGTTTGCCGAAGCCGTGCTAGGCACGGACGACAAGAAGCTCGACACGGCTCGCAACGCCATCGTCGACGCCCTTGGCCCGGCAGCGCTGGTCGATGCCTCGGCTGTTATTGCGGCATTTATGCAAATGGACCGGATGGCCGATGCCACCGGAGTTCCGTTGGATGACTTTGTGGTCGAGGCCACGAATGATTTCCGTGAAGACATCGGCCTCCACGCCTTTGACTCAGCACGGAATACGGTGGGGGACGCGGCAACTCTTCGTTGATGCAAGGTGTTCGGCTTCGAATTACATCCGCAGATCTTTTTTTAATGAGGGGAGTAACACCAGTATGGATTTAGGGATTTTATTCATCGCCGATACCACCGTCCATCAACAGGCAACCCTCGCCCAGCAGGCTGAGAGCAGCGGATTCGCTTCGCTGTACATGGCCGAGGCCTACCGCAGCTGTTGGGTCCCGTTGACGGCTATGGCCGCCGCGACGAGTACAATCCGGCTCGGCCCCTACATCCTCAATGCGTACGGCCACAGTCCATTGATGACGGGTATGGCGGCGGTCGACTTCAACGAATTTAGCGGCGGGCGCCTGTTACTCGGTATCGGCGCCGGGAATCGCCAGATCAATGAACAGTGGCATGGGGTCCCTCACGAGCGTGCGCTCACAAAGATGCGCGAATATGTGACCCTGCTGAAACTAATCGCACGCACACGCCGCGGTGAAACGCTTAAATATGCAGGCAAGATCCACCACATGGACTGGACCCCCACCGCCGATCCGGGCGACCAACCGTTTCCGGTCTATCTCGCCGCAGTCTTCCCGCGCATGACGCGCATAGCAGCGCAGGTCGCGGACGGGATTGCTGGGGGCGGAACCTTATCTGCAGAGTATTTGCGCGATGTGGTGAAGCCTCAGGCCGCCACCGCCGCCGCGGACGTTGACCGGGACCCGGCGACCATAGGCTGGAAGGCAGTGTCATTGATTGCAGTCAACCACGATCGTGAACGCGCCCGCCGCACCGCACGCGAAGCAATCTGTCATCTGTATGCGCCGCTGCCGCATCCCTATTACGAGTACACCATGCGTGAACAGGGATTCGGTGAGGCAGCCGACGCACTGTTAAAACTCATGCCGGCGGGCAAACTGGAGGCGGCTGTGGACGCTATCCCAGACGAGTGTGTCGACCGACTGACGATCGCGGGGACGCTTGAGGACTGCCGGGAACGGATTGCTTCTTACGAGGGAGTGGTGGATGAACTCATACTCGCTAATGTGGCACCTGCAGCCGACGGTGACATGATGCGCGTCTATGCGCCACTGATGCAACTCGCCGGAGCGGCCTCTTTGGCGTCGGCGCCGCGCCCAGGGAACGGAACAAGCCCTTGAGTTTCTTTGCGGGCGGAAGATGCGTGCAGAACAGAAAAGCCCACGAGCCGAATTCGCTCGTGCTCGCACAAACGATCTTCGATGATCTTTGATGATCTTTATTGACACTCCGGAATTGACTTGGACACTACTCGTTAAAAAAGGAATGCCTGGTAGGATGCTCCCATTCGTTCCAGAAAGGAGCTGTGTATGCAAAACGGCAATGGCGCAATCACCACAGGGGCAATCGACGCGGATGGCCATGTTTTAGAGCCACCTGATTTATGGGAAACCTATTTAGAGCCCAAATATCGCGACCGGGCCCTACGGATTCGCACCAATAGGGATGCTGGAAATCCTTGAAATCGACGGCAAGCAATCCTGGACCGGTTATCCCGGTTTTCCCGGTCAGCTCGGTGGGATGGGCAAGGAGGACATCGATCCCCGGCCCGACCGAACATACTTGCGTGGCGCGCCGGCGGGTTCAATGGACCCCAAAGAACGGGTCGCCAGGTTAGATGAAGAAGGTTTGGCCAAGGCGATCTTATATCCTACTCTGGGACTCTTCTTGGGTGAGATTAAAGATCCCGAACTGGCCACGGCCCACTGTCGCGCCTACAACCGCTGGATCCTTGATTTCTGCTCAGAGTCTGGTGGACGGCTAATCCCTATCGCCCAAGTCACACTGGACGACGATCCGCATAACGCGGCTGCGGAGTGAGAACGAGCAGTGAAAGACGGGGCCAAAGGAGGATTCTTTTTACCCTTTACTTGGAAAAAGCAGTCGCCCGGCCACCCACACTTCGATCCGTTGTGGGCGAAGGCCGAAGAACTCGGCGTTCCATTAGGCATCCATCCCACAGCCGATCCACCTGAACTCGATGTACATAAGAGGTTTTCCGAACTCGCGCAAGGTGATCAGTTCGACTTCACCTGGTATATGGACGTGCTCGTTTCCCAGGGCATGGTTCAGTCGTTTGTATCGCTCTTTCACTATGGCCTGTTCGATCGTTTTCCTCAGGTTAAATTGGTCGTGCTGGAATCCCAAGCAGGTTGGACCGGCCATATTTTGGACCGGATGGATGCCGTCTGGCGTAGCCCCTTAGGCAAAACCACCCGCATGAAGGAATCGCCCAAAACGTATTTTAATCGCCAGTGCTGGGTTTCTGCCGATCCGGATGAGCAGATGGCCTCGGCGGTGATTAACGCGGTGGGGAGCGATCGTTTCTTCTGGGCGTCGGATTTTCCGCATCCGGATCATATCAGCCATTACATGCAAGCCTTAGGCGATATGATCGCTCCGCTGTCGGAAGAATCACAACACCAGATTCTGTGGGAGAATGTGAGTAAGGCGTATAATTTGGGCGAGTAAAAAATGTACGCAGAAACACCTTACGGCGTAGAGCGCGCAGACGATCCAGACCAGCAGCGCTGGTCGATGTAGCCACCGTTATTGCGGCATTTATGCAGATGGAAAGGAGGCAAGCCATGGAATCCCAAGCCATCTCAGCTGACTTTCCGTATGCGGCCCACTTCGTGGACGTGCACGGCTCACAGATACACTACGTCGAAGCGGGAGCGGGAGATCCCATCTTATTTCTGCACGGCAATCCCATCTCGCCGTAGTGGTATTGCGACAAACCAAAAAGATTGAGAATTAGGGATTGGGGATAGACGATGCACGACAACGACCAAGCCATGCGCGATTTTGCAGCGACCCTAGCGGTACCGGAATTCGAAGACACCGCTTTCACCACACCGCCGGCGCTCCGGGAGGCGCGCGTGGCAATCGTGACGAGCGCCGCGCTCAGCAGCAGCGGCTGGATCTCACAGTGGCAGGCCGAAAAGTGGGATTTCGCAGATTTCCACTTCGAGACTCTCCCGCACGACGTACGCGATCTGGAGCTCGGCCACGTGAGTCCGAACTTTGATCGCGCTGGCTTTGCCGCCGACCTGAACGTCGTTTACCCAGTCGACCGTCTGCAGGAACTGGCTGACCAGGGCGTGATCGGCAGTGTCGCGGCCTCCCATTACTCGTTCGCCGGCAACCAACCCGAGGGGCTGTCCGCGCTGCGGCTGGATACCGGACCGGCCTGCGCCAAAAAGATGCTCGAGGACGGAGTCGACGTCGTTCTGCTCACCCCCGTCTGACCCCTGTGCCCGCGTACCGGGTGTACGCTCGCCCACGTCTTCGAGGCTGCTGGCCTGTCAACGGTCATAATCGCGTCGATACGCGACGTCGCCGAACGCATGCACCCACCGCGGGCGCTGTATGTGGAGTACCCGTTGGGGCTGCCCCTCGGAAAGCCGCGCGACGCCATGTTTCAGCACCGCGTACTCGAAGCGGCCTTTGCGCTGTTGGAGCAGCCCACGGGACCGGTCCTCGTGGACTTTCCGGAGACGATCCAAAGCAAGGGCGGTGAGCCGTTGGCGTGCGCCCTCCCCCCCCCCCCGCTACGACCCGAACTTGCACCCGGCCATCGACGAAGCACAGGCGCTGCGCGGTGCATATAATCGAGCCGTGGCGAAAAATGGGCGGACCAGCGTGGGACGGGCGATCACTGCGGAACAGATTCCTGGAGCCATTGAGAAGTTTGTTCAAATCACCGACGGCCAAGCCTGGGATCAGGTTGGGTTTAACGCCCCGCTGATGCAGGTGACGACTGATATCCGGGCGTACTACGAAGAGCTAGCTGTCGAGTTGGTGGACGGTGGTCCGATTGCGGCATGGGGCGCCGAGCGCTGGTTCTACGATAAGACCGAGGCGGGTAAGGTGTTGTTAGCGGCGCGCGAGGAGCTAAAGAAGGCCGGCGCACCGTTCCTGATCTGGTGGCATATGGCGCCGGGGTCGCGCCAGTCCGGTATGGAGCAAATGAAGAATGTCTCGGTGTGATACCCGTTCAAGAAATCAGACGAGCCAGCGATGCGCACCACTATAACGGCAACGAGGTCATCCTCAGGGGCGGAGTGGGGATAGATCATTCAAGCGAGTAATAAATAAACACAAGATCGAGAAGAAGGAGAAGATATGGCAGAAAACAGTACGTATACACCAGCGAAAGTTTGGCAGTGGAATAAAAAGAATGGCGGCCGGTTTGCCAACATCAACCGGCCCACGGCGGGCGCGACGCACGACAAAGAACTCCCGGTCGGCGAGCACGCCTTGCAGCTCTATTCTCTGGCCACGCCCAATGGCGTCAAGGTCACCGTCCTGCTGGAAGAGCTCCTCGAGCTCGGCATCAAAGAGGCCGAGTACGATGCCTACCTGATCGACATCGGCGAGGGGGATCAATTCGGCAGTGGCTTTGTGGCCATCAACCCCAATTCCAAAATCCCCGCGCTCCTTGACCGTAGCACTACCCCACCCACCCGCGTCTTTGAGTCAGGTGCCATGCTCGTCTATCTGGCGGAAAAATTTGGCGCCTTCCTGCCGACCGAGCCTTCCGCTCGCGCGGAATGCATGTCGTGGTTGTTCTGGCAGATGGGCAGCGCGCCCTACCTCGGCGGCGGGTTTGGGCATTTTTATGCCTACGCCCCGGAAAAGTTCGAGTACCCTATTGATCGCTATACGATGGAGGTGAAACGCCTATTAGATGTGTTGGACCGCCATCTCAGCGAACAGCAGTATTTGTGTGGTGACGACTATACGATCGCAGACATGGCCAACTACGCCTGGTATGGCATGTTAGTAGCACACAATGGCTATGAAGCCGCAGAGTTTCTTGACGTCGGAACGTATACGCATGTGCTCCGGTGGGTGAAGGAGATTGAAGCCAGGCCTGCCGTACAACGAGGCCGACGCGTGAACAAGTCCTGGGGACCAGAGGAAGAGCAGCTCATCGAGCGACACAGCGCAAGCGATTTCGATGCGCCGACTGCCTAAGAATTGGAAGGAAACAGTCATATGGCAGAAGAAAAAGCAGAGCTGGGTTGGGCAGATCTAATGAAAATGGTCGCAGAAGTCGGTTCCGACAACGGCCCAGGCTCAAAAGCATGGAAGGCGGAAGGGTCGGAGACCAAGCGCGACAACAACGGCAAAGTACCCGGCGAACTCGCAGATATGCCGGCATTGATCATCACCACTACCGGCTCGAAGACGGGCGAAAAGCGCGCCGTGCCTTTGGGCTATCAGCTCGTGGACGGTCGGCTTCTGGTTATCGCGTCGATGGCCGGCGCAGAGAGAAACCCGCCGTGGTTCAACAATCTGGTTAAAACCTCTGAGGTCTTAGTTGAAAAAGATGGTGAAAGCTTTTCAGCCAATGCTGTCGTGACACAAGGCGACGATAGGAACTATTTGTTCCAGAAAATCTGCGCGAGCGAGCCCACGTTTGCGGCATATGAAGCGCGCACAGATCGCGTCATTCCAGTCGTAGAGTTGCGGCGCAAATAGCAAGAAGTCTGTCCGATCGCAGTAAAGTGTACATTGTATTGCCACTGTTCCCCCCCCCTTCGACCCTGCTCAGGGCAGGCTTCGACAGGCTCAGGGCGAATGGGAAGAGCGGCGCTGGCCCAGGCCCGTTCGTGCTGAGCTCGTCGAAGCATGAACGCGTACTGGTGTTCAATGAGGAAGCCAGCCCGTTTGTTAAGAGGGAGGGGCGGGCATGGAACGAATGACTCCTGAAGAATGTCGAAGTTTCCTGCGCAGTCCGGTGCGGACCGGAAAGCTGGCCACCGTGCGGAAGGATGGCCGGCCCCTTATCGTGCCCGTGTGGTATGACCTTGAGGAGGAGACGCTCGTCTTTATGACTGGGCGGGACTCGGCCAAGGCAAGGAATATGCGCCGCGATCCCCGTGTCAGTGTGTGCGTAGATGATGAGGTGACACCATTCGCGTATGTCGAACTCGCGGGCACAGTCGTCCTGTCCAACGATGCAGACCAAATGCGCTATTGGGCAACGCGGATTGGCGGGCGCTATATGGGGCAGGAGTTAGCCGAGACCTACGGGAAAATAAACAGCGGTGCAGGAGAACTGATCGTGCACGTCACGCCGACGCATCTGCATGGCTATAAAGATCTGACAGGTCGGTACCCACAGCCAGCGCAGCTGCAAGGGAGGGATGTCGTGTGACTCACTCACGGACATTGCGACTCGGCGCGTTCTTCTTCCCGCTTGCCCTGTTGCTGCCACAGTCGTGCGAGACTCGTTGCAGCGCGCAGTTCCCACGATTTGGCGGCTTGCCTCTGCGCAATGGCTATCGCCTGCAGAAAGCAGGCTTCAGTCTCGGCGGCGTTGGAGTGTGACTGCTTGAGCAACAGCTCTCCCTTGAGGCGATACAGCTCTGCCTCATAGTAACGCTCCTCAGTGCTCTCGACAAAAGCCAACCCCTCGACCACCGCTCCGAGCCCTTCCTCAACCTGCCTGTCTTGCCCGTAGGCCTCGGCCAATAAGGCAAGAAAATGCGGCCGCAAGAACTCTGCCCCGATAGCCCGCCAGGCAGCCAGATTCTCGTGGATCTGCTTGAGGCCTTCCGCTGGGTGTCCTTGCTCGGCCAGCGCCCAGCCCCGGAAGATCGTGCCTTCTCCCAAGAAGAACGGAAACCCCCGCTCGGTGGACAGCGCGATGACCTCCTCCGTCCGGCCCTGGGCAGCCTGCGCCTCCCGGCGCAACTGATGGAGCCGGACAGCAAAGGTCAAGGCAAACGCGAGACTAAAGGGGGGAGACAGGTCATGGGCCAGACGCTGGGCCTCGTGGCTTGTCTTTAGGGCCTGGTCCGGATAGCCCAGAAGCCATAAGACCTCGGTCCTATAGGTGAGACACGCGACCCCAGGGTCAAACGACCCATAGCTGAACGCCAAAGAGTGGTGCTGCTGCGCGTCGTAGAGTGGACTCCCGTGCTCCAGGTGGGGGCGGGCCGGGGCCAGTTCTCCCAGGTGGGCCAAAGAGAGTCCTACCGCATAATGAGCCTCTACGAGAAGAGCGGAGTCGGACCCGGTTTGAGCCAAGTGCAGCAGTTGCTCGGCCAGTTCGTGCGCCTCCTTGTGCTCCGCCCGGACGAGATAAAACGCCCACAGCCCCCACAGCACCGGGAAAAGTTCAGGCGTGTCCCCCACTTGTTCACACAGCTCCCGGGCCCTCAGGTAGATACTCCCCACTTCTGGGGCCGCGTAACTCTGGGTGGCCGTGAGCGACGGGCCCAAGGCCACGTGCAGCGCGAGTTCGTGCTGCCAGCGCGCTGGACTGTCCGGCTGGGTCTGGAGCAGCTCGAGGGCCGTGGTGAAGTGTCTAATCGCTTCGTCATTCGCCGCCCGCTGCACGGCCTGGTGACCGGCTAATTCGAGATACTCGACGGCCTTCTCCGTGTTCCCACTGCGGCTATAGTGATGCGCCAGTTCACTGTAGTGATCGACCACACTCGTTCGATACAACCCCTCCATCGCCTGGCCCGTCCGCTCATGCAAGGTCTTGCGCTGCTCCTGCAGCACGGTGCCATACGCCACATCTTGGGTCAGCGCATGCTTGAAGAGATATTCCGATTCGGGGAAGGCGGGTTGTTCATACAGAAACTCTTTCGCTTGCAGAGACGCTAAGATCTGATGCAGCTCGTCCTCCGTTTGCGGCACCACCGCGTGTACCAGGCTCACGGGAAACTGCCGACCTATCACCGAGAGCTGTTGCAGCAACTCTTTTTCCGCTGCCGTCAGCCGGTCAATCCGGGCAGCCAATACGCCTTGAACAGTGGGAGAGATATGAAACTCAGTTGGCGCCGTCTCCAACCGATAATGACCTGGCTCACCGCTGAGAGCCCCGTCTTCCGCCAACGTCTGCACCACCTCTTCCATGAAGAATGGCGTCCCTTCCGTCTTCTCTAAGATGAGCGGCTTGAGCGGCGCCAGACTGGCATCGTTTCCAAGTAAGAAGGAGAGCAGCTCTTCCGCCTCTTCTTTTCCCAGGGGCGTCAGGCGCAGCTGGGTGTAATACGTCTTCCCACCCCACTCATGTCGATACTCAGGCCGGTAGTTTGTGAGCAGTAAGAGCTGGGCTGAGGCAATATTTTCACTCAGCGTATTCAGGGCGCCCTCTGTCTCAGTGTCGAGCCAATGCAAGTCCTCACAGATGAGAATAAGCGGCTGGTTAAGGCTCTCGCGCAAAAACAGTTTCTTGAGCGCTTCAAACGTGCGCTGGCGCCGAATCTGGGCATCCATTTGCTGCAGGCTCAACTGTTCATCTTCAATGCCAAGCAGAGAAAAGAGATACGGTAGGGTCTCTTCGAGACTGCGGTCTAAGCCTAGGACCTTCCCAATGAGGCGTTCGCGCCGACTCCGTGCATCGTCCTGAGGCTCGATCTGACAATAATTTTTAAGCAGTTCAATGAGTGGGAGATAGGGCGATGATTTGCCGTGCGAGACGGCAAACGCTTCCAGCACCAGACAGCCACTTGGTGACGTGAGCTTGAACTCGTGGAACAGTCGAGACTTGCCTAGCCCCGGCTCACCCATCACCCCGACGATTTGCCCGTGGCCCGCTTTCGGCTGCGCGAGTGCCTGCTGGATCTGGTCCATCTCGGTATGGCGCCCTACAAAGCGGCTGAGTCCGCGCCGCGCGGACTCAGCCGCGTCCTCAACGGACCCGCGCCGATGACCTCGTATACGTTGAGCGGTTCTTCGACGCCTTTGATTTCAGCAGCACCGAGCGCCTTCAGGTCAAAATACCCCTCCGTTAACTTCCGGGTGTATTCGCTGATCACAATCGACCCGGGGTTGGCCATCTGTTCCATGCGAGCGGCGAGGTTTGTTGAGTGGCCCACGGGCACGTAGTCGGTATGCAAGTCGTCTTTGCGAATGGACCGCACCACGACTTCCCCCGTGTTGATGCCTACTCGCATGTGGAGGGGAACACCGTGTTTGAGGCGGACTTGATCGCTATACCCCCGCATCTCTTCCTGCATCCGCCAACGCCGCATACAATGCCCGTTGCGGATGATCCTCATGCGCTATCGGCGCCCCAAACAACGAAAAGATGCCGTCCCCCAACGCCTGCGCCACGTAGCCGTCATACCGATGCACGGCGTCCATCATGAGTTGCAGTGCAGGGTCAATGATGGCTCGTGCGTCTTCGGGGTCTAAGCCTTCGATAAGAGCAGTGGAGCCTTTGAGGTCGGCAAACAACGCCGTGATTGTTTTGCGCTCACCGTCTGCTGCGCCACGGGATTCCATGGCCGCTTGTTCGGCGCGGATACGCTCGGCCAGGTGGTGTCGCGTGTACGTTGAGGGGGATTGGGGTTGCGGCTCGGGTCTGGACGATACTGGGGCTGGCTCCCCGTTACCAGTCCAAACGAGGATTTCTCCGCCTTCGTCCGTGGCTACCCGCTCCGCTTTGATCAGCTCATCCTTCAAGACGTCCAGGCGTTCGTCGTCCAAGTCAAATTCTAACTTGAGCGCGCGATACGTTACCCGCCCCTTCCCCTGGAGCAGTTCCTTCGCTTCTTTGACGATCTCCGAAAATCTCACAGACGGGACTCCCCTTACAGACAGACTGAGCCGATAAGAGCAGGAAATGGGCGAGAGGAGAACTCGACGCGCGGTGTCTCGATTCTGTTGACCTTGACCCTTCGCCACGCCATACTCAGTTCTATACGCAGCCTTGCGGCCCGTCGTCTTTTAAACGGTATGCGCGTTTGGAGTAGATAATCGTCCGGTTATGAGAGGAGAACGATGACCATGAAACCTGTGTGTTTAGTGATTGGTGCGGGTGCGGGCATTGGAGGACATGTTGGAAAACGCTTTGCGCGTGAAGGCTACCATGCCTGCCTGTGCCGCCGGACTGATACAGATGGACTCGACACCATCGTGAAAGACATAGAGACCGCAGGCGGTTCAGCAACCGGTTTCATGCTGAATGCGATCGAAGAGAACAGCATCGAGGATCTCGTTACCACCATCGAGTCCGATATTGGACCGATCGAAGTCGCCGTGTACAACCTGGGCGCGCAGATTGGCGATCGCGCACTGAAGGAGACGAGTTATAAGGCGTTTGAGGGGGGGTGGCGAATGGCTACCTTTGGCCTGTTTCGACTGGCTTCGACTCTGTGTCCACGCATGGAAGAGCGCGGTCAGGGAACGCTCCTGGTCACCTCTGCGACCGCAGCCGTCCGGGGCAATGCGGGCCAACACTCTCACGCGGCGGCCATGGGTGGGCGACGCTTATTATGCCAATCGCTCAACGCCGAGTTTGGGCCAAAGGGGATCCACGTCGCACACATACTTGTCGATGGGTCCGTGGATGCACCGGATACGCTCGGCAAGATGCTTGGCCCGGAGAAGTTTCAGGCATTGCGAGAGAGCAAAGGCTTGACGCACGATGGACTCATCCTGCCGGCTGAGATTGCGAACACCTATTTCCATCTTGCTCAGCAGCATCGCTCAACCTGGACGCACGAAATCGATGTGCGCGCCTATTCTGATCGCCCCTGGTGGAATCATTAAATCGCAAGATTACAATTGAACGGACTTATTCTTATGGCCCGCCCACTTCGGCAGACCATCGGTCATATCCATCACCCGCATCCCATAGAAAATATGACACGTGGGTTTGAAGCTCGGTGGCACCTGGGGCGGGTGCCCAAAATCAAATAGGGAGGGAAACGCCAGCCACATCGTGCGGCCTTCATCCGCAATCAGCGTTCCACACCCGGCACAACTGACTTTGCAGGGCAAAATACGCTCACGCTGATCAAGCTCGCTATTGTAGAAACGGAGCTGATCGAGGCCTTGCGTAATGCGAACGTGGCGTTTGTGAAAGATGGCCGCCCACTGCATGGGCGCGCCGTGCAGCTTCTGGCAGACCACGCAGTGGCAGATTTTCGCGTCCACCGGATCTGCGCTCACTTCGTACTGGACGGCCTGACACTGACACCTGGCGTGGTATTTTGCCGTAAACGTCTCATCCCCAATCGATGCAAATACTACTCCAAATTCTTTTTGCATAGTGACGCTGCCATCTAGAAGGTGTTTGGAAAAGGGAGAGGTGGTGTCATTGCGAGGAGCCGTAGGCGACGAAGCAATCTCTTTTCCCGCTACGGATTGCTTCGCTTCGCTCGCAATGACGTGTACCGCGACTTTCCAAACACCCTCTATCAAGTTTTGCACGGGTCGCAGATGCGGTGTGAGAGAGACTTCATCATTCCTCACACTACGTGAGGTTTATACTCCGTCTTGACTACGTGACACTACCTAACGAAGGCATGCCGCGAAGGCCCATGCGGTCAGTCCATGGCGAGGCCCTCGTAGCCACTTTCCTGCACGGCGTCGCGGATCTGGCGGTAGTCGCCCACCCCGCCGATGTATGACAACAGGCGACGTGGTTTGCCGGCGACATTCGAACCCATATACCAAGAGTGGGTCTTGACGACGAGGGTAGCGTTGGCAGTTTCATCGTGGTGCTTCACCCACTCTGCTTCCTTCTCCGCAGTCGGTTCGATGACGGTGTGGCCATGTTCACGTACGTAATGGATACAGTCGGTGACCCAGTCGACCTGCTGCTGCAGGCAGGTCGTCATGTTGCACAAGGCCGTCGCAGGTGCCAACGGGCCGGCTACGGTGAACAGGTTTGGGTAGCCGTGCACCTGCAGCCCGAGGGTTGACCGAATGTCCTGCTGCCACTGCTCAGTGAGCGAGCGGCCATCGCGTCCGTAAATATTCATGCGTGACAGCGACCCGGTGCCGGCATCGAAGCCGGTCGCCAGGATGATCACGTCGAAGTCGTACTCGCCCTCTTGCGTCTTGAGCCCAGCCTCGGTGAAGCACACAATCGGAGCAGCGTTGACGTCGACGAGCTCGACATTGTCGCGGTTGTAGGCTTCGAAATACTTGGTTTCCAGCGGCACGCGATGCAAGCCGAAACCGTGAGTTTTCGGCATCAACTTTTCGGCGATCTTCGGGTCGTTGACACGCGCGCGGATCTTCCCGCGTACGAACTCGGAGATCTCCTCGTTGACGTCCGCTTCAAAGAATAACTCCTGGAAACTGCCATGCCAGAAACTGAGAGAGCCGTCCGCCCAGATCTCCTCGAGCGCCTCGGTGCGCTCCTCAGGCGTAAGGTCACGGTACACCCGGCGGTCGAAGTCGTGATCGAATCCACCAAACGTATGGTGCACCCGCTTCTTGAGTTCCGGGTACCGGGCGCGGTAGGCGGCGCGGTCGGCATCGGTGAAGGCCGGGTTACGCATGGGAATCGCGTACTGGGCCGTGCGTTGAAAGACCGTGAGATGGCTGACCTCGCTGGCGATAGTCTGGATCACTTGGATGCCGGTCGCACCGGTACCGATGACGCCAACGCGCTTCCCTGCCAGCTCCAGGCCGTCCTTCGGCCAGCGGGCGGTGTGGGCGATCTCGCCCTTAAAGTTTTCATGGCCCGGAAAGGGCGGCACGAGCGGCGCAGACAGCATGCCGGTGCAGCTCACGAAGAACCGAGTGCTGACTGTGTCGCCGCGATCAGTCTTGATGATCCAACGCTTACCGGCCTCGTCGTACTCCGCCGCGGTGACGACGGTGTCGAACTGGATGTCCTTGCGCAGATCGCACTTGTCGGCCACGAAATTGAGGTAGCGATCGATTTCCGGCTGGGCGGGGAATCGCTGGCTCCAGTCCCATTCGTCCAGAATTTCGTCAGAAAACCAGTACTGATAGATATAGGATGGAGAATCGACACGTGCGCCGGGATACCGGTTCCAGTACCACGTTCCACCGACGCCGGAGGCCGCTTCGAAGATCCGGACCTTCAGGTCCAGATTGCGCAGACGATAGAGCTGATACATGCCAGCTATACCAGCCCCTACGATGATCGCGTCAAAACCGTTCTGGCCTGTGTCGGAGTTCGCGCCAGCGTGTTGAGAAACGACATCACTCATTGTAATCTCCATCTTGACAGTACCTGGCTGGGTGCTTGATCCTCGTATCCCCTGGTAAATTCCGGTTGCTCACCTAGCTCGCGACTTAGGCCCGGCGGGCCATATGCTCGTCAAATAGGGACTCTTTCCCGCGGACTCTCTTCATTTCTACCATCAGCGGCTCCAGAACCTCGCGATCCCAATAGTCGTGCCAGCGGCAGATCTTCCCCTCACTATTAAATTCAAACATGCCCATGCAGGGGAGGTGAATGGTGACGTCGCCTAAAGCCCACGTTTCGAGCCGGACGTTCATGACGATATTCCCCGAGGACGCGGTGTGCTTGATATCCATTTTTTGCAGCATCCCCGCGTCAATCCATTCGCCTAACATCTCCTGGACACCGGCATGCCCGGTCGACTGCGACGTGCCGATATTTTGATAATCCACATCCTCTGACAGATGTTGTACGCTCTTGGCCGGATTAGCCTCTTCTAAAGAATGACAGTAATCCGTTACTTTCTTTTCGTTCTCAGCGCTCATAAGGTCCTCCTGTATTGCCTTTTGCCCTCGTGCCCGGGTGTGACCCATTAAATTCCGGTGAAACTTTCCCCCTCGTTTGTTTACTTGCACCCTCGCTGCCGCTACAGGCTTTTTCCCGGTACGACCAGTTCATTGGCCCACTGGTCAAGCTCTCGCTTTACGTCATCTAGCGTGTCGCGGCTGGCAACTAAATTAATCTGGTCGGCCCCGGCATCCCGATACTGTTTGACGGTGTCCAAGGTCACATCTTGCAATGGCGCCGCATGAATTTTGATCTCGTCCATCGTTCGACCGTATTCGGCGAGCAGCGGTTTCAGTTTATCGACACCCGCCTGTACCTCGTCGGGCCGGTCTACGCCGTACCAACCGTCGCAATGCTTCGCCACACGCCGCAACGCCGCGAGGGATTCGCCGCCAGAATAAATCGGCGGATGGGGGTGCTGGATCGGTTTTGGGTACAGGTGACATTCGGGCAGGGTGTAGAATTCTCCCTTAAACTGGGACGGTCCCTCGGACCACAGGGTTTTCACGATCTCGATATATTCATTGGCACGCGCGCCGCGTCTCTGCCACGGAATCCCAAGGGCATCGAATTCTTCCCTCAGCCAACCGATCCCAATGCCGAAGTCGAACCGTCCGCCGGAGAGGACATCCAAGTCGGCAACGTGTTTGGCGGTATAAACCGGATTGCGCTGGGGTATGAGGCAGATACCCGTGGCTAACCGCAGGGTGGTCGTCGTCGCCGCGATAAAGGAGAGCGCGGTAACCGGCTCTAGAAAATTAACAGCTGGCGAAGAAAAAGGCATTCCTGAACGAAATGACCTGCGTGTTCCAAATAGAGTGGCGGTGGACAACCACGAATGACGCTATGTAGCTCGTCCATAACGGGTTTGCCCAAGACAGGGTCTTACAGCCCCACGGCCATGAAACTTTTACCGGTCCATTCCTCCGCCCAGAACTGTCTCGCGCGTTGGCATTCTTCAACGCCTTGCATCTCCGGCTCCACGGGGACGAGCTGCGGAAAGCGCCGTACGCCGGCCTGATAGCTCGCGTCGGGGAAGGGAGCCGCGTACGCAGCGATGTCCATCCAGTCGAGTGCGTCCGGACAACTCACACCCATCAGGCCGGAAACAGGAAGGTCGGTGAACTGAGCGGCATAGGCTTTCCATTGGGCAAAACCATCGCTGATGGGTTTACCGACAGGCAGACCGGTATTCATAACGATCAGACGCTTGAATCGTTCCGGCATGTCGAGCGGGAAGGTTAGCCCCAATATGCCACCCCAGTCCTGGCAGACCAGCGTAATATTTCGTAAGTCAAGGTGTTCGATGAGCCGTAGCAGCGAGTTGCGGTGAAACGAAAAGGTGATGTCGTGGTCGTTGACGGGTTTATCCGACCTACCAAAACCGAACCAATCAGGTGCAACAATTCGGCCGCCCGCGCTCAGAAAGGGCGGGATCATTTTTCGATACAGGTAACTCCAAGTTGGCTCACCATGCAGACACAGGTAGACATCCTTCGCTATTGGAGACCCTTCGTCGATGTAGTGCATGCGACAGCCTTCGTATCCCGGCAGTGTTTCTACGTAGTGCGGGGCGTACGAAAAATTCGGCAAGTTCGCAAAGCGTTCTTCTGGCGTTCGTTTGCATAGAATACTCATAGCGCAGCCTCCCAATGATACGACAACGTAGACACAACACCGGTTCTTCTCGATCTTGGGCTCGTCTGTTACTCGCCTGGATGATCTCCCACCGCTCCAGGGTTCATCCGTAATTGCCGAACGTCTTACGGCCGGGCCAGTCTGTAAAGTCGGCGTAGGTGCGGTCCAGGACGATTTTGCCGTCGCGCATGGTCAACACGGCCACGAATGGGATCGACCAATCGTCACCCTTGTCCGGGTCGAGGAGGGTGACTTCAAGAATCACGACATCGCCGCTGACGTGCATGTGTTCGAGCCGCATATAGCGTTTAGGCGCCGCGGCATGAATGGCCTGCTCGAGTTGCAGCCAATCCTCAGTGTTGGCAGGCGCGACGGCGCCCATCCCGTACACTGTGCAATCCGGGGTGTAGCATTCGCGCACGTAGCGATCGATGTCGGTGTTGTACAGCTCGATGTGGCGCTTGGCGTTTTCGATATTGCGTTGTTCCTCTTCCGTCATGGGATATCTCCTGTGTGGAACAGACCTCCTCTCGGTCCTGTTCCGCTGATGCGGCGGGTTAATTCCAGCCCGCATTATCAATCATATATTCCCAACTCCCGTCCGCTTGGCGTCGTACCACCTCCGTCCCATTGCCCGACATCGAAACCGCCTGCCCATCCGGAGTCGTGCCCGACAGCGTCCACGGAGAGTTCAAGAGCGCAATATCGCCGTTCTGCGTCACCGTGGCTTCAATCGTGAAATGAAGCTTCTGCGCGAAAAACCCGCGCATAATTTCCCGAATGGCAGCCCTTCCTCTGGCGACCCGGCCCCCCTCCTGCACAAAGGCGGCGTCCTCCTCGTAGAGCGACACTAAGCCCTCAAGGTCGCCGGTATTAAACGCTTCCATAAAGAGGCGGTCACAATCTTCGGGTTTATGTGCCACTGCCATCGGACACCACCGTTCGTGTTACGAGTCTTCCTGTCGGCATGCCACCAGTTGGGCCATATACGCTCCGGTCTGGACCGGGCTGACCCGCAGGCCCCTGTCTTGGAACGGCGGCAAGTCGGGAACAATGCCCTGGGCAAGCGGCAACTCTAGCGAGACGTTTACGGTGCGCTGCAGAAAACACTCACGCTTACTACACGATTGGTAGCCGATGGTGAGATCAAGCCTGATTGTCTTCTGGTCTAGAGGCTTGAGCACGTTGAGCAGTTCAGTCGTCGCGGTAATGGGGATCCCAATATCGACCGTCCCTTCCCAGGCAGGCAATTCCAGCCCCAGTTCCTCCATCACCAGCGGCGTGGCAGCTGGATACACCGGCTGCCCGAGACGTATCCCAGGCACTGCCTTGACAGTCACCTGCGTTGCCACAAAACCACTGGGAACTGGTTCGGCGTAGATATGCAGGCCTTCCCGAATGTCGAGCCGACAGTACAGTCGACGGGTCAACTCGATCTTCAGATCTCCCCCAGAGAGAAAGACGGAGACACGAACGTCGCCGTCTCGATATTCCTGCTGCGGCGCATCTGGGCTCAGGACAATCTGCCCACCCGCTTCTTCGAGGAAGCGTTCGGGCACGTCACGGGTGGCGAGATGTTGGTTGAAATATTTCCTGACAACTATCCCCGACGCATCCACGATATAGGTTCCGGGGAACGGGATGCCGTAGAACACCTCGGCGTCCGCTCCGTCGGATCGATCAAGGTGTTCAGGATGCCAAAGCGCGTAATGACCGCGGAGTCGCTGTCTGACAACAGATCGTAGGTAATACCGTACGTCCGGGCAAAATCCGCCAGCCCGTCTTGGGGATCATAGCTCACCGCAAAGACTTTCATCCCGGCGGCCTCAAAGTCCGGCAAGCGACGTTGCAACTCCACGAGTTGCGTCATGCAGGACGGTCACCACACGGCCGAGCGTTGAAAACTGAGCACGGCTTTGTGCTGGCCGCGGGCGGCGTGGAAGTCGATCAGCTCGCCGTGTTGATTCGGGAGCCGGAACTCCGGTAGGCGGTCTCCTACCGCTGGGCCGGTTGAGAAATCCGGATCCGGAATGCGCCGGGCAGGATGCTCCACAGGCGCAGGACCAACAAAGCCAAACTCATCTTGGAAGCCTTCACTCTCCATATTCCGTTCTCCGTTCCAGCGCCCCATGCGTGTCATATGACGATCCCTACAAATTATATAACCGCTTGGCATTCTCGCTGAGGATTTGTTGTTGGGCGTGCGCCGGGAGTTTGGCACACGCCTCCTTCACCTCGTCAACAACACCCGGAAACGTGCAATCAAAATGCGGGTAGTCCGACCCCCAAATCACACGCTCTTCCAGCCCCCACTCCACGATGCCACTCATACTCTTCTCGTCCGTTTCCATCCCGATATAGCATTGCTCGCGAAAGTGCTCGCTGGGTTTCTTTTTGAGCCATGGCACGTAGTGGCCCATGCTCTCAAAGTGACTGTCCATCCGCTCCAGCCAATAGCCCAGCCACCCTACTCCGGATTCCAGAAACGCCACTTTGAGTTTGGGGAATTTCGTCAACACGCCGCCACAAATAATATCCATGCACGCGCCCTGCTGTTCCCAGGGGTGACATACCATATGGAAAAAGAACGGGTCTTTGTATCGCTCTTGGCCCAGGGTTGGCATCTTGGTGCCGAAGCTACTATGGATGGCCACTGGAACATTGAGCTCCTGGGCTTCTTGCCACAAAGGATCATAAGCCGCGTCGTTGAGCCGGCGACCATTAAACGGATTGGGCCGCACAAACACGGCCCGCATGCCCAAATCTTTAACCACGCGCCGCATTTCTGTGATGGACTCCTCAACACTCTGCAAGGGCAGAGGAGCCACTCCGTAAAAGCGATGCGGATAGGCTTTGCAGAAGTCGGCCAACCAATTGTTATAGGCCCGGCAAGCTGCGGCTGCGACCTGCGGGTCGGTGATATCACCGTAGAGGAGCCACAAGGTCGGATAGAAAAAGGCGATCTCAATGCCTTCAAGATCCATATCTTTGATCCGTTGGTGCGGATCGTAGCCGCCGAGAACAATCTCGTCCCAGGACATGGTACGTGCTTTGTGGGCGTCGGACATCCCGCCCGGCGTACAGGCAGCAGCGATGGCCATATTGCGATCACGCCTTATCTCTCCATTGATTTTGAGACAGTCGATGCCTTCCGCATCTTTGGCAATCTGAATCACCTGCTCACGATAGGCCGGTTCGGTGTACTCTTCCCAAACACTCGGCGGCTCCAGCAGATGGCCATCGGAATCAATGATGCTTGCCATGACTCCCTCCTCTCTCGGTGTGAGGCCCTTTTATAATAAGGGCGTTATGTGATCATTCCGTCATGACCTGGGCGGCTGATGACGACGTCAGTGTCGACACTGCCTTGGCGTGACCTGAGCTTGAATTTACAATGGCTAGTGTAAAACAGTCAATCCCCCAGAAAGGGGCTGTCAGAGTAAGGTCTCTTGCCGGCCAGCCATCAGCCGCACCCTATGAGGGTGTTTGGAAATTCACCGTACACGTCATTGCGAGCATAGCGAAGCAATCTGAGACGGTACAAGAGATGGCTTCGTCGCCTCCAGCTCCTCGCAATGACAGGGCCTCTCCACTCATCAGGTACCGGCCCAATAACAAGCGATTATTGTTCCTCCTACAATCAGCGTCCATACCTCGAACGTAAGGCGCAACGGCAGCGGCGCATGGCGCAATTCCATGAAATCAAGAAACACCAGGCGGACCTTGATGAAAGCGATGATCACGATTGCGACTGTGGCGTACGTGTAACGATCGCCGAAGCCAAAGCCGTGTCCGAGTTGCCACGACAGTGCAGTCGCCAGGATCAACCCTAGCCACACGAACGTAATTTTGCGCCGTAGGAGGGAGGGCATTCGTTATCTCATCAGATACAACAGTGCGAACAGGACGATCCACACGATATCCACCAGGTGCCAGTAGCTCGCGCCACTTTCAAGAGTGCCAATACATTTTTCATCCAGCGAGTCCGTGCGCGCGGTGTGCCACAGAAACGTCAGGACCCCCAGACCAATGACGACATGCATCAAATGGATACCGGTCAGCATGTAGTAATACATATAAAAATCGTTGCTCGTGATGAAATATCCCGCGCTGATCTTTTCGCTGTATTCGAACGATTTCACCACCACAAAGGCGACCCCACAGGCACCGGCCAGCAGTATGAGGCGGCTGGTGATTTTTGCGAGATTGTCGCGGGCGGCGTGAACGGCCAGCGCAACAAACCAGGAACTGGACAGCATCAAGAAGGTGTTCACGGCGCCGTAGGTCTGATTCAAGGTTGCCTGCGAGTGCGTGTAGAGCGGCACATCCAGCGACCGGTGATACATAAACACCACGAAAAACAGACCAAAAACGAACAGGTCGCCGATGATGAAAACCCACACCCCGGATTCGCCAGGCAAATGGGTTTTTGCCTGGCGCGTGGGGCTGGTCAAAGCTGCCATGGGCTTACTGCTCGCTCGCGCTGGTCTCTCGTCAGGCCAGAGCTTCTTGCCAATGTCGAAGGATACTGGTGCGTACCACCACGAACGTCACAGTGTACCAGCCAAAAAACGCGAGCACGCCTAACCAGAAGACGAGCAGGCCATTCCAGGCAAAGGGGCCGGTCTTGAAGAATATCAGCATGACGCCCGGCAGAAACAGCATTGCGCACCACAGGCAAAAGAAACCGAACCAACGCGGGAAGATGGGTCGCTCGTTCTTGTCGCCGAGGGTGGCCAGACCGGTCGCGACCACTTGCACGACAAATGTTCCAACCGGCCACAAGAATGTGATCCAGGCCATGTCATTGAAAACCCGGATTATTTCCGGATTCTGCTCCGGGCGGAAGGCGGCCGTGGCCCACAACAATTCCGGGATGATCGTAAGCACCGCGTTACTCGAGCCGCTCACCAACTGGGTGTAGGACAAGGCCGATGGCCCACCCTCTATACGATTGAGTTGAATAGAAATGACAGCGGCGAACGGGATAATCAACGCCCACGCGATCACCATGAGCACTAATCCCAGGCGAATTTGCAACGTATGTTGCTGGTACATCGCGGCTATTTCCGTGGCACTAACACTCGGCAGGGGCGGCGGCAGGAAATTCGCGAGCGGCCAGAATCCCGCGAAAAAGACGAGCAAGAAAACGACCCCGCTCCATGCGCACGCTTGTCTCGGGTGAGCAGCACAAGCTCCCGTTTGTCAATGATATAGGAGCAGCGGAGGGCATCAGGCAGGCGATCCGGACTGTCTATCTGAACGATATTCGAATCGACCAGATATTGGAGACTGACCTCAAGCGGAAAATTGTCCCGAATAGTTTCGCATTTGTCCGACTGCTGCTCTGGTGTGTTCGTTTCCGTACGATGGAGAAAAGCGCTTCCAAGATTTGAGGTATTGAGTGCCATACGGCCCTTACTGTTCTTAAAATTACCGCAATTTATCCATCGTAGCGGTGTACTGGCAGCCCCGCTTTAACCACAATCGATCATAGAGAGAAATAGCAGCGAAGCAGACGCGGGTGAGGGGTTCTTTACTTCTGCTATTATGAGAGGCCAGAGAGGGCACAACGATCATCACTATGCTACTCATCCTCGACGTTGATTACACCCTGAATCAATTCTATCCACCTTCCTTACAAGACATCGCTCCAGCAGGCTTGATTGGACAAAGCGGACCGCCCATGTGGGAGTGGATTATCCAGCACCTCAGAGAGGTCGAATATCCTGTTTGGGAAAAAGCGGTCGAGATCGTCCACTGGCTGCATCAGTGCCGGCCTACGGTCGTTGTCAGCACAGGTCGACCCGAAGCCCTTCGCTCTGAGACCGAGCGCTGGCTGCATCGGTATTTTCGCTTCGATACACTGCTGATGCGACAACCGAACGACTTTCGCCCGAATGCCGAGATTAAACAGGACGCTTTGCATAAAGACATTGTGCCGCGCATTGGCGATAAACGGGCCTACGCATTTGAGGATGATGCGACCACGCTGACAATGTACCAACAAGAGGGGATTCAAACATTGACTGCCCCAGCCTGTTGGGAACAACTCCAGCCGCATATCGAAGAGACCGAACCAACAGCGATTCACTCCGTCCTTGCGTCGTACACGAGGCTGGACACGGAGGACGTTTAGGCCTGCGGAGAGACGAGGTTGAGCAACTCGGCCTTCATCTCTCGGCAGCGTTGCTCTTCAAAACTGAAATCCCCGGCACACTGCTCATACGCCAGCTTCACCACACGAAACCGCGGCATGAAGGCATCCGGAGGCAGAAAGCGCGACTTTGTATACTGCGTCCGAATCGAGATGTCCGGATTCAGTGCAGCCGGCTCTTTCTGCGTTAGAAAAAGGGAGTTGAAAATCAGCCCAACCAGCAGCAGACTGTTCACAACGGCCTAGGTCATCCGATTTGTCACCACGGCGTTTCTCACACTCCACGACTCTCAAGTGCCAGGACAACAGCTCAATGCGTGTGCCAGTGCAATAGTGGGAAACCGGTGTATATCAGGCAGTTTTTTCTGAGCGACACCTGATCGACACCTGGGGTAGGAAATTTTAGCCGGGTGTTTTAGGAAGGAAATGACAGTCGTGCCCATATCATTTTTTCCGCCTCACACATTATGAAAAATCTCAGCCACGAAGAAGCCGCCCAAACCGCCCGCACGACACTGGACTTCTACGATCAGTTTGCCGAAGCATTCTGGCGCGGCACACAAGACCATGACGTCAGTCAGAATCGGGCGGCGTTACTTGATCATCTACACGGTCCAGGCCCGTACCACATCCTCGACTTTGGCTGCGGTCCGGGCCGTGATCTCAAGGTCTTTCGCGAACTGGGCCATATCGCTATCGGCCTCGACGGCGCTGAACGCTTTGTCAGCATGGCCAAACAGTACACGGGCTGCGAGGTGTGGCAGCAAGACTTTCTGCAGCTCGATCTCCCTGCCGCATACTTTGATGGTGTTTTTGCCAATGCCGCTCTCTTCCATATTCCCAGTCAGGAACTACCGCACGTGCTGACCCAGCTGTGGGAAACGCTCAAGCCGAACGGCGTGCTGTTTAGCTCCAATCCACGCGGCAACGATCACGAAGGCTGGCAAGATGGACGCTATGCGAGTTTTTATACGTTTGAGACCTGGCAGCGTCTACTTATTGATGCCGGCTACCAAGAAGTCATGCATTATTACCGCCCGCCAGGCCGACCACGTCACCAGCAACCCTGGTTGGCGACGGTGTTGCGGAAGGCGGCGGAATAGCGGCAGCTACTCATGTCGTCTGGCGTTTGTTATGCAGTGGATATTCTGCAACTCGCGAAGGGAGAATGCATATGCACAGAAGACAATGGACTGGCTGTATTGGGGGTCTTGGCGGTCTCGTGTTGCTGCTCGGTCTGACAGGTCCGACCTGGGCGCAGGAGTCACAGCGAACGGTCGTGAGCTTTCTGGCCGAGAAGCGCAACGCCACCATGGCCACCATTCGAGAGGATGGGACATCCCAGCTCACGCCGGTGTGGTTTGTGTGGGACGGCGAACAGTTTTTCATCTCCACCACAAGCGAGCGCGCCAAGTATAAAAACCTGGTCCGTGACGCACGTATGAGTCTGTGTATCGATGATGTGACAGGTTTCGGCTACGTCACGGCAGAAGGGAAGGCGGAAATTAGGGAAAAGGACATTTGGGACGATACACGAAAAATCCTTGTCAAATACCGAGGCGAGGAAGGCGGGGACGCCTCCCTCAAGGACATGAAAACACAGCCCCGTATTCTGGTTGTGATGAAACCCACCCGCATGGAAACGCAGGGCCTGGCGAAGAAGTAATCAGATACTACGACAGCGGTCGGATCGCGCCGCATTTCCAGCAGGCGGTGAATTGGCCTTCGAGCCCTTCTCCGCACTGTGGACAGTGCCACGACTTGGGCGGTAACGGTCCGGAGAGGAAGCCCTGGTCATACGCTGTAGCAGTGCTTCGTGCCTGGTCGAAGTCCGCATCGTTGACCACCCACACAGAAGGATTGGTGTCAGCAGTCACCGGGATAATGCCGCGCAGGGGGAACAGGTGTTCGCCCTGTACGACGGTCTCAATGCCTTCGGCTTCGAGCAAGCCTTTGACCAGATGCGCTTCGGTTGGATTGTGAGCTGTATACACACACTTCATATCATAACCACCTGCTATGTGTCTGTTGTAGCAAGCTGTCCTGATCCAAAACAGCGTGGGGTTGTGGGAAAATGCCTAACTCCATATATGAGACAGCGATCTTATCGATTGCGTCAACGAATGCCGCGGTGCGGAGATCAGGGATGTCAGGCTTGCTTTTCCAGACCTCATGAATGTGTTGATAGGCGTTGATCATCGTCTCCTCTAAGCCCGAATTCACGAGATCGATTTCGTCCGTCCCGTGCACCACTTCTGCGCGTTCTGCGGCAGACAGAGTTTTACCGGTCAAGCGTTCGACCGTATGCATCAGCCGGTCAAAAGCCGACTGTTCGAAGCGCTTCCCCATGCGCCCGAGACGGACGTGCGACAGGTTTTTGAGCCATTCAAAATACGAGACTGTTACCCCACCCGCGTTGAGGTAGACGTCAGGAATGATCAGGACGCCTTTGTCTAACAGAATTTCTTCTGCCTGGGCAGTCACCGGACCATCGGCAGCCTCAGCCACAATTTTCGCTTGAATGCGGGGCGCATTGTCCTCCGTAATTTGGTTTTCAATCGCAGCGGGAATCAGGATGTCGCATTCCCGCTCTAAAACCGTCTTGCTGTTGGGAATGTTCTCCACGCCGGGGAAATTCAGAACCGACTGCGTCTCTCTTCGGTGCGCCACGACAGCCTCAACGTCCAGACCCTGCGGATGGTACAGCGCGCCCTCATACTCGGCGATGCCAACGATCCGACACCCACCTTCTTGGCAGAACTTTGCGGCATGATAGCTGACATTTCCCAACCCCTGCACGATCACCGTTTTACCGGCCAGCCCCCGAGCTAAGCCGATCTTTTTCATATCCTCGGCACTATCGCAAGCTTCACGCAGACCAAAGTATACGCCTCGTTCAGTTGCCTCGACTCGTCCGCGTATGCCCCCTTGCGCGACTGGCTTGCCGATCACACAGGCGGCAGCGTCGATCTGCCCAGGGCTGAAGGTCGCATAGGTATCAAAGATCCAGGCCATCTCCCGCCCACTAGTCCCGTAGTCAGGCGCGCGGTTTCATCATTCACGGCATTGCGCCGTTCCGGCCGGTTGAGGATGAGGGTGGTCACCGGGCCGTCTTTTTCTACGAGAATTTTCATGCCAGATTCCTTACTCATCTACAAAGATACAGAGACGTAGCCCCCGTTCGCCCTGAGCCTGTCGAAGGGGAACGGATAAGTCACCCGACACCCCACATCGACCTCCTACCGAAACGCTGCGATCACTTCCTGCAACGCAACCATTTGGTTGCCGTTGGCCGACGACGGCACCAGGATGGGCGTCTTCAGGCCCGTGTCGTACCAGGCTTCTACCCCTTCCCGCACTTCAGACACACTGCCGTATAGCGTGACCTGACTCAGCCAGCGGTCAGACATCAAAGACGGAATCTTATCGTCTTCTTTGTTGGCCATGGCTTTTTGGATGGCCCGCATTTCCTCTTCATACCCGGCTTCGATCCAGTATTTTTGGTAATTCGGCAGCCGGACATAGGTACTGAGCGTTCGGCGATGTACTTTTGCTGCGGTTTCTTTATCGTCTGTAATCACGGTCGGGATCATATTGCCGACAAAGAAATCGTCATCCTGCATTTTCTCCTGAGGCAGAAAACTTAGCGAGGTAGACATATGAGACAGAGCGGCATTGGCCCACACCGCGCCTTGGGAAATCTCAGCCGACAGCTTGACCATGGCCTTGCGTAAGGTGGCCAGAATAATAGGCGGCAGAGCGTCTTTTCTGCCCACGCTGGCCTGCAGGTCTGAAACAAACTGGCGCATGTCGGCCAGCGACTTGTTAGCCTGCACCTTGAGCCGATTCAGCATAGGCCCGTGACTCACCCCAACCCCGAACCGAAAACGGCCACCAGAGACCTCATGAATAAAGGCCGCCGTCTGGGCATAGTCATACGGATGGCGCGTATACATATTGGCGATGCTGGTGCCGAGCGGAATCTCGTGAGTGGCAAAGGCCAGGGCCTCACACAGGCCCAAGCCATCCCCAACGCTTTGGCAAAAAATACCGCTAAAGCCTTCTTTTTCGATCTGGGCTGCAACTTCCAAAGTTGCCTTTCGCCGTCCCGCCACTGCCACTAGTGCGATTGCCGGTTTTTGGGCCATAGGTCCTCCTTCTGCGTGCTTGTCAGAACAATGCGTTCTTTACAGTAGTCGCCGGATTGTATCTGGTGTGAGCGGGAGTGGCTATCGGTGAGAGGCAGGCCCTAGAGCCGCCTGGTGCAGATACACCCTCACCCACGTTCGCGAAGCGAACGACACCCCCGTATGTTGACGTAGAGGACAAGTGAGAGCATCGTTTTCTTTTGACATACACACCCGTGATGTGTACCCTGGGCTAAGAAAAAGTGCTGTGTATGCATCAGCGTATTAACATCACCCTGCCGGAGGACACCATACGGTTACTAGACCGGACGGTTACTGCTGGCAGCCGGAGCCGGTTCATCGACCAGGCGATTAAGCATTATGTGCAGACGCAGTCCAAAAAGCGGCTGCGGACCTTACTCAAGGAAGGCGCAATCGCTCGAGCCGAGCGCGATCTTGCCGTAGCAGGGGAGTGGTTTCCCGTGGATGACGAGACATGGCAGCACGGCAACAACGAGTAAGTTTCATCAAACGCGGCGAAATCTATCTGGTCAATTTTGATCCGACCCTGGGCGCAGAAATCAAGAAAACCCGTCCGGCCCTGATTCTGCAAAATAATATTGCCAACCGTCATAGCCCGGTGACAATTGTCGCAGCGATCAGCTCACAGTTTGGCGAGACGCTGTATCCGACCGAAGTTCTGATCACAGCCCCGGAGGGCGGGTTAAGTGTCGATTCCGTGGCGCTGCTGAACCAGATGCGCTCCATTGACCACCGCCGCTTAGTCAAACGGTTAGGCGCCATCCGCTCCGAGACCTTGCGCCAGGTTGAACACGCCTTGCTTATCAGCCTGGGCATGATGGAGGTCTGAACCTTAAAACCCTCTGCGTGGGAGGTAGTCGTTCAGGAAAGAGAGAGGGAGATCTATTCCCAAACAGATATCTTGAATCTGGAGAAAAAGAACAGTTCTGACAGGTCCAGTTTCGCGGAACAAAAAAGGGCCGGCAGAGCCGGCCCTAAGAGCGCATCCAACTGAGAGTGGGTCGCCTTACACATCAATCCGGTCGTAATACCGAATACTCGGCTCTTTAGACAATTTGGAACCGAGCTCCTTGAGCACGCCGGTTTCCTCCCGCCAGCTCAGATATTTTTCGTAATGGCCACGCGACTCCCAGCGTTCGTAAAAAATCAGGTTGGTCGACTCGTCGAGGTTGCCATAGATATCAACCCCCTGGCAGCCGGCGTAGGCACGTGTGTCTGGGAGCGCTTCTTTCAGAAAGGCTTTGACCTCGTCCACACATTCGGGCTTGATCTGTATTTCAAGCATCACAACAGTTGTACCCATTCTGGTATCCTCCCTTTCTAGAGCTTCGTATGCATATTGAGTCGCACAGCCACAGCGGGAGATCAACCCCTAGACGAGGCAATGCCTCTTGCGATAAAAGAAAGGCTCCAGAATCAATCGAAACATTTCATTGCCGTTCAAAGGAGGTCGATATGCCACAAGTTATAGGTGGAGAAATTGGCAAAATCCAAGAGGAAGAATGGAGCTGCGGCGAATGCAAAGACGCTGGAGCCGAGCACAAAGACACCTTAGCCAAGGTGCTCATGCATTGTGCACTCAGGCACGATGCGTGGGAAACCAACCAGGACAAGGACAATAAAGTTGTCCAGGTCAAGTCAAAAAAGGCGGATCAGGCCTAGCATCAGCTTGCTTGGCTGCATGTTTGGCCGCATGTTCAGCCGAACTGTTTGAGAAAAGCCCATCGTCATCCGGTGGGCTTTCTTTTTTTAACCTCCTTCCCTGCGCCTCATCTCCCACCTTTTTTGTCCAACCTTTTCTGCTTGACAGCGTGATTTTATAAAAATAGACTTATCAGTCTATAATAGTTCAAAAAATCACGACAGAGCAGTCATGTTTCGCATGCATCACGAAAAGGGAGGGTCAGCGCATCGCACCAGAAAGCCTATCGTTTTACTCCGCACTGAGTCACGCACCTATTCGGTCAGCCGGAAACCACGTTGATCTTACGATCTATCGTGATGCTGGGGACACGACCTACGGCACGTTCAAATACAAGGCCCCGGCGGAGGGGTTGGTTCAGGTCGGCGGTCCACACAGCACCGAGACAGCCTGGAGCGACGATTTCGAAATTGCCTACACCAAAGTCGGCACCACCGGGCCGTTGGTACTACTACTGCACGGCGTGCCGTGTAATCGCGCCCAATGGGAAGACGTGCAGCGCTCTCTCGGCCGCTTCTGCGAGACGATTGCGATAGACATGCTCGGCATGGGCGAAAGCACCCAGCCCCGCATGTACGGCAAAAAAGACGACCCGAATAACGGCACCCAGTGGCACTGGATCAACGACGTGGACTACGTCGAGCAGCTCATGCAGCATGAGTATCCGGATCGCAAGTTCATCTTTATCGCCGATGACTGGGGCAGCGGCGTCGCTTCACATTATGCGGCCGCCTACAACGACCGTTTGCATGCCTTGATCCAGCTTGATGCCATCACTTTCGATGGCTATCCGGGCAACGAGATCCAAGCTATCGGTCGAGCGTCACAGATTCCGAACACGCCTGAGGGTGACGCCATGTTTCCCGCAGGCTTTGCCGCGTTTGATCAGACTTTGGTCCAGATCCTCAAAACCATGGTGTATGACCCCAGCGTCTATAACCAGTACAACTTGCGCAAGCTCATCTGTACCTATGTAGACGTGGATTACGAGCGCAACGGCGCACACGATGGGGTGACTGGTGTCGCCAGCTCAACCACCCTCCGCCTTCACCTGCATAACCTGCGGGTGCTGGCCGACCGGGCGGCTATCTTGAGCCCAGCACTCCTCTTGCGCTACCACCCGCAACACAACCCGCGCGGCGTCGATTACCAGGCAATCACAGTTCCAACGCTGATTGCCTGGGGTGAGTACGATAATATGATGCCTGCCGTCCAAACGCAGCGTTTTGCCGACGTGCTCGGCACTGACGACGTGCAAATCACCTATATTCCGAATGCGGGCCATTTCGCTCACACCGACCGGCCACTGTTTGTTGCAGACACGATTGTCAACTTCATCCGCCGCGTCATGGGACGCAGCGCCATGGCCGACATCAATCTCGGCCATGAGGGCATCTGGAAGGACGATGAACGCTTAGTCATTGCAGAACTGCGCCAATTACATGGAATACACGTGGATTAAGTCCACGGCACCGTGGCCCAGCCATTATCGACGGATACACGACATGCTCTTTTCATACCGCTGACACACTCCAGCGTTTCAGATATTCTACGAAGACCAACTGACATTCGATTTTTAGTACGCCAGCAAGAAGAGCAGGAAGCGAAGGGATCCTCTATGCACGTCACGGGCATGATGCACGTCAACGTCAACTGCTGCGACTATGAGCGCTCGCGCAAATTTTACGAACTGCTCGGGTTCAAGGTGATGTGGGAAGTGCCGGAGCGGAATACGCCGGAAGTAGCCGCCGCCGTGGGCATGCCGCCTTACCTCGTGCGAGGCGCACTCCTGCAGCTAGAGGGATCACCGACGACGACGCTCATCGATCTGCTGGAGTGGAAAGAGCCACGCGACAACGAGCCGCCGTATCCTCATCTGTATCACCCGGGGATCGCGCGGATCGCACTGCTCACCAGTGATCTGGCTGCAGACGTGCAAACGCTGAAAGCGTACGGGGTAGAGTTCATTTCTGAGCCCGTCCTGCTCGATCCGCCGGACGCTTTGTGTGTTTCAAAGATCCAGACGGCACTGTGCTGGAGTTGGTCGATACGGAGCAACCCTAGTTTCCAGAATCAGCGGATCAATCGTTCGGGATAATTCCAACTCACAAAGGAGGACGGCATATGAGTTATTGGCAAACGGAATTCAGCGATGGAGTTGTGATCGCAAAGTACAACAATCCACCCATGAACTATTTCTGTGCTGAAGGCACGCAAGAGTTATGGAAGCTGATCGAAGAATGGCGCGATCCTTCCATTCGAGCCGTTGTTTTGACCGGCGCGATGGAAGGCAAGTTTATCACCCACTACAGCGTGGAGGAGCTGGTTGATCTGGCCAAGGATCGCGAAGCCATGCGGCTGGCGGGCACTTCGCTCACCGCTTCCTATCACGCCATGCTCAAAAACCTGAGCGACTTACCCAAGGCCATCATCGTGGCCATGAACGGCGATACCATGGGCGGCGGCTTTGAGCTGAGTCTCTCGTGTGATCTGCGCATTGGACAAAAAGGCGACTACCGCTTTGGATTTCCAGAAGTCAAACTCGGTATTCTGCCCGGTGGCAGCGGCACCCAGCGGCTCTCACGGTTGATTGGCGTCGGACGGGCGCTTGAGTTTGTCATTCGCTCGCGCGTGGTCCGGCCGGAAGTAGCACTCTCTTTTGGGCTGGTGCACGAAGTTGTGGATGATGCCCTCGCGCGGGCGACGGAAATCGCGCGTGAGATTGCCAATTTCCCGCCGATCGCGGTAGCCCGGGCCAAACACGCGGTCTATGCGGGCAGTGACGCCCACCTCGCGGCTGGACTGGATATCGAAAGTTCAGCGTTTTTGGAGACCATGCTGTCCGAAGACGGCCTACTGGCCATGCAAACGTATATCGGTCTGCCGTATGACATGCGCCGCGACTGGCTCGATAACCCCACCAACCCTGGCTATACGGGCAAGTAGCAGAATCTCTCCTCTGAGAGAAATCTCCCCATACCCCCCTTTAGGATAAAGGGGGGAATTCTCCTCGTTCTGTCTCAGAGGCGTCTTTCGAGCACTTCACGCTGCGGCGTGACCTGAAAGCGGATGCCTTCGTGCTTTTGCAGCAGCGCCATGAGATCGAAGAGATTGCGAGCGGCGGGATTGCCCTTGGGGCCAAGCATGCGCATCAAACTCGTGTCTTTCTTCCCGGTCACACGCACAAGCTCCTGAAAGCCGATGGTCGCGTTGATGTAGTCCCGCAGGATAATCGTCCCGGTCGTAAGATCTCCGCCGAGAAAGCACTCAATGGCTTCCGTCAGCAACCCTTCCCGGAATTCCAGATCACGCCGCGCCCGGGCCATGACGGTGCCTTTGAAATCACGAGTAAGAGCCATCTCACCGTTCCTTTCTCTTGCGGGCCTGATACAGAGTCCACCGCTCCCGCGCTGCGACGATATCCTGTTGCTGGCGTTTCTTTATCCCGCCGGCAAGGAGGATAATCAGTTGCGTCCCAGCTTTAGCAAAATACACCCGGTAGCGGGGGCCAAAATCAATCTTGCATTCCGAGACTCCGCCGCCGGCGCATCCAAACATAAATGTTAGCATTTGCCAGATCAAGAGAAAGAAATCTGAGGGGGATGAGAACTTTCAAATGATTCTGGCCAAGAATTTCCCCCAAAACAGAAAAATATACGGCGCTATAGTCTAATCATAATATTATTTATTGTGAATATATCATAACTCTAGTATGCTGCATCCATGCCTACCCAGTCAGCAGAAAAGAAAATCCTCAGCGTACCCATCCCCTCCGCTTTGAATATATTCATTCAGGAGCGCCTCAAAACCAAGGGGTTTCACACGGTCAGCGAGTATGTGCGCTCCTTGATCCGGGCCGATCAGGAAGCCGCATCCCGTCATGAGGTTGAGGCGACGCTCTTGGAAGCGGTTGAGCGGGGCGATTACCGCGAGGTCACCCCGGAATTCTTGCAACGCATAGAAGCAGCAGCCACCGGGAAATCCGCGCGGAAACGTAAGCCGAGGAAGTCGTGAAGCGGCGTCTTTTCATTGAGCGACTAAAATTTCACGCTTTTAGTTCTCATACGCTTATTCGAGCGTTTGCGAGACTTACAAAAAGTAATACAAGAAACTCCTTATTTCTTTCCCACTTGCTTGTTCAGGGCATTCAAGATAAATCCCGGGGCAATGCGAGACATCAGTTTCATTTGAGAAGCTTGCCCAGGCGTTATTTCATGTTTATTCTTCGAAAAAGCAGCCATAAATTTTGTTACCAGTTGCTCCGGCTCCATCATTGGAAATTCTTGGTAATCTTCCACTATCTCCGTCCTCACAAGGGGACGGATTAGTTCGAATACTTTTACCGAGCTATTTTTAAGTTGATAGCGCAGCGAACGGCTCCAAGAGTGCATTGCTGCCTTTGTCGCACAATATATCGGGGTTAGGGCGAGTGGCACGAAGGCTAAGACATACCCGACATTCACGATAGCAGCTGAAGGGTGTTTTAGAAGAAAAGGGAGAAAAAAGTGAGCCATCCGAACAGGCCCACTGAAATCAATGTCGATTTCCCCTAGCTGCTGTTCCAGACTCGCTCCGCCTTCGGAGTAATCGGTCTCTTGAAGAATGCCCGCATTATTGACGAGGACATTGATAATCTTACCGTGTTCCTCTGCCAACGTTTTAATTTGTCGTTGATCGGTAACATCACAGACCCTGTACTCAGCCTTTCCGAGTTTCTGACAAGCAGTCTGTAACTTTGACTCACTTCTCCCTGTAATCAAAACAGTGCTACCGTTTTGGACGAAAGCCAGCGCTAACTGGAAACCGATTCCAGAGTCCCCTCCTGTAACGAGCACGCTATTTCCAGATATTTTCTATAATTTCATCTTCTTATCGGGCCAGTGAGGGAATCTCAACAAAGGCCTATGGTTCTGAATTTTGGCTGAGGCGATTACCAGAACAAATTTTCGCCTGATTTGGTTTTTTCCTTGATTTTTGCAGGGTTAGCCACGACTGCCAGAAAAATAGACGGATCCTGTTAGCCAACCCCAAAAGAGAGAAAAATTCGACAGAGGAATAGCTTCATCGAACGAAGGGGAGCCGCGAAATCCTATGCAGGAAGGCAGTTTACCGACGTGAAAATAGGCTCGCCAAGGTATCTGCCCGTTCTTTGGAATTGGATGGATAAATGGATGGAAACAGATGACTTATTGGATAACGGCCCGAAAACATCAACGTCCGCAATGAATTATAGACGAGATTGCTGCATGCTTTTGCGACCCCTGGGACGATTGGCGGAGGGAATTCGCCTCACCACGGGCGCCGGAACTCACACTTCGGCAGCTTACCCTGAAGTGCATCGATGCCACCCCGGCTCGCTAGCGTACTGCGCAGATTGAGTACGCGTAGGCCGGATAGCCCCTGCAGATGGACCAAGCCCGCGTCACTAATACGAGTGTCATAGAGCCACAGCACCCGCAGGCCAGTCAGATGCTCCAAATGCGCAAGGCTGATGTTATTTACGCGCGAGGCAGAAAGCTGAAGGAATTGGATAGCGTTCGGGTCGATCGCGCCGAAGGGCGATAGATCGGTTGACGCTTGTGGGTTGACATTGAGCCGGAGCTCTTTACCCGCCGGAATCGCACTGCCGCCCTGCGCCCGACCAATGGATTCCCAAAAGGCGTAGGCGTCCGCATGGTGGACGCCATCTCGGACAAAGAGTTCCCCCATTGAACGATCCGTAGGAAACTGGATGGTTCGGGCAGGGAGTAGCACACTCTCTTCGGCAGTATTTCCGTTGTTCACACCAATCACGGCCAGGATACTATCTTCCTATGTAGGCGACCTTAGAATGCATAACAAAACTGCCTGGAGTACGTTGTCAGCGCCCCAACCCTGCCCCCCTGGATTCCCGTTTCCACGGGAATGACAGTCCTTCTTGTATCATATCTGCGAAAGCAGGTATCCAGGCCTACGGGACAAGACGGGAGTTCGTTAGTGGCCCTTAGGCATTCACGTCAATCACGACGCGGCCGCGGACTTGCCCCTTTAAGATTTGCGGAGCGAGCTCCAATACTTTCGATATGGGTTCAACAACCGTCATGGCATCCAGCTTTTCAATCGGCAAGTCTTGAGCCAACCGATCCCAGGCAGTCTGCCGCTTGGGATTCGGACATACGACCGAGTCTACACCTATCAAACTCACATTACGCAGGATAAACGGCAGGACCGACGTTGGTAGATCGGTTCCCCCGGCCAGACCGCAGGCGGCAACCGCCCCACCATAACAGGTCCCGCGCAGGACCGATGCCAAGGTCTCCCCACCAACCGAGTCCACTCCGCCCGCCCAGCGTTCGGCATCAAGCGGACGGCCCGACGGCGTGGCGAGTTCAGCCCGTTCAACTATCGTGGCTGCACCGAGTCCGGTCAGATAGTCGCACAACTCAGTTCGACCGGTTGAGGCCGCAACCTGATAGCCGAGCTTGGCCAGCACGGCAACGGCCACGCTACCGACCCCACCCGCGGCCCCAGTCACAATAACTTCTTTGTCTCCAGGTCTGACGCCCATGCGTTCAAGATCCAAGATGCACAGCATGGCGGTATAACCAGCGGTCCCCACGGCCATCGCTTGTTTGAGACTGAAGGCTGCAGGGACACGGGTCAACCATTCGGATTTGACGCGCTGTTTCTGGGCATAGCCACCGCCGTGAGTCATGCTCAGCTCCCAGCCGGTGATGAGGACTTGATCGCCCGGCTTATAATCCGGCGAGCGTGAGGACTCGACCGTCCCAGCCAGGTCGATGCCACAGATCATCGGGTAGGTGCGTGCAATGGGCGCTGTGCCTGTTACGGCCAAGCCGTCTTTATAGTTGAGGGTTGAATAAGCGACGCTGACCGTGACATCACCCTCCGGCAAGTCGTCTATTGTAATTTCTTGCAGTGAGGCAGAGATTTTTTTCTCAACTCTGTTTATAATAACCGCTTGTATGGTTGCATTCATGGCTACAGGCTCCTCGGTCTGAGATAGTCAACAAATTTTTCTGAATGCGAGGCAGGCAGGATACCCGCCCCTAGGCGATAAGGCTACTCCCTTTGCAAACTGAGGCTGAGTCCCGCGCGACTTTCTGACCAGCATTCCCAGAAATAGAAAAATCCCCCCGGCGCCTTGCGCTTCCCCCTTTAGTAAAGGGGAAGTCAGGGGGGATTTTAGTCTTTCGCGGATATGATGACTACGAATGATCTCGATTTAATCGCCTCATTAAATCGCTCGATAGGCAGCAAACGACTGGGTTGAAGACCGCGCAGTCGGATCAGTCACCACATTAACCACGGCCGGCTTGCCGGATGCCGCTGCCCGCTCAAGCGCAGGCCGGATATCTTCCGGTCTTTCAACAAACTCACCGTGGGCACCAAAGACCTTGGCCATCTCGTCATAGCGGCTGAAACCCAGATCACGCCCGGCTGTCATCACACCCGCGCCGGCCCAGCCGCCATTATTACTAATCACGATAATGGCCGGGATGTTCTTGCGCACCATGGTGTCGATTTCCATACCGTTCATGCCAAACGAGCCGTCACCACTGAGCACGATGACCTGCGTGTCTGGTTTGGCCACTTTCGCCCCCAACCCGAACGGAACGGCAACACCCATGCAGCCGTTGGGGCCCGCGTTGATCCGGTGGCCGGGCGCATGGGTCGGCACTGATTGGCGCGCAAAGTTCAAAATTTCATGTCCATCCACTACAATAATGGCATCCCGATCCATGAAGTCGCGGACTTCTTTGCATAAACGCAGAGGGTGCATGGGTGACGAATCCGCATTCATGATGGCTTCCATTTTCTCTTGGGAGCGCTTATCGTAGCCACGCAGAGTGTCGAGCCAAGGCAATTCGCTCCGACCACGGAAAGAGTCAATGCCCTCGTCCATGAGTTGACGCAGAACCGTTTTGGCGTCGCCCACAATGCCAACGTCCACAGCCCGATTGCGGCCTATCTCTTCATCCGAGATATCGACCTGAATCATTTTCACATTCTCAGCAAAGCGCGGGGCTTGTCCAAAGCCCAGAATGAAATTCAGGCGGGTGCCGACGATCAGTACCACGTCGGCTTCTTTCCACGCCCGATTACGCGCACCGAGAAAGCTCAGCGCATGATCCTCAGGAATGACGCCACGACCTTGGGGCGTGGTGTAAAACGGGATGCCGGTCATTTCGACGAACTCTTGCAGTTCTTGCATCGCACCCGACCACAGGATGCCTGTGCCCGTGATCACCAGCGGCCGCTCAGCCCCCTTGAGGAGAGCCACGGCGTCCTTGATGAAGTCGGGGTCACCTGACACACGCGGGACTTTATGCGGGCGCTGGGAACGCCCAACCTCGTTTTCGTCAACCACGTTGTACAGTACGTCACCTGGCAGATCGACGTAGACAGGACCCGGCTGGCCGCTGGTGGCGACCCGAAAGGCTTTATTAATTATTTCCGGAATGCGACGGACATCTTTGACCCTCTCAGACATTTTGGTGATAGGCTTAAACATAGCCACCTGATCCATCTCTTGGAATGCACCCATGCCGTCCTGCGAAATGGCGCTGGCGCCTCCCAATGCGACCACGGGGACAGCATCCAGATAGGCATTGCCCACGCCGGTAATCAAATTGGTCACACCAGGGCCAGAGGCAGCAAAACACACACCTGGCCTGGCGAGTACCCGGCTATATGCGTGGGCCGCCATAGAGGCCCCCTGCTCGTGGCGCACATCCACCGAATTAAAGCCTATTTCAATGCACTTGGCGGCCACATCCACCATCGGTCCGCCGGTGATGTAAAAAACCGTATCAACGCCTTCTCTTTTGAGCGATGTGACTACTAACGAGTTGCCATCAACTTTTGCCATATTCAGTCTCCCCTTTCTCCTTTGTTCCGTAACGCGGCATCTTATCCCTAGTGCGCACCACAATTCCAGAGGAGGAAGAATAAATGTCTGGGCAATTCATGCATTGCCCAGACAGTACATGCACTGCCCTCACATCACACCTGCACCACCAGCCGTCCGTCCGATCGAAACGCTACGCTCATCGCCTCGGTATTGTAGACAAAGCCAGTTCGCCCAAAGGGATCGAGCACAATGAGGCCCGCCTCGTGGAGCCCGGCCTCTCCGAGGCGCGCCTCCGCCTGTGTTTGTCTTTTGAGTATATCCAGGGCATTGTGAGCTGCTTGCAGCGGGTCTTTTCCACCCCGCATTAGCTCAACCACAGTACGGGCGAGCGTTACGCGAATGATGGCTTCTCCATCTCCGGTTGCTGAACAGGCGCCAACCGTGCTGTCCGCATAGGTTCCTGCCCCAATAATAGCCGAGTCACCGACTCGACCCGATTGTTTATAGAAAACGCCGCCGGTTGAGGTCGCGACTGCCAAACGGCCTGCTCGATCGAGAGCGACTGTGCCAACCGTACCTGGTTCGCCGTTGGTTCGTTGCGTTTGCCAGCGCTGTCGTTGGCGTTGTGTGACCAAGTCTTCTAGCGAGGTTTCAGGAAATCTTTGCTCCCGGGCAAGTCGCAGCGCGCCTTCCCCTACGAGGAAGACGTGCCGTTCGGTTTCCATGACGGCTTTGGCCAGCAGGATGGCATTCTTCACATTTTTAACTGCCCCAACGGCACCCGCCTGAAAGGTGGTCCCATCCATCAGTGCAGCATCAACCTCGACCGTTCCATCTTGTGTCAAACACGAGCCAAGACCAGCGTTAAATAATGGATGGTCTTCCAGCACGACTGTTGCCTGGACTACGGCATCCAGCGCTGAGCCGTCTTGAATAAGAATTTTCCAGCCGGTTTCAAAGGCTGAAGACAAGCCTGCCCGACGGCCGGCTTGCAGCTCGGGCGGTGTGGCTGCGCCGGCGCCGCCGTGGATGATGAGGGCAGGAGTCATGAAGAGAATTGCATAGATCCAAAAACGTAGGAGCGCACGACCGTCATCAGTCACAACTTAAGCCTTAGTCGGGTTACTGGGCATTCTGCCCCCTCCAAGGAGGGGAGAAACTCGCTGACGCTAGCCTACAAATCCAACGTCTGAGCCACAATCTCGCGATGCGTTGGTGCGCTGCCGAACGCCGCTTCTGAGGCGAGTCCACGCCGATAGAATAAATGCATGTCGTGTTCCCAGGTAAAGCCTATGCCGCCATGCACCTGAATGGCTTCACTCGTCACGGTTTTGCACATATCACTACAATACGCCTTGGCCATGGGCACGGCTTGGTTCGCCTCGTCCACGTTTTCATCAACCGTCCATGCCGCGTAATAGGTCAGCGAACGCGCATTTTCGACCTGAACCATCATGTCTACGCATTTATGTTTAATGGCCTGAAAGCTGCCGATGGGTTTGCCGAATTGCACGCGCTCTTTGGCATATTCCACGGCCATATCCAACGCCCGCTGCCCAGTGCCGACCATCTCGGTGCACAACCCGGCCATAGCGAGGTCCAGTACACGTTTGAGAATCGGCCAGCCTTTCCCCACCTCACCGATTACGTGCGAGCCAGCCACGCCGACGTCTTGAAAGGCGACATGGCATTGGCGACGGGTCATATCAACGGTTTTCAGTTGAGTGACTTCAACCCCAGGCGATTTGGCATCAACCAGAAAGAGCGTAATACCGTCTTCGGGCGAACTCTCCGGACTTGCTGGGCCTGCTTGGCTCGTCCGAGCAGCAACGACAATATGGTCTGCTACATGGGCATCCGGCACGAACAACTTTTCTCCAGACAGCACAAAGTCACTGCCTTTGGCAGCTGCCTGCATGCTGATCCCACCGGCATCGTACCGACCGCTCTTTTCTGCTTGAGCCAGGGTCATGAGCAATTCCCCCGCAGAGACCTTGGGCAGCAGCCTAGACTTCTGTTCGTCCGAACCCCCGACAAACACCGCCGTACTGCCCAACAGCACGGTCGCGAAAAAGGGTCCCGGCATGAGCGACTTGCCCATCTCTTCCAGCACTACGACGAGGTCAAGAAAGCTCCCGCCTATGCCGCCGTATTCCTCAGGAATAAGAATCCCCATCCAACCCAGCCCAGCCACTTTCTTCCAGAGTTCAGTGGCATGCGCGCTGTCATCTTCCATCATCTTGCGCACGAAGGTAGTGGGACACTCAGCGTCGAGGAATTTGCGCGCTGAGTCCCGTAAGAGTTCTTGATCTTCACTAAAACCGAAATCCATGCTTCCCCCTTTATCCCTTAGGCAGCCCTAACACACGCTCGCCAACAATATTCCGCATGATCTCCGAGGTCCCCCCGGCAATGGTGTATAACCGTGAACCGAGGGCGCGTCGGGCCCAGAAACCGTTATCAATGCCGCGCTCCTCGCCCAGCGCACACTGGCTGTACGGTCCCAGGAGTTCCATTCCAAAATGGGCCATGCGGATATACAGCTCGCTGCCGGCCAGCTTGCTGATCGACCCTTCCGGTCCAGGCGGATTGCCTCTCAATTGTTGCGTGAGCTGACGATAGCCGTTGTATTTAAGCGCCTGGGTTTCCACATGGAACTGGGCAATCTTTTGGCGTACGTCCGGATCGCTGGCTGCCGTCTGGCCATTCAGCCCAAGCTCTTTGGCGAGCGCCTTTAGCTTGTCTAGCATGGGCTCCAAGTTATACACCATGCCGAAATTCGCCCGCTCGAACATGAGCGTTGTAATTGCCACTTGCCAGCCCTGATTACGTTCACCGACCATATTGGCCTTGGGGACCCGTACGTCTTCAAAGAAGACTTCGTTGAATTCCGCATCGCCGGAGATCTGGACCAAAGGCCGAACGGTCACACCGGGTGAATGCATGTCGACTAATAGATAGGACAAGCCTTTGTGTTTGGGAGCATCCGGGTCAGTTCGAACAACCAGGATGCAGTAATGCGCTTTATGCGCAAAGCTCGTCCACACTTTTTGGCCGTTGACCACAAAGTCATCACCATCATCGACTGCGCGCGTTTGGAGCGATGCTAAGTCCGAGCCTGCGCCCGGCTCGGAATAGCCCTGACACCACAGCTCTTCAGCGCTCAGGATCTTGGGCACATAACGTTTTTTCTGCTCGTCCGTCCCCCAATGCATCAGGGTTGGCGCGACCAGCGAAATGCCGAGCGGATTGGCCAGCCCGGGTGCACGCACGCGGGCCATCTCTTGCTGGTAGATACTCTGCTCCATGATGGTCGCGCCACGACCGCCGTATTCTTCGGGCCAGTGTATGCCGACCCAGCCAGCACTGTGGAGCTTCTTCTGCCAGTCGAGTTTGATCTGAAAGCGTTCTTCCTGATTGATAATCTCAAAGGTGTCCGGGTCATACCTGTCCGGCGCATGCTCTTCGAGCCACGAACACAGTTCCCGCCGAAAGGCTTCTTCTTGTTGGGAATAATCAAAATCCACGCTGTACTCCTGTGGAAAGGGAATATCGCGGGTAAATTATAGTTTTTGGCCAGGGGAAAGGAAAGGGGTGAGGGAGAAGAGTTTTTCTACTTCTTAATCATGTAGCCTGGATGAAGTGTCAACGGAATTCGGGATTTCCCTAACATCCCGGATTTCACTTCGTTCCATCCAGGCGACATTTCTATGGCGGACGGTAGGCCTGAGTAGGATTGTTCCCAGCACAAATTACAAGTTGAGGGACCTTTAATTGCTGGACTTCTCCTTGACATCAAACAGTTCACAGACTTGTAGCCTGGATGAAGTGTCAACGGAATCCGGGATTGCCTTTGACAGTTTCCTAACTTCAGCTAGCGATATACGCATTGATGGGCGACGGAAGAACCCCGCTTGGCGGGCTAGGCGCACTCCCCACTACCGGGAGCTGTGGTCAGTGATTGAGAGAGGCGTCGTATCTGTCTGAGCGGTAGAACGTGCTGGTTGGTGCTCGGTCTGACCAGTTGAAATTGAGAAGCTGTGGCCATTCACTGTCTTTTTTAGCTTCCTGGGAAGTATCCGCCCCGAGGAGAGGTCTCGGAATCGCTTTCGCGCCTTGCGAGCAGCCTGGATAAGATCCGTCTCGTCATTCTCGTAGTTTTTCACCATAACGTCCAGCTACCTACCCGTCTTCTACACTCCTCAGAATATTAAGACAATCGACCAGAATATCAAGGAGTGGAACCGCAAGTGGATAAAAGTGAGTTACTGGGTCTAGACGAGAAGCCAGCAGGTCCGGTTTATTCAAATAGAGAGTTAACACACCCACATCCGGGTTCTCGCTCTCCGGATTGAGGAGGGGGAGAGAAACGAAGCTGCGTATCAATTTGTTATTAGTCTGAAAAAATTGTTGGAATTCTGCGACAACTTCATCAGCCCAATTACCATTCTTTTTACACCATTTTCCTATATCTCCTACATCGGCGTATCCAGCTAAGTCTCTACTCACGATAGCCATGGGGGCGCCGGGAAGCGCCTTCCATTTGTCCGTGTCAGACTTGGCTTGACGCGGTACAGGCATCGCGAGGGGATCTGGTATCCATCCCGTATCATTGTCCTCGCCATCGGATGGATTGTCCTCGTCATCGGATGGGCGGTGTGTTAGATCTAGACGCAGATCAAGAACACCCCGAAGATTCTCTAAGGCAGTCTCCTCGTCCACGAACTTGAGGCGCTCGCGCACCTTAGTCTTCTGCCCTTCAGAGAGCAGCTCAATCGGTCTAAATAATAAGACAAGTGCACCGTAGCCGGCAGCGTCACGATCATCAAAGTGCTTGGCGAGCGAGACGATGCCTCCTACGACAGCGTTGATTATCTTACGCACTTCAGTAATGCTTGGGTTTTGCCTCTTGTGGAGTTCGGCACAAAGCGCGTTGCTTTTCGCATAGATATCCATGAATCGTGGAAGAAACCCAGGCGTAACGGTAAGTATCAAATTTTCGAGGTCTCGCGTCCGGGCATCAAACCGCTCCTCAGCCTTCCGACGGCTCTTCTCTTGCGCATTCTGTCTGAGGAAGAAAAGTCCCGCTGTAAAGCCAGCAACGATCCAGAACCAATCTGCTGCCGCTGCGTGTGAAGGGACCGGAACGTTAACAGCAAGGTCCTCCGGCCGGATCAAAGAAAGAGGGAAAGTCGACCCAAGCGTCCGCGAATACACCGAGCCGATAGCGCCTGCGGACAAGGCAGTTAACGTCATGAGAGCGCCAGCCCAGGGTGTCAAGGCAAGGTCTTCCCACCATGTCAGTGTCGTCTCCGCGGTCAGTGCCGTTTCCGCGTGAGCCGCATCACCCGGCATGGGGTTCGCCGTATGCACCGCGACGCAGTAAAACCTATCCGGCTAAAAAAGTCAAACATAATTAAAGGGCTGCATTATTTAATGCATACAGTAAGCCCTTGGCATGAATCGATCTTTTATAACTATAGCATCTTGCCCTGAGGAGAAAAAATCTGCCGCATTCTATTTCCCCGGCATCTGCCCGAGCACATCTTCTAGCTCAGAGCCCAGCTCCCCATGGCCGCTGCAATACGCAGAATCGCCACAAAGAGCACCAAATCGCAGGGTGCCAGTGAACCGGCCCATGCGCGTTCCTGGACGAGAGCCGTCAGGCAGGTCTAGGACGACGCACACGCCTGCCGCATCTTCCACAGACTTGTAGCCTGGATGGAGTGTCAACGGAATCCGGGATTGCTCCTACCACTTCGTTTCATCCAGGCTCTGATATTTGCTATAGTGCCAGCCGATCCAAAAAGGAAACTTTATGGCCGAACACATATTACACACGCCGCTGTGCGACATCCTAGGCATCAAATACCCGATTCTGCTAGCAGGCATGGGTGGTGCATCAACACCGGAGTTAGCTGCGGCGGTGTCTAACGCCGGCGGGTTGGGCATTCTTGGTGCGGCTGCTTTGAGTCCGGATGAATTGTCGGAATGGATCACCCGGACGCGCAAGTTGACGGACAAGCCGTTTGGCGTTGATACCTTGCTGCCGGCCAAGGTTCCTTCGGGCGGGTCAAAATCGGCAATGCGAGCCAAATTGCCACAAGCGCATATTGATTTTGCCAAGAGCTTTAAAGAACGCCACAACATTCCGAACCCTGACCCTAAAAAATACCCTTCGCGCGGCGGCTTTGCCCTGTCAAAAGATTTTTTCAAAAAACAAATTGCAGTGATTTTAGACGAAAAGGTCCCGGTGTATGTGGCCGGTCTGGGCGACCCGTCATTCATTCTTGAAGATGCGCATGCGCGCGACATGAAAGTCATGGCCATTGCCGGAGCAGTCAAACACGCCAAGCGGTTTCAAGAAGGCGGCGTGGATATCATCATGGCCCAAGGCACGGACGGCGGCGGGCATAGCGGCCGGATCGGGACTATGGTCTTGGTTCCGCAGGTAGTGGATGCCGTCAGTCCCACCCCGGTTGTGGCCGCAGGCGGTATTGCCGACGGTCGCGGTCTGGTGGCAGCGCTTGCATTAGGCGCGGTCGGCATATGGTGCGGCACGCCGTTCCTGCCTACACCTGAGTCCGGTATCGATGACTTCCAAAAAAGAAGCTATTGTGGAAGCTGCCAGTGAAGATGCCATTATTAGCCGCTGCATGACCGGCAAGCCGGTGCGACAGCTCAAAAATAAATGGGTCGAGGAATTTGAGGCGTCCGGACTGGATGCCTTGCCCATGCCGTTTCAAGGATTTATTTCCTTGCCCGTCCTTGAAGCCGCCCGGCAGGCAAAGATGAAAGATATTTATCCTGGCATCGCCGGACAGTCGGTCGGACTGCTCAAGAGCATACGGCCGGCCAAAGAAGTTTTTGAGGGGATAGTGACACAGGCGCAGCGCGTTTTAAACGAACGGTTTCCACAGGCGGTTTAGGCCGAGTATTACCCCACTCCCTTATCCCTATCCCCAGCCCCGGCTTGACACCCTGCCCTCGCGCTGACTAATTGTCACCGAAATCTTTAGGATCGGGGGTCCGGGTGCGCTATCGCCAAACATTCATCCCGACATTACGCGAAGATCCGGCGGAAGCCGAAGTGATTAGCCATAAACTCTTGCTGCGCGCTGGTATGATGCGCCAGGTCGCGCGCGGTATTTACAACTTTCTCCCGCTGGGGTTGCGCGTTGTTCGCAAAGTCGAAAACATCGTGCGCGAGGAAATGAACCGCGCCGGCGCCCAAGAGATCCTCATGCCTGCGCTGTGTCCGGCTGAGCTGTGGCAAGAGAGCGGACGCTGGGACCTGTACGGGAGAGAGCTGCTGCGTATCAAGGATCGGCACAAGCGTGACTTCTGCTTTGGTCCGACCCACGAGGAAGTGGTAACCGATATTGTTCGGGGTGAGATTCGCTCCTATCGCGACCTGCCGGTCAATCTGTATCAAATACAGACTAAATTTCGGGACGAGGTGCGGCCGCGCTTCGGCCTCATGCGCGGCCGAGAATTCATCATGAAGGACGCCTACTCCTTTCATACCGACCTGGAAGACTGCCAGCGTGAATACCGAAACATGTATGATGCCTACGGCCGCATCTTTGACCGCTGTGGTTTAACCTATCGCCCGGTTGAAGCGGACACTGGGCCCATAGGCGGGAGTATGTCACACGAATTCCAGGTGCTGGCTGATTCCGGTGAAGACGCCATCGTCAGTTGTGACTCGTGCGATTATGCGGCCAATGTCGAAAAGGCCGAGCTGGCCCCACCGCCCGGCCCGCTGTCCACGCGCAGCGCAATTCTCACAAAAGTGGACACGCCCGACCAGCGGACCATTGAGGAAGTCTCGTCTTTTCTCGGCGAGCCGCCGGAGCATTTCGTCAAAACCCTACTGTATGTCACGGATACTGATACCGCTGTTGCCGCCTTGGTCCGTGGCGATCACGAGCTGAGCGAGCCCAAACTCAAAAACGTACTGGGCTGTCAGTGGGTCGCGCTGGCCGACGAAGCAACCGTCCGACAAGCAACCGGCGCACCGACCGGCTTTGCTGGACCGATTAATATCAAAGCAACCCTGATCAGTGACCTAGCCTTACGCGGAGAAAAAGGCCTGGTGTGCGGCGCGAACGAGCCAGACGCCCACTTGACCGGTCTTGATCAAGAGCGCGACCTACCTACGCTACAATTCGCGGATCTCCATCGGGCGACGGCCGGCGACCCCTGTCCGCGCTGTCAGAAAGGCACGTTCACCGCTCATCGCGGCATTGAAGTCGGCCAGACATTTTATCTTGGCACCAAGTATAGCCAGGCCATGAATGCTACCTATTTGGATGCCAAGGGCGAACAACGTCCGATGGAAATGGGCTGCTACGGCATAGGCATCACGCGTACAGTCGCGGCAGCGATTGAACAAAACCACGATGACGCCGGCATCATCTGGCCGAAACCGCTCGCCCCGGCAGACGTACATATTGTTCCGCTCAATTGGAATGACGAGACAACGCGCAATACCGCCGAGGATGTATATGCGAAATTGCAGCGTGCGGGGACCGACGTCTTATTTGATGATCGTGAGGAGCGGCCGGGAGTGAAGTTTAAAGACGCGGATCTCTTAGGCCTGCCCTTGCGGGTCACTATCGGCGGCAAATCCTTAGCCCGGGGTGTTGTGGAATTAAAGCAACGCGCTGACGGAACTATGACGGAAGTTCCCGTAGCGCAGGCCGTCGAAGCCATACGAAACGCTGTCCAAAGCCGAGATCTAGCGTAGGGATAAGGCGCGTATGGCCATTCCGCCTCTCGGCAAAGAAAAGAAAAACGAACCGGCACGACAAAGTAAAGCTGGCGAAGCGGGCGAATCCGCCAAAACCGTCCAGGCAATACGGCGTCGGTTGATCTTCCCGCTTGATGTTGCATCACTCTCCGAGGTTGACCGTTATGTCGATCTGCTGGTGGACGAAGTGGGTCTTTTTAAGGTCGGCAAACAGCTCTTCGTGCATGCCGGTCCAGACGTCGTGCGGCGTATTCAGGCCAAGGGCGGTGCAGTCTTTCTGGACCTCAAGTTCCACGATATTCCGCGCACGGTCGCTCTGGCAGCGACCGAAGCAGCCCGTCTCGAAGTAAAGATGCTGACCCTGCATGCCTCCGGCGGAGCACAGATGATGCAGCACGCGCAAAGCGCCGTCCGCAAGGTGTGTCGGTCAGAACACCTTGCCCAACCGACCTTGCTCGCCGTCACCGTACTCACCAGCCTCAACCGGGACGACCTCAAACAAACCGGGGTTGGTGCCGCAGTCGCTACCCAGGTTGTGCGTTTAGCGAAACTTGCGCAACAGGCAGGAATCAGCGGTCTTGTAGCCTCGCCACACGAGATCACCGCTCTTCGGCGTGCATGTGGCAAAAAACTGACCTTAGTCATTCCAGGCGTCCGCTCTCAAGGGGACGCAACCGACGACCAAAAACGAGTACTGACACCAAGCCAGGCTATGCGAGCGGGCGCTGACTATATTGTTGTCGGCAAACCCATTCGCGATGCCCAAGACCCCAGGCAGGCTGCACGGCGCATCGTAGAGGAAATGGAAGACGGGCTACGCGAGACAAGCAAGGCCATCAAATCTGTCAAATCCGCCACACCCACGACAGCGGCTTCATCACGACAGCGTCCCAAGCGATCACGGCACCTGCTGCGTCGTTCCAAATAAGAGGCTGGGACAAGACGCAATCATTTTCTTGACTGCAAAACAGCCTGTTCTATCGCGCTCATGAAGATTTTGCCGGAGCACGGAACCGATACACGAGTTCGTTTTGGCGTACAAAGCCCAGCCCCTCACGCACGACTTTCTCAAGGAACTCATCATCGGTGTGAAGACGCTGAATCCTATCATTAAGATCGGCATTGTCACGCAGTAGAGACCTGACTTGCGTCTCCCACTCGCGCTGCTCTTGGGTCAACCGTAAGAGATGCAAGAGTCCGAGCTGACCACAGACGGTTGAGTATATGAGCAACCCGTACAGCACAAGAACTGTCGGCAACGATACCCACCGCACCACCACCATCCACCCCATGTGAGCATTCTACAGACTGCGAGCGTACAGAGCAACTTTTCCAGATGTAGGAGAGAGAAAAGAGACGCGACCCCAAGCCAGAGAGGAGGACAGCATGAAAATCAAAAAAATCGTCGGACGGGAAATCCTCGACAGCCGGGGCAACCCTACGGTCGAGGTTGACGTCCTGCTCAGCGACGGTGCGTTTGGCCGTGCGGCGGCGCCTTCGGGGGCCTCGACCGGGGCACATGAAGCGTGGGAACTCCGCGACCGAGCAAAAAAACGCTATGGCGGGAAAGGCGTACAAAAAGCTGTAGCCCAGGTGAATCAACACATTGCCCGGCGCCTCAAGGGACAAGACGCCAGTGGGCAGCAGCACATCGATCAGCTGCTGCTCGACCTCGATGGGACAACAAATAAAAAACGCTTAGGGGCGAATGCCATGATTGCCACTTCTCTGGCTGTAGCGAAAGCGGCAGCGGCTTCTGCCGGACGGCCGCTGTATCGGTTTCTGGGCGGCTCGCGTGCCCGCACGCTTCCTGTCCCACTCATCAATGTTCTCAACGGGGGTGCGCATGCCACGAATAATCTCGATATTCAAGAATTTATGATTGTCCCCGCAGGCGCCCAGTCGTTTCGCGATGCGCTTCGCATCGGCGCGGAAGTCTTTAGCGCGTTGAAGAATATTCTACAAAAAAAAGGACTCGCAACCGCCGTAGGGGACGAAGGCGGAGTCGCCCCGGATCTCCGCTCGAATGAAGAGGCATTTGATATCCTACTGGAATCGATAACCCAAGCCGGCTATACCCCTGGCCGGCACGTCTCGCTCGCCCTGGATGTGGCCGCAACCGAACTCTACCAAGATGGACGGTATGTTTTCCAGCAAGCGGGCGGAGCCCCCCAGCAGGCAGAAGATCTGATTCAACAATATGCGGGCTGGGCCGAACACTATCCGCTCGTTTCCATCGAGGATGGGCTGGCCGAAGATGATTGGGCGGGTTGGCAATTGCTCACCCAGGAACTCGGGACAAAACTGCAACTGGTGGGGGATGATCTGTTTGTGACCAATCCCAAGCGGCTGGCACGCGGCATTGCGGATGGAGCCGCGAATGCCATCCTGGTCAAGGTAAATCAAATCGGCACCTTGAGCGAAACCCTCGAAACCGTCGCGCTGGGCAAGCAGCATGGTTACGGCGTTGTCATCTCGCATCGCTCCGGCGAAACCGAAGACACCACGATCGCTGACCTGTCCGTGGCGGTGAACGCCGAACAAATCAAAACCGGAAGTGTCTGCCGTGGCGAGCGCACGGCAAAATATAACCAGCTGTTACGTATCGAAGAAGAACTCGGGCGGCGCGCCGTGTATCCCGGCAAGAACGCTTTCTCGCAAACGGACTAACAATTTGTTTCTGGTCGTTTTTTTGTTGCAGCATGGAGACTAATCTGATAAAAAAGAATGCAAATGGGCCTCCGCCTCAAAGGCATGGTTCACACTCGTAAGGGGTTCCCACACTCATAACCAAGGAGGCCACTATGGCTGCAGCGAAAAAGAAAGCCGCTACGAAAGCGGTAAAGAAGGTTGTCAAGAAAGCGGTAAAGAAAGTCCCGACCAAGAAAGCCCCGGCCAAGAAAGCCCCGGCCAAGAAAGCCCCGGCCAAGAAAGCCCCGGCCAAGAAAGCCCCGGCTAAAAAAGCCGCCAAAAAGAAAACGGCGCGGCGGCGCTAAGCGCAGCGGCGCTACACGAGGCGGAGAACCCCCAAGAAAAAAGGCCCCAAGCGGGCCTTTTTTCTTTTGTGTATATGAAACAGCAGCTCGCCACGTTGACCGCTGAGGTCACCTTTCCCGAACGCGAAAAATTTACCGCACCGCTGCTGCTGCTTCCCGGCTTGTGGACTGGCGGCTGGGTATGGAACGAAGTCACCTGGAGATTTTCCCAACGCGGCTGGGAGTGCTGGGCGCTTGATTGTTATCAGGCCGAGGCAGCTTCTCAACGCGGCAAAATATCCTTTGCCCAGCAGCTGCATACGATAACCACCGCCCTCTCTTCGCTTGATAACGCACCGATTGTATTAGGTTTTGATGTCGGCAGTGTGTTTGCCCTGTTGGCTGCCGAACGCATACGCCCTCGGGCAGTCGTGTGCATTGCCCCTCTTCTGCCGTGCAACTGGACGCCGGAGAGACGCCCGGCCCTCCCTCTTGTCCGACTCATGGCGCTGCCTGCGCTGCTATGGAGTCGTCCCCACCCTCCGCCGTATCGACGTATGGCACGGGATTTTCTTTTTCATAGTGTTCCGACCGCCATGCACAACCAACTGCATGCCCACCTTGAACCGGATTCAGGCCATATCGTCCGCACCCTCACGCGGGACTCAGTGCCCCTGCCAGCCATTCCTCTGCCATGCCCGGCCTCTATTGTGTGGGGACAAGAAGACCGCATGAATGCTCCCGCAGCCTCTCGCCAGCTCGCGGATTTTCTGCATGCAGACAGTCTGATCTATCCGGACCAAGGCCACTGGCTCCTCTCTGGTCCACAGGCTGCTCTCCTTGTTACCGATGTCCATCGCTGGCTCATCCGGACGTTGGGCGAGGGGCTTTTACTGCCTCCAGAAGACGGCGCATGACGTGAGTCGCCTGAACGGTCTGGATCGTTCTCCTCACAACCTGGTATAATAGAGCAAAGAGCCGGATCGGCGCGTATCTTTCCAAGTCAAAGTCTATCCATTTTTATGCTGCAACTCATTAATCTCTCTCTCGCTTTTGGCGAACAGGAACTTTTTCGCAATCTCAACTGGCATGTTCGGGACGGTGACCGGGTGGGTGTGGTCGGACCCAATGGCGCCGGCAAGACGACGTTGTTTCGTTTGCTGACCGGCCAGATTGAACCTGATGCCGGTGTGGTGCAACGCGGGCGAGATCTCAGCATAGGCTATCTTCCCCAAGAAGGTATCCCGCTGTCCGGGCGCGACCTCTTTACGGAAACCCGCTCGGCATTGCCTGAACTGACCGCGCTGCAACAGGAATTAGAGACGCTGCAAACAGCGCTCGAAAGCGCGAACGGGGCAAGTCCAGCTTCAGACATACACGCGGCACACAACGCTCGGCACGATGCTCTCATCGAGCGGCAGGGAGAAATCCAGCATCGCATCGAAGAGCTGGACGGCTTTCGGGCCGACGCTGAAGTCGCCAAAATATTAACCGGCTTAGGCTTTCACGAAGATCAGTTCTCCTCGCCACTAGAGACCTTTAGCGGCGGCTGGCAAATGCGTATCGCGCTTGCCAAGCTCTTACTACAACAACCGGATGTCTTGTTGCTTGACGAGCCGACCAACCACCTCGACCTGGATTCTCTGGTCTGGTTGGAATCGTATCTGCGTAATTATCGCGGCAGTATTGTCCTGATTTCTCACGACCGGACCTTTCTTGACCGCATGGTCAACCGCATTGTCGCCTTCCATCACTGCACCTTGACCGAGTATACGGGCAACTATTCCACCTTTGAGCGCCTGTTTGAAGAACAATTGGAGACCTACCGGAAGGCTTATGCTGCGCAACAGGATGAGATTGAGCGCATTACGCGTTTCATTAACACCTTCCGTTACAATGCGCGTAAGGCCTCGCAAGTACAGAGCCGGATCAAACAACTTGAGAAAATGGAGAAACTCGACCGGCCGCAAGACGTGCCGAAGGGTGTCCGCTTTCATTTCCCCCCGGCACCCCGGAGTGGACGCCGGGTTATCGAGCTCCAGGGCCTGTGCAAACACTACGCAGACGTGCAGGTATTCAATGATCTCAACCTCGTCATCGAGCGCGGTGACCGGGTAGCCTTGGTCGGCGTCAACGGGGCAGGCAAATCCACCCTGACTCGCATCTTGTCTGGAGTCGAAGAGCCGACGTCAGGCACGTGTCAGCTCGGTCACCAGGTCGTCCTGGATTACTATGCCCAGCAGCAAGCCGAGCGCTTACAGAGTAACAACACCGTCTACGAAGAAATCGTCCGCCATGCTGCGACCGCAGTCGTCCCTCGGCTGCGTACCCTGCTCGGTGCCTTTCTCTTTTCCGGCGATGCCGTGGAAAAACGGGTCGCCGTCCTCAGTGGAGGCGAGAAAAGTCGCCTCGCCTTGGCCAAAATGCTCTTGCAAGCTTCAAATACGCTCATTCTTGACGAGCCGACCAACCATCTCGATATACGCACCAAAGATATCGTGAAAGAAGCCTTACTGCAGTTTGGCGGGACTTTTCTCATTGTCTCGCATGACCGCTATTTCCTAAACGGACTGGTGACCAAGGTCATGGAACTGCACGACGGACACTTCACCACGTATACCGGTACGTTTGAGGAGTTCCTCGACTGGAAAGAACGCCAGAAAACCCGGCCTACCCAACCCGCCCAGACACAGCCCGCCTCTCAGGCTGCTCCGGCGCGTGCTGCGCTGTCTTCTCCAGCACCGAACACCGACGGCATCGCCGGTGCACTGGCCGCCATTCACCAAGCCAAGCACGGTAAATTATCCTACCAAGAACAAAAAGCCGCGCGGGCCGGGCGCCAGAAACGAGGCAAACGTTTGGCCGCTCTAGAAAAGAGTATTGCTGCGCTTGAGGCCAAGAAAGATCAGCTCGAAGCCTTGCTCGCGGACGAAAAAACTTTTCAACATCAGGACACAGCGCGCGACGTCAGCACGCAGTACGAACAGCTCAAACAACAACTAGACGAAGCCTATCTTGCATGGACAGCACTGGCTGAAGAACACGAAACCGCATAGACCGACGCAAGGGAGAAGTCAGCATGCGCATCGGCTTAGGACTGCCACCAACCGGACTCCATTTTGACCTATACCAAAGATATTGCGCGTAAGGCGGATGCGCGCGGATTTGAGAGTCTCTGGAGTGGTGACGCGTGCGGAACGGAGACCTGTACCATGGTCAGTGCGTTTCTTGCCTGTACGCAGCGTATTCACGTTGCTACGGGGATCATCTCACTGTATCTCCGACCTCCCACCCTGACGACCATGCAAGCTGCAAGCATGGATCTCGTCGCGCCTGGCCGAGCCCGGCTGGGTATCGGGGTGAGTACGCGGAATATTAACACCTTCCACGGCATCCCGTGGGATCATCCTGTAGCTCGCACGCGCGAGTATGTCGACATTGTTCGCCGCATTTTGGCCGGAGAGCGTGTCACCCACGACGGCCAATTCTATACACCCCTCGGGTTTCGGCTCAGTATGCCGCTCTCAACCAGAATGCCGATTTACCTCGCAGCAGTGAATCCGCACATGCTCCAGCTTGCGGGAGAAATTGCCGACGGTGTTTTACTCGCGTGGCTACCGGCCAGGCAGATTCCGCATTCACTGGCAGAGATCGCCAAGGGGGCCGAGCGCGCCGGCCGAAGCCTGAGCGACATCGACGTTGGCTGCTATGTGCATACATTGGTCAAACAAGATCGGGAACTCGCCCTCAAGCAATTGCGCCACGTACTGGTTGGCTACTGTCAAGCCAACACCTATATCCAGGGCTTTCGACGCTTTGGCTATAGCGACATTCTGGATGACGTCCATCAGCACTGGCAGGCGGGAGACCGTATAGGGGCAGAAGAAGCGATGCCGGACTCCATGGTCGAAGATCTTTTTGCATTCGGTCCGCCCGAAGACTGTCAGAAACAGCTGAGCAGGTTTATCGATGCCGGGGTTCAACTGCCTATAGTTGCTGCGCCGCCAACCTGCCAGCTGACGGGGGAAGATTTGCACGCATTAGTTGAGGCGTTTGAGCAGTAAACCCGCCTTGTCAGGACTCGTATGAAGTTGCACAGTGAAGGAGGATGGAGGCCAGTTTTATGGCAGCACAAAATGTTTTGCGTTTAGACCCGCAGGAGATTCGGGCACGCAGAGCCCAAGGTGAGGACATTGTCTTTGTGGATGTTCGAACACAAGCCGCGCGGAGTATACAACCGGAGCAAATTCCAGGTACGCATTGGTTATCATTGGCTATGGATGTGAGTGGTCTGTACTATCCCGCGACCACATTCGGGACAGGCGTATTCGAATAATGCTTCAGCCTGCATGGTTTGGGCTCTCCTAGAAACAGAGAGCTTCTTCGCCCCACTCAGGCGGAGTTATCATGGTTTTGCTAGCGCTCTATCCCACCAACTTCGCCAAAATCTGCTCGTACTCTTTGTCATTGTCGGCCTGCACGTTGACGTGATGCAGGTCCACGCCGCTTTCTTCTTGGGCCTGAAGGCGCTCAATACCCTCTTCAACTGGACCCACACAGCCGGTTGCGTCGACTAACTGATCGGGCACAGCTTCGCCCGCGGCTTGTGAGCCACCTGCCCAGGCTTTCTTTATTGTCTCAACCGCGTCACCGTAACCCAGTCGGGTCAGTTGGGCAGCATAAAAGGTACCCATACGACCAATATAAAAAGCCAACATACCAGCCGAGGCGGCACGGGCTTTATCCACGTGCGGAGTGACTGTCACGGTGCCAGGCGCCCGGACAGAGACCGCGTTGGCTGGACGACCAGCGGCCACGCTCACTTGACGCAGATTGTCAATTTCACTCTTGAGATGTTCAAGCGGAATCATAATCGGCAGCCAGCCGTCGGCCAGCTCTGCCGTCATCTTCACGCTCTTGGTATTGATAGTCGCCAGATAAATCGGAATGTGATCCCGGATGGGTTTGAATCGCAGCGTAAAGCCGCGTTGGAGATCAAACAGCTTACCCGAATATTTGAGCGGTTCCCCGCACATAATCGTGTTGATGATTTCAACATACTCACGCAGGCGTTGCAGCGGTAGTTTGAACTCCACGCCGTGAAAATGCTCAATCACCTGTGGCCCGCTGGTCCCGAGGCCAAGCAGCATGCGCCCACCAGCCAGCTCATCCATAGTCGCAAAATGCTGGGCCAGAGCGGCCGGCGTACGTGAATAGATATTGACAATCGCGCTGCCGAGCTGAATATTGCGCGTCTTGTCAGCCAGCAGAGTCAAAATAGTAAACGCATCCCGACCCCAGGCTTCCGGCACCCAGGCCGAATGCACCCCGGCAGCGTCTGCGATTTGAACCTTTTCACATAACGTCTTGTAATCGATCTTGCCTTGCCAATCGATACCGATCGAAATTTTACGAGCCATACTGTCCTCCACAAATTGTTTGGTGGCGCGACTGTAGCATGTTCGTTTTTCACAGTCAGCTATTCCTCTTGTAGGGCAGCCCGATGTGGCTGTTCTTGTACTTGTGGATCCTTTCCATCCTGCACCAACCGATTAAAGACGATCTCCAAGTCTCTGACACGACCAGGTGTTTTCTGATCGGCTTTGCCTTTGCCGTGTTCTATGCAATTGCCGGCCTCCCCTTAGCCCGGCTTGCCGACCGTTAGCCACGCCGCAGCCTGATCGCGATCAGTTAATCTACCTAAATTTGCACGTTGATAGCGAAATATACCATCTCGGTTGGCGCAGAAAAATACGCGGCCAGCCTGGACAGAACATCAGGGAAGAATCCACCGACTTGATCGGCCGCTTGCATCTGTTCTCGGCTTGTCCACAGGCTTATGCCAAGTCCCGTTCCTTGCAAGCGATTTGCCAACCACATCACACCCTGGAAACCCGGCGGCTGTTTGAGCAGCGGTAAATACTCTTCCTCATATATTGCGAGTGCCGGATAGACATGCTCTTGGGGCACAGGGAGCGTGATCACACGGGCGGCAGGACCACCGACGTGCTGGCCTGCTCGCACTAAAACTTCATAGTGCTCAAGCTGCGGGTTGTGGGTCAAAAACGGCAGGAGCATGCGGGCAACGGCCTCGCGGCTGCTGAGTTCGGAGCGTTCGAGTGCCGCCTCAGAGTTCCACAAGGTCACGATAAACCCCGCATGTGTCTGTGCGCTTGATACGACGAGTAGACCGCTAAAGCCCTGTTCTTGGATCAGCGCCGGCATGACGGCTTGGCGATAGACAGATAGAAAGTCGTTCAGCAGGCCAGGCTTGTATTGCACTGGGACGACACGCGCGTGCATATTATCCTTCTCCTCTGGCCCCCTTACAGCGTGGCCCGCAAATCACTTAAAAACCCCGCAATGACCCGAAAGCCTTTGTCCCAAAATTCCGGCTGGTTAATATCAATGCCGATCTGCGCCAGGGCATGCTCCGGGCGTTGTGATCCGCCACTTTCCAAAAGCTGCAAATAGCCGGGAACAAACTCCTCGCCTTGGTCAAGATAACGCTGGAACAACGCCAAAGTCAGCAATTCCCCAAACGGATAAGAGTAGCAGTAAAACCGGCTATAAATAAAATGCGGAATATACGACCAGCCCCAACGATAGACGGGCAGCATTTCCACACTGTCGCCAAAGAGCTTAGCCTGCTCGGCCAGCCAGAGATCACAAATATCGTCGGTGCTGAGCTGTCCGTCACGCCGTTTGGCATGAGCGGCCATCTCAAACCGGGTCAGCGCAGTTTGGCGGAAGACGGTACCGTACATGCCTTCTAAAACATCACACAGCAGTGCGCGGCGGGTGTCAGGATTGTCTGCTTTGTCGAGCAGATGTCTCGTCAGGACAATTTCTGCAAAGACCGACGCCGTCTCGGCCAACACCAGCGGAGCATCGTACTGGAGAAGTTTCTGACGTCTGGCCAGCAGGTAATGTACCCCGTGTCCTAATTCGTGCGCAACGGTCGAGACATCGCGTCCGGTGCCGTTATAACTGCACAGCACATACGGGTGATGCTGCGGGGAGAGCGCAGCGCAGAATGCCCCGCCGCGTTTGCCTGCTCGCACCTCAGCATCAATCCAGCGTTTGTCAAAAAATTCTCCAGCCAGAGCGGCAAACTGCGGGTTGAATTTGCCAAAGGCGGTTAGGATTAAATCTTGTGCTGCAGCGAACGAAATTTCTTCTGGCGCAGTTTCGATCGGGGCATACAGGTCCGTATTCTTGAGACGCTCAAGACCGAGCAGTTCGGCCTTGAGTTGAAAATACTCTTGCGCCAAGGGATAGTGGCGTTCGACTGCCTGCATCATGGCCTCGACCGTGTGCGGCGCAATTTCATTTGATAAATGCGTCGGTGTGACCACATCGTCATAGTGACGCTGCTCGCACTCAATTTTGTGGTCGAGCAGGAGATTATTAAAAACAGCGGTCAGCACCAGCGCGTGCTGCGCATACGTCTCAAGGAACGTCGTGAGTGCCCGCTCACGCAGCCCGCGATCTGCCTGCTGCAAGAGGGCCATGACCTCCCCATCGGTCAGTAGCTGATCCTCACCGTCAACGGTCAGCGGAAAGCGCAACGAGCCACTCAGTTCATCGTACAACTTCACAAATGCCTGTTTGCCGGACAGGTTTTTCTGGTTGAGGAGCTGCTCTTCCTTTTCACTTAAGGTATGCGCCTTAAAGCGCCGGACACTTTCGAGATAGTGCCGATAGTCCTGCATCTCGGCTGCGGTCAGCAACGCAGCCGCCTGTGTATCCTCAAGCGCGATGAGTTCCAGCGAGAAAAAGATCAACAGGTTCTCAATATCGGTTGCCGCCTCGCGCGTGTGCTGCACGAGTTGTTGAGCCCGCTGGTTCTGGGTGTCAGCGGCAAACAGGAGGGACGCGTAGAACGCCGGTTTCTGCTGCAACTCGGCAATGGCTTCATATTCAGCGAGCGCGCGGGCTAATGTCGGCCCATCGATTTGCCCGCTTTCGATCTTGCCTCGGTATGTCTGAGCCAAAGCTTCGGCGCAGCGGCGCGCTTCCCTCAGGTCGATCTCGATCTGTGCGTCGTCCGGACTCGTATACAGTCCCCCAAGATCCCAACACACGCCTGCCGCCTTGAATTCTCCATTATCCATTACTCACTCCTCCATCTTCTTCTTGTCCCTTCTTGCAATTATTATCCTGAGGTGTCGATTTTCAATCGTCCCGGCAGGGATGGAGTGTCAAGAAACTGACACGACTGACCATATCCCCGTTCATGTCTCGCCTCCCTTTCTCTTCTGGCCGTAAGTCATGCGTTCTTGAATAGCTCTGTATAGTGAGAAAACCACAAGAATTTTTTGTAAGAGTCCTAATTTCGCAAATTGTGTTCCACTATCAGCCCCTGGCGTTATTCTTGCACACTACCCGGAAAGGTTTTTCTTATGCCAACTTGTTCCAATGAGGCAATGGCTACCGTAGGGTGAGGTTAGTATGACAATTGCACTGCGTATCATCTTTTTCTTTCTGGTGTTCTCTTTCCAGGTAGGGGTGTCCCCAGTATGGGACCGTCCGGTACAGGCGGCAACAAGCTATTACAGTATTCAGCTCAGCAGCATTCCTAACAAAAAGAGTGCGCTACAGTTCTATGAGAAGATCAAAAGCCAGCCTCAAGCGCGGATTGAACGTATCGGCAAATACTACACCGCTCGAGTTGGTTTGTGGCAGAATCATAGCGACGCACAGGCCATTCTGGCCGATGTACGCAAAATCGCGCCAGGAGCCACAATCAGGAAAGCCCTGTACCGTACTGAACGGCTTATTGTTCCGGATTCACTTGATGACCCTGCTGCGGCTGCCAGCCCAAAGCCGGTTCCTCAAGAGTCGAGTCACGAGCAGGCCCAAGAACATGTACAAGAACCTATAAAAGAAGAGGCAAAAGAGCAGACCAAACAAAAGCAGGTCAAAGCTCCACCAGAACCGTTACCCTCTCCACCGCCGCCAACGAAAAAACCGGCTGAAACACCGGTCGCAGCCGTGTCGTCTCCAGCCGACGAGGAACTCTTCTACAGTTTCCAACTGGGAAGCTTCGCCACCAAAACAGAAGCCTAACAGACGTATGCACGTATCAAAGATCTGCCTGATTCTCGCATAGAACGAACTGGCAAAGCCTATACGGCCCGCTTTGGCCTATGGCAAAATCGAGCCGACGCACTGAAATTTCGGGCTGCAGCCAAGAAAATTGCGCCCGATGCGTATCTGCGTACCGCCCGACACGTTCCAGACCGGACCGTTTTGATGGAAACTGCGGTGGAAATCGCAACTGCCGGGCAGCCCGAATCCAGTCCGCAGGTTGATGCCCCCCAGGCAGCCGTACCCCCCGTTAAAAAGCAAGTGGCAACCAATCCAGACAAAAAGCAGGCGGCATCTAGTCCAGACAAAAAGCAGACGGCGTCTCGATATTTATTCTATAGCTTTCACTTTGGAAGTTTTCCGGATAAGGACGCTGCAGGCTTAATATACGAAAAAATAAAAATGTTGCCGCAGGCTCGCGTTGAACAAGACGGGCAAGTCTATCTGCCACGCTTTGGTCTGTGGAAAGAAAAAGGAATGGGTGAGGCCTATCTTTCCCTTGTCCGAGAAATCGCTATGGAAGCCACTTTACAGCAGGTTACTCTCCCACCCGACCAGATTGTTTTACCAAGCTTTAGTAGTAATTGAGCGGGTGTGGTTTCCGGCTCTTTGGAAACCACACCCGCCTTGGAACCTCTTCTCGCGCGCGCTAGATGCGATTTTTGCTCGCGTTCTCCTAGTCCACATGCGGCCCCCTACCCAATCTAACGCTTTTCTCATCCAGCTTAATCCCTGCTGAGGGCGCCTCGCTGAGCGCGCCCTGGGCACTCAGTGGGCCCTCGCTTGACTTCTCCTGTGCGGTAATGGCAGACAGAGGGGTCAGTTAAAGGTTTTCGCAGAGGTTTTCGGAGGGATAATAATGATCACCAACGGCGTTTCCCATATTGCGATCGGGGTGCGTGACCTGGATACCTCGCTCCAATTTTATCGTGATCTGCTCGGCTTTGAGGTTGTCCGCGACGAGGTCCAAGAAACGCGGGGCACGGTCCTGCCTGCGTTGTATAAAGATCCGCATGACCGGCGCCGGGTGGCAACATTGTATTGGAAAAAGGGCAAACATGAGGCGTTTCTGGTCCTGTCTGAACATTCCGATAAACCGGTGAGTGGCGAGCCGATTAAGCTTGACCAGATCGGCATCCATCATTTTGCTTTTTGGGTAGAGAATCTGCCCCAGGTCTATAAAGAGTTGACAGCCAAAGGCGCCGATTTCGTCGTGCCGCCTACGGTAACAAAAACCAAGGATGGCAATTTCAATAGCGCCTTCCTACGTGACCCAGACGGCATTCTAGTCCAGCTCGATGAGTTGGCGCAGGACGAGAAGGATTAACGGTAGCGCTTTGCTTAATGCGGGAAAGGTCGTCGGTATGACCCAGCCATACACACTCACAATTGCAACAGCAGCCGAGCATATGCGCACCGGACAACTCTCTCCGGTTGAACTCGTGCGTTCCTGTCTAGACCGGCTCGACCAGCTTGAGCCTCGTCTCCTGGCTTGGGTAACCGTAGATCGTGACGGCGCCCTGTCTGCAGCACAACGTTGTGAGACAGAAATGAAACAGGGCCAGCATCGCGGTCCTCTACACGGCATCCCGATTGGACTCAAGGATATCTTCTTGACTGCGGGCATGAAGACGACCATGGGCTCAGCCATCTATGCCGACTTTGTGCCCGATTATGATGCGACTTCCGTCCGACTCCTGAAGGAAGCAGGCGCGGTGATTCTCGGCAAAGCCCAAACCACTGAATTTGCCGCCCTCGCTCCATCACCCACCCATAATCCCTGGAATCTTGAACATACACCTGGTGGCTCAAGCAGCGGCTCAGCCGCAGCCGTCGCGGCTCAGATGTGTTTTGGTGCGCTGGGCTCCCAGACGTATGGCTCGACCATTCGACCGGCTGCGTATTGTGGCTGTGTCGGCCTCAAGCCCACGTTTGGCCGGATCAGCACCTACGGCGTCTACCCCCTTTCCGGCAGTCTTGATCATGTGGGTATTTTCTCTCGCACGGTCACGGACATGGCTCTTCTCCTGCAGGCACTGGCCGGCGAAGATCAGAACGATCCTGTGAGTGCGGCCCAACTTGTTCCGAACTATTCTGCCGCTCTTACCAACCTGCAGCCACCCCGAATCGGCCTGGTGCGAGAATTTTGTCTCGAAAAAGCCGATGACGAAACGCGCCAGCACGTCGAGACAGTAGCCGATCAATTCTCCCAGGCCGGGGCAAAGATCGAAGAAGTCCATTTACCCGACAGCTTCAAGGGTGCGCCTGAAGCTCATTTCAATATGATGTTTGTTGAGTCAGCCTTCTCACACAGCGAGGTCTATAACCAGTACAAAGCGCGCTATAGCCCACAGATGCAGAACCTGATCGAGAAAGGTCGCAAAATCTCAGGCGTAGACTATTTAGAAACGCAACGACATCAGCATCTTTTTCGGGATGAACTGGACACGCTGTGCCGAACAGTCGATGTCATGCTCACACCAGCCACGCCTGCTCCTGCACCAAAAGGGTTCACGACCACAGGGGACCCGACCTTTAACGGTCCGGCAACCTTTGCCGGCCTGCCGAGCCTGGGTCTACCCTCAGGCCTGAGCAAAACCGGCCTGCCCCTCGGCATCCAGCTCATGGCAGCCGCGTTTGCTGAAGAAAAGCTCCTGGCTGTTGGAAAATGGTGTGAGCAGGTGTTGGCGTTCTCGCACACCCCATCCTTGGCATAACGTAGGGGCAATTCATGAATTGCCCCTACACAGCTCAACTTACCACCACCACGACCCCACCGACAATCAAAATGGTCCCTACGACATCCACCCGCGTCACTCGCCCTACGTCATGCAGGATGAGATAGCTCAGGATGAGGGTCACGAGCGGAACGGTGGAGATGAACGGCGCGACTATGGAGGCGGGGAGACGTTCAAGCGCGAAAAACAGGGAAAAATGGCTACGGTCGAAACCATCCCAGCCAACCCAAAATACCAGCCCGCCTGACGTGGCAGGGCCACAAGATAGTGCCCCGGCCCACTCAAGAAGAAATAAGTCGTATACACAATCGCACTTGCAACGATGCCAATACAAGCTCCCAGCACCGGCTCGTTACTCAGGTGTAAGCCCAGTTTTGCCAAGATCGGATTGGGTCCCGTAGCACAGCGCCGCAAGCAGCGGATAAAGCACATCTTTCGTCTTCATCCGTCGCTCTCAGCCACGCTGCTGCCCGGTTAGTACCACTGCCCCGGCCACGATACGCAAGATACCGGAGAGAATTTTTAGCGTGATGTGTTCACCCAGAAAGAGCACCGCAAAGACGGTTGTGAACAGTGGAGCCGTATTCACCAGCGGCGTACTCTTGACTGGCCCAAGCCGAGCAACCCCGATGTAATTAAACAATCGACCCAGGCATGGACCTGAGATTCCCGCTAGCACGAACCACAGCGCCGCTTGCGGAGCGACGGCGTGTATTACTGAGCGAGGATAGAAAGTGAAGACCAATACAAGCAATGGCAAGCTTGCAAAGAGCCCGTCGAGAACGCCGACCGAGACGTTGGCATGAGGCAGTCCCTTGCGCACCAAAATCGGTACCACGCCCCATAATAATGCGGCTGTTAATGCAAAAGCTTCGCCGTAGAGCACGCGGCCTCCAGTCGTTATTATAAAAACTCTGTGACCTTCTCCCCCAGGCTAGGCTGGAATCCTCAAGCCGAGAAAGAAGACATTAAGGGATTGCATGTCCTGTCCGCTAGCGGCTCGTCAGTCTGTTAACGACGGGCAGCATGATCAACTATCTCGACCGGGTCAATATCGCTGTTACGGCCCTGGGCACCTGCAGGCAGCTGAGGGTTGACCGCACTACCGGGGCACTACCGGGGCACTACCGGGGCACTACCGGGGCACTACCGGGGCACTACCGGGGCACTGCCGGTACTCATGCCGCGTCGTCATTCTCATTCCTGCTCATTCCCGCTCATTAGCGCCGTTCCGGTTGTCTTCAACTGAGCGATCTGATAAATTCCCTTCTTGTCTTTGGATTTTTCATACTACTGGGAACAATAAACAGCCGACCCCGGAGACTATTATGAATAGTCCGGGGTTTCTTTTTATTGTGTCAAATCGCTAAGGAGGAAGTTTTATGGCAAGACCACGTCGAGGCGGCGGCGGTCGCCGGAGACGGAAGCGGACCGAGAAGAGCTCGGAGCCGGCCGTCGAAAAAGATATTATTGAGATGAGTGGGAAAGTAACCCAAGTCCTTCCCAACGCGTTTTTTCGTGTCGAGCTTGAGAACGGGCACACTATTCTTGCCCATGTTGCGGGCAAGATGCGTAAATTCTTTATTAAAATCATCCAAGGGGACAATGTCACAGTACAGCTCTCCCCGTATGACCTCCAACGCGGCCGCATTACCTTCCGTCAGCGCTAGCCTCCGGCGCAAACGGCTGTCCTCAGCCTCGGTGAGTCCAAAGCAGTCAGCACGGAGCCGGCACCGCTCAGACGTTCACATCCTGACCCTTGAGTAGGGTATAATACAAGAAGAACCCTAAGAGGGAGGTGAACGATGGATAAGGCAGCAGTACGCTCCAGAAAAAAAGCGCCCTATCGTACACGGACGCATCTCATCCATGGCAGTCCTGACAGCAAACGCTGGGATTATAACCACCATGTGATTCCCCCCCTGACCGCTTCAACAACCTATTCGGCTCAGTTCAGCCCATCGTGGCGAACAGGGATTTATCGAGTTCGCCCAGCATGAGTATGCTGGACTAGACGAAATAGAGACGACCACTGGAACTGCAGCAGACAACTCCCGGCGAGTGCCCATCTATATCTACGACCGTCTGGATGAGCCTACCCGGGGCATGCTGGAGGAAAATTTAGCCTATGTTGAAGGGGGAGAGACAGCCATCTGTTTCGCCACTGGCATGGCCGCCA